>CAWFWP010000001.1:0-450751 GCA_963819585.1 uncultured Alphaproteobacteria bacterium
ACGTCCTGCTGCCGAACCGCTAAAACGCCCACGTCGTCGGCGTATAGCGGGCGAATAAAACGCCATCATGGCAACGTTGAACCCGAAACCTCGCGCTCCCATAAAACCTGCGCCGGAAGATTGTTGCCAAAGCGATTGCTGTCCCTGCGTATTTGAGTTGTATGAAGACGAACTAGCCGATTATTTAAATGCGCTAGAGCTTTGGCACAAATTGAATCCGCCAAGCAGGAACCCGCAGCCGGAAGTTGAATCCAAATCAACGTCAGATAAATCAAATTCTTAAATACTGAAGCTTTTCTGGAGAAACCCATGAAAAAAATCGTGCTGCTATTCGTGCTCGCGTTGATGTCTTGTTCTAACCCACAACAGACCAAGCAAACAAACAGCGACGTGCCCACTATCCCTTTTGAAAAATATACTTTACCTAACGGCCTTGACGTAGTGCTGGTAGAAGACCATCGCACCCCGGTGGTCGCGGTCAATATCTGGTATCACGTCGGCCCGGCGCACGAAGCGGCAGGGCAAACCGGCTTCGCGCATTTGTTTGAACATTTAATGTTCGCCGGTAGCAAACATGTGCCGCGCGGCGCGGCGGATAAATTACTCGAAGGCGCAGGCGCGACCGACTCTAACGGCACGACTGACTTTGACCGCACTAATTACTTCGACACCGTGCCCGCTAATCAGCTTGAATTGGCATTGTGGATCCACTCCGACCGTCTGGGCTATTTGCTCGAAGAAGTGGATCAAATCGCACTGTCCAATCAGCAGGACGTGGTGCGTAACGAGCGCCGCCAAAGCGTGGAGAACCGCCCCTACGGTATTGTCGATGAGGCGATTTACCAAAACCTGTTTCCGAAAACCCATCCTTATTATGCCAGCGTGATTGGTTCGCATGCCGACATCCAATCGATCAAACTGGAAGACGTAAAAAAGTTCTTCAAGCAATATTATTCGCCGAATAACGCCAGTTTGGTGTTGGTAGGCGATTTCAAAACGGCGGATGCAAAAAAACAAGTCGAGAAATATTTTGCCAGTATCAAGCGCGGCCCGGACGTACCCAAATTAAATGTCGTCACGCCGCCAATAGAAAAAGAAAAACGAGTGGCCGTTACCGACCGCATTGAATTACCGCAACTGAATATGGCGTGGATCACGCCGCAAATATTTAAAACCGGCGACGCCGATATGGATATCGCCTCGCAAATTTTGGCCGGCGGAAAATCCAGCCGCCTGTATAAAAAATTGGTGTACGAAAAGCAGATTGCGCAGAGCGTAAGCGCGACACAACAATCGCTGATGCTCGGCTCGGTGTTTACCATCAGCGCGACTGCCCGCCCTGGCCACACGGTAGAGGAAATGGAAAAAGCCATCGACGAAGAATTGCAAAAATTACGCAACGATGGGCCGGAGCAAAAAGAAGTGGATAGGGCGCGCAATCTGATCGAGACCGGCACCGTGCAGGGTTTGGAAAAAGTCGGTGGCTTTGGCGGTATTGCCAATCGTCTCAACACTTACAACCATTTTGTCGGCGATCCGGGTTATCTGGCCAACGACATCGGTCGCTATCGTGCGGTAACCCCCGCGACGGTGAAGCAAATAGCGCAACAATATTTGCTCACGACAAAGCGTATTGTCGTCGTCGGTATTCCGGGTGAGCAAAAGTTGGCGGCTGAACCGGCTACGCCGAAACAAGCCGAAACCAAACCGGGCGCAGGCGCAGAGTCGGTCAATGCGGATGAGCCGTGGCGCGCACAACAACCGGGGCAGGGACCTGATCCAAAAATTTCGCTGCCGACGCCGAGTTCATTCAAGTTAGCGAACGGCCTGACGGTTTATTACAGCGAGCGTAGCGGATTGCCGCTGGTATCGGCGAACCTGATTTTCCGTGGCGGCGGCGATGCCAGCGCTGATCGACCGGGATTGTCCAGCTTCATGGCCAGCATGTTGTCGGAAGGCACGCAAACGCGTAACGCTTTGCAAATTGCCGATGAAGTCGCGTATCTCGGCGCGTCGATCGGCGCTGGTTCAGGCTCCGATTCCACTTTTGTTGCCGGCAGTGCGTTGAAGAAAAATTTTCCTGCCTTGCTCGATTTGATGAGCGATATCGCGCTACGTCCGTCCTTTCCGGCGGCAGAAATCGAACGCGAGCGTGCCAGCCGACAAGCCTCGCTGGTGCAGTTGCGTGATGATGCTAACGCCACGGCAGGTCGCGTATTACAAGCTGCGCTGTATGGGGACAAGCATCCGTATGGCTTTTCAGATTTGGGTACCGAAGCCGCAATTAAAGCAGTCAAGCGCGAAGATTTGCAAGCCTTATGGCGTACAATTTTTGTGCCGAATAATGCCGCATTAGTCGTGGCGGGCAATATTAGCGGTGATGAATTGAAAACCCTGGCGGAGAAATATTTCGGCGCGTGGAAGTCCGGTGTATTGCCCGAGCGCAAAACCAGCTCTCCGATTTCTACCAAAGCAAAATTGGTACTGGTAGATAAACCCGGTGCGCCGCAGACGGCGATTCGAGTGGCAACGCTCGGCCCTGCGCGCACCACGCCTGATTACGAAAAAATCCAGGTGATGAACGCGGCGCTAGGCGGCACCTTCACCAGTCGCATTAATAATAATTTGCGCGAAGAAAAAGGCTATAGCTACGGCGTGTATTCCGGCATGCTATATCAACGCCAATCCGGCACCTTCGCCGTGCGCGGCAGTGTGCGCACCGATGTGACGACGCCTGCGCTGCAGGAAGTGTTCAAAGAAATAAAAGGAATCAGCGCGAATCCGCCCGACGCGAAAGAATTGTCGCGCGCGATTGGTTCCCAAATGTTAAGTTTGCCCGGACAGTTTGATACCGGCGCGGCGACTGCGGGCGCTTTTGCGTCACTCTTTACTAACGATTTCCCCTTGGATTATTACAGCAAAATTCCGCAACGCTTCGGCGCAGTGACGCAAACTGAATTGATCGACATGGCAAAAAAATATGTCGCGCCGGAAAAATTAATTGTAGTGGCCGTCGGTGACAAAAAGAAAATTGAAGCTGATCTCACCAAGCTTAATCTAGGCCAAGCAGAGTACCGCGATGCAGATGGGGTATTGCTAAAATAATGATTATAATCAAATACTTATAAGATAAATGAAAATTGCGGTAGCGCTGTTCAAACAGACTACAAAAACCTTACTGGCGTGGGTCATACTCGGATTGATCGTAGCGCTTTTAGAAAGTGATCCCGGCGTCGCCGCATTCAAATTGTCAGATCTGCTGCGCGCCGTCGCCATCGTCGTTCTTTCTTTGTTCATTTATCAACGCCTGTTGTGGTTATTCGAGCCGTCTCCGTTTTTAGCCGCCAGTCTGCGGTTTAACGCGCGCGCGATACGGCGCGGCAGCACATTGGGCGCGGTGCTGGTGGTGCCGTTTATCTTGATGCAAGTTAGCGGTTGGTTTGGCCCTTCCTACCCGCGACCGGAAGCGTTTAATCAATTTGATACCTTGTTACGTGCGTTGACTATTTCTTTAGTGGCTGGGGTTGCGGAAGAGATAATGTTTCGCGGCGTTCTATTGCACGCGTTCGAGAAAGTGCTAGGCTCGTGGTGGGCCTGCTGGCTTCAAGCCATATTGTTCGGCTTGCTCCATTTAACCAGGCCGGATGTACAACTGATCGATGTAATCGAGTTGGCCACGGCGGGGATGTTGTTCGGCGCAGCGTATGTATTCACGCGCAATCTTTGGTTTACTATCAGTCTGCACCTGGTGTACGACTGGATATTGCTTAGCTATCCCGGCGCGATAGAAGCCATGCTGCAATCTCCCCCGACTTACAGCGCAATCGAATACATTGTTTTGGCTGCGGCATGCGCGGTGAATGTCGGGATAGGCGTGTATTTCATGAAACGCGCTGCAGAGCGAGGACATCTACTATTGCCGCAGTGGAAATTGGCGCCGGGGCTGGGGAGTGATGCGGTGGTAAAACAAGTGTTGTGATGTTGCGATTGTCTGTACCCACGATTGAGCGTGCAGAGCCGCGCTTGTCATCCGGCGCAATGGGATAGATGCCTACTTACTGTGGCGGAGACTTTCCAGGATGCGCTTCGTGCTTAAGCACATCCTATAACTTAGGCAAACAAATCCAGCTGTCCATCAAGCTTGGGTTTTCTGAATTGCGACACGTCCACTGGCAGGCGCTTCTGATTCAAACCATATCTAGTGCAAGCTTTGCGAAAGCGCTGTTCGATAAAATCAGCAAACTCCCCCGTGCCGCGCATGCGCGTTCCCCACGTGGCGTCGTATTCTTTGCCGCCGCGTAGTTGTTTGATCAGGCTCATCACATGCTCTGCGCGCAACGGATAATGTTGTTGCAGCCAATCTTTGAATACTTCTTTTAATTCATGTGGCAAACGTAACATCACATAACCCGCGCTTCTGGCGCCTGCTGCGTAAGCCGCTTCCAGTATGGCTTCGATATCTTTGTCGTTGAGCTGCGGGATGATGGGCGCGACCATCACGCCGGTGGGGATGCCGGCATCAGATAGGGCTCTCATGGCTTCCAATCGGCGCAGTGGCGTTGCGGCGCGGGGTTCCATTTTTCGTGCCAATACTTTATCCAGCGTGGTGACGGAAAAATACACTCGCACCAGATTTTTCTTCGCCATTTCGCTAAGAATGTCGATATCGCGTTCGACCAGGGCTGATTTAGTCACCATGCCGACCGGATGGTTAAACTCGTTCAACACTTCGAGTATGCTGCGGGTGATTTTATAGTCGCGTTCGATTGGCTGGTAGCAATCGGTGTTGCCGCCCAACGCAATCGGCGTGCAAACGTATCCCGGCTGGGCGAGTTCGGCGCGCAATAGTGCCGCTGCATTCGGCTTGGCGAATAATTTGGATTCAAAATCCAGCCCCGGCGATAAATCCAGATAAGCGTGGCTCGGCCGCGCATAACAATAGACGCAGCCGTGTTCGCAACCTTGATACGGATTAAGGGATTGGTCGAACGGAATATCAGGCGATTTATTGCGCGTGAGTATGCTGCGCGAGAGTTGAATGGTGACGGTGGTTTTCAGCGGCGCTCGCTCGCTCTCGTCTTCATCGGGTTGTTCGTTCCAGCCGTCGTCGACCGCTACACGTTGGTGATGCTCGAAGCGATTCTGCGGCGTAATCGTTGCGCCGCGACCTTTTTCTAATGGGGGAGGGGGACGTGTCATAATGAGCGCTCAAAAACCTATCCTCGTCCGATCTTCATACCCTGTCAACGTAGCGAATAAAGTGGTTGAAAGCTAAAAGAATTTTTCATGAATAATATTTCGCTGTATCTCGCCAGTGTATTGATTTGGGGTTCCACTTGGTTGGTCATCACGTTTCAGTTCGGTAAAGTCGCGCCGGAAGTGTCGGTGTTTTACCGTTTCACTATTGCCACGTCGATCATGCTTTTGTTCTGCGTCGTGCGCGGTTTGTCGTTGCGCTATACCAAACGCGAACACTTTTATATCGCGCTGCAAGGCATGTTCAACTTTGCGCCGAATTACGTGATGATTTATCACGCTGAACAATTCGTCAGCTCCGGCTTGGTGGCGTTGGTATTTAGCGCGATGATTCCTATCAATATCATCGGCAGCCGTATTTTTTTCGGCGACGCAATTACGCGCAATGTGTTTGCTGGTGCAGCGTTGGGCTTGGTCGGTATTGGTTTGGTGTTCGCGCCTGAACTGGTACAGTTGTCAGCCAATAAAAATGCTGCGCTTGGTTTGCTATTGTCATTTGCCGGCGCAGCGTTCGCATCGGCGGGAAATTTATTTGCTGTGCGTAATTATCGCGCCGGATTGCCTGTGGTTCAATGTAACGCGCTGGGTATGTTTTACGGCACCCTGGCGATCGGATTGCTGTCGTTAGCGATGGGTCACGCGTTTAATTTCGACACTTCATCCAAGTATGTTATGTCATTGATTTATTTGAGTTTATTTGGAACAGTATTCGCCTTCAGCGCCTACATGACCTTGATGAAACGTATTGGCGCAGGGCGCGCCTCTTATGTTTCAGTGTTAGTGCCGGTCGTTGCATTATTGCTCTCGACTTTTTTTGAACATTTCACCTGGCATATCGCGACTGTGATCGGCGTCGCGCTGTGCATCGCGGGCAATGCATTGATACTTGCCAAGCGTTAAGAACCTTTACGGGCAACGATAATTCCTGCCAATACCAAGGCCGCGCCGAAAAATTGTAAGGCTGAAACATTCTCGCCGAATAATCGCCACGCAATCAGCGTCGCGAGTACCGGCTGCAGCAACAAACCCACGGAAGAAAATTGCGCTGGCAAATGCGCCAGCGCATAAGCGATCAGGCTTTGTCCGCCCGCGTGGGAAATCCAACCTAGTCCGGCCAAAATCATCCAGCCATACAAAGTCTGCGGCCAAAATACATCGCCGGAAATGAGCGCGACCGGCAACAGTATCGCCGCTGTCGCCAGGGTGGACCAGAACATAATCGACGACACGGCAAAGCGCTCGCGCAGTTTTTTGATGCTGAGGATGTAGCCGGTATAAAACAGCGCGGTAATGACGCCGAGCGCGTCACCTTTAATATGTTGTTCATCGATGCTGAAACTGGAGCCGATAACTGCGATTGCTCCTGCTAATGCGATAGCCAGGGCGAACAAAAATAAGCGCGTGACTTTTTGTTTATAAAGTATCCACGCCGCCAAGGTGACGAATATCGGCGCGAAGTTGGCGAGGAGCGTGGCGTTGGCGACCGAGGTAAACTTGATCGACGTATGCCAGAAGGCCAAATCGCCGGCGAAAAAAAATCCAGCCAAAAGCAGCGAGCGAATATCTGCGGCAGATTGCGGTTTGTCTGCTGAATGTTTATCCAGGCTCATCCACAACCACAAAATCGGCAAGGCCAAAACCGGTCGCCAGAAGGCTGTCGCGGTCGGGCCGATTTCCGATAAGCGCACAAAAATCGGCGCAAGTCCGATTGCTGCAGCGCCTATAAATAAAGCTGCGAGTGCGAATGTGGATGAAGAAGTAGGAGTAGTGGTTTGTGCTGACATGAAATTGACATAAAAAACATCCAGGCTGAAGTATAGCCTACAGTCTATTGCCCATTTCGTCCGGCGAAGGCTTGAAATTACGCAAACTGTGCCCCATTTCACATACAAGACCAGTATGTCGGCGTAACGTGAAATCGTGCGTTAAGGCAGTAAGCGGAGAAATTCGCTGGGTCATCCTGGTTAACTTTATAAGGGGAAGACAAATGAACGTGGTTTACAACAGTCAGCATTATTATGTGGTGGAATACGCGGCGTTTAACGGCTTCGAGCTGGTGGACAAGCAGTCCGGCACAGGCACGTTCATACAAGGTGAAACCGCGATCCGCTTCCGCCATTCACTCAGCGAAGTGATACAACAGGATTCGTCAGCCGAAACCGTCGATGAATTTCTCGACGAATTCGGCGAGATCATGACGCAAAAAGTAACTTACCACTAATTCTTCTTTTACGCAGGACGGCGGTCAGCCGTCCTGCGGGTCATTCTTTTTTATCTACCCGGCTATATTTTTCCTGAAACCGTTCCAGCACGCTCGCACTTAGATTTTTGATGTGCGTCTCCGCCATTTTCCGGTCGGTGATATCTTGCGCCGTGCCGCGATAGCCGATGACTTTACCTTCTTCGTTGGTAATCGGTACGCCGTTGATCTGATGCCAGATATGGTCGTGCCACTTTGAAGTAAAGACGCATTCAAGATAGCGGAAGGGAAAACCTTCCGGTACGCGTTCGGTAAACCATTTACTCACGCGATAAGCTTCGCGCTTGGACATGAAGTCGCTGATAGGGCGGCGCAGCACTTCGCGCTTGTCGTAGCCCAGCACTTTTTCCAGCCGGTCGGATACGTAGGTTAATCGCCAATCTGCATCGCACTCCCACACCGATTCACCTGCGGCATTTACAATATCGCGGAAGCGCTGTTCGCTGGCGCGCACTAATTTGAGTGCGCGTTCGCGTTGAACCATCTCGTCGCGCAAGTCCTGATTGGTCAGTTCCAGTTCCTGCGTGCGTAGCATGACGCGTAATTCCAGTTCTTCATTGGTTTCCTTCAGGGATTTTTCTGCCATGACCCGTTGTGTGATGTCGCGCATCAAACAACGATGGTAAAGAAATTTTCCGTTGTCCCAAATGACGCTGGTGTTGATCAGTACGTGTTTGATATTGCCGTCGGCGCAACGCAACTGGGTTTCGAAGTTACCCACGTTTTCACGCTGTTCCAGACGCGCGACAAACTCATCCAGCAAAATACGGTTGGCGTGAAATTCCAGGATATGGTGGCCGACATAATCCGCACCGGCATAGCCTGTCATATCCAATTCGGCTTTGTTGGCCCAGAGAATGATGCCGTTCGAGCCCACCCAATTCAGCGCGACTGCGGCAGTTTCAAATAAATCGTTGAGTTCGTGTTCCTTGCGTGCCAGTGTTTGTTCGCGGCGCGTGACGGCCTGCTCTCGACGATTGATGGCCTGTTCGCGGCGGTCGAGAAAACCCGTTGCGGGCTTGTTCGGGTAATCATCCATCACAGTTTTTCTCCCTTGAGATCAACAATGTTTTATCGATAACTACTTGATTTATATAATAAATTTTACAAGTGCGTGAGTGTTGCGCGGGCGATGATTGCGTTAAAATCACATTTTGGCGACAGCGCGCCGAATGTGCCAGCAAAATTTTTACCCAGGCGGGAGGCGCAAAAAGCATCGGCAATAAAAGCCGGCGCGAAGCGAACCAGCAACGAAGCCTGCAACGCGAGACATAACATTTCCGTCAGCCGCCGTGCGCGTAATTCTACCTGCGTGTCGTCCGAAAATTCTTTTTTTAATTTCACGACAAACTCATCCAGCGCGGTATTCGCGCCATTGGCAAGAGCCATTTCATCGAACGCCAATTGCAAAGCCTGCGGCGTTTTGCCCGCCGCGCGCAATACGTCGAGACACATTACATTGCCCGACCCTTCCCAAATGGAATTGAGCGGCATCTCGCGGTATATGCGCGGCATCATGCTTTCTTCCACATAGCCGTTGCCGCCCAACACTTCCATCGCTTCCGCCGCCAACATCGGCGCCGCGTTTGCATACCCAGTATTTCACTGCGGGCGTGAGCAGGCGGCGTAACGCTGATTCGTTTTCATCGTCTTGTTTATCGAACGCTCGCGCGAGGCGCATCACCAAAGCCGTCGCCGCTTCCGACTCCAACGCCAAATCGGCCAATACGTTTTGCATCAGCGGCTGCTGCGAGAGTTTTTTGCCAAAGGCCATGCGATGTTGCGCGTGGTGCGTCGCTTGCGCCACCGCCATGCGCATCATGCCCGCGCTGCCGATGGCGCAATCGAGACGCGTGTAGGTGCCCATTTCCAAAATGGTAGGAATACCGCGCCCTTCCTCGCCGAGCAGAAGTGCATAGGCATCGAAAAATTCCACTTCGCTCGACGCGTTGGACTTGTTGCCGAGTTTGTCTTTCAGACGCTGGATGCGAATGTTATTTAGTGAACCATCCGGCGTAAAACGCGGCATGAAAAAACACGATAGCCCGCCGGCAGCTTGCGCCAGCACCAGAAAGCCATCGCACATCGGCGCGGAAAAAAACCATTTGTGGCCGGTGATACGGTATTCGTTGGACGAGCCGACGATCAGCGTTGCGCGCGTAGTGTTGGCGCGCACATCGGAGCCGCCCTGTTTTTCCGTCATGCCCATGCCGATCAGCGCGCCGGTTTTTTGTTCCACCGGCAAAAAATGTGCATCGTATTTAGTTGAAATAATTTTCGGCAGCCACGCATCGCGCAGCCATGGTGAATTGAGTGCCTGCTTTTTCAGCACCGGGTACACCGCGTAAGTCATGGTGAGCGGACACTGCGTGCCGTTTTCCACTTGCGCATGCATCACATACGCCGCTGCGCGCGCCACATGCGCGCCTGCACGCGGCTGCGCCCACGGTTGCGCGTGTACACCATGCGACACCATCAAGGCCATCAGCTCATGCCAGGCCGGATGAAATTCGACTTCGTCGCGGCGGTTGCCGTAGCGGTCATGGGTTTTGAGTTGAGGTGGAAACTGGTTGGCGAGTACGCCGAGCTTCAAAGTTTCTGCACGCCCTAACTCTGCGCCCAAATGCGAAAGCTCTTGTTGTGCCCAGTCCGCGCCTTCGCGCCTTACCGCTTCGCGCAGAACATGGTCCGTGTTGAATAAATTGAAATTCTCCAGCGGCGGCGGCTGGTTGGTGATGTCGTGGTTTTGCGGGTTGGTGGCGGGGTGGTTCATGGTTAACCTTTACGAATACTATATATATAGCAGATGTAGGGTGCGCCATGCGCACGCAAAAAGCTTTCAGCCTCATCACCAATCTGCAGAAACTTTGATGTCCACGCTCCTTCCCCCTTGACGGGGGAAGGTTGGGATGGGGGTGAATGCGGTTCGTTCTTAATCTGAATGATTCGAGCTCTGAATAGTATTGCCGGGGGTAGCCCGGCGGCTAGTCACTTTTTTGCTTCGCCAAAAAAGTAACCAAAAAAGGCGAACCCGCCGCGCTGCTTTTTGTTTTTTGGTTTTTTGTCGCTGCTATTTTTGCTGTCTATCGGGCGGCGAGAAAACTCGCTCTCACCTTCAATCGAAATCTGAAACACCGCGTAGCTCAAACAGGTTCTCGCCGACGGCCCCCGATACACAGCAAAAATAGCGGCGGCGCAGAAGGGTGAGCAATTCTTTCTTCGCAATAACGACGCCTAATAAATTATTAGTTAGCTCAATTTCTCCACCTGCACCAAGGCATCATAGAACGTCGCCGCTGCACCCATATCGGTGAGCGCTTGCGAGGTCACCTCGTTAGCATTCCGGCCATCGGGTGATAATTTTTTCCACCATATCGACAACGCAATGACGACGCCTTGTCGTGCTTTGTCGGTGATTTTTGCTTTGACGCTGAAGGAACCGCGGTCATTAAATATTTTTACCAAGTCGCCATCGGTGATGCTGCGTGCTGCTGCGTCGGCAGGATGGATTTCCAGGTGCGGTTGTTTTTCTTCCTTGAGAAAAATCGGTAGGTTGGCAAAAGAGGAATTGAGAAAATTGCGCGCCGGCGGCGAGATGATCGCTAGCGGATATTTTTTTGCCAGCGCGGGTGATGCTTGCAGCGACTCGCGCGGCGGCGTGTAGGTCGGCAGCGGATCGTGTCCCTGTGATTTCAGCGTCGCGCTATAAAATTCGCATTTTCCTGAAGGAGTGGGAAACCGCCATGCGCAAACGGCGCAAATTTTTTATCCACGTTTAATCGCTGCCAACCGTCCCGCTTCAGAGTCTCCCATCGAAATGCCTTGCATATTTTTATGCCCGGCAGAAATGCGTTGCGCGCGAGGTCGTCGTCGCTGTCGCGGAAGCACGGCTCGGCAAAGCCCATGCGCGCGGCGAGCAGGCGGAACACCTCGGTGTTGGGTTCGCTTCGCCAGCGGCGCGATCGCCGGATTGTTCGCGAGCGCGTACAGGTGGCCGTACGAACTGTGCACGTCGAGTCTGCTCGAGCTGCGTGGTCGCCGGCAGCAGGATATCGGCGTAATCGGCGGTGTCGGTCTGGAAGATCTCGTGCACGACGCAGAAGAGATCGTCGCGCGCAAAGCCGGCGGCGACTTTCGCCGACTCCGGCGCGACGGCGACCGGATTCGAGTTGTAGACGTAGATCGCGCGGATCGGCGGGTCGCGCGCGTCGAGCAGCGCGTCGCCGATGGCGGTCATGTTGATCGTGCGCGGCGTGCCGCGGATGAGGTCGGGCCGCTCGAGCGCCGCGGTGTCGACCGGATAGGTGCCCGACGACGACAGCAGCGCGCCGCCCGCCGGATCGCGCCACGCGCCGACCAGCGCCGGCAGGCAGGCGATGGCGCGCACCGCGTTGCCGCCGCCGGCGTGGCGCTGCATGCCGTAGTTGAGGCGGATCGCCGCCGGCTTGATCGTGCCGTAGTCGCGCGCGAGCTCGACGATCTGTTTCGGCGCTGATGCCGCAGGTGCTGCGCGACGCGCGTCCGGCGGACATTCGGCGGCGCGCGCGCGCAGCTGCGTCGAAGCCGACGCGTGTAGCGGTCGATGTAGTCGTGGTCGAGCAGGTCTTCGGCGATCAGCACGTGCATCATGCCCGAGCGCCAGCGCGCGTCGGTGCCCGGCAGCAGCGCGATGTGCTCGTGGCATTTCTCCGCGGTGTGCGCTGCGGTACGGATCGATGGCGATGAGCTTCGCGCCGCGGCGCTTCGCTTCCTGCGCGCGCGTCCAGAAATGCAGGTTGGAGACGATCGGGTTGCTGCCCCAGATCAGGATCAGCCGGCTGTTCTCGAATTGCTCGACGTCCGTGCCCATCGCCGCGCCGATGGTCGCGACCCAGCCCGCCTTGCCGGCCGTCGCGCAGATCGTGCGGTCGAGCAGCGACGCGCCGAGCCGGTGGAAGAAGCGGCGGTCCATCGACCCGCCTTGCAGCAGGCCCATCGTTCCCGCGTAGCTGTACGGCACGATCGCCTGCGGACCGTCGGCCGATGCGCGATGCGGCGAAACTTGTCGGCGATCGTGTCGAGCGCCTCGTCCCAGGAGATGCGCGCGAAGCGGCCTTCGCCTTTCTTGCCGACGCGCTTCATCGGATGCAGCACGCGCTGGTCGGAATAGGTGCGCTCGAGGTAGCGCGCGACCTTCGTGCACAGCGTGCCGCGCGTCGGCGGATGGTCCGGCGCGCCGCGGACTTCGATCGCCCCGCCGTTCTCGACCGTGACCAGCATCGCGCAGGTGTCCGGGCAATCGTGCGGGCAGGCGCCGCGCACGATTTTGCGATGGTTGGATTTCGTGGGTGAGAGTGAGTCAGGCATATGGATCGATTCCAGTGGTGTAACGCTTATGTTACCGCTTGCCTGCATTATGCGGAAGTAGTTCCTATACTGAAAGAACAGGCAATGGTGCCTGGGGGAAGTTAAGGAGAACAACATGGCTAAATATGTGGTGCTAGGCAATTGGACCGATCAAGGCGTGAAGAACGTCAGGGATACGGTGACGCGTGCGCGCGCGGCAAAGCAGGCGTTTGAGAAAATGGGTGTGAAGTGGGATGCCATTTACTGGACGGTCGGCAATTACGACATGGTGGTAATCGTCGATGCGCCGAATGACGAAACCGCGACCAAGGCGGGGCTCGCGACCGCGATGCAAGGCAATATCAGAACGACGACATTGCGCGCTTATGGCGAGCAAGAAATGGAAGCGATAGTAAAAGGCCTGGGCTGAGCGTAATTTAAGAAGCGTTTTTTTGCGTTGTTTAGTATGCGCCATTATTTTACGCAAGCGGTAATATACGCCTTGGACGACTTACAGGAATTGCCATGCCCCAAGACCGTATGCCGCCGCTTGCGCTGGCGCAAATGAATGAGACGCAAAAAAAATATGCTGAAGCAATTATTAAAGGCCCGCGCGGTGCGCTGTATGGCCCGTTTGTCCCGTTGATCCGCAGCCCGGAGTTGATGGATCGCGCGCAACGCGTCGGCGAATATTTGCGTTATAGCAGCGCCATCGGCACGCGTTTGTCAGAGTTGGCGATCTTGATTACCGCGCGGCATTGGACGCAACAAGTCGAGTGGTCGATCCATGCGCCTATTGCATTACAAGCGGGGATTAAGGCTGAGCATATTGACGCCATCGCCCATGGGCGTGAGCCAACAGAGATGAGTAATGAAGAAGACATCGTTTATCGTTTTTGCACCGAGCTGCATCAAACACAAAAAGTTTCGGATGACACCTACCTGCGTGCGCTAAGTCAATTTTGCGATGCAGGCGTGATGGACATGATAGGTATCAATGGCTATTACGCGTTTCTGGCGATGGTGATGAACGCGACGTGTACGCCAGTGCCGGATGGCAGGCCAGATCCGTTGCCAGTGTTGAAATAAATACAAGGGCGGGTTATAACCGCCGAAAAAAAACAGGATGTTCGCTACGCGATTTATTTTACGGCGGGTGGGACCCGCCGGAGATTACGCCGCGTCGTTGCTTTGCTTGGCCAAATATTGTTCAGCCTTATCCAGCCAGGTTTGCAAACTATTGAGCAAATCCGTTTGGCTAAAAGCGCAAGCTTCGCCGGAAAATAACTGGCTCGATTCGAGTCGCATGAGCAAGTCATCCAATACGCGGTGATACTTTTCCGGCAATTGCGGCAGCAGAGGATTTTCTTCACGCCACGCGTGTGTGAAGTCCGCCGTTTTTGTTTTGCCCGCTTGCATTTGCTGCAACGACAATTTGAGTTGATTATGCATCTGCAATGCCTATATAAAGTGAATATAATCAAATAGTTATACGTGTTTGACGAGCATAAGAATTTCGCTGTACGCTTAAACTAAATGGAACCAGAGAGAGAGAATTATACTCAAACCTTGTATAGGCTTAGACGAATGATAGGGGCAATTATGAACAGATTTTTACAGCACGGCTTGTGCGTGTTGGCTTTGGGTTTTGCCGCCACCCAGGCAAGTGCGACAACGACCGTCACCTTCGTCAAGCCAACGGAATTTACCGACATCGGCTTTTATAGCCAGGAATCCAGCGCCGCGCTGAATGTGCTGGAACAACATTTCAAAATTCTCAGTGAACAATATCTCGCCCCAAATCAGAACCTCAAAGTGGAAGTGCTCGATGTCGATCTGGCGGGAAGAATTGACTACACCAGCCGCCGCTTTCGCGACAAGCGCGTATTGCGCGGTGGCGCCGACTGGCCTCGAATGAGATTTCATTACGTGCTGGAGACGGATGGAAAAGTCGTGACGGATAGTGAAGCGGATATTGCCGACATGGCCTATTTGAATCGGATTTCCACTCGTTACTCCAACACAACTTATCCGCATGAAATGCGCATGCTAGAGGATTGGTTCAAAGCAACGCTTAGTAACAAATAACACGCGCAAATAATGGGCTAAAAAAGAGCGGCTCGAGGCCGCTCTTTTCTTTTGAATATCCTTAAAAGCAGCTAGTTTTATTTCCAGTGATTCAATATCTTACCGATGCCCCAGCCTCGACCTGCACTGATACCGTTTATTACACCAACGTTAGCTATCTGTACGAAATGCGCATGCTGGAAGATTAGTTCAAATCGCGTTTCAGCGCGTCAAAGCCCGCGCAGTGAACTGTTTGGCGATAAAGAAATCCCGAATGCGGCTTGTTCGTTCACCGCCTTGATCATCCAGGTCGTCCAGCAGATCTTTTAACCTATCCCGCCAGTTCTTTGGCACGGGCTTGTTAATTATCGTGCCGATACCGCTTCCGGCTTCCGGTGACAAGCCAGTGAGCGGTTCGGCCAGCAGCCTGAACGTTTCGGCCGACTCATCGATCGCATCTTTGAAGGTTTCGACGCGCACCAATACGGAGTTCGTTCCTATTCGTATGGTTGCCGTTCCGCCAGACGGCATTGATTTGTAAGTGGCGCCGTTATTGTCGGAATAGCTAAACGTAGTCGAGTAATCCAGCGCGCCAGTTGTTGTGACATCGATTAGCGACAGTTTGAGCGTGGCGACCTGTGCCGTTGCCGCGCTGAACGACACGGTAAACTTCGCTTTCTGACCCTCTTTCACCGTGGAATCACTGACAGCGGTAATTTTTGGCAATGGCGGCAGAACAGGTTTATTCTGAATGGTGCCAGTTCCGATGACATTTCCTCCAACCAAGTAATATAAAGGACTTAAAGTTAGGCTGAAGGTTTCATCTCCTTCATCCAAAGTATCGGTCAATGTTGTAACACGGAGCAAAAATGACGAAACCCCTATTTTGATATCTGCTCGTGATTCTTCAAGCGTGTAAATTGTATTGAGTGTCGTATAGGTTGCTCCCCCATCATCCGAATACTCTACCGCCGTAGAAAAATCACTATTGATGGTTGCAGTACTACCAATTAACTTTGTAACAATCCCGGTATTCGCTGTTGTTGGGGCACTCAGCTTTACATTGAATACCGCTTTTTCGCCCTCCCTTACGCTGACATTACTTATACTACTGATACTTATAGGATCAGAAAAGAATAATTGGTAACTTCCTTGGCTGGCTGCATTAAGTGAGTCCCCATCGTAATTAAAGCTAAGCGTGCGCACTCCAGACGTTGCCACGCTAATATTATTAATAGTGGCAATACCATTATTGACAGCTACGGTTCCCACCGGTACTCCATCTATTTTGAAAGTGCCTGTTCCGTTGACCAAACTTTGATATCCGGCTTGATAAATATTTGCATTTAAGGTGAAAGATTGACCAGCGGCAAAAGTGCCTGGAAACTGTATGAACGTTTCGGTAATCATTTTTTGTGCGCCGGCTAACACGGTATAGGGTTCAATAATGTTAGTTGACATAGTAATATTATAATTCGCAGCTAAAAAGCCAAGCTTGCCACCTACCCCAAATCGATAGGGCCCCACCAGTGTGGGCGAGTTAAAACCAGATCGGTCATAGCGCTTATAGAAAATACTTCCGTCTGTGAATTGTCCAGAGCCTAAGCCGACATTTTGTTGAAAGGTATCAACTTGAACGTTCAGCGTTGCTCCTAAAGTGAGCCCCAAATAAGTAACGACGTCAACGATGCCATCTTGGTTGAAGTCACCAAAAAAGGCAGGATATTTGTTGCTAAGTGAAGGTACCAGATCGAACGAGCCTTGATTATTGCTGAAATATACTTTCGTACTGCCGCTGGAGACGGCAGCGGGTTCATTTCTACTATAATTAAAGTTGTACGGCAGTAGCCAAAGCGCGATAGTGCCATTGGCCTGAGTGTCCGCGATGCGGTACCCTGAATGTTTCTCTGTGGGTACTGACGAATGGAAACTATCAAAAATAGTATCTTGATATCCACCGCCTGTATTTGCTGTCATGACATGTAGAGATTGTTCGTTTGCGAAAAGGGCGGTAGGGTTATCCGCCATAAATATAATATCTTTGCGTCCATCCCTATTGATATCGAAAATGCTAAAACTCATTACCCTCGTGAGAGTCGATCCTGACGGTGTGGTGACAGGTACTTTAACGGAAGGTGAAGCAGAAAAGCCCCCGCTGCCGTCGCCATAAGAAATTGCAATATCAAAACCAGTAGCGCTTGGAATTGGCGCGATATAATCGGCTTTCCCATCACCATTCAGATCGGCAAAAACAGCATTACTGAAAGCAGGTGTCGTGGGGAGCGTCAGTTTTATGTAATTGGGGTTAACGCTTCCATCACCCATACCTAGGTAACATACGGATTCTGTTGCAAGAGAATTAGACGCAGCGCCAGCTTGCAATTCCGGGCTGTCTGGGATGACATCTTTCAGGCATACATCTAACTTGCCATCGCCGTTAATATCTATCAGGCCCCTTATAAAGAAGCCGCCACCACCCCCTATGCGATCGTATGACTGAAAAGTATAAAAATTAGTCGGAAGAATGATGGGGGTGCGAAACGAACCGTCAGTTGCATTGACAAAGGATTGCAAAGCCATTCTTTGATATCTACTAAAACCACCGCGAGGGGGTATGAAGATAGGGGCGGTTCCGTCGTATGTGATGGTGACAATATCGTCATTCCCATCGTTATTAAGGTCGCCAACCCCATATCCAAAGTGTGAGCTAGACGGCGGGATACTCATTGGATAAAAACCCACTTGTTGCGCCTCGGCAAAGGTTGCAGACAAACCTGCAACGAATAATGTGGCGACACTGAATAGATATTGAACGAATGAAGTACATTTATTTTTCATGTTTTGCTCCGAGGAAAGTTTGTGCGCATGGTGTTTCACGCGACGCAATACCAATTACTGGAGCAAAGTATGCGAAAGAAAAAGGGGAATATCTACTGAGTAGACGCAAAATACAGTGTTCACCCTATATTTTCGGGAGTGCGGGCTGCTGTTCTGCGGTTTATTCCGGGGAATGAAGCGGGATTTATTGCGGTGCAGTGCTGACAAAAATTTCCGGGTCAATCATTGTGCCGTTCATGATCACCGACCAATGCAAATGCGGCCCGGAGACACGCCCGGTCATGCCGGATAAGGCGAGCGGCTGGCCTTTGGTCACTACGTCGCCGACGTTCACATTGATTTCACTCAGGTGACAATACATGGTGATTAAGCCTTGGCCGTGATCGATGAACACGGTGTTGCCGTTAAAAAAATAATCGCCGGTATCGATGACTTTGCCGTTAGCTGCGGATACAACGGATGTGCCGGTCGGGATGGCGATGTCGAGGCCTGAGTGAGGATTACGCGGCAGGCCGTTAAAGATGCGGCGCAAGCCAAAGCGGCTGGACAGCGGGCCGTCTGCGGGGAGTTGCAATTTCAAATCCACTTCTTGTGTATCGCGGAAAGTATTTTTCGCGATGTCGATTTTCGGTTGTTCGCTTTCTATGCGCGCCATGTCTTCCGGATTCGGCTCGACTTTGCGCGTGTCTTTGATGGTGACGCGTTGCTCAGGATATTTTTTATCAACGACGCGGAATTTTTTGGTTGTGGATTTTCCTGCTTGCTGCAAAGAGATATCGTATTGACCGGGCGTGAGGCTAAGGGGCAAACCTACCAGCGCCACCCAATTACTATTTTCTTTGATCACCAAGGCGCGCTTGCCGCGAAACGTGACGTGAGGGGCAGCCGTTTTTGCGCTGGCAATCGGGATGAGGGCGACGCCGCCGGGCACACGGGAATCAGCCGGTAAGGCAAACGCAGTGGACGATCCCGCAATAAAAACCCCCAAGCTTGTTAATAATAGGCGGCGCATAGTTTAGAAACGAAAGCCGAGTTTAGCGCCGTATGAAGTCGCATCACCGGTGCGGTCGGCTTCAAACGCCACATTGGTCAAGCCAAAGTTGAGATTCACACCGGCGAACACTTTGGTCTGGGTGAATTTTTCAGGGCTCAGCGTGGGGACGCCTTTAGGTGTGCTGGACACCCACACTTGGCCGATGCCCGCGTACGGTTTGGCGATGAGAAATCCTTTTGACACGGAAATATCGATGCCTTTAGTGTCGAAATCGAGTTGATCGACGCCGGTGAGTTGGCTGAAGCTCCCGCGTAACGAAAGCGCGGGCGTTGCCACGGTGCCTTCGAGCAGGGCATAACGAATTTCAGCGCCCCAGAGTTTAATGTTGGAGCCAGGCACGGCGGAATAAGAGCCGCCAATATCAAACAAACCTAAGCCTTTATGCACATGTAGTTTCGGCACCGGCAACAATGATGGCGCGCTGCCGGATGTGACCAGATCCAGAATTTCTTTATTCTTAATGGAAGTGCCCGTGATTTCGACACCGATGTCGAAACCAGTCACGCCGAGCGGATCGCCCGGCGACAATGATTTGTAACTCAGTGCCGAACCCAGATCTTCTGACAGCGAACGGAATTGTTGCTGGCTGCCGAGATTTTGTAATTGATCGATAGTGGCATCTGCGAATGCGCTGGATGATGCAACCATGGCTACCAGTCCGAGAAAAATTTTACGCATGATGATTCCTTAATAAAAAATTCAGGTGACAGTATGCCTCAGCATAGTTGAATTGGGCAGCAAAAAAACCGTACCGAGCATATTATGGTAAGTATATGATTATATTGAATTATTTGCAATTTGTCAAGCGGTGCTGCAAGTATAATAACGCGCTGCTTTGAATTCCGTTACAACCAATAAAAAGCCCGACATTGAAGTGTCGGGCTATTGTTATTGGCTAAATGAAATCAATTAACTGATTTGCTTAAACGCGGCGAGAAATTTTTCGCGTCGCGCATTGAGTTCTTTCGGCAAATGATCAGCCAGTTTGTCGAACAACTCTTTGTGCGAATCCAATTCCAAATCCCACTCATCATCGCTGATCGACATGATGTGGTCGAAATCGTGTTCGCTGAAATTGATGCCGTTCCAATCGAGATCACTAAAAGTTGGATGCATACCGAGCGGCGATTGCACCGCGCTGGCGTTGCCTTCGCAACGTTCGATGATCCACTTCAACACGCGCGCATTGTCGCCGAAACCGGGCCAGATGAATTTGCCGTTGGCGTCGGTGCGGAACCAATTCACGCCGAAAATTTTTGGCGGGTTAGATAAATTTTTGCCGATGTTGAGCCAGTGGTTAAAATAATCCGCCATGTTATAACCGGCGAACGGCAGCATGGCGAATGGGTCGCGCCGCACGATGCCTTGTTGGCCTGCGGCGGCGGCGGTGGTTTCGCTGCCCATGGTCGCGGCGAGATAGACGCCGTCTTGCCAGGTCGCGGTTTCGGTAATCAGCGGTACCGTATTGCTGCGGCGTCCGCCGAAAATAAACGCGCTGATGGGTACGCCTGCTGGATTATCCCAGTCATCATCAAGCGACGGACATTGCGTCGCCGGTGCAGTGAAGCGCGCATTTGGATGCGCCGCCTTGCGTCCGCTCGCGGGCGTCCATGACTGGCCTTGCCAGTCGGTGAGATGCTCGGGCAAAGTTTTGCTCATGCCTTCCCACCACACGTCGCCGTCATCGGTCAGCGCGACGTTGGTGAAAATCACATTCTCATGCAGCGTGTTCATCGCGTTCGGGTTCGATTGCATCGAGGTGCCCGGCGCAACGCCAAAATAGCCGGCTTCAGGATTGATGGCGTACAAACGACCGTCGTTCCCCGGCTTAATCCACGCAATATCGTCGCCGATAGTCGTGATTTTCCAGCCATTCATTTCTTTCGGCGGAATCAACATGGCGAAATTGGTTTTGCCGCACGCGCTGGGGAAGGCTGCGGCGACGTAGGATTTTTTACCCGTCGGCGAAGTCACGCCGAGAATCAGCATGTGTTCGGCCAGCCAGCCTTGATCGCGGCCCATAGTCGAGGCGATGCGTAGCGCGAAACATTTTTTGCCCAACAATGCGTTGCCGCCGTAACCGGAACCGTAGGACCAGATTTCGCGCGTCTCGGGGAAATGCACAATGTATTTGTGATCTTTATTGCACGGCCAAGCGACATCTTTTTCGCCTGCCTTGAGCGGCGCGCCGACTGTATGCATGGCCGGAACAAATTCGCCTTTGTCTCCGAGTACATCGAGAACGGCCTTGCCCATGCGCGTCATGATTTTCATATTCACTGCGACATAAGGCGAATCGGAAATCTCCACGCCGATGTGCGCGATGTGCGAACCCAACGGGCCCATGCTGAACGGTACGACATACATGGTGCGGCCGCGCATACAGCCGTCGAACAATTTATTCAGCGTAGCACGCATTTCAGCGGGCTCGGTCCAGTTATTGGTCGGGCCTGCATCCTGTTTATTTTTGCTACATATAAAGGTACGGTCTTCGACGCGCGCCACGTCGGTGGGGTCGGACAGGGCGAGGTAAGAATTTTTACGTTTGGCCGGGTTGAGTTTGATCAGAGTTCCAGCAGTGACCATTTCTGCGCAGAGGCGGTCGTATTCCGCTTCTGAACCGTCACACCAATAAATATTATTCGGTTTGCACAGCGCCGCCATATCTTGTACCCATTGCAACAGGCGGGCGTGCCATGCGGGACGAAGGCGCATCGACCCAATTCACCTTCCGCGCGCCGGACGCTCTGGCCCGCTTCATCGCGCCGAAGGGATCGATCGCGCTCGACGGAACCTCGCTCACCGTAAACGAGGTCGACGGCGCGACCTTCGGGTGGACATCGTCCCCCATCGAAACAGGTCACGACCTGGGGCCGGGCAAGGACCGGCGACATGGTCAACCTCGAGGTCCACACGCTGGCCCGCTACGTCGCGCGGCTGAACGACTGGCAGGGCAGCGTGACCGGGATCGGGCACAACCGCGGCCCGTCGCTGGCCACCGGACAATCCTGGCGCGCGCATTGCTGGCGTCAGGCGCGGACCGACCTTCTGCCGGTCCTGCCGCTGGAGGTTGTGCGCTTGCGGGTCCGCCGCGCGAAGGAAATCGGGCTGGACTACCGGACCTACGCGGGCATCCGCGCCACGACCGGGCACGATCTGGTGGCGTTCCTGTTTTCGACCAATGCCCTGCATGTCTTCCGCGACGGACAAAGGCTCGACGACGCACGGCGCGACCGGCTGATCGCGAACCGGAACATCGGGCATTTGGTCGCAGCGCTACCTCCTGTCGAGCCCGTGCGGCTTCTGCGGACGCTGTCGGATCGGGGGTCGCGGCCAGGGCGGCACCTGCGCCGACGCTAAGGCAGGGCTGGGCCGAGACGCGCGACATGATCGGCGACCTTCTTCGGGCGGCGGGCTGTCCGGCGGATCGTGTGTTGATGATCGGTGAGACAGCCTTGGAACGCGACTGGGTCGCAGCGGCGCGGCTGGCGGGTTTTCTGCCAGGCGCGCGCTATTTCGAAGGGTCTCCGTCGAACTGACCGGACAGGTTCGACATCCGGAACCGGGGGGTGCAATCCGCACACGACCTGCGCCATCCCGCCCACTGGCCAATCCGGCAGCCCTTGTGTATGCCGACCCCGACAGCGAGCGGACCCATGACCGAAGCCAGCCCCAGCCCTATCACGACGCGATCTCCTCGATCGAGGAGATCATCGAGGACGCCCGCAACGGCCGGATGTTCATCCTGGTCGACCACGAGGACCGCGAGAACGAGGGCGATCTGGTGATCCCGGCGCAGATGTGCACGCCGAACGCCGATCAACTTCATGGCGACGCACGGG
Source organism: uncultured Alphaproteobacteria bacterium (assembly GCA_963819585.1). Classification (GTDB taxonomy): domain Bacteria; phylum Pseudomonadota; class Alphaproteobacteria; order Rhodobacterales; family Rhodobacteraceae; genus JAOADN01. The sequence continues at coordinate 22,643 of CAWFWP010000001.1, forward strand.
CGCGGGCTGATCTGCCTGACGCTGACCGGCGAGCGGATCGACGCGCTGGGGCTGCAGCTGATGGCGGCCGAAGAACTCCTCGCGCCACGAGACGGCCTTCACCGTCTCGATCGAGGCGCGCGAAGGCGTCACCACCGGCATCTCGGCGGCGGACCGGGCGCGGACGGTCAGCGTGGCGATCGACCCGCGAAAGGCCCGCAGGACATCGCCACGCCGGGCCACATCTTTCCGCTGCGCGCCCGCGACGGCGGCGTGCTGGTGCGCGCCGGGCATACCGAGGCGGCGGTGGACATCAGCCGGCTGGCCGGGCTGAACCCCTCGGGCGTGATCTGCGAGATCATGAACGAGGACGGCACGATGGCGCGGCTGCCCGACCTGGTCGCCTTCGCCCAGCGGCACGGCCTGAAGATCGGCACGATCAGCGACCTGATCGCCTATCGCCGCCGCCACGACAACCTGGTCCGCTGTCCGAAGAGCGGACGGTGACGGTCGGAGATCGGCGGCGACTGGCTGATGCGGATCTACACCGACGACACGCAGGGGGCCGAGCATATCGTGCTGACCAAGGGCGACTGTCACGACGCCCGAACCGGTGCTGGTGCGGATGCATGCGCTGAACCCGCTGGAGGATGTGCTCGGCATTGGCGACCGGGACGCGCGCATGAGTTCCGGCGCGATGCGGGCGATCGCGGCCGAAGGGCGCGGCGTGGTGGTGCTGTTGCGCGACCTGACGATGAAGATCGTCGGCGCGGTCCGAAGTCTCGCCGCAGACGCTGCGCCAATACGGGCTCGGCGCGCAGATCCTGTCGCGCTGGGGCTGCACGACCTCATCCTGCTGACCAACTCGCCGCAGCCGAAGGTGGTCGGGCTGGATGCCTATGGCCTGACGATCGCCGGCACCCGCCCGATCAGCGGAGTAAGACATGGCCGATCGACACGAGACCCCATGGCGCACTGCCGCTGCCGACGCTTCGACAAGCCGGTGAGGCTGCTGATCGTCGTCGCGCCCCTATTACCGTGACATCGCCGACAAGCTGATCGCCGGGGCGAAGGCGGTTGCGGCCGCTGCCGGGGCCGAGCGTCGAGGTGGTCGAGGTGCCGGGCGCGCTGGAGGTGCCGACCGCGATCGGCTGGCGAACGGCTGGCCGACTATGACGGCTATGTCGCGCTTGGCTGCGTGATCCGGGGCGAGACGACGCATTACGACACGGTCTGCAATGACAGCAGCCGGGCGCTGTCGCCTGCTGGGCTTGCAGGGGGCCTGCATCGGCAACGGCATCCTGACGGTGGAAAACCGGGCTCAGGCCGAGGTGCGCGCCGATCCTGCGGGGCAGAACAAGGGCGGCGGCGCGGCGGCGGCGGCGCTGCATCTGGTGGCGCTGTCGCGGAAATGGGCCGGCGCGACCAAGGGCATGGGCTTCCGCCCGGCAGGCGGGAATTCCGCATCGCGGGCGAGGGGCCCAAGACCGCATGACATCGCCGAGCGACCCAGGCCGAAAAGACGGCAGCCAAGCGTCAGGCGAAGGCGGCGGCGCGGCTCTATGCCGTGCAGGCGCTGTTCCAGATGGAGGCAGCGGGCCAGACGGTCGACAAGGTGCGCACCGAATTCGAGACGCACCGCTTCGGCGCGGTCTATGACGACGACGAGATGGCCGAGGGCGACCTCGACCATTTCCGCGCCGTGGTCGAGGGGGCGGTGAACTGGCAGGCCAGGATCGACCAGCTGACCGACCGCGCGCTGGTCGCGGCCTGGCCGATCGACCGCATCGACCCGGTGCTGCGGGCGCTGTTCCGCGCGGCGGGGGCCGAGATCGTCGATGTCGGCACGCCGCCCAAGGTGGCGATCACCGAATATGTCGATGTGGCGAAGGCGTTCTTCCCGGACGGGAAAGAGCGAAGTTCGTCAATGCCGTGCTCGACCACATGGCGCGCGAGGCGAAGCCGGAGGCGTTCTGACCCGGTGTTTCTCAGGCCCCGGTCAGGCCCCATTTCCGCTCGTTCGCCTCGATAGCGGCGATCCGGTCGGCGGCCTGGGGGTGGCTGAGCAGCCAGGCTGGCGGTGCCTTGCTTTCCGTGCCGGTCAGCCGGCCCAGCTTGGCGAACAGGGATTTCTGCGGCCCGGTGCCGATGCCCGCCTTGAGCAGCAGGGCCGAGGCCCACTCGTCGGCCTCGTACTCGTCCTGGCGCGACAGGCGCGCTGCAAGAAGCGAGGCCGCCAGTCCCGCGATATAGACGCCGACGCCGGGGATGAACCGGCCCAGCACGGTCGCCAGCGCGACGCGGATCGCGTTCTGGCCTGTGAAGTCGATCATCCGCCGCCGCGCATGGCCGTGCGCCACATGGCCCAGTTCGTGCGCGATGACCGATGCCAGTTCATCCGCCGTCACCTCGCCCTCGCGGAATGTGCGGTAGAACCCGCGCGTCAGGAAGATCCGGCCATCGGGGGCGGCAAGGCCGTTCACGGGATCGACCTCGTAGATGTTCACCGGGATGCGCGCGACGCCAAGCGCGTCGGCCAGGCGGCGCAGGACGGATTCAAGCTGCGGGTCGGCCAGCGCGACGGATCGCGCATCAAGCTCCTTGCGCGTGCGCCAGGACGAGAACTGCCACATCAGTAGGCCGTAGAGGACGGCGAGGAGGATCGGAGTGAGTTTCAGCATGATTCACAGATAGGATCGGCAGCGCCCTTCACCAGATGGCTGTGTCATTCCGGGGCGCCGGATCGCGCTGACCTCAGCAGCCACCAGCCAAGCCCAAGCGCGGCCGCCCCCGCGAATACGAACCCCAGCAGGTTGCCGATGGCCGCTGACGCGGCTTCGATGCTGCCTGCAAAGGCCTGACCCATGCCGACATAAAGGCCCACCCAGATCACCTCGCCCGCGATGCCTGCGACGGTGAACGCGAGCCAGGTCATCCCTGTGGCCCCGGCCACGAAATTGATCCACGGACCCAGCGGGCTGAGCAGCCAGCGCGACAGGAACACCGCGATCAGGCCACGGCGGTTGGCATAGTCGCTGGCTTTGGCGATCATCGCGGCGCGCGCGGGATTGGCTGACAGTCGGCGCAGCAGCGATCCGCCGCCCGCGCGCGACAGGTGAAAGCCGGTCTGGTCGCCCGCGACGGCCCCGCCGATGCCCGCAGCGACAACCGGCGCGAGCGACAGATCGCCCGAGCCGACAAAGCCGCCCGCCGCCAGCATGATGACCGAGGTGGGGACCGGCAAAGCGAGGCAGGACAAATAGGTGGCAGCCGCGACCAGCCAGATGCCATAGATCGGGACAAGGCCCAGAAGCCAGTCGGTCATCGGGCACCGGTCGCGTGGGTCATGGCTTTTCGGGCTTCCGCGCTTCGGCCTTGGCCACTTCGGCCTCGACCAGCGCGATCATCTCGGCCTCGGTCATGCCGCGTGCGATGGCCAGTTCGCGCAGGTTCTGCGGATGCTGGCCCGGTTCCAGCGGCTTCAGGTCCAGCGGCCCGGCAAGTGTCTTTCTGGGGAGATCCCACGACCGCTCGACATAGCCAGGCGTCATCCAGCCCTTGATCGGCTCATTGCGAATGGGTCGCCCAGTAGATCGCACCCGAGACGGCGCGCACGGCAAAGAACAGCGCCAGCGCGGCAGCGATCAGGAAGGCCGACAGCACAACAGGCTGGCGCTGCCAGAGGATGCGAATGCGGTTCACCGCAGTGCCCGCATCGCGCGGGTCAGCCCGTCGAGCGTCAGTGGGTACATCCGGTCCTCGAACATCCTGCGCAGCATCGCCACTGACTGCGTATGTGTCCATTGCGTCTCGGGCAAGGGGTTCAGCCAGACAGCGCCCGGCCATGCCTCCCGTGCGCGCGCCAGCCAGACCGCGCCGGGTTCGGCGTTCCAGTGTTCGTTCGCACCGCCGGGATGGGTGATCTCGTAGGGGCTCATCGACGCATCGCCGACAAAGATGCAGCGGTACTGCCGTCCGAAGGTGCGCAGCAGGTCAGCCACCGGAATCTGCGCGTCCCATCTCCGGCGGTTGTCGCGCCAGACGCCTTCGTACAGGCAGTTGTGGAAGTAGAACTGCTCCAGCTGCCGGAATTCCGACCGTGCCGCGCTGAACAGGTCTTCGACGATGCGCACATGGGCGTCCATCGATCCCCCGACGTCGAGGAACAGCAGGACGCGCACGGCATTGCGCCGTTCGGGCCGGGTTTTCACGTCGATCCAGCCCTGATCCGCCGTCGCGCGGATCGTGCCGGGCAGGTCAAGCTCGTCCGCCGCTCCCGTCCGCGCCCAGCGGCGCAGGCGGCGGAGCGCGATCTTGATGTTGCGGGTGCCGATTTCTCGCGCGTCATCCAGATCGCGGAACTCGCGCCGGTCCCAGACTTTGACCGCGCGCTGGTGGCGGCTTTCCTCCTGACCGATCCGCACCCCGTCCGGGTTGTAGCCGTAGGCGCCGAAGGGCGAGGTGCCCGCTGTGCCGATCCATTTCGACCCGCCCTGATGGCGGCCCTGCTGTTCGGCCAGACGCTTGCGCAGGGTGTCCATCAGCGCGTCGAACCCGCCAAGCGCGTTGACGGCCGCCTTCTCGTCCTCGGTCAGGCTGCGTTCAGCCAATTTTTCCAGCCAGTCGGCAGGCAGGTCGGCGCGGTCGATCAGCGTGGCGATGTCAAGGCTTTCAAGGCCCTGAAACGCTTCGGCAAAGGCGCGGTCGAAGCGGTCGAGATGGCGTTCGTCCTTGACCATCGCGGTGCGGGCGAAGTGGTAGAACCCGTCGATGTCGTAGGTCGCAAGACCCGCGGCCATGCCGCGCAGGAAATCGAGATATTCGCGCGGGCTGACCGGAACGCCATGGCGGCGGAGCGTAGCGAAGAACGGCAGGAACATCCGCGCCCCTTTCCGGTCCTATCGCACCATCCGGTCAATGCCGATGGTCAGGATCATCCCGATTGCCGCGAACAGGATGGCATGGACACCGGCATATTGCAGCCGGTCCAGCCGGTTGCCGCCGCGCCGCCCGGCGCGAATCCAGCCAAAGATAGCGCCGATCAGAAGTCCTGCGATGACGATCATTGTTTGGCGAACCTGCGCGCAGGAGACAGCGTAGCGATATCGTCGAGCCGCCTGCGGACGTCTTCGGACGAACCGAAGCCATAGCGCGCCCAGCCCAGGCTGTCGAGCCGCAGGGCCGTGGCGGCTGCGGTGTTGCCGGTCAGATCCAGCGCCTCGGCCTTGACCATCATCAGGGTCGCCGTCAGGGCCGCGTTCTGCGCGCGCAGCGCCTGCGGCAGCGCGCGGTCCGCTGTGGCAATTGCGCCGTCGGCATCGCCCTGCGACAGGGCGAAGGCGGCAAGCTGCATGTCGACATGCGCGCTGTGCAGGGCAGTCAGCGACGACCCCCGATAGATCGCCGCCGCGCGCAGAAGCGCCTGGAATCCGGTATCGGGGTCGGACCCCGCGGTCAGCCGGCCGTAGACGAACCAGGCAAACGCGGTGCGCGTGTCGCCCCATCCGGCCGCCTCGGCCACTGATACGGCCGACCGTGCCGCCGTCCGGCGCGCGGCAATGCCCGCACCCGGACCCAGCGCGCGCTCGATGGCATCGGTGTAGGCGCGCCGACCATCGGCCTGCGCGACAAAGACGGGCCCCGCAGCGCCACCACGCGGATTGAATTGTGCGATCAGTCCCGGCACACGTGCGGCGACCTCCTCCGGCGTCATCCCGCTGGAAATGTCAGGCGCGTATGTCAGGCGCAGCATCAGCATGTCGAAGCCGGTCAGCACGGAATGGATGTTGTCGTCGTTGAAGACGGAATCCGGCAGACGGTAAAGGTCGTTCAGCGGGCCCAGCGCCTGGGCCAGTTCCTCGTTCAGGCAGTCGCGGATTTCCTGGGGCGCGATGTCGTTCGGGATGAAGATCGCGGCCTGTTCGCGCACCGTCAGCGTCGTCCAGTCGGCCCTGCCGCCGCGCCGTGCGCCGCGGTACTCCGCCCAGGACGACACGCGCGGCGCGACAAAGCAGGCGGCCTCGGGGACGAGCCCGGCCAAGGTTGAGCGCGGCATGAACTCGATGGTGATCTGCGCAGGCCCACCGCCGGATTGCGTGACCGGGACACCTGCCTCGGACCGCAGCCGTGCCAGTACGCGCGCAAGGTCCGCCGCCGCACTTGGCGGGACGCGCCCGGCCAGCGCCACGCGGACCGGACCTTCGAACCGCGTGAACACCGGCAGAGCCCGGCCGCTTTCCATGCGGAAGGACAGGTCCATGAAGTCCTGCGCCATCTGCGCGTTCGATCGCTGCGGCGGCGTGACCTCGACAGCGCCGAAGGCACGGGCGGGGGGAAGGTCGGGAATGGACTGCGGCAGCCGCGCAGCCTCGGGTGCAGGGGCCGAGCAGGCGGCAAGGAACAGGACGCCGGAAATCTGTATCAGACGCCGGATCATGGCTGCACCCGCTCGTAAACCAGAAAGGCCGTGCGCACCGCGACGCTGTCATAAAGCCGCTGCGCTGTGACGTTCGAGTCCGCAGTCAGCCAGTAGACGGTCGCCACCCCCCGCTCTGCCGCGTGGTCGTAGACGGACTGGATCAGCGCCCGTCCGATGCCCATGCCGCGACTGCCGGGGTCGGTGTAGAGGTCCTGCAGATAACAGGTGCCTGACATGTCCCAAGTGCTGGCGTGGTAGAGGAAATGCACAAGTCCCACGGGGCGTCCGTCATGCAGGGCGATCCGCCCGTGCAGCCCGCCGTCGGGGTCCGTCAACCGTGCGAAGGTCGTGTCATGCTGCGCCGGCGGCAATGCGGTGCCGTAGAACGCAAGATAGCGCGACCAGAGTCCGTTCCACGCCGTGCGGTCCCCAACATGCAGGGGGCGGATGTCGATAGGTGGTTTCGCCGTCATGCGCGCAATCGATCCGTCCTGCCATGCCGCGCGACCGTAGCCGCCGTGCCCGCGCTCCGCCAATCGCTTTCGCGGCATTCCGCGAAACTCAGGCCGGTCTGTTGTATCGGATGAACGGCGACTTCACGCCCACGCGGTCATAGAGCATCCGTCCCGCATAGTTGAATTCCTGCGTCAGCCAGTAGACCGAAGGGCATCCCATCCGGTCCGCCTCGGCATAGACCGCCTCGATCAGCGCGCGCCCCACGCCCGTGCCCCGCGCTTCGGGGGCGGTGTAGAGGTCCTGCAGATAGCAGGCATCCTCGATCTTCCAGCCATGGCGATGGAAGATGTAGTTCACCAGACCGACCGCCTTGCCTTCGTGAAAGGCCATCAGGCCGTAGGGGCCGGGATGCTCGCGCCCGCGCGATGCGTGCGAAGGTATGGGCATAGACGGCTTCGGGCAGGGTGGTGTTGTAGAACTCCAGATACTTCGTCCAGATCCGGCGCCAGTCGGCTTCGTCTACCGCTGTCGTCGGTCGGATGGTCGGGCGCGGTCCTTGTCATTTCCTGGGCCTTCGGTTTCTTTGGTTTCGGCTGCGGCAGGGCGTCCGCCGTCGCACGGACGATCTGCGCCATCCAGTCGGCGTCGTCCCACAGGTCGCCCGCGATCAGCATAGCTGGGCTTTGCTCCCGGATACGCCGCGCCCATCGACGGGTCGGGCCCGAGGATCGCGCGGCCCGCATCGGTCGGCTTCAGGAACAGCTGGTCGTCGCAGATCAGCGCGACCACCTTGCCGTCGCAGTACAGCGCGTATTCCCCGAACATGGCGCGGGCCGACACGCCGCCCGCCCCTGCGGCCTGTTCCACAATGTAGTCAACGGTGCCCCGGTCGGTCGCCATGCAGTGCCCTATCCGAAATGCGCGGCGTGGATCGATGCGATGGCGGGCCGCGCCGCCACGCGGTCGGTCACGGCCAGAAGCCTCGGGCAATGCGTCGGCCAGCCAGTCGCGGTCGAACCACTGAACCAGCATCCAGAGATAGATGTCGAGCACCGCGATCTGCGGCCCGAGCGCATAGTCCATTTCGCCCAGCTGGGCCTCGAACAGCACATAGTGCCGCTTGACGTAGTCTTCCGCCGCCGCCTGAACGCCCGGCACACCGTCCGGATCGGTCGTGTAGCGGTCGGGATAGAACCGGCGCAGTTCGCCTTCGTAAAGATTGGCGTGAAAGAACAGGAGCCAACGGTCATGGCGCCCCCGCGCGGAACTGCCAGGGGCCGGGGCCAGGTGCGCTTTCGGGAAAGCGTCCGCGATATGCAGCAGGATCGCGGTGCCCTCGGTGATGACCGTGCCGTCGGGATGGACCAGCGCCGGAACCTGCCCGCGCGGATTGATCCGGTGATAGCCGTCAGCCGCAGCTGCATCCGGGTCCTTCGGAACCGCGATCACCGTGAAGTCAGCGCCCGCCTCAGCCAGGGCCGCCTCGGTCGCCGCCGAACCGGTGTCCATGCGTCCGTAGAGTCTGTAGCCAGCCATTTCCATCCCCATCCGGACCTGACCCTCGAACCGGGATCAGTAGATGATTTTCATATCGTGGGTGCGAAGAGAAGTGGAGACGGATGCGGGCAATTGCCCGGCGGTGCGCTGATGTGGTAGCCTTGCGCTATTGAACGAGCGCCCTTTTTGAAGGATTTTTGATATGCTGGTCATACCTCAGGCCTTTGCTGACCTCGTCTCGACGTTGGCCCTTGTGAATTTCACTGCCGGCGAACTTCTGACGCGCACGGACCGACCGACAAACTCGGTTCCGCCTGCGGCGATCTGGCCGAACATCGTGCCCACAATTCTTGCGCTGCAGGCCGCGAGGGCACCGTTTCGGCGGGTCGATCCGGTTCAATTCGGTCTATCGGTCCGAGACGTTACAACAGCCATATTTCGGATGCGGCAGCGCTCAGCCAGCACATCGCGTTCAACGCGATTGACTTCGCGCCCGCCGACGCAACCGGTTTGACCGCTCTGCATTCGATCGTGAAAGATCTGCACGATACATGGGTTGCCGCTCCGCGACGGTTTGCACGGGCACCGGTCACGGTGGCGGCGGGAGCTATCGGCTTCTGCGCCGCTGGAATGGCGCGACACGGCGGCAGGGCCGAATTCCGGTTCCGGGGCGGGCTGAAGCTCTACAACACCTTCATCCACATCGACACGCGGGGCGTGAACGTGAACTGGGGCTAAGTCCCTGCCTGAAGCCGCGATACCTGGATGACTACCTCTCCCGCCGCGCCATGAAGGCCAGCCGTTCGAACAGATGCACGTCCTGTTCGGTCTTCAGCAGCGCGCCGTGCAGCTTCGGCAGCAGGTCGCGGCCGTCGCGCCGCAGGTCTTCGGGCGTCAGGTCCTCGGCCAGGATCAGCTTCAGCCAGTCCAGCACCTCGGATGTCGATGGCTTCTTCTTCAGCCCCGGCGTTTCCCGGATCTCCAGAAACTGCGTCAGCGCCTCGGTCAGCAGCGCCTCCTTGATGCCCGGGAAATGCACCGCGACGATGGCGCGCAGCGTCGCCTCGTCCGGGAAGCGGATGTAGTGGAAGAAGCAGCGCCGCAGGAAGGCGTCGGGCAGGTCCTTTTCATTGTTCGACGTGATGATGACCACGGGACGGTGGCGCGCCGTCACCGTCTCGCCCGTCTCGGGCACGAAGAACTCCATCCGGTCGAGCTCCTGCAGCAGATCGTTCGGAAACTCGATGTCGGCCTTGTCGATCTCGTCGATCAGCAGGACGACCTTGCCCGGTGCCTCGAACGCCTGCCACAGCATGCCCTTGCGGATGTAGTTGCGCACGTCATGCACCCGCTCCTCGCCCAGCTGGCTGTCGCGCAGACGGCTGACCGCGTCGTATTCGTAAAGGCCCTGAACCGCCTTTGTCGTCGACTTCACATGCCATTCCAGAAGCGGCAGACCGAGACTCAGCGACACCTGGCGGGCCAGTTCCGTCTTGCCCGTCCCGGGCTCTCCCTTCACCAATAAAGGGCGTTCCAGCGCGACCGATGCGTTGACCGCAACAGTCAGCTCCGGCGGGGCGACATAACGCTCAGTTCCGTTGAATTTCATAGGAATTTCCGGGCAGCGGCCCTAGCCTTTCCGCCGTTCTACCGACCCCGCAATCCTGCTGCAAGGTCCGCGGCGGAACCGGCTCGGGCGCTAGTGACAACCCCCTGCGCTTGCGCTATGAGCGCGCCCAAGGAGCTTACCCGATGGCGTTCCAACAAATCGCGGATCTCCCAAGCCAGCAGAAGGGAGCGGAGATGAAGGCCGAGGTCTTTCTTCCCGACGACTATCGTCCGGCCGAGGACGAACCATTCATGAATGACAGACAGCTGGAATATTTCCGGCGCAAACTGATCGGCTGGAAGCAGGACCTGCAGGACCAGTCGGCCGAAACGATCGAGGGTCTGCAGGATTCAGCCCGCAACGTGCCCGACATCGCGGACCGCGCGTCCGAGGAAACCGACCGGGCGCTGGAACTGCGCACGCGCGACCGTCAGCGCAAGCTGGTGACGAAGATCGACGCGGCGCTGCGGCGGATCGCGAACGGCGAATTCGGCTATTGCGAGATGACAGGCGAGCCGATTTCGCTGAAGCGGCTTGACGCGCGGCCGATCGCGACGATGACGCTGGAAGCGCAGGAAAAGCACGAACGCCGCGAGCGGGTTCACCGCGAAGACTGACGTGCAGCACCGACCGAAACAGAACGGCACCGGGGCTGAAACGCCCCGGTGTTTTCGTATCCGGCGGCGGGGATGCTGATCGGACGGCCGATCACAGTGCTGGGCGCGGGGATCGCGGGGCTTGCAGTGTCCTGTGCACTGGCAATGCGTGGCGCGTCCGTGACGGTGCTGGAGCAGGCGGCGGCGATCACCGAGGTCGGCGCGGGTATCCAGATTTCGCCGAACGGGGCGCGGGTGCTGCGCGCGCTGGGCCTGGGCGGGGCGCTGGACGCGGCACCGCGTGCCACGGGCGTGCATCTGCTCGACGGCCCCTCGGGGCGGATGGTCACGCGGCTCGACCTCGCAAAGCATCGACCTGCGGATGAATACCGCTTCCTGCACCGCGCCGACCTGATCGCTTCGCTTGCCGGTGCAGCCAAGGCGGCCGGGGTCGGGATACGGCTGGACACACGCATCGCCTCGGTGCGGCTGGACGGCACGGTGCCGGTGCTTGTGACTGCGGCGGGGATCGAGATCACGTCGGACCTGCTGGTCGGGGCGGACGGGCTGCATTCGGTCGTGCGGGCCGCGCTGAACGGGCGGGTGGTGCCTCGTTTCACGCGGCAGACGGCATGGCGGGCGGTCATTCCGGGCGATACGGCCGACCCGCCGGTGGCCGAGGTGCACATGGGCCCGCGCAGGCATCTGGTCAGCTATCCGCTGCGCGGCGGCAGCCTGCGCAACATCGTGGCGGTGGTGGAACGGGGGGACTGGACCGAGGAAAGCTGGTCGCTGACGGGTGACCGGAGGCGCTGCGCGCGGCCTTCGCGGGGTTTTCGCCCCGCGTGCGGGGCTGGCTGGACGCGGTCGAAACTCCGGGCCTCTGGGGCCTGTTCCTGCATCCCGTCGCGGCCCGCTGGCATGGCGGCGGCGTCGGTGCATCATCGGCGACGCGGCTCATCCGACGCTGCCGTTCCTCGCGCAGGGGGCAAACCTCGCGCTGGAGGATGCGTGGGTTCTGGCTGAGGCGCTTGCCCGTCACGACACGCCCGAAGCCGCCTTCGCGGCATTCCAGGCGGCGCGGGCGGTGCGCGTGACACGGGCGATCGAGTCAGCCCGGACGAATGCGCGGAACTATCATCTGACCGGGATCAGGCGGGTGGTCGGCCATACGGGGCTGCGGATGCTCGGGGCGGTGGCACCGGCCGCGATGCTGGGGCGGTTCGACTGGCTTTACGGGATGGATGTGACAGGCGGGCAGGGCGGCTGAGGCTCAGGCCGCCAGTTCCACCCAGACCGGCACATGGTCCGATGGCTTGTCGCCGCCCCGCACGGCCTTGTCGATCCGGCAGTCCGTCATCAGGTCGGCCGCCTGCGGCGAAAGCAGCAGATGGTCGATGCGGATGCCGTTGTTCTTTTCCCAGGCCGCCGCCTGATAATCCCAGAAGCTGTAATGCCCCGGCCCCTGTTCCCGCGCGCGGAAGGCCTCGGTGAACCCCAGGTACACGATCCGCCGCATGCGCCGCGCGGCTTTCCGGCAGGAACAGCGCGTCTTCGGTCCAGGCCTCGGGGCGTCGCCGCGTCTTCGGCCTGCGGGATCACGTTGTAATCGCCCGCCATCACCACCGGATCCTCGGTCGCCAGCAGGGCCGCCGCGCGGTCGCGCATCCGCGCCATCCAGGCCAGCTTGTAGTCGTATTTCGGCCCCGGCGCGGGGTTGCCGTTCGGCAGATACAGCCCGCAGACCCGCACGGCGCGCGGTGCCGATCACCGTCGCCTCGATCCAGCGCGCCTGTTCGTCCGTCTCGTCACCCGGCAGGCCGCGCGTCACATCCTCCAGCGGCAGCTTCGACAGGATCGCGACGCCGTTGAACCCCTTCTGGCCGTGGGTTTCGACGCGATAGCCCATGTCCTCGAAGACCTCGCGCGGAAAGGCGTCGTCCACCGACTTGATTTCCTGCAGCAGAGCCACATCGGGTTTCGCCTCACCCAGCCACGCAGGCAACGCCTCGATCCGGGCCTTGATGCCGTTGATGTTGAAGGTCGCGATCTTCATGCGGCCAGCATGACGCGGCACATGACCGGTCGCAAGCCGCTAAGCGGACATCCGGAGAGGCGCTCGCGCCGCGTCGCGCCAGACTGCGTCCACCTTTCGCAACTCGCCCGGGTCGAACCGATCCACCTCTTCCCAGTAGCGGCCCGACGGGACGACATAGTCCAATGACGCCTCGCGCCGCAGGGCAGTTCCGGCAGCGCAGGCCTTGAACGGTGCAGGTTCGATCCCCCTTGCCAGGTCGGCAATCGTGACCTGCGGAAAGATCAGCCGCGACCGGGCGAACGACAGGTTGACGACGGCGGTGCCCTGCCGCGCCGCCAGCACCATCAGCCGCGCGGACTTCGCCTCGAGCGATTGCAGCGTGATGTCGGGGCGCAGTGGATCAGGCGCGCCGGTGCCGTAGAAATGCGTGCGCCCGGTGGTCGCATAGGTCATGTCGCAGCCGAAATAGGCGATCACCCTGGGGCGGTAATGGTGCAGCGCCCAGTAGCCTGCGGTGAAGGCCATCGTGGCACCGGCATAGACGAACCCGCCATAGGCGTTCTGGGCAGGCACGAAGTCGTCTTCGGTCACGATGCGCTGGCCGGGTGTCAGCGCCGCAGGCATCCGTTCCGCCGGAAAGTCGAACGGATGTATCAGCACGTCCCAGTCCGACCGCACCAGATGCGCATTATTGATCGCCACGATGGCGTCGAAACGGTCCTTCGGCCATGCGCGCGCCGCCGTGACGTTCGGTCCGGAGCCCAGGATCAGGATTGTCGTCATCTTTCGCTTCTTTCCCGCCACAACGCCTTCTGCGAGGTCAAACCTAGGGCGAATACGGTGCCTTGCAACACCATCCACCCCTCGGATGAGAACTGGGCGATCCATTGCCAAAACCAGGTTCCAGCATGCGCCGCTCCGCCGGGTCAGGTTTTCCCCACTCGCAGCCTCGCTGACCCTGCGGCACTCTGTTCTGGTCCGGTTCGGGCGGTTTTTGGTTAAGCAATTTTTGTCCCTCCCATTGTGTCGGTGCTGCCCGGACCGGGCAACCTTTTGGAGCACCATTTCACTATGTCCAAGTCTCGATTTGATGCCGGAGTCACGGTTGTGTTTGCCGTTATTGCGCTGGGTGTGACGGCCCCGCCCGTCACCGCCGATGATCTCTCACGGGTGGCTGCCGAGAGCGGCTACACCGTCTATGGACCCACCTGCAGGTTTGCGGCGTGCTGGGCCGTGATCGCGGATTCTGCGGGCATGGGCACCGTGCTGCGGGGGCGCGGCGTGATCGGGACGCGCGCCCTGATCGCCCGCAGGCTCGACGCGCTGGCAGCCGCGGACAAGAAGGGCAAGCGCGTGCAGGGTTGCATCATCACAGCGGGCGGATTTGACCTTTAGCCGCGCGGTGGCGGTTCCGTCCCCTGTGCTGCGGCTTCAGATCGAAAAGCTGGTTCCGCAGCCGCAGGACGATGTCGCGTTGGGATTCTCGATCACGAACCGCGCGCCGATCAGTTCCTCGGTGAAGTCGATCACCGCGTTCTGCAGGAACGGCAGCGATATGCTGTCGACCAGCACCTTCTGCCCGCCGCTTTCCAGCACCAGATCGTCCGTAGCGGGGTCGTCCAGCCGGATGTCGTACTGAAAGCCGGAACAGCCGCCGCCTTCGACCGCGACGCGCAGCGCCTTCGCATCGCCCGTCGCCGCGTTGATCGCGGCCAGCCGGGCAAATGCACGTGGGGTGACTTTCGGGGGCAGCGTCAGGTCCATGACCATCAAACCTATGAAATCCGGGCTGCGATCAATATATGACGCGCGACCGTCTCTCACAAGACAAGGGCCCAGATGTCGCTCGCCCCCTTTTCCTGCCACCCCGAGACCAGCCGCGGGCGGAACTTCCCCGAGGCGACATCGACCTTCCGTTCGCCTTTTCAGCGCGACCGCGACCGCATCATCCATTCATCCGCCTTTCGCCGCCTGAAGCACAAGACGCAGGTTTTCGTGGAACACGAAGGCGACTACTACCGCACGCGCCTGACCCATACGATCGAGGTTGCCCAGGTCGCCCGCACCATCGCGGGTGCGCTGGGCCTGAACGTGGAACTGGCCGAGGCAGTCGCACTGGCGCATGACCTGGGCCACCCGCCCTTCGGCCATACCGGCGAGGATGCGCTGGCGGAACTGATGAAGCCCTATGGCGGCTTCGATCACAACGCGCAGGCGCTTCGGATCGTGACCTCGCTGGAACGGCACTACGCGGATTTCGACGGGCTGAACCTGACCTGGGAAACGCTGGAAGGCATCGCCAAGCACAACGGGCCGGTCTTCGGGCCGAATGCGACAGGTGCACATTCGGTGTCCGACGCGCGCCATCTGCCTTACGCGCTGGCGCAGGTGAATGCAGGCTATGACCTTGAGCTGTCCACCTTCGCCAGCGCCGAGGCGCAGGTGGCGGCGGTGGCCGATGACGTGGCCTACAATCACCACGACCTGCATGACGGGTTGCGCGCGGGGCTGTTCTCTGAGGCCGACCTGATGGAGCTGCCGGTGACCGGCCCGGCCTTCTCTGACGTGGACCGCCTCTATCCCGGGCTCGATCCCGGTCGGAGAAGGCACGAGGCGCTGCGTCGGGTTTTCGGCGTAATGGTGGAAGACGTCATAACTGTCGCCGAGCAGCGGCTCGCGGCGGCACGGCCGCAGTCTGCTCAGGACATCCGCGACATGGACGGACCGATCATCCGGTTCTCGAAGCCGCTGTTCCAGAACCTCAAGGCGATCAAGTCCTTCCTGTTTGTCCGCATGTACCGTGCGCCGACCGTCATCGTCGAACGCCAGCGCGTGACAGCCGTCATCAACGATCTGTTCCCGCTGTTCCTGCGCGACCCGGCGCTGCTGCCGGCGGAATGGCGCGCCGATGTGGCACGCGCTGGAAATGAAACCGATCTCGCGCGCGTGGTGCTCGACTATGTTGCGGGGATGACCGACCGGTTCGCCATTCAGGAGCACGACCGGCTCTGCAGCGGCTGACCCGGCCCGGCCGTCCCTGCGGTTGACCCCGGCGCGCGGCTCTGGCATCGGGAAACGATACGGGGACACGCGACCATGAACCTCTTCAACGACATCCGCGCGCTGGTGATCGACAGTCTTGCCGCGATGCAGGCTGCGGGCGACCTGCCTGCGGACATCGACACCTCCGCCGTGACGGTCGAACCGCCGCGTGACGCGGGGCATGGCGATATGGCGACCAATGCCGCGATGGTGCTGGCCAAGGTGGCGGGTCAGCCGCCGCGCGCGATTGCCGAGAAACTGGCCGCACGACTTGTCGGCGACCCCCGCGTGACGGCGGCCGATGTGGCGGGTCCGGGGTTCCTCAACCTGCGGCTGGTCCCCGGCCTCTGGCGCGATGTTGTCCGTGCTGCCCTTGCGGATGCGGGCCGATACGGACGCTCGGAGCTGGGCGCGGGCCGCAGGGTCAACGTGGAATTCGTCAGCGCCAACCCGACCGGGCCGATGCATGTCGGCCACGTGCGCGGCGCGGTCTTCGGCGATGCGCTGGCAGCACTTCTGGGCTTCGCCGGATGGGACGTCACGCGCGAATACTACATCAACGACGGCGGCGCGCAGGTCGATGTGCTCGCGCGGTCGGCCTATGAGCGCTACCGCGAGGCGCACGGCCTGTCGCCCGAAATCGCCGAGGGGCTGTATCCGGGCGACTACCTGATCCCGGTCGGCGAAGCGCTGAAGGCCGCCTACGGCGACCGCTTCCTCGACCAGCCGGAATCCGTCTGGCTGAATGAAATCCGCGACTTTGCGACCAGCCGCATGATGGACATGATCCGGGCGGACCTAGCCTTGCTGAACGTGACGATGGACGTCTTTTCATCGGAAAAGGCGGTCGCCGCCTCGGGTCAGGTGGAAAAGGCCATCGATGTCCTGAAGTCGTTGGGTCTCATCTATGAGGGCACGCTCGACGCGCCCAAGGGCGAATTGCCCGACGACTGGGAACCCCGCCAGCAGACGCTGTTCCGCTCTACCGCCTTCGGCGACGACGTGGATCGCCCGGTGCAGAAGTCCGATGGCGCCTGGACCTATTTCGCGCCCGACATCGCCTATCACTGGGACAAGGTGACGCGCGGATACGACCTGCTTATCGACGTGCTGGGTGCCGATCATGGCGGTTACGTCAAACGCCTGAAAGCCGTGGTCAGCGCCCTGTCGCAGAACCGCGTGCCGCTGGAGGTCAAGCTGATCCAGCTGGTCAAGCTCTACCGGAATGGCGAGCCGTTCAAGATGTCGAAACGCTCGGGCACCTTCGTCACCCTGCGCGATGTCGTCGAAATGGCAGGCCGCGACGTCACGCGGTTCATAATGCTGACACGCAAGAACGACGCGGCGCTGGACTTCGACTTTGCCAAGGTGCTGGAGCAGTCGAAGGACAATCCGGTCTTCTATGTCCAGTATGCCCATGCGCGCATCCGGTCGGTGATGCGCAAGGCGGCGGATGCCGGGATCGCGGTCGATGACGCCGTGCTGGCCGCGACCGACCTGTCGGGGCTGACGCACGAGGCGGAACTGGGTCTGGCGAAGAAAATCGCCGAATGGCCGCGACTGGTCGAGATCGCCGCACGTGGGCAAGAACCGCACCGGATCGCGTTCTACCTCTATGAACTTGCTTCGGACCTCCACGGATTGTGGAACCGCGGCAACGACGACACCACGCTTCGATTCGTGCAGGAGGGCGACGCGGCCACAACTCAGGCCAAAATCGCCCTTGCACGCGCCACGGGCGTTGTCATTTCCGCTGGTCTTGGTATCCTTGGCGTGACCCCTGCGGAAGAAATGCGCTGACACGAACCAAGCGCAGGCCGCCTCGGGCATGAGGCAAGACCGATACGGCGGCCAGAGGGCCGCCGCAGCGGAAGCGAGGCGAGCATGGCGGATGTCGAATACGGCAGCTTTGGAAGCGGCGCGTCACCCGCGCCGCGCGTGCGTCCCGGAGCTGTTGCCGAGGCCTATCGCAGGGCGCGCGCAGAAGGCACGTCACCCTCTTCATCACAGCACGGCGGGCACCTGTCGCCAGACACCGCACGCGCTGCCGATGCGCAGGGCGGACTGACGCAGCGATTGGTCAGCGGGGCGGGTGCGCTGACTTCGGTCGTCCTTGTCCTCGGTCTTGCGGTCTGGGGCTACCGGCTGGCGGTGCGCGATGTCACCGGCGTGCCTGTCATCCGCGCACTGGAAGGGCCCGCGCGCAGCGCGCCTGCCGATCCCTGGGGGCGATCTGGCCGCGCATCAGGGTCTGGCGGTGAATGCGGTCACGGCGGACGGCACTGCCGCGCCGCCCGCCGACCGTCTGGTCCTCGCTCCGCGCCCGGTCGATCTGGCCGAGGCCGACGGCACGATAGGGGCCATGGCTGTCGAGGGGGCGGTCGCCGCCACTGCCCGCGCCCGACCCCTCGGACCCGGTTCTCACCTCGCTCGACCCAGCCTCGCTGACGCTGCCGTCGCTGGCGATCACCACCACTTCCGACCCCGCCGCCGATCTGTCGGCATACGTCGCCCCCGACGTCATCCCCGCCGATATTCCCGGAGTCGCCCGCTCGCCCCGACCGATCATGCGCCCCTCGGGTGACCCGATGGCCGAAGCCGCCGCCGCCGCCGTTGCCGAAGCGCTGGCCCCGGCCGCCGCGCTGGATGTCGATCCGGCCGTGCTGGAGGCCGGGACACGACTTGTCCAGCTCGGCACCTACGACAGCGAAGACGCAGCGCGCGCCGACTGGGACCGCATCCTTGCAACCTTCGGCCCCCTGATGGACGGCAAGCGCCGCGTCGTTGAACCCGCCACCAGCAATGGCGGCACCTTCTTCCGCCTGCGCGCCGAGGGCTTTGCCGACATTGCCGACGCGCGGCGGTTCTGTGCGGTCTTCGAAGATCAGAACGCCACCTGCGTCCCGGCGCTGGTGCGCTGATGGCGGCAATCGGAACCGGCCCCTCTGCGGCCGTTCTGGGGTGCATCGGCACTGCACTTGGCCCGTCCGAAGCCGCGTTTTTCCGTGACGCCGACCCCTTCGGATTTATCCTGTTCGCCCGCAACGTCGACACGCCCGCGCAACTGGCGCGCCTGACGGCTGACCTGCGTCGAAGCGGTCGGGCGCGATGCCCCGATACTGATCGACCAGGAGGGTGGGCGCGTGCAGCGGCTGCGCGCGCCGCACTGGCGCGAATGGCTGCCGCCGCTGGATCAGGTGGCGGCGACCGCGCCGGGGTCGATGGAGCGTGCGATCTGGCTGCGCTACCGGCTGATCGCGGCGGAGCTGCGCGCGGTCGGGATCGACGTCGATTGCGCGCCGACAGGCGATCTGGCTGCGGCGGGCACCCATGCGTTTCTGCGCAACCGCTGTTTCGGCGAAGATGTGCAGACCGTGGTCGCAGCTGCGCGGGCCTGTGCGGCAGGGCTGCTGGCCGGGGGCGTCCTGCCGGTGATGAAGCATATGCCGGGGCACGGGCGGGCGGTGGTGGACAGCCATCACGACGTGCCGCATGTCGACGGCGGATGCCGAGGACCTGCACGACACCGACTTCGCGGTTTTCGCGGGCCTGGCGGACCTGCCCGTCGGCATGACCGGCCATATCGTGTTTCCGGCCATCGATCCGGACCATCCGGCGACCGCGTCACCTGCCGTGGTCCGGATGATCCGGTCGGATATCGGCTTTGACGGGCTGCTGCTGACCGACGACATATCGATGCAGGCCTTGTCTGGCACCATCGCCACGCGCAGCGCTGCGGCGATCCGGGCGGGCTGCGACATTGTCCTGCACTGCAACGGCAACCAGGCAGAGGCCGCCGATGCAGTCGCCGCCGCCGGACCGATGACCGAAGCAGCCATGGCCCGCGCGGCCCGCGCCCTTGCTTTGCGCCGCGCGCCGGAGGCAGCCGACATGGCGGCCTTGTCGGACGAATTCCGCGCGATCATGTCAGTTGCCGCACATGGCTGATCCAGCCGATTTCGACCAGGGCCCGCCGGTCCTCGGCGATCTTCCGCAAGAGGGTGGACTGGTTGTCGACGTCGACGGCTTTGAAGGCCCGCTCGATCTGCTTCTATCGCTGTCCCGCACGCAGAAGGTCGATCTGCGGCGCATTTCCGTCCTGCAGCTGGCCGAACAGTATCTGGCCTTCGTCGATCAGGCCAAGGCGCTGCGGATCGAACTTGCCGCCGATTACCTCGTCATGGCGGCTTGGCTCGCCTATCTCAAATCGCGCCTGCTTCTGCCGCCCGATCCTGCCGCCGAGGGGCCGTCAGGCGAGGACCTCGCGGCGCATCTGGCCTTCCAGCTCGAACGCCTGTCCGCGATGCGCGATGTCGCCGCCCGTCTGATGGGCCGCGACCAGATGGGCCGCGATTTCTTTCCGCGCGGCATCCCCGAGGATGTGACGCGCACCCGCAAGGTGATCTGGACCGCGACGCTGCTGGACCTGATGCAGGGCTACGCCCGCATCCGGACGCGCGACGAATTCCGGCCCTATTCGATGGACCGCGACCATAGTCTTCACGATGGAACAGGCGCTGGACCGGATGCGCGGGCTGATCGGCTTCGCCGGCGACTGGGCTGATCTGTCCAGCTTCCTGCCCGAGGGCTGGTCAGCAGACCCCGCGCGCCGCCGGTCTGCCACCGCCGCGACCTTTGCCGCCAGCCTTGAACTTGCGCGGTCCGGCCAGATCGAGATACGGCAGGCAGAGACCTTCGCCCCGATCCGCATCCGCCGGAAGAACCCGTGACCGACGCGTCCGATCCCAGCCTGTTCAGCGCGCCGCCTCTCGGCGAACAGGAGCGCATGGTCGAGGCGATCCTGTTCGCCACGGCTGAGCCCGTGACCATCGCCGATCTGACCTCGCGCATGCCGCATGGCTGCGACCCAGCCGAGGCGCTGGTGCTGCTGCGCCGCCGGTATGAGGGGCGCGGCGTGAACGTCGTGCGCGTCGGTGATACCTGGGCGATCCGCACTGCGCCTGATCTCGGCTTCCTCATGCAGAAGGAAGTGACCGAGACGCGCAAGCTGTCGCGCGCCGCCATCGAGACACTTGCGATCATCGCCTATCACCAGCCCGCGACGCGCGCCGAGATCGAAGAGATCAGGGGAGTGGCGGTCAGCCGGGGAACGGTCGATCAACTGCTGGAACTGGACTGGATACGCTTCGGGCGCAGACGCATGACGCCGGGGCGGCCCGTGACGTTTGTCGTGACCGAACGCTTCCTCGACCACTTTGGCCTCGAATCGGCGCGCGACCTGCCCGGCCTGAAGGAACTGCGCGCGGCGGGGCTGCTGGACAACCGCCCGGCACCGGGCGAGGCGGCGCTGCCGGATGACGAGGGCGAGGACCAGATCGGACAGTCCGAGATGTTCGAGGATTGACGGGGGGCGGCACGATGAACCTGAACCGCATCGTCAACATGGTGGTAGCCCTGGTGCTGCGCCGCTTCATCAACATGGGTATCAGCAAGGCGACGGCACTCCTCTTCCGCAGGAACCGGACGACCAGACTGCCGACACAGGCCGCGCCGGACGCCGTGTCCGAGGGCACGCCCGTGGCGCCGCGTCGCGTGCTGGTGCAGTCAGCCCCCGGTGTGCCGCCCGTCCTGCAGCCACCCGCCGCACCGGTTCCGACCGAGTTGCCTCCGACGCCCGAGGCACGGGCGGCGCGGCGCGCCCGGCAACTTGCCCGGCGCGCGGCACGACGCGCGAACGGCGGCTGAAGCCCGACCGACGTCCGCCCGGGATTGACCCTGATGGCCAAAATTCCGACTGCCGCCGCGTCGGACTTGCCGGAATGCCCGCGCGCCCCCATTCTGACGGGCAGCGAAAGCCCCGGATACAAGGGGACGATCAGGGGAGGATGCGCGACATGGTGACATTCGCAACGGTCGCCGACCGCGATGCAGTCGAGGCAGAGATGCCCTATGATGCGCGGGGCCTGCCGAAGACGATGTACCAGTTCCTGTCCCGCGTGCGCGCTGCGCATGGCAGCCGGAACGCGGTCAGCTTTCAGATACTCTCGGGTCCGAAGGACCATGCCGAAACGCTGACGTGGAATGCCCTGACCGATCAGGTCTGTCAGGCGGCCAACCTGTTCCACAGCCTTGGCGTCGGTGAACGCGACGTCGTGGCCTACCTTCTGCCCAACAGCCTGGAAACGGTCGCCACGCTGCTGGGCGGCGCGATCGCCGGGGTCGTGAACCCGATCAACCCCCTTCTGGAACCGGAACAGATCGCGTCGATCCTGCGCGAAACCGGTGCCAAAGTCCTGGTGACACTGCGCGCCTTCCCGAAGACCGATGTCGCGCAGAAGGCGGCGGCGGCGGTGGCACTGGCACCCGGTGTCACGACCGTTCTGGAAGTGGACCTGAACCGCTATCTCACTCCGCCCAAGTCGTGGATCGTGCCGCTGATCCGCCCGAAGAATCCCGTCACGCACAAAGCGCGCGTCCTGAACTTCCGCGCCGAGCTTGCCCGGCAGCCGAAAACACTGTCATTTCCCGATTCCTCCGGCGACCGGGTCGCGGCGCTGTTCCACACGGGCGGCACGACCGGCATGCCAAAGGTCGCGCAGCATCGCTATTCGGGCATGGTCTATAACGGCTGGTCAGGGGCTACGCTGATCTTTCAAGCGGAAGACGTGCTGATCTGCCCGCTGCCGCTGTTCCATGTCCTGGCCGCCTATCCCGTCTTGATGTCGGCCATCGCCAGCGGCGCGCATGTGGTCTTTCCGACCCCGGCAGGATACCGCGGCGACGGTGTTTTCGACAACTTCTGGAAGCTGATCGAACGCTGGCACGTCAGCTTCATCGTAACCGTGCCCACGGCCATCGCGGCGCTGATGCAGCGGCCCGTCGATGCCGATGTGTCTTCCCTCCGTACGGCATTCTCCGGCTCCGCACCCCTTCCGATCGAGCTGTACAGCCGCTTCGAAAAGGCGACCGGTGTCCAGATATCGGAAGGCTACGGCCTGACCGAGGCGACCTGCCTTGTGTCCTGCAACCCGGTGGACGGCAAGAAGAAGGTCGGCTCTATCGGCATCCCGATGCCGTACACCAAGGTCCGAATTCTGAAACGCGGTCCCGACGGAGTTGCCGACTGTGCGCGCGATGAGGTCGGCGAGATATGCATCAGCAATCCCGGCGTGTTCGTCGGCCAGACCTACACCGAGGCTGCCAAGAACAAAGACCTGTTCGAGGGTGACTATCTTCGGACCGGCGATCTCGGCCGCGTGGATGCTGACGGATATCTCTGGATCACCGGGCGCGCCAAGGACCTGATCATCCGCGGCGGGCACAACATCGACCCTGCGGTCATCGAAGAGGCCCTGATGGGGCATCAGGCCGTGGCCTTTGTCGGGGCCATCGGCCAGCCCGACGCCTTTGCCGGTGAACTGCCCTGCGCCTACGTCGAACTGGTCAAGGGGGCCGACGTGACGCCCGAGGCGCTGATGGAGTACGCCAAGTCCCACGTTCACGAAAAGGCGGCAGTGCCGAAGCACCTGGAAATTCTGTCCGAATTGCCGAAAACCGCTGTCGGCAAGGTGTTCAAGCCAGACCTGCGCCGCCGCGCCATCACCCGCGTGCTGAACGCCGCCTTGGCGGAGGCTGGTCTGAAGGCCGAGGTTGCCGAGGTGGTCGAGGACAAGTCGCGCGGGCTGGTGGCGCGGCTGAGGCCGACCGGCGCGCTGGACGACGCGGCGCTTGCCACGGCGATGGGTGCCTTCACCATTGCCTGGGACCGTGTTTCCGGCCCGCCCCGGGAACCTTGAGCACCGGCGAAACCAGTCTTGATCGGGCGGCATTCCTCGCTAACACTTGATCGCGGGAAAGTCAGGGTGTCGGAAGGAACGGGCGATGCGGATCATCTATCTCACGGCGGCCGCAGGTTGCCTTGTGACCGGCGCAGCGCTGGCCGAATCCCAGTCCGAGGTGATTTTCCAGCGCGGCGCATGGGACGTGCAGGTCGTCAGCTTTGACGACGGTTCGCAATCCTGCGTGGCCAACGTCTATCAGGGCGGCGACAGCTTCAGCCTCTGGGCCGGTGCGGACGCGTTGGTAAAGCTCCAGTTCTATTCGGAAGTCTGGGATTTCGGCGAAGGCGATACGGCGAACCTGGAGGTCGAGGTCGACCGCCGCAGTCCTTGGACCATGACAAATGCCGAACTTTACCTGCAAAGCGTGCTGTTCAACATCCCCGACGGCGACGCGGGCGTGCGGTTCCTGACCGAGGTGATGAACGGCCGGACACTGTACCTGCGCAATGAAAGCGGCGAGGGCGTGCAGTCCTATTCGCTGTCGGGGTCGTCAGCCTCGATCCAGACGCTCATCGATTGCGTCGACGGCCTGAATCGACCAACCAATCCGTTCAACTAGAACCGACAGTGGCCGCAACTGGGCGGTGGAACGCCATCCGAAACGTTTCGGATTGACAGATTCTATCGACAGTGGCCATCTGAATGCCTGAGGTCGCACCGGATGGGGGCAGCGAGGACACATGGCGACCCTGAAGGACGTCGCGCGTAGGGTCGGTCTATCGGTGACCCAGGTCAGCCGTGCCCTGAACGACCATGCGGATGTCAGCGCGGACACCAAGAAACGTGTCGCGGAAGCCGCCAAAGTATTGAAATATCATCCGAATGTGTCTGCGCGAAAACTTGTGTCGGGGCGATCCGGCATGGTCGCGCTGGTCGTCGCGTCCTATCCGGGCCTGACGCAGGACCACATGTTCTTCGAAGTGGCTGCAGGGCTGTCGGCGCAGTTCTCGGGGCGCGATATGCAGTTTGTCCTGCACATCGCCAAAGCGGACGAAAACGAGATCTCCGTCTATCAGCGCCTGATCGGTTCAGGGTCGCTCGATGGATTCGTTCTGACGGCGACCGAGGCGCAGGACCAGCGCATCCGCTATCTCAAAAGCCGGGGCGTTCCCTTTGTCGTGCACGGACGCATCGAGGGCGATGACGACTATCCTTACTTCGATATCGACAATTTCGGATTGGCAGCGCAGGCGACGCGGCATCTGGTCGGCAGGGGGCACCGGCGGATCGCGTTGATCAATGGCGTTCAGGCCATGTCCTTCGCCAGGGCGCGGCTGGCAGGCTACCGGGCCGCGCTGACAGAGGCCGGATTGCCCGCACCGCCGGAATTGGTCGCGCATGGCTGGATGGACGAGTTGCTGGGCCTGATCGAGACGGTGCGAATGTTCAGCGGGCCTGGTCCTGCGCCCACAGCGGTATTCTGCAGTAACGTATTGATTGCAAAGGGTGTTTATGCCGGTCTTGCAGCTTTGGGCAAAGCCGTTCCACAGCAGGTGTCGGTGATCGCCCATGATGATCTTCTGCCGGATGTCCGGGCCTCGGCGTTCTATCCACCGCTGACCGTCACCCGATCGCCGCTGCGCGAAAGCTGGGTTCCGCTGACGGAATTCCTTGCGGGTGCGATCGAAGGGCGTCCGATCGCCACGCTGCAGAAGATTGCCCCGCATGAGTTCATCGAGCGGGGATCGGTTGCTGGCGCACCGGATTGACCGGTCCGTCTGTTGCCCGCCTGGGCGGGAAAGCCGACCGGAGAAGCTGAATTGCGAAGTCTTCCAAAGCGCTTTTGGAATCGTTGACAGCATTTCCCGCTAGGGTATAGTTGGCCCCGAAACGTTTCGGAGAACGGGTCGCAGAACCCACCGACCGTTTGAAAGATCGTGCCACCACGGGAGCGGGGCGCGAACCGTCATCAAGGGAGGAGTTCCATGTCCTATCATCTGAGAGGCAGCGCCATGCGTTCCGTTGCAGCCGCAGCACTTTTCGCGGCCGCGATCAGCACGCCCGTCATGGCCGTTGAAATCACCTATGTGTCCGGCGCAGTCGGCAATGCGGTGGAAAACTTCAAGGCGCTGGTCAAACCGTGGGAAGAAGCCACCGGCAATACGGTCGTGATGGTTCCGATGCCGGCCTCGACCACCGACCAGTTCGGCCAGTACCGCCTCTGGCTGGCCGCCGGCAATGCCGACGTCGACATGTACCAGACAGACGTGATCTGGGCCCCGCAGCTCGCCGACAGCTTCATCGACCTGACCGAAGCCGCAAAGGATCTCGCGCCCACGCACTTCCCGTCGATCATTGAATCGCAGACGGTGGACGGCAAGCTGGTCGCGCTGCCGATCTTCACGGATGCGCCCGCGCTCTACTACCGCAAGGACCTGCTTGAGAAATACGGCGTCGCGGTGCCGAAGACCTGGGAAGAGCTGGCCGCAGCGGCCCAGACGATCCAGGAGGGCGAGCGGGCGGCCGGCATGGCCGATTTCCACGGCTTCGTCTGGCAGGGTAACGCCTATGAGGGCCTGACCTGCGATGCGCTGGAATGGGTCAAGTCGTGGGGCGGCGGCCAGATCGTCGAGCCTGACGGGTCGATCAGCATCAACAACGAAAAGGCGGCTGCAGCGCTTGAATTCGCCAAGACCTGGGTCGGCTCGATCAGCCCCGAGGGCGTTCTGGCCTATCAGGAAGAAGAAGCCCGGGGCGTCTGGCAGACGGGCAACGCGGCCTTCATGCGCAACTGGCCCTATGCCTACAACCTTGGCAACGGCGACGACTCGGCCGTGAAGGGGCTGTTCGACGTCACCACCCTGCCGACCGGCGGCGACAATGCGACCTCGGCGGCGACGCTGGGCGGCTGGAACGTCGCGGTGTCGAAGTTCTCGACCCACCCGGACGAAGCCATCTCGCTGGCGCTCTACCTGGCCGGCGCGGAATCGCAGAAGCAGCGCGCTCTGTCGGAGGGCAACCTGCCGACGATCGTCGCGCTGTACGACGACGCCGACATCGCGGCGGCGCAGCCGATCATCCCGCGCTGGAAGGACGTCTTCCTGCAGGCGGTGCCGCGTCCGTCCGCCCCGACCAAGGGCAAATACAACGAAGTGTCGTCCAAGTTCTGGTCGGCCGTGCACAACACCCTGTCGGGTGACGGCACTGCTGCCGAGAACCTGGAACTGCTCGAGGCGGAACTGACCGACCTCAAAGGCGACGCCTGGTAAGAACCGGCGCGACGCCTGTTGACCCGGATGCGGGCAGCCTGACCGGGCTGCCCGCGACCGAAGGAGCCGCATATGCCGCCGGGGCGGCGGACTGCGGATACGCACGTGACTTCTGTGCGATATCAGGGGGCCTCCATGACCGATACGACCGTATCCACAGCCGCTTCCCGCGCTGCGTCCGCAGGCGCGGGGCTGAGCCTGCAGCAGCAGCGCCAGCGCGCGGCCTTCTGGTTCATCGCGCCGATGGTGACGGCGCTGTTCTGCGTTGCGGCCTGGCCGCTGATGCGGACGATTTATTTCTCGCTGACCGACACGACGCTGTCGAACCTCTACGGCGGCAAGTTCATCGGGTTCGACAACTACCTGTCCTGGCGGACGCTTGAATCGGGTCGCACCGTATACAAGGGAACGCTGGTCGATCCGGCATGGTGGAACGCGGTGTGGAACACGGTGCGGTTCTCACTGGTCTCGGTCACGATCGAGACGACGCTCGGGATGATCGTGGCGCTGGTCCTGAACGCCGAATTCAAGGGCCGCGGGTTTGTCCGCGCGGCGATCCTTGTGCCCTGGGCGATCCCGACCATCGTGTCGGCCAAGATGTGGGCCTGGATGCTCAATGACCAGTTCGGCATCATCAATGACATGCTGCTGAAGCTCGGGGTCATCAGCGAAAAGGTCGCCTGGACGGCCAACATCGATACGGCAATGTTTGCGGTTCTGATCGTCGATATCTGGAAGACCACGCCCTTCATGGCGCTGCTCTGCCTGGCAGGCCTGCAGATGATCCCCCGCGATATCTACGAGGCTGCCAAGATCGACGGCGTGCACCCGGTCAAGGTGTTCTTCAAGATCACCCTGCCTCTGGTGCGACCCGCGCTGATGGTGGCCGTGATCTTCCGGATCCTCGATGCGCTGCGCATCTTCGACCTCGTCTATGTGCTGACGCCAAACTCGAAGGCGACGAAGACGATGTCGGTCATCAGCCGCGAGAACCTGATCGACTTCGACAAATTCGCCTACGGCTCGGCGCAATCGACGTTGCTGTTCGCGATCATCGCGGTGTTCGTGGCGCTGTATATCTGGATCGGCAAGGTTGATCTTTCCGGTGACGGAGGCAAATGATCATGGATTACGTCAAGACGGGTGCCTTCTACCTTCTGGTTGTCGTGATCGTGCTGTTTTCGATCTTTCCTTTCTACTACGCGATCCTGACCAGCCTGAAGACCGGGACGGCGATCTTCGAGATCAACTACCTGCCGCGCAACATCGACTGGGGCAACTACGTCAGCGTCCTGACCGGACGGACCTTTGTGCGCAACCTCGTGAACTCGATCTTCATCGCATCGACCACGGTAGTCTTCGCGCTGTTCCTTGCCGTCACGGCGTCCTACGCGCTGGCGCGGGTCCGTTTCCGGGGCCGCGGGCTTCTGCTGATGACCATCCTTGCGGTGTCGATGTTCCCGCAGATCGCCGTCCTGGCAGGCCTGTTTGAACTCGTCCGCTTCCTGGGCATCTATAACACGCCCTGGGCGCTGATCCTGTCCTACACGATCTTTACGCTGCCCTTCACGGTCTGGGTGCTGACCACCTTCATGCGTGACCTTCCGGTCGAGATCGAGGAAGCAGCGATTGTCGACGGCGCGACGCCTTGGGTCATCATTTCCAAGGTGTTCCTGCCGCTGCTCTGGCCCGCGCTGGTCACCACCGGTCTGCTGGCCTTCATCGGGGCCTGGAACGAGTTTCTGTTTGCGCTGACCTTCACCTCGTCCGAGGTGCAGCGGACAGTGCCGGTCGGCATCGCGCTGCTGTCGGGCGCGTCGCAGCAGGAAATCCCGTGGGGTCCGATCATGGCGGCATCGGTCATCGTGACCGTCCCGCTGATCGTGCTTGTGCTTATCTTCCAACGGAAAATCGTGGCGGGCCTGACGGCCGGCGGCGTCAAGGGCTGAGGGTTCAGGAAATGGCTAAGATCGAACTGAAGAACGTCACCAAGTCGTACGGCGCGGTGGATGTCATCAAGGGTGTGGACCTGACCATCCAGAAGGGCGAGTTCATGGTCTTTGTCGGGCCGTCCGGCTGCGGCAAGTCCACGCTTCTGCGTCTGATATCCGGGCTGGAGCAGATCACCAACGGCGACATGCTGTTCGATGGCGAACGGGTGAACAACCTTGTGCCGTCAAAGCGCGGCATCGCCATGGTCTTCCAGAGCTATGCGCTCTACCCGCACATGAATGTCTACGACAACATGGCTTTCGGGATGAAGCTGGACAAGACCAGCGAATCCGAAATCCGCAAACGGGTGGAATCGGCCGCCAAGCTCCTGCAGATCGACCACCTGCTGGACCGCCTTCCGAAACAGCTGTCGGGCGGCCAGCGCCAGCGTGTCGCCATCGGGCGCGCCATCGTGCGCGACCCGCGCGTGTTCCTGTTCGACGAACCGCTGTCGAACCTCGATGCCGCGCTTCGCGTGGCGACGCGCCTCGAAATCGCCAAGCTGCATCACTCGATGGACAAGGTGACGATGATCTACGTCACCCACGACCAGGTCGAGGCTATGACGCTGGCCGACCGCATCTGCGTTCTGCGCGACGGCAAGGTCGAACAGGTGGGCTCGCCGGAGGAGCTGTACGATCACCCTAATTCGCTGTTCGTGGCGGGGTTCATCGGCAGTCCGAAGATGAACTTCCTGAACGGCAAGTTCGCCGATGCTTACAAGTGCCATACCGTCGGTGTGCGCTCCGAACATATCAGCGTCGACAATGCGAACCCGGTCTGGACAGGCGAGGTGGTTCACGTCGAAAACTTGGGGTCCGACACTTATCTTTTCGTGGATGTCGGGTCGTCCGAGCCGCTGATCGTGCGCCAGGAAGGCAAGTCGCCCATTGATCTGGGCAAGAAGATCGGCCTTCGGCCCGGCGATGCGCTGGTGCACCGGTTCAACGAAGCGGGGCGGCCGATCCGCTGACACCTCGCTTCGCAGCGCCTGACCGGCGCGTTCGTCGGCCGGTCGGTGGGCGACATGGGGTGCCCCGATCCGGGGCCTCCGGTTCCGATTGAAAATACAGGAGAGTTGGCATGGCCATTCGTGTCACCGTTTGGGGCGAAAACGTCCACGAACAGAAAAGCGCCGCCGTGCGTGAGGTCTATCCGAAGGGGATGCACAATTGCATCGCCGATGGACTGAATGCCGACAAGGGGATCAGTGCGTCGTCGGTGACGCTGCAGGACCCCGAGCATGGCATGACGGCGAAGCGGCTGGCGGAGACGGACGTGCTGATCTGGTGGGGCCATGCCGCGCATGGTGAAGTACAGGACGCCATCGTAGACCGGGTGGCCGATGCGGTCTGGTCGGGCATGGGGCTGATCGTCCTCCATTCCGGTCATTTCTCGAAGATTTTCAAACGCCTGATGGGGACACCCTGCAACCTGACCTGGCGCGAGGCGGGTGAGCGTGAACGGCTTTGGGTGACGTCAGTGAACCATCCGATTGCAGCGGGCGTCGGGCCGTTCTTCGAGCTGGAGAACGAGGAAATGTATGGCGAGCCCTTCGGGATTCCGGAACCGATGGAGACGGTCTTCGTCAGCTGGTTCCAGGGCGGCGAGGTGTTCCGGTCCGGCGTGACCTACAAGCGCGGGGCGGGGTCGGTGTTCTATTTCCGCCCCGGTCACGAAACCTACCCCAGTTATCACGATGCGAATGTCCAGCGGGTGCTGAAGAATGCCGTGAAATGGGCACACAACCCGTCCAAGCGGCTGGCCGATCCCTCGGACGCGCCGAACGTGCCGGTGGACAAGGCTTATGAAACGATCACCGAGCGTGGCCTGAAGCTTCACGGTCACGGCGAGAAAGGATTGCGCTGAGATGGCTGCCGCACAGAAACCCGTCCGTATCCTGATCGTCGGCACCGGCGGGATGGCGAACCACCATGCCGAACACTATCAGAAAATCCCCGGCGTCACGGTCGTCGCTGGCATCGACACGAATGCCGACCGGCTATCGGCGTTCCAGGCCAAATTCGCGATGGAAAAGGGCTTCGCGTCCGTCGATGATGCGCTGGCGTGGGGCAAATTCGACGCCGTGTCGAATGTGACGCCGGACCCGGTGCACTATCCGACGACGCTGCCATTGCTGGCCGCAGGCAAGCATGTGATGTGCGAAAAGCCGTTGGCCGTGTCGCACAAGGACGCGGCGGACATGGCGGCCAAAGCCAAGGCTGCGGGCGTGGTGAACGCGGTCAACCTGACCTACCGAAACGGTCCGGCATTGCAGGCTGCGGCCAGGCTGGTGCGGGACGGGGCGATCGGACGGGTCTGCCACTTCGAGGCGTCTTATCTGCAAAGCTGGCTGACCCAGCCTGCCTGGGGCCAGTGGGATACGCAGGATCAGTGGCTCTGGCGGTTGTCGACGGCGCACGGGTCCAAGGGCGTGCTGGGCGATGTCGGCATCCATATCCTCGACTTCATGTCCTTCGCGGCGGGCGTGGGCGTGGCCGAGGTGTCGTGCCGTCTGAAGACCTTCGACAAAGCGCCCGGCGGCAAGGTCGGCAAGTACACGTTGGACGCCAATGACAGCTGCGCAATGCACCTGTCGCTGACGAACGGCGCTGTGGGCGTGGTCCACGCGACCCGCTTTGCGACCGGTCATCTGAACGACCTGCGGGTGCGCCTTTACGGCGACAAGGGCGGCATCGAGATCGGCTTCGAAAAGGACATCAGCCGCGCGCGGTTATGCAACGGCACGGATGTGCAGAGCGCGGAGTGGCACGACATCAGGACCGACCCGGTGCCGACAAACTATGAACGCTTCATCGCGGCGATCCGGGGTGGCGCGCCGATGAACCCGGACTTCGCCCGCGGCGCGGAACTGCAGGCGGTGCTGGACCGGGCCGAGGAAAGCGACGGCAAGGGCGGGATCAGTCTGAAAGTATAAGGCTGCAACCGCCGCCCGTCCGATGTCACGCCGCCTGGGTCACGGGCGGCGTGTCGCTGACCGGCTCCAGCATGTCGGCGAAGACAAGGATCCAGACCATCAGCGGGATCGCGACAAACCCGCCGAGCGCACCCCAAAGCCAGATGCCCAGCAGCAGAGCCACGAAGATCAGCAACGGGTTGACCTGCAGTTGGCGCGCCAGGAAAGCCGGAGTCACGAACTGCCCCTCCAGCCCGTTCAGGCCCACGAAGATCAGGGCGGGCAGCAGCGCGTGCAGTCCGTCGAATGCTGCGATGCCCGCGAACAGCAGGCCGACGGCAACCATCGCCGGGCCGAGATAGACGATGAAGTTCATCACCCCCGCGACAACGCCCCAGAACATCGCGCCCGGCAGACCGAGGACCTGAAGCCCGATCCCGGTGGCCAGGCCCAGCCCGCCATTGACCAGTGCGATGGTCACGAAGTACCGCGATACGACCCGTTCGGCATCGCGCAAGCGGCGGCCGGTCTTCACGCGCCGCCCGCGCCCGGTGACGAGGCTGGCGATCCAGGTGTAGATCTCGTTCCGGGTCAGCAGGAAAAAGAACAGCCCGCCCGCAAAGACCATGATCTGGCCAAGCACCGAAGGCGCGATCATCAGCGCTTCGCTGATGCCGGGCATCGCCATTCCGCCCTGCGCGGGCGCGGGGGCTGCGGCGTTGGCTTCCGGTGCCACGGCCGCCGAGACATCTTCGCTGACCTTTGCCAGACCGCGCAGGAGACCCTTGATCAGGTTGACCGTGTCCTGCATGTCCGCCCAGACCTTCGGCGCGGCGGCCAGCAGCTCGGCCACGACCGGCTGGATCATCAGGATCAGAAGACCGAAAACCGTCAGCGTCAGGAACAGGCTCGTCAGCGCCCCAAGCGCCGGCGGAAAGCCCCGGTTCTCCCAGAAGTCGGATATCGGCGACAGGACGATGCCGACCACAAGCGCGAGGGTCAACGGCGCGAATATCGCCTCGACCTCGTTAAGCGCGGCAAGGCCGAGCACTAGGCCGGTGACGATCATTCCGATCTGTGCCGCGCGGTTCCAGGTATCCATGATTCATCCCCCCCGGAACATCATCTTCCGCGCGCCGCAGGGCGACTGAGCCATGAACGCGATCAGCGACGTCCCGGTTCCCTGCTCGAAGTGAACTTTCTGCAACGGCGGACTTGGTGGGATGGTGCTGTGAGAGAGGATTGAACTCTCGACCTCTCCCTTACCAAGGGAGTGCTCTACCACTGAGCTACCACAGCCCTGAAGGTCGGCCCGAAGACCTGACCTGACGGTCGCGCCGTGCGCGTGTTAGACGCAAAGCCCACACCGCGCAAGGGTTATCTGGACCCTGCGGAACGGACGCTGTAAAGGGGGCGGATGGACGCGAAACCGTGGAAAACCAAGGCCGCCGGAACAAACGAAGCCAAGGCTGAACGGCTTGCGGCGGCGCTTCGCGCGAACCTTGCGCGGCGCAAGGGGCAGGCGCGGGCCAGGGCGGCCGATGACGCCGCGGGGCCGGCGGATCAACCGGGCAAAGACCCGCAGGAAAGCTGAGGCACAGGCATGGACTCGATCATCGTACGCGGCAACGGCGCGCTGTCCGGCACCATCCCGATCGCGGGGGCAAAGAACGCCTGCCTGACGCTGATGCCCGCGACATTGCTGTCCGAGGAGCCGCTGACGCTGACCAATGCGCCGCGCCTGTCGGACATCAAGACCATGGCGCAGCTTCTGCAGTCGCTGGGGGCCGAGGTCACGACGCTTCAGGGCGGGCAGGTCATCGCCCTGTCGTCGCACGAGCTGACGAACCTGACGGCGGACTATGACATCGTGCGCAAGATGCGGGCGTCTAACCTTGTGCTGGGGCCGCTGCTGGCGCGGGCGGGGCAGGCCATCGTGTCGCTGCCGGGCGGCTGCGCCATCGGCGCGCGCCCCATGGATCTGCACATTTCGGGGCTGGAGGCGCTGGGCGCGCAGATCGAACTGCGCGACGGGTATCTGCATGCGAAAGCCCCGAAGGGACTGAAGGGCGCGGTGATCGACCAGCGGTTTGCATGCGTGGGCGCGACCGAGAACATCGTGATGGCCGCGACCCTGGCCAAAGGCACGACAGTCCTGAAGAACGCCGCGCGTGAGCCGGAGATCGTCGATCTTGTGAAATGCCTGCGCGCGATGGGCGCCCAGATCGCGGGCGAGGGCACGTCGCAGATCACGGTGCAGGGCGTGGACCGCCTGCACGGGGCGACGCATCCGGTTGTGGCCGACCGGATCGAACTCGGCACCTATATGATTGCGCCCGCAATCGCGGG
Organism: uncultured Alphaproteobacteria bacterium; assembly: GCA_963819585.1. Lineage (GTDB taxonomy): Bacteria > Pseudomonadota > Alphaproteobacteria > Rhodobacterales > Rhodobacteraceae > JAOADN01. Next base: position 56,547 of record CAWFWP010000001.1, read on the forward strand.
GGGCGAGGTCGAACTTCTGGGCGGCCGGCGCGCCCTGCTGGCGACGTTCTGCGACAAGCTGGAAGCGACGGGGATGGAGATCACCGAGACCAACACCGGCCTGAAGGTGCGCCGGACGAACGGGCGCGCCGTGGCGGTGAACGTGACGACCGAGGTGTTCCCCGGCTTTCCGACGGACCTTCAGGCCCAGATGATGGCGCTGCTCTGCACCGCCGAGGGCACATCGGTGCTGGAGGAGACGATTTTCGAGAACCGCTTCATGCACGCACCGGAACTGATGCGGATGGGGGCCCGGATCGACGTGCACGGCGGCACAGCGACGGTCAGGGGTGTTGCGAAGCTGAAAGGTGCGCGGGTCATGGCAACCGACCTGCGCGCCAGCGTCAGCCTGATCCTGGCGGGGCTGGCGGCGGAAGGCGAGACGCAGGTGGCCAGGGTCTATCATCTGGACCGTGGCTATGAGCGGGTCGAGGACAAGCTGCGCGCGGTGGGGGCCGACATCGAACGGGTCAAGGGCGAATGACCGACGCGACCTTCGAGGACGGCGCGGAAAAACGGCTGCATCTGAAGGCCCAGGATGCGGATGGGGTGCCGATCCTGTCGGCGCTGATGCAGGACGCTGTGCTGACAATGGCGGACATGAAGTGGGAACCGAGGGCGCGCCGTCTGGCGCTGCTGGTCAACCGGTTCCGGTGGGAAGACCGCGATGCGGCCGAAAAGCGCGGCCGTGCCTATGAACGCGCGCGCAGCCTGCTGATGATCGGGGGTGCCCTGTCGGTCGCTTCGACCGGAATCGAACGCGCGGACAAGGATACGGTGTTGTCCGTGCTGTCCCTGACATGGGAGCCGGGATCCGACGGGGCGGGCACCGTGACGTTGGTGCTGGCCGGGGACGGGGCAATCATGGCGCAGGTCGAATGCCTGGACCTGACGCTGCGCGACGTGACGCGGCCCTATCGCGCGCTGTCGGGGCATGTGCCGAAACATCCGGAATGATCATCCGGCGCCTTGGTCCGGCGGACGCTGCAGCCTTTCGCAGAATCCGGCTCGACGCGCTGCGCGACACCCCGGACGCCTATGGCAGCATATATGACGACTGGGCGGATGCGCCGGAAACGACCTTCGCCGACCGCACCCGGTCAGGCTTTGTCGCCGGTGCGTTTGAGGGCGAAGCGCTGGTCGGCCTGTCGGTGATGGACCGCGAAAAGGGCGGGAATACGCGGCATCGTGCGCTGGTGACGGCCGTCTACGTGCGCCCGAATGCGCGCGGCCAAGGAATTGCGGCAGCGATGCTGGCGGCGAATGCCGCGGCCGAAGGGATAGTGCAGCTGGAACTGCATGTACTTGTCACAAACGAAGCCGCAATCCGGGTCTACGAAGCCGCCGGATACGAACGCGCGGGCCTTTGCCCGCGCGCGATCCTGTCGCGTGGCCTGTTCTTTGATGAATTGCTGATGATCCGAAGGCTTGATGCCTGACGGACCCCCCGTGCCTGAACCGAGGATGCCTCCGGCGGGGATGTTTGACCTCATTGGACTTGTATTCGTAAGCCCGCTTGAGACACCGGACGCGGGACGCTATTCGGGCGGGAAAGGAGCACCCTGCCCATGCCCGTTTTCCTGACCACCACCGATCCGGGCTTCGATGCGGACTTCGCGGCGCTTCTGTCGCAGAAGCGCGAAGATGCGCCGGATGTCGACGCGGCGGTGGCCGGCATCATCGCGGAGGTGCGCGCCGGCGGCGATGCAGCGCTGATCGCGCTGACCGAAAGGTTCGACCGGCTGACGCTGACGCCCGGAACCCTGGCCTTCGGCGCGGACGAGATAGACGCGGCTTGTGCGCAGGTGCCGGACCAGGTGGGTGCGGCCCTCAGTCTCGCTGCCGGTCGCATCCGAGCCTATCACGAACGTCAGTTGCCCCGCGACGAAAGCTGGACCGACGACGCAGGCGCGACACTTGGCTGGCGCTGGACGCCGGTCGCCTCGGCCGGTCTCTATGTGCCGGGGGGGACGGCGTCCTATCCCTCGTCGGTCCTGATGAACGCGATTCCGGCCCGCGTGGCGGGCGTGAAGCGCCTCGTCATCGCCTGCCCGACGCCGGGCGGGGTCGTCAATCCGGCGGTGCTCTATGCCGCGCGGCTGGCGGGGGTGGACACCGTCTACCGGATCGGCGGGGCGCAGGCGATTGCGGCGCTGGCCTATGGGACCGCGACGATCGCGCCGGTGGACAAGATCACCGGGCCGGGCAACGCCTATGTCGCAGCGGCCAAGCGGCGGGTCTTCGGGCAGGTCGGCATCGACATGATCGCGGGGCCGTCCGAGGTGCTGGTGATCGCGGACTCGGACAACGACCCCGACTGGATCGCGCTCGACCTGCTGGCGCAGGCCGAGCATGACGAAAGCGCGCAGAGCCTGCTGATCACCGACGATGCCGCCTTCGGGCAGGCGGTCGCGGCGGCGGTGGATCGCCTGCTGCCGACGCTGCCGCGCGAAGGCGATCGCACGGGCTTCGTGGGACGCGGCATGGGGCGGTGATCGTTGTGCGCGATCTGGCCGAGGCCGCCACCCTGGCCGACCGCATCGCGGCGGAGCATCTGCAGCTGTGCGTCGCCGATCCCGAGGCGCTGGCCGCACGGATTTCCCATGCGGGTGCCATCTTCATGGGCCACTGGACACCCGAAGCCATCGGCGATTACGTGGGCGGGCCGAACCATGTGCTGCCGACCGCACGCTCGGCGCGGTTTTCGAGCGGGCTTTCGGTGATGGATTTCCTCAAGCGCACGACGATGTCCCGGATGACCCCGGCCGCTCTGCGCGCCATCGGGCCTGCGGCGGAACGGCTAGCCGCGTCCGAAGGGCTGGCGGCGCATGGGTTGTCAGTGTGACGGCGCGGCTGCGACGGTTGAACGACGGTGCACCGGATTGACCCGCATCTGCCATATCGAGATCGACGATGCGGGTCTGCCGCGCGCCGACGCCCGAGATCGAGCAGGAGCGTCGCGTCGCGATCTTCGATCTGCTCGAGGACAACCGCTTTGCCGTGCCCGGGCGTACCGGACACGCCGGCACCTGACGGGCCGTTCCGCCTGGCACTCGCGATCCGCGAAGGGCGGCTGGTCTTTGATATCGATACGGAAAACGGCCAGAGGCTGACCAGCTTCCTCTTGTCCCTCGGGCCGTTCCGGCAGGTCGTGAAGGACTATTTCCAGATCTGCGAAAGCTATTTCGAGGCGGTGAAACGCCTGCCGCCCAGCCAGATCGAAGCCATCGACATGGCCCGGCGCGGCATTCACAACGAAGGCGCACGGGTTCTGCAGGAACGGCTGGAAGGCAAGGCGGACCTCGACACCGACACCGCCCGGCGCCTGTTCACGCTGATCTGCGTGCTGCATTTCGGGGGCTAGGGCAGGGTGAAGGGCAAGCTTCCCACATCCGTCCTGTTCTGCTGCGACCACAATGCCGTGCGCTCGCCCATGGCCGAAGGGCTGATGAAAAAGCTATACGGAACAACTACTTACGTGCAGTCCGCCGGAGTCCACAATGACCTGGAGATCGACGGCTTTTCGATCGCTGTCTGCCACGAGATCGGCGTCGAGCTGTCACGCCACCGCAGCCGCAGCTTTGACGAGATGAAACAGTGGGGCGATGACCTTGCCGCCTTCGACCTCGTCATCGCCCTGTCCCCCGCCGCGCAGAGGCAGGCGCATGAGTTCACCCGGTTCTTCCATCTGGATGTCGAGTACTGGCCGATCATGGACCCGACCGGAATCGGCGAGGGCCGCGAGGCCAAGCTGGCCGCCTACCGCCAGGCGCGGGACCAGATCATGGGGCGGATGACGGAACGGTTCGGGGTGCCGGAGGGGGAGGATAAGGTGGGTTAGCGATTATGGATGCGACCGCCCGTAACGAAATTCGCGCTGCACCCCACCCCCTTGAAAAACCCCTGCAACAGGCGCATAGCACCCCCGCCCGCGATTTCGGCGGGGTGAGTGTGCTGGAGTGGACATGGCCAAGGAAGAACTGCTCGAATTCCCGGGGACCGTGAAGGAACTTCTGCCCAACGCGACATTCCGGGTCGAGCTGGAAAACGGCCATGAGATCATCGCGCATACGGCAGGCAAGATGCGCAAGAACCGCATCCGGGTCCTTGCGGGCGACAAGGTGCAGGTCGAGATGACGCCCTATGACCTGACCAAGGGGCGGATCAATTACCGCTTCAAGTGATTGCGGCGGGCTGCGCCTGATCCTGGGATCGGCAAGCCCGCGCAGGCGCGAACTGCTGGCGCAGCTGGGGCTGACCCCGGACGAGGTCCGCGCGCCGGATATCGACGAGACGCCCTTGAAGGGCGAAGTGCCGCGCGCCTATGTGGCGCGGATCGCGCGGGCGAAGGCGGAGGCGCTGGCGGTCGCGGCGGACGAGGTGCTGCTCTGCGCCGATACGACGGTGGCGCTCGGGCGGCGGATTCTGGGGAAACCGGCGGATGCGGGACAGGCGGCGGAATTCCTCTATGCGCTGTCCGGGCGCAGGCACCACGTGATCACTGCCGTGGCCGTGCGGACGGCGGACCGGACATGGGAACGGGTCGTGGACACGGTCGTGAAGGTGCGACAACTGTCGGATGCTGACGTGAACGCTTACCTCGCCAGCGGCGAATGGCAGGGCAAGGCGGGGGGCTATGCGATCCAGGGGCTGTTCGGGGCGCATATCCCCTGGCTGCAGGGGTCGTTCACCGGCGTCGTCGGCCTTCCGCTGGCCGAGACGGCGGGCCTGCTGCAGGCTGCCGGCCTGCGGATCGGAGGCGGGGCATGATCGGACGCATCGTGGCGCTGGACACCTTCCGGGGGCGCGAGGCGGCGGCGCTGATCGTTGACGGACGGCTGGAGGATGTGCTGATCGCGCCGCACCGGACGACACGGGCTTCGGCGTCGGCGCGATCCTGCGCGGGCATGGCGGACCGGCTGGTCAAGGGGCAGGGCGGCGTCTTCGTGAGGCTGCCCGAGGGGCGGACGGGGTTCCTGCGCGACGTGTCCGGTGTGGCACCGGGGCGGGCGGTTCTGGTGCAGGTGTCGGGCACGGCCGAGGCGGGCAAGGCCATTCCCCTGACCGCGCGGCTGCTGTTCAAAAGCCGCCATGTGATCGTGACGCCGGACGCGCCGGGTCTGAACATCTCGCGCCGCATCCGCGACGATGCCGCCCGCGCGCGGTTGTCCGCGCTGGCCGAAACCGGCATGGCGGGCAGCGGCTTCGGGCTGATCCTGCGGTCAGCGGCCGAGGCGGCGGACGACGCCGCCGTGACCGAGGATATCGCGGCGATGCGCGCGCTGGCCGAACAGGTGATGGCCGACACGACGGGCGGCCCCGAACTGCTGGTCGACGCGCCGACCCCGCACGAGGAAGCATGGCGCGACTGGTCCGACCCCGCCCCGGACGAGGTTGATGCCGATGACGGGTCCTTCGACCGCCACGGGGTCGCTGCGATGATCGAGGGCTGTCTTGATCCGGATGTGCGGCTGGCTGGCTCAGCGACGATGGTGATCGAGCCGACGCGCGCGCTGATCGCGGTCGATGTAAACACTGGCGGCGACACCTCGCCTGCTGCGGGCCTGAAGGCGAACATCGCTGCCGTCCGCGACCTGCCGCGTCAGCTGCGGCTGCGCGGCCTCGGCGGGGTCGTGACCATCGACATGGCACCGATGCCGAAGAAGGACCGCGCCGCCGTCGAACAGCAGCTGCGTCAGGCGCTGAAGGGCGAAGGGGCCGAGACCATCGTCGCGGGCTGGACGCCGCTCGGGCATCTGGAACTGCAGCGCAAGCGTGACCGGGTGCCGCTGACAGTTCTTCTGCAGGGGATCCGGCAATGACCTGCCCGATCTGCCAGCGCGATACCGACACGCGCTACCGTCCCTTCTGTTCCAAGCGCTGCGCGGATGTGGACCTAGGGCGATGGCTGACGGGCAGCTACCGCATCCCCGCGGAAAGCCTGGAAGAACCCGAGGAAGGGTCGTCGGACGCGCCCGAGGGACGACCGCCGCGCCCGCACTGATCCCGCGATTTGCACTGGACAGGCCCGGCCCCGCTGACTAAACACGCGGCGTTCCGGGCCGTGCGGCCCGGCAACCCCGGATGCCCAGGTAGCTCAGTTGGTAGAGCAGCGGATTGAAAATTCGCGTGTCGGCGGTTCAATTCCGTCCCTGGGCACCAATAGACACAAAAATTACTCCTAACATTCAATACTTTAACGATAGATCACGCTGGCTTGGCAGCCCTTCTATCCACCTTTTTGCAGCGGTAAGAAGTCGCGCAGGTTGTCGCGGGTGGCATATCCTCATGCTTGTCGGCCCCAGGGTCAGGACTCGTTCTCGTTTTCATAGCAAGAACATGACGGTTGCGGGGAGGGCGACGGCGGAGAGGAAGACCTTTGGGCACCTGTCGTAGCGCGTGGCCACTCGCCGCCAGTCCCCTTCAGCCCGCCGAACATGATCTCGATCCTGTTGCGGCCTTTGTAGCGGCGCTTGCCATGCTTGATGGGCTTGCTCCGAGACTTCAGGCCTGGGATGCAGCGCCTTATCCCCTTGTCTTTCAACGCCTCTCTGAACCAGTCGGTATCATAGCCGCAGTCGGCCAGAAGCCACTCTGCCTGTGGCAGGCTGCCCAGCAGCGCGGCCGCACCGGTGTAGTCGCTGACCTGGCCTGCGGTCATGAAGAAGCGGATCGGGCGGCCATCAGCATCCGTGACGGCATGCTGTTGGTGTTCATGCCGTCCTTGGTCCGGCCGATCAGACGGCCTCGCTGGTCGTCTGCCCCCCATTTTCGACCGCAGGCTGGTCGCCATACGGTTGGCCTTGAGATCGGTCGCGTCGATCATCACCGTCTTCGGAACCGCCGCCTAGGAGGCCAAGCCTTCCATCATCCGGGCGAAGACACCCTTGTCGCCCCATCGCTTCCAACGGTTGTAGTGGGTCTTCGGAGGACCATACTCCTTGGGCGCGTCACACCACTGCAAGCCATTGCGATTAATGAATATAATTCCGCTAAGCACACGCCGGTGGTCAACGCGCGGCTTACCGTGACTCTTGGGGAAAAACGGCTGGAGGCGGGTCATCTGCGCATCCGCCAGCCAAAAAAGGTTGGTCATCGTTCAGGCTCCTTTTGGAGGCTGAATCACGCCGCAAAGGCAAGATCAATGGGTCCTGACACTTGGGGCATCTCAGTCGGACGATTGCGGAAAGTTGCGATTCCTGTGCATCAGGATTAGGTTCTTGGTGTTCCCTTCATGCGGTCTGGATCAGGATTGAGGAAAGCTTGGCGATGAACTTTCCGCTTCCGAGCGGTCTTCAGAATTGTGGTGATTGCCCGATCCGGCATCGGGCGGTGTGTGCGCTCTGTGATGCGGATGAACTCTCGCAACTAGAGAATATTAAGTATTATCGCACCTTTCAGGCGGGCCAAACGGTGATCTGGGCAGGGGACCGGATGGATTTCGTGGCCTCGGTGGTGACGGGCGTGGCTACGCTGACCCAGACAATGGAGGACGGACGGCGGCAGATGGTGGGCCTGTTGCAGCCATCTGATTTCGTGGGCCGCCCGGGGCGGCCAACGGCAGCGTTTGATGTGACCGCTGTGAGCGATCTGGTGATGTGCTGTTTCCGCAAGAAGCCGTTCGAGGACATGATGGTGAAAACGCCACATGTGGCGCAGCGCCTGCTGGAAATGACGCTGGACGAGTTGCACGCGGCACGAGAATGGATGCTACTTCTGGGGCGCAAGACGGCGCGGGAAAAGATTGCGAGCTTGCTTGCGATCCTTGCACGGCGCTCGACCATGTTGCAGCAAAGGCGGGGCGGAGGCGCAATTGCGTTCGAGCTGCCTCTGACTCGCGAAGCGATGGCGGATTATCTGGGGCTGACGCTGGAAACTGTGAGCCGCCAGATGAGCGCGTTGAAAAAGGACGGGGTGATTGTGGTTGAAGGCAGCCGCAGCGTGACCGTGCCGGATTTTGATCGGCTGGTGGAAGTGGCGGGCGACGATGCGGACGGCGGCGCGCGGTCCTGAGGCAGTGCGAGTTTGACGCCAGTCAATTTTCTTATCTTACATATATACCAGCGTGTCGAACGGCTTTCTCTGAGCCGCAACAGGCGTACTCGAACTGCTGCGTGATCGATGGGTATGAGGGACAGAGTGCCCATCCTATGGCCCAAACGCCCATGCTTCCGCGTCCTCTGTCTGGCTTGGTGCTCTCCCTGCCCCTTCTGTGGGGGATGGCTGGGGTGGGGGCGCCCGGCGTCATACCACCGTGCGGTGATGCTTCCTCCTCAATGCGCCGTCAGCATCGGCACGGGGCAACGTTCCAGCATCTCGCGCGTGGCCCCGCCAAACAGCGCCTCGCGCAGGCGCGAATTGCCATAAGCCCCCATCACCAGAAGATCGGCCCCGGTATCGACAATGTGGCGGTTCAGCACATCCGACACATGCGGCATCGTTTTGGCCAGCACGGCCACATCCGTATGCACGCCGTGCCGCGCCAGCATCTGGCACAGCATCCCGCCGGGGTCTGACCGTTCGGCCCCATGACTGGCGGGGTCGATTACCGCGAGACTGACGTTCCTTGCGCATTTCAGCAGTGGCAGCGCCGCCCGAATGGCGGCCATCGCCTCCGTGCTCTGGTTCCACGCGACGACCACCGTTTCAGGTACTGCGGCCTTGCCCAGACCCGCCTCGGGCAGCACGAGCACCGGCGCGCGGCCGTCAAAGAGGGCGCTTTCCAACACCATCTCGGCATTGATGCTTCGGCCCGCACCATACGGCTGCGGCAGGATCACAAGATCGGCAAGTCGCGCGCGAAAACCTGCAAGTTCAACGATCCCCCCGCTTTGCGCCATTTGAACATCGACGGCCCAGCGCAGCTCCGGTCCTTCGGCGTTAAGTGCGGCACCGGCGACCTCTGCAATTTCGGTGGCCTGCGCCTGGGCGCGTTCGACGGCAACCTGAATGACCGCCATCGAGGTGCCGAACTGGCCATAGCTGACCGGGGTGGAATCGACGCCCAAGGCCAGCACATCCAGATGCGCGTCATGGGCGCGAGCAAAGGCCGCTGCTGCCGCGAGAGGTGCTTTGGTCTGGGTGGTTTCCGTCAGAATCGCCAGTAGGGATTTCATAGTCTGATCCTTTTCCGAGGGTGGAACCGGAGGTTGCCACGCCCTGAGGGCCGGTGCCTTGATCTGGGTCAAGACAAATCGGCAAACGCTTGACATGGATCAAGGTGCCCTGCCGCACCATCCCGCAGAGATGCCCAAAGGCCCGCCACGGGGCCCGATTGGCGAAGGGCAAAATCAGATGTGGGATTCCATCAAGCTTGTTTTGCTGGCGGCGGTCATGCTGCTGGCGGGGCTTGCCGCACAGTACGGACGCGATATTGCCTATCAGGCGAACGCACTGACCGTTCTGATGGCGGCGGGGATCACCTTTATCTGGGTGCTGCGGAACGTGGGCGAGACGCGCGCCGTGCGGCACGATCAGTACATGGATGACGTGGTGCGCGCGGGTGTGATTGCCACGACGTTCTGGGGGATCGTCGGCTTTTCGGTGGGCGTGTGGATTGCGTTTCAGCTGGCCTTTCCATCGCTGAACCCGGCATGGGCGCAAGGCATCCTGAACTTTGGCCGCCTGCGGCCCTTGCACACATCGGCCGTGGTCTTCGCCTTCGGCGGCAACGCCCTGATCATGAGCAGCTTTTACATTGTGCAGCGCACCTGTGCGGTGCGGCTGTGGGGCGGCAATCTGGGCTGGTTCGTGTTCTGGGGATACCAGTTGTTCATCGTGCTGGCGGCTGTCGGCTATGTGCTGGGGGCGACGCAGGGCAAGGAATATGCCGAACCGGTCTGGTATGTGGATATCTGGCTGACGGTGGTCTGGGTGGCATTTCTGGCCACCTTCATGGGTACGCTGATGACCCGCCGCGAGCCGCATATCTATGTCGCGAACTGGTTCTTGCTGTCGATGATTATCACGGTCGCAATGCTGCATCTGGTCAACAGCATGGCGGTGCCGGTGTCGATCCTGGGGTCGATGCAGGTGCAGGTGACCGGCGGCGTTCAGGATGCAATGATCCAGTGGTGGTATGGCCATAATGCGGTGGGGTTCTTCCTGACGGCGGGCTTTCTGGGGATGATGTACTACTTCGTGCCGAAACAGGCCGAACGCCCGGTGTATTCCTACAAGCTGTCAATCATCCACTTCTGGGCGCTCATCTTTCTGTACATCTGGGCTGGTCCGCACCACCTGCACTACACCGCCTTGCCCGAATGGGCGGCGACCTTGGGGATGGTGTTTTCGATCATCCTTTGGATGCCAAGCTGGGGCGGCATGATCAACGGCCTGATGACGCTGTCGGGTGCATGGGACAGGCTGCGCACGGACCCGGTGCTGCGGATGATGGTGCTAAGCCTCGGCTTTTACGGGATGTCCACGTTCGAGGGTCCGATGATGAGCATCAAGACGGTCAACAGCCTATCCCATTACACCGACTGGACGATTGGCCATGTGCACTCGGGGGCGCTTGGCTGGAACGGGATGATCACCTTTGGTGCGCTGTATTTCCTGACGCCGCGGTTGTGGGGGCGAGCGGGGCTGTATTCGCTGAAGCTGGTTTCCTGGCACTTCTGGTTGGCCACCATCGGGATCGTGCTTTACGCGTCCTCGATGTGGGTGACGGGCATCATGGAAGGCCTGATGTGGCGCGAAGTCGATGCCAACGGCTTCCTTGTGAACGCCTTCACCGACACCGTGCAGGCCAAGTTCCCGATGTATGTGGTGCGCGGGACGGGAGGGCTGATGTACCTGACCGGCGCGCTGATCATGGTGTTCAACCTTTGGAAGACGGCGTTGGGAACGCAATCCGTGCAACCCGTTGCCTTGCCTGCGGAATAGGGGACGGACGTGGCATTTCTTGACCATCATAAAAAGATCGAAACCCACGCGACGATGCTGGCGGTGCTGAGCCTGCTGGTGGTGGCGATCGGGGGTATCGTGCAGATCGCACCCTTATTCTGGATACAGAACACGATTGAACCGGTGACCGGTGTGCGGCCCTATACGCCGTTGGAACTGGCGGGGCGGCAGATCTACATCCGCGAGGGTTGCTATACCTGCCACAGCCAGATGATCCGGCCGATGCGGGACGAGGTGGAGCGCTATGGCCACTACAGTCTGGCTGCGGAATCGGTATACGACCATCCGTTTCAATGGGGGTCCAAACGCACGGGGCCGGATCTGGCGCGCGTGGGGGGGCGGTATTCGGACGCGTGGCATGTGGACCATCTGACCTATCCGCAGGCGGTGGTGCCGGAATCGATCATGCCGCCCTACGGGTTCCTGCTGGACGCAAAGCTTGATGTGAAGAACATCGGTGACCTGCTGGCGGCCAGTGCGATAGTGGGCGTGCCCTACAGCGACGAGATGATTGCCGGGGCTCGGGCGGATGTCGCGGCACAGTTGGACCCTTATGCCGATACGGATGCGTTGCTGGCGCACTATCCGAACGCCGTCGTGTCAAACTTTGACGGGATTGCCGATGTGACCGAAATGGACGCGCTGGTCGCGTATCTGCAGGTACTAGGCACGATGGTCGACTTTTCCACCTTTGAACCCGATCCGGACCGCTGAAGGGGTGCTTGATGCATATGTACGAAATCCTGCGCCAATTTGCCGACAGCTGGGTCTTGTTGGCGCTGACGGGGGTGTTTCTGGGGGTGATCGTCTTTGCCTTTCGCCCAGGGAGCAGGCGGGGCCATGACGATGCTGCAGCAGTGATCTTTCGCCACGACGATGCGCCTGCCAACGGGGGGCAGAAGCCATGAAGAGGCCCGAGAAACGCGGCGCGAAACCTGCCGAGGTCAGCACAACGGGCCATAATTGGGACGGAATTCAGGAACTGAACAACCCGCTGCCGCGCTGGTGGCTCTGGACGCTTTATGCAACAATCATCTGGGGGATCGGCTACACTATCGCCTACCCGGCGTGGCCGATGCTGACGGGAGCCACGCAGGGCCTGCTGGGTGGGAATGCACGCAGCGAAGTGGCCCAGGACATTGCCCGTGTTGACGCGGCCAATGCGGGGATCAGGGATCGGCTGCTGGCCGCAGATCTGACGCAGATCAATGACCAGCCTGACTTGCGTGCCTTTGCTGAAAATGCCGGTGCCGCAGTCTTTCGCACCAACTGCGCTACCTGCCACGGGGCGGGCGCTGCAGGCGTGGTGGGAAAAGGATATCCCAACCTTCTGGATGATGACTGGCTGTGGGGGGGCGATATCGACGCTATCCTGACGACCATTGCGCACGGCGTCCGCAATACACAGGACCCCGACGCCCGCTATTCTGAAATGCCACGTTTCGGCGCTGATGGGTTGCTGGAAAAAGACCAGATTGCCGCAGTGGTGGAACATGTGCTGGGCATATCCGGGCAGGCCCATGATGCCGGTCTTGCGGCCCAGGGCGCGAGCGTCTTTGCCGAGAACTGTGTCGCCTGTCACCTGGAAAACGCTGAAGGCAACCGCGACCTTGGTGCGCCAAGCCTGACCGATGCGATCTGGCTTTATGGCGGGACGCGCGATGATCTTTTGTACACCGTCAATAACGCCCGTTTTGGTGTGATGCCTGCATGGGCCACGCGTTTGAGCGAAGACCAGATGAGGGCCGTCGCCATTTATGTGCACTCACGCGGGGGAGGGGAATAAGCCCGTTCATCGCCGACAATTGATCCACATCAAGGCCCACCCCGCCATTCGGTTGCAAAGTCAGGCCGGATCAATCCGAAAGTTGCCCATGTCCGACCCCACTGCCCTTTATGCCGCCCGCGAACCGGTCTTTCCCCGGCGCATCAAAGGGACATTTCGCACCCTGAAGTGGTGGATCATGGGCCTGACGCTGGGCATCTACTACATCACGCCATGGATCAGATGGGACCGGGGGCCGGACCTGCCCGATCAGGCGGTGCTGGTGGATATCGCGACGCGGCGGTTCTTTTTCTTCATGATCGAGATCTGGCCGCACGAGTTCTACTTTGTCGCGGGCCTTTTGGTCATGGCCGGGCTGGGGTTGTTCCTGTTCACCTCGGCGCTTGGCCGAGTCTGGTGCGGCTATGCCTGCCCGCAGACGGTGTGGACGGACCTTTTCATTCTGGTGGAACGCTGGATCGAGGGCGACCGGAACGCGCGGCTGCGGTTGCACCGGCAGGCGATCAATAGAGAGAAGATCGCCAAGCGGACCGTAAAGTGGACTGTCTGGCTGCTGATCGGGATGGCCACGGGGGGGGCGTGGGTGTTCTATTTCACCGATGCGCCAACCCTTGCGCGGGACTTGGTGGCAGGCGCAGCGCATCCTGTAGCCTATGCGACCATCGGCATCCTTACCACCACGACCTTTCTGTTCGGCGGCTTTTTCCGCGAACAGATTTGCATCTACGCCTGCCCTTGGCCACGCATCCAGGCCGCAATGATGGACGAGGACACCATCACCATCGGCTATCGCGACTGGCGCGGTGAGCCGCGCGGCAAGGTCAATGCGGACGGTGCGGGCGATTGCATCGACTGCATGGCCTGCGTGAACGTCTGCCCGATGGGGATCGACATCCGCGATGGCCAGCAGATGGCCTGCATCACCTGCGGATTGTGCATTGATGCCTGCAACGACGTAATGGGAAAGATCGACCGCCCGCCGAACCTTGTGGGCTATCTCGCCCTGACGGATGAAGTGGCGGAACGGCTCGGCAAAAAGACCATGCCGGTCTGGCGGCACGTCCTGCGGCCGCGCACGATCCTGTATACCGCGCTGTGGGGCGGGATCGGTGCGGCGCTGGTGGTGGCGTTGTTTCTGCGGTCTGACATTGATGTCGATGTCAGCCCGGTACGTAATCCGACCTTTGTCACCCTATCGGATGGCACGATCCGCAACACGTATGACGTGCGCTTGCGCAACAAGACCGGCGCGGATCGGGTGTTCCAGGTCACCGCGCGCACCGATACGCCGCTGCGCCTGACGATGGAGGGGCATGACGGCCTGTTTGTCCGGGTGCCTGCGGATGCCACGCAAGAGGTGCGGATCTATGTCGATGCGTCCCACGGCGATCCGGCTGCATCGGCGGACCAAAGCGATCTGCGTCTGTGGATCGAAGACCCGGCTGGCCGCGACCGGGTGGCCAAGGATACCCATTTCAACGGCACGGGGCTGGAGTGATGCGCGAACTGACGGGTCAACATGTGCTGGCGATCACGTTGGGGGCGTTCGGCGTGATTATCGGGGTCAATCTTCTGCTGGCGTACAAGGCGATCAGCACATTTCCGGGGGTGGAGGTGGCAAGTTCCTATGCCGCTGGCGTGGGCTTTGATGTGCGCCGTGCCGCACAGGTGGCCTTGGGTTGGGATGTGGTGGCGGGTTATGACAAGGGTGCGCTGCGGGTGGATTTCCGCGATGCGGGCGGCGTTCTGCGCCCGGACGATCTGCATGTGATGGTGGGCCGCGCAACCGAAGCGGCAGATGACCGCACGGCGGATGTGGTCTGGGATGGTAAGGGCTTTGCCGTACCGATGAACCTTGGCCTCGGCCTTTGGCGCGTCGATGTCGCGGCCAGATCGGCGGATGGCACGTCGTTTCAGCGCCGTCTGGACCTGCGGGTGCGGCAATGACGATGGCTTGCCCCGCCTGTACGGTCGCTCCGCTGGCCGCATGGCAGGCGGCGCAAGGCCCTGCGCCCGATGCGCGCGTGCTGCTGTCGCTGCCCGGCGCCCACTGCGCAGCTTGCATCGCGGGGATTGAAACCGCACTCATGGCCGTGCCCGGCGTGCAATCGGCCCGCGTGAACCTGACGCAAAGGCGGGCGAGCATCGCCGCGGCTGCGGACGTGACGGCAGAGGCGCTGATTGCTGCCGTGACAGGCGCGGGGTTTGAGGCGCATCTCCTGAATGCGGCCCTGCTGTCGTCATCGGAAACCGACCGGCAAGGCCGCGATCTGCTGATGCGGCTTGGGGTGGCATTCTTTTCTATGATGAATGTGATGCTGCTGTCTGTCGCGGTCTGGTCGGGCGCGTCGGATGCGACGCGCGACATGTTCCACTGGATTTCTGCCGCGATTGCCCTGCCAACGGTCCTGTTTTCCGGACAGCCGTTCTTTCGGTCGGCCTATACGAGCCTGCGCGCGGGGCGGTTTGGGATGGATGTGCCGATCTCGCTGGCCCTGATCCTCGCATCGGGGATTTCGCTGTTCGAGACGATGTATTCCGGCCATCACGCCTACTTCGATGCCGCCGTGATGTTGTGTTTCTTCCTGCTGGCCGGACGGTATCTGGACCATCGCACGCGCGCGCTGGCACGGTCGGCGGCGCAAGAACTGGCCGCATTGGAGGTGCCGGGCGCGACGGTGGTGCGCGAGGGCGTGGCCATGGTTGTGCCGATTGCAGATGTGGTGGTGGGTGACGCCATGCGGGTGATGCCGGGCGAACGGCTGCCTGCGGACGGGGTTGTGACCGAGGGCGCGTCGGAACTGGACCGGTCCTTGCTCACGGGGGAAAGTGCGCCTGTGGCGGTGGTCGAGGGCACAGCCGTCAGCGCTGGCGAGGTGAACCTTACGGGGCCGTTGACGGTGCGGGTGACAGCTGCCGGGCGCGACAGTTCCTTGCACCGGATGGCCGATCTAGTGGCGGTGGCGGAAAGTGCCAAGGGAGCGATGCGGTCGCTGGCCGATCGGGCGGCGCGAGCTTATTCGCCACTGGTGCACCTGCTGTCGTTTTCGGCCTTCGGGTACTGGATGTGGCAGACAGGGGGCGATCTGCGCTTTGCGATCAACATCTCGGCCGCCGTGCTGATCATAACCTGCCCCTGTGCCTTGGGACTGGCAGTGCCTGCCGTGGTGACGGCGGCCAGCGGGCGGCTGTTCCGCATGGGGCTGCTGGTCAAGAATGGCACGGCGCTGGAACGGCTGGCAGAAGTGGATACCGTGATCTTTGACAAGACCGGGACACTGACGCTGGGGCGGCCCGAGGTGGAGGGGTTGGAGGCACATCCGAGCCATGTCCTTGCGGCGGCGCTGGCGTTGGCAAGCGGGACGGCGCACCCATTGGGGCAGGCGCTGGCTGCGGCGGTGCGGCGTCTGGGCGTGAAGCCAGCGCGGATGACGGACATCCGAGAGGTGCCGGGATCGGGCATGGAGGGAACATGGCAGGGGGCGTGCGTACGGCTGGGCCGGGCCGATTGGTGTGGCGCTGAGGCTGCGGATCAGACTGCGACCTATCTTGCGATCAATGGTATTACCCACGCCTTCCGCTTTGCCGATCACCTGCGACCGGGTGCCGAAACCCTGGTCATGGCACTGCAGGCGCGGGGATTGCGCGTGATGATCCTTTCGGGCGATGCGCCGGGGGCCGTGCGCGCGTTGGCCAGCCGGCTCGGCGTGGCGGACTGGCATGCGAGCATGCGGCCCGAAAGCAAGGCGGCGGCTGTGGCGGCGCTGACGGACGCGGGGCGTAAGGTGTTGATGGTGGGCGACGGGCTGAATGACACGACAGCACTGGCAGGCGCGCATGTGTCAATCTCGCCCGCGTCGGCACTCGACGCCGCACGGGTCGCATCCGATGTCGTGCTGTTGGGGCAAGACATGGCGGGGATCGCGGATGCCCTGCGCATCGCAGGCAGCGCACGGCGGCGGATGATCGAGAACTTCGTGATTTCAGGTGGTTACAACCTGATCGCCGTGCCGTTGGCCCTGGTAGGTCTGGCCACCCCACTGGCGGCTGCAGCCGCGATGTCTTTGTCATCAATCACCGTTTCATTGAATGCTCTGAGGGTGAAGTGATGGAAATTCTGACAATTCTGATCCCGGTATCCTTGTTGTTGGGGGGTATCGGCCTCGCGGCGTTCGTCTGGGCGATGAAAACCCGGCAGTTCGATGACCCCGAGGGGGACGCAAACCGGGTTCTGATAGGGCGATGGGATGACGCACCAAAGCCCGATCAGACAGTTTAGCCCGGGAGGTGCATTTCCAGGGTCAGGACCCATTGATCTTGCGGTTGAGGCATGATTCAGGCTCCGCAAGGAAACGGAAAGATGAGCAACCTGTTCTGGCTGGCGGACGCGCGGACGGCCCGCCTTCGGCTATTCTTTCCGAAGAGCCACGGCAAGTCGCGCGTGGACCCCTTAGCAAGAGGTAATTCGTCTGATGCTGCCGATCACTCCGCCGACGGTATTCTATCTTGTTCTGATTGGTGTCGCGCTCTTTTCTGCGCTTGCCGTCGCGCCGCAGCTTCGATCGCAGTGGCGCATTTCTTGGTCGCTGCTGGCGACCAGCCTTCCCGCTGGCCTGCTTTTGTTCGATCCGCCAACTGGCCAATATGCCGGGTTGGGATATCTCTTTGTAATCGTCCCGTCTTTGGTCGCCGCTTTGATTGGGGCGATTTGCGGCGGCATCATGCGGTTCGTAACGTCAGAACCATCGAGGTCAGCCGCAGTGTTGGGTATCTCTGCCAGTGTTCTCGCTGGTGCCGTGCTGTGGGGCCAGTATGTGCCAAGCTCATGCCAAGAGCGCGGTCTTGAGGTTCGGATCGCGGGAACGACGCTGCGCGTGCCGCCGGAGATGCAGCCGCGCGTGGAGAATGGCGACAAGATCAGCTTTTTCGGCTGGATTGACCGCAAATACAGTTATGCACGGCTCTGCCGGATGAGCCAAAACGGTACACGCGCCCTCGACATGGATACGGTGTGGATCACCCCTGCGACCAGCCACGACGAGATGACCGCAGCCTGTGAGCGCGATGAGCCACCGGCATGGTGCAACGGCTACTTAAGCGAACCCTACCGTCGCATGGTCAAAGTGATCATCGAACCTTTCTCTACACCCATCGAACCGACCCCATACTGGCCGGACGGAGGTTCCCTGAAGACAGACCGTCAGGGCGACCTTACACAAGGTTCGATATGCCTCTTGCCGAACGACGACATTGTGACCCAGTGCTGGACGTGGGCTCCGTTTGGCGACGGCTCGCGCCTGACGGTCAGCACCAATAATGGTGACAAGATTTTTGCTGGAATGCCCGTCGAGCAAGCCCGTGAAATGGTGACCAAGGCGCGGGACATCACACTCGCGATCATCGGCCCATGATCGATGTAGCCAACTGAGCGACATCGCCATTGTCCCCTTGCCCGGAACAAGGCGTGGAACGCGCCGCCGGGCAGCGCCCGTCCGCCCCCTCGGGCGGACGCTTCCGCAACGTTTCAATGCAGAACTGCGGTGGGAGGGGACGGCCATAAAGCGCGTCGAACGGGTGTAGCTGCACCCACCCGGCGGACGGGCGCTGCCCACTGTTGCGGCCCATCCGACAATTTCAGTTTGCAGATTGCGGCGGCAGGGGTAGGTCTGGACGCGCGCAGCGTTGCGCAGCTACCGGGGGGTATTTGATGAAACTCGTTTCCGATCATTCCGTTGCGTCAGGCCATGACCTGCGCGTTGTCGTGGATTTCTTTCAGAGCTACCGGTCGGGCGTCCCGGACAGCGATGTCGTGGCGGACCTGACCTTCGGCAACCCGCATGAGCAACCGCTGCCCGACCTGGTGCAAGCCCTGCGCACCCATATCGAGCCGCAGGCGGTGGACTGGTTTGCCTACAAGCTGAGCGAGGCGGAGCCGCGCCGCGTCATCGCAGAGGGGCTGCGGGCCGAACTCGGGCTGAACTTCGCGCCCGAGGATATCGCGATGACCCTGGGGGCCTACGGGGCGATCACGCTGGCATTCTCGATGCTGCTGGACCCCGGCGATGAGTGCATCATCCCGGTGCCGGGCTGGTTTCTGTATGAAACCAGCCTGTCGCTGTGCCATGCGCGGGCGGTCAAGGTGCCGCTGCGGGATGCGGATTTCGATCTGGACGTCGGTGCCATCGAGGCGGCGATCACGGCGCGGACGCGGATCGTCGTCGTCAACACACCGCACAACCCGACGGGCGTGATCTACAGCCGCGAGCGTCTGGCGGAACTGGCGGCGATGCTGACCCGCAAATCGGCAGAGTTCGGTCGCCCGATCTTCATCCTGTCGGACGAACCCTACCGGCGGATCAGGTTCGACGGGGCGGCGTTCACCAGCCCGGCCGAGGTCTATCCCTGGACGCTGATCGACTACAGTTTCGGCAAGGTGCTGCTGGCACCGGGGTTGCGGCTGGGGTATCTCGCGATCTGCCCGGACATGCCCGCCGAGGCCCGCGCCACGCTGGCGGCAACCGCCGAGAAGACTCAGCTGGCAATGGGATGCGCCTTTCCGGATTCTATCCTGCAATATGCGGTGAAGGACCTTGAAACGGTCTCGATCGACGTGGCCGCCTATGAGCGCAAGCGCGACAGGCTGTATAACGCGCTGACGCAGTGGGGCTATGCGATGACCAAGCCCGCGGGCACGTTCTATCTATGGGGCAAAGCGCCGGGCGGCGATGCGCTGGCCTTTGCCGCGGCCTTGGCACGGCGGGGCGTGTATGTGATGCCGGGGACGCTGTTCGAGCGGCCGGGCGATTTCAGGATCAGCCTGACCGGCACGCAAAGCATGATCGAGGCGAGCCTTCCGGCGTTCGAGGCGGTCGCGGCGATGGCTGTGGCCTGAGGCGGCCCTCAGTTATGAGCGGGCAGGCGCTCGCCCGGCGCCTTCGGCTTGAGTCCGGGCGGGAAGGGGTGGCGCTGTCCGCAAACGGCACAGAGCCAGCTGTTCCGACGGCCCCCTACAACCGGGCCGCCTGCACATGCATCCAGTCGAAGTTCCTTGACCGGCCGAGGCTGACCCAGCCTTCCGCCTCCCACGCATGCCACCAGAAATCATAGTCCGTGTCGTCCAGCGACGCGCGGTCACGGCCCCATTTCAGCTGGTTGCGTTCGGGGTCGAAGTCGAGCGCCACGGCCCAGGCATGGGTGGACCAGCTCGACCCGCCGCGCTTGCGGCGGGCCATGAAGCAGCCGCCGTAAAGGTCAAGGCGCAGGCGGCGCAGTTCGGCCTCGCCGTAGTGGGCGTGGACGCGCGTCAGGACGGATTCGACGCTTCCCGCGACCCGTGTATGGCAGCCGATATGGGTGACGGTCTGTGACTTGTCCCAGGCCAGGCGCAGTGTCCACGGCACCCGGACCTTCGTGATCGGCGGGGACCCGGGCTGGCCGTAGAAGGCGCGCATGTCTGACTGATCGCCCCGGTCGCGCGGCCAGACATGGGGGTTGGCGTCCGAAGGCTCATCGTCGCGCCAGTTCGGCGGCAGGCTGCCACGGTCGATCAGCTGGACCAGCGCATCAAAGGCATTCTGCGTGACCGGCCCCCAGAAACCATCGACCGGATCGCAGTCGATGCCGCGGTCCTTGGCAATCAGCTGGAACATCATCGTCAGGCGGCGTTTGGGCTCCAGCCCCAAAGCACCGGGCGGCAGTTCCGCCTGCCGGGGCGTCAGGCCCAGTGTTACGGCGGCGTCGGTCGCGGGCGTCTGGACGCCGTCGGGGTTGCCCGGGAAATGCCCGAGGCCCTTCAGATGGGTCTGCACGATCAGGATGGCGCGCTTGTTCATATTCATTCTCCAAATGCGGTCCGGCCCCGCGAAAACTGCGGGCGCCGGTCGTCAGAAATCCTGCGGAACCGCGATCACGCCGGACCGGTACTTTTCGGACCGCGTCCAGCGCGGCGCGCCGCCGGTGGCCAGCGGGTTGAAGGGCGCGACCTCGATATTGTCGCGCGCGATCATCTCGCGCATCGAATGCGCCTCGACCACGTCGCCGCGCCGGCCGGGAAAGACGTGGTAGCCCGCATGGGCGATGCCGACGAAGATCGGCACGGTCTTGAAGGCCGGGGGCTGGACCTTGCCGAAGCCCACGAGTTTCGTGACGTTGTCGACCCTGGCGTCATAATAGGTGCCCTTGTTGATGGCACTGGCATGACGCAGGGCGTGGCCGCCCCAGACGGGCATCCACTTGCGCCCGGCGCGCAGCGGGTTCAGCGCCTGATCCTCGGCATCCCACACTGCGTTCTTGGTCGGATCCGGGTTCCAGTAATAGAGCTTCCATCCCAGCTGCTGCAGCATGATCTGAAGGTCGGTGCCATAGAACTTCTGGTCGATCTTCAGCTGCGTGTTGATCTTCTTCCAGGTGTTGGCCATGCCCGTGGCGTTGAAGCCGTGTTCGCAGGCCTGCATCGCCAGCAGGATGCAGGCGGTCGAGACCTGCTGGTCGGCCAGCATCGTCGGCTTGCCGAACTTCTTCAGCTGGGCGATGCGCAGGTCGCGGGTGCGGTGTTCCGGCTTGCGGTTGCCGTAGTATTTCGACACGCCCCATTTGTTGAAGAAGGCGACATGGTCGGCAAAGACCCAGTCGAGAAAGTCGGCCGCGGCGTCGGTGAAGACCGGCAGCGTGTCGCGGTGCTTGCGGATTTCGGCAGTGCTGAACATGCCTGCGGGGACGGAAGACGCCATGGTGAAAGCCCTCGGTTGAAAAACGCGCGTAAAATGCACCGACGATGCTACGCGAAAACCGGCGGAATTTCAAAGCGTAAGTGCGACGCGCCGATGTGGGGCAGGGTCTGGAAAACGTGACCGGCGTCGCGGGCGCGACCGTCACACCGGCATCGCGCGGATGTGTCCGGGCGTGACCCGTCTTTGGCTGTGCCGGCGTTGACGCTGTGTGCACCGACGTCTAGGCAACCGTCCTGCCGGGGCGGATTTGCCCGGCGCGACGTTTGAAACCCTCTGTCTGCGGTAACGGATTTCCATCACCAGGGGCGGTTTTTGCCCAGCCGGAAACGGCCAGACATTTGACAGGAGAAGACTTGCCATGAAAGCCGAATTTCCGCTGCGGTCCCGCGACTATCTGAGTTACGGCTTTAACAGCCGGAACTGGGACCTGATCGACCCGCGCGACGGCGATATCGTCATCACCACGTCCTACAAGTCCGGCACGACCTGGATGCAGAACATCGTGCTGCGGATGGTCTTCGCGGGCGTGCCGGTGCCCGCCGTGGCGGATGTGTCGCCCTGGGTCGATCTGCGGCGCGCCGATCCCGGCCCGATGGCGGCGTTGCTGGCAGATCAGACGCATCGGCGCGTGATGAAAAGCCACCTCTCGCTGGACGCGATCCCTTACCACCCCGGCACGCGCTATATCGTCTGCGTCCGCGATGCGCGGGACGTGTTCATGTCGCTCTGGAACCATATGTCGCTGATGTCGGTCGCCGCCGTCGAGGCGATGAACGGATCGGCAGCGCGGGTGGGCGACCCGTTGCCGCTGATCGGCAAGGACATTCACGCCTTCTGGGACGGCTGGATCAACCGGGGCTGGTTCCCCTGGGAAAGCGAGGGTTACCCGCATTCCGGCAACATGTCCCATACGCAAAGCTGGTGGAATTTCCGGCACCTGCCGAACATCCTGTTCGTGCATTTTGCCGATCTGCTGCGCGATCCAAATGCGGAGATCGCAGAGGTTGCGCGGTTCCTCGGGATCGGGCTGACGGACGCCGAAGCGGGCGACATCGCGGCGGCAACGACGTTCGCGGCGCTGCGCGGCAACACGGCAAAAAGCGGTCCGATGTCCGAGGCAGGAGCCGACTTCACCTGGCCGGAGGGGCTGAAGACCTTCTTCCACAAAGGCACGAACGGGCGCTGGCGCGATGTTCTGACGGCAGGGGAACTGGCGATGTACGAGGCGGCGAAGGCCCGTGTCCTGACCCCGGACTGCGCGGACTACTGCGAGCGTGGCCGGGCGGCGCTGGCGGCGGTGCCGGTTGCCTGGCCGACATCTGGGTGAGCGCCCGTTGCTGGCCGTTGACTCCGCCTGGTGGCTCCTCTATCAGCCGCCGCGATCCCGGGTGAACAGCCCGGGGTTTTTCATTGGTGTTGGCGGACCCCGCAAGGGGAAGCCTGTCGCCCCGGATCATGTCCGGGGAAAGGACAACGCCCTTCATAGCTTCGGACCCGGTCCGGGGCGCATCAGAAGGAGATCAGCGGTGACGAAACGCACCTCTGCCAAGTACAAGATCGACCGCCGGATGGGCGAGAACATCTGGGGCCGCCCGAAATCCCCGGTGAACAAGCGCGAATACGGGCCGGGCCAGCATGGCCAGCGCCGCAAGAACAAGCTGTCGGACTTCGGCACGCAGCTGCGCGCCAAGCAGAAGCTGAAGGGCTATTACGGCGACCTGACCGACAAGCAGTTCCGCAAGATCTATGCCGAGGCCGCCCGGGTGACGGGTGACACGGGCGAGAACCTGATCGGCCTTCTGGAACGCCGTCTGGACGCGGTGGTCTACCGCGCGAAATTCGTGCCGACGGTGTTTGCGGCGCGGCAGTTCGTGAACCACGGCCATGTCACTGTGAACGGCGCGCGCGTCAACATCGCATCCTACCGTGTCAAGGAAGGCGACGTCATCGCCGTCCGTGACAAGTCGCGTCAGATGGCGCTGGTGCTGGAAGCGGTCGGCCTGGCCGAGCGCGACGTGCCCGACTACATCGAGGCGGATCACCACAAGATGACGGCGACCTTCGTGCGCACCCCGGCCCTGGGCGACGTGCCCTATCCGGTGCAGATGGAACCGAACCTGGTTGTGGAATACTTCGCAAAGAATTGAGCCGGTGGCGGGGTAACCCCGCCCTACGGACGGATTTGGGGCCGCGCAGTTGCGCGGCCCTTTTCATTTTCGCGGCAGGCTTGTGTGGCATTTACCCCGTCAGGCGGCGCAGATCGACCGCCGTCAGGGCGGCAAAGCCGACGGAGGCCAGAAGGCAGGCGATGCCGGTTGCGAACGCAGCCTGCCAGCCAACATGGTCGAGCGCGATGCCCCCGATCAATGCGCCCGCCGCGATGGCTGTCTGGATCACGGCAACTTGAAGTCCGCCCGCGATTTCGGCGTCCTTCGCGAGCGCTCGTGAGAGCCAGAGACCCCAGCCGACCGGTGCCGCAGTGGCGACCAGTCCCCAAGCCACAAACAAGATGGCGACGGCCGCAGGCGATCGCGCAAAGAGGATAAGGCAGGATGCGATCAGCGCAAGAACAAGGGGCAGGAGGATCAGGGGCCGGAATAGCTGCTGCCGCAGCTCGCGACCCATCCACCATGTGCCAAGAATTCCGGCAAGGCCGAGGCCGAGCAGCACCCCTGACATTGAGCCTACCGATAGTCCTGTCACCCCTTCGAGAAAGGGACGGATATAGGTGAAGATGGCGAACTGTCCCATGAACACGAAGGCGACCCCGGCCATGCCCAATCGCACCTGACGCTGGCGGAAGAGGCCGAAGGGGCTGCGCAGGGTGGCCGCGCTGTCAGGCGGCATGGCGGGAAGGCTGAACCAGAGCCAGATGCAAGCAAGGCCCGCAACCGGTGTCATCAGAAGAACCGTGCCGCGCCACCCCATCGCCTCGCCCAGAATGCTGGCAAGGGGGACGGAGAATGTCGTGGCGACCGCGACCCCGGAACTGACGAGGGCCAGCCCTGCAGGCACGTCCCGCTGCGGCAGAAGCCGCATCACCGTCGCGGTGGAAAAGGACCAGAAGCCGCCGACAGCAATGCCGACGAGCGCCCGGCCGAACAGCAGAAGCGGAAAGCTGGTGGCGAAGCCTGCGATCAGACAAGAGAGTGCGAGGACCACGACGAAGCCGACGACCACATGGCGTCGGTCCGTCCGCCCGGTCAGCGGCACTATGGTGAGGCTGGTTACGACGGCGAAGACGGCCGAGATTGAGACGGCCTGACCAGCGCGCCCTTCGGTGATGCCGAAATCCTGCGCTATCGGGCTGAGCAGGCTGACGGGCAGAAACTCGCCCGCGACAAGGACGCCTGAGCAAAGGGCAGTGGCGTAGACGGCGGTCCAGCGGGCGACGGGGGAAGCGGCTCCGGCGGTCGTGCTCACGCTGACTGTCCTCCGGTGCGTGCAGTCCCGCCTGATCGCTATCATCTTGACAGAATGGGGGCCATAGCGGCCGGTCCGGGGTGTCTGCGCTGCCCTTTTCAATTTCCGCCATGGGCGTCATCTTGCCCTGGTGAGGACAGGAGATCCGATGATGGACTACAGGCAACTGGGGCGCTCGGGGCTGATGGTGCCCGCCCTCACCCTCGGCACCGGCACGTTCGGGGGCGGCAATGACTTCTTCAAGGCCTGGGGCGCGACGGACGTGGCCGAGGCGACGCGGCTGGTGGATGTGTGCCTCGACGCCGGGCTGACGATGTTCGACAGCGCCGATGTCTATTCGGCGGGTGCTGCGGAAGAGATTCTGGGCGGCCGCGATCAAGGGGCGGCGCGACCGCGTTCTGATCTCGACCAAGGCGACCTTTGCGATGGGAGAGGGGCCGAACGAGGTCGGATCGTCGCGGTTCTGGCTGACGCGGGCGGTGGAGGCGTCGCTGAAGCGGCTGGGAACGGACCGGATCGACCTGTTCCAGCTGCACGGCTTCGATGCGCTGACGCCGCAGGAAGAGGTGATGCGCGTGCTCGATGACCTCGTGTCGGCGGGCAAGATTCTGTACACGGGCGCGTCCAATTTCTCCGGCTGGCATCTGATGAAGTCGCTGGCGGTGTCGGACAGATACGGGCTGGTCCGGCATGTGGCGCATCAGGCGTATTATTCGCTGATCGGGCGGGAGTATGAGTGGGAGCTGATGCCGCTTGCCCTCGACCAAGGCGTCGGCGCGGTGGTGTGGAGCCCGCTGGGCTGGGGACGGCTGGGCGGGAAATACCGGCGCAGCAACCCGATCGGACCCGAGGCGCGGGCGTCGCGTAATGCGGGGTCGGCACCCGCGGTGGCCGACGATCTGTTCTACGATGTGATGGATGCATTGGACGCGGTGGCGGCGAGAGACCGGCAGAAGCGTGGCCCAGATCGCGCTGAACTGGGTGCTGTCGCGGCCGAGCGTTTCGACGGTCATCATCGGCGCTCGGAACGAGGCGCAGCTGCGCGACAATCTGGGGGCGGTGGGCTGGTCGCTGACGGCAGATCAGGCGGCGCGGCTGGATGCGGCGAGTGCGCAGCCGCTGGCCTATCCGTACTGGCATCAGGCCGGGTTCCGGCAGAGGAACCCGTCGCCGGTGGTGGAGTGAGGCCGATGCGCGACCGTCTCCGCCATTGACGAAACCTGTGCATACGGGCCGGCCGCCGGTTTGCCCGGCACGTTCAGAAGCGTGAACAACTGTCTGGCAATGCAGCGCTTTGCCCGCTAAAAGCGCCGGGCCGGGGCTGCCGCCCGACGGGGGAGTCAACACGTGACCGATGCGATCCGTCCTCAGCCGGGGATCATGGAGATCGCCCTTTACGAGGGCGGTACGGCCCATGTCGCGGGGCTGACCGATGCGGTGAAGCTGTCGTCGAACGAGAACCCGTTCGGGCCGTCGGACAAGGCCAAGGAAGCCTATCAGCGCGCAGTGCACAAGCTGCACCGCTATCCCCCGACCGAACATGCCGCCCTGCGGCAGGCCATCGGCGAGGTGCATGGGCTTGACCCCGCGCGGATCATCTGCGGGGCGGGGTCGGACGAGATCATCCATTTCCTCTGTCAGGCCTATGCCGGCCCGAAGACGGAGGTGGTGTTCACCGAGCACGGGTTTCTGATGTACCGGATTTCGGCGCTGGCGGCGGGGGCGAAGCCGGTTGCAGTGCCGGAGCGGGAGCGCACGACGGACGTGGATGCGATCCTTGCGGCGTGCGGACCCCGGACCAAGCTCGTGTTCCTGGCGAATCCGAACAACCCGACGGGCACAATGATCGGGCTGGCCGAGATCGAGCGGCTGGCGGCGGGTCTGCCGGAGCAGGCGATCCTCGTGCTGGACGGTGCCTATGCGGAATATGTCGATGACTACGACGCCGGGGCGCGGCTGGCGACGGACCGGGCGAACGTGTTCATTACGCGGACGTTTTCCAAGATCTACGGTCTGGGAGGGCTGCGGATCGGCTGGGGCTATGGCCCGAAGGCGATTGTGGATGTGCTGAACCGAATCCGGGGGCCGTTCAACCTGTCTTCGGCCCAGCTGGAGACCGCCGAGGCGGCGATGCGGGACCGCGGGCATGTTGACGGGTGCCGGGCCGAGAATGCGCGGCTGCGGGCCTGGCTTGCGGATTCGCTGGCGCAGAAGGGCGTGCCGTCCGACACCTCGACCGCGAACTTCATTCTGGCGCGGTTCGCGGACCAGGCAGAGGCCGAGGCCTGCGATGCCTTTCTGCAGTCCAAGGGCCTGATCGTGCGGCGGGTGACGGGATACGGGCTGCCGAACTGCCTGCGGATCACCATCGGGGACGAGTCGTCGTGCCGTCGGGTGGCGCATGCCGTGGGTCAGTTCAAGGGGCTGGCCTGATGGCGGCGCGGCCCGGTCCGATCTATGACCGCGTGGCGCTGATCGGTCTGGGGCTGATCGCGTCGTCGATGGCCCATGCGATGAAGCTGGGGGGGCTGGCCGGACACATCGCGGGTTTTGCGAAGACCGCCGAGACAAGGGCGGCGGCGCTGGAGATCGGGTTTGTTGACAGCGTTTCGGTGACGGCCGCCGAAGCGGTGCGCGGTGCGGACCTTGTCGTTCTGGCTGTGCCGGTAGGCGCGATGGGTGACATCGCGCGGGACATCGGCCCGCATCTGAAACCGGGTGCGACGGTGACGGATGTGGGGTCGGTCAAGCAGGCGGTGATCGAGGCGGTCGCACCGCATCTGCCGCCGGGCGTGCATTTCGTGCCGGGTCATCCGATCGCGGGCACCGAATATTCCGGGCCGCGTTCGGGCTTTGCCACGCTGTTCCGCAACCGCTGGTGGCTGCTGACGCCGCTGGCGCAGGCTGACATGGGCGCGGTCGCGAAGCTGCGCGCGCTGCTGGAAGCGATGGGCGCGAATGTCGATGAGATGGACGCGGCGCACCATGATCTGGTTCTGGCGGTCGTCAGCCACACGCCGCACCTGATCGCCTATACGATGGTCGGCGTTGCGGACGATCTGGCGCGGGTGACAGAAACCGAGGTTGTGCGCTATTCTGCGTCAGGCTTCCGCGATTTCACGCGGATCGCGGCCAGCGACCCGACGATGTGGCGGGACGTGTTTCTGTCGAACAAGGATGCGACGCTGGAAATTCTGGGGCGCTTCACGGAAGAGCTCTTTGCGCTCCAGCGGGCGATCCGGCTGGGCGACGGGGATCATCTGTTCGACTATTTCACCCGCACGCGGGCGATCCGGCGCGGCATCATCGAGGCGGGGCAGGACACGGCGGCCCCCGATTTCGGGCGTGGCGGAGGTGCGGCATGAAGGCGGCGCTGGCCCTTGTGCTGGCCCTGGGGGCAGGTGCGGCGATGGCTGACGCGCCGCTGACCTCGCCGCGTCCGCAGCCGAGCCCGGCCTTGGCAGCGGAGGCAAAGGTCACGCTGACGGTGTCGATGGCGGATCACCCGCGCGCGGCGACACGCCCGCCTGCGCGCCCCACCGTGGAGGAAACGGAGGTGGCGACGGCGGTGGCGGCGAAGCCTGTCACGCTGAAGTCAGCCCTCGGCAGTCTTTTTCCGCTGAACGCCGTGCCGCGCCCGCCGAAGAAGCCGAAGGTCAATGTGACCGGCGAAGAGATCGAGGACGTCGCCTTCCGCACCCAGCCGGGGCCCGAGATCATCGTCGGCAAGAAGGGATCGGTCTGCGGCGATCCGGCGATCCGGGGCATGTCCATAGCGCCCATCGCAGGACGACTGAACGGCTGCGGCCTGTCGGACGGGGTGAAGGTCACGTCGATCGACGGCGTGCCGTTGTCGGTGCCTGCGACGGTGGACTGCACGACGGCGTTGGCGCTGCGGTCCTGGGTGACGGACGGGCTGAAACCGGTGATCGGCAAGCGCGGCGGCGGTGTGGCGCGGATCGAGGTGGCGGGCAGCTATGCCTGCCGCCCGCGCAACAACCAGGCGGGCCAGCAGATCAGCGAGCACGGGCGCGGCAAGGCGGTGGACATCACCGGGATCATCCTGAAGGACGGCGAGGTGATTACGGTGCTGCGCGACTGGGGCAAGGGCAAACAGGGCGAGATCCTTGCGGGTCTGCACTGGGCGGCCTGCCACAGCTTCGGGACGGTGCTGGGGCCTGCGGCGAACAGCTTTCACCGCGATCACTTTCACTTCGATACGGCGAAGAACCGGCGCGCGGGCGGATACTGCCGGTAAGCCGGCCTGCGCCCACGTCAGAAGACAGGGGCGGGACCGAGCGGGAACGGACCGAGGCTCATCAGCCCGGACCGGAAGACCAGCGGAAGCTTCAGTACCTTGGGGTCGCCGGACAGTTTGGCGTAGCGGGTCAGACCCTCGGCCCAGGTTGGTGCCACCTCGGGTGCTATCAGACCGACGGCGACGGTGGCGTCGAGCAGCCCGGCCCAGTCCGTCACCGAAACGAGGATGCGGCCCTCGGGTGTGCGGGACGGGGTGACGGTGAGGTCGCCGTGTGCGGTCAGGCGCGAGGTGCCGAGGGTCAGCGTCAGCTCCTTCACCGACAGGTCTGTCAGCGCCGCCCCGGCCTGCCCGGCAAAGCGGTCGAGCGGCGCGCTGAAGCCCGCGACGGCGTCGCCGTGCAGGGTCATTGCAGGGACCGCGCCCGGCAGGCCGGACAGGGCGAGGTCGCTGACCGACAGCCCAAGCTCGTGTCGCGTGCCGTCGGTTCCTTCGGCCCGCGTCGCAAAGCGCGCCTCGGTGAAACCCGCCCGCCAGCCCGCGCCGGATGTGAGTGTGCCGTCCTTGGCGACAAGCGTGGAATGGTCGAGCGGCAGGGCGGTGGTCGCCCGGAAGGTAGCGCTGGCACGCATGTCGGCGGTGGTGACGGCGATGGTCTGACCGGCGGTGCCGACGGTCTGGTCATGCGGCCAGACGGCGATCACGTGGTTCGGGCGGTAAGACAGCGCCATGACCTGCAAGAAGGGCGCTGACCAGCTGACCTGACCGTCTGCGGATGTCAGCGCGGGCGCGTCCACCGTGATGTCAAACCGCGATGGGAAGCCCCGCAGTGAGACGCCTGCATAGTCGATCTGGCCGGATGCCTTGGCGTCATTCAGCGCGACCTCGACCCCGGTCAGCAGCAGCCGCGACCCGGCGACCCAGTAGCCGCAGTAGAACATCATCAGGACGGCGGCGAGGGTCAGCAGAATGCGCATCGTTGGCGTCTGGCCTTTCCTTCGGGATTGGCCCGTTGTTTATAGCCCGTGCCGCCCGAGGACCAGCCGCATGGACGACGACCTCTGGATATTCGCCTACGGATCGCTGATCTGGGATCCGTGCTTTGATCCGGTCGAGCGCGTGGTCGCGCGGCTGACGGGGTGGCGGCGGTCGTTCTGCATGAAGTCGGTGCGCTATCGCGGGACCGAGGAGGCACCGGGGCTGGTGCTGGCGCTGGACGAGCAGGCGGGCGGAACCTGTGACGGCATTGCGTTCCGGATTTCGGCGGAGGCAGCCGAGACGACGCTGACCGTGCTGCGCGAACGCGAGCTTGGAGTGACCTCGGCCTATATCGAGCGCCGTGTCGGCGTCGATCTGGCGGACGGGCGGCATGTGTCCGCTGTCACTTTCGTGATCGACCGGTCGCATGGGCAGTATTGCTGGGGGATGGGGCTGGAGGAGCAGGCGCGCCTGATCGCGGCCCGATCCGGCATGCGCGGGCCGAACCGCGACTATCTGTGGAACACGGCGACGCATCTGACGCAGCTGGGCCTGTCGGACCCCGATCTGGACTGGCTTGCGGCGCGTGTGCGTGCGCTGACCGGGCCGGACCACCAGTGATGGGCCTTGGCAGGCCCCGCCATGCCGCCTATTGTGCACGCCAAGAAGAATGGGCAGGGCCAAGGGCATGACGAAAGCCGCGCAGAAGACCGAACCGTTCTTCTCGCAACCCGTCCGGCAGATCGTGATGATGCTGGTCGTCGCGGTGCTGGTCGGGGTCGGCGGCTATCTGGCGTTTTCCAGCATCTTCCCGATCTTTCTGTCGAATGTCTGGCTGAACGGCGCGATCCTCGGCGTATTCACGCTCGGCGTTCTGACCTGTTTCTGGCAGGTCATCCAGCTGGGCGGATCGGTCAGCTGGATCGAGGGCTTCGCGGCGGAACGGTCGGGGCATCAGATCACTGAACCCCCGCAGCTTCTGGTGCCGCTGGCAGCGCTGCTGCGGTCGCGCGGCGCGCGGGCGCAGATTTCCAACTCCTCCGCGCGGTCGATCCTTGAATCGGTGTCAAGCCGGATCGACGAGGCGCGCGACATCACGCGCTATCTGGGCAATCTGCTGATTTTCCTCGGCCTGCTCGGCACGTTCTTCGGCCTTGCGACCACCGTGCCCGGGGTCGTCGACACGATCCGCGCGCTGGCCCCGAAGCCCGGTGATGACGGCACGCAGATATTCGACAACCTGATGGGCGGCCTCGGCACCCAGCTGTCGGGCATGGGTACGGCATTCTCATCGTCGCTGCTGGGTCTTGCGGGGTCGCTGGTGATCGGGCTTGCTGGAACTGTTCGCGGGCCACGGCCAAAGCCGGTTCTACCGCGAGCTGGAGGAATGGCTGTCGTCCTTCACGCGGCTGTCCTTTGCCGGGTCGGATGCGGACGGGTCCGTCGATCAGACGGCCATCGCCACGGTGCTGGACCAGATGGGCGAGCAGATGGAGACGCTGCAGACGATGTTCGCGCAGTCCGACATCAGCCGCCAGCAGGTGGACGAGCGGCTATCGCATCTGGCGGGCGCGGTCGAGCGGCTGACCGAAACGATCGAGGGCGAACGTGGCGGGTCGGCGATACTGGCGCGGATCGCCGAGGGGCAGGGCCGCATGGTGCATCTGATGGAACAGAGCGGCGCGGATACGGGGGTTGCGGGGGCGGATCCGGAAAGCCGGATGCGCCTGCGGTCTATCGACGTGCAGCTTCTGAAGCTGCTGGAAGAGGTGGCGGCGGGGCGGCAGGAAAGCATGGCCGACCTGCGCGCCGATCTGGCGCAGCTGACGCGCGCGGTCCGGGCGCTGGCACGGACGGCGGACGCGGCGCCCCAACCCGTGCGCCGGGGCTGACGCGCGATGGGCGTCGCCAGCCGAAGCCGTCAGTCGGGCATGTCGGCGGTGGTCTGGCCGGGGTTCGTCGATGCGATGACGACACTGCTGATGATCCTGATGTTCGTGCTGTCGGTCTTCATGATCCTGCAGTTTTCGCTGCGCGCGACGATCACGAACAAGGAAAACGAACTGGCCGACCTGTCGTCGCAGGTGGCGGGACTGGCCGACGCGCTGGGTCTGGCGCGGGACCGGAACGCGGCGCTGGAGGGCGACCTCAGCGCGGCTGCGGACGCGGCGGATGCGCAGGCGCGGCTGATCGCGACGCTGACGGGGCAGGTTCAGGCGCAGGGCGAAGCGCTGGCGCAGGCCGGGGCGCGGATCACCAGCTTCGAGGCGCAGGTGGCGACGCTGCTGTCGGAACGCGACACGGCGCGCGGGCAGGCGGCGGACCTGACCGCGGAGCGCGACCGGCTGGTCAGCGATGCCGAGGCGCTGAACCTGGCGCTGGCCAAGGCGCGGAGCGAGATCGATGCAGGTGCCGAGGCGGCGCGGCTGGCGGCGGCACGGCGCGAGGCGCTGGAGGCGATGACGGCCACACTGCGGGCCGAGGCGGCGGCGACGGCGGCCAAGCTGACCGACGCAGAGGCCGCGCGGCTGACCGAGGCCGAGGCAGCGAAGCTGCTGCGCGACCGGCTGAAGGGGGCCGAGACGGAACTGACCGCGATGACGCTGGCGCTGGAGGAACAGCGCAAGCGCGCGGAAGATACGCTGACGCTGCTGGCGGCGGCGGATGCGGCCCGCAAGGACCTGGACGCGAAGGTCGCGGCGGCGCTGCTGGCGCAGTCGGCCAGCGAAGAGGAACTGGCGGCGGCGCGGGCGGCCGTGGAAGCCGCGACGGCGGCAGGCGACCGGGAACGCGCGGATATTCAGGCGGAACTTGCGGCGGCGCTGGCGGCGAAGCTGGCGGCGGAGCAGGCGGGGGCCAGCACCCAGACCGAGGCCGAACAGCGGGCGGCGCTGCTGGCGGCGGCGAACACGGAACTTGCATCGGAGAAGGCGATTTCGGCCGAGGCGGCGCGCAAGGTGGCGCTGCTGAACCAGCAGGTCGCGGCCCTTCGGACGCAGCTGGGCGCGTTGCAGGATGTGCTGGATGCCTCGGCCGCCAAGGACGCGGATGCGCAGGTGCAGATCGAGGCGCTGGGCAGCCAGCTGAATTCGGCGCTGGCGCGGGTGGCGGCTGAGGAGCGCAGGCGAGCCGAGCTGGAAGAGGCCGAGCGCAAGCGGCTGGAGGCGGAGGCGGCGGCGCTGAAGGAAAGCAATTCGGAGCTGACGCAGAACGCCGCGGAACTGGCACGCTATCGGTCGGAGTTCTTCGGCAAGCTGTCCGAGGTGCTGGCAGGGCGCGAAGGCGTGCGCGTGGTGGGCGACCGGTTCGTATTCTCGAGCGAAGTGCTGTTCACCTCGGCTTCGGCGGACCTGGCACCCGAGGGACAGGCGCAGATCGCGGGCGTGGTGGCGACACTGCAGGAAGTCGCGGCGGCGATCCCGCCGGAACTCGACTGGATCATCCGCGTCGACGGGCACACCGACGCGACGCCGCTGTCGGGTGGCGGGCGCTATGCCGACAACTGGGAACTGAGCCAGGCGCGGGCGCTGTCGGTGGTGCGCTACATGCAGGACGAGCTTGGGCTTTCCGCCCGAGCGGCTGGCGGCGACGGGGTTCGGGGAATACCGGCCGGTGGCGGAGGGCGACAACCCCGAGGCGCTGGCGGCGAACCGGCGGATCGAGCTGAAGCTGACCGAGAGGTAGGGCCGTCAGACGCCGGTGAAGAGAAGGTCGAGCGCGCGGATGATGTCGTCGCGGTGATGGGCGACATTTGCCACCCAAGAGCCGAGTTCAGCTTCAGTTGCGGTCGCCAGAAGGTGCACGGCGATTGCATGCGACACGGCGTCGATCAGTATGGGCGGATTGAGTTTACCCGCACGAAGCGCCGCCGGGCCTGACGGATAGAGTGGAGCGATGATACGCGTCCGCATGTCCTCAAAAAGGTCATTTTGGATAACCATGACGAGCGTTCCGTCGGATCGGCGGTAGACATCAAACTGGCGCGGCATGGACAGATCAGAACTTCCGAAGATCGGCCAGCGGCACGCCGTGGGTATCGATGTATTCGTTATAGGCCAGTATCGCCTCGGCATTCTCGCGCTTCCATGCCTCGGCCTTGGCGCGCTTGAGTTCTGACACAATGCCAGATTCGGCCGCGCGCGAGATGTTCACGCCCAGCGACTTCGCCTCGTCCAGCATGGCGGCGTCGAGGGTCAGGCTGGTGGCGCGGCGGGTGGCGGACATGGGTGACCTCTGACGCAGGACAATGTATGCGCGATGATACCGCAAAAGTATACCCGAATCTATGGGTATGTTTAAGATTGCCCGGACCGCGTACCGTCAGACGGTCATCTTGCCGCCCGGAGCCTCGCCCTTGGCGATGACCGACAACTGGTCGCCCGTGATCTTGCCGACCAAGGGGTCGGCATGGCGGTGAGCAAGGTCCCAGCCCGTCGCGGTGCGGCGGTAGACAAGGGTGACGCGAAGCGACCAGTCCTGTTCGGGCAGGTGGCCGATCACCGCGCGCTGGCGTTCCACCGCCGCAATGACGATCAGCTCCGGGGTGGCATGGGTGGCGACGACCTCGAACGCGGTCGTCGCGGATTTGAAGTGCTGCGCCATCTCGGCCAGCCGTGCTGGCGAGGCGTCGAAGCCGCCGGTCGTCCAGCCGCCAAAGGGCGACATGATGCTGAAGTCGGGGGAAAGCGGGTCGAGTGCACGCCAGCGTTTCATATCGCCGTTCATGAAGGCCTGATTGGAATCGGCGCTGCGGCGCACAAGGGCTGCGATATCCGCAGCCGGATCAAAGGTCGTAGTCATCGGAATGCCTGTTTGAAAAACGTCGGGGTCAACAAGGCGTCTGACTATCGGCAGGCCGAAGCGCCGCCAAGCCAAATTCCCGTGACAGCGTTGTGATTGCCCGCCGCCCCGGTGCGGGCCTTCTGCCTCGATGAGAGGGTCGCAAACGCAAAAGGCCCCGGCACAGCCGGGGCCTTTTGCGACTTATGCGACGCTGCCTCAGTCCGCCGTCAGCAGCGGCGGCTTGGTGCCGGTCAGGCGGACCTTTTCGGGCTCGGATATTTCCAGATGGATCGCGCCGTCCTTCAGCGTGACGACGACAAGCCCGCCCTTGGTCAGCTTGCCGAACAGCAGTTCCTCGGCCAGCGGCTTCTTGATGTGTTCCTGGATCACGCGGCCCAGCGGGCGCGCGCCCATCTTGTCATCATAGCCCTTGTCGGCCAGCCACTCCGCCGCTTCGGGCATCAGTTCGATATGCACGTTGCGGTCCATCAGCTGCGCTTCGAGCTGCAGGACGAACTTGTCGACGACCTGGATGATGACCTCGCGCGGCAGCGCGGCAAAGGCGATGACCGCGTCCAGACGGTTGCGGAATTCGGGCGTGAAGGTCCGTTCGATCGCGGCGGTATCCTCGCCTTCGCGCTTGTCGCGGCCAAAGCCGATGGCGGATTTGGCCATGTCGGCTGCGCCCGCGTTCGTCGTCATGATCAGGATCACGTTGCGGAAGTCGACCGGCCGCCCGTTGTGGTCGGTCAGCTTGCCGTGGTCCATCACCTGCAGAAGGATGTTGTA
This sequence comes from uncultured Alphaproteobacteria bacterium, assembly GCA_963819585.1. Classification (GTDB taxonomy): domain Bacteria; phylum Pseudomonadota; class Alphaproteobacteria; order Rhodobacterales; family Rhodobacteraceae; genus JAOADN01. The sequence goes on from CAWFWP010000001.1 coordinate 92,239, forward strand.
GACATCCGGATGCGCCTTTTCGATCTCGTCGAGCAGCAGCACGCAATGCGGGTGCTGGTCCACGCCGTCGGTCAGCATGCCGCCCTGGTCAAAGCCGACATAGCCCGGCGGCGCGCCGATCAGGCGGCTGACGGCGTGTTTCTCCATGTATTCCGACATGTCGAAGCGCAGCAGTTCGACGCCCAGTGTGCTGGCCAGCTGCTTGGCGACCTCGGTCTTGCCGACGCCGGTGGGGCCGGCGAACAGGTAGTTGCCGATGGGTTTTTCCGGTTCGCGCAGGCCGGCGCGGGCCAGCTTGATCGCGGAAGACAGCGCCGTGATCGCAGGGTCCTGACCGAAGACAAGGCGCTTGAGCGTCTTTTCCAGGTCCTTCAGCACCTCGGCATCGTCCTTGGACACGTTTTTCGGCGGGATGCGGGCGATCTTGGCCACCACGGCCTCGATCTCTTTCGGGCCGATGGTCTTGCGGCGCTTGGAATCGGGCATCAGATGCTGCGCGGCACCGGCCTCGTCGATCACGTCGATGGCCTTGTCGGGCAGCTTGCGGTCATGGATGTAGCGGGCCGACAGGTCCACCGCCGCCTTGATCGCGTCCAGCGTGTAGCGCAGGTCGTGGTGCTTTTCGAAATAGGGCTTGAGGCCCATCAGGATCTTGACCGTGTCCTCGACCGTAGGCTCGTTCACGTCGATCTTCTGGAACCGGCGCGACAGCGCGCGGTCCTTTTCGAAATGCTGGCGGAATTCCTTGTAGGTGGTCGACCCCATGCAGCGCAGCTTGCCGCCCTGCAGCGCGGGTTTCAGCAGGTTGCACGCGTCCATCGCGCCGCCGGAGGTGGCGCCGGCACCGATCACCGTGTGGATCTCGTCGATGAACAGGATCGCGTCGGCGTGATCCTCCAGCTCTTTCACCACCGCCTTCAGCCGTTCCTCGAAATCGCCGCGATAGCGGGTTCCGGCCAGCAGCGCGCCCATGTCGAGCGAGAAGATCGTGGATTTGCGCAGCACGTCGGGCGTTTCGCCGCGCGTGATCTTCAGCGCCAGCCCTTCGGCGATGGCGGTCTTGCCGACGCCGGGGTCGCCGACCAGCAGCGGGTTGTTCTTGCGGCGGCGGCAGAGGACCTGGATGCAGCGTTCCACCTCGGCATCGCGGCCGATCAGGGGATCGACATCGCCCTTCTTGGACTTCTGCGTTCAGGTCGACGCAGTATTTGGCCAGCGCGGATTCCTTCGCCTCGGCCTCGGGCTGTTTTTCCTGTTCCTCGGGTTCGGACGATCCGGTCACGGGGCGTGTTTCGCCAAAGGACGGGTCCTTGGCCACGCCATGCGCGATGAAGTTCACCGCGTCGTAGCGGGTCATGTCCTGTTCCTGCAGGAAGTAGGCGGCGTTCGATTCGCGTTCGGCGAAGATCGCGACAAGCACGTTCGCGCCCGTCACCTCGGTCCGGCCCGACGACTGCACATGGATCGCGGCGCGCTGGATCACGCGCTGGAAGGCGGCGGTCGGCACGGCTTCGGACCCTTCGACATCGGTCACAAGGGTCGACAGATCATCGTCGATGAAGTCGACCAGCGTCTTCTTGAGGGCATCGAGATCGACCGAGCAGGCGCGCATGACCTTGGCGGCGTCGGGTTCGTCGATCAGCGCCAGAAGCAGATGCTCCAGCGTGGCAAGTTCATGTTTGCGCGCATTCGCGAGCGCGAGTGCAGCGTGGATCGCCTGTTCCAGCGTGGACGAAAATGACGGCACGTTCCGTGCTCCTTTCCAGGGGGCAGAAGCGGGACACGCCGGTCTTAGGGCGAACCCCGGGCCTACCTTTGCCTCATGGTCTTAAACTTCGGTGGAAATCGGGCAGCTTCAAGGGCTTTCTGCCCGAATTCACGCGGCGTGACACGAACGGCGCAAAAAGTGACCGGAAAAGCAGGGGATGAAGGGCGTCCGTGCCTCAGAACCGATCCTTGCGGGCGCGCAGTTCGGTGAAGGTAGCCGCATCCGTGGCACCAGCCATGCCCAAGCCTGCCTTCATCGTCGGCGCGGTCGCGCGCAGGAAGGGGTTGGTGGCCAGCTCCAGCGACGAGACGCGACGGAACGGTGGCGATGCCTGCCGCGCGCGCGGCCTCGGTCGCACGGACCCGTTCGGCCAGCGCGGGATTGTCCGGCATCCACGGACATCGCGAAGCGCAGGTTGGACGTGGTGTATTCGTGCCCGGAACAGACCAGCGTGTCGGGCGGCAGGGCCGCAAGTTTCGACAGGCTGGACCACATCAGCGCGGGTGCGCCCTCGAACAGCCGGCCGCAGCCAGCGGCCATCAGGCTGTCGGCGGTGAAGACGACGCCGGATGCGGGGAAGTGGAACGCGATATGACCGACGGTATGGCCCGGGACGTCGATCACCTGACCTTCGTCCATGCCGATCCGCACCACGTCGCCTTCGGCCACCGCTTCGTCCAGCGGGGGCAGGCGGTGCTGATCCGCTTTGGCCCCGATCACCCGCGCGCCGGTCGCCGCCGCCAGCGCCTCGACGCCGTCGATATGGTCGGAATGATGATGCGTGATCAGGATGTGGCTGGCCTGCCACTGACGTGCCGCCAGCGCGTTCAGGATCGGGGCTGCTTCGGGCACGTCCACGACCGCCGTGGCACCCGTCGCCTCGTCATGCGCGAGGAAGGCGTAGTTGTCCGACAGGCAGGGAATCGTGACGATTTCCAATGGCATGGTCTTTTCGCACCGGCTTTGTATTGTCACGCGACCTGACACTCGCCGAAGGAACGCCCGGGCGCAATGCATCTCGACGTCCTCGACCTGAGGAATTTCTATTACCGGACGCAGCTTGGCCGCGTCGCGCAGCGCGCGATCCGCGACAAGCTGGTCGATCTCTGGCCGCCGTCGCAGGCGCAGGGGCTGACCGTCGCGGGCTTCGGCTTTGCCGTGCCGCTGCTGCGCCCCTACCTGGCCGAGGCGCGGCGGGTGATCGGGCTGATGCCGGGGCAGCAGGGGGTGATGCCCTGGCCTGCGGGCATGGACAACGTGTCGGTGCTGGTCGAGGAGACGGCCTGGCCGCTGGAGACCGGGATGGTGGACCGGCTGGTCGTCATGCATGGGCTGGAGACGACCGAGAACCCCGTCGGAACTGCTGGACGAATGCTGGCGGGTGCTGGGGCCGGGCGGGCGGGCGCTGTTCATCGTGCCGAACCGCGCCGGCCTCTGGGCGCGGCGCGACGGCACGCCGTTCGGGCTGGGGCGGCCCTACACGATGGGGCAGCTCGACGCGCAGCTGCGCCGGCACAGCTTCACCGCCGAACGCCAGCGCGCGGCGCTGTACGTGCCGCCGTCGCGAGGCGCGGTTCTGGCTGCGCACGGCGCAGATGTGGGAAAACGCAGGGCGCAGGGTGTCCACGGTTCTGGCGGGCGGCGTTCTGATGATGGAGGTCAGCCAAGCAGATCCATGCGCCCCAGCGCCCGCGGCCTGCGGGCCGCGGTGCGCCGCCCGCTGAAGGCGCTGGAGGGTCTGCCGCGACCGGGGCATGACCCGGTTCCCGAACCCGGCTACGGGCCAGAGCTGCCGTTCCGCCGGCCGAGTGGGCCGCGAATCGCCCGCGCGCCGCTTTACCGGCCCGACGACCGCGCCGCAGACCTTACCTCGCAGCGATCTATCCTCGTTTTCCCGTGACCAAGGCGGTTGCGGGACAGGGATGCCTCTGCTAGAGACGCCCGCAATTGAGCTGCGCGGACAAGGTCTGCGGGCCACGGGGGAGTCCAATCCAAAGCGCCTTGGATGCGCAAATGGGCCGGACGCAGACATCGGAAGGGCGGACGTGTCAGAGCCAGCTTCGATTTCAGCAGGGATCGCCGCGCGCTATGCGTCGGCCGTGTTCGAGATTGCGAAAGAGGGCAAAGGCCTGACGGCGCTTGAGGGCGATGTCGATGCGCTGGACACCGCGCTGAAGGCCAGCGCCGACCTGCGCGACCTGATCGTGTCGCCGATCTATTCGCCGCGACGTGCAGGGCGGCGGCTATTGCGGCGATTGCCGCGAAGATGGGTCTGTCGGTGACGGTCGCGCAACACGCTGGCCCTGATGGCCGTCGAACCGCCGCCTGTTCGTGCTGCCGCAGCTGGTCGCCCGCCTGCGTGACATGATCGCCGACGAGAAGGGCGAGGTGACGGCCGATGTGACCGCCGCACAGGCCCTGACCAAGGCCGAGGCCGACAAGCTGGCCGCGACGCTGAAGAAAACCGTCGGCAAGACCGTGAAACTGAATGCGTCGGTCGATGAAAGCCTCATCGGCGGACTGGTCGTCAAGGTGGGCTCGAAGATGATCGACACGTCGATCCGCGCGAAGCTCGCCTCCCTCCAGAATGCCATGAAAGAGGTCGGATAAATGGGGATCCAAGCCGCCGAGATTTCCGCGATCCTGAAAGAGCAGATCAAGAACTTCGGCCAGGAGGCCGAAGTCGCCGAAGTGGGTCGCGTTCTGTCCGTCGGCGACGGCATTGCCCGCGTCTACGGCCTGGACAACGTCCAGGCCGGCGAGATGGTCGAATTTCCGGGCGGCATCCGGGGCATGGCGCTGAACCTCGAGACCGACAACGTCGGCATCGTGATCTTCGGCGACGACCGCTCGATCAAGGAAGGCGATGTCGTCAAGCGCACCAAGTCCATCGTGGACGTGCCGGTCGGCGACGGCCTGCTGGGCCGCGTCGTGGACGCGCTCGGCAACCCGATCGACGGCAAGGGCCCGATCAAGATCCACGGAACGCCGCGTCGCCGACGTCAAGGCCCCGGGCATCATTCCGCGCCGTCGGCGTGCATGAGCCGATGGCGACCGGCCTGAAATCGATCGACGCGATGATCCCCATCGGCCGTGGCCAGCGCGAACTGATCATCGGCGACCGCCAGACCGGCAAGACCGCCGTGGCGCTGGACACGATCCTGAACCAGAAGTCCTACAACGAGGCGGCCGGCTACGGACGAATCCAAGAAGCTGTACTGCGTCTATGTCGCCATCGGGCAGAAGCGCTCGACCGTCGCGCAGCTGGTGAAGAAGCTGGAAGAAACCGGTGCGATCGGCCTATTCCATCGTCGTCGCCGCCACCGCGTCGGAACCGGCACCGATGCAGTTCCTGGCGCCCTATTCGGCGACCGCGATGGCCGAGTTTTTCCGCGACAATGGCCGCCATGCGCTGATCATCTATGATGACCTGTCCAAGCAGGCCGTCGCCTATCGCCAGATGTCGCTGCTGCTGCGCCGTCCGCCGGGGCGCGAGGCCTATCCGGGCGACGTGTTCTACCTGCATTCACGCCTGCTGGAGCGTTCGGCGAAGCTGAACAAGGACAACGGCGTCGGGTTCGCTGACCGCGCTGCCGATCATCGAGACGCAGGCGGGCGACGTGTCGGCCTATATCCCGACGAACGTGATCTCGATCACCGACGGCCAGATCTTCCTTGAAACGGAACTGTTCTACCAGGGCGTCCGCCCGGCCGTGAACACCGGTCTGTCGGTGTCGCGGGTCGGGTCCGCCGCGCAGACCAAGGCGATGAAATCGGTCGCCGGGTCCGGTCAAGCTGGAGCTGGCGCAGTACCGCGAAATGGCGGCCTTTGCGCAGTTCGGGTCGGACCTTGACGCATCCACGCAGCGCCTGCTGAACCGGGGCGCACGGCTGACGGAACTGATGAAGCAGCCGCAATATGCGCCGCTGACCAACGCGGAAATCGTCTGCGTGATCTTTGCGGGCACCAAGGGCTATCTCGATGCGGTGCCGGTCAAGGATGTCGGGCCGCTACGAAGCGGGCATGCTGAAGCACCTGCGCACGAACTGCAAGGCGCTGCTGGACGATATCACCGACGAATGACCGCAAGATTGCGGGCGATCTGGAAAAGACGATCCGCGGCCGCGCTGGATGGTTTCGCCAAGACGTTCGCCTGATCGCGGCGGGAAGGATAAGGGCATGCCGAGCCTGAAGGCCCTGAAAAACCGGATCGCAAGCGTCAAGTCGACGCGCAAGATCACCAAGGCCATGCAGATGGTCGCCGCCGCCAAACTGCGCCGCGCGCAGGAGGCGGCCGAGGCCGCGCGCCCCTATGCCGAACGCGATGACGGCGCGTATCTCGGGTCTGGCGGCCGGGCAGGCGGGGCGGCCTCGGCCCCGCGCCTGCTGGCCGGGACCGGCTGCGGACAAGGTGCATCTGCTGGTCGTGCTGACCTCCGAACGCGGTCTGTGCGGCGGCTTCAACTCGACCATCGTGCGGCTGGCGCGGGCGCGGGCGCAGGAGCTGATCGGCGCAGGGCAAGACGGTGAAGATCCTGACCGTCGGCAAGAAGGGCCGCGAGCAGCTGAAGCGCGACTGTCGGCACATTTCATCGGCCATGTCGACCTGGGCGAGGTCAAGCGGATGGGCTATGACGTGCGCAGCGGGCATCGCCCACGACCTGCTGGCGCGCTTCGACGCGGGCGAATTCGACGTGGCGACGCTGTTCTTCAACCGCTTCCAGTCGGTGATCAGCCAGATGCCGACGGCGCAGCAGGTGATCCCGGCGCTGTTCGAGACGACCGATCAGGCGTCGTCCCTTTATGACTATGAGCCGAGCGAGGAAGGCATCCTGGCCGACCTGCTGCCGCGCGGCGATCGCGACGCAGGTCTTTACCGCCCTGCTGGAAAACGGCGCGTCCGAACAGGGCGCGCGGATGTCGCGCGATGGACAATGCCACGCGCAACGCGGGCGAGATGATCGACCGGCTGACGATCGTCTACAACCGCTCGCGCCAGGCCGCGATCACCAAGGAACTGATCGAAATCATTTCGGGCGCCGAGGCGCTCTGACGGGAACCGGAGAGACACATGGCAAGAGCCCCGAAAGCAGCAGCCGCAGCGACGGCAACAGGCAAGATCACCCAGGTCATCGGCGCCGTCGTGGACGTGCAGTTCGAAGGCAACTCTGCCTGCGATCCTGAACGCGCTGGAAACGACGAACAACGGCAAGCGGCTGGTGCTGGAAGTGGCCCAGCATCTGGGCGAAAACTCGGTCCGTGCCATCGCCATGGACGCCACCGAAGGTCTGGTGCGCGGCGCAGCCGGTGACCGACACCGGCGGGCCGATCAGCGTGCCGGTGGGCGACGGGACGCTGGGGCGCATCATGAACGTGGTCGGCGAGCCGATCGACGAAAAAGGCCCGGTTGCCCAACCGAACGCCGCGCGATCCACCAGCCCGCGCCGAGCTTTCGCCGAACAGGCGACCGACGCGCTGATCCTGGTGACCGGCATCAAGGTCATCGACCTGCTGGCCCCCTATGCCAAGGGCGGCAAGATCGGCCTGTTCGGCGGCGCGGGCGTCGGCAAGACGGTTCTGATTCAGGAGCTGATCAACAACATCGCCAAGGTGCATTCGGGCTATTCGGTGTTCGCGGGCGTCGGCGAGCGGACCCGCGAGGGCAACGACCTCTATCACGAATTCATCGAATCCGGCGTCATCAACATCGACGATCTGACCAAATCCAAGGTGGCGCTGGTCTATGGCCAGATGAACGAGCCGCCGGGCGCGCGCGCGCGTGTCGCGCTGACCGGCCTGACCATGGCCGAACAGTTCCGCGACCAGTCGGGGACCGACGTTCTGTTCTTCGTCGACAACATCTTCCGCTTCACCCAGGCCGGTTCGGAAGTCTCGGCGCTTCTGGGCCGCATCCCGTCCGCCGTGGGCTATCAGCCGACGCTGGCAACCGACATGGGTGCGCTGCAGGAACGCATCACCTCGACCAAGGCAGGCTCGATCACGTCCGTGCAGGCGATCTATGTGCCCGCCGACGACCTGACCGACCCGGCACCGGCGACATCCTTCGCGCACCTCGACGCGACGACGGTTCTGTCGCGCGCCATCTCGGAACTCGGCATCTATCCGGCGGTGGACCCGCTCGACTCGACCTCGCGTCTGATGGACCCGCAGATCGTCGGCGAAGAGCATTATCTGGTGGCGCGTGTCGGTGCAGGGGATCCTGCAGCGCTACAAGTCCCTGCAGGACATCATCGCCATCCTCGGCATGGACGAACTGAGCGAGGACGACAAGCTGACCGTGTCGCGCGCCCGGAAAATCCAGCGCTTCCTGTCGCAGCCCTTCGACGTGGCGCAGATCTTCACCGGCTCGCCCGGCGTGCAGGTGCCGCTGGAAAAGACCATCGCGTCGTTCAAGGCGGTGGTCGCGGGCGAATACGATCACCTGCCCGAGGCGGCCTTCTACATGGTCGGCGACATCGAGGAAGTGAAAGCCAAGGCGCAGCGTCTGGCCGCCGAAGCGGCATAAGGGTCCGGAAATGGCAGATACCATGCAGTTCGACCTGGTCTCGCCCGAGCGGCTTCTCGCGTCGTTCCAGGCGCGCGAGGTGCGTATTCCGGGCGCGGACGGCGATCTGACGGCGATGCCGGACCATGCGCCCGTCATCACCACGCTGCGCCCCGGCATCCTGTCGGTCGTGACCGCGTCGGGCACGCAGGACTTTGCGGTGACCGGCGGCTTCGCCGAGATCACGCCCGCAGGCACCTCGGTTCTGGCCGAGCGCGCGGTGCCGCGGGCCGAGATGACGGCGGCGGATGCCGATGCGCTGATCGCCGAGGCGGCGCAGGCGGCGGCGGGCGCGTCCGCTGCGGGCAAGGATGTCGCGGACAAGCTGGTGGCCGATCTTCAGGCGCTGAAGTCCGCGCTGGGGGTCTAGGCGGGCCGTTTTTCCCGTAACCCGTGGTTAACAGAACTATACGATGAAAAGGCTCCGGTCCGACCGGGGCCTTTTTTTCATCACTTTTCGTGATTACTCCACGTCAAGTGTGTTTGGGAGTGTCGGGCGATGCGCCGACTGACGAGTCATGTGACGGGGATCGACCAGGGGTCGATGGTCCTGTTTTCGGATTTTCAGGACGGCGGGGCCATGTGGACCGGCCAGGGCCCGCGCGAACTGCGCCGGGCGGTGAAGTTCTCGGAACCCTTCCTGACGCCGCCGGTCGTGCAGGTGACGCTGGCGATGTGGGACATGGACCAGAAAACGAACCAGCGCGCCGACATCTCGTCGGACGGGGTGACGGAAACCGGCTTCAACATCGTCTTCCGGACCTGGGGCGATACCCGTGTCGCGCGCGTGCGGGCCGACTGGCTGGCGATAGGCGAAGTCAGGGCCGACGACGACTGGGAGGTTTACTGAGGCTTGCGGTTCGCGGGGCGGCCCGGCCCCGACGCGAAGCCTTTTGCCTTTCTGGCACCAGCGGGCTTTCCGGATGAAGATTTGGCCGGACGATCCTTCACCGGGCCGTCTTTCGCGGTTCCACCCTTGGCGAAGCGACCCTTTGCAGTGCCCGTCTTGTACTTGGCCCCTGTATGTCCGGGCGCTTTGGCGGGCTTCAGGTCCGTCGGCACTTCGGTCACGCCGGTTGGCCTTGCAGGTTTCGGTGCCTTTGCCTTGTGGCGCGGCTTGCGCGGGGCGTCGGGGGCGACCGGGGACGCGTGCAACCCGTGTTCGACGGCGACTCTGGGCGCGATATGCGGGGCTTCGCGCTTTGTCGGCTCAGCGGGCCGGGTCGGGGCGGGCGGTTTGCCTGCCGGAAGCTCGGGCAGAACCGGCGCCCGGTCGGGCTGCGCCGCCGGTGGCCGCGCGCCGAACGGCGGCTCGGCCAGGGCGCGGATCGTCGCCGTCCCTTCCAGACTGCCCTCGGGTCCGACCGCCGCAAGCAGGCGGTCCGCACTGGACAGGAGCACCTCCACAAATGTCTCGCTCTCCTGCACCCGGATCGCGCCGACGTCGTCGCGCGTCAGGTTTCCCGCGCGGCAGAGCATCGGCAGGATCACGCGCGGCTCGGCCCCCTGCGCCCGCCCGACCGACACGGCGAACCAGCGGCTGGGGCCGAAGGCGGGGCGCTGGCCGGTATCGGCCCCCGGTGCCGTAAGGTCCTCGGGCGCCGACCGGTTTCCCTTGTAGAGCGCCACATAGGCTGCTGCGATCCGCCCCGGGCTGTGCAGCGCCAGAAGCCTCGCCGCGATCTCGCGGTCGGCCTCGCTCACCGTGTCCGTCCAGACGTTGTCCGTCAGCAACCGTTCCTCATCCCGCTTCCGCACCGCCTCGGCGCTTGGCGCGTCGCCCCAGTCCGCCGTCACGCGGGCGAACCGCAAAAGGCTCTCGGCCTTCTTCCGCACGTTCCTCGGCACGATCAGTGCCGACACGCCCTTGCGCCCCGCACGCCCCGTCCGCCCCGACCGGTGCAGCAGCGTGTCGGCGTTGTTCGGCAGTTCGGCATGGATCACCAGTTCAAGGTTCGGCAGGTCGATGCCCCGCGCCGCCACATCCGTCGCCACGCAGACCCGCGCCCGCCCGTCGCGCATCGCCTGCAAGGCGTGGGTACGTTCCGACTGGCTCAGTTCCCCCGACAGAGCCACGACCGAAAAGGCCCGGTTCGACAGGCGCGTGGTCAGGCGGTTCACCATGACCCGCGTGTTGCAGAAGATGATCGCGTTCTGCGCCTCGTAGAACCGCAGGACGTTGACGATGGCGTTTTCCGCGTCCGGGGCGGCGACACTCATCGCGCGGTATTCGATGTCGGCGTGCTGCGCGGCTCGCCCGCCGTCGTGATCCGCACCGCATCTTTCTGGAAGGTCTGCGCCAAGCGTGGCGATGGCGCGCGGCACAGTGGCCGAAAACATCAGCGTCCGGCGGCTGTCCGGGGCCGCGCCGAGGATGAATTCCAGGTCCTCGCGGAAGCCGAGGTCCAGCATTTCGTCCGCCTCATCCAGCACGACCGCGCGGAGCGCCGTCATGTCCATCGACCCGCGCGTGATGTGGTCGCGCAGCCGCCCCGGCGTCGCCACGACGATCTGCGCGCCCCGGTCGAGCGCCCGGCGCTCGTCGCGCATGTCCATGCCGCCGACACAGGACGCGACGGTGGCCCCGGCGCCGGCATAAAGCCACGCAAGTTCGGCCTTGACCTGCAGCGCCAGTTCGCGGGTCGGCGCGATGACGAGGGCCAGGGGCGCGGCGGCGGGGCCGAAATGGCCGGTGTCACCAAGAATCGTCGGCGCGATGGCGAGGCCGAAGCCCACCGTCTTGCCCGACCCGGTCTGCGCCGAGACGAGAAGGTCGGACCCGGAAAGCCCAGCCTCGGTCACGGCGATCTGGACCGGCGTGAGAGTGTCGTAACCGCGCGCAGCAAGCGCTTCGGCAAGCGTCGGGATGATCGGGGCGGTGTCGGTCATGGCGGTCTGCCTTCGGGCACTGTCACGCGGACAGATGCCGCCGGTCGGCACCTAGAGGCTTTGGGCGGGGAAGTATAGCGTCAGGGCGAGGTGATCGGGCGAGGACAACCGGAACGTCCCCCAAACGGAACCCGCCCGCGCGGTCAGCGCGGGCGGGCAGTTCCGGGTCGGCGGACGTTTCTTCAGGCGTCGGCTTCTTCCTTGCTGTCGCAGGGGCAGCAGCGGTATTCCTGGCTCTTCTCCAGAAGCTCGATCTGCTTTTCGAGCAGCTTGTTCTCGAGGTCCTTGCGCACAAGGTCGAGGTCGATCGACTTCTTCCTTGTATCCTCGCAGGTGTCGCAAGGGTCGAGGCAGCCTTTGACGACAACCGCCTGCGTCGGCAGGCAGTAGGTCCGCGTGAAGTTCAGTTCGGCCGCAAGCTTGGCCCCCACCTGATCCGATCCGGCCTGTGCCAGCACGCCCTGCTTGACCAGTTCCTTGTCGACCGACGCCAGAACCGCGTCATGCGTGTCGTCCGCCACCGGCTGGACGTTGAACGCCGTGCGGAACGGCTGCGCCTGAAGCGTGCGCGTGGAGAACAGGCCCGCGCCGAGGTTGGACACGATGCCTTCGCGCTGGGCGGCGGCGGCCGTCCGCCCCGCAGCCTCGATATCGAGCCGCGCGGTGCGGTTGGCGAGCATGCCGTTCGGCAGAACCTTGATCCCGGTAGCGGGCCGCACGGGGCGTGCCGCGACGCCGCTGTTCGCCGCCGCATCGACGACGCGCCGCAGGACCGACACGATACGGAACTTCAGCGTCTGCTCCTTCACCAGCTGATACGCGAAATAGGTGACGGCGTGGCAGTCGTTGCGGTTCTCGAAGGTCCGCGTCGACGCCTCGAAACTGTCCTCGCTTTCGCCTTCGGCATGGCTCCGGCTCTGCACCTCGCCGATCTGGACTGCGTTCGCCGCCCGCGTCGACTGAACCGAACGGTCGTGCGATGTCTCGGCATGGTTCTTCAACTCGCGCATGAAGGACGAGGTCGAGCGGGAGTTGAAATTGCCCTCGACGTTCACGCTGCCGCCGCCTGCAAAACCGATCGAGGCGTACGATCCGTCCACATCGGTCTCGAAGTCGCTATGGGACGCGCTGTCAGCGGATCCGCTGTCCGTCGCGGTCAGGTCCGACATGTAGCGGTCCATCGACTTCATGTAGTAGGTCTCTTCCGACGACTGCTCGTGCCGGTAGCTGACCTTGCTTTCGCTGTCGAAGGTGAAGCGGGTGTTCCGAGTCGAGGTGTAAAGCCGCACCTTTTCGCCCGGCAGCAGCGTCGTCGAAAAGACGACATCGCCGAGTGACAGGGGGCCGGGGCAGCGTTCGAGCTCGGCCACAATCGTGACTTCGACGGGGACATCGCCCAGCCGGTTCGTCAGACGGTAGCTGACGCGCAGCCGCTCGCAGCAGGGGGCGCGTGAGATCATCGGGCAGCAGGGCAGATCGCTGACCGAAATAAGATCGCCGTCGTGCGTGGGGTCGTGTGCCATGGGGTCATCGTGGGGCATGACAAATGCTCCTTGAAAATGAGGTTGTTGAAATAACCGGGCGGCCAGACGATCAGCCGTCCGGGACGTCGTGCAATGGGATGAAGGATACGCCCGTTCGCGTTCCGCGTGTATGGCGGTATTCCAGACCGGTCGCGCAAGCGTCCCGGTCAGGCGCGGGTGTACATGCCTTCGTAGATCGGCGTCAGCGTTTCGGCATCGAACAGCGACGACACGCTGGTGCCGTTCCAGATGTTCATGATCGCCTGCGCGAAGACCGGGGCGGTCGGGATGATGCGGATGTTCTTCGCGCGCCTTCACCGCTTCGGTCGGCTCGATGGAATCCGTGATGACCAGCCGCTTCATCACCGATTTCTCGACCCGTTCCACCGCCGGACCCGACAGGACGCCGTGCGTGATATAGGAATGCACCTCTGACGCGCCGTTTTCCATCAGTACCTCGGCCGCCTTGCAGAGCGTGCCGGCCGTGTCGCAGATGTCGTCCACGATGATGCAGATGTGGTCCTTCACATCGCCGATCACCGTCATCTCGGCGATCTCGCCCGGTCTGACCCGGCGCTTGTCCACGATGGCGAGGCCCGCCCCGATCCGCTGCGCAAGTTCGCGCGCGCGGGCAACGCCGCCCACGTCCGGCGACACGACCGTGACCTGATGCAGGCGGTCCTTGAAGTGATGCTCGATATCCAGCGCAAAGATCGGCGCGGCATAGAGGTTGTCGACCGGAATGTCGAAGAACCCCTGAATCTGCGCCGCGTGCAGGTCCATCGTCAGCACGCGCTCGATCCCCGCCTGGGTGATGAGGTTCGCCACCAGCTTGGCCGAGATCGGCGTCCGCGCCTTGGTGCGGCGGTCCTGCCGCGCATAGCCGAAATAGGGGATGACCGCCGTGATCCGGCCCGCCGACGACCGGCGCAGCGCGTCGGTCATGATCAGCAATTCCATCAGGTTGTCGTTGGCGGGGTTCGAGGTCGGCTGGATGATGAACATGTCCTCGCCGCGCACATTCTCGAACACCTCGACGAAGATCTCGCCGTCATTGAACCGCTCGACCCGCGCCTGCACCAGATTGACGCTCATCCCCCGGTGCATCGACATCCGCCGCGCGATTCCCGTGGCAAGTGGCAGGTTCGCATTGCCCGAGATCAGCTTCGGCTCGGTCATGGCAGGCATCGGCTGTCCCCTTGCGCGCTGTCCCCGCGTGGCCCGCAGGTGACGGATTCGTGACGTTGCGCCCCGCTTACCAACCTTCTAGCCTGCCCGCAAATCCAATGGGGGGCAGCAGCATGGCGCAGATCGACTACTACTTTTCGCCGATGTCGCCCTTCACCTATATGGCGGGCAACCGGCTGGAGGAGATCGCCGCGAAGCATGGCGCGACCGTCACCTACAAGCCCTTGGATATCATCGCGCTTTTTGCCCGGACAGGGGGCAAGCCGGTGGCCGAACGGCACCCGAGCCGTCAGGAGTACCGGCTGCAGGAGATGCGGCGCTGGTCGGTCAAGCTGGGCTATCCCCTGAACCTGAAACCCGCCTTCTGGCCGGTCAATCAGGCCCCTGCCGCCTATGCGATCATCGCGGCGCAAAAGGCGGGCGGCGGGGATATTGCCGGGTTGGTCCACGCCTTTCCGCGTGCCGTCTGGGCCGAGGAGCGCAACATCGCCGAGGATGAGGTGGTGCGCGACATCCTGTCGGCGCACGGCTTCGATCCCGGCCTGGCTGACCGGGGCATGCTGAGCGGGGCCGAGACCTATGTCGCCAATCTTGAGGATGCGGTGAACGCGGGCGTCTTCGGCGCGCCTTTCTACATCGTCGGCTGCGGAACGGTTCTGGGGTCAGGACCGGCTGGAGGATCTGGACCTGCACCTGTCCGGCAAGTTGTGACGGTGCTGCACACGCAAAGCTACGGCAGCGGGCCGGAACCTGCGCTGGCGCTGCACTGTTCGCTGGCGCATGGCGGCGAATGGGCAGGGGTGATGGGGTTCCTTGAGGATGATCTGACCCTGACAGCGCCTGATCTGCCGGGGCATGGCAAGTCGCCGGACTGGGACGGGACGGGCGATTTCATCGGGCACTGCGCACAGGCCGTGCTGGGCATGCCAGCGATGCGGACAGGCGAGCCCTTGCATCTGATCGCGCATTCCGGCGGGGCGGTGATCGCGCTGCAGGTCGCGCAGGCGCGCCCTGACCTGATCCGCACACTGACGCTGATCGAACCGACGCTGTTCGCGGCTGCGGCAGGCACCCCGGCCTTTGACGCGACGCGCGACCTCTTCGCGCCCGTTCGAGGCCGCCTTCGACGCGGGCGATCTGGAGACGGCATCGGCCGAATTCATGGCGGTCTGGGGCAATACGGACTGGGCCGACATGGAACCCCGGATGCGGGCGCGGATCACCGAACGAATCCACCTGATCCGTGCCAGCCACCCGGCGCTGTATGGTGACAGCGGCGGCGTGCTGGGGGCGGGGCGGCTGGAGGCGTTGGACTGCCCTGTGGTCGCTGATCGCGGGCATGACCTCGCCCGTCATCTGCCGGGCAGTTGTCCGCGCGCTGAAGGACAGGCTGCCGAATGCGGAATCGGTTCTGGTGCCGGATGCCGGGCACATGCTGCCCGTCACGCATCCGGAACTGACGGCGGCCCTGATCGCCGGTTCCGTCAGCCGCGGATAAGCGACAGGAACCGGTCCACGTCGGCTTTCGGTCGTGGACCAGGAACAGACGAGGCGCGCGGTCAGCGGCTCGTCGCCGGGACCATCCAGCGATTGCGCGAAGGGGATCATGTTATAGCCGTGCGCCCGCCGCCTGCGCCCGGACATGGCCCGCGCGCGGGAACCCGGCGAAGACCATGTTCGCCTGCACAGGATGCGTCAGCGACCCGCCCGGCAGGGCGGCGATCCCCGCTGCCAGCCGCGCGCCCATCGCGTTGGCGTGGGCGGCCAGGCGCAGCCAGAGCCCATCCTCCAGATAGGCCGCCATCTGCGCCGACAGGAACCGGTGCTTGGAAAACAGATGCCCCGCGCGTTTGCGGCGCAGTTCGAACTCCCACGCTTTCGCCGGGTCGAAGATCACCACCGCCTCGACACCCAGACAGCCGTTCTTGGTGCCGCCGAAGGACAGGATATCGACGCCCGCCTTCCAGGTCATTTCGGCGGGTGTGCAGCCAACGGCGGCGATGGCATTGGCGAACCGCGCGCCGTCCATATGCACGGACATC
This sequence comes from uncultured Alphaproteobacteria bacterium, assembly GCA_963819585.1. Taxonomy (GTDB): domain Bacteria; phylum Pseudomonadota; class Alphaproteobacteria; order Rhodobacterales; family Rhodobacteraceae; genus JAOADN01. The sequence goes on from CAWFWP010000001.1 coordinate 108,215, forward strand.
CCGGCTGCCTTGGCAATCCCCGCCAGCGCGCGCACCTCTTCCACGGAATAGACCGTCCCGGCCTCGGTCACGTTGGTGACGCTGATGCTGGCCCGCTGCACTCCGTCAACGGACGCATGAGTGTCCGACGCAACGGCGCGCGCCAGCGCGTTCTGATCGACCCGGCCATGCGCGCCGCCGATCCCGATCAGCTTGGCCCCGCCCGTATAGAATTCCGGCGCGCCGCATTCATCGACGGCCACATGGGCCTCGGTGTGGCAGAACACCGCCCCCCAGGGCGGCGTCAGCAGCGCCAGCGACAGGGCGTTGGCGGCGGTGCCGGTCGGCACCAGAAAGACCGCAGCCTCGGGTGCTTCGAAGGTCTGCGCGGACTTGCGCGCGCACCTGGTCCATCAGGGCGTCCGCTCCATAAGACGCGCTGTAGCCGTTGTTGGCCGCCGTCACGGCGGCAAGGATTTCGGGTGCCGCGCCCGAGGTGTTGTCCGAGGCGAAGAACATCAGAGATCCTCGATGATATGGTCTTCCCAGTCTTCCTCGGGCACCTCGAATTCCGGGATCGTCCAGCCCCGCACCGACATGCCCGCCTTGTGCGTGCTGTCCGGATCGCCGGTCAGCAGCGGGTGCCAGTCGGGCAGACGCTTGCCTTCGTGCCGCAGGCGGTAGGCGCAGGTCGAGGGCATCCAGTAGGCGATGTCGGGCAGGGTCTTCGGCGTCAGCACCACACATTCCGGGACAAAGGATTTCCGCATCTCGTACTGCCCGCAGCGGCAGCTCTCGCCGTCCAGCAGGCGGCAGCCGACCTTGGTGAAGAACACTTCGCCGGTATCCGCATCCTCCAGCTTGTTCAGGCAGCACTTGCCGCAGCCATCGCACAGCGCCTCCCATTCGCGGGGGGTCAGGCTGGTCAGCGGGCGTTCCCAGAAACGCGGCGGCAGGTCGGTGCGGGGGATCGGGTCGGTCATCCGCTGACCTTGGCCAAGGGCGGCGGCAAAGGGAAGGGGGTCAGAGCGCCGTCAGAATGGTTCGGGCACGGGAAACGTCCGCTGCCATCTGGTCCATCAGGGCGGGCAGGCCGTCGAACGTCATCTCGGGGCGCAGATAGTCGATCAGCGCGACGGACAGGTGCTGACCGTACAGATCGCCCGTGAAATCAAGCAGGTAAGTCTCAAGGTTCGGGCTGTTCACCCCGAACATCGGCCGGACGCCCAGGCTGGCCGCTCCGTTGTAACTGCCGGTCTGCGGACCCGTCAGGACATCGACGCGCACTGCATAGACGCCGAGGCGGGGCAGGTGCAGGCCGTCGAGCGCCATGTTGGCGGTGGGATAGCCGAGTTCGCGCCCGCGTTTCTCGCCGTGCAGCACCTCGCCTTCGATCCTGTGCCAGTGGCCGAGCATCCGCGCCGCCTCGCGCGGCTGGCCGTCGGTCAGGGCGCGGCGGATCGCGGTGGACGAGATTTCGGTGCCGTCGAAGGCAACAAGATCGGCGACGGTGACGCCAAAGCCGAAGGATTTGCCAAGGTGGGCGAGGGTTTCGGAAGTGCCCGCGCGGCCCTTGCCGAAGTGGAAATCGGTGCCCACGGTGACATGTGTGACGCCTAGGCGATGCTTCAGAACCGTGGCGGCAAATTCTTCCGCTGTCATCCCGGCGAGGGTGGCGTCAAAGGGCAGTTCGTAAAGCTGGCTGACGCCGATCTTGTCCAGACGGTTCGCGCGGGCCTCGGCATTCATCAGTCGGAAGGGGGCAGAGGCGGGCGCGAAGTACTGGCGAGGGTGGGGTTCGAAGGTCACGACGCCAAGCGGGCCATGGGCGCGGGCAAGGTCGATCACATGCTGGTGGCCGATATGCACGCCGTCGAAGTTGCCCATGGCGACGGATGCGCCACGATCGCCCAAGCCGATGTTTTCGAGCGAGAAATGGCGCTGCATCGGGCCCCGCGCGCGGGGCCGTCGCCCGCCTGTCAGTCGAACTTGCGGCTGGGTGCCATGACAAGCGCCTCGCCCTTCAGGACCACGGTATCGCCGACGGCGCAGTGGGTTTCAAGGGTGACACGGCGGCGTCCGTGGTCGATGGCCAGCACCTTGACCTCGGCGTGGACCATGTCGCCGGGGCGGACGGGGGCCATGAATTTCAGCGACTGGCCCAGATAGACCGTGCCGTGGCCGGGAAGCTGTTCGCCGATGACGGCCGAGATCAGGGCGGCGGTCAGCATGCCATGCGCGATGCGGCCCTGAAAGATCGTGGACTGGGCATAGTCGTCATCCAGATGCACCGGGTTCCGGTCGGTCGAGATTTCGGCGAAAAGTGCGATATCGTGGTCGGTGATCTGCTTCTGCAGATAGCGGGTCATGCCGATTTCCATGTCTTCGATGAAGATCGTGCCGCGGGGCAGGTTGTCGAGCATGGTCATGAATCCGCAACCGGTTGGAACGGGTTGCGGATAGCGGAAGATCGGGGCGAAATCAAGATTGGCGCGCAACTAATTTGCGTCGCGCGGTGGTATTATGGAATAATGTTGCGGAACCGTTTCGCGGGTCAGCGCAGCTTGCCGATCGCCAAGGTCGGCGACAGGGTCTGCCTGCCCAGCCAGCCCTTCAGCAGCGCCGGGTCCGGCGTGTCGGCATCAGGGCCGAAATTCCGCGCCTCGATCCCACCCGTGACGAACAGCGTGTCGATCCCGTTGGCGATGCCGCCCGCGACGTCGGTGCCGAAGCCGTCGCCGATCCCCAGGATGCGCGTGTCGTCATCGCCCTCGGCCCCGATCACGGCCCGCGCGCGGTCATAGACGGGCGAATGCGGCTTGCCGTAGTAGAGGCTGGTCCCGCCCATCTGGTCATACAGCTGCGCAATGGCCCCGGCGCAGAGCAGGCGGCGGGAGCCCATGTCGACGATCAGATCGGGGTTGCAGCAGAGCAGTTTCAATCCCTTTGCCTTGGCGTAGACCAGCGTCGCGCGGTAATCCTCGGCGGTGTCGGTTTCGTCGTTGAGGGGGCCGGTTACGACAAGACCTTCCGCTTCGGGCAACTCCACGCGCCGGATCAGGTCGCGGTCGGCAGTGTTGGGCAGTTCTGTGAAGAATCCGTCGTCCTTGTGCGGGCCGATGTGGTGGACGCTGGTCCCGACCGCGCCCGCCAGCATCGCCGCTTGCGCGCAATCGCCCGAGGTGACGATCAGGTCCCAGGCGTCGGTCGGCACGCCGAGCCGCGCAACCTGCTGTTCCACAAAGACATTCGGTCGCGGGGCGTTGGTCAGGAGAACGACCGTGCCGCCCCGTGCGCGGAAGCCCTGAAGCGCGGCAACGGCGGCGGGGAATGCCGCAACACCGTTGTGCAGGCAGCCCCAGAGGTCGCAGAAGACGGCGTCGTAACGGTCGGAGACCTCGGCGAGAGAGGCGATGATCGGCGTCATCCGGGGGGCCTTCATGCAGCGTCAGAGGGGTGCCAGCATCGAGCCAGCAAGTGTATGGCATTGAGCCATACGTTGTATGGCAGCCGTCAGAGTTTCAGCGCGGGCAGGATCTGCTTCTTGCGGCTCATCACGCCCGGCAGCACGACCGTGTCGCCGGTGACTGTCGCGCCGAACGACGCCTCGGCCATGCGCTTGACCAGATCGTTTGGCACCAGCAGCGTTGCCTCTTCGCGGATTATGTCGACGACGAACAGCAGGACCTGATCGGCGCCGTCTTCCTTCGCCACGGCTTCCATCGACGTCATCAGCGAGGCCTTGCGGTCGAGGACGACCTTGGGGGACGGTGGTTTCAAGGACGGACACGCGGAGGTCCTTGCCCGCGACGGTGTATTCCTTGCTGTCCATCCGCAGCAGCTCGGCGTCGCTGAACGCCGACACGTCGGACTTGGCGGCGAACATCGCGTCGGCCAGGTCGGGGATGCTGACGCCGAGGTCACGCGCCAGCTTTTCCGCGACGGCCTTGTCATGCGGCGTCGTGGTGGGCGAACGGAAGGCGAGCGTGTCCGAGACGATGCAGGACAGCATCGCGCCCCGGATCGCCTTCGGGGCCTTGGCGACCGCATCGCCCATCAGGTCGTGCATGACGGTGGCGGTGCAGGCGAGCGGGCGGATGGTGATGTCGATGGGCGACTTGGTCTTGAGGCCCCCGACCAGCATGTGGTGGTCGATGATCGCCAGCACATTGGCGTCGTTGATGCCCTCGGGCAGTTCGGCGGGGTTGTTGGTATCGACGATGACGCAGTCCTGACCGGCGGCGATGCCGCTGGCGATCTCGGGTTTGGTCAGGCCCCAGTGCTTCACCACAAACGCCGCCTCGGTGTTCGGCTCGCCCCACAGGATCGGGTTTCGCGGGCCGCCCCAGAACCTCGGTCAGGTACCAGGCCCAGATGATCGGGCTGCCGGTGGAATCGGTGTCGGGGGATTTGTGGCCGAAGACCTGGATAGTCATGAGTGAGGTTCCGCTGCGAAAGGTGTTAAATCGCGGGCCTTATAGGGGCGGCGGCGGGCATTGTCACGCCGGGCCGCAGATGGGGGCTGCCCAGGCGACGGTCAGCGTCCGAACCGCGCGGGCGACAGCGCGGCGACGGTCGCCGCCTCCAGCGTGGATGGGCGGCCAGCGATCAGGTCGGCGGCGAGCTGGCTGGCGGCCGGCGCGGTCTGAAAGCCGTAGCCGCCTTGCCCCGCCAGCCAGAAGAAGCCGGGCGTGACGGGGTCGGGGCCGATGACAAGCACGCGGTCGGGCGCGAAGGTGCGCAGGCCCGCCCAGCTGGTCAGCAGGCGCGTGACCGGTTCCGTCACCATCGCCTCATATCGTGCGATGCCTTCGGCCAGGACCATGTCGTCGGCCCAGGCGTCATGCGGCTCGGCCGGGTCTTCGTCTGCGGGCGAGACGATCAGCGCGCCCGCGTCGGGCTTGGCGTACCACGTCTCACCCGCGCCGAAGATCATCGGCCAGCGACTGACGTCGAGGCCGCCGGGTGCGGGCAGGCGGGCCATCGACCGGCGAAGCGGGGTCAGACCCAGCGGGCGGACCCCGGCCAGCACCGCGACCTGATCGGCCCAGGCCCCGGCCGCGTTGACGATCATCCGACCCTCGAACTCGCCAAGCGGGGTCTGCACAGTCCAGCCCGCTGCGCTGCGGCTGACGGCGGTGACGCGGGCACCGGTCCGGATGTCGGCACCGTGCCTGCGTGCGGCGCGGTAGCAGTTCTGGATCAGAAGGTCAGTGTCGATGTCACAGGCGTGGTCGGCATAGGCGGCAAAAGCGACGGTGGCCGGGTTCAGGATCGGGACCATCGCGCGGGCTTCGTCGAGCGACACCGGATCGAGCGCCATCGAGCGGCAGTCGGCGGCGAGGCTGTCGGCCTGATCTGCGCCCGCGACCACCAGATGGCCGCGCGGCGAGAGGACGCCGCCTTCGGCGTGACGGAGGAAATCGCCGCTGGCTTGCGACAGCGCGACGACGGGCGGCAGGCCGTAATGCGGCTCGTACATCGCGGCGGACCGGCCCGAGGCGTGGTGGGCAAGGTTGTCTTCCTGTTCGAGCAGGCAGACAGAGCCGAGCTCGGAGAGGCGGAGTGCGGCAGAGACACCTGCTATCCCGCCGCCGACAATGAGAAAATCGTGGATCATGCTGTCTGATGGCATGGCTGCGGGGAATTGTGTAGCAGGGAAAACATGACCCCGGATACGGAAAGGGCCGGCCTTTCGGCCGACCCTTCGCCCCTGCTGAATTCCCGGGCCGCAGCCCGGGAGGGACCAGCTATCGGTTGTGCCGATGTCGCGCGCTGCGGATCACGCGGCAGTCTTGCGGCGGCGAAGCGCTGCGAGACCGCCAAGCGCGCCGACCATCAGGAAGCCTGCGGCAGGAACCGGCACCGGCGGCAGGTCGGTGACCAGGTCCTGAGTGCGCGTGGCGGTCAGGATGCGGACCTTGGAGTCGGGGGCCCAGCTTTTCGCCGTTCAGCGCGTCAAGCCAGCTTTGCGCAAGGCTTTTCGTCTTGGCATTGGCCGAGGTCACGACAAACGCACCCTTGGAAAGCTCGAACTTGCCGCCCTCATTGGCGATTTCCCAGGCCGCAAGCTGGAAGGCTGCGGCGGAGCGGGCGTTGTTCACGAGCTTCAGCGCGTTGTTCACAAGCGCGCCGAGTGCGCCGACCTGCGTCTGGGTCAGCGAGGTGCCGTCGTCATAGGCGCGCGGCAGGCGGAGATATTCCAGCGGCTCGAGGCAGAAGGCGAGGAAATCGCGCGACACGCCGCGCGCGTCGGTCGCCTTGAGACGGAACACGCCCGCTGCTGCGGTGACGTTCTGGCCCTTCATCTTGTACGAGGTGTATTCGTACCAGGCGTTCTTGCCGTTGGCGTCGAAGAAGGCGTTCTTGCCTTGCGTGGTTATGTCATAGGTCGCGGCTGCGGCCGGACCGGCGAGTGCCGCGACCGCAAGTGCGGCGACGGCGAGATTCCTTATTTTCGTCAACATCTGCAACTTGTCCCAATGAGTGTCACACCCGGATCACGCTGCTAGCAACGGTCCGATTCGCGGTCAATGGGCGGCGCAGGCGGAAGTTCCCCCCGTTGGCGCCGAGCGCGAGGTCTTGATTTCTATGGGTGATTTCCGGGGTGCGGCAGGTCGGGCGCGGTCCGGACCGACACCTGTCCGAAAAGACAGGGCGCGATGCTGAAACCGGCGGGGTCGGGGCAACAATGGCCCCAAGATGGTGCGATCATGTCGGGAATAAGGCAGGCAGGGACGGATCGGGCGGGTCAGGCAGGTCCCATTGATTGTTCAGGGCTGAACAACAGTGGCTGGAGGTTGTTCTGCATGTCGTAGCCAATGTCCACCGGGGTCGATTGTTCGGGTATGGTGAACAAATACGGAAATCTGCACTGAGTGTCGCGCGGAAGTGAAATTCCCCTGCACGGACAGGGGGCCGCCGTCACGCCTCTTCCAGCCGGTCCGTGGCTGGCGGCGGGGCAGGTGACAGTGCGGACAGACGCGCATAGAGCGCGTCATCCATCGAGAAGCTCAGCGCGGCGAGCGAGGGTGCCAGCTGCTGCGCCGACCGGGCGGAGATGATCGGCGCGGTCACGCCGGGGTGCCGCGCGGCCCAGGCGACGGCCAGTGTTGCGGGATGGATGCCGAGTATCAGCCGCGATGTCGGACAGCCCCTTGGCCGCCCCGTGCATCCAGTCCGGCGCATAGCGGGCCGTGTACATCGGATCGTCCGTCAGCCGACCGGTCTCGCCCGAGGCATACTTGCCGCTGAGCAGCCCGCCCCCGAGCGGGGAATAGGGGACAACCGCGAAGCCTTCGGACAGGGCCATCGGCAGAATCTCGACCTCTGCCTGACGTTTCACGAGGTTGTACATCGGTTGCAGCATGGCGATGCCGATACCCAGTGCGCTGTGCTACGGCTTCGGCCTTCATCACCTGCCAGGCGGAGAAATTCGACACGCCGATGGCCCCGATGCGCCCGGCCGCCATTTCTTCCGCCAGCGCGCTGAAGCTTTCGTCCAGCGGCGCATCCGGATCCCAGCGGTGCAGGTAGTAAAGGTCGATCCGGTCCGTCCCCAGCCGCCTGCGGCTTTCCTCGACCGAGGCACGGATGTTCGCGGACGACGATCCGCGCGAAAAGTCGGCCTTGGAGGCGATGAAGACGCGGTCACGCTCGGGTGCGGCGAAGCGGCCGAGGAAGGTTTCCGAGCGGCCTTCGGTGTAGGCATAGGCGGTATCGAAGAAGTTGATCCCGGCGGCGCGGGAGGCGTCATACAGGGCGCGGCTGGCATCTTCGTCGGCCTTGCCGCCGAACTGCATGGTGCCGAAGCAGAAGCGCGAAACGGGGGTGCCGTCAGGAGTTAGAAGGGGCTGTTTCATGCGCGAAGCCTAGTGATCTTCGACGCAAAGCAAAAGGCCCCGCGCAGGGCGCGGGGCCTTCTGTCCGTGCGATCGCGCGGCTTACTTCGGATATTCCGCCGTGATGCCTTCGACGTAGAAGTTCAGGCCCGACAGCATCCCGTCATCGGCAACCTGTCCGTCGGCCAGGAAATCGGACCCGTCCTGCTTCTTCAGCGGCCCGGTGAACGGGTGGTAGGTGCCCGCGCCGATGGCGTCGCGCAGCGCCTCGGCCTCGGCCTTCACCTCGGCGGGCACTTCCGCCGAAATGTCGCCGATGACGACACCGCCTGCGCCGATCCCGTTCCACGACGCTTTGGACTCCCAGGCCCCGTCCAGCACTGCCTGCGTCCGTTCGATGTAGTAAGGTGCCCAGTTGTCGATGATGGACGCGATGCGGGGTTTCGGCGCGTAGGCGGCCATGTCCGATGCCTGACCGAAGGAATAGATGCCCGCCTCTTTGGCCTTTTCCTGCGGCGCGGTCGAATCGGTGTGCTGCATCAGCACGTCCACGCCTTCGGCGATCAGGGCGGCGGCCGCATCAGCCTCTTTGGCCGGGTCGAACCATGTGTAGACCCAGACAACCTTCATCTCGGCGTTCGGGTTGACCTTTTTCGCGTGGATGAAGGCCGAGTTGATGCCCTGGATGACTTCCGGGATCGGGAAGGACGCGATGTAGCCGATCTTGTTCGACTTCGTCATCCGGCCCGCGATGGTGCCGATCACCGCGCGGCCTTCGTAGAAGCGCGCGTCATAGGTCGAGACGTTGGGGGCCAGTTTGTAGCCGGTCGCATGTTCGAACTTCACGTCCGGGAACTTGGCGGCAACCGCCAGCGTCGGCTCCATGTAGCCGAAGGAGGTGGTGAAGATCAGCTTCGCGCCGTCGAGTGCCAGCTGGGTGATCGCGCGTTCGGCGTCGGCGCCCTCGGGCACGTTCTCGATGAAAGACGTGACGGCCTTGCCCGCGAAATGCTCTTCGACCGCAAGGCGGCCCTGATTGTGCTGATAGGTCCAGCCGCCGTCGCCCGGCACGCCAAGGAAGATGAAGCCGACCTTCAGCGGGTCCTGCGCATGGGCGGGCAGGCCAAGCGCTGCGGCGGCGCTGGCCACGGCGGATGTGGCCAGGAATTCTCTGCGTTTCATATCGGTACACTCCCCAGTGTGCGGCCCGTCCAGTGGGCCTTTTGGTTGGCAGCCGCCCCTTACGTCGAGGCGTGGAAACTTTTCCCCAGGCTTGCCGGTGCCTGCAGCGCGGCGCGGTTGCGACGGGCAGAGATGACGACAAGCACAGCGATGGTTATCAGATAGGGGGCCATGGACAAGACCTGCACGGGAATCGCGATCTCGGCCGCCTGAAGGCGCAGCTGAAGAACCGTGATACCGCCGAAAAGGTAGGCACCGACCAGCACGCGCCCCGCGCGCCAGGATGCGAAGACGACAATGGCCAGCGCGATCCACCCGGCACCCGCCGTCATGCCTTCGGTCCATTGCGGGACGCGGACAAGGGACAGATACGCGCCGCCGAGACCGGCCAATGCGCCGCCGAACATCAGGGCCGCGAACCGGACGCGGATGACGCGGTAGCCGAGCGCATGGGCGGCATCGTGGCTTTCGCCGACGGCACGGAGGATGAGCCCCGCGCGGCTGGATTTCAGGAAGACATGGACGGCGATGACAAGCGCGATGGACAGATAGACGATCCAGTCATGGCCGAAGAGGATCGGGCCAAGCACGGGCAGGTCGGCGAGCGGGCCGAAGGGAACCTTCGGGGTCGGGGGCGGGGCGATGCCCTGGTAGCCTTGGCCGAGAAGGGCGGAGAGGCCAAGGCCGAAGAGCGTCAGGGCAAGCCCGGTGGCGACCTGATTGGAAAGGAGAATCTGGGTCAGAACGGCGAAAAGGAAGGCCATGACAGCACCTGCGACGGCGGCGGCGGCAAAGCCCATGACCGGGCTGCCGGTCTGCACAGCGGCGGCGAAACCGGCGATGGCCCCCATGATCATCATCCCCTCGACACCGAGGTTCAGGACGCCGGATTTCTCGGCGACCAGCTCGCCCAGCGCGGCCAGCAGGATGGGCGTCGCGGCGACCATCATGGACGCGATCAGCAGGACGATGTCGATGCCGTAGAGGGTCATGCTGCCGCCCTTCCCACCCTTACCCTGAAGTTCACCAGAAGATCGAACGCCAGCAGAAAGAACAGCAGCATTCCCTGGAACGCCTGGATCGCGGCCGCCGGAAGGCCCAGCGCCAGCTGCGCCGTCTCGCCGCCCACATAGGTCAGCGCCATCAGCAGGCCAGCCAGCAGGATGCCCACCGGGTGCAGCCGGCCGAGGAACGCGACGATGATTGCGGTGAAGCCGTAGCCCACGTTGAAGCTGTCGGTGATCTGGCCGCCGGGGCCTGACACCTCGAAGAGGCCCGCGACGCCCGCAAGCGCGCCGGAGATGCCGAGGCAGACCGCGATGAGGGTGTTGGGGCTGACGCCCGCAAACCGCGCGGCACGGGGGGCCTGACCCGCCACCTTGATCTGAAACCCCAGGATGTGGCGGTTCAGCAGCACATAGGCCGCGACCACGGCGGCAAAGGCGGTCAGCACGCCCCAGTGCAGGCCGGTGCCCGCGATGATCTCGGCGTTATGGGCGCTCGGGTATTCCCGCAGGTTGCGGCTGCCGGGAAAGCCGAAGCCCTCGGGGTTCTTCAGCGGCCCGAAGGCCATCATGGCCAGAATGTTCTCGGCCACATAGACCAGCATCAGCGAGACGAGGATTTCGTTGGTGCCGAAGCGGATTTTCAGGATCGCCGGGATCATCGCCCAGAGGAACCCGCCCAAGGCCCCGGCAAGGATCATCGCGGGAAACAGGAACACGCTTTCCGTCTTCCAGGCGGCCAGCGCGACCGCCGCCCCGCAGAGTGCGCCGACGATGTACTGGCCCTCGGCCCCGATATTCCAGATCGCCGCCCGGAAACCCAGTGACAGCCCGATGGCGATCAGGATCAACGGACCCGCCTTGACCAGCAACTGGGGCCGGAAGTAGCTCGCGTTCTGGCCGAGGATCGGTTCCCAGAAGATTGATTTCAGGGCAAGAAACGGATCCTTGCCCAGAAGCATGAACAGCATGCCCCCCGCGATCATCGTGGCGATGACGGCCAGGACGGGCGTGCCCCAGACCCAGAACGATGACGGCGTCGGGCGCTTCTCAAGCCGGATCATGCGCGACCTCGTGCATCCCGTGCGCCCCGCCCAGCATCAGGCCGATCCGGTCGACCGTCAGACCCTCGGTCGGGACGGGTGCCGAAAGCCTCCCCTCGTTCAGCGCGGCGAAGCTGTCGGCGATCTCCATCAGCTCGTCGATGTCCTGACTGATGACGACGACCGCCGCCCCGTCCGCCGCGCGGTCCAGCAGCGCCTGCCGGATGAAGGCCGCCGCCGCCGCATCGACGCCCCAGGTCGGCTGGTTCACGATGATGACGGCGGGCTTCTGCAGGATCTCGCGCCCGATCACGAATTTCTGCAGGTTCCCCCCGGACAGCGACCGTGCCGCCGCCTGCGTGCCGGGGGTGCGCACATCGAAGGTCTTGACGATGCCCTCTGCGAAGGCGCGGGTGGCGGTCCAGTCGATGAAGCCGCGTTTCGTCAGCCCCTTGCGTACGGCACCGGAGAGAAGCGCGTTCTCGGTCAGCGTCATGTCGGGGGCTGCCGCGTGGCCCAGCCGTTCCTCGGGGGCCGTCACCAGCCCCGCCTGCCTGCGCGCGGTCGGGCCGTTGTCGCCGACATCCTTGCCTTCGATCTGCACGGCCCCCTTCATGGACCGCAGTTCCCCTGACAAAGCCAGCAGCAGTTCGTCCTGCCCGTTCCCCGCCACGCCGCCGATCCCGAAGACCTCGCCCGCCCGCACCTGAAAGCTCACATCCTTCAGCGACGTCCCGAAAGCCCCGGGCGAGGCGACGGACAGGCCCTTGACCGCCAGAGCCACGTCGCCCGTCGCACGCGCCTTGCGGGTCGGTGGGTTCAGTGTCGCTCCCACCATCATCTCGGCAAGCTCCCGCGCCGACTTCTCGGCCGGTGTGCAGCTTGCCACCACCTTGCCGCGCCGCAGGATCGTGGCGCTTTCACAAAGCGACCGGATCTCCTCCAGCTTGTGGGAAATATACAGAATCGACGTCCCCTCCGCCGCCAGCTGCCGCAGTGTGGCGAACAGGATCGCAACCTCCTGCGGGGTCAGGACGGATGTCGGTTCGTCCATGATCAGCAGCTTCGGGTCCTGCAGCAGGCAGCGCACGATCTCGACCCGCTGGCGTTCCCCCGCTGACAGGTCGCCCACCGTGCGCGACGGGTCAAGCGGCAGGCCGTAGCCCTCGCTCACCTTGCGGATGCGCGCCGCCAATTCGCGCTGCGGCGGCGGGTTGTCCATGCCCAGCGCCACGTTCTCGGCCACGTTCAGCGCCTCGAAGAGGGAAAAGTGCTGGAACACCATCGCCACGCCCGCCGCCCGCGCCGCGCGGGGCTCGTGCGGGGCATAGGGCTGGCCGCGCAGGGTCATCTGGCCAGTATCGGGCCGGACCAGACCGTAGATCATCTTGACCAGCGTGGACTTGCCCGCGCCGTTCTCGCCCAGGAGCGCGTGGACGCGCCCCGCGCCGATGGAGAACGACACATCCTCGTTCGCTTTCACGCCCGGATAGGCCTTCGACAGGCCCGCGATCTCCAGCAGTGTCTCTGTCCCCGTCACCCGGCGCGGTCCTTTGCGGATATGGCTGCGCTTGGGGCTGACAGTAGCGCCGCCGCCACGCCGACGGCAATGGCCTGCGGATGCTTGCCAAGGGATGGCTCGCCGATCGGGCATTGGACGCGGGCGATCTGGGCGGGGGAATGGCCAAGGGCGGCAAGCCGCGAACGGAAGCGCGCGGCCTTGGTCGCCGAGCCGATCAGGCCGAGGGAGCGAAAACCGTGGGACAGGAGGCGGTGGCAAAGGTCGAGGTCGAGGGCATGGCTGAACGTCATCACGAAATGCTCTGCCGTCGCGGGGGCATCCGTCACCAGATCGGCCGGGTTCACCGCGATCCGGCGGATGACACCTTCGGGCAGCGCTTCGGGAAACCGGGACGCATCCGTGTCGATCAGCGTCACGCGGATCCCCGGCAGGGGTACGATCACGGCGGCCAGCGCGCGGCCGACATGTCCGGCCCCCCAGACCCAGATGTCGCGTGTTGGCCGGGACACCGGCTCCACCAGCCAGCCCTGAACGATCCGTGTGCCCGTCACGACGCCCTCGCCACGCGCCCGGGCAAGGATGCGCGACACGGCAAACGGCATGTCATTGGACGCCCCCGGCAGTGGCCGCGCGATCACATCGCCGGTCAGCCCCGCGACCATCGCCGCATCCCACTGTTCCGCGACCAATGTCACCGCCCCGCCGCAGCATTGGCCCAAGCTCGGCCCCAGCGCCACGCGCATCACCTCTGCCACGGCACCCGACGCCAGCATCGCCCGCGCCCGTGCCGCCGCCTCCCATTCCAGCGCGCCGCCGCCCACGGTGCCGGACTGCCCGTCCGCCCAGACCAGCATCGCGGCCCCCGCCTCGCGCGGCGACGACCCGTCGATCCGCGCGATCACCACGCGCGCCACCGACCCGTGCCTCGCCACTGCTGCCCGCAGGTCCCCGATGTCGATCATCCGCGCGCCCGCTTCACCGCCGCGAGCACCCGTTCGGGCGTCGCGGGCGCATCGAGCGCGGGGTAATTCGGCCCGCAGGCCGCGCAGGCGTCGCTGAGCGCGAGGAACGCGGAAATGCCCAGCATCAGCGGCGGCTCGCCCACCGCCTTCGAGCGATAGATCGTCTCCTCGCGGTTCGGCCCGTCCCAGAGCGCGACGTTGAAGATGCGCGGGCGGTCGGAGCAGGCGGGTATCTTGTAGGTAGAGGGCGCATGGGTCCGCAGCCGCCCCTTGTCGTCCCAGACCAGTTCCTCGGTCGTCAGCCAGCCCGCGCCCTGCACATAGCCGCCCTCGATCTGGCCGATGTCGAGGGCCGGGTTCAGGCTGTCGCCGCAGTCATGCAGGATGTCTGCGCGAAGGATGCGGTTCTCGCCGGTCAGGGTATCGATGACCACCTCGGTCACCGCCGCCCCGTAGGCGAAGTAGTAGAACGGCCGCCCGCGCCCGGCCTTGCGGTCCCAGTGGATTTCCGGTGTGGCGTAGAACCCGGTCGAGGACAGGCTGATCCGCGCCATGTAGGTCAGCGTGGCGGCCTCGGCGAAGCTCATGTCGGCCCCGCCGACCATCACCCGGCCATCGGCGAAGACCACCGACGCCGCATCCGCCTGATGCAACGCCGCCAGATGTGCCGCGATCCGGTCGCGGATCGTGACGGCAGCCGCCTGCACCGCCATGCCGTTCAGGTCCGCGCCGCTGGAGGCCGCCGTGGCGGACGTGTTCGGGACCTTGGCGGTATCCGTCGCCGTGATCCGCACCATGTCCGCGCCGATCCCGAACACCCCCGCTGCCACCTGACAGACCTTCCGGTGCAGGCCTTGGCCCATCTCGGTTCCGCCGTGGTTCAGGCTGACCGAGCCGTCCTGATAGACATGGACCAGCGCGCCCGCCTGATTGAGATGCGTGAGCGTGAAGGAAATGCCGAATTTGACCGGGGTCAGGGCAATTCCGCGCTTCAGGATCGGGTTTTCACGATTCCACTTGTCTTTCTCCAACAGCCGGGCGGCAAGATTGCTGGAATTGTGCAAGGACTCCAGCATCCCGTGCAGGATGAAATCCCGTACTTCCATCCCGTAATGCGTGACCTGCGGCTTCCAATGAGCCGAAATATCCCGGCCGGAGGCTCCCGGACCATTGGCCCGCGCCTTCCCATAGAAATTCGCCCGCCGCACCTCTGCCGGATCGCGCCCGACCGCATGGGCGATGTGGTCGAGCACCCGTTCAACCCCCAGCATCCCCTGCGGACCGCCGAAGCCACGGAAGGCCGTCGCGCTCTGGGTGTTGGTGCGCAGCCGGTGGCTTTCGATCCGCATCGCCGGGATGTGATAGGCGTTGTCGGCATGCAGCATCGCGCGGTCGCAGACCGGCAGCGACAGATCCATGCTCCAACCGCATCGTGCCAGCTGGCGGAACGACAGGCCGAGGATGCGGCCGTCCGGGTCCACACCCGCCCGGTACTCGATGCGGAAATCGTGCCGCTTGCCGGTGATGACCATGTCGTCGTCGCGGTCATAGCGCATCTTGCAGGGCTGCCCGGTCAGGCGTGCGGCGACCGCGCAGGCGACCGCCAGCGCGTTGCCCTGGCTTTCCTTGCCGCCGAAGCCGCCGCCCATCCGGCGCACCTCGGACCGGACGGCATGCATCGGCAGGCCCAGCGCCTCGGCCACCTTGTGCTGGATTTCGGACGGGTGCTGGGTCGAAGAATGGACGTGCATCCCATCCTCCTGCGGCAAAGCCAGCGCCACCTGCCCCTCCAGATAGAAGTGTTCCTGCCCGCCGATCTCGATGCTGCCTTCGATGACCCTTGGCGCGGCGGCGATGGCCGCCTCGGCGTCGCCCATCTCCCAGATCACCGGACCGCCCTCGAACCGGCTGCCCGCCGCCATCGCGTCGTCGATGGTCAGGATCGCGGGCAACTCGCGGATGGTGACCTTGCCCAGCCGCGCCGCCTTCCGCGCCGCAAGATGGCTGTCGGCAATGACGAGGAAGATGGGCTGGCCAGCATAGTGGACCTTGTCTGTCGCCAGCAGCGGCTCGTCATGGGCTGCGGGCGACACATCGTTGGCGAAGGGCAGGTCGGCGGCGGTCAGGACCGCGACGACGCCGGGGGCGGCGCGGACGGCATCAAGGTCGGTTCCTTCGATCACCCCATGCGCTGTGGGCGAGGTCCCGAAGGCCAGATGCAGGCACCCTGCGGGCACCGGCAGGTCGTCGATATACCGCGCCTGTCCGGTGACGTGCAGATGCGCGGAATCATGGGGCAGGGGAAGGCCCACGCTCATGGCGCGACCTCCAGAATGCCGCGCGCACCCTCACGTTCCGCAAAATAACGCCGCAGCATCCCTTGCGCCCCTTCAATCCGGTAGGCGGCGCTTGCGCGCATGTCCGACAGCGGGGTGAAATCGGCCGCCAGCGCCTCAGCCGCGATCTCGAAGCTCGCGGCGGACCACTCCGCCCCGATCAGCGCGGCCTCCGCCGCCTTCGCGCGCTTCGGCGTGCCCGCCATGCCGCCGAAGGCGATGCGGGCCGATGCGATCCTATCTCCTGATAGTTCAATATTAAAGCATCCGCAGACAGCCGAGATATCCTGATCGAAGCGCTTCGACAGCTTGTAGCAGGCAAGACCCGGCGCGTGACCTGGCACCGTCACACCCTCCACGAATTCGCCCGGCTTCCGGTCCTGCCTGCGGTAGTCGAGGAAGAAGTCCTCCAGCGGCATGTCCCGCCGCTCATCGCCCCGTCGCAGGTGCAGTCTGGCACCGAGCGCGATCAGCGCAGGCGGGCCGTCGCCGATGGGCGAGCCGTTGGCGATGTTGCCGCCGATGGTCGCGGCGTTCCGGATCTGCACCGACGAATACCGCCGCAGCAGTTCGGCAAAGGAGGGGTGCACCGTCAGCATCGCCTCTCGCAGGCGCTGAAATCGTGACGCCCGCGCCGATGCGCAGGCCGCCCTGTCACCGCGTTCGATCCGCTGCAGGTCCGCGCAGGCATGCAGGAATGCGACCTGTCCGAGGTCCCTGAAATCCTTGTTGACCCAAAGCCCCACATCCGTGGCCCCGGCGATCAGCGTCGCGTCAGGGTGGGCCAGATACCATTCTGCGAGTTCATCCGTCGATCCCGGCGCGAAGGGCGCAGCGCCCGCCACCACGGGAACCGCGTCCCGCATCCAGTCCGGCACCGGCGCAGCCTCCGCCGCCTCCGCCGCCCGCACAATCGGCGCATAGCCCGTGCAGCGGCAGAGGTTCCCCGCAAGCTGGTCGTCGTGATCCCGCGCGCCTGCCAGATGCGCGCCCGCCATCTGCACCACGAACCCCGGCGTGCAGAAGCCGCATTGCGACCCGTGATGATCGATCATCGCGGCCTGGACCGGGTGCAGCGCGCCGTCCGGCCCGGCGATCCCCTCGATCGTGCGCAGGGCTTTCCCATGCAGCTGCGGCAGGAACAGGATGCAGGCGTTCAGGCTGCGCGTGCCGGTCGCGTCTGTCACCAGCACCGTGCAGGCCCCGCAGTCGCCTTCGTTGCAGCCCTCTTTTGTCCCCGTCAGTCCGCGCGCGCGCAGCCAGTCCAGTACCGTTTCCACCGGACTGTCCGCCTGCGCCGTCACGGTCTCTCCGTTCAGAAGAAACGCGATCTCCATGTAAAACCTGCCGCCTTACCCGACCCTGTCGGAGGCACGCGCGGTCGATGCGGCGTAGAGCGCGCGAGCCCTTGGAATGAATGAAACCCCGCCGCGCGGCGCGAGGCAAGCAAAACCGTGCAACGGGCTGCGCGACCGGACTGCGTCGCAGCCCGGAAAGGGGCAAAAACGCGCAAACGGCCCGGGCCGGATGCGACGGCGGAAAGACGCCAACGGGAGAAATGCACGCCACGAAGGATTTGGGCCTTTTCGCCTTCGGCCCTAGGTTGATCGGCGGGGGTGGCCGGTCACGCCGGAACAGGCAGCCGGTGCGGGGGGCAGGCATGACGGAAATGCTGTTTTATGTGCTGGTGCTTGCCCTTCTTGTGCTTGGCGCCGTTCAGCTTTTCATGGTCAGAGCGTTCCGGGGGCGGGCGCTTTCGCTGGGCGCGGCGCTGCGGACCGATCCGGGTCCGGTCGATGTCTCTGCCGGGCTTCCGCCGCTGGTCCGGGCGTTTGCGCTGAAGTCGGGTGCGGACCCGTCACATCTGCTGCGGATCGTCAGCTTCACGCAGAAGGCCGAACTGCGGCGCGTTCCCGGCGGGCGCTTCGACAGCTACATGGCCTGGCAGGTCGCGGCGACGGGCAAGCCGGGGTTCCTGTGGCAGGCACGGCAGGATGCCGGGCCCTTCACCAAACTGCGCGTCGTCGATGCCTTTGTGGACGGCGAAGGGCATCTGGAGGCGCGAATTCTGTCCTCGATCCCCGTCGCGCGGTCTGACGGGCCGGACCTCGCCCTGGCCGAGGCTTATCGGTATCTGGCCGAACTGCCTTGGGTGCCGGATGCGATTCTGGGCAATCCGGACCTGCGCTGGCAGATGGCAGGCGACAGGACGGCATCAGTGTCGCTTCAGACCAAGGGCGGGGCCGCGCATGTGGCCTTCCTGTTCGACGCCGAGGGTGACATCGTGGCGATGCGCGCCAAGGGACGGCCCGCGACGGATGCGGCCGGAAAGCCCGCAAAGTACGACTGGCAGGCGACGTTCGGCGGCTACGCGGTGCTCGGCCCCCGCCGCGTGCCCGTGACGGGCGAGGTCGGCTACATCTATCCGTCGGGGTATGAGACTTACTTCAAGGCGCGGCTGACCGAGTATCACGCGGCGGACTAGGGCCGGGACGCAGGCAAGTCGCGGGACACATGGCAAAGCGCGAAACGCGCCGCTAAGGTCGCGCCATGCCTGCATCCCCCCGATTCATCCATCTGCGCGTCCACACGGAATACTCGCTTCTGGAAGGTGCCGTGCCGGTCAAGAAGCTGGTCGCGCTGGCCGAAAAGGCAGGAATGCCGGCGGTCGCCGTCACCGACACGAACAACCTGTTCGCGGCGCTGGAATTTTCGGTTCTGGCGAAAGAAAAAGGCCTTCAGCCGATTGTCGGCATGCAGTCCGATCTGGCTTTTGACCCGGCACCGGCAGGCGACCGCCCGCGCGCACCCGCGCCCTTGGTGCTGCTGGCGCAGAACGAGGCCGGCTATCTGAACCTGCTCAAACTGAACACCTGCCTTTATATCGGCAAGGCGGGGCAGCAGCCGCAGCTTACGCTGGCGGAACTTGCAGCGCATTCCGAAGGGCTGATCTGCCTTACCGGGGGCGCGGACGGGCCGATCGGGCGACTGATCCGGGCGGGGCAGGTGCCGCGCGCCGAGGCGCTGATGGCGGCCTTGGCCGAGATCTATCCCGGGCGGCTCTATGTCGAGGTGCAGCGCCACCCGGAAGAGGGCGGTGCAACCGCAGCGGAAGGTGCGACTGAACGGCATTTCATCCGGATGGCCTATGCGATGGGCCTGCCGCTGGTGGCGACCAATGACGTCCACTTCCCGGCCCCGGACATGTACGAGGCGCATGACGCGCTGATCTGCATCGCGGAAGGTGCCTATGTCGACCAGCAGGAACCCCGCCGCCGCCTGACCCCGCAGCACTATTTCAAGTCCGAGGCCGAGATGGCCGACGCTGTTCGCCGACCTGCCCGAGGCGCTGGAGAACACGGTCGAGATCGCGCGCCGCTGCGCCTTCATGCCGTCAGCCAAGCGCAACCCGATCCTGCCGAAATTCGCCGAGGACGAGGTCGAGGAACTGCGCCGTCAGGCGCGCGCGGGGCTGGCCGCACGGCTGGCGGTGATCGCGCCGTCCGGGACGCCTGACGAATACGACGCACGGCTGGAATTCGAGCTGAAGATCATCGAGCAGATGGGCTTCCCCGGCTATTTCCTGATCGTCGCCGACTTCATCCAGTGGGCCAAGAAGCGCGGCATCCCGGTCGGGCCGGGACGCGGGTCGGGTGCCGGATCGCTGGTGGCCTATGCGCTGACGATCACCGACCTTGATCCCTTGCGTTATTCGCTGCTGTTCGAGCGGTTCCTGAACCCCGAACGCGTCGTCGATGCCGGACTTCGACATCGACTTCTGCATGGACCGCCGGGAAGAGGTGATCTCCTACGTGCAGGACCGCTACGGCCGCGACCGGGTCGGGCAGATCATCACCTTCGGCGCGCTGTTGTCCAAGGCGGCGGTGCGCGACGTGGGACGCGTCCTGCAGATGCCCTACGGCCAGGTGGACCGGCTGTCCAAGCTGATCCCGGTCGAGGGGGTGAAGCCGGTCAGCATCGAGAAGGCGCTGGCGGACGAGCCGCGCCTGCGCGAGGCGGCGCGGAGCGAAGAGGTCGTGCGGCGTCTGCTGGACTATGCGCAGAAGATCGAGGGGCTTCTGCGCAATGCCTCGACCCACGCGGCGGGCGTGGTCATCGGCGACCGCCCGCTGGACGAGCTGGTGCCGCTCTATCAGGACCCGCGGTCGGACATGCCCGCGACCCAGTTCAACATGAAATGGGTCGAGGCGGCGGGGCTGGTGAAGTTCGACTTCCTGGGCCTGAAGACGCTGACGGTGATCCGGAACGCGCTGGACCTTCTGGCGGCGCGGGGGGTGACGGTCGATATCGACCTGATCCCGCTGGATGACCCGATATCCTATGCGCTCTACGCCAGTGCGAAGACGGTCGCGGTGTTCCAGGTGGAATCCAGCGGCATGATGGATGCGCTGCGACGCATGAAGCCGACCTGCATCGAGGATATCGTAGCGCTGGTGGCGCTGTACCGTCCCGGCCCGATGGAGAACATCCCGGCCTATTGCGAGGTCAAGAACGGCCTCCGCGATCTGGAATCCATCCACCCGACCATCGACCACATCCTGGCCGAAACCCAAGGCATCATCGTCTATCAGGAACAGGTGATGCAGATCGCGCAGGTCATGGCGGGCTACAGCCTTGGCGGCGCGGACCTGCTGCGGCGCGCGATGGGCAAGAAGAACCCCGAGGAGATGGCCCGCGAACGCCCGAAATTCATCGACGGCGCCAAGGCCACGCACGGCATCGATACAAGGAAGGCGGGCGAGGTCTTCGACCTTCTGGAGAAGTTCGCCAACTACGGCTTCAACAAATCCCACGCGGCGGCCTATGCCGTGGTCAGCTATCAGACCGCCTGGCTGAAGGCGAACCACCCGGTCGAATTCATGGCCGCCGTGATGAACTGCGACATCCACCTGACCGACAAGCTGTCGGTCTATGCCGAGGAGGTGCGGCGGGGTCTGGGGATCACCATCGTCGCGCCTTGCGTGAACCGGTCAGAGGCGATGTTCAGCGTGCGGGACGGGCAGGTCGTCTATGCGCTGGGTGCCTTGAAGAACGTGGGCGTCGAGGCGATGCGGATGATCGTCGCGGCGCGGGCGGAGAAGCCATTTGTTACCCTGTTCGATTTCGCCCGCCGCGTGGACCTGAAGCGCGTCGGCAAGCGCCCGATGGAAATGCTGGCGCGGGCCGGGGCGTTCGACGTGCTCGACCCGAACCGGCGGCGGGTGTTTGACAGCCTCGACGCGCTGGTCGCGTATTCGGCCGCATGCCATGACGCGGCCTCATCCTCGCAGGTCTCGCTGTTCGGCGAGGCGGGGGATGACCTGCCCGGAGCCGCGCCTGTCCGCCGTCGCGGACTGGCTTCCGGCAGAGCGGCTGGCGGAGGAGTTTCAGGCGGTCGGCTTCTACCTGACCGGCCATCCGCTGGACGATGTTGCGGGGGCGCTGCGCCGCCGGGGCGTGCTGACCATCGCGGGGCTTCAGGCGCGGTTCGATGCCGCAGGGGCGGCGGTCGGGCAGGTCGGCGTTCTGGTCACGGACCTGTCGGAACGGAAATCCGCGCGCGGCACGCGGTTCTTCCGGATGAATGTCTCGGACCAGACCGGGCAATTGTCGGGGATCGCGCTGTTCCCGGACCGGCCCGAGAATTTCGACGCCTACCGGCAGGTTTTCGACGCCTCGACGATGGTGATCCTGACACTCGAGGCCCGGTCGGGCGAGGCGCGCGAGGGTGGGTCGGGGTTCGACCCGGTGGCGCGGTCGGTGATGGCGATGGGTCCCGTGGTCGCGGGGGCGGGGGCGGCGGAGATCCGGGTCCATGTCGATGCGGCGGGGGCGGTGGCGGCGGTGCGGACGCTGCTGGACAGCCTGATGGCCGAGGGGAAGACGGGGGCGAAGGCGCCGGTCGGGTTCTGCCTGCGGCTGGCGGACCGAGAGGTGGAACTGGTGGACGAGACTGCCTATCCGGCGGGGCCGCAGATCGTTCGGGCGATCAAATCGATCCCTGGGGTGGTGACGGTGGAGGAGGTCTGAGACCGTCTTTTCGGGATGTCCCACGCAGGGACGTTTTCTGGGCCTTGCAAAATCAATGGGTTACGCGACCATTTTCACCATCTGTTAAGAAACGCGCGCGCGTCATCCCCGCCGCGTCACCGTCCGTGCGACGAGCACCGCCAGCACGATGCGCAGCACATGATGCGCCGAGACGTAGACGACCGACAGGTTCAGCGACAGGGCGACCAGGCTCATCTCGACCAGACCGCCCGGCGCGAAGGCCAGGAAGATCGCCGAGGCGGGCTCGTCCACCACCCGCAGCATCAGAACGGTCGCCACCGCCGCCGCCGCCATCATCACTGCCTGATGCGCCAGCGACAGCCGCAGGCCCGCGCGCAGCTGGCCCTTCGGCATTCCGGCGAACCGCGTGCCGAGGGCGGTCCCGATCACCAGCTGGGTCAGGGCGACCAGCCAGCCGGGCGGGACAGTTCCGGTGACGCCCGTCAGGTGCAGCAGGCCCGAGATCAGGATCGGCCCCGTCACCTGCGGGGCCGGAAAGCGCAGGGCGCGCCCGGCGAAGAAACCGACGACCCCCGCCGCCGTCAGCAAAGCGACGTCAGGAAAGGTCAGCCCGAGGTCGGAGCCGGGCATGACCGCCCCGCTGGCCGACCCGACGGCATGGCCGCTGATCCAGGTGAAGGCCACGGGGACAAGGATGATCGTCAGGATCAGGCGCAGGAACTGCAGGATCGCGATCATCCGCACGTCGGCCCCTGCATCCTCGCCCATCTGCAGCGCCTCAAGCCAGCCGCCGGGCATCGTGCCGTAAAGCGCGGTTGTCCGGTCCAGCCCCATCACGCGGACGGTGCGGTAGCCCGCCCAGTGCACCAGCGGCGTGAAGACCGCCATGGCGATTAGCGACGGCAGCCACCCTGCGGCCTGGACGAGAAGTTCGGGGCGGAAGGCAGCCCCGATGGCGACGCCGATGACGGGCACGAAGATGATGCGTAGGCCGGGCAGGGCGGTGACAGGGTGGCCAAGCGGGCGGATGTCGGCGATGGCGAGCGCGGCGATGACCAGAAGCGGCCCCAGCAGCATCGGCAGAGGCATGTGCAGGGCACGGGCCGCGAACCCGGCGGCGGCGGCGAGCACATAGGTCAGAAGGACCGTCGGCGTGTGCGACGGGCCTTTGCCGAAGATGAAGTTTCGGATCATGCGGCGTCCGGGAACAGGGTCGCCCGGACCCTGCCCGGAAGGTGCCGCGGCTTCAAGCCGGGGTCAGGCCGCCTTCTCGAACCGCGCGGGCAGGTCGCCGAGCTCCTTGGCGCGGTCGATCATGCCCGCGATGTCGCCGGTCAGGGCCGTCGACAGCTGGTCGAAGCCGTCGATGACGAAATAGACCGGCTGCAGGATGTCGATGCGGTAGGGCGTCCGCAGCACCGTCATCAGGTCGAAGGGCAGCATGTCGGCCCCTCCGCCCACGGCATGCTTCGCCTCGGACGGCGACGACACGATCCCCGCGCCATAGGCGCGCAACCCGTCGGGCGTGCGCATCATCCCGAATTCGACGGTGAACCAGAACAGCCGGAACAGCCGCCAGGAATAGGCCTTGCCGAGACCCACGGCGAGCTCGCCGAAGCGTTCGATGAAATCGACATAGGCGCGGTCGGTCAGCAGCGGGCAGTGCCCGAACACCTCGTGAAAGATGTCCGGTTCCTCGATGTAATCCATGTCCTCGCGGCGGCGGAGGAAGGTCGCGACCGGGAATTTCCGCTGCGACAGAAGATCGAAGAACTGCGACGGCGGGATGATGGCGGGGACGCCGACAACGCCCGCGCCGGTCAGGGCATTCAGCCGCGCGTCGATGTCGGCGATCTGGGGCACATGGGCGGGCGTCAGGCCCAGCTTCGCGGCACCTGCAAGATATTCGGGCACGACATGGCCGGGCAGGAAAGTCCATCTGGCGAGCATACAGCTCGCCCCAGACGGCGTCGTCGTCGGAGGTGTAGGCATAGCGACCGTCCGGGCCGGGAAGTTTCAATTCGTAGGCAGACATGGGCGGAACCCTTCACTCGTTGCTGCCGACAGCATGACAGGCAGTCCGAAAAAGACTTTTCAGAATTGCCGGATCTGCGGTATATTGCGAGAGGATGTCCCGACTGGCGGCAAATAATGGAATTTTCATATCAAGAGAGCGCGTTGCTTCGGGAAATCCAATCGGACTCCTCGCTGTCGCTGGGCGAACTTGCCAGCCGGACCGGCATGGCGCAGTCCACAGTCTGGCGACGGCTGCAGGAGCTGGAGGCAGCAGGGGTGATCCGCGCGCGGGTGGCGCTGTTGGACCCCGCCAAGGTCGGGGCGAAGTTGTGCGTGCTGGCGCAGATCAGCCTGACGGATCATTCCGAGGCGTCGGTGACGGGCTTTGCCGCGCTGGTCCGGCGGCTGCCGGAAATCCTGGAATGCCATTCGGTGTCGGGCACTGCGGATTACATGCTGAAGGTCCGCGTGCGGGATGTGGAGGCCTACGAGGCCTTCATGTCGCATCATCTGCTGCGGTCGGGGCTGGTCCGCGCGGTGATGTCGAGTTTCGTGCTGAAAGAGATCAAGGCGACAACGGCGCTGGCCGTCTGACCGGCCCGCCGGTCAGACGCCCTCCGACAGCGCCGGTTCCGCGTCGTCCCCCGCATAGGCCGTCTCGACGATCCCCGCCTCATACCCCTGATGCTCCAGCCAGCGGCGGAAGCTGGCGGTGTAGCCGTGCGTCACGAACACGCGCTCTGCCCCCGTCGCGCGGATCGCGGCGTTCAGGCCCGGCCAGTCGGCATGGTCGGACAGGATGAACCCCGTCTCCGCCCCGCGCCTGCGACGTATGCCGCGCAGCGCCATCCAGCCCGAGGCTGAGGCTTCCGCGAAGTCGGCGAAGCGGCGGGACCAGGGCGTGGCGGATGCGCCGGGCTGGGCGATGACCAGCGCGCCGGGATGGGTTTTGTCCGACATGTCGGCGGTGACGCGGGTTGTCGGCGGTAGGGAATAGCCCTGTACACGCAGGATCGCGTTGACCTCCTCGACCGCGCCGTGGGTCAGGACGGGTCCAATAGAGGTGTCGATGTTGCACAGGATGCGCTGCGCCTTGCCAAGTGCGTAGGCCCCGATCAGCGAGATGCGCCCAGCCGCGCGGTTGGCGGCCCACCAGGCGTTGATGTCACCCATCACCTCGGCCTGCGGCGCCCAGCGGAAGACGGGCAGGCCGAACGTGCATTCGCTGACGAAGGCGTGGCAGGGGAGGGGTTCGAAGGGTTCCGACAGCCCGTCGCGTTCGACCTTGTAGTCGCCGGATACGACCCAGACCTCGCCCCCGACCTCGACACGGATCTGGGCCGATCCGGGGACATGACCTGCCGGGTAGAAGCTGACGGTGGCGTCGCCGATCCGGCGCGTGTCGCCATAGCCCATCGTGTCGATCCGGATGTCGCCCAGCCGGTGCCGGATGACGGGCGCGG
The DNA here is from genome assembly GCA_963819585.1 of uncultured Alphaproteobacteria bacterium. Taxonomy (GTDB): domain Bacteria; phylum Pseudomonadota; class Alphaproteobacteria; order Rhodobacterales; family Rhodobacteraceae; genus JAOADN01. The sequence continues at coordinate 133,575 of CAWFWP010000001.1, forward strand.
CACGGTCGGTTGACAGATACTGCCCCATGCCGGGGCGGGCATGGTCGGAATGTCCGTGCGTGATGACGGCACGGTCCACGGGACGCCAGGGGTCGATATGAAAACCGCCTGCCGGGCAGTAGATGCCGCTGTCGGTGAAGGTCAGGACAGGTTCGCGTGCCATGAGCGGAACCTAGCCCTGCAGGGCGGCCCGTCCAAGGGCGGACGGCGATGCCGAAGGATCGGGCAAACGGCGCTTAAACCGGCAGGCTTTTCCATCCCTTTGGCTGCGCATCGGTCTTCCGGCCTTTCAATGGGCTGGCAGCCTGCCTAATACTTGCCAAAAGCGGCGGGAATCGGCGGGGGCATGACCGAAGCGAACTTCAACGAAATGTTCGAGGCAGGGTCGGTGCGGTCGCCCTATGCGCGGCTGGAAGGCTGGACGCGGGCGATGCCCGCCGAACTCAGGCAGATGAAGCAGGCCGAGGCCGAGGCGCTGTTCCGGCGCATCGGCATCACCTTCGCGGTCTATGGCGAGGGCGGCGATCCGGACCGGCTGATGCCCTTCGACATGTTCCCGAGGGTGTTCACGCAAGTGGAATGGATGCGGCTGGAACGCGGCATCAAGCAGCGGGCGCGGGCGCTGAACGCCTTTCTGGTCGATGTCTACGGGCGGGGCGAGATCATCCGGGCGGGCCGGGTGCCGGGGGCGCTGGTCTATCAGAACGAGGCTTACGAGAAGGCGGTCGTCGGCATCGTGCCGCCGCGCGGGGTCTACAGCCATATCGTGGGCATCGACCTGGTCCGCACCGGTCCGGGCGATTTCTTCGTGCTCGAGGACAACTGCCGCACGCCGTCGGGTGTCAGCTACATGCTGGAGAACCGCGAGATCATGATGCGGGTGTTCCCGGACCTGTTCCGCGAGAACCGCATCCAGCCGGTCGACAGCTATCCCGATCTGCTGCGCCGGACGCTGGCATCCGTGGCACCGGCGAAATGCGACGGCGATCCGACCGTGGTGATCCTGACACCGGGGCATTTCAATTCGGCCTATTACGAACACAGCTTCCTTGCCGACCTCATGGGCGTCGAGCTGGTCGAGGGGGCGGACCTGTTCGTCGAGGGCGGGTTCGTCTGGATGCGCACGACCGAAGGCCCGCGCAAGGTCGATGTGATCTACCGCCGGATCGACGATGCGTTCCTCGACCCATTGTGCTTCCGCCCGGATTCCATGCTGGGCATTCCGGGGCTGATGGATGTCTACCGGTCGGGCGGCGTCACCATCGCGTCGGCCCCCGGTGCCGGGGTCGCGGACGACAAGGCGATCTACACCTACGTGCCCGAGATGATCCGCTTCTATCTGGGCGAGGAGCCGATCCTGCAGAACGTGCCGACCTGGCAGTGCGCCAAGGCGGACGAGATGAAATACGTGATCGAGAACCTGCACGATCTGGTGGTGAAAGAGGTGCACGGATCGGGCGGCTACGGCATGCTGGTCGGGCCGAAATCGACCAAGGACCAGATCGCCTATTTCGCCGACAAGGTGCGCGCCGATCCGGGCAAATACATCGCGCAGCCGACGCTGGCGCTATCGACCTGCCCGACCTTCGTCGAGGAAGGCATCGCCCCCCGCCATGTCGATCTGCGGCCCTACTGTCTGGTCGGCGAGCGGATCGAGCTGGTGCCCGGTGCCCTGACCCGCGTGGCGCTGAAGGAAGGATCGCTGGTGGTGAACTCCAGTCCAGGGCGGCGGCGTCAAGGACACCTGGGTGCTGGCCGAATGACATGCTGAGCCGGACCGCCGACAACCTGTTCTGGATCGCCCGCTACATCGAGCGGGCCGAGACGATGGCGCGCCTGCTGGCCGTCGGGTCGCGCATCGCGCTGATTCCGTCAGCCGGGCACGGATACCGCAGCGAATGGGATTCGCTGCTGCAGGCGACCGGCACGGCCGAGGGCTTCGGGAAGAAGTACAAGGACCCGGTGCAGCGCGAACATCGAAAGCTATCTGTTCTTCGACCGCGACAATCCATCCTCGGTCGTGTCCTGCCTGGAACGGGCGCGGGAAAACGGGCGGATCGTGCGCACGGCCCTGACAAGCCAGGTCTGGGATGCGCTGAACGGCGCATTCCAGGAACTGCGCCAGATCGAACGCACGCCGCGCAGTGAGATGGAGCTGAGCCGCCTGACGGACTGGACGATGCGGCAGACGGCCCTCGTGCGGGGTGCTATCGACGCGACGCAGCTCCGCCGCGACAGCTGGGACTTTCTGGGCCTCGGCTATGCGCTGGAACGCGCGGACAACACTGCGCGCCTGATGGACGTGAAATACTATGTCCTGCTGCCCCGCGCGGACTATGTCGGCACCGGCCTCGACACCTATCAGTGGACGACGCTGCTGCGTGCGATGTCGGCCCACCGTGCGTTCCACTGGGCCTATGGCGGCGAGATCACGGCGGCGAAGGTGGCGCATTTCCTGATCCTTAACCCGCAATGCCCAAGGTCGCTGCTGACGGCGGTCGAGACGGCGAACATGCATCTGGAGCGCATTGCGCGGGGCTACGGGCGCAGCACGCTGGCGCAGGCGGATGCGCGCGCGCTTCTGGGCGAGGTGGCTGAGATGACGGTCGAGGATGTGTTCGAGGAGGGCCTGCACGAATTCCTGACCCGCTTCATCCGCGAGACCGGGGAACTGGCCCAGATCGTCAGCGACAGTTACCTTTCCGGGCTGGCGCGATGATCCTGACGGTCGATCATGTCACAACCTACCGCTACGGCAGCCCGGTGCGCGGGGCCGTGCAGTCGCTGCGGCTGACGCCGTCGGTGTTCGACGGGCAGCGCGTGGAGGACTGGCGGATCGATGTCGAGGGCGGGGTACGGGGCGGGGCGTTCCGCGACGGCGCGGGCGACTGGGTCGAAGGCTGGTCGATCCGGGGCCCGGCCAGCGAGGTGACAGTGCGGGTGACGGGGACGGTCGAGACAGCGGACCTGACCGGGATGCTGCGCGGCCACAAGGAAACGGTGGCCCCGATGGCGTATCTGCGCGAAAGCGTGCTGACACGGGCGGATGCGGCGGTGTCGCTGATCGCGCGCAAGGCCACGGGCAAGACCATCGACATGCTGGATGCGGCGCACAAGCTGTCGGGCGCGGTCAGCGAGGCCATCGCCTACAAGCCGGGAACAACGGGCATGATGACCTCGGCGGCCGAGGCGGTGGCGCTGGGCGAGGGCGTCTGCCAGGACCATGCCCATGCGCTGATCGCGGCGGCGCGGACGGTCGGCATGCCCGCGCGCTATATCTCGGGCTATCTGCACATGGACAGCGAAGGCAACGTGCACGACGCGGCGCATGCCTGGGCCGAACTGTGGGTCGACAATCTGGGCTGGGTGGGGTTCGATCCGGCCAACCGCTGCTGCCCGGACGAACGCTATATCCGGCTGGGATCAGGGTATGACGCGCGCGATGCGGCACCGATCCGGGGCGTGGCGCAGGGCGGCGGCGCTGCCACAGAGAGCATGGACGTGACCGTTGCGGTCCGGTCGGTGCAACAATAGGGTGCCCTGCGCACTCGCGGACGGAAACGAGACGGATCAATGACCTATTGCGTCGGCCTTATGCTGAATGAGGGCATGGTATGCCTGTCGGACACGCGCACCAACGCGGGTCTGGACAACATTTCCACCTACAAGAAGATGTTCGTGTTCGAAAACCCGGGCGAGCGTGTGATCGTCGTGATGACGGCGGGCAGCCTGTCGGTCAGCCAGACGACCATCGCCGAACTGCGCGAGATGCTGGATGAGCCTGACCCCAGCCCGGACCGGTCGATCCTGCTGGCCCCGACGATGCTGAAGGTGGCCGAGATCATCGGCGATGCGCTGGCGCGGGTGCGCAGCCGCGTGGATGAGAAGCTGTCGGCGATGAACCAGGGGGCGACGGCCAGCATGATCGTGGCGGGCCAGCGCAAGGGCGGGGGCATGCGGATGTTCCTGATCTATCCGGAAGGCAATTTCATCGAGGCGACAGACGACACGCCGTTCCTGCAGATCGGCGAGCACAAATACGGCAAGCCGATCCTGGACCGGGTGGTGAAGAAGACGACGGGACTGGCGGATGCGCAGAAGGCGGTGCTCTTGTCGATGGATTCGACGCTGCGGTCGAACCTGTCGGTGGGCATGCCGCTGGACCTCTGCGTGATCGAGAAGGACGCGCTGAGGGTCACGATGCAGCGCCGGATCGAGGCGGGCGACGCGGATTTCCGGGTGATGAGCGAGGCCTGGTCGAACGCGCTGCGCGAGAGCTTCACCAAAGTGTCGATCTGACGCGAATTTCCCTAGCGTAAACTCAACCTCTGGCTTAGCGTTTTATCTGGGGAAGGACGAAACTTCATCAGACATCGCTGACAGCCGCCGCAACCGGCCCACGAAGCCGGGACGAGGGTTAATAGCGGGCAATGCGTCCAACCCTCCAGAATTGACCGCGGGGGGAGTTGCGCGATGCGAATGAAGGCAGTGGTTCTGGTGGCCGCCTTTGTGGCCATGCTCTTCGCCGTTTCGCGCGGCGACGCACAGGATCCGTTTGCCGGATGCGCCGCAATTCCGGTCGCAGTGCCCGCATTTTCCTGTGCGGACGGGCTTCCGGTGCCGAAGGAAGTCGTCCGTTCCAAATGCCGCCACCCGGAGGACCTTTACAACCGCTGCGTCGTGGACAGCCGACTGGGTGTACTTTCGCGGGGCGATGTGAACGGCGTCGATATCGTCTTTTCCTGCCGCAAGAACCTGGCCGATATGACGACTGACGGCTTCACCGGTCAGTCGGACCCGAATACGCTGAAGTTCTACGACATCGCGGCAATCCAGTATGAACGGAAGACGGGCAAGACCTGTTTCTACCAGTGGCTCGGCAGCTCTCGTGACAATTCGGCCAACATGCCGCTAAATTCCGTGATGCCTGCCCCCTCCTCACCGGAGGGCAAGGCATTCTGGGGGAAATTCGGCGGCTACGGCATCTGCTCGGGCTGTCACACCAACAACGCCTTCATCCGCACGCCGCATTACGACTTTGCCCTGACCGAACGCTACTCGGTCGATCCCTCTGCCGAGATTGAACATAACGGGATGAGGTTCAAAGGGTCCGAGTTCTTTGCTGCCGCCGATCGGGGACACGCAGCTTTACCGCCCGGTGAACACCAACACAGACATCGAATGGGTGGCGAAGGACGGCAATGCCTGCACGACCTGCCACAGCATCGGTGCCTATCGTGAATATTCCGGCGGGCCCTTTAAGCTTGGCGAGATCAACCTGGTTGCCGGCGGGAGATACCATTCCCTTAATGACGGCGTAAACTCTCCGACTGCGTCGAGTTACGACGATTTCATGGTCGAGAAAGTCCGCCAATATCTCAAGAACGACTGCATCGCGGGCGGCACCGATCAAGCCTGCGAAACCTGGCGTCGCGGCTATGCGTCCGAATTGGTCGGCGATCTGGAAACCTGTGCGGAATCGCCGGGCACGGCTGGCTGCAAGGTCAGCGCTGCCGCGCCACCGGATGATGCCAGCGGAGCTGTGAAAGTCGTCCGCACAAACCCGCCCCCGCCCCCGCCGCCGTCGTCCATGGACGGCAGGCGCCTGATGAAACGCTATGGCAGGATGGAAACTGGATGGTGCCTCAGCCCGATGGGGGACCCGGTGCAGAACGGGACGCCTGTGCAGCAGGTGGCATGCAACGAGACCTTCGCCAACAATGCGCAGAACTGGCTGCATGACGATGCGACCGGGTATTTTAGGTCGTCGCAGCACCAGGACAAATGCCTTGCGGTGATGCCTGCCTACATCAGCGCCGACGGTAAGCGGATCGAACCCGTTTGGTTTGAAGGAGCGCGGACCGAATACCAGTACCAGTCGCCGCTCGTGCTTTGGGATTGCGGGTCCGCCGCCGGGCGCAGCGACCTGCTGTTCCGCTGGGACTGGATCGAACTCGGCCCGGCTGCGGTCACGGGAACGGCCTGCGCTCTGTCTGAGCGGCAACGATCAGAACGACTTCGGCAATCCTATCACCGACGCCTATGCCGAGCCCTGCATAAGGAATGCCAACGGATCATTCTGGTTCTGGACGGGCAAGATGACCAAGGGCGAGGCGGCGCAAGAATAGCCGCGCGTCCGGTTGGTCGGGCTCAGGGTGGCACCTGACCCCTCTGCGTCGCGTCCAGCGGCGCGGCGTCACGGCGGCTGGGCGCATCGAAGCCGGCTATCAGCCCCGGTGCGCCCTGAACAGCGCCGCCGCGTCGTCAAAGAACCGCGTCCGGTGCGCCGGGATTTCCATCAGAATCTCGTGCTCGGCCGCCGGATACATATCAAGCCGCCCGGCGGGCCAGCGCGCCATCCGGTCGTGCACGCGGTCGGTGGCGACGATCTGTTCGTCGCCGCCAAGCGCGGTCAGGCAGGGGACGGCGGGCGAGTGCATCGCGGCCAGCGCGCGGGTTTCGATCAGCCCGGCGATCAGCCAGGCGACGCTGGGGCCGCCAAGCGCAAGCTCGGGGTGCGCCGCGACCTGACGCTGCATCAGGGCATACATCTCCGGGTCCTTGGTCAGCGTGTTGCCGGGATAGGGGGCGACGGCGACATAGGTCGCGGGGCCGGTCGTCGGCGCATAGCGACGGTCGCGGCCAAGCGCCCGCGCGCCAAGCCCGGTAGCCCAGGCGACGGGGCGCAGCGCAGGGGCTATCTTGATGCCCCACATCGGGCCGGTGAAGGCGGCGGCGCGGACGGCCAGACCCTGCATCAGGGACCGCAGGCCGATGCAGCCGCCCATCGAATGCGCCATCAGATAGCGGGGGGCAGGCCAATGCGAGGCGGTCGCAGGCATCCATCACCGCAGCGACATCGGCCTGATAGTCCGCGAAGTGTTCGACATGGCCCATGTTGCGGTCCCAGGCGGGCCGGTCGGCCAGGCCCTGACCGCGCCAGTCGACGATGACTGTCGCATATCCGCGTACGCCCATTTCGGCAGCGGCATGGGTGTATTTCTCGATGTATTCGGTGCGTCCGGGGAACAGCAGGACGGTGCCTTTCGCCGTGCCCGCCGCGCCGCGCCAGACGCCGATCCTGATCCGCACCCCGTCGCGGGTCCGCAGCCAGAAGCCCTCGCCCCCGTCAGGATGCGAACAGACGTCGCTCAGAACCGGGGCCTGCTCCATCGCCGTCAGGACAGCGCCGCCCCAAGCTGCATCGCCAGACTTATGTCGCCATCGACCGCAAGCTTGCCCTGCATGTAGGCGGCCGTCGGGTTCACATCGCCCGACAGGATGCCCTGAAAGGTTTCGACATCGGCCGTCAGAGTGACGTCCGCGCTATCGTCGCCTGCGCGCACGCCGCTGCCGTCCACCATGATTGATCCTTCGCCTTCGATGACGAACTTGGCGGTCCCGGTCATCCCGCCCGAGAGTTTCTGCGACAGGGCGGCGACGGCACCTTCAATGACTTTGCTCATGTCTTAACTCCGAATTGTGACTGCCGGTCACTCGCTTTTCCCGGCGGCTGCATTACACTCAACACCGTTATGACCCGGTTGTTCCCATACCTCAAATCTATCGTCACGGCACTGTTGCTGTCCGCCGGTCTTTCGCTGCCTGGATCGGCACAGGCCGACACGCTGGACGACCTGTATGCCAAGCTGGCCGACCCGGCCAATCCGCAGTGGGAACTGACCCTGTCGGACATCATGCGCGAATGGTCGAAGTCCGGGTCACCCGCGATGGACCTGCTTCTGAAGCGCGGGCAGCAGGCGATCGACGCGGGCGACTTCGCCGTCGCCATCGGGCATCTGACCGCGCTGACCGACCATGCGCCGGACTTCGCCGAAGGCTGGAACGCGCGGGCGACGGCGTATTTTCTGGCGGGGCAGCTCGGGCCGTCGGTGGACGACATCCGCCGCACGCTGGCGCTGAACCCGCATCATTTCGGGGCGCTGAGCGGCTTAGGAATGATTCTGGAACAGACCGGCAGACCTGATGCGGCACTGAAGGCTTTCCGGCAGTCTCTGGCTATAAATCCGCATCAGGAGGGCATAGAGGCTGCGGTGAAGCGTCTGGAACAAGACGCCACGGGCACGGAACTGTAAGGCACCCCCAATGCATGCCGAGACGAGGATCGCGGCGGTCCTCGGGCCGACGAACACGGGCAAGACGCATTACGCCATCGACCGGATGCTGGCGCACCGGACGGGCGTGATCGGCCTGCCGCTGCGTCTTCTGGCGCGCGAGGTCTATGACCGGATCGTCGCCTTGCGCGGGCCGTCGGTGGTGGCGCTGGTCACGGGCGAGGAACGCATCGTGCCGGAGCGGACCCAGTACTGGGTCTGCACGGTCGAGGCGATGCCGGAAGGGACGCTGGCGGATTTCGTGGCGATTGACGAGATCCAGCTCTGCGCCGATCCGGAACGTGGGCATGTCTTCACCGACCGTCTGCTGAACGCCCGGGGCCTGCACGAGACGCTGTTCCTGGGGTCGGACACGATGCGCCGCGCCATCGCGGCGCTGGTGCCGAAGGTGCAGTTCCTGACCCGCGAACGCTATTCCGCGCTGACCTGGGCCGGATCGAAGAAGATCAGCCGGATGCCCGCGCGGTCGGCCATCGTCGGGTTCTCGGTCGACAACGTCTACGCGATCGCCGAGGTGATCCGGCGGCTGAAGGGCGGCTGCGCGGTGGTGATGGGCGCGCTTTCCCCCGGACGCGCAATGCGCAGGTCGAATTGTACCAGAACGGCGACGTCGACTTCCTGGTGGCGACGGATGCCATCGGGATGGGGCTGAATCTGGACATCGGGCATGTCGCGCTGTCGGACACGCACAAGTTCGACGGACGGCGGATGCGGCCCCTGTTTCCGTACGAGATCGGGCAGATCGCGGGGCGCGCGGGGCGCTATCTGACACCCGGAACCTTCGGCGTGACGGGCGAGGCGGGGGCGCTGGACGACGAGGTGATCGAGGCGGTCGAGAGCCACCGCTTCGCGCCGGTCGAGCGTCTGCAATGGCGGAACGGCGCGCTGGACTACGGGTCGGCGGACCGGCTGATCGCATCGCTGGAAGTATCGCCGCGCGACGAACGCCTGACGCGCGGGCGCGACGCGGACGATCTGATCGCGCTGAAGGCGCTGGCGGAACGCGCCGACATCCGCGACCGCCTGCGCGATGCGCGGGACGTCAAGCTGCTGTGGTCGGTCTGCCGCGTTCCAGACTTCCGGTCGATCTCGTCGCAGGAGCATATCAGCTTGCTGGACCGGATTTTCGGCTTCCTGCACGACAAGGGCCACGTGCCGGATGACTGGCTCTCCGCCCAGATCGGCATGATTGACCGGACCGATGGCGAAATAGACACGCTGTCCAAACGACTGGCATTTATCCGCACATGGACCTATGTCGCCCAGCGTCAGGGCTGGACCAATGACGAAAGCCATTGGCGCGACGCGACCCGCGCTGTAGAAGACCGCCTGTCGGACGCCCTGCATGCGCGCCTGACCCAGCGATTTGTGGACCGGCGGACATCTGTTCTGCTTCGCCGGCTCAAGCAGAAGGAGAGCCTCGTGGCCGAGGTGAGCGACAAGGGCGAAGTGACCATCGAAGGCGAATTCGCCGGTCGTCTGGAAGGCTTCCGTTTCCGTCAGGATGCGTCGCAGACGCCGGACGAGGCCAAGACGCTGGCGCGGGCGGGATACGAGGCGCTGCGCCCCGAATTCCATCTGCGCGCCGACAAGTTCTACAACGCGCCGGATACCGAGCTGGATTTCACCGAACAGGGCGGCCTGATGTGGGGCGCAAGTGCGGTGGGCAAGCTGGTCAAGGGCACCGAGGCGCTGAAGCCGCAGGTCGAGCCTTTCGTGGACGAGGAAGCGGGTGAGGAGGTGGCCGAAAAGGTCCGCCGCCGGTTGCAGCATTTCATCGACCGCAAGATTGCGACGCAGTTCGAGCCGCTTCTGGCGCTGGGGCGCGACGAGACGCTGACCGGCATGGCGCGGGGCTTTGCGTTCCGCCTGACCGAGGCGCTGGGCGTGCTGCCGCGCGAGGCGGTTGCGAACGACGTCAAGGCGCTGGATCAGGAAACGCGGGGCATGCTGCGCAAGCATGGTGTCCGCTTCGGCCAGTTCACGATATTCCAGCCGCTGCTGCTGAAACCCGCGCCGACGCGGCTGCGGCTGGTGCTGTGGTCGCTGGCGCAGGGGCTTCAGACCTTTCCGGAAAGCCCGCCGCCGGGTCTGGTGACGATCCCGAACATCGCGGATGTGCCGGGCGAGCATTACACGCTGTCGGGCTATCGTCCGGCGGGGGCGCGGGCGATCCGCATCGACATGCTGGAGCGGCTGGCCGACCAGCTGCGCCAGAAGGATACCAAGGCGGGCTTCGAGGCGACGGCGGACATGCTGTCGATCACGGGGATGACGCTGGAGCAGTTCGCCGACCTGATGGCTGGGCTGGGATACAAGGCCGACAAGGGCGAGCGGGTGAAGGCACGCCCGGAACCCGCGCCGCTGCCGGTGCGTCGCGAACCGGTCGACGAAGACGCGGTGGTGAACCCGATCCCGGAAGGGCGAATCGGTGCTGGCCCCGGTGGCGGCCGAGGCGGAAGCCCGCGGCAGATGCCGAGCCTGCGGCAGCGCCGGCGAGATGGAGGTGTTCTACACCTTCGTCTGGGCCCCGAAGCCGCGCGCCCCGCGCGGCGAGGGCCGCAAGCCGGGCCGCGACGGTCAGGCGCAGCGCCGCGACGGCGGCAAGCTCGGCAGCCACATCCCCCCGAAGCGCGACGGCGAGGCCGACAGCGGGCCGCGCGACGGCAAGCCCCGGGTGGAGACACGCGACGGCAAACGGTTCGACAAGGCCAAGGGCGGCAAGCCCTGGGCCAAGCGGGACGACAGGGGCGACGGCGGCCAGAAGCGCACGTTCGAGGCGCGCCCGCCGCGCAACGACCGGATCGACCCCGACAATCCCTTTGCCGCGGCCCTGATGGCGCTGCGCGACAAGACCTGACGGGCGGCATTTGCCCGACGCAGACCGCATCCGGCTGGACAAGTGGCTGTGGCAGGCGCGGTTTTTCAGGACGCGCGGACTTGCCGCAGATGTGATCGGGTCAGGCCGCCTCCGGCTGAACGGCCAGCCCTGCCGGAAGGCGGGCCACGCGGTCGGACCGGGTGATGTGCTGAGCTTTCCGACGGGGCCGACGCTGCGTGTGGTGCGCGTGGCGTTGTGCGGCACAAGGCGCGGCCCCGCACCCGAAGCGCAGACGCTGTATGCCGACCTGACGGACCCGCCGCCTGCGGCATCCGGCGGCCTTGCAACCGACCGGGCCAGCGACTAGGAAACCCGCGACACGATCGTCCGGACCCGCGCCCCCCATGACCTATATCGTCAACGACAGCTGCATCGCCTGCAAATACACCGACTGCGTCGAGGTCTGTCCGGTGGACTGCTTCTATGAAGGCGAGAACATGCTGGTCATCCATCCGGACGAATGCATCGACTGCGGCGTCTGCGAACCCGAATGCCCGGCCGACGCGATCAAGCCAGACACCGAGCCGGACATGGAAAAGTGGGTCGAGTTCAACCGGAAATACTCGATGCAGTGGCCGGTGATCACCCAGCGCAAGGATCCTCTTCCGGGGGCGGAAGAGCGGGACGGCGAGACCGGCAAACTGGATAAGTACTTCTCCGAATCGCCCGGGTCGGGCGACTGAGTCGCAGGGGCCGCGCAATTCGCGTTTCCTGCGGAATCGGCGACGGATCGCCGAGATTTGTCCCTGTGTGACGCCGCAGAAACCGCGCCGGGGCACTGTTTCCATGTGCCGCTGCGTCGCGGCGCTTTGAAAAATGGAATTTTTCTGCTATATTACTGTCATAACTGGACTGAGGACGACGGGTCGCGGCTGCAGGACACAGGTCTGTGCAGCAAGAATTCTGCGAAATGCTGGCCGTGACCGGGATCTTCCGCCCGGGCAGGGTCTTTCTGTCGCGGAACGCCCCTGACGCCTCTCGATGGCACTGGACACGCACATGAAGAAATCAGACTTCCGCCCGAACGATTTCGTGGTCTACCCGGCGCATGGCGTCGGCAAGATCATCTCGATCGAAGAACAGGAAATCGCCGGGCTGAAGCTCGAACTGTTCGTGATCTCGTTCGAGAAGGACAAGATGACGCTGCGCGTGCCGACCCACAAGGCGACCGATATCGGCATGCGTTCGCTGTCTTCGCCGGATGTCGTGACCAAGGCGCTGGACACGCTGAAAGGCAAGGCCAAGGTCAAGCGCGCGATGTGGTCGCGCCGGGCGCAGGAATACGAACAGAAGATCAACTCGGGCGACCTGCTGTCGATCGCCGAGGTCGTGCGCGACCTGCACCGCAACGACGAACAGCGCGAGCAATCCTATTCCGAACGCCAGCTGTACGAGGCCGCGCTGGAGCGCCTGACCCGCGAAGTGGCGGTCGTTTCGGGCGAGGACGAGGCGGGTGCTGCCAAGAAGGTCGGTGCCGTGCTGATCGGCCGCGCGGCCTGAGACGCGTTACACCTATTGAAAGCATGCCGCGGTCCGGAAGGGCTGCGGCATTTTCGTTTCAGCCGCAGCGCGGGTGCGATTGCCTTCTGCGTGGTCACTCCGCCGCGTCGCGCACCGTGTCGCCCGCTGTGCGCCGCGTCATCAGCGCCGTTTCCAGATCGCGGTTCAGCACCTTGGCCAGAGCCACATATTCGTCGTTCTTGTCCACCGGCACATCCGGCCGCCAGACCTCGGCCAGCGCCCGCACGGATGCGCGGTCGAGGTCGAAGAACAGCCGCTCGATCTCGTAGGCCTCGGACTTGGACACGCCCGCATTTTCAAGCACATAGCGGGCGGCCCTGAGGGACGAGTTCGAACATTTCGCGCACGATGTCGTTCGCCCCGGCCGCATACAGTCGGAAGACGTGGTTGCGGTCATAGGCCCGCGCGATGATGTGGATGTCCGGCCGCAGCCGCCGCGCATAGTCGATCAACCGGATCGCCGCATCCTTGTCATCGAGGCTGACCACCAGGATCTGCGCCGTCTCGATCCCCGCCGCTTTCAGCAGCTCGGGCCGCGTCGGGTCGCCGTAATAGCCCTTGAAGCCGAACTTGCGCAGCAGCTGGATCGTTTCGAGGTCATTGTCGATCACTGTCGTCTTGAACCCCGACGATGTCACCATCCGGTTCACGACCTGCCCGAACCGCCCGACACCCGCGATGATGATCGGCTGCTGATCCTCGATCTCGTCATCCGGGATGCTGTCGCCATCCTCGGACATCCGCTTGGTGATCTGGTCGTAGAGGATGAAGAACAGCGGCGTCAGCAGCATCGACAGCGCGATGACCAGCATCAGCGTTTCGGCAAGCCCCGCAGGCAGCACGCGCTGGGCTAGCGTGAAAGCCACCAGCACGAAACCGAATTCGCCGGCCTGCGCGAGGCCCAAGCGTGAACAGCCACTGGTTCCGTCCGCGCAGAAGGAACGCGCGCCCGAGAAAGAACAGGACCAGCCCCTTGGCAACCATGACGGCCAGTGTCAGCCCGATCAGCCTCAGTGGCTGATCCAGCACGGCAGTCAGGTCGACGCCCGCGCCGACGGTGATGAAGAACAGACCCAGCAGCAGGCCTTTGAAGGGCGCGATGTCGCTTTCGATCTCGTGCCGGAATTCGGTGTTGGCCAGCACGACGCCTGCAAGGAACGTGCCGAGGGCGGGCGACAGGCCGACCATCAGCATCAGCGAGGCGATGGCGACGACGATGGTCAGGGCCATCGCGGTGTTGATCTCGCGCAGGCGGGCCTGATTGACGAAGCGGTAGGCGGGGCGGATCAGGTACTGCCCCGCCAGCACGATGGCGACGACCGCCCCGAGCGTGACCAGCGTCACCCCCCAGCCGGGCAGCCCATCGATATAGCCCGCTATGGCATGCGTCGAAGCGTCGGACGCCTCGGCCTCGGCCAGCGCGCGCGCGCCGGGCAGGGCCAGCAGCGGCAGCAGGGCCAGCATCGGGATGACCGCGATGTCCTGCGTCAGCAGGACGGAAAACGCGGACCGTCCGCCCTGTGTCTGCATCAGGTGCTTTTCCGACAGCGTCTGCAGCACGATGGCGGTGGAAGACAGCGACAGGATCGCGCCGACCGCCAGCGCCTCGCGCCAGTCAAGGCCAAGGGCCATGCCGCCTGCCGTGATGACCGCGATGGTCACGACGATCTGCAGCCCGCCGAGACCGATCAGCTTGTGCCGCATCGCCCAGAGCGCCTTTGGTTCAAGATCAAGCCCGATCAGGAACAGCATCATCACCACACCGAATTCGGCGAAATGCTGCAGGTCCTGCGTTTCGGACCCGACGAAGCCGAATACCGGGCCGATGAAAATGCCCGCCAGCAGATATCCCAGAACCGAACCGAGCCCGAGGCGCGAGGCGATCGGGACGGCCACGACCATCGCCAGCAGATAGAGCGATGCCTGAAACAGGAACGATTCCATGCAGTTTCCTCAGGTGGGCAGGGGTGCGTCGGGCTTGAACTGGTCCATGACGATCTGGGACTGCACACGCGCAACCGCCGGATGGGCCAGAAGGACCTGATGGATCAGTCTATTCAGACCGGCAAGGTCAGCGCAATAGACCCGCAGCAGATAATCCGCCTCGCCGGTCAGGGTCCAGGCGCTGACCACCTCTGCTTGCGTGGAAATCAGGCGTGAAAAGCTGGCCGAGGTCTCGGCCCCGTGCCGCGCCATCTGCACCTGCACGAAGGCCTGCACCGCCAGCCCCGCCTTGATCGGATCGACCCGCGCGGCATAGCCGGTGATCAGGCCCGCCTCCTCCAGCCGCTGCCGCCGGCGGCCTGCCTGGCTGGGCGAAAGATGAAGCAGTTCGCCGAGCCGGTCGGCGGTCAGATGCGCGTCGCGCTGCAGGGCGGCCAGCAGCGTCTGGTCGGTCGGGTCGAGGGTGATGCGGGGTTCCTGCATGATACGTGACATTAGCACGTTTTCTGCGCGCAATCCAATCAACTGATGCATTAAAATGCGCACATCCCGCAGGATCACGGGGCTAGAATTGTTCTGTCATTCCCTCTTCCCGCAAGGAGCCTGCGCATGGGACCCTTTCCGCACGACGCGCCCCGCTCGGTCATCTCGGCCGAGAACCCCGCCGGGACCGACGGCTTCGAATTCGTCGAATTCGCCCATCCCGATCCGCAGGCGCTGCGCGATGTCTTCACCCGGATGGGCTATGCGCTGACCGCCCGCCACCGCACCCGCGCCATCGAGCTTTGGCAGCAGGGCGACATCACCTATGTCCTGAACGCCGATCCCGGCAGCCATGCGATGCGCTTTGCCGCCGAACACGGGCCCTGCGCGCCCGCGATGGGCTGGCGCGTCGTGGACGCGAAACATGCCTATGACCGCGCCGTCTCATTGGGGGCCGTGCCCTATGACGCGCCCGACCGGACGATGGAGGTGCCTGCCATCGTGGGCATCGGCGGATCGCTGATCTATTTCATCGACCAGTACTACGACGCCGATCCCTATGACGACGCCTTCGACTATCTCGCCACGGCAAAGCCCGAAGGCGTGGGGTTCCACTATCTCGACCACCTGACCCACAACGTCCATCGCGGCAACATGGACACCTGGTTCGACTTCTACGGGCGCATCTTCGGGTTCCGGCAGATCCGCTTCTTCGACATCGCGGGCAAGTTCACCGGCCTGCATTCCCGCGCCCTGACGTCGCCCTGCGGCCGCATCCGCATCCCGATCAACGAAGACCGGGGCGAGACCGGGCAGATCGTCGAATACCTCAAGCGCTACAAGGGCGAGGGCATCCAGCACATCGCGGTCGGCGCGCACGACATCTATGCTGCGACGGACGCGATCCATGACCTCGGCCTGCGCTTCATGCCGAAACCGCCGGACAGCTATTATGCCCTCAGCAAGACCCGCGTGAAGGGCCATGACGAACCGTTGGAGCGGCTGGCCAAGCACGGCATCCTGATCGACGGCGAAGGCGTGCTGGGCGGCGGCGAGACGAAGATCCTGCTCCAGATCTTCTCCAAGACCGTGATCGGCCCGATCTTCTTCGAATTCATCCAGAGAAAGGGCGACGACGGCTTCGGCGAGGGCAACTTCAAGGCGCTGTTCGAAAGCATCGAGGCCGACCAGATCGCGCGGGGCGTGCTGAAGGCGTCCTAGGGCGACGTGACGCTCGCCCCCGTCGCGCAGGGACAGCGCGCATGCGGATCGCGCCGAGCAGATGCTCGGTGTCTTCCGCGTGCTCGTAGAGATATCCCTCGCGCGCCCGCCCGAGATGGTCCCAGTCCGGGTCGATGGCCGCGACGTCGGCGAGGTGACGCAACGCCTCTTCACGACGCCCGCGCATAGCGGCGATTCCGGCCATGAAGGTCCGCTGGCGCAGGTCGGGATGCGCGACCCGCGCGGCCGCCAGCGCCGCCCCGTCATAGTCCCGCATCAGAAAGCAGGCCTCGAACCGCAGGATGTCGTCAAAACCCAGCCCGATAGGTAACACGTCGACCGCCCGCTCGATCCAGTCCAGCGCTTCGGCCCCCCGCCCGCGCACAAGCAGAATCACCGCTTTGTCGCGCATCGTATCGTCGCTGAACGGGTTGAGGGCCAGCGCGCGGTTGATCGTCCGCTCCGAGACCTCGAATGAGCCGATGAAGGCCAGCGCGAAGCCCAGCATCCCGACGGCCCGCGACTCGCCCGGCGACAAATCAGCTCCGCGCTGCGCATGTTCCACCACGCGCCGTTTCACCGGCTCCGGGGCCAGGCCGTATCCATGTTCACCCAGTTCCGCCCAGGCCAGATGGGCGTGTGCGAGGCCGAAATTCGGGTCAGCCGCCACAGCGCGTTCGAACTGCACCCGTGCGTCAGCGTACAATCCGGGATCGGCACGGCGGATCAGCGCCACGCCACGGGCAAAATGGTCGAAGGCCGTCAGGCTTTCGGTCGGGCGATAGGCCGCGCGGTCGCGTTCGTCGGTTTCAAGCGAGGCGGACAAGCGCCCGACGATACGCCGAGAAATGCCGTCCGACTGGCCGAGGATCGCTGCACCACCGCAGTCGAAGACCTCGCTCCAGATCAGCGCGCCGTCGGCATCCATCAGGGTCAGCGATAGCGCGAATCCTCCCGGTGCCTGGCGCGCTGTTCCGGTGACCAGATAGTCGGCGGCCAGCCGGGCGGCCACGGCCTGCGGGCCCGCGTCAGCCCCGCCGGACGCCGCTGCGCGCGGGCCGAGGACGACGATGGTGCGGAACCGCACGAGACCGGCCGCGATCTCTTCGTTCAGCGCCGCGATCCGCGCGGCCTCGCCCGCGTCAGCGGTCGCGTCCTCGAACGGAAGCACCGCGACGCGCGTGCGTCCGTCGCGGCGCGCCAGTGTGGGCACCGCCACCAGCTCGGGCTCCGCGTCGGGCACCAGCATGTAGCCGCGCCGCGCCACGGTCCGCAGACACGCAGCCCCTGCGGGTCCCAGCTGCACACGGATGTCGCGGATCGCCTGCGTCAGCGAATCCTCGGTGACGGTGACGTCCGGCCAGACGGCCTCCAGCAGGTCGTCCTTGGTCAGCACCCGCCCGGCATGGCGCGCCAGATGCGCCAGCAGCGCGAAGGTTTTCGCCCGCAGGTCGATCACTTCCCCGCCACGGCGAAGGGTGCCGCTCTGCGGGTCAAAGCGCCAGTCGCCGAGGCGTATCAGGGTTGCGTCGTCCGTTTCGGTCCTCCGTCCGGGAACCTGCGTCCCCGGGCGGACGGTCGAAGAGGAAGCCCTGCGCTGTCAAGTGCGCATTGCCACCGGCGGCAGGGCATCTGCCCCTTCGATGCCGAAACCATCACCGATCCCGATGTCGTCCAGATAGTGCGGCGACAGCGACCCCAGCCGCGCCACGGCGCGGTCGAGCCGGCGCGCCTCGGCTGCCGCACGCATCCGCAGACGCAGGGCTGCCAGACCGGACAGGATCCGCATCGGGGCGGGGGTGGCCAGTGTGGTTGCGGTCATGGTCATCTGGGCTCTCCATTGTCGGGGCCTCTGCGCTGCGCAGTGGCGATGGAGCAAATGTCCCGCAAACGGCGCGCCAAGTCCGGAGGTGCCGCTGAAGCGTCGCTGAAATCGCGCTGAAGGCGTCCTAGCTGTCGCGGATCATCTTCAGGACGATGCTGCGGCCGTTCTTGACATAGGTCAGCTGGGTCGCGTCGATGGCTGCCACCTTGCCGCCGTTCAGGCGGTCGCCGACCTCGACCTTGACGAAACGCCCGGTGGACATGCGGACCAGCGCGCGGCGGTTGTTCGACGACCCGTAAACGCCGATCAGGCTGACCTCGCCAAGGTCGAGCGCGTTGCGGATGGTGGCCTGCTTGGCGACGGTCGCGCGGGTCGGGATGTCCGGTGCGGCGCTTTCGGGTTCGGGTTCGTCCACGGCTTCGGGCTGGGCTGCCGGTTCCGGCGCGGGCGCTGGTTCGGCGGCTGCGGTCTGAACGGCGGCCTCGGGCTGCGCTTCGGCCGCCGGTTCGCTTGCGGCGGCGGCAAGGGCGGCTTCGACCGAGGCGGCGAACTGCGACGGCCGGGTGGCGGGGCGGCGCGAGCTGGCAACGGCAAGGCGCGTGGCACCCGAGATGCCCGGGGCGCTGGCAGCCTCGGCCTCGGCCGCCAGGGCAGCGGCGGCGGCGGCCTCGATGGCGCTGGCGGTCGCCTCGCGCTGCAGGGCGGCCGCGCTGGCCGTTGCGCTGCGCGCCTTCGGCTTCAGCGCGGCATGGCGCGGATCGGCGGGCGGGGGAAGCGGCGCGGGTGCTGCGGCGAGGCCGGTCGCAGGGGCGGTTGTCTGCTCGGCTGAGGGCGCGGCCACCGCCAGACCTGCGGGACGCGGCAGCGGCAGACGTCCTGCGAGGGCAGGGTCGGCGAAGGGCTCGGCCGTCGCGGTATCGGCGGGCGGGGCATCGGCGGGCAGAGTCAGGGCCTGCGTCGTTTTCGGGGGCGAGGCCTGCCGGTCGCGGCAGCGGGCGCTTGCCCGCAAGGGGGTTGGGCGGCAAGGGTTCGGCGGCAAGGGATGGGTCGATCAGGACGCCATCGACCACTGCGACGGCAGGCACCAGCCCTTCTGGCCGCAGGGCCGGAACCCTCGCGGGGCGTCCGGCGATCAGCGTGAAGCCATCGGGCGTCACCACGCCTTCGGCCGTCGGCTCGATCAGGCCTGCCGCATCGTACCGCAGAGCCTCGGCATAGGGCACCGGCAGGACCTGCGGGTCCAGTCCACGGTCAGAGGCAAGCGCGTCCGCACCGGGAAGGATGATTTCGCCGCCGAGCGCTGGGTCGGGGTCGACCGGCCCCGGCGCAGGTGCGCCTGCCGCATCGGGTTCCGGCGACGGCGGGCTGGCGGCGGCAAACGACGCGGCGGCAGTGCCAAGGTCGCGCAGGGCATCGGGGGTCGGCTGCGGCGCGCCCGCAGACGACAGGCTCACCGTATCGGCGGCGGCGGGCGCGGCAGTGATGGGCGCGGGTTCGGCAGCGGCCACGACATCCGCAGCGGGGTCCGGGGCCGCGCCGCTGGAGTCCGGGTCGGCAGCAGCCACGTCTTCGGCTTCGGGCGGCGGATCGTCGGCTTCGGGCGGCAGAACTTCCGCCGTGTCGCCGGGGGACGCCGGATCAGGCAGGGCGACGGGATCCGGCGCGGTCACATCCGCGCCCTCGGCGACATCCTGCACAGGCGTGTCCGTCGCGGCGGGGGCGACGGCTGTGTCCCGGCCGAACCAGCCCGACGCAAGACCGACCACACCCATGAAGACCAGCAATGTGCCGGTCAGGGCAAGGCCCATGTATTTCGGGCGTCCGCGCGCGGCAGGCCGGGAAAACCCGCTTTGCGCCCCGCGTGCCGCCACGCGGGGCGGTTGCGCCGATGCTGCGGCTGCCTGGCCGCGCGGCAGGATGCGGGACAGAAGCGAGGGCCCGCCGCCACGCCGGATGGCGGCGGCAGGCTTGCGGGCTGGCTTCAGGACCGGTCGCTCGACGCGCGGTGCCAGGACCGGGCTCTCGGGGACAGCCGAAAGCCCGGGGGAGGTGACAGGCAGAGGATCGGTCGCGGGGCCGAGGCGGGGGCCGGGAAGCGGCGCGACCGGCGGCGCTGCGGCGGGCATATCGAGGGGCGCGGGCGTTGCTTCACCGGCGGTCTGACGGTCATCGCGCCGCTTGTCGCGCCGTGACCGCCGGGTGGCGAACTCGGGCGTCGGGGCGGGGTCAATGTCTGGGCCGGCGTCGGGGATCACGGGGGAGGCCATCGCGGCGGGCAGGTCATCCCCCACCGCCGTTGTGGTCTCAAGCTCGCCCGGCTGCCCGGACAGCGAATCTTCGGGCGGCTCGGCAAGGACATCCATCTCCGGTATCACGGGGTCGGGCACAGGCTCGGCCACCGGCTCGTCGCCGGTCCTGTCCGGCACCGCTCCTGCAGCCGCGTCGTCGTCCGCCGCAACCTCCCCCACATCAGACAGCCCGTCCTCTGCGGCATCAGCCCCCGGCAAGTCGCCCTCCGCCCCGTCGGCGTCAACTGCGGCCGCCTCCGCCACTGGCGCCAGGGCTGCCGCAAGACGATCCGGCATCGGCGCGCCGGTTTCCTGGATCAGGCCCGATGTCACCCCGGCTTCGCCGCTGACCTCCGGGTCGTCGCCGACCACGATCCGGAACGGCGCTTCGTCCGCCGCCGTGCCGCTGCCGACCGCCGCTTCCTCGTCCGCCACGACGCGCACCGGGTCCTGGTCGCGGTCCAGCCGCGCGTCCTCGGGCAGATGCTCGCCCGCGCGCGATGTCATGCCGAAATACGGCTCGCCCGCAAAACGCCCCGCAGGCGGGACCGCCACGAAGCAGACCGGATTGAACCGGTGATCCTCGGCAAAGGCCTCGGCCTCTTCCAGAGTGACCCGCGCGACCACCGCCACCTGCACGGTCCGCCCGGTGCCCGACCAGTCATAGACAAGATCGTCCACCGTATATGGCGTGCGGCCTTCCAGCGCCTTGGCGATCTGCGCGCGCCGCGCCGCGCGGTCCGGTCCGGGTGCGGCGACATCGGTGTAGAGAATCTGGCTGTCGGGCAGGATCAGCTTGGTTGCAAACCCGCCCGGCGACAGCGCATCTGCGCGTGCGCGCATCTCTGACAGCCGGTCGGTCAGCGCGGCGTCTTCGGGATCGGCCTCGCCCACGGCAACAAAGCCCTGCAGACGGCGCTGCAATAGGACAATGCCTTCCTGCGACAGACTGAGCGCGAACGCTGGCTTCATCCCCGGCCATCTAGCATGTTTGCAACTGGCCCCGAAGTCTCCTCCGGCCCCCGTGCAGTCCTAGAGCAGAAAATCGCGCATGGAAAGCATCCGGCCCAAGGATCGGCTTGCGGCGCGCGTCAGATGTTCGAATTGTGATGCGTCACCGTGGAGGGTTACATGCGCATTCTGGGACTGATCGCGACACTTGTCATACTGGGCCAGCCGCTGATGGCCGAAACGGCACCGCCGATGATTTCGGTGACCGGCGAGGGCCGGATCAACGTTGCACCCGACATGGCGACGATCATGCTGGGCGTCACGACCGAGGCCGAGACCGCGAAAGCCGCGATGGATGCGAATTCCGAACGTCTCGCCGGGGCGATCGCCGCGCTGAAGGCGGCGGGCATCGAGGACAAGGACATCCAGACCACAGGCCTGAACCTCGGGCCGCGCTATGACTACAACCGGACAAAATCGGACGGCACCGCGCAGATCACTGGCTTCATCGCGTCGAACAACGTGACGGTGCGGGTGCGCGCGCTGGCGGGTCTTGGCGGCGTGCTGGATGCGCGTGGTCACGGACGGCGCGAACACGCTGAACGGGGTGGCGTTCGGATTGCAGGACCCGGACCCGGCGCTGGACGCGGCGCGGAAGGACGCGGTGGCCGATGCGCGGCGCAAGGCCGAGCTGTATGCGGCGGCTGCCGGCGTCAAGCTGGGCGCGATCCAGTCCATCGGTGAACAGTCGGGCTATGCGCCGCCGATGCCGATGGCGCTGGCCGAGGCGTCGTTTGCGAAGGACGCCTCGGTTCCTGTCGCGGCGGGCGAGGTCGGCGTGTCGGCGTCGGTCAGCATCGTGTGGCTGCTGGCCGAGTAGCCAAACCCAAACGCTCATCGGCCCCTTTGAGGCCGATGGGCGACGCTGTTACGCCGTGGCAGCCGCCAGCGCCTGATCGAGGTCGGCGATCAGGTCGTTCGGATCCTCGATCCCGATCGACAGCCGCACGACGTTCGGATCGCGCCCCTGCCGCCGCCCGCTGTTCGTCCGTCAGCTGCCGGTGCGTGGTCGATGCCGAATGGATGATCAGCGACCGCGCATCGCCAAGGTTCGCCACATGGCTGAACAGCTTGACGTTGTTGACGACCTTGACCCCCGCCTCGTACCCGCCCTTGACCGCGAAGGTGAAGATCGCCCCCGCACCCTTCGGCACAGAGGGCCTGCGCCCGCCGGAAGTAGGGCGACGACGGCAGGCCAGCATAGGTGACGCTTTCGACGCGCTTGTCCTGCTCCAGCCAGGCCGCGACGACCTTGGCGTTCGCGACATGCTTGTCCATGCGCAGCGACAGCGTCTCGATCCCCATCAGCGTGTAATGCGCGCCCTGCGGGTTCATCGTCATGCCCAGATCGCGCAACCCGATGGCGATGTTGTAGAAGGTCAGGGCCATGCCGCCCAGCGTCGGGTGGAAGACGAGGCCGTGATAGGCCGGTTCGGGCTGGCTCAGGCTCGGGAACTTGTCGTCCTTCGACCAGTCGAACTTGCCTAAATCCACGATGGCACCGCCCGTGACGGTGCCGTTGCCGGTCAGATACTTCGTCGTCGAATGCACCACGATGGTCGCGCCGTATTCGATCGGGCGGCAGAGGTAGGGTGAGGCCGAGGTGTTATCGACGATCAGCGGCACATGCGCCTGATCGGCGATCCGCGCGATGGCGGGCATGTCGGTGATATAGCCGCCGGGGTTGGCGATGCTTTCGCAGAAGATCGCCCGGGTATTCTTGTCGATGGCCTTTTCGACCGCCGCCAGATCATCGAAATCGACGAACTTCGCGGACCAGCCGAACTTGCGGATCGTGTTGGTGAACTGCTGCACGGTCCCGCCGTAAAGCTTGGTCGAGGCAATCACGTTCAGCCCCGGCGCCATCAGCGGGAACAGCGCCATGATCTGCGCGGCATGGCCCGACGAACAGCAGACCGCCCCCGCGCCACCCTCCAGCGCCGCGATCCGGGCCTGAAGTGCGGACACGGTAGGGTTGGTCAGGCGGGAATAGACATAGCCCACTTCCTCCAGGTTGAAGAGTCGCGCGGCATGGTCCGCGTCTTTGAAGACGTACGCGGTTGTCTGATAGATCGGCACCTGCCGCGCGCCCGTGGCGGGGTCGGGGGCGGTGCCCGCATGCACCTGTGCGGTTTCAAAGGCCATCGGAGCGTCAGTCATGTCAGGGTCCCTCCCAGGATTGATCGCGGGTGACGTTAGGGGAAGGCGGGGGCGCGGGCAACTGCCCGGACTATGCTGCCGGGAATTCCGGGCGGGTCTGGGTCACGAAACGGTAAACAGATTCTGAGCTATGGGATTTTCTTTTTGAATCAATGTATTGATCCTGTGTCCACATGTGGACACGAAAAATGGGGGTAAAAGGGGGGTATCAGGTCACCGGAACCAAAGCTTTTCGGCCTTGATCCGGTTGCGGATCACCTGTTCCCGGCGCGGCAGGTCAGCGCGGTCGAACATCGCGCGGACCTCGCTGCCCTTGCCCTGATAGACCAGCTTCTTCACCCCCTCGTGCTCGCGCAGCAGCTTCTTCATCGGGTTCGGGGTCGCCACCTCTTCCAGCACCGCGACTGCCCGGTCGCTTTCGCGGGCATAGAGCAGCGGCAGCGCCCGCCAGTGACAGGTCACGTCGCCGTCAAGGCCCGCAAGACCGGGGCCGGGCCGCCCGCCGCCGAACGAATGGATCACCAGCGGCAGGGCGACCTGATCGAGCCAGGGGTCGAGCTCCTGCGATGCCAGCGCCTCGGGCGGGTCGTTCCGGATCGAAAGAGCGTAGTCGAGGAACCGCTTCCCGAAGGCGGCAGGGTCGCGGTGGAAGAACCAGCCCGCGTTGAAGTAGAGGTAACGCTGCCAGTATTCATCGGGCTGCGTCAGGTCGAGCGACGACGCGAAATCGAGCCCGAAGCGGTGATAAAGCGACCCCCAGATGCCCGCATAACCCGGCCCGTAAAGATCGACCTGTGGCCACGTCCCCTCGCGCCGCATCGAGGCAGAGGGGCGGTCAAAGTCGAAGGCGATGCCGGACAGGGCGCCGAGGAACAGGGTGTCAGTGTCGAAGAAAACAAAGGGCGTGCCGGCGGGCAGGGCGGCCAGCCCCTCGATCTTGTTGCCGTAGGGATAGGTCTCGCCGAAGTGGCGGGTCTCGAACGGGATGATCTCTGCCCCGAAGCCTTCCAGCATCGCGCGGATCGGGGCGGGCAGCCGCGTGTCACCCTTCCAGCGCGGCCCCGGCTGCGGTTCGCCGACCAGCAGGCGGCCCGGAAAGTCCGGGTTGGTCAGCCGGAACGACGCGGCGAACAGCAGCGCCTCATAGGCCAGCCTGCCGGATTGCGCGATGCAGAAGACGTTGAAGACCGGCTGCTTCGGTTTCCGGGCTGGCATATCTGATCGGGGTCTTTCCGCAGGGGGCTGGA
Organism: uncultured Alphaproteobacteria bacterium; assembly: GCA_963819585.1. Classification (GTDB taxonomy): domain Bacteria; phylum Pseudomonadota; class Alphaproteobacteria; order Rhodobacterales; family Rhodobacteraceae; genus JAOADN01. The sequence continues at coordinate 158,291 of CAWFWP010000001.1, forward strand.
GCGCAATATAGGCGCGGCGATCCGGGTCGCAAGCTGTGGAGAGACGGGGGTGCCGCAACGCGGTCACATGGTGGGCGACTTTGGAGAGCGTAGTGCGGTGGTCCACCCTTGATCTGGCCAGTATCGCGAAGTGAGGGGTGTGCGATTTGCCGCGCCCGTGTGAAATACCAGTTGCGTCAACGCAAGTAGTGGGCCGCACTCCTTCCTTTGAGAGCCCCTCATTGGCCTTGGGCCTCTTGCGCGATGTAGCCTGATGTACTCTTGTTGGCATTAACGCGCTGGCAAGCATCTAGGTTCATGCTATGTTCTACCTTCCGCGCAATGGGTAGGGGCTTCGTACGACCATTGCGCATCTTGTGGTGCGTGTTAGGTTAGGGTCAAACATGGCATCTGGAGTATCGGACGTGGGAGACTTGAGCTTCGTTTCTCTGTTCTCAGGTGCTGGCGGACTTGACTTAGGACTTGAAGATTCAGGGTGGCATTGTCGGTACGCTTCGGACATTGACAGCGCCGCTGTTTCTTCGCTTCAGGCGAATGCGGGCCGCGCACTACCTTCTCGGAATGGAGCGTTCCTCGACGGCGCGCACGTCGAGTCTGCGGATGTTCGGGGGCTCACGGGTGACATGATCTTGTCCCGCTCTGGCAGCTTGTCCCGTGGGGAGGTGCAGCTTTTGGCTGGCGGTCCTCCCTGTCAATCTTGGAGCAGTGCAGGTCATCAGCAAGGTCTGGACGATCCTCGTGGTAAGCTAATCTCAGATTTTGCCCGGCTCGCAAACGAGATGGATGTGCGCTGGCTGCTTTTCGAGAATGTCAGGGGGCTTTTGACAGCGCGTGGGCTTGATGGCAGGCCCGGCTCAGCGCTGGAGATGTTGCGCCGACGTCTGTTGGACTATGGCTTTCAGACAACGGTGACTTTGCTTAACGGTGCCGACTACGGGGTTGCGCAGAGACGAGTGCGGCTTTTCATCCTGGGATACAGGAGCGGTGACGAGCCGATTTTCCCGACACCCACGCACGCCAGAGACGTCGATGGTTCAAATGCGCTCTTACCGTGGAGGACGTTGGGCGAGTGCGTGGTGGGCCTTGACCCGTTGTCGGACGACGAGGTGATCCGAGCGTCAGCGACGCTGGCACGACAGCTTTCAGCCCTTAAGCCAGGAACAGGGCTAAAAAGCCCCGGCAAGAAGGAGACCACTAGGCCAGGGGGGCATTGGGGCTATAAGCAGGGCGCATTTGTTGCAGACATGTCTCTACCGTCACGCACAATCACGGCAAGTGGACAGCAGGATTGGATCATCGATCCGGCGCTTGGTCTAAGGCGTCTGTGTCCGAGGGAATGTGCGGCTATTCAATCGTTTCCGGAGTGGTGGCAGTGGGACGGAAGCAGATCAACTCAGTATCGGCTGATCGGGAATGCGGTCCCTCCAAAGCTGGCCTCAGCTGTTGGCGCTCAACTTGCCCGCCATTGCTCCAAACCGAGGCTTGCGCTCGCGGTTGGCGGAGCCGACCTGCGTCCTCTCCCGCAGGTCCTGGAGGCGGCGATCCGCTATACGCAGCGCGATGAGGCACGAAACGGCGCTTCTAGAAAGGCTGCACCACTGATGCGCAAGATGCGTCAGGTGGTATAGCATTCATGTCGCGTCCCAAAGGCATTCAACCCGATCACATCAAGAACGCCGCCACAGCCCTTCAAGCATACCTCGAGACCTTCGATGCTGAGGCTGAAGCCGAAACGTGGCACCAGACGCTCCGAGACGCGCGGAGGAGAGTCGCGTCAGCTCTCCGCGCGTCAAACTACCTCAGAGATGTTGCGGGCGCGCTTCAGGCAAATGGCGGCCACATGTTGGTGTTCAGGCATTTGATGGCACCTCCCAAGAGCCAAGACCAGTTCAAGCTGCGAGCGCCGCTGTGGTCAAAAAGCTCGGAGAACAGCAGGCGTCCTCTTGATCGAAATGCTGCCTTGCAAACGGAAGCGGTATTCGCTGAATGGCGTGATGATGGTGTCGGGAGATGGTTGCGGCGCAACTTGTCGCCGTCTCGGTCCGAAGTCCGAGACACTTTAGCGCGAGCCTCAGTCCTGATCGCTCAGAAAGAGGTGGAGACGGCCCAACGCAACCGCTTGGCCAATGCGCAGGAACGCAGCGTCATCGAGCTTTTGGTGGCCCGTGGTTGGTCGAAGATGCCGGGACTGCAATACGACCAGCGGGCTGCTCTGCCAGCAAAGCACTTTGCGCACAAGACGAGGTTTGCAACAAGCGGGGATACACCACAAGAGGTTGATATCGCTTGCGGCCTTGGCGCTTCATACGTCCTCGCCATGGAGTGCAAGGTCACGAATGATGAGACGAATTCGGTGAAGCGAGTAAACGACGTCATCAAGAAGGCCAATGCCTGGAAGGCGCACTGGGGTAGTTTCGTGGAGCCAGCAGCACTCCTTCAGGGCGTCATCAAGCCTGGAGATGTTCAGCGTCTAAGTGACGAAGGCGTCAGAGTGTTCTGGTCGCACGCTCTCGAGGATTTCGCCGACTGGCTGGACCAACGATTGGCAGATAACGCCTGAGGGGGCAAGCCTTTGACCAGACGTGCTCAGATGTGTCCCGAGCCGCTTGGCATGTCCCACTTCTGTGGCCCACCAAGGGCTTCACAGACTGGGTTATTGAACATTAGTTCAATGGTGGGCGACCCTGGAATCGAACCAGGCGTGGGTCGCCCCGGGGGAGTTACAGTCCCCTGCCGCACCTTGCAGCTCGTCGCCCGCCGGGATCGGGGGATAGGGCAGCGGGCCGAAGGCGTCAAGCCGATTTTCCCCTGCGATCCGGGCGGCGGGGCGGCTTGCATTCCGGCCCCCGGCCTGCGCATGGTCAGCCGCCGCCGGGGCAGGGGACACGCGATGAAAAAGCCGAAATGGGTGGTCGAAAAGGAACAGGGCAAGCGCGCCGAGGCGGCCGAGACACTGTGGCTGTTCGGGCTGCACGCGGTGCGCGACGCGCTGATGAATCAGGGTCGCGACAAGGTCCGGCTGGTGGTGACGAAGAACGCCGCCGACAAGCTGGGCGATGCCGTCGCGGCATCGGGCGTGGTGCCCGAGATCACCGATGCGCGGGTCTTCGACCGCGAGGTGCCGATCGACCCCGCCAGCGTGCATCAGGGTGCCGCGCTGGAGGTGCATGCACTGAACTGGGGCAGCCTGACGGATGTCTGCGCAGGCGGCGCAGGGGCAGCGCTGGTCGTGTGCCTCGACCGGGTGACGGACCCGCATAATGTGGGCGCGATCCTGCGGTCGGCCGAGGTGTTCGGGGCGCGCGCGGTGATCGGCCCGCGGCATCATTCGGCCCCCGAGACCGGCGCGCTGGCCAAGACGGCATCGGGCGCGCTGGAACGCCAGCCCTATCTGCGGGTGACGAACCTGGCCGACGCGATGGAGGACCTGAAGAAGATGGGCTATGTCCTGCTGGGTCTGGACGGCGAGGCGACCGAAACGCTGGAGCAGGCACTGGACGATATCGGCGACCGGCCCGTCGGGCTGGTCATGGGGGCCGAGGGGCCGGGCCTGCGCGACCGGACACGCGACACCTGCGACCGGCTGGTGCGGATACCCTTCGCGGGTGAATTCGGGTCGCTGAATGTGTCGAACGCAGCGGCGGTAGCGCTCTATGCCGTGGCGCGGCGGCAGGGCTGAACCACGCGACCGCTGGTCAGGACTGCGGCCCGGACGCCATAGCGGCGATGACATCTGCATCACCATTGCTTGAGGCCGCTATCCGAACGGGGCTGGCAGTGCCATTTTAGGCACCGCTGCGGATGGGCACCGGTTGCCACCGAAACCGCCGCGCCGGAACCGGACATTGACATGACCCTGCTGAAGCATCTTTTCGCGCCGCTGTTCGTTGCCGGTGCTTTTGCCGGAACGGCGACAGTGTCCGCTGCCGAGGGGCATGGGGTGTTTTCCAAAGGCGGGATCGCCATCGCAGGCTATGACGCGGTGATCTATTTCCGCGAGAACCGGGCGGCGAAGGGCAAGATGGACCACGCGCTGATGTGGCATGGCGCGACCTGGCTGTTCGTGAGCGAAGAGACCATGGAAACGTTCGAGATGAACCCGAGGGATTTTGCGCCGCAATACGGCGGTTATTGTGCCCTGGCCGTGGCGCAGGGGCAGCGGGTGCCGTCGGACCCCGAGGCCTTCACGGTGCTTGCCGGCAAGCTGTACCTGAACAACAGCGCGTCGGTCCGCGATATCTGGCTGAACCAGGCCGACGAGAATATTTCGGCCGCGGATGAGAACTGGGCCGCACTGAGCGGGCAATAGCCGGGATGCGGGGTCTGTCGCGGATTTCACGTCTGCGCGACGGGTCTTTAAGTAGTCCTTCACCATCCTACATTCCTATTCAGAGGTGCGGCACCGGAACTGCCGCGCTTCATTTCACTGTCCCTCGTTCCGCTACTGGCGCCCGTCCGAAATGGACCGGGCGCCTTTTTCTGCTGTGAAGGGAAACGCGATGACCGCACCGGACGACCAGACGATCCGCGATATCCTGCAATCGGTGCGTGTCGTGGCGGTGGTCGGCCTGTCGCCGAACCCGGACCGCCCGTCGAACGGCGTCGCGCGGTTCCTGCAGCGCAAGGGCAAGAGGGTGATCCCGGTCAATCCCGGTCAGGCGGGGGGCATGCTGCTGGGCGAGCCCGCCGTTGCCGATCTGGCATCGATTACGGATGCGGGATCGGTGGATATGGTCGATATCTTCCGCCAGAGCGATGCGGTGCCGGGCATCGTCGATCAGGCGCTGGTGCATCTGCCGAACCTTCGCGTGATCTGGATGCAGCTGGGCGTCGTGCACGAGGCGGCGGCCGCGAAGGCGCGTGCTGCGGGCGTGACGGTGGTGATGGACCGGTGCCCTGCCATCGAATGGCCGCGCCTGATCGGCTGAGGGCTCGACAAGGCGTACTCTTGTTTCATCAGAACGAATTTCATACTATCCTTTCCAAGGAAAGGTGATGTTGATGCCTGCCATGCAAATGCTGCCGCAATCGCAGACCGACTCGGGGCTGCTTCTGGCCAAGGCCGTGATCCGGTCGGCGCAGGCGCTCGGCCTGTCCCAGGCCGATCTGGCCGCCGTGATCGGCCTGTCGCCTGCGTCAGTCTCCAGGCTCAAGGACGGGACGCTGGCGCTGACAGGCAAGCCGTTCGAACTTGCGGCCTGTCTGGTGCGGGTCTTCCGGTCGCTGGACGCCATCGCGGGTGGTGACCGCGACACGATGCGCGGCTGGATCAGAAACGCGAACCGCGACCTGAACGGGGTGCCCGGCGCGATGCTGAAGGACGTCGCCGGGCTGGTGTCGGTCATGTCCTATCTCGATGCCGCCCGCGCCCCGATCTGACATCGCCGCCGCGCCGTACGCGGCGACGGTGTGGCGGATGGTCGAGGGGCAGCATGTTGTCGCCACGCTGCAACTGGTCGACAGTCTGGCCGAGCAGGCGGCGCTGGAGGCGATCCTCGAGGCGGCAAAGCCGCCGGTTCCGCCGGACTGCGCACAACTGCACTATCTGATGTACTCGCCCTTCCGGTATGGCCGCTATCCGGCGGCGTCGCGGTTCCGGCGCGCGGGGATCACGCCGGGCGTGTTCTATGCGGCGGAAGCGCCCGAGACGGCGGCGGCCGAGACCGTCTGGTACCGCCACCGGTTTTTTGCGGCCTCGCCCGGCACGCCGCTGCCGAAGGCGGCGGCGGACTATTCGGCCTTTGCCTGCCGGGTGGAGACGCCTATTGCGGTCGATCTGACACACCCACCGATGTCGGACGCTGCGGCGGACTGGACGGATCCGTCGAACTACACCGCGTGTCTCGCGCTGGCCGACCGGGTCAGGGCGGCGGGGGGCGAGGCGATCCGCTATGCGTCGGTGCGGCATCCCGACGGCTGGCCGAATGTCGCCGTCCTGACCTGCCGCGCCTTCCGCGACCGCGCCCCGCGCAAGGCCGAGACCTGGCGCATCAGGCTGCTGCCCGGCGGCGCGCAGGTGGTGCGCGAATTTCCTCGGCTGGCGGTGGAATGGCGCATTGCCGGGACCCGGCTGGCGCAGGTCTAGCGTGAAGCCTTTTCGGCAATGCCGCTGGTGCCTTCGCGCCGTTCCAGTTCGGCCAGAACCTGATCCAGTGTCACATCGCGCGCCGCGAGCATCACCAGCAGGTGATACAGCACATCCGCCGCCTCGGCGGTCAGGCGGTCACGGTCGCCCCTGACCGCCTCGACCACCGCCTCAACCGCCTCTTCGCCGAACTTGCGGGCGCAGGCCTCGGGGCCCTGCGACAGCAGCTTTGCTGTCCATGACGCTGCGGGGTCGGCACCCTTGCGGGCGGCGATGGTGGCGGCGAGACGGTCGAGCGCGGTCATGTCAGCCTCATCGGGATGCCGGCGGCGGCCATGTGCGCTTTGGCCTGGCCGATGGTGAAGGTGCCGAAGTGGAAGATCGAGGCGGCCAGGACTGCCGCCGCACCGCCGTCGCGCACGCCTTCGACAAGGTGATCGAGCGTGCCGACGCCGCCGCTGGCGATGACAGGGATGCTGACGGCATCGGCGATGGCTCGGGTCAGGGGGATGTTGAACCCCGCCCGCGTGCCGTCGCGGTCCATGCTGGTCAGCAGGATTTCGCCCGCACCCTTGGCGGCCACGGTGCGCGCGAACTCTACCGCGTCGATCCCGGTCGCGCGGCGGCCGCCATGGGTGAAGATTTCCCAGCGGCCCGATTCCACCGTCTTCGCGTCGATGGCGACGACGATGCACTGGCTGCCGAAGCGATCCGCGGCGGCGGCAACGACATCGGGGTCGGCGACGGCAGCGGAGTTGAAGCTGACCTTGTCGGCCCCCGCCAGCAGCAGGGCGCGCACATCCTCGGGCGACCGCACCCCCCCGCCGACGGTCAGCGGGATGTAGCATTGCTCCGCCGTGCGGGTGACCAGATCGAACATCGTGCCGCGGTTTTCATGGGTCGCATGGATGTCGAGAAAGCAGAGCTCGTCCGCACCCGCCGCGTCGTAGGCGGCAGCGACGGCGACGGGGTCGCCCGCATCGGTCAGGTTGACGAAGTTCACGCCCTTGACGACGCGCCCGTCGGCGACGTCGAGGCAGGGAATGAGGCGGGTTTTGAGCATGGCCCTCACTAGCGCGGGCGGCTTGGGTTGAAAAGACGGCAGGGGCCGTCTGCCCCTCTTGCGCTTTCGCGCAATTCACCCCGAGGATATTTGTGTCTTGTTGAAAAGGCGGGTGTCGGATGGGTGCGGCGGGCCGGGAAGCAGGGCGATATGCGGCGGCATCGCTTGCATTGGGCCTGATCGCCTATTTCGCATCCGAGGCATTTTTCTGGAGCTTCCGGCCCGACGGCGCGACGCTGCCCGACATCGCGATGACCGTCATCGCCTATTCCATCGCCGGGGCCTGCGTCCTGAGCGCGGTCGCGGCGACGGGTTGCGGCGGCGTCCGCGCGGCGTTTCTGGGGGGCGCGGTGCTGGGCTTTCTGGTCGAGGGCGTGGTGGTCGGCACGATGTACGATGCCTTTCCGTTCCAGATCGTCTGGACGCCGATTGCCTGGCACGCGCTGGTGTCCGGTGTCGCGGTCTTTGCGCTGCACCGGGCGGCGGTGCATTGGGCGGTGTGGCGGCAGGTCATGGCGATGCTGGCTCTGGGCGCGTTCGGCGGGGTCTTTTCGGCCTTCTGGCCGATGGAGCGGGCGGTTCTGCCGGGGACGGTCGATACCGCTGCCTATCTGATCGGCAGCGGGATGGGGGCGGTTCTGGGGTTCGTGATACTTGACCGCGTGGGGCGTGTCCCCGTGCCGGGGCGGATCGTGCGGTGGATCGCACCGGTGCTGGCGCTGATCCTGTTCGCAGTGCAGACGGTCGCGGCACCCAGCCCGCTGCGGCTGGTCTGCCCGCTGGTCATCGGGCTGACGGTCTGGGCGATGGCCCGGCATGGGAGCCATGGCGCCAGTGTCAGTTTCGGGGAGGTGGCCCCCCTATGGCGGCACCTGCTGTTCCTGATCGCGCCGGTGGTGACGGCGATGATTGCGGCGGGTCTGGTGGCGGGAACGGCGGGCATGGAGGCAAACATTCCGGTTGCGCTGGCGACCAGCGGGACAGGGCTTGGATGGTGGCTGTGGCTGCTGTTCCGCGCGGCCTATCCGCGCAGGGCGGCCAGCGCCTGAGCAAGATCAATGGCCCCGTCATAAAGGGCGCGGCCCGAGATCGCCCCGGCGATGACGCCGGTGTCGCGCAGTGCGGTCAGGTCGGCAAGGGACGACACGCCGCCGCTGGCGATCACCGGGATGGTCACCGCGCGGGCCAGTGCCTCGGTCGCGGGGATGTTCGGGCCGCCCATCGCGCCGTCGCGGTCGATGTCGGTGTAGATGATCGCCGCAACGCCCGCGTCCTCGAAACGGCGGGCGAGGTCAGTTGCGTCGATGTCAGTCTCCTCGGCCCAGCCCTTGGTGGCGACACGGCCTTTGCGCGCGTCGATGCCGACGGCGACGCGGCCCGGAAACGCGCGGGCTGCGCGGTGCACAAGGTCCGGGTCCTCAACCGCGACGGTGCCGAGGATGACCCGCGCGACGCCGCGCCCGAGCCAGCTTTCGATGGTCGCCATGTGGCGGATGCCGCCGCCGAGCTGGACGGGCACGGTGACGCGGGCGAGGATGGCCTGCACGGCGTCCGCATTGACCGGCTGACCGGCGAATGCGCCGTTCAGATCGACCAGATGCAGCCAGTCGCAGCCCGCAGCCTGGAATGCGGCGGCCTGCGCGGCGGGGTCGGTGCCGAAGACCGTGGCCATGTCCATGTCACCGCGCAGCAGGCGGACGCACTGGCCGTCCTTGAGGTCGATGGCAGGGTAGAGGATCATGCGCGCTGGGTCCGGTGCGGTGTTCCGCCCGGCCTATCGCATGACCCCGTGCGGATTGCAAAGACGCGCCAACGCCACGTCAGACTTGCCGATGCGGCGGGCTTGGGGGAACATCGCGCAAACGGTCAGGGAGGGATCGGCGATGAAGGCATTCATGGTGGCGGCGGGACTGGTCTTTGCGGCGGGCGCTGCGATGGCGGACCCCATCGAGGGCGTCTGGCAGACCCAGGTCGATGACGGATCTTACGCGCATGTGACGATCGTGCCCTGCGGATCCGCCTTCTGCGGCGACATCACGCAGTCGTTCAAGGACGGCGCGCCGTATCAGTCGGAAAACATGGGCAAGCAGATCGTGATCGACATGGTGCCAGCGGGTGACGGCAGCTACGAAGGCAAGGTCTGGCGCCCGTCAAACAACAAAGTCTACATCGGCAAGATCGCCGTTGATGGAAACAGCCTGAAACTCAGGGGATGTGTTGCTGGCGGGCTGCTTTGCGCAAAGCAGAGCTGGTCACGCGTCAACTGACCCGGCCTCACGGCCGCCAGCGCAGGAAGTTCGCGATCAGGCGCAGGCCGGTCGCCTGGCTCTTCTCGGGGTGGAACTGCGTGCCGAAGACGGTGCCGCGCGCGACGATGGCGGTGATGTCGCCGCCGTAGTCGACATGCGCGAGCCGGTCCGCCGGGCCGTCCACACGCATCTGGTAGGAATGCACGAAATAGGCGTGATCGCCGGTCGCCACGCCGTCCATCACCGGGTGGCTGCCGGTCACGACCAGATCGTTCCAGCCCATATGCGGGATTTTCAGCGCGGGGTCGCTTGGCGCTATCCGCGTCACCTGACCGCCGATCCAGCCGAAACCCGGCGTGTCGCGGTATTCGCGGCCGAGCGTCGCCAGCATCTGCATGCCGATGCAGATGCCGAAGAAGGGCCGGGCGCGGGCTGTGACGGCTTCGGCCAGCGCGTCGGTCAGCCCCGGCACGGCATCGAGCGCTGCCTTGCAGGCCGGGAAGGCGCCGTCCCCCGGCAGCACGATGCGGTCAGCGCGCAGCACATCCTCGGGGCGTGCCGAGACGATGACATGGCCCGCGCCCGTTTCATCCGCCATGCGCTGGAACGCCTTGGCGGCGGAATGCAGGTTGCCGCTGTCGTAATCGACCAGAACCGTCAGCATCGCCCTTACAGCGTGCCCTTGGTCGAGGGCAGGGTGCCTCCGGCGCGCGGGTCGGCCTCGACCGCCATGCGCAGCGCGCGGGCGACGGACTTGAAGGCCGCCTCGGCGATGTGGTGGCTGTTCAGACCGTGCAGACGGTCCACATGCAGCGTGATGCCGCCATGCGTGGTCAGGGCCTGAAAGAATTCGCGCACCAGTTCGGTGTCGAACGTGCCGATCTTCGGCGTCGGGAAAGCGACGTTCCAGACCAGGAACGGGCGGCCAGAAAGGTCAAGGGCGGTCGATACCTGCGCGTCGTCCATCGCCAATGCGAAATGGCCGTAGCGGCGGATGCCGCGTTTGTCGCCGAGCGCCTGCGTCAGCGCCTGGCCGATTGCGATGCCGGTATCCTCGACCGTATGGTGGTCGTCGATATGCAGGTCGCCCGTGGCGCGCACGGCCAGGTCGATCATCGAATGCCGGGCCAGCTGGTCGAGCATGTGGTCGAAGAACCCCACGCCCGTCTGGTTGTCATAAATGCCCGTCCCGTCGAGGTTCAGCGTCACGCTGATCCCGGTCTCGGACGTCGTGCGGGTGATCGTGGCCGTGCGCATCGTGCACCTGTTCCCTGCGGTCGCGCGCCTTATAGGCGGGGTCGCCCGACGATCCAAGCGCCGCCCGTGCAGGGTCCGAAACAAAACAGGCACCGTTGCAAGTGGCCGTTTTGTCCGTTCTCGGGCAAGGCAGGAATTGTATCGGGCCGTTTTCGCCCCACCGATCGGTCAGCGCCGCCAGAGCACCTGCTTTTCGTGGTGCTGGATCGTCGCGGCAAGATTTTCGAACTGGGTGGTCACGTAGCTGCGCAGGCGCAGGGTGGCGGGCGTGCGGCCCGGCCCGGGCAGATAGAGCAGGCCGAGATCACGGTCCGGATGGTCGACCTTGATCGAGAGCAAGCCGATGCCATAGCGTTTGCGCAGGCAGAACACGACCGCGTAGGGCAGGATGGTCAGCGCGTCGGAGCCGGTCAGCACGCTCAGCACCGCCGACAGGCCGCCGCCCGAGAAGCTGACACGGAAGTCGGCGTTGCCGAGCTTGGCCAGCATCTGCTGCATGTCATGGAACAGGGGACTGTCCTCGGGCGGGGAAATCCACGGAAAGCGTTTCAGGTCATCCCCGGTCAGGCCACGCGCCTGCAGCAATGGGTGACCGTCGCGGCAGGCAATGACGTTGCGTCCGCGAAGGATGCTGTCGAACTGCAGCCCGGCGGGCAAAGCCTGGGCCCGGATCGGGCAGACGGCAAGGTCGAGCGCGCCGCTCTGCACACGCTCGGCCAGATCGGCCGCGTAGCCATAGGTCTGGTCGATCCGCACGCCCGAGTTCACCGCCTGAAAGCCCGCAAGCATGCCGGAGATGACGCCGTCCATGAAAATGGGCGTGCCCCCGACGCGCACTGCCCCGGATTTCCCGGCACGGTAGGTTTGCACGGTCTGCGAGGCGGCGGCGTTGGCAAGGCCGATCCGGCGACCTTCCTCGGCCAGACGCTGACAGAGTTCGGTCGGCTGAAGCGGACGCCTGCCGGATTGGAACAACGCAGCCCCGACCCGTCGCTCGAGCGTGGAGATGCTGCGCGACAGGCTGGGCTGAGATTTTCCCAGGGCGCGGGCGGCTTCGGTCAGGCCGCCAGCATCGACTATCGCGGCAAGCACTTCGAGTTGGCGTGGGTCCAGCTTCATAACACAAAGGTATATAGACTGACTGGAATGCGAACAAGTTTCGGTTTCCGTCGCGCTAGACTGCAGCGACGCTGATGGAAAGTGCGCCCGCATGCTGCCGTTCCAACCCCAGTTTGCAGTGACGATCGCCCCGGTCCGGGTACGGTTCGGGGACAGCGCTGTGGCCGTGATCGCGGACGAGGTTGCGCGCCTCGGCTGCCGCCATGCGCTGGTCCTGACCACGCCTGCGCAGGCCGATGTGGCACAGGCCTTCGCGCAGGCCCTCGGCGATCTGGCCGCAGGGGTCTTCACCGGCGCGCGGATGCACACGCCCACAGATGTGACCGACGCGGCCCTGGCCCATGCGCGCGCCACCGGTGCGGACTGCCTGGTCGCGGTCGGGGGCGGCTCGACCACGGGCCTCGGCAAGGCGCTCGCCCTGCGGACCGACCTGCCGCAGATCGTGGTGCCGACGACCTATGCCGGGTCCGAGGCGACGGCCATTCTGGGCCAGACGGAGGCGGGGCGCAAAACGACGATCACCGATCCGCGGGTTCAGCCCGAGGTCATCCTCTACGATCCTGGCCTTGTGGCGACCTTGCCGGTTGCACTGACGGTGACATCGGGGCTGAATGCCATCGCCCACGCGGCCGAGGCGCTGTATGCGCGCGACAGGAATCCACTGACATCGGCGCTGGCAGAGCAGGGATTGCGGGCGATGGTCGAAGGGCTGCCCGAGGTCGTGGCCAATCCGTCAGACCTGACCGCGCGGTCCCGGACGCTTTATGGCGCATGGCTCTGCGGCACGGTGCTGGGGCAGGTCGGCATGGCGGTGCATCACAAGCTGGCGCATGTGCTGGGCGGCAGTTTCGATCTGCCGCATGCGGAAACCCATGCGGTCCTGCTGCCGCATACCATCGGCTTCAATGCGCAGGCGGCTGCGGATGACCTTGCCCCGCTGACCGCGATCCTTGGTGCGGCCCCCGGGCCGGGCCTGCACGCCTTTGCCCGACGCCTGAACGCACCGATGGCCTTGCGCGATCTGGGGCTGACCGAGGGCGATCTGGAGCGTGCCGCCGATCTTGCCGTCCAGAATCCCTACTGGAACCCTCGCCCCGTCACACGCGACGGCATCCGTGCTTTGTTGCAAGCCGCGTGGGCCGGGGACCCGCCCATCTGAGACTGCTTGAGAGGAGAGATCATGCCTGCTGCTGACATCACCACCGATGTACTGGTCATTGGCACCGGCCCCGCCGGGTCGGCCACCGCCGCGCTGCTGGCGAGCTCCGGCGTCGATGTCATGGTCATCAACCGTTACCGGTGGCTCGCCAACACGCCGCGCGCGCATATCACCAACCAGCGCACGATGGAGGTGCTGCGCGATCTGGGGATCGAGGACGAGGCATACCTCTTCGCCACGCCGCAAGCCCTGATGGGCGAGAACATCTTCTGCGAAAGCCTTGCGGGCGAGGAAATCGGCCGGATGAATTCCTGGGGCACCCACCCGATGTCGAAGGCGGAACACCTGATGTCTTCGCCGACGCAGATGAACGACCTGCCGCAGACAATGATGGAGCCGCTCCTGTATAAAACGGCTTGCGCCCGGGGCGCGCAGGGGCGGATGTCGACCGAATACATCAGCCATACGCAGGACGAAGGTGGTGTCACGACGACCTGCCGCGACCGGCTGACGGGGCATGAGCTGACGGTCCGGTCGAAGTTCCTCGTCGGCGCGGATGGCGGCAACTCGCTGGTCGCGGAACATGCGGGCCTGCCGTTCGAGGGCAGGATGGGCGTGGGCGGCAGCATGAACATCCTGTTCCGCGCGGACCTGTCGCGGTACGTCGCGCACCGGCCAAGCGTTCTCTACTGGATCATGCAGCCGGGCGCGGATGTCGGCGGCATCGGCATGGGCCTCGTGCGGATGGTCCGGCCCTGGACCGAATGGCTGATCGTCTGGGGCTATGACATCAGCCAGCCTGCTCCGGTGGTGGATGCGGCGATGGCCACTCAGGTCGCGCGGCAGCTGGTGGGGGACCCGGGCCTGGAGATCGATCTGATCGGTGCCAGCACCTGGACTGTCAACAACATGTACGCGACGCACATGCAGAAGGACCGCGTCTTCATCATGGGGGATGCGGCACACCGGCACCCGCCGTCGAACGGGCTGGGATCGAACACCTCGATCCAGGATGCGTTCAATCTGGCTTGGAAGCTTGCGGCGGTGGTGAAGGGGCAGGCCGGGGCGGCCCTGCTGGAGAGCTATTCAACGGAACGCGCGCCGATAGCCAAGCAGATCGTGACCCGCGCGAACCAGTCGATCGGCGAATTCGGGCCGATCTTTCAGGCGCTGGGCATGACCGGGGGCACCGACCACGCGAAGATCAGGGCCAACATGGACGCGCGCTGTGACGCCGGAGTGGCGGCAGCGGCGCAGCGAGCCGCCCTGCGCGAGGCGATCGCGTTCAAGAAATACGAATTTGACGCGCATGGGATCGAGATGAACCATCGCTATCGGTCCGGCGCGGTGGTGACGGATGGACAGATGGAACCGGCGTTCGAACTCGACGCCGAACTGCATTACCAGCCGACCACCTGGCCCGGCGCGCGCCTGCCGCACGTCTGGCTGTTCGATGCGCATGGCGCGAAGCATTCCAGCCTTGATCTTTGCGGGCATGGGGCGTTCACCCTGTTCACGGGGATCGGCGGCGAGGCATGGGTCGCGGCGGCGGATGCGGTCGGGGCGGAACTGGGCCTGACCGTGCGGTGTCAGGTCATCGGGCCAAGGCGGGCCTGGCTCGACCATACGGGTGACTGGGCGCGGGCATCCGAAGTGGGCGATGCAGGCTGCGTTCTGGTGCGGCCGGACCAGCATGTGGCCTGGCGGTCCGAGGGCATGGCGGGCGATCCCGTGGCCGAGTTGCGCCGGGTGCTGACCACCGTTCTGGGGAGGCTGGAATGACGAAGCCCAAGCGCGTCTGGACGAAATTCCCGTATTTCGAGGAAGAGACATCGGCTGACGTCGTGATCGCCCGGATGGGTGCGGACGCCGACCCGCGCCTGCTGCAGGTGATGACGTCGGCGATCCGGCACCTGCATGCCTTTGTGAAAGAGGTGCGCCCGGACCACGACGAATGGCTGGCAGCGATCAAATTCCTGACGGCGACGGGGCATATGAGCACCGACTGGCGGCAGGAATACATCCTGCTGTCGGATACGCTTGGGCGTGACGATGCTGGTCGATGCGATCAACCATGGCCACGGCGACGGTGCGACCGAGAACACGATCCTGGGGCCGTTCTATGTGGAGAACCCGCCGCACTATCCGAATGGCGCGAACATCTGCCTCGACGGAAAGGGCGCGCCCCTGGTGGTGCGGGGAAGGGTGCTGGACCTTGCGGGCAAGCCTGTCGCCGGGGCGACCGTCGATGCGTGGCAGACGAACGAGGATGGTTTCTATGACGTGCAGCAGAAGGGCGTGCAGCCTGACATGAACCTGCGCGGCATCTTCACCACAGATGCGGACGGGTCGTACTGGTTCCGCACCGCCAAGCCGCGTTACTACCCGATCCCGTCCGACGGGCCGGTGGGGCAGCTTCTGGCCGCGATGGGCCGCGGACCGAACCGCGCGGCGCATATCCATTTCAAGGTCAAGGCACCGGGCTTCGAGGAGGTCATCACCCATGTCTTCCCGCCCGACTGCCCCTATCTGGAGACGGATGCGGTGTTCGGCGTCAAGGAAAGCCTGATCGGCGATTTCCGGCAGGTGGATGATGCCGCAGGCGCGGCGGCACTTGGGTTTGCGAATCCTTACTGGGCGCTTGACTGGGATTTCACGCTGGCCCCTGCGGCATGACCGCGCCTTGCATCATCTGCGTGGCGATCACGGGGTCGGTCCCGACCAAGGCCGACAACCCGGCGGTGCCGATCAGTCTGTCCGAGCAGATCGAGAGCACGCAGGAGGCGTTCGAGGCGGGGGCGAGCATCGCGCACCTTCACGTGCGCGACGATGCGGGACGGCCGACGTCCGACCCGGACCGGTTTGCGCGCGCTGCAGGAAGGTCTGCGCAAACACTGCCCCGGCATGATCCTCCAGTTCTCGACCGGGGGCCGGTCGGGGGCAGGGACGCGAACGCGGCGGGATGCTGCCGCTGAGGCCCGACATGGCCTCGCTGACCACGGGGTCGAACAATTTCCCGACGCGGGTCTACGAGAACCCCCCCGATCTGGTCGACTGGCTGGCATCGGAGATGCTGAGGCATCAGGTGAAGCCCGAGGTGGAAGCCTTTGACCTGTCACACATCGTGCAGGCCGCGGCGATGGCGCGTGACGGGCGGCTGGCAGGGCCGCTCTACGTGCAGTTCGTGATGGGCGTGAAGAACGCGATGCCTGCGGACGAGGTGATATTCGACTTCTACATCGCCACACTGCGGCGGCTTGCCCCCGACGCGCTCTGGTGCGCTGCCGGGATCGGCCCTGCGCAGCTTCTGATCAACGAATGGGCGGTCACGAAGGGCGGGCACGCCCGTACGGGGCTGGAGGACAATGTCCGGCTGGACCGCCACACCCTTGCGCCGTCGAACGCGGCACTGGTGCGCCGCGTCGTCGATCTGTGCGGCAAACATCGGCGTCCGGTGGCAACGTGGCAGCAGGCGCGCGCCATGCTGGGGCTGCGGGCGGCATGATGTCAGCCTTGCAGCACCCGCGCCAGTTCGGGCTTCAGCGCCAGCAGCGCCGCCGCCACGGTATCGCGCCGGTCGGCGAAGCGGCTGGAGGGGACAGGCACCGAAATCGCGTGCAGGTCGCCCGCCTGATCGGCGAAGGCGATGCCGAGCGCGGAAATGCCGTCGGTGTGATCGTCGGTGTCTTCGGCGAGGCCGGTGGTGCGTATGTCGGCCAACAGGCCCTGAAACTCAGCGAAATCGCCGGAATTGCGGCCCCATTCGGCGCGCACCAGCGCTTCGGCCCGGTCCTTAGGCAGCAGCGCGAGGCAGGCGCGGCCGTTGGCGGTGGTGGTCAGCGGAAAGAACTCTCCGACCGAGGATACGGTGCGCAGGCGATGGGTGCCCGGCACCTGATCGAGAAAGATCATTCGTCCGCCCCGCAGGACCGAGAGATCGACGGTCTCGCCGGTCTGCCGGGCCAGGTCGGTCAGATACGGACGGCAGCGCTCGGCGATGCTGAACCGCGCCGCCCCGGCCAGCGCGTGAAGTTCCGGCCCCAGGCGGATACCGCCGCCGGTGCCGGAGGCGATGACCAGCCGCTCGTCCTGCAAGCGCCGCGACGATGCGCTGGACGGTGGACCGGGGCAGGTCCAGCGCGGGCGGCGATCTGGCCGAGGCTGAGACCGCCCGGCGAATCCTTCAGCGCGCGGAGGATTGCGGCGGCGCGTGCGATGACCTGGATGCCGCTGCGGGTGGCGGCGTCTTCGGTTTCGGTCGCCATGCTCTCGTTCATTTCCGCTCCAGCCGAACTGTATCGCATTGCGGGACACTTGAACCGTATAGCGGAATTTTCTTGACCGCAAGACAGGTCCGTGCATCAATCGGCCTTCGGGTGGAGGAGACATCCTGACGGCAAACCGGCGGTTGCCGCCGCAGGGTCGGCGGGCGGGGAGGGCGTGATGGTCAAGGTGCGCGGCATCGAGTTTCAGGGAAACCTGGACAACGCGATGGGGCTGGAATTCACCAACCTGTCGCACCGCTGGGGCTTCCAGTGCCCGAACTGGCCGTATTTCCAGGACGTGAAGATCGAGCGCATCCACTACATGGCGAAGTCGGGCGTGCTGTCGCAGCGCATCACCACGTCCATGCACTCGACCACCCATATCGACGCGCCCGCGCATGTGGTGCAGGGCACGCCCTTCATCGACGAGGTGCCGCTGCCGCATTTCTTCGGCTCGGGCATCGTCGTCAGCCTGCCGAAGAAGAAATGGGAATCGATCACGGCGGACGATCTGGAACGCGCCTGCGGCCATGCGATCCGGCCGCATGATGTGCTGATCCTGAACACCGGCTGGCACAAGCAGTACGAGGATGGCGATTACTTCGCCTATTGCCCGGGCTTCGTGCCCTCGGCGGGGCAATGGATGGTGGACAAGCAGGTCAAGGTGGTGGGCCACGACACCCAGGCCAACGACCATCCGCTGGCCACCGCCATCGGGCCGCAGCGCAACGGCCCGCTGCTGCCGCATCTGGAGAAGGAATATTTCGACTGGTCGGGCGGGCATGACTGGGCGGTGGATTTCCCGGACTGGGAACCGGTGCACCAGATTCTGTTCAAGAACGGCATCCTGGGGATCGAGAATGTCGGCGGCGATCTGGACGCGGTGACCGGCAAGCGCTGCACCTTCGCGTTCTTCCCGTGGAACTGGGACCGGGGCGACGGCTGCATCATCCGGCTGGTCGCGATCACCGACCCGAAGCAGGAGTACCGGATCGAAGCAGGGTGAGGCGTTCTGATGCTGGTCAAGCGGTTCAGCCGATGCAAAGCCCTATGAGGCGCCGAACCACCGGGGCGTGGTCGGGCTGCGCCTGCAGGGATTCGAGGACGGCGGGCCGACGAACCAGTGGGTCGGCTATTCGCAGTTCCTGCCGGGCGGCGGGGCGGGGCCGGACTCGACGCCGTTCGAGAAGGTCTATGTGGTGCTGGACGGCGAGATGACGGTGATCATCGGCGGGGCCGAGACGGTGCTGGGGCGCGATGGACAGCTGCACCATTGCGCCCGGGCGAAGTGCGCGAGATCGTCAACCGGGGCAACCATGTCTGCAAGATGATCGTGGTCATCCCCTATCCGCCGGACGCGAAGATCAGTGGGTAATGGCATGGCAAGCCTGATGAATCCGCTGTCGATGTTCGATGTGTCCGGCAAGGTGGCGCTGATCACCGGCGCGTCGGGTGCGTTCGGCGCGGTCGCGGCGCGGATGCTGGGCGGGGCCGGGTGCAGGCTGGTGCTGGCGGCGGGGAAGGCTGCGGAACTGGCCGCCATCGCGCAGGAATGCCGCGACGGCGGCGCGGATGTGACGAGGTCAACACGCGGCCCGACTCCGAGGCGGCCTGCGCGGCGATGGTGGCGGCGGCGGTCGCGGCCTATCGGGCGGCTCGACATCCTTGTCGTGGCATCGGGCATGAACAAGGTCGCCAAGATCGACGACATGCCGCCCGAGACCTTCGCCGCCGTGATGGACGCGAATGTCACGCAAAGCTGGCTGCTGGCGCGGGCGGCGACGGTGCAGATGAAGGCGCAGGGCGGCGGCGGAAAGATCGTGCTGGTCTCCTCCGCGCGCGGGTCTGCTGGGCCATCCGGCGGGCTACACCGCCTATTGCGCCGTCGAAGGCCGCAGTGGACGGCATGACACGGGCGCTGGGCTGCGAACTGGGGCCGACAGGGATCACCGTCAATGCCATTGCGCCCACTGTGTTCCGGTCGCCCCTGACGGCGTGGATGTTCGAGGACACGGACAACGCAAAGGCGGTGCGGGCCGGGTTCCTGGCCCGGGTGCCGAAGGGGCGTCTGGGCGAGCCCGAGGATCTGGCCGGGCCGCTGTTGTTCCTCGCTTCGAAGGCATCCGACTTCTACACCGGGCATATCCTCTATGCCGACGGCGGCTATACGGCGGGATGAGCGCCATGAAAAACCGGCAGATCGCGGTGATCGGGGCGGGGCTGATGGGCCACGGCATCGCGCTGACGCTGGCGCGTGCGGGCCAGTATGTCGCAATCACCGATCCGGTGGCCGAGGCACGGGCCGCCGTGTCTGCCCGGATCACCGACAGCATGAAACTGCTGGGCACCAGCCCCGCCGACATCGCCACAGCGCTGAAACGGATCGAGATTTTCGACAGTGTCGCGGGCGCTGTCCGCCACGCGGATGTGGTGTTCGAGGCAGCGCCCGAGAAGATGGCGCTGAAGCAGGCGATCTTTGCCGACATCGAGGCCCACGCGCCCGAGAGCTGCATCCTCGCGTCCAACACATCGGTGATGCCGATCACGCCAGATCATGGGCGGCCTGCGGCTCCGCCACCGGGCGCTCGGCACGCATTGGTGGAACCCGCCCCACATCATCCCGCTGGTCGAGGTGATCCGCACCGAATGGACGGACGATGCGACGGTCGAGGCGACGATGGCGCTGCTGGCCGATGCGGGCAAGACGCCGGTGCTGGTCAACCGCGACGTGCCGGGTTTCATCGGCAACCGCCTCCAGCACGCGCTGTGGCGCGAGGCGATATCGCTGGTCGAGCGCGGCATATGCGATGCGGAGGCTGTCGATACCGTGGTCAAGGCGAGCTTCGGTCGGCGTCTTGCGGTGCTCGGGCCGCTGGAAAACGCGGATATGGTCGGCACGGACCTGACGCTGGACATCCACGACAACGTGCTGGCCGATATCGAGAACAGCACCGCCCCGTCGCCCTATCTGCGCAGCGCTGGTTGCGCGAGGGCAAGCTGGGCTTCAAGTCGGGTCAGGGGTTCCACACTGGACCGAGGCGGAGAAAACCGCGTTGCGGGCCAAGGTCGCGCAGCCACCTGCTGGCGCTGCAAGAGATGCTGGGGGTCGCGGATGCGGTTTGATCAGATCAATGACCTGCTGCCGCCCGGTTACCTGCCGCTTGAATCCGGCGTCGCGGACCATGACGACGGGTTCAGGACGGTCTGCGCGCTGACGCGGATGCCGGGCTGCAAGGCGCATATGGTGGAATGGTGGTTCCGCTGGCTCGGCGGAACGGATCAGTACAAGCTGTGGCACCCGACCGATCACACCTTCAGCGACTGGGAGGGCCGCGTTCCCGGCACCCATATCGGGTCGAGCCATCTGGTCCATGAATATCTGGGCGGGCGCGACGGGCCGGAGTTCCGCCTGCGCATCAACTTCCGCGATCCGCATGAGTTCTTCGACGCGGGCCGCTATGACGCCTTGGATGGGACCGCCATCTGCGCGCATATCGGCCTGCTTGACGCGCCCGTGAATCTTGGCCGGATGACGCATTTCGTGCGCAACACGACCTGGGGCTGCGAAATGCGCTCGCGCTTCTTCCTGGGGCATGTCGAGGCGCGCGACCCCGCGCCCGCCGATGACTGCCGCCGACGCGCGCGCCCTTCGGCATGCGAACGTGACGCCGGACTTGGCCCGCCGCCTGCACCAGCACGCAACCGAGGAGATGGGCTATCTCGCCGACCTGCTGCCGGTCCTGCATCGGCAGGTTTCCATGGCCGGGGACACCTGAACACCGAACGAAGAGCGGAACCAATCCGCAGAAGACCAACGACATCACTCGTCAGGGAGGACGACATGACCAGAAGCACCTTCAACCGCCGCCGGTTCATCCAGTCGGGCGGCGTTCTGCTTGCAGCCCCCGCGATCCTGCGCGCCACGCGCGCTCGTGCCCAGGATGGCGTGTTCAAGATCGGCCTTGTCGCGCCGACGACCGGGCCGCTGGCCGGGTTTGGCGAGGCGCAGGACTGGATCATCGCGGGTCTGAAAGACACACTGGCGGGCATCACCAACAATGGCGCGCCGGTTCAGATCGAGATCATCGCCAAGGACAGCCAGTCGAACCCCAACCGCGCGGCCGAGGTCGCATCGGAGCTGATCCTGTCGGATGGAATCAACCTGATGCTGACCCACGCGACGCCCGACACCACCAACCCGGTGGCCGATCAGTGCGAGCTGAACGAGATTCCCTGCATCTCGACCAACTGCCCCTGGCAGCCCTACTTCTTCGGGCGCGGCGGCAATCCGGAGGTGGGGTTCAACTACACCTACCACTTCTTCTGGGGCCTCGAGGACATCATCGCCAACTTCACCGCGATCTGGGACCAGTCGGGGGTGGCCAAGAAGGTCGGCGGGCTGTTCCCGAACGATGCCGACGGCAACGCCTGGGGCGATGCCAAGCTGGGCCTGCCCGGTCCGCTGGCTGCCGCGGGATACGAACTGGTCGATCCGGGCCGCTATCAGCCCCTGAACAACGACTTCTCCAGCCAGATCGCGGCCTTCAAGGCGGCGGGCTGCGAGATCGTGACAGGCGTGATGATCCCGCCGGACTTTGCGACGTTCTGGAGCCAGGCCGCGCAGCAAGGCTTCAACCCCAAGGTCGTGACCATCGGCAAGGCGCTGCTGTTCCCGTCCTCGGTCGATGCTTTGGGCGACCGGGGCGAAGGGCTGACGACCGAGGTCTGGTGGACGCCGGACTATCCGTTCTCGTCCAGCCTGACCGGCATGACAGCGCGTCAGCTCGGCGATGCTTATGTCGCGGAATCGGGCAAGCCCTGGACCGCGACGCTGGGATTCAGCCATGCGATCTTCGAGGTGGGTCTGGACGTCGTCAAGCGCGCGACCGACCTGTCGGACGTGGGCGCGATCATGGAGGCGATCAAGACGACCGACCTCAACACGATGGTCGGCCCGATCAACTGGGCGAACGGTCCGATGAAGAACATCACCAAGACGCCGATGGCGGGGGGCCAGTGGAAGCGGAAGGACGGCAAACTGGAACTGGTGATCGTCAACAACCAGCAGAACCCGAACATCCCGGTGACGGGCGAACTGGCGCTGCTCGGCTGACCGGACAGGGACCGGGGCGCGCAAGGTCGCGCCCCGGTCCAGCGCCCCATGACACTGCTCGCGCTTGAAAATCTCTCGAAACGCTACGGGGCGCTGGTCGTCACCGAAGGCCTGTCGCTGTCGGTCGACGCGGGCGAAATCCTCGGCATCCTCGGCCCGAACGGCGCGGGCAAGACGACGCTGTTCAACCTGATCGCCGGGACGGTGCGTCCCGACAGCGGCACGGTGCGGTTCCGGGGGCAGGACATCACCGGCCTCGACGTTTCGGCGCGCTGCCGGCAGGGAATTTCGCGCAGCTTTCAGATCCCGCATCCGTTTTCCGGGATGACGGTGTTCGAGAATGTGCTGGTCGGGGCCGCATTCGGACGGACCGACGCGACAGAACCCGAGGCGCGGGCGGCGGATGTGCTGGAGCTGACCGGCCTGCGCCCCAAGGCCAACAATCTGGCCGGGTCGCTGACGCTGCTTGAACGCAAACGTCTGGAGCTGGCCCGCGCGCTGGCGACGGACCCTGAACTGCTGCTTCTGGACGAAATCGCGGGCGGGCTGACCGAACGCGAATGCCAGTCACTGCTGTCGGCGGTGCGCGACGTGCATGCGTCGGGCGTCACCATCGTCTGGATCGAGCATGTCGTGCATGCGCTGTTGTCGGTGGCCAGACGGCTGGTGGTGGTCAACTTCGGCCGCAAGATCGCCGACGGCCTGCCTGACGCCGTGCTGGCAAGCGCCGAGGTGCAGTCGGTCTATCTGGGGGCGGATCATGCCTGACCTCCTGGAGATCGACGACCTTCACGCCTTCTACGGCGACTTTCAGGCCCTGCATGGCGTGTCGCTGCGGCTGCGGCAGGGCGAGGTTCTGGCGCTGATCGGGGCGAACGGCGCGGGGAAGTCGACGCTGCTGAAGTCGATCTGCGGGCTGGTGACGGCGCGGGCCGGGGTCGGTGCGCTGGCGCGGGACGGAACTTGCTCGGGCCAGTCCGCCGAACCGGATCGTGGCGCAGGGTATCGCGCTGGTGCCCGAGGGGCGGCGGCTGTTCCCGTCGCTGTCGGTCGAGGAGAACCTGATCCTCGGCGGCCAGGTCGCGCGGCCCGGCCCCTGGTCGCTGACCGCAGTGTACGACCTGTTCCCGATCCTGCGGGACAAGCGCCATGCGCCGTCGACCTCGCTGTCCGGCGGACAGCAGCAGATGGTGTCGATCGGCCGCGCGCTGATGTCGAACCCCGACCTGATCCTGCTGGACGAACTCAGCCTCGGCCTCGCCCCCGTCGTCATCAAGGACATCTACGCGCAGCTGCCGCGCATCACCGGGCAGGGCATGTCGGCGATCCTGGTCGAACAGGACGTGACCCGCGCGCTGGGGGCCTGTGCGACCTTCACCTGCCTTGCCGAGGGGCGGGTCGCGCTGGCGGGCCTGCCGGGCGCGCATGACCGGGATGCGATCTCGGCGGCCTATTTCGGAACCTGATGCGCGTGGATTACGTGAACATCATCGTGCAGGGCATTCTGGTGGGGGGGCTTTACGCCCTGTTCGCTGCGGGGCTGAGCCTGATCTTCGGCGTCATGCGGCTGGTCAATATCGCGCATGGCGACCTGATCGTGCTGGCCGCCTATGTGGCGCTGGTCGTCGTGCAGATGACCGGTCTGCATCCCCTGGCCGCGCTGGTCGTCGTCGTGCCGCTGCTGGCAGCACTCGGATATGCGCTGCAGCGCCTGATCCTGAACCGGACCCTGGGCAAGGACCTGCTGCCGCCGCTGCTGGTCAGCTTCGGCCTGTCGGTGATCCTGCAGAACGGACTGCTGGAGGTCTTCACCGCCGACAGCCGCAAGCTGAACGCGGGCACGCTGGAGGTGGCCAGCTTCCCGCTCGGCGACGCGATTTCAATCGGTTACCTGCCACTGCTCATGTTCGCCACCGCCGTCGGCGTCATTGCAGGCCTGCAATTCCTGTTCTACCGCACCGCCCTTGGCCGCGCCTTCCGTGCCGTGTCGGACGATGCGGAAATTGCCCAGCTGATGGGGCTGGACCGCCGCCACATCTTTGCCTGTGCCATGGCGCTGTGCCTTGCCGTCGTCGCCGTCGCCGGGGTGTTTCTGGCGATCCGGTCGAACTTTGACCCGTTCATGGGTCCCGGTCGCCTGATCTTCGGGTTCGAGGCGGTCATCATCGGCGGGCTCGGCAATCTGTGGGGCACGCTGGTCGGGGGCGTCATCCTGGGCGTCGCGCAGGCCATCGGGGCCGAGATCAATCCGGGCTGGCAGGTGCTCGCGGGGCACCTCGCCTTCATCGTCGTGCTGGCCGTCCGTCCGACGGGGCTGTTCCCGAGGATCGACCGATGACCCATTCCGTCACCCGGTCCACCCCGGCCAGCCGGATCGCCGGCATTCTGGCGCTGATCGGAATCGCGGTCCTGATCGCCGCCCCGTGGTGGGGAACGTCATCGACCCTGCGGCTGGTCGGGGAATTCTGCATCTACCTGGCGCTCGCCAGCCTCTGGAACCTGCTTGCGGGCTATACCGGCCTCGTCTCGGTCGGCCAGCAGGCCTATGTCGGCCTCGGCGGCTATGTTCTGGTCTCGGCGACGCTGTTCCTCGGCATCAACCCGTTGTTCGGCATCCCCTTGGCCGGGCTTGCGGCCACCCTGATCTCCGTCCCGGTCGCGGCCCTCGTCTTCCGCCTCCAAGGCGCGTACTTCGCCATCGGCACATGGGTGGTGGCCGAGGTGTTCCGCCTGACCGCCAGCCAGGTCACCGTGATGGGCGGCGGGTCCGGGATCAGCCTGCCCGCGCCCGCGCTGGCTGCACTCGGCGGCAAAGCCGCGCGCGAGGCGCTGATCTACTGGGCAGCACTTGGCCTTGGCGTCGGATGCCTCGCCCTTGTCTACCTTCTTCTGCGGTCGCGCGTCGGCATGGCGCTGACCGCGATCCGCGACTCTGAGGTCGCCTCGGCAAGTCTTGGCGTCCGCATCCAGCGCATCAAATATGCGGTCTACATCGCCGTCGCCGCCGCCACCGCGATGATCGGCGCGCTGATCGCCCTGCAGAAGCTGCGCGTGTCGCCCGATGCGGCGTTCAGCGTGAACGACTGGACGGCCTTTGTGATCTTCATCGTGGTGATCGGCGGGATCGGCACCATCGAAGGGCCGATTGTCGGCACCTTGGTCTACTTCCTGCTGCGCGAGTTCCTCGCCGACTACGGCTCGATCTATCTCTTGTTCCTCGGCGCACTGGCCATCGTGGTGATGCTGGTCGCGCCGAAGGGTCTCTGGGGGTTTGTCGCAGCGCGCTGGGGGCTGTCGCTGTTCCCGACCGGCTACCGCGTCACATGGAAGGACTGAAGCATGGCCAAACGCCCCAAGACCATCGTGACCTGCGCCATCACCGGGGCGATCCATACGCCCACGATGTCGGATGCGCTGCCCTACACGGCCGACGACATTGCGTCGCAGGCCATCGCGGCGGCCGAGGCGGGCGCGTCCATCCTGCACCTGCATGCCCGGCGTCCGGGCGACGGCGGGGTCAGCATCGACCCGGACCATTTCGCGGCCTTCCTGCCGCGCATCAAGCAGGCGACGGGCGCGGTCGTGAACATCTCGACCGGCGGCAGCCTGAAGACATCCATCGAGGACCGCATCGCCCCGGCGCTGCGGTTCAGTCCCGAAATGTGCAGCCTGAACATGGGGTCGATGAACTTCAGCTTCCACCCGCTGGCCAAGCGCTACGACACGTGGAAATTCGACTGGGAGAAGGACTATGTCGAACAGTCCGACACCTACATCTTCCGCAACACCTTCCGCGACATCGGGACGGTGGCGAATGCGCTGGCCCCGCACGGCGTGAAGTTCGAACACGAATGCTATGATGTCGGGCACCTCTACAACCTGCGGTTCTGCATGGATACGGGCCTGTTCAAGGCGCCGATCTTCATCCAGTTCATCTTCGGCATCCTCGGCGGAATCGGGCCCGAGGTGGACAATCTGGTTTTCATGAAGCGGACAGCGGACCGGCTGTTCGGCGATGACTACCGCTGGTCGGTGCTGGGGGCCGGGGGTGCGCAGATGGGGCTGGCGACGACGGCCGCAGGCATGGGCGGGAATGTGCGCGTGGGGCTGGAGGACAGCCTGTTCATCGCGCGCGGACAGCCTCGCCGACAGCAATGCGCAGCAGGTGGCCAAGATCCGGCGGATCATCGAGGATCTGGGCTGCGACGTGGCGACCGCCGATGAAGCGCGCGAGATGCTTGGGCTGAAGGGCGGGGACCGGGTGGCGTTCTGACGCGCAGGTGCAGCCAAGTGACATCAACGTCCCCGGCCGACCGCCCCTCGCAACCGCCCGGCGGTCGTCTCGGCGCGTCCCTTTAAGCAAAAAAGCGCCCCGAGGGCGCTTCTGTCTGGCTCGATTCCGGCAAGTCCGACTTGGAGCGGGCGATGAGATTCGAACTCACGACCCTAACCTTGGCAAGGTTATGCTCTACCCCTGAGCTACGCCCGCGCTCCGTCAGTGGCGGTGATCTATAAACCTTCGCCCGGTCCCGCAAGGGGAAAATGCGTCCGCCGTCAATGCGCCTTTGCCGCCCGTCTGCGCTTCTGCCGCCACAGGTTCAGCCCCTCGACCGCGCCCGCAAAGACCATCGCTGCATAGATGAAGCCACGTTCGACGTGATAGTGGAACCCGTCCGCGACCAGCGCCATGCCGACCATGACCAGGAACGCAAGCGCCAGCATCTTGGTCGAGGGATGGGCCGAGACGAAGTTGGCGATGGGTTCGGCGGCAATCATCATGATCAGGATCGCGATGATGACGGCCGCCACCATGACCTCCAGATGATCGGCGATGCCGACCGCAGTGATGACACTGTCGAGCGAGAAAACGAGGTCCAGGATCATGATCTGGGTGATGACGGCCGTCATCGTCGCCTTGACGGCGGCTTCGGGTCCGTGCGCGTCGCCTTCGACCTCGGCGAAGATCTCCGCGGTCGCTTTCCAGAGCAGGAACAGACCGCCGCCGATCAGGATGATGTCGCGCCAGGAAAT
This sequence comes from uncultured Alphaproteobacteria bacterium, assembly GCA_963819585.1. Taxonomy (GTDB): domain Bacteria; phylum Pseudomonadota; class Alphaproteobacteria; order Rhodobacterales; family Rhodobacteraceae; genus JAOADN01. Next base: position 185,632 of record CAWFWP010000001.1, read on the forward strand.
GCCGATGCTGCCTGCCTCGTTGAACCAGGGCAGAGTGAAGACCGGCTCGGACAGGCCGATGATCCAGCTGATCGAGAACAACAGGATGACGCGCAGGATCAGCGCCCCGCTGAGGCCGATCAGGCGTGCCTGACGGCGCTGCGCGGCGGGCAGGCGGGCGGCGGCTATCGAGATGAAGATGACGTTGTCGACGCCCAGGACGATCTCGAGGATTGTCAGAGTCAGGAACGACGCCCAGACGGCGGGGTCGGAGAGAAGTTCGATCATCGTCGGGTTCCTTTGCGGCGTCGGAACGGGGATGGAGGGTGCTGCCTCGTCCGGGACCGGCAAGGCGACCCGTCCCCCATAATCGGTCTGACATCAGGAATCGAGATGCCTTGTGCCTGAGCGGCGTTCCTGCCCGGGCGCTGATCGCACGCTGCTCCGTTTTCGCGCGGTTGCGGGCAATTCGCGTCAGGGTTGCGGGTGAGCCGTACCGTTGGCTACCGCTGGTTTCCGGCAGATCGCGGTTAGCGTCTGGTGAATGCCGATGCCGCGCCGCGCCCAATGCGGCAGTGGGAAGTGGCATTCATCATCGTGGCGAAAAAGTGCCGGAATTTTGACGCAACCTTGTCGAAATACAGGCGAAATTCGGGAGTTTTCTAGGGTCATCGCCCAATGGGCAATTGATACACAACCTTAGGAAGGAACCCCAAGATGTTCATGCAGAATGAAAAAAGCTTCTTCAAGACCGCCCAGATCGCGGCTGCGGCCGCCGCTGCCGGTCTGTCGCACGATGCGGCGATGGCGGGCATCCTGTCGGGTGCGCTGGTCGAGACGGAAGCGGGGTGGCGGCCGGTCGAAACGATCTCGGCCGGCACAAGTGTCAGCACTTGGGACGGCGGGTTCCAGACGGTGCGGCGGGTGGAGCGGCGTCACCTCTGGGTCGGTGCGCGCGAGGTTCTTGTCCCCGGCGGGGCGCTGGCGAACTGTTCGGAATTCTCGCTGTTGCCCGGCCAGCTTGTGCTGATCGAAAGCCGCATCGCCGAGGCGGTGCTGGGCCAGGCAGCGGTCCTGGTGCAGGCGGCGGCGCTGGACGGCTATCGCGGCATTCGGACGCGTCCGATCGATCGGCCCGTCGAAACCGTGTCGCTGGTCTTCGACGCGGACGAGATGGTCTATCTGAACAGCGGCTGCCTGATCCGGTCCCAGGGCCTGATGGTCGCTGCCAATGGCGCGATGCAGACGGGCTTTTTCCCGGTCCTGGACGGGGTGCAGGCCGCCGCCTTTGTCGGGCTTCTGTCCGATGGGGCGCTGTCGTCGGGCGATCTTGGGCGCAACCGGCGCGCGGCATGACCGGGGCGGTGGCGGGCAGGTCATGCGCCTGCCCGAGGTGCCTCGGCGACATACGGACCGGTGTCACCTGCCGGACCGCCTGCTGCGGAACGGCACCGGTGAGGGGGACCAGGATGGATCAGGCAGCAGGTCGGGATCAGACCCGAAGATGTTCAGGTCGTCCGTGTCGTCGGACCGTGGTGGGGCAGGATCGACAAATGCCGTTGCTGACTGTTCAGGGGCTGCGAATGGTTGAAGAACCGGGCGGGGATCGGTGGGTTCGGGGATTGGGCCGCCCTGCGCAGCGGCAGCCGGAAAGCCGGATGTGTGCGGCGGGTTGCGACCCGCATCTGTGTCGGAACCGGATGAAGCGCCCGAGCTCAAGATCGACGGACGCTTCATGGTCCGTTTCGTCCGGCGGAAGGTCTGCCGTTCCGCCATGGGGCGCACCCATCCCGCCTTCTTCGGCGATGCCGCCTTCCGCACGTTCGGCGATTTCAGCAAGCGTGGTCCCGCCGGACGCAGCATCAGTTGCCGCTGCGAAGACCATCTGCCGTTTCAGTACGCGGGCGCGATCCTCCAAGAGGCCGATCTGCCGGTCGAGCCGGTCGAGACCCGCGCGGAAGATCGCAGGGTCCGCCGACTGGGACGTGCCGAGCCAGCTGAGCGACCCGCGCAGGTTGCCCAGCGTCAGGATCACATCCTCGACCAGAAAAACCTCGAACTCCGACCGGAGGTCGTGATGCATTGTCTCACCCCGTTTGGCCCGGCGGCGAGGGTAATGCCGCATGTCCTAACAGGGACCTAACAGCCTCGCGCAGGCGGCGCCGATTTCCATTTGTTCTTTCTTTGTTCACGCGATATCATCGCCGGGACTTTGTCGAAAGGCGACCCCGATGCCCCACGGTTCCCCGCAAGACTTCGACTTCTTCCACGGCGCTTGGCGTGTATCGCATCGGCGGCTGACCCGGCGGCTTGCCGGTTCGGACGACTGGGAGGAGTTTGGCGGTTCCTCCGTCGTCCGGCCGCTTCTCGGCGGGCATGGCAATGTCGACGACAATCTCATCGATCTGCCAGGCGGTTCCTACCGCGCCGTCACGCTGCGCAGCTTCGACCCGGCCTCGGGCGACTGGTCGATCTGGTGGCTCGACGGCCGCTTTCCGCACCGGCTCGACCCGCCGCTGGTCGGCGGATTCCGCGACGGGCGTGGCCTGTTCCTGGCCGAGGACGTCTTCCAGGGCCGCCCGATCCGCGTCCGGTTCATCTGGACGCCGGATGCAGACGGTGGTCCGCAATGGGATCAGGCGTTCTCGGCCGACGGCGGCGCGACCTGGGAAACCAACTGGGTCATGCGCTTTTCCCGGACGGGCTAGGCAGCGTCCGTCTCCAGCTCCACCAGCAGGTCCTTCGCGTCGATCTGGCTGCCGGGCTGGACATGCACGGCCTTGACCACGGCGCTCCGGTCGGCGTGCAGGCCCGTCTCCATCTTCATCGCCTCGATGGTCAGCATCAGGTCGCCCGCGTTCACCTTCTGGCCGACCGTCACGCCGACCGAGGCGACCGACCCCGGCATCGGCGCGCCGACATGGGCGGGGTTGCCGTCCTGCGCCTTGGGCTTGGCCTTGGTCGCCGCCTTGACCTTACGGTTCGGCACGCGGATCACGCGCGGCTGGCCGTTCAGTTCGAAGAAGACGCGCACGTCGCCTTCATCGGTCGTCTCGCCGACCGCCTGAAGCCGCACTTCGAGCCGCACGCCGGTGCCGATATCGACCGAAATCTCCTCACCCGGCTGCATTCCGTAGAAGAAGACGGGTGTCGGCAACGTACGGACCGGGCCATAGACCCGGTGGCGGCCCATGTAATCGAGGAACACCTTGGGATACATGAGATAGCCGTTCAGATCCTCGTCATCGACCCTGAAGCCCTCCAGTTCCTTCGACACCTGCGTGCGCACTGCCTCCAGGTCCACATCGGGCATCGATTTGCCGGGGCGCGTGACGGACGCAGCCTCGCCCTTCAGCACCTTTCTCTGAATGCCTTCGGGCCAGCCGCCCGGCGGCTGACCCAGATTGCCCTTCAGCATGTCGACGACCGAATCCGGGAAGCTGACCTCGGTTCCCGGGTCCTCGACCTGCGCGCGGGTCAGGTTCTGCGCGACCATCATCAGGGCCATGTCGCCCACGACCTTGGACGACGGCGTGACCTTGACGATATCGCCGAACATCAGGTTCACGTCCGCATAGGCCTGCGCGACCTCGTGCCAGCGTTCCTCCAGCCCAAGGGACCGCGCCTGCGCCTTGAGGTTGGTGAACTGGCCGCCGGGCATCTCGTGCAGGTAGACCTCCGACGCCGGGGCCTCCAATCCGGATTCGAAGGCGCGGTACTGGTGGCGCACGGCCTCCCAGTAGTTCGAAATCTCGCGGATCGCGCCGATGTTCAGGCCGGTGTCCCGGTCGGTATGGGCCAGCGCCTCGACAATCGAGCCGAGACAGGGCTGCGAGGTGCCGCCGCTGAAAGCATCCATCGCGGCATCGACCGCCGCCACGCCCGCATCTGCGGCGGCGAGGATCGTCGCACCCGCGACGCCGCTGGTGTCATGGGTGTGGAAATGGATCGGAAGGCCGACCTCTTCGCGCAGCGCTTTGAACAGCACCTTGGCGGCAGCAGGCTTGAGAAGCCCCGCCATGTCCTTCAGCCCCAGGATATGCGCCCCTGCCGCCTTCAGGTCGCGGCCCATCCGGACGTAGTATTTCAGGTCATACTTGGCGCGGTCCGGGTTCAGGATGTCGCCAGTGTAGCAGATCGCCGCTTCGCAGAGCTTGCGATTCTCGACAACGGCGTCCATCGCCACGCGCATGTTCTCGACCCAGTTGAGGGAATCGAACACCCGGAACACATCTACGCCGGTCTCGGCCGCGCGTTTTACGAAGAATCGAACAACGTTGTCAGGATAGTTCGTGTAGCCGACGCCGTTCGACGCGCGCAGCAGCATCTGCGTCATCACGTTCGGCATCGCCGCGCGCAGGTCGCGCAGGCGCTGCCAGGGACATTCCTGCAGGAAGCGGTAGGCCACGTCGAACGTCGCACCGCCCCAGCATTCGACGCTGAACAGATCGGGCAGGTTCGCGGCATAGGTCGGGGCCACGCGGATCATGTCGATCGACCGCATCCGCGTCGCCAGCAGCGACTGGTGGCCGTCGCGCATCGTCGTGTCGGTCAGCAGCAGCCGCTTCTGCTTGCCCATCCAGTCGGCGACCGCCTGCGGCCCCTTCTGTTCCAGCATGTTGCGCGTGCCCATGCGCGGCTCGCCCATCAGGGCGGGCGGCTTCGGCTTGCGCGCCTCGGCGGGCGGCTTCGGGCGGCCTGCCGTCTCGGGATGCCCGTTGACCGTGATGTCGGCGATATAGGTCAGGATCTTGGTCGCCCGGTCGCGGCGCTTCTTGAAGGCGAACAGCTCGGGCGTCGTGTCGATGAACTTGGTCGTGCAGGTGTTGTTCAGGAACGCCGGATGCCGCAGCAGGTTCTCGACAAAGGCGATGTTCGTGCGACGCCCCCCGGATGCGGAATTCCGACAGCGCACGGCGCATCCGCATGATCGCCTGATCAGGCGTCTGCGCCCATGCCGTGACCTTGACCAGCAGGCTGTCGTAATACCGCGTGATGACAGCGCCGGGATAGGCCGTGCCGCCGTCCAGACGGATGCCGTTGCCGGTGGCCGACCGATAGGCCGTGATGCGCCCGTAATCCGGGATGAAGTTGTTCTGCGGGTCTTCCGTCGTTACCCGGCATTGCAGCGCATGGCCGTAAAGCCGCACATCGGCCTGCGTCTCGGTCCCCGTCGCCTCGGCGATCGTCTTGCCTTCGGCGATCTTGATCTGGGCCTGCACGATATCGATGCCCGTCACCTGTTCGGTGACGGTATGTTCGACCTGAACGCGCGGATTGACCTCGATGAAGAAGAACGCACCGGTGTCGATGTCCATCAGGAACTCGACCGTGCCTGCGCATTCATAGCCGACATGGGCGCAGATGCGTTTGCCAAGGTCGCAGATGTCGCGGCGCTGGGCGTCGGTCAGATAGGGCGCGGGGGCGCGTTCGACGACCTTCTGGTTGCGCCGCTGGACGGTGCAGTCGCGTTCATAGAGGTGATAGATCGTGCCGTGCTTGTCGCCGAGGATCTGCACCTCGACATGGCGTGCGCGCAGGATCATCTTTTCAAGATAGCCCTCGCCGTTGCCGAAGGCGGCCTCGGCCTCGCGCCGCCCTTCGCGCACCTTGTCGGCCAGTTCCTCGGGCCCGTTGATCGGGCGCATGCCCCGCCCGCCGCCGCCCCAGGACGCTTTCAGCATAAGGGGATAGCCGACCTCGGCGGCCTGCTTCTTCACAAGCTCCATGTCGTCGCCCAGCACCTCGGTCGCCGGGATCACTGGCACGCCGGCCTCGACCGCCACGCGGCGGGCGGATGCCTTGTCTCCCAAGGCCCGCATCGTCGCGGCCTTGGGGCCGATGAAGGTGATGCCCGCTGCGTCACAGGCCTCGACGAAATCGGGGTTCTCGGACAGCAGGCCGTATCCCGGATGAATCGCATCCGCGCCGCAGTCCCGCGCGACGCGGATGATCTCAGGGATCGAGAGATACGCACCGACGGGCGACAGCCCCTCGCCGATCAGATAGGCCTCGTCCGCCTTGAAGCGGTGGAGAGACAGCTTGTCCTCCTCGGCGTAGACCGCGACCGTCTTCTTGCCCAGCTCCGTCGCCGCCCGCATCACGCGGATCGCGATCTCGCCCCGGTTGGCGATCAGGATTTTCTTGAACTCGGCCATGTCAGTCCCCCGCAGGCAACAGGGTGACTGTAGCGATGCTGCAGCGCGGCGCAAGTGGGCGTCTCCGCCCCGGCATTCGTGATGCGGCGGTGCCCTTGACCGTGCGCGCTCTGCCGTTCCGGCAGCCTCAGATCTCTGACCAGACGCCGATCACCGCTCCGCCGGGCTCGCGGACAGTGGAACCGCCGACCGCCCGGGAACGGAAAGACCGGTGCGACGATCTCGCTCCCCCGCCGCCCTGACCTTGGCCACAGCATCTTCCAGATTGTCCGTCTTCAGGATCACGAGCGTGCCGCCCACGGGAGTTCTGAGCCGTCCCGTCGATGCCGCCGTCTATCCCGGCATCCGCGAAGGCCTGATAGTCCGGTCCGATAGTCAACAAACGTCCAGCCGAACGCCGCGCGGAAGAAGGCCTGGCTGGCCGAAACGTTGCTGCTCGAAAACTCGACATAGTTTATTCTCAGATTGTCCATTGCATCACCCTTGGTAGCGTTCTTTTTTTGTTCTAGAAGATTTCGCCGCAATCGGCAATCTTCTGGCGTCGCGCTAGCCTGTGACTCTCCCTGAACAATCCACGAACCTTCGCCTTTCCCTCCGCCCCGTCCCCCGCTATCCTGCCCGCCCATGAGCACCTATGACGACGCCGATGCCTTCGAGGCTGCCGTTCCGCTGTCCCGGCAGGCGATGGCCGCGCGGGGAGCGCCGTATCTGGCAGACCTGAACCCGGCGCAACAGCAGGCCGTCCAGACGCTCGATGGCCCGGTCCTGATGCTGGCAGGGGCGGGGACGGGCAAGACCAAGGCATTGACCGCGCGGATCGCGCATCTGCTGGTCACGGGACGGGCACGGGCGAACGAAATCCTCGCTGTCACCTTCACCAACAAGGCCGCGCGCGAGATGAAGGAGCGGGTCGGCCGCCTGATGGGGCAGCCGGCCGAGGGGATGCCCTGGATGGGCACGTTCCATTCGTGTCGCGTGAAACTGCTGCGCCGCCATGCGGAACTGGTGGGGCTGAAGTCGAACTTCACCATCCTCGACACCGACGACCAGATCCGGCTGCTGAAGCAGTTGATCCTGGCCGAGGACATCGACGAGAAACGCTGGCCCGCGCGGATGCTGGCGGGGCTGATCGACGGCTGGAAGAACCGCGCCTGGACGCCCGACAAGGTGCCCGTGTCCGAGGCGTCTGCCTACAACATGCGCGGGACCGAGCTTTACGCCGCCTATCAGGATCGCCTGAAAACCCTGAACGCGACCGATTTCGGCGACCTTCTGCTGCATTGCGTGACGATCTTCCAGAACCACAAGGACGTGCTGGAACAGTATCAGCGCTGGTTCCGCTATATCCTTGTGGACGAATATCAGGACACCAACGTCGCTCAATACCTCTGGCTGCGCCTGCTGGCGGCGAGCCACCGGAACATCTGCTGCGTCGGCGATGACGACCAGTCGATCTATGGCTGGCGCGGGGCCGAGGTGGGCAACATCCTGCGGTTCGAGAAGGATTTTCCGGGCGCGGTGGTGATCCGGCTGGAACAGAACTACCGGTCCACGGAGCATATCCTTGCGGCGGCCTCGGGGCTTATCGCGGCCAATCAGGGGCGTCTGGGCAAGACGCTGTGGACGGAAGCGACGGGCGGCGAAAAGGTCCGCCTGATCGGCCACTGGGACGGCGAGGAAGAGGCGCGCTGGATCGGCGAGGAGGTCGAGGCGATCCAGCGTGGCACGCGGCATATGGACCCCGTGGACCTGAACCATCAGGCGATCCTCGTCCGCGCCAGCCACCAGATGCGCGCCTTCGAGGACCGGTTCCTGACCATCGGCCTGCCTTACCGCGTTATCGGGGGGCCGCGGTTCTACGAGCGGCTCGAGGTGCGCGACGCGATGGCCTATTTCCGGCTGGCCGTGTCAGCCTGACGACGATCTGGCCTTCGAACGCATCGTCAACACGCCGAAACGCGGGCTTGGCGACAAGGCGCAACAGGACATCCAGCGTGTGGCGCGCGAGAATGGCACCGGCCTGCACGAGGGCGCGCGTTATGCCGTGGCCTCGGGGCGCGTGAAGGGGCAGGGGGCGGGGCAGCTGCGCCAGCTGGTCGAAGGGATCGACCGCTGGCATGTCGAGACGCAGGTCATGGACTACGACCACATCCGCCTGGCCGAGACGATCCTGGACGAGAGCGGCTATACGCGGATGTGGCAGGAGGACAAGACGCCCGAAGCGCCGGGGCGGCTCGAGAACCTCAAGGAACTTGTCAAGGCGCTGGAATCATTCGACAATCTTCAGGGGTTCCTGGAGCATGTGTCGCTTATCATGGACAACGACTCCGAGGACGCGACCGAGAAGGTCACGATCATGACGCTGCACGCGGCCAAGGGACTGGAGTTTCCCGTGGTCTTCCTGCCGGGATGGGAGGACGGCTTGTTCCCCAGCCAGCGCAGCATGGACGAAAGCGGGCTGAAGGGGCTGGAGGAGGAGCGGCGCCTCGCCTATGTCGGCATCACGCGGGCCGAGGACCTGGCAACGATCAGCTTCGCGGGCAACCGCCGCGTCTATGGCCAGTGGCAGTCGGCGCTGCCGAGCGCGATTCATCGACGAACTGCCGCCGAGCCATATCGAGGTGCTGACCCCGCCCGGCCTCTATGGCGGCGGGTTCGGGGCAGCGGCCCCGGCCTTTGCGAGCGGAATCGAAGAACGCGCGACCAGGGCGGATGTCTACAACTCGCCCGGCTGGAAACGCATGCAGGACCGTGGCAGCCAGCGCGGCATGTCGCAGCCGCGTGAGGCGCGCAACACGGTGATCGACATCGACGCCGTGTCGGCCTTCATGGAGGGCGACCGCGTGTTCCACAAGAAGTTCGGCTACGGCACCGTGGCGGCGCTGGAGGGCGACAAGCTGCTGATTGCCTTCGACAAGGCCGGCGAAAAGCACGTCCTGTCGGGCTATGTGATCGAGGCGGACCTTGCCAAGGATCTGGCGGACGACATTCCGTTCTGATCCCGTTCCGTCCCGGATGGACGGATGTGACCCCACCACAAACAAAAACGGCGGCGCGGGGGAGGAGGTCCGCGCCGCCGTTCTGGTATCCGGGCCGCCCTCAGGGAGGAGGAGGGGGCGGCGCGGTCTTTGGTCTGTGAAGACAGGCGGACACCCAGGGAGGAGGAGAGGGCGCCGCCGTCTTCACCACGCAGATCCAGCCCAGGGAGGAGGAGAGGGCGGACCGTCGTCAGGTTCCGGACCGCTCGGTCCGGTAGGGAAAAGGGCGGCGGCATCAGGGAGGAGGAGAGACGCCGCCGCCGAAAGTACCCGGGCCCGGGAGGAGGATGGGCCCGAGGTCAGAAAACTCAGTTGCTGCCGTAGGCAGCTTCGCGGGCCAGCGCCGGGATGTCCCAGCGCGACACGCCGAGGTCCGCAAGGTCGCGATCCGTCAGAGTGTTAAGCTCGTGGATCGTGCGGCGGTACAGGGCGCGGCGGGCAGTGGTTTCCTGAACCGACTTCACCAGCGCTGCGATGCGGTCGCCGAAATTGACCGAATAAGAACGAGTAGAAACATGTGCCATTTCATTTGCCTCACTTGAACACTTCACCGATGCGCCGTTCTGGCGTCGTTGGGATGAAGATGGAGTGAATGCTGCAGTTGCACAATGCTCCGTTCGCTCAATGCCGCCATGCAGCAAGTGCATAACTCATCCTGACCTAAATCTGCGCGGAAAACGGGGGACGTGCACAAAATTCGTCCATTTGGTCAAAACAACCCTTGCCCCGGACCCTTCCGAGGCCGAATCTGTCAAGGGCACCTCAAGGAATTTTACATGACTGTTACGAAAGACTTGGTGTTGCAGACACTTGCGGCGCTGTCCGCAGGGCGGGGCGGCAGCCTGATTGCGCGCGATCTGGTGCGCGCGCTGGAAGTCCAAAGCGGTTTGATTCGTTTTGTGGTCGAGGCGGACAGCGCGGAATCGGCCCGTTTGCTGGGACCGGAGGTTGCCGCTGCGGAAGCTGCGCTGCGCGCGCTGCCTGGGGTGACGGGCGTCTCAGCCGTGCTGACAGCGCATAGCCCGGCGAAATCGGCAGCGCCTGCCGCACCGCGTCCGGCGGTGTCAGGCGAGCCGCCCAGCCTGACCATCGGCCGCCACCCGACGCCGCAAGCGGGGCCGCAGCGTGTGACAGGCGTGGACCGCATTCTGGCCATCGGATCGGGCAAGGGCGGGGTCGGCAAATCGACAGTGTCGTCGAACCTTGCGGTGGCGCTGGCACGGGCAGGTCGGCGTGTCGGATTGCTCGATGCAGATATATACGGCCCGTCGCAGCCGCGCATGATGGGTGTGACCGCGCGGCCCGCCAGCCCGGACGGCAAGATCATCATGCCTTTGCACGCGCATGGCGTGACCATGATGTCGATCGGGCTGATGCTGAAGGAGGGCGAGGCGGTCGTCTGGCGCGGCCCGATGCTGATGGGCGCGCTCCAGCAGCTGCTGACCCAGGTGCAGTGGGGCGAGCTGGACGTGCTGATCGTCGATCTGCCGCCGGGGACGGGGGATGTGCAGCTGACGCTTTGCCAGAAGACGCATCTGACCGGGGCGATCATCGTATCGACCCCGCAGGACGTGGCGTTGCTGGATGCCCGCCGCGCGATCGACATGTTCGGCAAGCTGAAGACGCCGATCCTGGGTCTGATCGAGAACATGTCCACCTACATCTGCCCGAACTGCGGGCACGAGGCGCATATCTTCGGGCATGGCGGCGTGGCTGCCGAGGCGGCGGCACTGGGCGTGCCGTTCCTGGGCGAATTGCCGCTGTCGCTGGATGTGCGGCTGGCCGGTGACGCGGGAACGCCGGTCGCGGCGGGTGAGGGGCCGGTGGCCGAGGCCTATGCGCGGCTGGCGGAGCGTCTGGTGGCGGGCGGAATGGCCTGATCCTGCCCGCGCGGCGGGACTGTACGGGAATTCGCGGTCAGCCCACGAATCACTGCGGGATTTTCCGGGAAAACCGGAAGGCTTCCTTCGGGTCTGCGGAAGGGAACGACACCTGTTCGCCGGGTTCCGTCTGTGGCTTGTGCTGCTGATATCCCGGGAAACAGCGGGAAAGGCTCTGACTCACGCTGTGCTCAACATTTTGTGGTCCGGCGTGATTGTCGATCAATCCCTTGGTGGCATGTCTGCGCCTTTCACCCCAATTTCTTGTGCCGCTGCCGGTCGCAGGACAAGGGATTGTGGCACTGCTCCCTAAAATTCCTGTTGATTCCCGTGAAATCCCGTGTCATCCCTTGTCCCACGGTTGAGGCGAGCGATCAAAATCCGGGGCACCAAGACCCCAAGGCGAAAAGCAGGTTTCATACAGGCAGCCCGCTTCAACCGAACGACGAAATCCGGCGCGTGGGCGAGCAGACATCCCCCCAGGTGGCACGCGCAGCCGGTGATACCCAGCGATGGGACAGGGCGGCGGATCGGGCAGTGGCAGCAGCCCGATCCGCCGTTGTCGTTTCTGAAGGGTCGGTCCGGGCGGGCGGGGCGGCGGCAGTGAAATACAAGGCGGGGGCCTTTGTCGGAGGCGCGGGCCAGTGGCACGCAGGTTCAGGGGTTCTGATACGTTCCGGGTGGACGCCAAGGGTCGTGTATCGATCCCGGCGCCCTTTCGCCGTGTCATCGAAGCCTCGGACCCTGACTGGCACGAAGGCCAGCGCCCGAACATCGTGATCGTCTACGGCGACGACCGGCAGGACTGGCTGGAAGTCTACACGATGGCGGCCATCGACGAAATCGACGGCCAGATCGAGGATATGCAGCGCGGATCGGATGAACGGCTCTGGCTGGAAGAGCTGATGCACGGTCAGTCGCTGGAAACCCAGATCGACGATGACGGACGTCTGGTCCTGCCGCAGAAGCTGCGCGAGAAGATCGGCCTGAAGGACGAGGCGTTCTTCATCTCGGCGGGCGACTACTTCAAGATATGGAACCCGGCCACCTATGGCCGCAAGGATGGCAGCCGGTCGGTCAAGCGGGCCGAACAGTATCCGGACGGATTTGACCCGCGCAGCCTGCTTCCGCCACGGTCGCGGAGCTGACGATGGCTGCCGCCGCTGCCCCGCTGGCCACCTCACCCGATCATATCCCCGTCCTGCTGGCACCGCTTCTGCGGGCCGTCGCGCCAGTGAAGGGGCGTTGGCTGGACGGCACCTTCGGGGCGGGCGGATATGCGCGCGGACTGCTGGATGCGGGGGCCGACGAAGTGATCGGGGTTGACCGCGATCCGAGCGTGTTCCGCATGGCGGACAGCTGGGCCAGGACTTACGGCGCGCGGCTGAAGCTGGTCGAAGGCACGTTTTCCGACCTCGACCATCATGCGGGCGGCGCGCTGGACGGAGTCGTGCTCGACCTCGGCGTGTCCTCGATGCAGATCGACCAGGCCGCGCGGGGGTTTTCGTTCCAGAAAGACGGTCCGCTGGACATGCGGATGGGCGACAGCGGCACGACGGCGGCCGACCTGGTGAACACCTCCAGCGAAGGCGTGCTGGCCGATATACTCTACAACTACGGCGAGGAGCGCGCATCGCGGCGTATCGCCCGCGCCATCGTCGCCGCCCGGGCCGCCGAGCCGTTCGAGACAACCTTGCAGCTGGTCCGCCTGATCGAACGCTGCCTGCCGCGCCCGAAACCCGGGCAGAGCCATCCGGCGACACGCAGCTTTCAGGCGCTGCGGATCGCTGTGAACGACGAATTCGGGCAGCTGAGCGCGGGTCTTGCGGCGGCCGAACGGGCGCTGAGGCCCGGCGGCTGGCTGGCCGTTGTCAGTTTCCATTCGCTGGAGGACCGCATTGTGAAGCGGTTCTTCCAGCTGCGGTCAGGCGCTGAATCGCAGACCAGCCGCTATGCACCCGAGCGTCCGAAGACCGATGCGGCCTTTGTCGTGCAGCTTAGACAGGGCGTTTCGGCGGATGCCGCGGAACTGGCGGTCAACCCCCGCGCCCGATCCGCGCGCCTGCGGCTCGGCCGGCGCACGGACGCGCCGGCTGGGCGCGCCGACGACGGCGCGCTGGGCCTGCCCGTCATCGACCGAAGGGGGCGCTGACCGTCATGCGCAGTTTCCTGTTCGTGCTCTCCGGGGTGATCGTAATGGCGCTGGCCTTCTGGGCGTATCACGAAAACTACCGGACGCAGGCCGAACTCGGCGAAGTGCGCGCGCTGCGCGACGATATCGCGCGCCTGAAGGAAAGCCTCGGCGTGCTCAAGGCCGAATGGGCCTATCTGAACCGCCCCGACCGGCTGCGCGAACTGGCCGAGATCAACTTCGACCAGTTGCAGCTGCTGCCGCTTGACCCGGCGCAATTCGGGACCGTCGGTCAGGTGTCCTATCCGCAGATCGGCCTGCCCGGTCTGTCCGAACCCGTCGACACCGTGGCCTCGACCGACGATGCGGTCCTGCAGGCGCTGGGGGTCTCTGAATGAACCGTACGCCGCTCCGCCCCCTAGCCCGCATCCTGAAGGCGCGGGAGATCGGGGAGAACCCTGACCGGATCGAGCGCGAGAACATCCGCGCACGGGCCGAGACAACCCGCGACCGCGACCGCGCGCGCGCCGAAAAGCGGCTTCTGGTGCTGGCGCTGCTGTTTTTCGCGGGCTTCACGCTGATCGGCATCCGGATGGGCCAGCTGGCCGCGACCGAACCCTCCGAACCGCAGACGGCGAACGCCGAAGGCCCGGCGATCCTGACCCAGCGCGCCGATATCGTCGACCGTCAGGGCCGCATACTGGCGACGAACCTTGTCACGCACGCACTTTATGCGCAGCCACAGCAGATGGTCGATCCGGCTGCCGCCGCACGCGAACTCGCCGCGATCTTCCCCGACCTCGATGAGGCAGCGCTGCTGAAGGACTTCACCGGCAACCGCAAGTTCCTGTGGATCAAGCGCAAGATTTCCCCCGAACAGATGCAGCTGGTGCACGAGATCGGCGATCCCGGCCTGCTGTTCGGCCCGCGCGAGACGCGGCTTTATCCGAACGGCGCGATTGCCGCGCATGTTCTGGGCGGCGCGAGCTTTGGCCGCGAAGGCGTGGATTCCGCCGAAGTGATCGGCACGGCGGGGGTCGAGAAGACCTTCGACGGCTGGCTGCGCGATCCGGCAAACGGCGGCGCGCCGCTGACCCTGTCTTTGGACCTTCCGGTCCAGTCGGTGGTCGAGGAAGTGCTGCTGGGCGGCATGAAGCTGATGAACGCCAAGGGTGCCGCGGCAATCCTGATGGATGTGCACACGGGCGAGGTGGTCGCCTTGGCCTCGCTGCCGGATTTCGACCCCAACGAACGCCCCCAACCCCTGACCAAAGGCGATGCCGGGGACAGCCCGCTGTTCAACCGCGCGGTGCAGGGCGTCTATGAACTGGGGTCCACCTTCAAGATATTCGCGGTATCGCAGGCGCTGGAACTCGGTCTCGTCAGTCCCGATACGATGGTCGACACGAAGGACCCCTTCATCTGGGGCAAGCACAAGATCAACGATTTCCACGATTATGGCCCGGAACTCTCGGTCATGGACGTGATCGTCAAATCCTCGAACATCGGCACCGCGCATATCGCGATGATGATCGGCGGCGCGCGGCAGCAGGAATTCCTCAAGGCGCTCGGGTTCTTCGTGCCGACCGACATCGAACTGGTCGAAGCGCCGACCGGCAAGCCGCTGCTGCCGAAGAAATGGGCCGATATCTCGACCCTGACGATTTCCTACGGTCACGGTCTGTCGGCCAGCCCGCTGCATCTGGCCGCCGCCTATGCGACCATCGCCAACGGCGGCATCAAGGTGTCTCCGACACTGCTGCATGATGCGGCCCGCCCCGAAGGCGCGCGCGTCCTGTCAGAAAAGACCTCGGCCATCGCGCGGACCATGCTGCGCCAGGTCGTCGTGCGCGGCACGGCGAGCATGGGCGATGTGCCGGGCTATCAGGTCGGCGGCAAGACCGGCACGGCGGACAAGCCGAAACCGGGCGGCGGATATTATGACCAGAAGGTCATTACCACCTTCGCCGCGATCTTCCCCGCGACGGATCCGAAATACGTACTGGTTGTCTCGCTGGATGAACCGGTCGAAACATCGGGGTCCGAACCGCGCCGTACGGCGGGCTGGACGTCGGTTCCGGTCGCGGCCGAAATCATCCGCCGGGTCGCCCCGATGATGGGAATGCGCCCTGAGGTTGAAGCGGCGGGCGACGACACGCTAACACTCGTCCGGAACTAGGACAGGGCGGGGCCGCCGGAGATGAGCACGGGGACAAAGACGCTGGCAGACCTCGGGCTGACCGCCCAGGGCGGCCGCGATGCTGCCGTGACCGGCCTGTCGGTGGACAGCCGGACGGTGAAAGAGGGGCATCTGTTCGCGGCGCTGCCCGGGGCGAAGACGCATGGCGGCGAGTTCATCAGCTATGCGCTTGCGCATGGGCGCAGGCGCGGTGCTGACCGACCGCGCGGGGGCCGAAATCGCCCGGGCCGAGCTTTCAGCGTCGCCTGCGGCACTTGTCGTGGCCGAGGACCCGCGCCAGGCGCTGGCCTTTGCGGCGGCGCTCTGGTTCGGCGGCAGCCCGAAACGGTCGTCGCGGTCACCGGCACGAACGGCAAGACCAGTGTGGCGAATTTCACCCGCCAGATATGGACCGAACTCGGTCTGCAGGCGGCCAGTATCGGCACCACCGGGGTCGAGGGGGCCTTCACGGCGCCCTCGCCGCACACGACGCCCGAGCCGATCACTCTGCACCGCCTTCTGGCCGAGATGTCCAACGCCGGCGTCACCCATGCCGCGATGGAGGCATCAAGTCACGGGCTCGACCAGCGCCGGATCGACGGGGTGCGGCTGGCGGCGGCCGGGTTCACGAATTTCACCCAGGATCATCTGGACTATCACGCGACCTTCGACGCCTATTTCGCGGCCAAGGCCGGGCTGTTCGCGCGCGTCCTGCCCGAAGACGGGATCGCCGTCATCAACATGCACGACCCCCGCGGGGCCGACATGGCCGAGATTGCGCGCGGACGTGGCCAGTCTGTGCTGATGGTCGGACGGGCCGAGGAAGACGACCTCCGCATCTTGGGTCAGCGCTTCGACGCGACGGGCCAGGACCTGCGCTTTGCCTGGAAAGGCAGCCCGCACATGGCACGGCTGCACCTGATCGGCGGGTTCCAGGCGTCGAACGTTCTGGTCGCGGCGGGCCTTGCCATTGCGGCGGGCGAGGATGCCGAGGCGGTCTTCGCTGTGCTGCCGAAACTGACCACCGTGCGCGGCCGGATGCAGCTGGCGGCAACACGCGACAACGGCGCATCGGTCTTTGTCGACTATGCCCATACGCCGGACGCGGTGGCGACCGCGCTGAAGGCGCTGCGCCCGCATGTGCTGGGCCGGATCGTCGTCGTCCTGGGGGCAGGCGGCGACCGCGACACCGGGAAACGCCCCCTGATGGGCGCTGCGGCGGCGAAACATGCCGACAGCGTCATCGTGACCGACGACAACCCCCGTACCGAAGACCCCGCCGCGATCCGGGCCGCCGTGCTGGCCGCCGCGCCCGAGGCGACCGAGGTTGCTGACCGGGCCGAGGCGATCCTGCGCGGCGTCGATGCGCTGGGGCCGGGCGACGCGCTGCTGATCGCTGGCAAAGGGCACGAGACCGGGCAGGTCGTCGGCACCGACGTCTATCCGTTTGACGATGCCGAACAGGCCAGCGTCGTCGGTCGCGGCGCTGGACGGGCGGATATGACCGCGCCGCTCTGGACCAGCGCGCGAGATCGCCGCGGCCACGGGTGGGCGCACGACAAAGCCCTTCGCGTCCACGGGCGTCTCCATCGACACCCGCAGCCTTGCGCGCGGCGATCTCTTCGTCGCCTTGACCGATGCCCGCGACGGGCATGACTTTGTCCGGGCCGCGCTCGATAACGGCGCTGTCGGGTGCCCTTGTCGCGCGCATCCCGCCCGGCTGCACCGAGGCCGACCCCTTGGTCATCGTCCCCGACGTGCTGACCGCGCTGACCGCGCTCGGGGCCGCCGCCCGCGCCCGGACAATGGCAAAGGTCGTCGCCGTGACCGGATCGGTCGGCAAGACGTCGACCAAGGAAATGCTGCGCGCGGTCCTGTCCGCGCTGGGTCCGACCCATGCGGCCGAGGCGAGCTACAACAACCACTGGGGCGTGCCCCTGACGCTGGCACGGATGCCAAGCGACGCGGCCTTCGCCGTCATCGAGATCGGAATGAACCATCCAGGCGAAATCGCACCGTTGTCGCGCCTGACGCGCCCGCACATCGCTGTCATCACCACCGTTACCGCCGCGCATCTCGAGGCCTTCGACAATATCGAAGGCATCGCCTGGGAAAAGGCCGCGATTTTTGAAGGGCTGGAGCCTGGCGGCATCGCCGTCCTGCGGTCCGGTCTGGCCGTCACGCCGATCCTGCGCGCCGCAGCCGAGCGCTGTGCCGCCCGCACCATCCTGTTCGGCACCGGGCCGGGCGATGACTATCGCCTGATCGACGCCACCCTCAGCCACGACACCACGGTTGTCCGCGCCGAACGCCGGGGCGCGCCGATCCTGTTCAAGGTCCGCAGCGCCGGGCGGCACTTTGCGGAAAACGCCCTTGCCGTCCTTGCCGTCGCCGAAGCGCTCGGGGCCGATCCCGCCGTCACCGCCTGCGATCTGGGCCAGTGGCAACCGCCGAAGGGCCGGGGCCAGCGCGAGACGGTCGCATCTGGACATCGTGGACGAGGCGCAGACCTTCGACCTGATCGACGACGCCTTCAACGCCAACCCCGCCTCGATGGACGCGGCACTGGATGTCCTCGGGGCCGCCGAACCGCAGGACGGCGTCGGGCGCAGGGCCACCGGACGCCGCATCGCCATTCTCGGCGACATGCTGGAACTGGGGCCGACCGAGGCCGACCTGCACCGCGCCATCGGCCGCGCATCCCGCCATGCCCCGCATCCATCTGGTGCACTGCGTCGGCCCCCGGATGCGCGCGCTGTGGGACATACTGCCGCGCGACCGGCGCGGCGAGTGGCGGGCGACGGCGGCCGATCTTGCCGCCCGCGCCCATCTTCTGGCCGATGCGGGCGACGTGATCCTGGTCAAGGGATCCAAGGGATCGAAGGTCAGTCTTGTGGTTGACGCCCTGCGCAAACTCGGGCAACCGGGCGCGGGCGACGCGAAGGGGTCCGGATAATGCTCTACTGGCTCACCTCGCTGTCCGATGGCGGCGACTTCTTCAACCTCTTCCGCTACATCACCTTCCGCGCCGGGGCCGCTTTCTTCACCGCGCTGATCTTCGGCTTCATCTTCGGGCGTCCGCTGATCGACCTGCTCCGCCGCCGTCAGGGCAAGGGCCAGCCGATCCGCGACGACGGTCCGCAGGGGCATTTCGTCAAGGCGGGCACGCCGACGATGGGCGGGCTTCTGATCCTGTCGGCGATCTTTGTCTCGACGATCCTCTGGGCGCGCCTCGACACGCCCTATGTCTGGATCGTGCTTGCCGTCACCATCGCCTTCGGGGCCATCGGCTTCGCCGACGACTATTCCAAGGTCACCAAGCAGAACACCAAGGGCGTGTCCTCCCGCATCCGCTTCCTGCTGGGTCTCGGCATCGCCGCGCTGGCTGGAATCGCGGCGGCGTGGTTCCATCCCGATGCCTCTGACCAACCAGCTGGCGCTGCCGGTGTTCAAGGACGTGCTGATCAATCTCGGCTGGTTCTTCGTGCCCTTCGCGATGATCGTGATCGTCGGCGCGGCGAACGCCGTGAACCTGACCGACGGGCTGGATGGTCTGGCCGTCATGCCGGTGATGATCGCCGCGGGCACCTTCGGCGTCATCGCCTATTTCGTCGGGAACGCGAATTTCAGCGCCTATCTGGGCCTGCATTTCGTGCCCGGCACGGGTGAGATCCTCGTGTTCTGCTCCGCCCTGATCGGCGGCGGCCTGGGGTTCCTCTGGTACAACGCGCCGCCGGCGGCGGTCTTCATGGGCGACACCGGGTCGCTGGCGCTCGGCGGCGCGCTGGGCGCGATCGCGGTCGTGACCAAGCACGAGATCGTGCTGGCCATCGTCGGCGGCCTGTTCGTGGTCGAGGCGCTGTCGCGTCATCATCCAGGTGCTCTACTTCAAGCGCACCGGCCGGCGGGTGTTCCTGATGGCCCCGATCCACCACCATTTCGAGAAGAAGGGCTGGGCCGAGCCGCAGATCGTGATCCGGTTCTGGATCATCAGCGCTGATCCTGGCGCTGATCGGGCTGGCGACGCTGAAGCTGCGGTAGGGTCAGATCGGTTGCCGGCGGCTCGCATGCGAACCCCTGAAACCACATTTCGCCCCCTGACAACTTTCGACTACCCTGATGCGCCCACCCTCTATGTTGAGCTTGTCGGGGACATTCCGGTCCCTGACGGAGCAGCGGGGAAAGCGCGCTTCGCTGAAATCCTGTCCCATGCTGGGACGACAGTCTGGGGGGCTGATCTCGACGGAACGGTCGTTTCGATGGCCACGCTTCACGTCATTCCCAACATGACGTTCGACGCGCGGCCCTACGCCATCGTCGAAAATGTTGTGACCCTGCGCAGCCAGCGCGGAATGGGTTTCGGCGCGGGTGTCATGTCTGCCGTCATTGATGCCGGGTGGTCTGCCGACGCCTACAAGATTATGCTTCTCACCGGGAAGACCCTTGGCGCGCGCGGCTTCTATGAAAAACTCGGGTTCACGGATCAGGACAAATACGGCATGACTCTGCGGCGCGCGCCCTCCCGTCGACCTGCCCCATGCGCCTGACCGCCGCCCTCGCCGCGCGCGTGCCGCCCTACGCCGGGCCGCCGCTGGAGATGGGTTCGGGCCGCCCCTTGGCCAGCGAGGACGATCACGCCGCCGTCTATGCCCGCCTGATGTCCGCGCGGCCCGCTGACGGGCAGGTCTGGCTCTTTGCCTATGGCTCGCTGATCTGGAAGCCGAACTTCGCGCATGACGCCGAATGTCTGGCACATGTGCATGGCTGGCACCGCGCCTTCTGCCTCGGCTGGATGCGGGCGTTCCGCGGCAGCCCCGACCGACCCGGCCTGATGATGGCGCTCGATCGCGGCGGGTCCTGCCGGGGCGTCGGGTTCCGCCTTCCGGCAGGACAGGTGGAGGAAAACCTCATGCCCGTCATCCGCCGCGAACTGGTGTTCAAGGCATCCGGGATGAAGGCCTGCTGGCTGCGCGGCAGCACAGCGGAAGGCCCGCGCGACATGATCGCCTTTCCGGTGAACCGGCGGGCTGATGATTACGTCGCCAGCCTGACCGAAGACCGGATCGTCGCCGCCCTTGCCACCTCTGCCGGTCCGGCTGGGTCGATGGCGGACTATCTGCACAGCACCGTCAGCCACCTCGAAGATCGCGGCATCCGTGACGCCTATCTCTGGCGGATGCAGGAACTGGTCGCCGAACGGATCGAGCGGGCAGCGGAAGGTCGGACGGTCTGAAGCACGACCGTTGGTGTCCGGCTGCACCGCGCATTGACTGCGGACGCGGCGAAAGTGATAAGATCAGGTAAACGAAAATGTCCATGT
This sequence comes from uncultured Alphaproteobacteria bacterium, assembly GCA_963819585.1. GTDB lineage: Bacteria > Pseudomonadota > Alphaproteobacteria > Rhodobacterales > Rhodobacteraceae > JAOADN01. The sequence continues at coordinate 206,317 of CAWFWP010000001.1, forward strand.
ATATGATCTGAAACATTTTTCTTCTTTGTCCACATGTGGACACAGCCCAAAGGACCCTGCCGTGCAGCGCCCATCCCCCCTCACCGCCCTCGTCACCGGCGGCAACCGCGGCATCGGCCAGGCCATCGCGCGCGGCCTGGTCGCGGCGGGTGTCGACGTGACCATCGGATCGCGCGACGCGGCTGCTGGGCAGCTGGCCGCACGCGACCTCGGCTGCAAGTCGGTCCATGTCGACCTCACCGACCCCGACAGCTACTTCGCCGCAGTCACCCAGGCCCGGGGCTTCGACATCCTCGTGAACAACGCGGGGGTCCTGCATGACGTCTCGCTGCTGGAGAAGGGCAGCGACTTTGACGAGGCGATGCAGGTCATGGTCCACTCCCCCCTCGATCTCATTCGCCTCAATGTCCCGCATTGGCGGCAGACCGGCTGGGGGCGCATCGTCAACCTCTCCTCCGGCTGGGGCGCGTTCGCCGAAGGGCTGGGTGGCCCCGGTGCCTATGGCGTCGCCAAGGCGAGCCTCAACGCCCTGACCAAGGCGCTGCCGCGCGACCTGCCGCCGGGCGTCAAGATCAACGCCATGTGCCCGGGCTGGGTCGCGACCCGCATGGGCGGGTCGTCAGCCCCCCTGACCCCCGAACAGGGTGCCGACACCGCCATATGGCTCGCCACGCTGCCCGATGACGGCCCGACCGGCGGCTTCTTCCGCCGCCGCCAGCCGATCCCGTGGTAGGCCAGCCGCACTCGCCCCCTTCCCCTTTCACCGCGGCTCAAATACTCCACGGGGGGCGCGGGGGTGTGAAACCTCCGCCGGCACAACGGTGGGGACAACGGGAATGATCCCGGTACAGGGCGTCAAAGGTCAGCTGATTGCGGTTCTGGGGCTTGGCCGGTCCGGTCTGGCGACCGCGCGCGCGCTGGTCGCCGGCGACGCGCGGCCCCTGCTGTGGGACGACAGCGCCGAGGCCCGGACCAAGGCGGAAGCCGAAGGCTTCACCACCGCCGACCTGACCCGCGATGCGGCGTGGGAGGGCGTGACCCTTCTCGTCACCTCGCCCGGCATCCCGCACCTTTATCCGGCACCACATCCCGTCATTGCCCGCGCGATGGCGGCGGGCATTCCGGTGGACAATGACATCGGCCTGTTCTTCCGGTCCTGGGCACTGCCCGACTGGGACAATTTCGACGTGCCCCCCAAGGTCATCGCGGTCACGGGATCGAACGGCAAGTCCACCACGACCGCCCTCATCCACCATATCCTCGATGCCTCGGGCCGCCGCGCGCAGATGGCAGGCAATATCGGGCGCGGCGTACTCGACCTCGACCCGGCCGAGGACGGCGAGGTGGTGGTCCTCGAACTCTCCTCGTACCAGACCGACCTCGCCCGCGCGCTGACGCCCGACATCGCGGTCTTCACGAACCTGTCGCCCGATCATCTCGGCCGCCACGGTGGGATCGGGGGCTATTTCGCTGCCAAGGCGCGGCTTTTCACCCAAGGCGGCCCGGACCGCGCGGTCATCGGCGTGGACGAGGCCGAGGGGCGCTATCTGGCCGACCGGATGGCGGAAGGTGCGGGCGATGACCGCGTGATCCGGATTTCCTCGGGGCAAAAGCTCGATGGCTTCGGCTGGTCGGTCTTCGCACGGAAGGGGTTCCTCACCGAATGGCGCAAGGGGCGGCAGGCGGCGTCGGTCGATCTGCGCGGCATCGCGGGCCTGCCCGGCGCGCACAACCACCAGAATGCCTGCGCCGCCTGGGCCGCCTGCCGGACGCTGGGCCTTGCCCCGCGCGAGATCGAGGCGGCGCTGCACAGTTTCGCAGGCCTGCCGCACCGCAGCCAGACGGTGGCCGAAATCGGCGGCGTGCGGTTCGTGAATGACAGCAAGGCCACCAACGTGGATTCGGCGGCCAAGGCGCTGCAGGCGTTCGACCGCATCCGCTGGATCGCGGGGGGCCTCGGCAAAGAGGGCGGTATCGCCGCCCTGCAGCCGCATCTGGGCGCGGTGACGAAGGCCTATCTGATCGGCCATTCCGCGCGCGACTTCGCGTTGCAGCTGGGCAAGACGCCGCATGTGATCTGCGATACGATCGCGGCAGCGGTTGCCGCCGCCGCCGCCGATGCCCAGCCGGGGGATACGGTGCTGCTGGCCCCGGCGGCCGCGAGTTTCGACCAGTATCCGGACTTCGAGAAGCGCGGTGAGGATTTCACGGCGCGGGTTCTGGCTCTCGCGTCGGGGGCCTGAAATGCCGCTGCGGAACGCTTGCGGCCAGAGCGCTTTCGTCCGAGCATCAGCCATTATCTGAAAGGATCATTCGCCATGCCCGTGAAGAACCGCTTTGCCGAATTGCTGCCCGAGATCACCGCCTGGCGGCGCGACTTCCATGAGAACCCGGAGCTGCTTTTCGACGTCCAGCGGACGGCGGGCAAGGTCGCGGACCTCCTGCGCGGTTTCGGCTGCGACGAGGTCGTGACGGGCATCGGACGTACCGGGGTCGTCGGCGTGATCAACGGGCGGGCCGACAGCAGGGGACGGGTGATCGGGCTGCGCGCCGACATGGACGCGCTGCCGATCATCGAGGCGACGGGGCTGCCCTATGCGTCCAGGACCCCCGGCAAGATGCATGCCTGCGGCCATGACGGGCACACGGCGATGCTGCTGGGCGCAGCGAAATACCTGGCCGAGACGCGGAACTTCGACGGCAAGGTCGTTGTCATCTTCCAGCCTGCGGAAGAGGGCGGCGGCGGCGGGCGCGAGATGGTCGAGGACGGCATGATGGACCGCTTCGGCGTGCAGGAAGTCTACGGCATGCACAACATGCCGGGGATTCCGGTCGGGCACCTTCGCGATAAGGCCGGGCGCGATGATGGCGGCGGCGGACCAGTTCGACGTGGTGGTGACGGGCAAGGGCGGGCATGCCGCGAAACCGCATGACTGCATCGACACGACCGTCGTCGCGTCGCACATCGTCCTGGCGCTCCAGACCATCGCGTCGCGGGGCGTCGATCCGCAGAAGCAGGTCGTGGTGTCGGTCTGTTCCTTCCGGACGGAAAGCGACGCCTACAACGTGATCCCTCAGACCGTGCATCTGAAGGCGACGGTCCGCACGATGGACCCGAAGGTGCAGGACTATGTCGAGGCACGGGTGGAGGCGATATGCGAGGGGACGGCGGCGACCTTCGGTGCCACGGCGACGGTGGACTACCGGCGCGGCTATCCGGTGACGGTGAATGCCGAGGACAACACCGTCTATGCGGCGGACGTAGCGGAGGCGGTGTCGGGCAAGGTGGACCGCGACACGCCGCCCCTGATGGGGGCCGAGGATTTCAGCTTCATGCTGAACGCGCGGCCGGGGGCCTACATCTTCCTCGGGAACGGCGACACGGCCATGGTGCACCACCCGGCCTACAACTTCGACGACAACGCGATCCCGTTCGGCGCAAGCTGGTACGCCGGGATGGCCGAGGCGCGGATGCCTGCGCCATGATCGGCGCGGTTCTCGTCACACTGATCGCCGCGCTGCATGTCTGGATCATGGTGCTGGAGATGTTCCTGTGGGAAACACCCCGCGCGATGAAGGCCTTCGGGACGACCCCCGCCACGGCCCGCGACACGCGCGTCCTTGCCGCCAATCAGGGTCTCTACAACGGGTTCCTCGCGGCGGGGCTGCTCTGGGCGCTGGCGCTGGGCGTCGGGGCCGCAGGGCGCGACGTGGCGCTGTTCTTCCTCGGTTGCGTGATGATCGCTGGCTTCTACGGGGCTGCCACCGCCAACCTCCGCATCCTCTACATCCAGGCGCTGCCCGCGCTGTTCGGGCTTCTGGCGGTCTGGGCCAGGATGTGATCCGCGCACATATCCAGCTGTCAGATCAGAAGCTGCTGCCCCAGTTCGATGGTCCGGTTGACCGGCAGGCGGTAATAGTCGGTCGCGTTCGTGGCTGACTTGGTCAGCGACATAAAGATGCGCTCCTGCCAGACCGGAAGACCTCTTTTCGGGTCCTGCCGGAACGACCTTCGGTTCAGGAAAAACGAGGTTGTCATGATGTCGAACTTGATTCCGTGCCGCCGCGCCAAGGCGAGCGCTTTCGGCACGTTGGTTTCCTCCATGTAGCCGAACTGAAGCACGATCCGGACGAAGCGGTCGCTCAGCCGTTCAACCGTCAGACGGTCTGCATCGGTGACTTTGGGCTGCGGTGCCGTCACCACAGTGACGATCAGGTTCTGCGCGTGCAGGACGTTGTTGTGCTTCACGTTGTGCATCAGGGCGGCGGGGGCCACTTCGGGGTCCGAGGTCAGGAAGACCGCCGTCCCGGGTGCCGTGCCCAGCCGTTCCGACCGGGCAAGCATCTCGATCAGGCTGCCAAGCGGCTGCGCCGTCTTGCGTGCCTGCGACTGGACATGGGCCGTGCCGCTGACCCAGCACCACATGATGATGCCGACCAGAAGGGCCATCAGGACCGGCACGTAGCCGCCGTCGTGAATCTTCAGCGAGTTTGCTGCAAGGAACAGCCCCTCGATCAGCAACAGGGGCGCAATCAGCGCCGTGGTGGCCAGAAGCGACCACTTCCAAGCCTTACGGACCACGATGGCTGCCAGAATTGTCGTGATGACCATTACGCCCGACACCGCGATCCCATAGGCGCTGGCGAGGCTGGACGATGTGCCGAAGGCCACCACAAGGATCACGACGGCGATAGCCAGCCAGAAGTTGACTTTGGGAAGATAAATCTGCCCGGCCTCGTGCGCTGAGGTGTGCAATATCTCGAGCCTCGGCAACAGTCCCATCTGGACAGCCTGCTTCAGAATCGAGAATGCGCCGGAAATCACAGCCTGGCTCGCGATCACGGTTGCTGCGGTAGCCAGCAGAACAACCGGCAGCAGCGCCCAGTCGGGGGCCATCAGAAAGAACGGGTTTTCGACAGCCGCCGGATCGGCCAGCACCAGTGCGCCTTGCCCGAGATAGCTGAGCGAAAGCGCCGGAAACACCAGAACCAGCCAGGCGATGCGGATCGGCTTGCGGCCGAAATGGCCCATATCGGCGTAAAGAGCCTCGCCCCCCGTTACCGCCAGGAACACCGATCCGATCACGATGAATGTACCGAACCCGTTCGTCAGAAGGAATTGCAGTGCGTGCCACGGATTGACGGCAGCAAGGATCGCAGGGTCGTCGCCGATATGCACCAGCCCCATGACCGCCATGACCAGAAACCACACCACCGTCACCGGACCGAACAACAGGGCGACGGCCCCTGTCCCGCGCGCCTGCACCATGAACAGCACCGCGATGATGACCAGCGTGACCGGGATGACGTAGGGTTCGAAAGCGGGGGTCACCAGCGACATGCCCTCGACCGCGGACAGAACTGAAATCGCGGGGGTTATCGCGGCATCGCCCAGAAACAGGCCGACGGCGACTATCCCCATGATGAGCAGCCACAGCGGTCGTCGCCCCAGCGCGCGCTGGGCCAGCGCGACCAGCGACAGGGTGCCGCCCTCGCCGTCATTGTCAGCGCGCAGCATCACGATCACATATTTCAGCGTGACGATGATGATCAGCGTCCAGAACAGGATCGAGATGACGCCGATTGTGTCTTCCCGGGTCAGGCCGTCGCGGGAAGCGGCTTTCAGAGATTCGCGCAGGGCGTAGATCGGGCTGGTGCCGATGTCGCCATACACGACCCCTATCGCACCGACCACCAGGACTCCGAGACGGCTGCCCGGGTGGCCTGCGTCCGGCGGGTCAGCGCCGCGTCTGTTTCGTCAGAAGACAAGATGCCTGCCTCTTTCTGCGCTGCGGCATATTCCTCGCCAAGAGCAAGTTCAAGCCGTTTCGGCGTGCCGGTATGTTCTCAGTCGTAGCTCAGCTTCGTCGCCTTCCCCCGGAAGATGAAGTAGCTGAACATCGAATAGGCCAGGATCGTCGGCAGCACGATCAGCGTCCCCCACAGGATGATGCGCAGGCTTTCCGGTGCTGCCGCTGCCTCATAGATCGTGATCGCCTCGGGCACGATATAGGGGAAGAAACTGTAGGCCATCCCCACGAAGGCCAGCGCGAACAGCGCCGTCGCCGCGATGAAGGGCAGCCAGGACAGCCGGTCACGCTCCAAGGGCAGGCGGCGCAGCACGACCCAGATCAGCAGGACCAGTGCCCCGGACAGGACCGGAAGCGGGGCCAGGAACAGCATCTCGGGCCAGGCGAACCACTTGCCGAAAATCCGCGCGCTGACCAGCGGCGTCGCCATCGAGATCGCGGCCATGCCCAGCACCACGCCCCAGATGCCTCCTCCCGCCCATTCGATGGCCTTCATCTGCAGCGATCCGTCCGTCTTGAAGATGATCCATGCAGCCCCGATGAAGCTGTAGGCGACAGCCAGAAACACCGCCGTCACAACCGCAAAGCCGATGTGGAAGGGCGTCCATGCCAGCCCCATCACGTAGAGCCCCAGCATGAAGCCCTGCGACAGCGCCGCCATCAGGCTGCCGGAACAGAAGGCGATGTCCCAGGCGCGCTTGTGGTGTCCGGGGGCCTTCGCGCGGAACTCGAACGCGACGCCGCGCAGGATCAGGCCGATCAGCATGACCGCGACCGGCAGGTACAGCTGCGTCAGGATCGCCCCGTGCGCGACCGGGAAGGCCACCAGCAAGAGGCCGACGGCCAGTACCAGCCAGGTCTCGTTCGCATCCCAGAACGGCCCGATGGACGCGACCATCCGGTCGCGCTCGTCCTCGTCGGCGAACGGGAAAAGGATGCCGACGCCCAGATCGAACCCGTCGAGGATCACATAGATCAGGATCGAGAGGCCCATCAGCCCGGCGAAGATCAGGGGCAGGTTGCCATCCGCAAACATATCCGTCACTCCGCCGGAACCAGTGCCGCGTCCGGTGATTTTGGGTCGGGCGGCGGCGCGTCGCCCTTGGCCGCCTTGCGCGCCAGATAGGTGATGACGCCCATATAGGCGACCATCAGCGCCAGGTAGACCAGAAGATAGGCGATCAGCGTGGTCAGGACCATTGGTGCCGCGACCGGCCCGACCGCGTCCTTCGTGGTCAGCACCCCCGACACCAGCCAGGGCTGCCGCCCGATCTCAGTCGTGTACCAGCCCGCCAGCGTCGCGAGCCAGCCGATGAAGGTCATCCCGGCCAGCCCGATCAGATACAGCTTCGGCAGATCGTCCGCTCCGCGCCGCCAGAGCAGGACCGCACCGAGCCACGACACACCCAGCATCAGCATTCCGGTGCCGACCATCACCCGGAACGCCCAGAACACCTGCAGCACAGGCGGATGCAGAACGGTCCCGTCCTCGGCCACGAAGTCATTCAGCCCCGGCACGACCCCGTCCGCGTGATGCGTCAGGATCACCGAGGCGAGGGACGGGATGCCGATTTCGTAGTCGTTCGACCGGGTTTCCTTGTTCGGGATCGCGAAAAGCAGCAGTGGCGCATGGCTCTGCGTCTCCCAGTTGCCCTCCATCGCCGCGATCTTCTGCGGCTGGTGCTCCAGCGTGTTCAGCCCGTGCGCATCCCCCGCGACGATCTGCAAGGGGATCAGCGCAGCACCCAGGAGGATGCCGAAGCGCAGCGTCGATGCCGTGCCCTCCGACCGGTCGCCTACCAACCGCCGCAGGGCCGAGATGCCGGCGATCAGGAATGCGACGGTCAGGCCCGACGCGAGCAGCATGTGCACCAGCCGGTAGGGCATCGACGGGTTGAAGACGATGGCCGCCCAGTCGGTCGCATGCACCACGCCGTCACGCAGCTCGAACCCCTGCGGCGTATGCATCCAGCTGTTCAGCACGATGATCCAGAACGCCGACATCGTGGTCCCGAAGGCGACCAGCCCCGTGGCCAGCGTATGCACCCAGCCCGGCACCCGGCTGGCGCCGAACAGCATGATACCCAGGAACACCGCCTCCAGGAAAAACGCCGTCAGCACCTCGTATGCCAGCAGCGGCCCCGCGACGTTGCCCACCTTCTCCATGAAACCCGGCCAGTTGGTGCCGAACTGGAAGGACATGGTGATGCCGGACACGACGCCCATGGCGAAGGACAGCGCGAAGACTTTCACCCAGAACATGTAGGCGTCCATCCATTTCCGGTCGCCCGTCGCATTGAAGCGCAGCTTGAAGACCAGAAGCACCCAGCCAAGCGCGATGGTGATCGTCGGGAACAGGATGTGGAACGAGATGTTCGCGCCGAACTGGATGCGGGACAGAAGAAGGGGGTCCATGAGGTGCCGCCGGTTGAATAGACCGCTAAGTTAAGCTTATTCCGCTGCGGGGCAACCCGGCTGCGACGACTGGCCACGGTGCTGCGGCGTCCGCACCGGCATCTGGCGGCCGATGACGCCCGGCATCTTTCAAGTTGCGCCGAATTCTGATACCCTCTGCCCATTCAACAAAGGCGGCCGTCGTGGTTGGCCGACGCAGATTTTCCGACAGCCAGCATTGGGTGATTTCGAAATGGATAGTGCCGCGCCGGACAGTGCCCGCGATGATGCCACCCCGGACATCAGCGCGGGATACACCGCAGTGATCTATTTTCACGGCATCGGCAGCCAGCGGCGTTACGAGGAAACCAGCCGTCTGATCGACGCGATGGATGCGCTTCTGACCAAGGACCATCAGGCGTCCGCCGAACATCACACGCTGCAAGCTACCGGCCTGATCCGGCGCATCAAGACGTTTCATGAACCTGATCAACAGAAGCCCGATACGGCCGTAACCGCGATCCGGGCCAGATATTTCCCCCCGGGGCGGGAAACGATGTCCCGGGCGACGAAATCCGGTTCTACGAGGCCTACTGGGCCCCGATCATGGCGGGTCATGCGACGGCATGGGGCGTCGTCAAATGGGCCGTCTCGCAGGTCTGGCGGCCCTTCCGCAGCCTTCCTGCGGGATGGCGGGTGTTCCCGCGCGCGCGTCGCGCCGCGCTTGCCGATCTGGAAGAGATGGGCGCGGATGGCACGCTGCTGGGCACCATCAGCGGCAGAACTGAAACGCTTCTGAAGGCTTACGAGGGGTTCTGCGACCTCGAAGCGATGCGGCGCTATCCCGGTCAGCGTTTTGCCGATTTTCAGAGCTATCTTCTAAGTGAACTGCAGGATCATTCCCACACTGATCGCACCGAAATTCTGGCGCTCGCCCGGAAATGGAAGCGCCATTTCCGTCTGACCGAATGGAAAAACGCGGTCACGCTTGTGACGTTGCTGGTCTTCCTGCTTGCTCTTGCTTGGACACTCAACCTTCTTCTGGGGTGGTTCTACGCTAACCTGCTGCCTAAAGCCGTCCAAAACCTTCTGAAGATCGATTACCTCAACAGCTCCGCTCTTCTGGCTGCCGCGGCCACCGTGCTTGGTGTGAACCACGTGCTGACTGACAAGCTGGGCGACGTGCAGGCATGGGGCACCTACCAGGAGACCAGCGCGAAATACGACATGCGCAAGCGTGTCATCGAAACCGGCACCACGCTGCTGCGCCATGTGCTCGCCGACGAAAACTGCGCCCGCGTCGTGATCGTCAGCCACAGCCTCGGCACCAGTGTCGCTTATGACGTGCTGCTGGCGCTGCGCAGATGCAACCTGCTGCTGGGCATGGACAACCCTATGAACGCCGTTGTCAGGCTCGAGAAGATCTCGCATCTGGTGACGCTCGCCAGCCCGGTGGACAAGATCAACTACTTCTTTGAAAGTCAGGACACCCGCTCACACCGCTATGCCGAGGTCGTCGAGGACATTCGCGGCGACATGAGCATGGCTCCGTTTTCATGGGGTCCGTCCGCGCCGCACATGCACTGGATCAACTACTGGGACGAAGCCGACGTCATCAGCGGCCCGCTGCATTCCCCTTTGGGGCGCAGGTGTTTCGCCAACCGGGTGGACAACGTGCATGTGCCGATCCTGAAATTTCCATGGCCGGGCAGGGCGCACGACGCCTATTTCTCGAACCCCACCGTGATCCGTGGGATCGCGGACATCGTCTGCCATAACAAGGCGGCATTCGCGGGCAGCGATTTGCCGCTGAAGGACACGGCCTTCGGACCGGGTGCCCCGCGCGGTCTTTACAGACACGCCTTCCGCGTCGCGTTCGCGCTTGCTTGGTGCGCAGGTCTTGCCATCGCCTTCTATCTGGCAGATTGGACCGATCCGAGTCGGGTCTTTCTCGCCGGGACGATTCTGGCAACTGCGGCTCTTGTCATCCTTGCCTTCACGGACATGATCGGCCCGCTCCGGTCGGCGCGGGAACAGGAAGGCGGCGACCGCGATTAGGTTAGCGGGCGCTCGGACAACTCTTATGCCGGATGACGTCAGCGATCATGCCCGCACACGCTCCTGATCCTTATGGCCGACGCAATGGACGCTTTCGGACTGACGGTCATCCCCGCACGGCTTGCGCCAGCATCGTCTTCACGATGACCCGGTGAAACGGCAGGATCGCCGCCAGATAGGCGCGCCCGAGCAGGTTGTGCGTCTTGACGACGGTCGTCGCGGTCACGGACTGCTGGCCTGCGCCAAGGTCACGGACATCGACCAGAAGACGGAAATCGAGATGGCGGTCGTCGAGGCCGAGGACAATCCGGTCATCCGACTGCCGCAGCAGCGGGAACAGTCCGACGCGGTCCTGCGTGTCGCCCAGTTCCAGCCGTCCGGGCTTCAGTCCGAAGGGTGCCGTCAGCACGTTGCGCACCTGCAAGAGCCGCCCGATCCAGGCGGGTGCGCGCCCGAAGGCGCGTTCGGCGGCGGTGATCGCGGTCAGTGACTGCCCCCCGACGGTCATCGCATAGGCGTCGGCGAACTGCGCGCCGGGCAGGACGGAGCCGGGATCAGAGGCGGGGATTTCCACAGGTTTCACGGGGCGGACTCCATTGTGGCTGAAGCGACGAGCGCAGCATCCACCCGCCCATGCGCCCGCGCAACGGGTCATCCTGACGCTGCGGCAGGACGCCGCAAGCGGGTGTCAGCCGCCCGTATGGCTCATGTGCCGGCTGACCTGACCCGCGACCTTCTGGCGCGAATAGTCGAAGTCGTGCCCCTTGGGCTTGCGCGCGATGGCCGCGCGGATCGCGGCCTCGACCGGGCCGTTGTCCGCCGACGCCCGCAAAGGCGCGCGCAGGTCGGCCATATCCTCCTGCCCCAGGCACATGTACAGCTCGCCCGTGCAGGTCAGCCGCACGCGGTTGCAGCTTTCGCAGAAATTGTGCGTCAGCGGCGTGATGAAGCCGACCTTCTGCCCCGTCTCCTCCACCCTGACATAGCGCGCGGGCCCGCCCGTGCGTTCGGCAAGGTCCGTCACCGTGAACCGTTCCGCCAGCCGCGCGCGGACATCCTTCAGCGACCAGTATTGGTCCAGCCGCATCTCCTCGCCCATCTCGCCCATCGGCATGACCTCGATGAAGGTCAGGTCGTGCCCCTCCGCGGCGCACCAGTCCAGCAGCGGGAACAGCTCATCCTCGTTGAAGCCTTTCAGCGCCACGGTATTGATCTTGACCCGCAGCCCTGCCGCCTTCGCCGCCCGGATGCCGTCCAGCACCGGCGCAAGCTTGCCCCAGCGCGTGATGTCCTGGAATTTCTGCGCGTCCAGCGTGTCCAGCGAGACGTTGATCCGCCTGATCCCGCAGGCCGCCAGATCATCTGCGAACCGCGCCAGCTGCGACCCGTTCGTCGTCAGCGTCAGTTCCTTCAGCGCGCCGGTCCCCAGATGCCGCGATATCGCGCGGAAGAATGTCATGATGTCCCGCCGCACCAGCGGCTCGCCGCCCGTGATCCGCAGCTTTTCCACCCCGAGGCCGATGAAGGCCGAACACATCCGGTCCAGCTCCTCCAGCGTCAGCAGGTCCTTCTTCGGCAGGAAGGTCATGTGTTCCGTCATGCAGTAGGTGCAGCGGAAATCGCAGCGGTCGGTCACGGACACGCGCAGATAGCTGATCGGGCGGGCGAAGGGGTCGATGAGCGGGGTCATACCGCGCAGACTAGGCCCCGAAGGCACGGGCCACAAGCGCAGGGTCGATCACGCCTTCGCGCCCGGGGCGGCGTCAGGCCGGCTCGAAGAGTTCCGGCCGCTCGCGCTCCAGCGGTTCCAGATAGCGGATCAGCTGGCGCAGATGCGCCCGTACCGCCGCGCGCGCCGCGTCGGGGTCATGCGCCGCGATGGCCTCGACGATACGGCGATGCTCCTCCAGCGTCGCCTGCACGCGCCCCCGCACCGGCAGGATCAGCTGGCGCGCCCGGTTCACTTGCAGCCACGCGGTCTGGGACACCTGTGACAGCTTGCGGAACCCTGTCATCGACAGGATCGCTTCATGCATCATCGCATCCTCGGCGTAGAATTCGGGGATGTTGGCTGTCTCGACCAATGCGGCCTGACGCGCAAGGCAGTCGTGCAGCCGCACGATGTCCGCTGTCGTCGCGTTGGCTGCCACAAGGTCCACCGCCTGCAGCTCGATCGCTTCGCGCATGAAGGCGCCTTCGCGGATTTCCGTCATCGAGAACCGCGCGACATAGGTTCCCGCCTGCGGCAGGACCCGGACCAGCCCCTCGGCCGCCAGCCGCGCCACCGCATCGGCGACAGGCGAGCGCGAGACGCCGAGCGTATCGCAGACCTCGGCCTTGCGGATGAACTCTCCAGGCCGGTAGGCCAGCGACATGATCGCTTCCTTCAGCGACAGATAGACCCGCTGACCTAGCGAGCCTGCGAAGCTGTCCAGCGGCGCAAGCCGCTTTGGCGGCTGCGCTGCGATCAGCGGGGGAAGCGTTCGCAACATGGGGGGCATGCTACCGGCCGACCCGGACCTGTCAAGAACGGCAGGAAATGTCGCGGGCACGCAGCGGCCGATGGTGCATCAGCGGTCCGTGATCCGCCCAAGCCGACGGTCTTCCGCGGCCAGCGCGGGATCACGGCTGGCGGGGTCGCCCCAGCCGCCGCCGCCGGGGGTGCGGACGCGGACGCGGTCGCCGGGGGCAAGCGGGTATGTCCTGCTCCTTGGACAGATGCGCGGGCGTATAGGGCACGCCGTTCCGCGTGACCGTCACTTCGTTCACCGCACCGTCCGCGCCGCCGAGCGCGCCCTGCGGCCCGACGCGGCCGTGATCCATGACAAAGCTCGCGCGGGCATGGCCACGCCGCAGTTCGATCTCGTAGTCTAGGCCGAAACCGCCCGCGATACTGACCCGTACCCCCAGAGCCCTCGCGCAGTGCATAGTGGCGGTAGAGCACCGGAAACTGCTGTTCCATGATCTCGACCGGCGGAGATTTCGAGATGCCGATGGTCGAGCAGCCATTCGTCAGCCCGTCGCCTGCAGCCGACCCGCCGTATCCGCCGCCGCTGATCTGATACATCACATAGTCGCGGCCTCGCTCTGGATCGTGCCCGCCCAGCGCGAAGTTGCCCGAGGTTCCGGCGGGGGCGGCCGTCACTCGGTCGGGCAGGGCGGGGGCGAGGGCGGCGAACACCGCCTCGGCGATGCGCTGGCTGACCTCGGCGGCGCAGCCTGAGACCGGGCGGGGGTATTTCGCATCCAGGAAGGTGTCCTCGATCCCCGTAACATTCAGCGGCGCGAAGGCCCCGGCGCTCATCGGCACTTCGGGGAAGATATGGCGCATCGCCAGATAGACCGAGGACAGCGTCGTGGCACGGACCGAGTTCATCGGGCCGATGCAGGGCGGCGATGACCCCGCGAAGTCGAAGGTCAGGTCCTCCACGGTTCGTGTGACGGCCAGCACTATTGTCAGCGGTTCGTTGACGACGCCGTCGCTGTCCACGATGGCGGTGCCTTCGTGCCGCCCCTCGGGGATGGCGGCGATGGCGGCGCGCATCTGGGTCGCAGCGCGGGCCGAAAGCTCGGCGATGGCGTCGCGGACGGTGTCGTCCCCATAGCGGTCCAGCAGCGCGCCCAGACGCTCCTCCCCCACCATCAGCGCGGCCGCCTGCGCCTTCACATCCCCGATCCGCTGATCTGCCACGCGGATGTTGGAACAGATGATGGCGTAGATCTCGGGGTCGAGCACGCCTTCCTTGAACAGCCGCACCGGCGGCAGCCTAAGCCCCTCCTGCTCGACGGAGGTCGCGCTGGCCGAAAACCCGCCGGGCACCGACCCGCCGGTATCGGGCCAGTGCCCGGTGTTGGACAGCCAGCAGAAAATCTCGCCGTCCCGGTAGAACGGCCGGGCGAAGCGCACGTCCATCAGGTGCGTGCCGCCCAGATAGGGATCGTTGACGATGTAGATGTCGCCGGGTCTCGGCGGCTGCACCGTCCCCTCGGCGATCATCCGGATGATCGTGGCGGTGGACGCCTGCATGACGCCGACAAAGACCGGCAGCCCGCCCGCCCCCTGCGCGATCAGCGCGCCGTCGCAGGCGGCATAGATGCCGTCTGACCGATCGTTGGCCTCGGCAATCACGGGGCTGAACGCGGCGCGGCTGAACGCCAGGTCCATCTCGTCGCAAACCTGTTGCAGGCCCGCCTGGATGACCGAGAGGGTGATCGGGTCGATCATGGCCGGATCTCCACGATGATGTTGCCTAGGGGATCGCCCCGCGCCACGTTCCCCGGTTCAATCAGGATCGTCGTATCCATCTGCTCGATGATCGCCGGACCCTCCAGATGGAACGCAAGCGGCAGGTGGTCGCGCCAGTAGACCGGTGTTTCATGCAGCGCGCCCCCGAACGTCACCGGGCGGCGCGATGTCCGCGCCTCGGCCAGCGTTGCGCGGCGGCCCGTGGGGTCGATCAGCGCCGACAGATCGAGCGGGGCACGGCTGCCGATGACGGATGTGTTCGCGTTCACCACCGCCGCGCGGATGTCGGCCAATGTCACCCGGAACCGTGCGAAATAGGCCGCCTCGAACAGCGCGCGCAGCGCCTCGCGGGTGATTGCGCCATCCGGCAGCGGCACCCGCAGCAGATGCGTCTGCCCGATGAACTGCATGTCGACGGACCGGATATGCCGGATGCCCAGGATGTCGACCGGTTCGGCCCGGATCAGCCGTTCCCCCTCCGCCACCTGCTTCGCCAATGCATCGGTCAGGCGGGGCATGTCCAGCGTGTCGAGCGGCGTGTTCAGCGTGGTCACGAAGTCATGCCGCAGGTCGGCCACGACGCAACCCAAGGCATTCGTGATCCCCGGCCGCGCCGGGATCAGCACGCGCGGCACGCCCAGTTCCCGCGCGATGGCAGTTGCGTGCAGCGGCCCCGCGCCGCCGAAGGCGAACAGCGCGAAGTCGCGCGGGTCGGCCCCCAGCGAGACCGAGACCATGCGGACAGCGCCCGCCATCTTGATGTTGGCTATGCGGATGACCGCTTCCGCCGCCTCGACTGCGGGAATGCCCAGCGGCCGCCCCAGCTTCTCATCGAAGATGCGCGTCACGGTTTCCAGCGTCACGCCGCCCTCGACCGATTTCAGCTTGGCCGGGTTCAGCCGCCCGAGGATCAGGTTCGCATCGCTGATCGTCGGTTCGGTCCCCCCGCGTCCGTAGCAGATCGGCCCCGGCACCGCGCCCGCAGACGCCGGCCCGACTTCCAGCAGCCCCCCCGCATTGACCCGCGCGATGGACCCGCCCCCTGCACCGACCGTGCGGACATCGACCATCGGCACATGGATCGGCATCGCGTATTCGATCTCGATCTCGTTCGAGACGCTCGGTTCCGCGCCCCGGATCAGCGCCACGTCCGTCGAGGTGCCGCCCATGTCATAGGTCAGCAGATCCGGCATACCCGCCGCCCGGCCGGTATAGGCCGCCGCCATGACGCCCGAGGCGGGGCCCGACATCACCGTCTTGGCCGCCTCGCGCGCGACGGATCGGGCGCTGACCATCCCGCCGTTGCCGTTCATCACCAGCACCTCGCCCGCATAGCCCTTCGCGGACAATTCGCCGGTCAGCCGCGTGATGTAGCGGTCGAGGATCGGCTGGACGGACGCGTTTACCGCTGCTGTCACGCCCCGCTCGAACTCGCGCGCTTCGGACAGAAGCTCATGGCCAAGGGTGATGTGCCCGTTGGGCCAGACCCCGCGCAGAATGTCCCCGGTGCGCAGCTCATGCGCCGGGTTCGCATAGGAATGCAGGTAGTGGACGACGATCGACACACAGCCCGCTTCCAAAAGCCGTCGCGCCGCATCCTGCACCGCCCCCTCGTCCAGAGGTATGACGACGTGACCGCCCGCATCCATCCGCTCCGGCACTTCCAGCCGCAGGTCGCGCGGGATCACCGGCGTGAATGACCCGGTCATCCCATAGGCCTGCGGCCGCGTCCGCCGCCCAAGCTCCAGCACATCGCGGAAGCCTTGCGTGGTGATCAGGCCGGTCTTCGCGAGCTTCCGTTCCAGAACCGCATTGGTCGTCGTGGTCGTGCCGTGGACGATCAGCGACAGCGAGGGCAGGTCCGCCCCCGCCTCTTCCAGCGCGGCGATCACGCCGAACGCCTGATTGTCCAGCGTCGAGGGCACCTTGGCGAGGCGGACGGTCCCCGACGCGGGATCGAAAAGTACCAGATCAGTGAAGGTCCCGCCGACATCGACGCCGACGATCTGGCCCGGACCTTTCCCCGACATGGCGCATCCCCGGTACAGGATTGTTCGTATGCAAACGATCTTCCGGTCGCGGACCTTTGCTGTCAATGCCCCGGATCGATGTCTGGGTTACCTGGCAGACCCACCATTCCCTCTGGCCTTCGCGTTCATCTTGGCTGAAATACACTGGGGGGGCTCCCGGCTTGCCGGGGGCGGGGGGCAGCACCCCCAGCGACGGCTCGGAACGGGGGACCACGGATGACGCCTGAAATCACGCTTGATGCCTTGACCGACCGGCTGCGTGCGCTTCCCGCCGGCCAGCGCCGCATCGTCGCCATCGCGGGTGCGCCGGGATCAGGCAAGTCCACCACCGCCGAACGGCTGGTCGATGCGCTGAACGCGGTGCAGCCCGGCCGTGCAGCACTGCTGCCGATGGATGGCTATCACTATGACGACGCGGTGCTGAAGGCGATGGGGCGGCACCCATGGAAGGGCGCGCCCGACACCTTCGACGTCGGCGGGCTGCGGTCGATGCTGGGCCGTCTGCGGGCGCGTGACGAACCGACCGTCGCCGCGCCGGTCTTCGACCGTTCGATCGAGATCGCGCGGGCGGGCGGGCGGCTGATTCCGCAGACCGCAGAAATCATCGTGGCCGAGGGGAACTACCTGCTGCTGTCGCGCAGCCCCTGGGACAGCCTCGCGCCGTTCTTCGACCTGCGGGTGCTGATCGACGTCCCCGAGGATGTTCTGCGCGACAGGCTCGGCGCGCGCTGGGTGCATTACGGCCTGACGCCCGAGGGCATCCGCGCGAAGCTGGAAGAGAACGACCTGCCGAACGGGCGCGTCGTGGCGGCGGAAAGCACCGGCGCGGATGTCATCCTGCGGACCTGACCGGCGCGTCGTCGCGGCGGCGACGCTGCTGGCGACGGCTACGGCGGGTCAGGCATCGGCCCATGCGGGCGAGCAGAGCTTTGTCCTCTTGCTGCCGACAGGCTACTACGCGGCGGGGGGCGTCGTGGCGGTGGCGCTGACGGCGCTGCTGGTCGCGCTGATGCCGGGGCGTGGGCAGGCGATATTCCGGACGCGGGCACTGGGGCGGTCGCACCGAAGCCCGGGGCGGCTATGGACCAGCTGCGTCAGCTGCGCGGCACTGATGGTCCTGATCGGAATCGGGATGACGGGCACGCAGAACCCGACAAGCAATGCGCTGCCGCTGGTGATCTGGACGCTTCTCTGGATCGGGCTGGTCGTGATGCAGGGCGTCGCCGGCGATCTCTGGCGCTGGATCAACCCGTGGGACGGCCCGGTGGCGCTGGCTCGTGCGTTGGGGATCAGGCCGGTCTTCCTGCTGCCCTCGCGGCTGGGTTACCTGCCCGCGCTGGCGGGGCTGATGGCGGTCACGGCGTTCCTGCTGACGGACCCGGCCCCTGCGGCACCCGACCGACTGGCGCGGATCGCGCTGGGCTGGTGGGGCGCGCATTTCGCAGGCGCGCTGATCTTCGGGCCGCGCTGGCTTGTCCGGGCGGAACCGTTCGGATGCCTGTTCCGCGCGTATGCGGCGCTTGCGCCCTTCGGCCAGAGGCACGGCATGTGGCGCGTCGGGCTGCCGGGATGGCAGGTTCTGGCGCGGCCGACACCGCCGTTGTCACTCGCGCTGTTCGTCATCGCGCTGCTCGCGGCGGGCAGTTTCGACGGGCTTTACGAAACGTTCTGGTGGCTCGGCCTGACCGGTATCAACCCTTTGGACCATCCGGGCCGGTCCGCCGTTGTGGTGCTGAACTTCGCCGGACTGCTGGCTGCGGTCCCCGTTCTGGCGGCAGTCTTCGCCACGGCGGTCTGGCTGGGGATGCGGCTGGCCGGGCAGGGCGCGTTCATGCCCGCCTTCCGCGCGCTTGCCCCCGCGCTGCTGCCCATCGCCTTCGCCTACCATGTCGCGCATTACCTTCCGGTCTTCCTGGTTGATGCCCAGCACGCCGCCATCGCGCTGAACGACCCGCTGGCGCGCGGCGCGAACCTGCTGGGGCTGGAGGGCGCGCGCGTGACGACCGGCTTCTTCAACCGCCTGCCGTCTGTACGCCTGATCTGGCTGACGCAGGCGGGGGTGATCGTGGCGGGGCACGTCGCGGGCATCCTGCTGAGCCACGCCATTGCCCTGCGACTTGCGGGCGATCCGCGCCGCGCAGTTGCGGCACAGGTGCCGCTGGCGCTGCTGATGGTTGCTTACACACTCTTCGGCCTCTGGCTCCTGGCCGCGCCGCGCGGGGCGTAAGGCTTTACCCCGGGCCCGCCCCGTGCGAGCGTGCTCCCACCCCGGAGAACCCGCATGAACCGCTCCCTCCGCCCCGCCACCGGCTATTCCGCCTGTCCGCATGACTGCCCTTCGACCTGCGCGCTTGAGATCGAAGTGCTGGACGGTCGCATCGGCCGCGTCCGCGGGGCGGACATGGACTACACGGCGGGTGTCATCTGCGCCAAGGTCGCGCGCTATGCCGAGCGCATCCACCATCCGGACCGCGTGCTGAAACCCCTGATCCGCACCGGCGCGAAAGGCTCGCGCCAGTTCGCCGAGATCACCTGGGACGAGGCACTCGACCGCACCGCCGACGCCTTCCGCCTGGCCGCCGCCGCCCACGGGCCGGCGGCCGTCTGGCCCTATTATTACGCCGGAACGATGGGCCTCGTTCAGCGCGACGGCATCCACCGCCTGCGCCATGCGATGCGCTATTCCGGGCAGTTCGATTCGATCTGCGTGAACCCTGCCTGGACCGGCTTCATCGCCGGGACCGGCCGCCTCGCCGGACCCGACCCGCGCGAGATGGCGCTCGCCGACTGCGTCGTGATCTGGGGCACCAATGCGGTGGCGACGCAGGTCAACGTGATGACGCATGCGACCCGCGCGCGGAAGACGCGCGGCGCGAAGATCGTCGTGATCGACGTGTACGAGACGGATACGGTGAAACAGGCCGATCTGGGCCTGATCCTGCGCCCCGGCACCGACGCGGCGCTCGCTTGCGCCGTCATGCACGTGGCCTTCCGCGACGGATACGCGGACCAAGCCTACATGGCGCACTTCGCTGACGACCCGGCAGGGCTCGGGGCGCATCTGGCGACCCGCACGCCCGCATGGGCCGCCGCGATCACCGGCCTGACCGTCGCGCAGATCGAGGACTTCGCGCGGCTGGTCGGCACGACGAAGCGCACCTACTTCCGCCTCGGCTACGGCTTTTCCCGGTCGCGCAACGGCACCGTGTCGATGCATGCCGCCAGTTGCATTGCGACCGTTCTGGGGTCATGGGCCCACGAAGGCGGCGGGGCGTTCCACAACAACGGCGCGATCTATGGCCTGGACAAGACCATGATCGAGGGCACGGACATCCGCGACCCGTCCGTGCGCATGCTCGACCAGTCGCGCATCGGCGCGGTCCTGACGGGCGAGACTGCGGCGCTGAAGGGCGGGCCGCCGGTGACGGCGATGCTGATCCAGAACACCAATCCAATGAACGTGGCCCCGGAACAGGACAAGGTCCGCGCGGGTTTTGCGCGCGAGGACCTCTTCACCGTCGTGCATGAACAGTTCCTGACGGACACGGCAGCGATGGCTGACATCGTGCTGCCCGCGACGATGTTTCTGGAACATGACGACATCTACAAGGGCGGCGGGCACCAGTATCTGATGTTCGGCCCGAAGCTGGTGGATGCACCGGGCGAGGCGCGCGAAAACCACTGCGTCATTGCCGATCTGGCGCAGCGCCTCGGGGCCGCGCATCCCGGTTTCGGCATGACGCCCCGCGCGCATATCGACTGGATGCTAAGGGCGTCCGATCGGGGCGACCTGGCGTCGCTCGAGGCCGCGCGCTGGACCGACTGGCAGCCGGACTTTGCGACGGCGCATTACTCGGAGGGCTTCGCCTATCCCGACGGTCGGTTCCGGTTCCGCCCCGACTGGACAAAGGTCGCGGCCAACAATGACGGGCCGATGGGGCCCTGGTGGGACATGCCAGTTTTCCCGGACTACTGGCCCGTCACCGAAAATGCGGATGACGCGCATCCCTTCCGGCTGGTCACGGCCCCGGCGCGGTCCTTCCTGAATTCGAGCTTTGCCGAAACGCCGGGGTCCGTCGCGCGCGAGGGGCGTCCGACGGTGAGGGTTCATGCGGACGATGCCGCACGGCTGGGCATAGCCGAAGGCGACAAGGTGCGGCTGGGCAATCACCGGGGTGAGGTCGCGTTGCACGCCGTGCTTATGGCGACCGGTCAGCCGGGGACGCTGATCGCCGAGGGGCTCTGGCCGAACGATGCGCATGAAGGGGGCAGGGGGATCAACACCCTGACCGGCGCGGACGCCATCGCGCCCTTCGGCGGGGCGGCGTTCCATGACGTGAAGGTCTGGCTGCGGAAGCGTTAGGCGCCCGCCGCGCTGCCAAGTCCGCTGGACAAACGAAAGGCACAACCACAGACTGCCCGTCACAAAACCAAGAAACCCGACCCCCATCCTGCAACAGGGATACCCCGCACCATGACCAAGCTCATCCGCCCCGCCGCCCCCCGCATCACCCGCCGCGCCGCCTTGAAGACGCTGGGCGCGGGCAGCCTCGCCGCCGGGGCCGCGACCCTGCCGCTCGCCGCGCGCTTTGCGCAGGCGCAGACCTCCGAACCGATCCGCATCGGGTTCCAGATGCATGCGACCGGCATCGGTGCCGCCTATGGCCGCTGGTACGACCGGACCAGCCAGGCGGCGGTCAAGGCGATCAACGACGGCGGCGGGATCAACGGGCGGATGGTCGAGCTTGTGACCGAGGATGACGCGACGGACCCGGCACGCGGGGCGGAGGTTGTCGAGAAGTTTGCCACGCAATCCAAATGCGACGTGGCTTTCGGGACGCTGTTCAGCCATGTCGTGATCGGCTCCGCCCCGCGTGCGGGCGAGTTGAAGCTGCCCTATTTCGTGGTGTCACGAGGGGCATCATGTCGCCAGCGGCATGCTGAACCGCTATACGCTGCAACCCGGCATCACCGACGTGAAGTCCCAGGTGCAGGCGATGGCACCGTTCGTTGCGGCGAACCTCGGCAAGAAGGTCACGATGATCTTCCCCGACTTCGCCTTCGGCCACGACCACCGCGACTATTTCAGCGCCGCGATGGCGGCGCAGGGCGGCGAGATCAAGGCGCTGATCCCGATCCCGCCGACCGAGACGAGCTTCACCAAGTATTTCCCGCAGATCCCGCAGGACACCGAGGTGCTGTATCACGTCATGGTCGGCCCGGCCGTCCTGACCTTCGTCAAGGAACTGGGCGAATTCTTCGGCCCCTCGCGCCCGGAAATCTTCGGCTTCATCGACTGCCTCGAAGCCGTGGACATCGCCTCGCCGGGGCTGGAGTTCCTCGAAGGCACCTATTTCTGGGAAGGCAATCCGCGCTACGCGCAAGGCGGACCAGACCGAGTTTGACAAAGCCTTCCGGGCGGCGGTCGGCGTCGATGCGAACGGGGCATCGGTCAGCGATGCCGCCGATGTCTCGACCTACGCGCATATGTTCGGCTGCTGGGAAACGCTGCATGTCATCAAAGCCGGGATGGAGGCGTCCGGCTATGCCGGGGCAGCCGACCGCGCCAAGCTGATCGAGGCGGTTGAGGCGATGACCGACATGCCCGCCTCGGCGGCGCATCCGCAGGGGCCGAAGGTCTTCAACGGCAAGACGCATCAGGTCTTCGGCCAGCAGTACATCACCAAGGTGACAGAGGGTAAGCTGATCCTGGCCCATACCGCGCCGATCAGCGACACCCTCTATCCCGACGAGGTGGATTATACGTCGCAGGCGCTGTCGGGGCCGAGCCCTTGCCGGCAAAGCGCCGCCGAAACGCCGGGGCCCGCGGGTTGCCGATCCATTGGCGTTGC
Organism: uncultured Alphaproteobacteria bacterium; assembly: GCA_963819585.1. Taxonomy (GTDB): domain Bacteria; phylum Pseudomonadota; class Alphaproteobacteria; order Rhodobacterales; family Rhodobacteraceae; genus JAOADN01. Next base: position 228,707 of record CAWFWP010000001.1, read on the forward strand.
ACCCCGTCATTGGTCCCGGTTCTTCAGTTCAACCATGATCACATGGGTCGGCGTGTCACCGACGTTTTCGCCGATATGGGTCTGCGCATCCGACCACATGATGTCGCCCGCCTTGAATTCACGCATCATGGACTTGCCCCCCGGAAGCGTGATCTTCCGGCGGAACGGCTCGACCGCGTAAGCAGAACCGCATGGTGGCGTCTGGGCCGCTCGCAGGGCAGGTCGCGGGGCGAAACAGAGCACATCGGACGCAACCGAAAGGGGCGCAAATGTGACGCAGTCTGAGCGGGTCATCGGCCAGAATTCATCATCGGCGACGAAGACGGCAATGCGCAAGGAATTTCCCCGTCGATCAGCCCGCTGGCGGTTCTGAAGTGCCAAAGCACCGCTCGACGATCACGCCTAGGCGATCATCCGACGGGCGCCGTTCCTGTGCATAAGGCACGCAGAATATCGGGACGACGGGCAGATTGGCAGTCCGCGCGGCGATCCAGGTCGGCGCTTTGTCAGCAGTCCTCGACCCTTCGACCTTGGCCATCGCCCGACCGCCCGGCGGCAACAATCGCCTGGACACTCTTGTCAGACATTCTGCCTTATGCGGAAGAGATCGAAAGGCGGCCCTTGCCTTCGGGGAATGGCCACATCAGCCGACCGTGCCGAACCGGCGTGATCCGGCTGACCTGCCCGGAACCGGTGATGATCCGGATCATCAGGTCGTCCCTGCGGACACTCACGGCCGGCAATCCCGGCCTGCGCGTCAATTCGTGATGAGCGACAGCTATGTCGACCTGACTGCGGGCGAGGCTGATGTTCATCATTCCGGGTTTTGATGACACGCTGAGGGGTGAACGGGCAAGAGCCCAGCGACTGACGATCTATACCACCATCCTATGTCCAGCAGAATGGCCGCCTGCCACGATAGCGGACCTGGATGACCATGCGGTCGTCGGTCGAGGATCCATGACCATCAACTGCGCTGCCACCTGGCTGGCGGAAGGCCTTCCGTGCACATGCGCAAAGGCGTTTCGCCGTTCTCGGCCATCTTGGGACGCGGACCGCTTTCAGGATCGAAGCGCGATGCCCTCGCTCTCGAAGATCATTCTGGACCAGACGACCGGCGCGCCAAGCGACGCGGCCGAGATGCGGAAGATCGATGAAGACCTCGAAGTCGAATATCAGAAGTCGCTCTACTGAATTCGGCGGGGAATCACGCCCGGAAGCCAAACTCCCGGCGCGGCGCTGAATAGCAAGGGACAGGCTTTGGACTTCGGCCCCCACCTGATGATCGCCCTGATCGAGGGCACGGTGCTGGCCGCCGTGCTGGCTCTCATGGCCTCGGGCCTCAGCCTCACCTTCGGCGTCATGCGCGTCGTGAATGTCGCGCATGGCGAGTTCTACATGCTGGGTGCCGTCGCCGCGTGGTTCGTTGCCGGACACGTCGCCGGTCTCGGCGGCGGCCCGGCCATCGGGTTTCTTGCCGCCGTCATCGCCGCGCCGCTGGCCGTCGGCGCTGTCGCCATCGCCGCGGACCGGCTGGTCCTGTCGCGCCTGAACTATGATCCCGATCGCACCATCGTCGCCACCATCGGTCTGCTCTACATTTTTCAGCAGGCGACCCTGATGGGCTTCGGGCCCGAGGCCCGGCCCGTCGCCGCACCCTTCAACGCGCGCCTTGCGCTGCCCTGGTTCGGCTGGTCCGATGACGGATGGGGACTGACCTGGCCCTGGGGTCTGTCCGTCACCAGCTACAAGCTGTTCGTCATTGCCGCTGCCGTCGCGGTGCTGCTGGTGCTGCGTCTGGCGCTGAAGCGCAGTCGCGCGGGCCTTGTCATGCGCGCGACCGAGGCTGACCGCGAGACTGCCCAGGCCTTCGGCATTCCGGTCGGCCGGGTCTATTCGCTGACCTTCGGCCTCGGCGCGGCGCTTGCGGCGCTTGCAGGCGTGCTGATCGTGCCGATCCAGCAGGCCCAGTTCCTGATGGGCGGCGATGCGCTGCTGCTGTCGTTCATCGTCGTCATCATCGGCGGCCTGGGGTCGCTGTCGGGGACCATCGTCGCGGCCCTTCTGATCGGGATGAGCGAGGGCGTGATCTCGGTGTTCTTCTCGCCGACGCTGGCCAAGATCATCGCCACGCTGCTGGTCGCCTTCGTGCTGATCGTGCGGCCGCAGGGCCTGTTCGGCGCGGCGCGCCGATGACCGGCACGGCCCGCGTCATCCTGACCCATGGCGGTCTGCTGGCCCTGCTGCTGGCGCTGAACTTCGTGCTTCCCGCCTATCACCACGGCATCCTGGCGCGCGTCATGGTGCTGGCAACCTATGCCGTCGGCTACAATATCCTGTTCGGCTATACCGGGCTTCTCAGCCTCGGCCACGCGATGTTCTTCGCGGCAGGCATGTACGGGCTGGCCCTGCCGATGCAGCATCTCGGCCTGTCCGCGCTGCCCGCCTTCGGCACCGGCATCGCCGCCGCCGCCCTGCTCGCTCTGGTCGCGGGCGCGCTGGCTTTGCGCACGACCGGCGTCGCCTTCATGATCGTCACGCTGATGTTCGCGCAGTCGGCTTATCTCACCATCCTGCTCGCCGGGACATGGACGCGCGGCGACGAGGGGTTCGTCATCGCCGGGTCCGCCCGTCAGATCGCGGGCATCGATCTCAGCCAGCCCGGCCCGCGCTATCTGGCCGCCTTCTGTCTCTTTGCCGCCGCCCTCCTGCTGACGCTGGTCGTCGTCCGCCGCCCCTTCGGTCGCGTACTGATCGCGATCCGCGAGAATGAGGACCGCACGCGGTTGCTCGGCTACGACACCGGCGCGCGCAAACTCGCCGCTGTCGTGCTCTCGGGCGCTGATCTCGGGGGCCGCAGGGGCAGCCTATGCCCTGCTGTTCGGCTATGCGGGGGCCAGTTTCGCCACCGTGCAGTACTCCATCCTGCCGCTTCTCTGGGTGCTGCTCGGGCGGTGCTGGCACCGTCATCGGCCCCTTTATCGGTACGCTCTTCATGTTCTACCTGATCGACATCGCCAGCGGACTGACGCGGGGCTACATGGCGTTTGCCGGCCTCGCGCTGATCCTGCTGACCCTGTTCGCCCCCGGCGGGATCATGGGCGAGGTGCGGCGGCGTCTCTGGCGGGGTCTGCCGTGACGCTGCTTCAGACCAGGGCGCTCACCCGCCGGTTTCAGGGGTTGACGGCCGTCAGCGACGTCGACTTTGCGCTGGAGGCGGGCGAGGTCCGGGCGCTGATCGGCCCCAACGGGGCAGGCAAGACGACCTTCGTGTCGATGCTGGTCGGGCGCATCCCGCCGACATCCGGCCAGATACTGATGGACGGGCGCGACATCACGGGCCTGCCTGCGCACCGGCGTGCAGGCTTTGGCATGGCCTATACGTTCCAGATCACCTCGGTGTTCCGCCGCCTGTCGCTGCGCGAAAACGTGGCGCTGGCCGCGCGCGGCGGCGATGTCGCGGGGCCGCTGGCGCAGGTCGGGCTGGCCGGAGCGTGCCGATGAGATTGCAGGCGACCTGAGCTACGGGCACCAGCGCCTTCTGGAAATCGCCATGGGGCTGGCGCAGCGCCCGCGCCTTCTGATCCTGGACGAGCCGACCCAAGGGCTGGCCGAGGTCGAGATCGCAGCCTTCAAGGCGCTGATCCGGGGCCTTGAAGGCCGCACGACGGTGCTGCTGATCGAGCACAACATGTCCGTCGTCATGGAACTGGCCCACCGCATCACCGTGATGAACATGGGGTCCATCCTCGCCGAAGGCCTGCCTGCCGAAATTCGCGCTGACCGGCAGGTCCAGGCCGCCTATCTGGGGGCTGCCTGATGCTCCGGGTCGAGGCGGTCGATGTCGCCTATGGTCCCGCCCCGGTGCTGCGGGGCGTCAGCCTTGCCGTCGGCACCGGCGAGATCGTCTGCCTGATGGGCCGCAACGGCGCAGGAAAAACGACCACCCTGCGGGCGATCATGGGTCTGGCACCCGTCACCGCCGGGCGGATCCGGATGGGCGCGGCCGTTCTGACCGAACTTGCACCCCACCGCATTGCGCGGACCGGGATCGGCTATGTGCCGCAGGGGCGGCGGCTGTTCAGCGACCTGACCGTGGCAGAGAACCTGCAGATCGGCATGATGACCCGGTCCAGCCCGCGCGCCGCGCTGACCCGCGCGCTGGACCTGTTTCCGCGCCTGCGCGAACGCCTGACGCAAAAGCGCGGGCACGCTGTCGGGCGGCGAGCAGCAGATGCTTGCGGTGGCCCGCGCGCTTTGCCTTCAGCCCAAGGTCATCCTGCTGGACGAGCCGACCGAAGGCTTGCAGCCTTCGATGATCGCGGCGATCCGGGATGTGGTGGTGCAGCTGAAGCGCGAAGGGGTCGGTGTGCTGCTGGTCGAACAGCGCATCGACGCGGTTCTGTCGCTGGCCGACCGCATCGTCGTGATCGAGACGGGGGTGAACCGGTCCGAGATGTCCGGGGACGCTGCCCGGGCCGATCCTGGACCGTTGCGCGCATTGCTCGGGGTCTAGGTCAGCCGATCCGGCGCCAGAAAGTGCCACCATCGCCTCGCGGTCGCTTTCGTTCAACGGGGCCAGGGTTTCGGCCGTCACCGACCGTGCGAGCAGGCAGAAGTGCCGCGAAGGCCGCACGTCCTTCCGCCGTCACCGACAGCAGCACGCGCCGCCGGTCTCCCTCTGATGCTTCGGACGCCACATAGCCCTTGCGCCGCAGCCGGTCGATCACACCCTTGATCGTCGCAGCATCCATCGCCGTCGCGCGCCCCAGCGCGTTCTGCGAGGTCGCGCCTGATGTCGCCAGATGCGCTAGCGCCGCGAACTGGGTCGGTGTCAGACCGGGGATCGCGGCGGCGAAAATTGCCAGGTGCCGCTGTGTCGCGCGGCGCAGCAGGAAACCGACCTGGCGGTCCAGAAGATAGGGGTCGGGCGGGCTGTCCATGGCTTATGCTTCACTGCCGCGCTGCCCGCCGTCCAGCGGAAATCGCCGTTGACAGGCTTCGGCGGCAGACGCAGAATATGTTTGTATACAAACAATTTTGCCGGAATGCCGTGCCGGTGGAGGGCAGCGTGGCCGAGATGATCCGGCCCCGGACCTTGTCCGAGGCGATCAGCGCAGCGGGATCGGGCGACCGCGTGGTCATCGCGGCGGGCTGCACCGACCTGTTTCCGGCCACACAATCCCAGACATTGACAGGACGAATCCTCGACCTGACATCGGTGGACGGTCTGCGCGGCATCTCGCGAGCCGCAGGGGGCTGGCGGATCGGTGCTGCGACGACCTGGACGGATATTCTGCGCGCCGATCTGCCGCCCGCCTTCGACGGGCTGAAGGCCGCGGCGCGGCAGGTCGGCGGGGTGCAGATCCAGAACGCAGGTACTATCGGCGGGAACCTCTGCAACGCCTCGCCCGCAGCGGACGGGGTGCCGCCCCTGCTGACGCTGGATGCGCGAGGTGGAACTGGCCTCCGGGACGGGGGTCCGGCGGCTGCCCTTGGCTGATTTCATAACCGGCCCGCGCAGGACCGCGCTCGGGCCGCGGCGAGATTCTGACGGCGGTTCTGATGCCCGATGTCGCGGGGCGCGGCAGTTTCGTCAAGCTCGGCGCGCGCGCCTATCTGGTGATCTCGATCGTTATGGTCGCAGCACGGGTTCTGGTCGCAGACGGGCGGCTGACGCAGGTCGCCGTGGCGGTCGGGTCATGCGGTCCGGTGGCCGTGCGGCTGACCGCGCTGGAAGAACGGCTGACCGGCGCGCCGGTCGCGGATGCGGCGGGCATCGTCGCCGCCGACCTGGTCGCCCCGGCGCTGTCGCCGATAGACGATATCAGGGCCGACGCGGCCTATCGCGCGGATGCGGCGGTCGAACTGATCCGCCGGGCGCTGGACGGGGCCATGGCATGAACCGGGCGGCGGGACTGACTGCGTTCACCCTGAACGGAACAGCGGTCGCGGTCGGCTGCGACGCGGGGCGGCGACTGTCCGACGCGCTGCGGGAGGATTTGGGCCTGCGCGGCACCAAGGTCGGCTGCGACGCGGGTGACTGCGGGGCCTGCACGGTTCTGCTTGGACGGGGCGGCGGTCTGCGCCTGTCTGACGCCGGTTTCGCGGGTGGCGGGGCGGACGGTCACGACGGTCGAGGGGCTCGCACGGGGCTGACCTGCAGGCGGCCTTCCTGCGGCACGGTGCCGCGCAATGCGGCATCTGCACGCCGGGGATGCTGATGGCCGCGACCGCTTTGCTGGCGGAGGTTCCGCACCCGACGCGACAGACAGGCAGAGGATGCGCTGGGTGGGGTTCTGTGCCGCTGCACGGGGTACCAGAAGATCATCGACGCGGTTTGCGACGTGCGCCCGGCGGCCCAGATTGCAGGACCGGCAGCGGGGCACTCGGTCGGGCAGGGGATCGCGCGGCTGGACGGTCCTGCCAAACTCGACGGGACCGAAAGCTACGGCGCGGATCACTGGCCGGACGGCGCGCTGGTCGTGCGGGCGGTGCGCTCGCCCCATGCCGCCGCGGGCTTTGTCCTCGGCGACCTTGCAGGCTGGGCTGCGGCCCGGAACGTGCTGGTCTTCACCGCCTCCGACATCCCCGGCGTCAACCGCTTCGGCGTGATCCCGGCCTTTGCCGATCAGCCCGCGCTGGCCGAGGGTCAGGTGCGGTTCCGGGGCGAGGCGGTGGCGCTGGTCGCGGGCGAGGCGGAGGCGATGGCGGGGCTGGACCTGTCGGATTTCCCGGCGACCTGGGACGCGATGGACGCGGTCCTCGACACCGCGCCCGGCGCACGGGCCGTGCTCGCTGAACGGCCCGACAACGTCCTGATCCGGGGCCGGGTCGTGCGGGGTGATGCCGAGGCTGGCTTTGCACGGGCCGCACATGTCGCCGAAGTGAGTGTCGAAACCGCGCATGTCGAACACGCCTATATCGAGCCCGAGGCGGGCGTGGCCTGGATGGAGGGCGACACGCTCGTCATCCGCGCCTGCACCCAGGCCCCGGTGATGGACCGCGACGACACCGCCCGCATACTCGGGCTGGCTCCGGAACAGGTGCGGATCATCCCCTCGGCGGTGGGCGGCGGGTTCGGGTCCAAGCTGGACATGTCGCTGCAACCGCTGATCGGGCTTGTCGCGCTGAAGACCGGCCGCCCGGCGCGCATGGTCTATTCGCGCCGCGAGTCGATGCAGTCCACGACCAAACGCCATCCGGCCCGGATGACCGCGCGGATCGGGGCGGATGCGTCAGGCAGGATCACCGGCATGACCTTTGACGGGACGTTCGACACCGGCCCCTATTCCAGCTGGGGTCCGACCGTGGCAAACCGCGTGCCGGTTCATGCCTCGGGGCCGTACTTTGTTCCGGACTACCGGGCCGAGGCGAAGGCGGTGCACACCAACGGCCCTGTCTCGGGCGCGTTCCGGGGCTTCGGGGTACCGCAGGCGGCGGTGGCGCAGGAGCTGGCGTTCGACGATCTGGCGCTGGCGCTGGGGATCGACCGGCTGGACTTCCGGCGGCGTGAACGCTTTGCAGGACGGGCAAGCCACCGTCTGCGGGCAGGTCCTGACCGGCGTCGGGATCGGGGCTTGCCTTGCGGCGCTGCAACCGCGCTGGGATGCGGCGCTGGCCGAGGCTGCAGCGTTCAATGCGGAACATGCCGGAGTGAAGCGCGGGATCGGCGTCGCCTCCTGCTGGTATGGCTGCGGCAACACCGGCCTGCCCAACCCCTCGACCGTCCGTGCCGGGATCACGGTCGATGGCAGGGTCGTCCTGCATCAGGGTGCCACGGATATCGGGCAGGGGTCGAACACCGTCATCAGCCCAGATATTCGCGGATGCTTTGGGCGTGCCGATCGGGACGCTGACGCTGATCGGACCGGACACCGCGCTGTCGCCCGATTGCGGCAAGACCAGTGCCTCGCGCCAGACGGTCGTGACGGGCAAGGCGGCGATGAAATCGGGTGCCCGCCTGCGGGCCGAGATTCTGCGCCTGACGAACCGGGGCGAGGAGGCGCGTATCACCATCGGGAACGGGCAGATCGCCGTCGCGGACGGCTCCGGCAAGGCGGTCATCGACCTGACCGCCTTGCCCGAAGGCCCATGGGGCTACCGACTGCTGGCCGAGGAGACCTATGACCCGCCGACAACGCCCTTGGACGCGGACGGGCAGGGCGCGCCCTATGCGGTCTACGGCTGGGGCGCGCAGCTGGCCGAGGTCGAGGTGGACATGGCGCTGGGCACCGTCAAGGTCACGCGGATCACGGCGGCGCATGATCTGGGCCGGGTCATCAACCCGGTGCTGGCCGAGGGCCAGATCCAGGGCGGCATCGCGCAGGGCCTCGGCATGGCGCTGATGGAGGAATACATCGCGGGGCGGACCGAGAACCTGCACGACTACCTGATCCCGACGACCGGCGACATGCCGCATATCGATCGCATCCTGATCGAGGTGCCGGACCCCGAAGGCCCGATGGGCGCCAAGGGTCTGGGCGAGCATGTCCTGATCCCGACCGCCCCGGCGATCCTGAATGCGATCCGGCATGCGTCCGGCGCGCGCATCACGCGCCTGCCCGCCCTGCCGCACCGGGTGCTGGCGGCGATACGGGAGGGCGCGGGATGACCGACCGCGACCACGATAATCGCGCCGACACCTCCGAAGGGGCGATCCCGGAACCTGTGCGGGCCGAGAAGATCCGCTGCGATGCCTGCCCGGTCATGTGCTACATCGCCGAGGGCCAGACCGGGGCCTGTGACCGCTATGCCAATATCGGCGGGCGCATCATCCGCTGCGACCCGCTGACCGTGCTGGACCGGCGGCTGGCGGCGGGCGGCGAAATCCGCCCCTTCCTCAAGGCCGACTGGGACGGCAGCCTGATCGGCGACGCGGATGTCTTCGTCAGCGGCATCGGCGCGGGTACGACCTACCCTGACTACAAGCCCGCGCCCTTCATCGTGTCGCCGCGAGGTCGAGGGCGTGGACACCGTCACCGTCGTGACCGAGGCGATCTATTCCTACTGCGGCGTCAAGGTGAAGATCGACACCGACCGGCACTTGGGGGCCGAGGGCGCGGTGGTGCGGGTGCGGCAGGCGAGGCAGTGGGTCTTGTCATCACCTCGGAATACGGCAGCCAGATGCTGTCGCTCGGCGGCGTCGATCACCTGACCGGCGGGTCAAAGTCCGAGGGCCGGGTGACCTGCGACACCCTGATGAATCTCTGCAACGGGAAGGCGGTCGAACTGACCGTGGACGGCGGGGCGACAGTGGTGGTGCAGGCGGGGCAGGCACCGGTCGTGGACGGTCTGCGCGAGGCGCGGATGCGCGTGGGCTGCGGGTCGGCGACCATCGGGATGTTCGCAAGTCAGTGGCAGGGGCTGGTGGACGAGGTGGTGGTGGTCGATGACCACATCACCGGCGTTGTCAGCGAACATCAGGCGGGCAAGGTGATCGGCTGGCAGGATACCGGCATCCGGATCAAGGGCCGCCGCTCCACGCCGGGGCGGTATTTTCAGGTGGCGAACCCCGGCCTCGGCTGGGGCGGTACCGATATCGACGATCCGCTGACGATCCTCGGCGACTGGCAGACCCGCAAGGGCGCGCGACCCGGCATCAGCCTGCTGATGGTCTCGACCACCGGCGAACACGCGGCCTATTTTGTGCTGGACGACGACCTGAAGCCCGTCGCCCATCCGATGCCCGACGCCCTGAAACCCTCGGTCGCCCTCATCGCCGAGAATTGCGAGCCTGCGCTCTGCACCGTGCTGTTCATGGGCGGTGCCGGGGGGTCCCTGCGGGCGGGTGTGACCCGGAACCCGGTGCGCCTGACGCAGGCCGTTCAGGCGGGGCAGGCGCGGGTGACGGTCGGGGGCGCACCGGCCTATATCTGGCCCGGCGGCGGGATCACCCTGATGGTCGATGTCCTGACGCTGCCGGACGGCGCATTCGGCTATGTGCCGACGCCCGCGCTGGTCGCGCCGCTTGAATTCACGATGACACGCGACGCCTACCGGGCGCTGGGCGGGCATGATGCGAGCGTCCGGCCGCTGGCCGATGTGCTGGAACGGGGCGGCGAATATGGGTCGGCAGTGCGGGCGGTGGGCCGGCGATGACCTGGGACGCGCCGCAGGCGGCCATGCTGCCCGACGGGGTTCGGTTGCACCTTCATCACGGGCCGATCGACCTGATCGTCTGGGCGGACGACTTGGCGCGTGGCGTGGCTTATGATCGTGCGATCAGCAGGTTCAGCGACATTCTTGAGAGTCTGGTCGAGGAGCTGCCACTGCTGCGCTCACCAGTGCCCGTGAAGGTGCAGGGTCCGGTCGCCCGACGCATGGCGGCTGCGGTCAACCCTTGCGCGCCCGTGTTCATCACGCCGATGGCCGCTGTCGCGGGGGCCGTCGCTGATGAAATCCTCGCGGCCATGGCCGGCACTCCCGGCCTGTCCAAGGCCTGGGTCAACAACGGCGGCGACATCGCCATCCATCTCACCCAAGGTCAGACCTTCACCGCTGCCATGCCCGGCGGCGCGCTGACCATCCGCCACACCGACCCCTCGCGCGGCATCGCGACCTCTGGCTGGCGCGGGCGCAGCCAGTCCCTCGGCATTGCCGATGCCGTGACCGTCCTTGCCGCCACGGGGGCCGAGGCCGACGCCGCCGCCACGCTGATCGCCAATGCCGTCGACCTGCCCGGCCACCCCGCCGTCGCCCGCCGTCCTGCCACCGAAGTGAAGGCCGACAGCGACCTCGGGCACCGCCTTGTCACCACGGGCGTCGGCCTCCTGACCGCAGGCGAGACAGCCCGCGCCCTTGACGCGGGCCTTGCTGTCGCCGACGACTTCGCCCGGCGCGGCCTGATCCACGCCGCCTTCCTCACGCTCAACGGCGCAACCCGTGCCACCGCCCCGGAGACCGCCTATGCCTGACTTTCCGATCCGCAAGACGATGGTCTTCACCGAGGAAATCCACCACGACGGCGGCCCGCCGCCGCCCGTTCCCCGCGGCCGCGCCGCGATGGTCGCCATCGTCAAGAACCCCTTCGCTGGGCGCTACGAGCCTGACCTGCAATCCGCCATGGACGACCTCAAGCCCCTTGCCCTGATGATGACCGATGCCCTGATCGCCGCCCTCGGCGGGCGCGACGGGATCGACGGCTACGGAAAGGCCGGTCTGGCGGGGGAAGCGGGCGAACTGGAACACACCGCCCTTTGGCATGTCGCGGGGGGCTACGGGATGCGCGAACGGCTGGGACGCGCGCTGGCCATCGTGCCCTCGGCGATGAAGGTCGGCGGCGTCGGGACGCGTATCGACATCCCTCTCGGCCATATCGACGCGGCCTATGTCCGCAGCCATTTCGACGCGATGGAGGTCGGCGTGCCGGACGGACCCAAGGCGGACGAGCTGCTCTTCGCTCTCGCCATGGCGCGCGGCCCCCGCATCCACGATCGCATGGGTGGGTTGACGACGGACCAGATATCAAAGTGGGACGGGCTGCGCTGATGCGCGTCCTGTTCGATCCCGATCCGCGCGGGGAGGAGATTTTCACGCCCGAAGCCGCCGCACGGTTCAGGGCGGATCATCGGGTCACCGAATACACCGGCGGCGACCGCGATGCCTTCTACTCCCGGCACCTGCGCGATACCGACATCCTCGTCAGCCAGCAGCCGATGCCCCGCGACCGGCTCGACGCCGCGCCGCATCTGCGCGCGATCTTCAATGTCGAGACGAACTTCCTGCCGAACATCGACTATGACGAATGCTTCCGGCGCGGCATCCATGTCCTCGCCCCCGGCGGCGTCTTCGCCCTGCCCGTCGCCGAAATGGCGCTGGGCATGGCGATGTCCCTCGCCCGCAACATCCACGGCGAACACGCGGCCTTTCTGACCGGCTCCGAGAAGTGGCTCTTCGACGGCAACCGGCAGTCCGAGCTTCTGACCGGATCGACCGTCGGCATCATCGGCTACGGCGATCTCGGCCGCGCGCTGCACCGTCTACTGGTGCCCTTCGGTGCACGCATCCAGGCACATGATCCCTGGCAGCCCGACGGGCATCTGCGCCGCGCGGGGGTGGAGCCGGTCAGCTTTGAACGCTTGATGGCCGAGAACCGGTTCGTCTTCGTCATGGCCACCATCACGACCGAGAACACCGCGATGCTGAACGCCGCCTCACTTGCCCTGATGCAGCCGGGTGCCTGCCTGCTGCTGATGTCGCGTGCCGCCGCCGCCGATTTTCCCGCCCTGACTGCCGCGGCCGCATCGGGCCGCATCCGCGTGGCGACCGATGTCTTCCCCGTCGAACCCACGCCGCCGGGTGACCCCATCCGCGCCACCCCAAACATGCTTTTCTCGCCGCACCGCGCCGGAGCCCTGCCGCTTGCAATGTCCGAGATCGGCGACCGGATGCTGGAGGATATGGACCTCATCGCCCGCGGCCTGCCCCCCGTCGCCTGCCGCCGCGCCGAACGCGAAACGGTGGCGCGGATGCGGTCGATGCCGGTGGCGAAGGGCTAGCGGCCGAGGGGGGCGATCACCAGTTCGGCCGCTGCCGCGCCCGAGAACTGCTGCTGCCCGGTGATCAGGTTGCCGTCCCTGACCGCAAACGCCTTGAAGTGCGACTGCACGACGCAGTTGGTCCCGACCAGCTTCCTCGCCTCTTCCTCGATCCGGAACGGCTGTATGCGCTTGCCGACAAAGCTGTTGGCGAAGTCCTCGTCACTGTCGGCGAACCCCGTACAGGTCTTGCCCGCGACCAGCAGCGTGCCGTCCGAAAGCCGCGTCTTCAGCAGGATGCAGGTGCCGTGGCAGACCACCGCGACGGTCTTGCCCGCCTCGTAGGCCCGCGCGACGAAATTGTGCAGCCCAGCGTCATCGATCATCGTGATCATCGGCGGTCAGCGGAGTGCTGCGAACAAACGCGTCAGCCGCGCCGCCTCTTCCCTCAGCCCGAACGGCGCGTTCACGATGAACATCCCCGACCCGATCATCCCCTTGCCGGGATGGAGAGGCCGGAAGCGGACTTCGTGCCACAGGACCTTCGGCAGGTCGGCGGCGGTCAGGGCGGTCAGCATGGGGCCGTGCGCCCCGCCGGTCAGGACCGGATACCAGAGCGCGATGCAACCGACGTTCCACTTCGCGTGGACCTGCGCGATCAGGCGGGGCAGGGTGTCATAATCCGCCTTCACCTCGAAACTCGGGTCGATCAGCATCAGGCCCCGTCGCGGGGTCGGGGGTGTCAGGGCCAGCGCCATCTGATGCCCGTCGCGGTGATGCACCGTCGCGTCATAAGGACCCATCGCATAGGCCAGTGCGCTGTGTTCCTGCGGGTGCAGTTCGGCCAGGTGCATCCGGTCGCCGGGCCGAAGCAGCGACGCCGCGATCAGGGGTGATCCGGGATAGGCGCTGGCCCCGCGTTCGGCGCGGACCTTCGCCAGCGCGCGCAGGTAGGGGTGGTCGGGGGCGAACCAGCCTTCGCGCTCTGCACGCAGGATGCCCGCCGCCGCCTCGCCCGTTTTCACCGCCTCCGGTGCCGCGAGATCATAGAGACCGCGGCCCGCATGCGTCTCGATATAGCTCAGCGGTTTGTCCTTGGCCGTCAGATAGCCCAGCATCACCGCCAGCAGCGCGTGCTTGTGCACATCCGCCAGATTGCCTGCGTGATAGCCGTGCTGATAGGACAGCATCGCGCCTTACTTCGGCGCGATCATCATCACCATCTGACGGCCTTCAAGGCGCGGGAACTGCTCGACCTTGGCCACACCGGCCACATCGTCGGACACGCGGTTCAGAAGCTCGACGCCCAGCTCCTGGTGCGCCATCTCGCGGCCCCGGAAGCGCAGCGTGATCTTCACCTTGTCGCCTTCGGACAGGAACTTGTTCACCGCCCGCATCTTCACCTCGTAGTCGTGGATATCCGTTCCCGGGCGGAACTTGATTTCCTTGATCTCGATGATGTGCTGCTTCTTGCGGGCTTCCGCCTCGCGCTTCTGGGTCTCGTACTTGTACTTGCCGAAGTCCATGATCTTGCAGACCGGCGGTTCGGCGTTCGGCGAGATTTCGACCAGATCCAGTCCGGCCTCTTCGGCCATCGCCATTGCCCGGGCAGGTGTCACGACCCCGACGTTTTCCCCCTCGGCGCCGATCAGGCGAATCTCCGGCGATCGGATGCGGTCGTTGATGCGGGGTCCTGTATCGCGCTGCGGCGGGGCGTTGTGCGGTCTGCGGGCTATGGTGGCGGTCCTTGTGTGGTTGCCGTTCGGGTGCGGCGGGAAAATAGAGAGAGACGCGGGTTACTTCAACCCGGATTCGCGTCGCTGATCCCACTTGGCACGCCGACTTTCCTTCCCCAAGTGATTCTGTCATAGGGGCGCCACGGAAACAGACGCCCCTGACAGGAAAGGGATTTACCATGAACAGAAACGTGATCATCGCCCTGATCGTTCTGATCCTCGCCGGCGGCGGGTATTACTACTATCAAGGCCAGCAGCGCGTGGCGGCCGAAGCCGCCGCCGCGTCGGCAGCGGCGGAAGAGGCGGCAGCGGCGGCCAAGAAGGCCGAAGAAGAAGCCGCTGCAAAGGCAGCCGAGGAAGCAGCGGCAGCCGAGGCTGCGGCAGCAGAAGCCGCGAAGGCGGCCGAAGAAGCGGCAGCGGCCGCGACAGAGGGTGCCACGACCGCCGTCGAAGGCGCTGTCGAGGCCACGACCGAGGCCGCGACGGACGCAATGGCTGTCTCGGCCGACGCGATCAACGCCATGATCGACGGCGCCACCACGCTCGCCGACGACGTCAAGGCGACGCTGAAGCAGGCCGTTGTCGATGCAGGGTCGGACCCGGCGAAACTTCAGGCTGCGATGGACGCGGTCAAGAAGGCGCTCGGCCTCTGATCTGCTGATCCGGGGCTCTCTCGGGACGAATATCGGCCAATTGCGCCGCAGCCGGAACAACCTGGCTGCGGCGTTTTCAATTCGGGTGAGCCGGGTTCAGATCCCATCCCCGACAAACGCCTTCTCGACCACATATTCCTTCGGGTCCGAATTCGCCCCCTCGCGCAGCTTGAAGCCTTCCAGCACGTCCTTGACGTCCAGGTTGAAGGCCAGCGACCCGCAGACCATCGCGCGGTCGGTTTCGGGCGACAGGGGCGGGATGTCGAAATCGTCGAAGACCTTGCCGGAGTTCAGGTTGTCGGTGATCCGGCCCATATGCGACGTCTCTTCCCGCGTCGTCGTCGGGTAGTACCGCAGCTTGTCGCCGACCATCTCGCCGATCAAAGGGTCATGCTTGAGGTTTTCGACCAGCGCGCGACCGTAGTCGAGTTCAGGCGCGGTGCGGCAGGTGTGCATCATGTACACCTCTTCATACCGCTCATAGGTCTCGGGATCGCGCATCAGGCTGGCGAAGGGCGCGATGCCGGTGCCCGTCGCCAGGAACCACAGCCGCTTGCCGGGCAAAAGCGCATCCAGCACCAGCGTGCCCACCGGTTTCGGCCGCAGGATGATCTGGTCGCCGGGGCTGATATGCTGCAATTTTGACGTCAGCGGCCCGTCGGGCACCTTGATCGAGTAAAACTCCAGTTCTTCGTCCCAGTTCGGCGAGGCGATGGAATAGGCGCGCAGCAGCGGCTTGTCGTTGTCACCCAGCAGGCCGATCATCACGAATTCGCCTGACCGGAAGCGCAGGGATTGCGGACGTGTGACGCGAAAGGAAAACAGCCTGTCGGTCCAGTGCCGGACCGATGTGACGGTTTGCGCGTCGGGCAACATGCGGACAGGCGTGGCGGGGGCGTCGGTCATGGGGCTCGCTTCGGTCATCATCTGCCCGCGCATGGGGCGCGGCCTTTGTCTAGAGGGGTTTCCACGTGGGCGGAAGGGCGTCAGCCGCGCATCCGCGCCTGATAGTCATGCGCACGCCAGTCAGCGCGGAACAGCCAGTCGGCTTCGGGCTGACGGGCGGCCAGATCGTCGCTCGATCTCGACCTCGTCGAACCCCGACCGCCGCGCCATCGCGTACTGGTCGGCGATGACGTGCCCCTTCGCGCGGAGGCGGCCGGTAAAGCCCGCGTCGCGCAGATGCCGGGCAAGGGTGAAGCCGCGCCCATCGCTGAACGCGGGGAAGGCGACGCGGATCAGGGCGATCCCGTCGAAATCGCGCGGGAAGATCGGCGGGCCTGGTGTCGGACGCGATGTCCAGCGCCTCGCCCGAATGGTCGTCGTCATGGAACCCGTCGTCGCGCACGATCACGGTCATTCTGCTGCCTCTGCGGTCACGCGGACGGCCTTGCCGTCGATGAAATGGATGCCGCATTCGACCTTGGCCGACCCGCGCCAGCGCCCCGCGCGCGGGTCCTCGCCGGGCTTCACAGGGCTCGTGCAGGGCGCGCAGCCGATGCTGGGATAGCCCTTGGCGACCAGCGGATGACGCGGCAGGCGGTTGTTGACGATATAGTCCTCGATATCCTCGCGGCCCCAATGCGCCAGCGGGTTCACCTTGATCCGCAGGTCCGCCTCGTTCTCGAAGAAATCAATCGTCGCGCGGGTGTCGCCCTGAAACCGCTTGCGGCCCGTGATCCAGCCGTCGAAACCCTTCAGCGCGCGCTCCAGCGGCACCACCTTGCGCAGGTTGCAGCAGGAATCCGTGCTGAACTGGTGCAGCGTGTCGTCCGGGTCCTCGAACTTCAGGTCGGAATGCGCGGCGCGGATCGTGCGGATGTCGGTCAGGTCCAGTTTGCGATCGCCAGCTCCTGCTGATAGGCCAGCGTTTCGGGGAACAGCATCCGCGTATCGATGAACAGAACCGGCGTGCCGGGCGCGACGACCGAGACAAGGTGCAGCAGCACGACCGATTCCGCCCCGAAGGACGACACGAGCGGCAAGGTTGCCGACATCGGGGTCCTTCAGCGCGCGTTCCAGAACAGCCGTCGCCGAATGGTGGCGATAGCGGTCGTTCAGGCCCGCGACCTTGGCATCCAGAACGCTGAGAGGTGCCTCAAGCGGCATCGCGCGCGACCTCTTCGGGGTAAAGCGCCGCCTTGAAGGGTGCCGGCCCAAGCCGTCGGAAAGCGTCGGCGAAGGTTTCCGACGCGCCCGCGCGGACGTCCAGATAGGCCCGCAGCAGCCGTTCGATGGCGGGCACGACCTGATCGTAGGCAAAGCCGGGCCCGACCTTTTCGCCGATGGCCGCGCGTTCGGTGTGATCGCCGCCGAGCGTGATCTGGTAATTCTCCACCCCCGCGCGGTCGAGGCCGAGGATGCCGATATGGCCGACATGGTGATGCCCGCAGGCATTGATGCAGCCCGAGATCTTGATCTTCAGCTGGCCGATTTCCCGTTCCAGCCCGATGGCCTTGAAATGCGTCGCCAGTTCCTGCGCGACCGGGATCGAGCGGGCGGTGGCCAGCGCGCAATAATCCATGCCGGGGCAGGCGATGATGTCGGACAGAAGGCCGATGTTCGCCGTCGCCAGCCGCGCCTTCTGCAAGGCCGCGTGCAGCGCGGGCAGGTCCGATTTGTGGACATGCGGCAGGATGACGTTCTGTTCGTGGCTGATCCGCAGTTCGCCGTGGCCATAGGCATCGGCCAGGTCCGCCATCAGGCGCATCTGGTCGGCCGAGGCGTCGCCGGGTGTTTCGCCATGCGCCTTCAGGCTGACGGTGACGATGGCATAGCCCGGCGCGCGGTGCTCCGTCAGGTTCGTATCGGCCCAGACGCGGAATTCGGCATCCGCCGCGCGCGCCGCCTGATAGGCATCCTCGGGCGCGTTGCGGAAGGCGGGCGGCAGGAAGAACTGTTCGATTTCCGCCAGCAGATGCTGATCGACGCCGCTCCAGTCCGGGCGGATCTGCTGATACCGCGCCTCGACCGCATCGCGGAACGCCTCGATCCCGTTCTCGAACACGGTGATCTTGATGCGCGCCTTGTATTTGTTGTCGCGGCGTCCCAGCCAGTTGTAGGTGCTGACGATGGCTTCCAGATAGGGCAGCAGGTCGGCCTTGCGGATGAAGGGCCGGATCACCTGGCCGATCATCGGCGTGCGGCCAAGGCCCCCGCCCACGATCACCTCGTAGCCGATTTCGCCCATTGCCGCCGCGCTGCGCGCGCAGGCCGATGTCATGCGCCTTCGTCACCGCGCGGTCATTCGGGCTGCCCGTCACCGCGATCTTGAACTTGCGCGGCAGGAACTGGAATTCGGGATGATCCGTGGACCATTGCCGGATCCATTCCGCCACCGGGCGCGGGTCTTCCAGCTCGTCCGCCGCCGCCCCGGCGAAATGGTCCGCCGTCACGTTGCGGATCGTGTTGCCGCTGGTCTGGTTGCCGTGCATCCCCACATCGGCCAGCGCATCCATGATATCCGGCACATCCGGCAGCTTCGGCCAGTTGTACTGGATGTTCTGGCGCGTGGTGAAATGGCCGTAGCCCTTGTCCCAGCGCTCGGCGATCATCGCCAGCTGGCGCATCTGTGCCGACGACAGCGTGCCGTAGGGGATCGCCACGCGCAGCATGTAGGCGTGCAGTTGCAGGTAGAGGCCATTCATCAGGCGCAGGGGGCGGAATTCATCCTCGGTCAGCGACCCGTCGATGCGGCGCTCCACCTGACGGCGGAACTGCGCGGTGCGGGCACGCAGAAAGCCTTCGTCGAATTCGGAATACTTATACATTCGACGTTTCCTGCTTGCCGTGATGATAGTTGGACGGGCCGCGCGTGCGGAATTCCTCGCGGAAATGGATCGGTTCGGGGCCGTGCGGACCGCGCCGCGCATCCGCCAGATAGACGCCGACCACGATGCCGGTCTGCCGCGATGCCTGCAGAAGGCGCAGGTCGGCATGCGCCTCGTCCTCGATCAGTTCTGCCTCGGCGTGAACCCGGCTCCAGCGGTCGTCCGCCGTCAGATAGACGACATCACCTTCCAGAAGCGCGTTGGCGGTGACGACCTTCGGCGTGAATCCACGGCTCATAGTGCCACCTCCCTCAGTTTCGCCACCAGGCCGGCCGCGCGCCGGGGGCTCAGGCCCAGCAGCATCACGGCAGGCCCCGTCAGCCCTTCGGCCAGCGCGGGCAGCGTCGCAAGTGTCGCCGCCACCACGCGTTGATCGGGGCGCGACACGTTCTCGATGATCGTCACCGGCGTCGTGACATCCGCGCCGTGCATCATCAGACGCCCCTGCAGGAACCGCGCCGCGCGCTTGCCCATATAGATCGCGGCAACGGCACCCGGTTCCGCCAGCCCGCGCCAGTCCTGTTCGGCAAAACCCTCGACGTCATGCCCGGTCAGAAACCGCACGCCGCTGTTGCGCCCGCGCTGCGTCAGGCTTTGCCCGATGGCCGCCGCCGCCGCCGCCGCCGAGGTGATGCCGGGAATGATCGTCCATCCGATGCCCGCGCCGTCCAGCGCCGCGATTTCATCGTCCAGCCGTCCGAACACGCCCGGATCGCCGGATTTCAGCCGCACGACGCGGCCGCCTTTCAGCGCGAAGGCGACCAGCAGCGCGTTGATCTCGGCCTGGCTGACCGAAGGACCGAAGCCTTCCTTCCCGACCGGCAGCACCATCGCACGGCGTCCGATCAGGGCCAGAACGCCTTGCCCGACCAGCCGGTCATGCAGGACCACGTCCGCGTCCGCCAGCGTGCGCGCTGCACCAAGCGTCAGCAGATCAGGGTCGCCGGGGCCTGCGCCGACGAAAGTGACATGATACAGGGGCGGCTGAACGGGCATCGGGCACCAGTGATTTCCTGTCCCAATATAGGAAATTTTCCCCCTATGTTGCCATCCATCCTTGCGAATAAGGACACTTGTTCCTTAGAATGCACTCAGTGGAACCCATGTTCCGTTTCAGCGGGGAAATGCGGATGGCCGTCCGGATCGACGACATGGACAGGAAAATCCTTGCCGAACTGCAGGAGGATGCCAGCCAGTCACTGGATGACATCGCCCGCCGCGTGGGGTCATCCAAGACGCCGGTCTGGAACCGCATCCGCAAGATGAAGGATGCAGGCGTGATCGGGCGGCAGACGGTGCTGCTCGACCCCGAGGCGCTGGGGCTGGAGGCGTGTTTCTTCGTGCTGATCCGCACCAGCGAGCATGAGGCGGACTGGCAGCGGAAGTTCCTGGAAACCCTGCGGCGCAGGCCGGAGGTGCTCGAGGCGCACCGCCTGGCGGGCGACATCGACTATATCCTGAAGGTGCGGGTGAAGAACGCGCGGGCCTATGACACCTTCTATCAGGCGCTGATTTCCGAGGTGCGTATCTACAATGTGACAGCTCTTCTGAGCATGGAAGAGATCAAGTCGACGACGCTGCTGCCGTTGTGAGGGGTGCGCCGGGGCGCTCCCTCGCCCGCCCGCACTCAAGCCGAAGGCACCGGGCGAGCGCCTGCTCAGACCGGCCTACCGTGCCGGGCGCCCCTTGGGCAGTAACGCGCCCGGCTTGTAGTCCTCGGATGACTCGCACCGGCAAGCGCGCGTCCCTCATCGCGCCCTCCACCACAGCCCTCCCCCACGCGAAATCCTTAACAAGTTCTGAATTTTTTTGGGATTATCATTAAAATTCAAATACATAACCCACGTGTCCACATGTGGACACGCCCCAGGCCCGCCTTTTTCGCCCCCTCAGACCCCCAAAATCAGCCGCTCCAGCCCGTGGAAATGGTAGACATCCGCATAGCGCGGGGCCTCCGCAATCCGCAGCCCTGGCAGCCGGTCGAACAGGATCGGCAGCGCCACCTGCAACTCCAGCCGCGCCAGCGGCGCGCCCACGCAGAAATGCAGCCCCGCCCCGAAGCTCAGGTTCGCCCGCAGCGGCCGGCCCGGGTCGAAAACGGCCGCATCGGACCAGACGCCCGGATCGCGGTTCGCAGCGGCCAGCAGGCAGGCCACCCGGTCGCCCCGGCGGAAGGTATGGCCCGCAACGTCCACATCCTCATAGGCCCAGCGCGTGAACATGTGCAGCGGCGGATCGAACCGCAGGATTTCCTCGACCGTCGCCTCGACCCGGTCGGGCGTCAGCGCCTCTGCGCCCATAGCCCGCCTCGATCAGCGCCTTCACCCCATTGCCGATCGTATGCACCGTCGCCTCGTGCCCCGCATTCAGCAAGAGGATGCAGGTCGAGATCAGCTCGTCCGTCGAAAGCTTGTCGCCCGCCTCCTCCGCCGCGATCAGCTGCGTGATCAGGTCATCGGCCGGGCGGAGCCGTTTTTCGGCGATGTAACCCGTCAGGAACTCCGTGAAGGCCAGCGTCGCCGCCACCGCTGCATCCTCGACCGCCCGTGACCGGCCCGCGCGGTACATGCCGACCATCGCGTTCGACCAGGCCAGCAGGTCATCCGCCCGGTCCTCGGGCACGCCCGAGCAGCCGCGCGATGATGATGACGGGCAGGGGCCGCGCGAAGGCGGGCAGCAGGTCGAAGTCGCCCGCCGGGAAAGCGGTCGATCAACTGGTGGCTCAGCGCCGCGATCTCCGGCCCCAGCGCCGCGATCCGGCGCGAGGTGAAGGCGCGCAGCACCAGCCCACGCAAGCGGGTATGGCGCGGCGGCTCCAGTTCCAGCATCGAATGCGCCTCGACCGCGTAGAAGGGGGCCACATGCGCGGCCACCGGCAGCGCCACCTCCGGCGGTGCTTCCCGCCCGAAGCGACGGTCGCGCAGGATCGACCCGACGACATCTGCAGAGGTCGCGCAGATCAGGTCATAGTCCGACCAGAAGAACAGCGGCCCGCCCGCCCGGGCGCGGTCGTAGAAGGGATAGGGGTTCTGCACGAACCCCGGATCGGTCGGCGATTGGCGTCAGCGTTTCCATGGCGTCAGCGGCAGGATGCCCTGCGCGATCAGGACCCCGATGCCCACGATGGCCGCCCCGGCGGCCTGCGGCCAGCTCCAGGCACCGCCGAGGGCGAAGATGATGATCATCACATAGAACGGCACCGCGTTCATGTGCAGGCTGGACAGGCCGATGCCGATGCGGCCGACCGCGATGATCCAGAGTATCTGGCTGAGCGCCAGCGACCCCACGCCGAACAGCAGAAGCGCAGCGCCCTCGCGCCAGCCGAGTGCCGCCCACTGCACGGGCGGGCCGCCGAGGGCGGACCAGACGACGGCGGCGGCGGTGGACAGGATGGCCGCCCCGGTCACGGTAATGGCTGTCCGCCCCAGCGGTGTCAGGTCGGGAAAGCCCGTGACGGTCGCGCGCGACCCCCAGGTGAAGGCCGCGACCGAGGCAAGGGCGGCGGCAGCGCCGAGACCCAGGGCAAAGCTGCCGGTCGAGACGCTGTAGGCGACCATTCCGCCCGCCAGGCTCAGGATCAGGCCGACGATCAGGGCAAGGGTGATGCGGCGGCCGTCGAGAAGAACCTCGAGCGCGATGCCGATGACAGGCATCGTGGCCGTGACAACAGCCACCGTCACCGGGTCGGTCCGCGCCTGCGCCACGACCAGAAGGACCGCGCCGACCCCGATGCAGACGCCGCCGACCCAGAGCGCGCGGAGCCAGTTCGCGCGGCGGATCGGGCCAAGCCCTTCGACCGCAGCCCAGAAGGCCATCAGGACAATGGCTGCGGTCGTGCAGCGCATCGCGGTCAGGGGCAGGGGCGGGACGGGGCCGATCAGCAGTTCCGCCGCAGGCAGGCCCGCCGCCCAGACCAGCATCGAGCCGAGGCAGATCAGGTTGGCTGCCAGCCAGCCGGACCCCGGCGTGGCAGTGGAGTTGGTTGCGGTCACGTCGGGTATCCTTCGGGCGATCCGCCCGGATTGATTCTAAGTCGCGTCAACCCGGACGCTCTGGCCGATCCGCGACAGATGAGGTCGGCTTCCCGCACCACATTGCCGGTCAGTGCTGTGCGATGGCGTCAGGCCGCCGCCAGCGCCGCCACGATGGCCCCGAAATCCGCAGCCTTCAGGCTGGCCCCGCCGACCAGCGCGCCGTCCACGTCGGGCACCGCGAATATCTCGGCCGCGTTTGATGGTTTGACCGACCCGCCGTAGAGGATGCGCATCCCCGCGCCTTCGTCCCCGAAGCGCGTCACCAGCGACGTCCGCAGGAACCCGTGCACCTCGGCGATCTGGGCAATCGTCGGGGTCAGCCCGGTGCCAATGGCCCAGACTGGTTCATAGGCGACCACGGTATTCGCCGCCGTCGCCCCGTCCGGCAGCGACCCGGCCAGCTGCGCGCCGCAGATGTCGAGCGTGCGGCCGCCCTCGCGTTCCGCAAGGGTCTCGCCAATGCAGACGATGGCGATCAGGCCCGCCTTGTGGGCCGCCTCGGCCTTAGCGCGGGTCAGCGCATCGCCTTCGCCATGATCCGCGCGGCGTTCGGAATGGCCGACAATAACGTGACTTGCCCCCGCGTCGCCCAGCATCGCGGCGGAAACGTCGCCGGTATGCGCCCCGGAAACGGCAGTGTGGCAATCCTGTCCGCCGAGCTTCAGCGCCGATCCACGCGCTGCCCAGTTGCCTTGCGCGATTAGCGTCGCGGGCAGGCAGAGCAGCATCTCACAGGCGGGCGCGGGATGCGCCGCGTTCAGCGCAGCGATCTCGCCCAGCGAGGCCGCGAGCCCGTTCATCTTCCAGTTCCCCGCCGCAAGCTTTCTGCGCATCTGTCGTCCTGTCTGACTGCCTTCTGTTGCCGGGCAGACTAGGCCAAGTTCCGGCCCTGCGAAAGGGCGCGCGGCGGCAGGACGACGGGCGCACGTTAAGCCTTTGTCAATCAAGGTTGATAATTCGTAAATAACTGAAATTAAATAATTATTTGACTCCGTTTCGATTTGGTTTAGAAGTCGGGCACCGGCCGCTTGAAGGGGGTCGTCCGGCCCGCCCGGGAGGGGCTGGCCCATGAAGACCTGGCTTTTCTGTCTTGCCCAATGCGTTGCGCTGGACTGTGCTGCAGCGACCCTCGATGCACCGCAAACGGCAGGCGCGTTCCTGCCGCAGTCGGCGCTTGTTACGGTCCATCGGGCCGGTCCGGACGGGACAGGCAACGCGGTCGTCGCAACCGGGTTGGCCAACACCCTGCTGAGCAGTCTGGCTGAGCGCACCGATACGTCACCCGACCGGGCGCCACGGCTGATCCGGACTCTGCGCGCGATGCGGGTGGGCGAAGGGCTGTCGCCGGAGACCGTCATCGCCCTGTCCCTGATCGGGGCATTTTCGACACCGGCCACGGGCAATCGGACGGCGCAGGCGGTCCTTCTGTCGGCCAGCGGGCAGGGGGATCCGACAGTGGCGCTGATCGGTATCAGTCAGTTCCAGCACAAGCGGCTTGTCGGAGCGGACCTGCCGGACGGATTGCCGGGGTTCATGCACATAGCCTATCTGCGCGGCCAAAGCCTGACTGCCGAACCCTCGCAGCCCTAGGCGCTGCACCGCGGGATCGCCTTCAGGCGGCGGGGGCGTCCTTGAACTTGATCGATTCGCCGCAGCCGCAGGCCTCGGCGACGTTCGGGTTGTTGAAGCGGAACCCGGCGGACAGCAGCGCCGTCTCGTAGTCGATCTCGGTCCCGAACAGGAACATCTGCGCCATCGGTGCGATCATCACCCGCGCGCCGTCCTGTTCGATCACTTCGTCCATCGGACCGGGGTTTGCGGCGAATTCCATTGTGTATTCCATGCCCGCGCAACCGCCCTTCTTGACGCCGAGGCGGAGGCCGTGCGCGCCATCCTTCGCCATCAGATGCGCGATCTGACGGACGGCAGACGGGGTGAGGCTGACAGGTGGTTTGCCGGGTATGCCGAACATGGGAAGGCTCCGAGTTACTCCATCAATCTAAGGTGTCGCGGGTGGAATTCCAAGCGGGGGCAGAAGACCTGTCAGGGCCAGTGTCGCGTAGGCGGCTGCAAGCGCCCAGCCGAAGGACGCAAGCGTGCCGATGATGACGTATTCGCCGGCCTGCTGGTCCTTCGACGCAGTCTCGAACCGCAAGATGGACTTCGCTGCGATCAGGAAGCCGATCTGACCGGTCTGTCCGACGATGACGAGCAGGAAGATCAGCCCGCGCTCCATCCAGCCGATCAGCTTGCCGCCGTTGGCAAGGCCCTTCGGCAGGTCAAGCGCGGCCCAGGGGGCCATCAGCAGACCGACGGCGAAGCCGCCTGCACGGGTGGCAAGGATGAGGCCTGCGGCGAGGGCCATGAGGGAGGGAAGGGCTGCAGTCCGGGGCAGGGCGGTTGACCAGAGGCCCGAGGACCAGAGGTCAGGCAGCCAGGCGGAAATAGCAGCGATTGCAAGGATATGGGCGGTCTGGTCGGCGATGAAGGGCCAGAGGCGCTTGGGTGGGGCGAAGGTCTTGGCAAGGTCTATAATGAAGTGCGCGGCGGTGAGGGTGGCGATGGGCAGCCATGCCGTCGTCCCGAGCGCGAACGTCGCTGTGGCGGCGACGATGGCGATGTGGAGGGTGAACGGAACCGCTTGCCGGGCCTGCTTGCCTTGGGCCATGCCGTTGGTCTGAAGGATGAAATCGGTGATGGCATGGGCGAAGAGGAGGGCGGCGAAGGTTTCAGTCATGTGTGGATTCCCAGCCTTCCCGGACTTTGAGGTTCTCCCATCGCCGCAAGACGGATGCAATCGCGTAGCATCCCGCGCCCCGGACACGGTAGTTTACCGCTTGCGGACTGATGTTCAGCGCCCTGCCGATGTCGAACAAGGTTCTGATCTTGACCGGTGAAGCCAACTGCAATGAGGCAGCTTCGGCCTGCGCGGTGGTCCATCGCTCCATACGCTCGCCAAGTAGGTCGGCGATAAGTTGATCCTCGATAAGGATGCCCTCCTTGTCGAGGCCCAACCGCCACGCGTTGCCCATGCTGTCCAAACCATGGCCTGACTTTTCGAATGCTTCGCCCGCAGCGTCTGCAAGACTGCTGGTTCCGAGACTTTTTGCCTTGCCAATTCCAATGAAGATACGGCTTTCCATGCCCATCGCCTTCAACCTACCTTGGATGACGACAGCCGCTCTGAGGGCGAAACGGGGATTGGTGAGAACCATCTGCCAGCCGTCCCCCCGGAAGCGGGTGAAGCGCGTGTCTGTTGGCGGGGTTTGCCAGTCAGCGATGCTGAGTGCGACCGTGTGGATTGCCTGCATCGCGGCATCGACCGCTTCTGCCGGATGTCCGGTCGAGCCCACGAGATCGCCCGTGAGGACTGCAATCACTGTTGGATCCATAATGCCCTACGACTTGATCTGACACTTATCAAGTCATAGGGCTTTATTACTTTGAAATCAAGTCTGATGACTTGATGGATGCAATCCTTGGACACAGAGCCAAAGCCTTACATGAACCCCAGTTCCAGCCTTGCTTCGTCGGACATCATGTCCATGCCCCACTGCGGCTCGAACGTCATGTTGACGTCCACGTGCTTCACGCCGGGCAAAGGCCCCACCGCGTCTGCGACCCAGCCGGGCATCTCGCCCGCGACGGGGCAGCCGGGGGCGGTCAGGGTCATCACGATCTCGACCGCGTTCTCGGGGGAGATATCGATCGTGTAGACGAGGCCAAGATCGTAGATATTCACAGGGATTTCAGGGTCATAGACCGTCCGGCAGGCGGCCACGACCTCGTCGTAGAGCGGATGGTCCGTCGTGGACGGACGGATCAGCGGCGTGCCTTCAAGGGGGGTGGCGGCCTCGGCGGTCATGGGCATTCCGATAGTTGTTGAGTGAATATATAGGGATTTAGGGGCGGCGGGTCCAGCCCGCCGAAGGGCCGGAAATCCGTGCCAGCAACCTGCCAGCAAGCGTATGGCAAAGCGCCATACGCTTGCTGGCAAATGGTGGACGCCGGTCTGGCGGGGACGCCACCGGCGCGCTATCACGGCGCCCGACATGACCGGCCGCTTCTCCTACACCCTGACCGCCACCGACGGGGCCGCCCGCACCGGCATCATCCGCACGCCGCGCGGCGACATCCGCACGCCCGCCTTCATGCCGGTCGGCACCGCGGCGACGGTCAAGGCGATGCTGCCCGAAAGCGTGCGGGCGACCGGCGCCGACATCCTGCTCGGCAACACCTATCACCTGATGCTGCGGCCCGACGGCGGAGCGGATCGCGGCGCTGGGCGGGCTGCACCGGTTCATGAACTGGGAGCGGCCGATCCTGACCGACAGCGGCGGGTTCCAGGTGATGAGCCTGGCCAGTCCTGCGCAAGCTGACCGAGGACGGCGTGACCTTCGCATCGCCATATCGACGGGTCGAAGCATCACCTGTCGCCGGAACGCAGCATGGAAATCCAGCGCCTGCTCGGGTCGGACATCGTGATGGCGTTCGACGAATGCCCGGCGCTGCCTGCGACGGAGGAGGCGGTGGCCAAGTCGATGCGCCTGTCGATGCGCTGGGCGCAACGGTCGCGCGAGGCGTTCGGCGACCGGCCGGGGCATGCGCTGTTCGGGATCATGCAGGGCGGCGTCACGCGGGACGCTGCGCGAGGAAAGCGCTGCGGCGCTGACGGGCATCGGGTTCGACGGCTATGCGATCGGCGGCCTTGCGGTGGGCGAGGGGCAGGAGGCGATGTTCGGCGTGCTGGACTATGCGCCGGGGCTGCTGCCTGCGGACCGGCCGCGCTATCTGATGGGGGTCGGCAAGCCCGACGACATCGTCGGCGCGGTGCAGCGCGGCATCGACATGATGGACTGCGTGCTGCCGTCGCGGTCGGGGCGGACGGGGCAGGCCTGGACGCCGCGCGGGCAGGTGAACATCAAGAACGCGCGCCATGCGGACGACCCGCGCCCGCTGGACGAGGCTGCACCTGCCCGGCCTGCCGGGGCTATTCCCGCGCCTATCTGCACCACGTCTTCCGGGCGGGCGAGATGATTTCGGGCATGCTGCTGACCTGGCACAACCTGCACTATTACCAGACCCTGATGCAGGGACTGCGCGACGCCATCGCGGGCGGGACGGCTGGACGCGTTCGTGGCGGAGTTCCATGCGGCACGCGCGCTGGGCGACATCGAGCCGGTCTGATGCAGGCGCGGGAGCTGACATTCGCAAACGGCCCGGTGACGCTGGCCGGAACGCTGAACCTGCCCGACGGACCAGGGCCCCATCCGCTGGTGGTGATGATCCAAGGGTCCGGGCCGCTGGACCGGGACGAGAACATGCCCGGTCAGGCGCTGAACATCTTCAACGCGCTGGCAGCGTCACTGGCCGAAGCGGGGTATGCGTCGTTCCGCTATGACAAGCGGGGCTGCGGGGCGTCGACGGGCGATTATCTGACGCACGGGTTTGTGGACCTGATCGGGGATGCGTGCGCAGTGGTGGCGGGTCTGCGCGTGACAGAGGAGGTGGGGCCGGTCTTTCTGCTGGGTCATTCCGAGGGCACGGTCCTGGCCCCGCAGGTGGCGGTGAAGTCCGGCGGGGTCGCGGGGCTGATCCTGATCTGCCCCTATATCCAGGACGGCCGCGCGATGCTGATGGCGCAGGCGGCGCAGATGGCGCGGATGTTCCGGGATATGCGCGGGTCCGAAGGGCTGGGTGATCCGGTCGGTCCTGTGGCTGCGGGGCGGGGTGGAGCGGCAGCAGGCGCGGACCATCGACCGGCTGCTGGGATCGGCGGACGCGGTGATGAAGATCGGCGGCAAGGATGCCGATGCGCGGTCGCTGCGGGATTTCCTGCGGTCGGACAACCGGGCGGTCCATGCGGCGAACCGGCTGCCGACGCTGCTGATCGCGGCGGAGAAAGATCTCCAGTGCGATCCGGCGGATGCGGCGGTGATCGCGGCGCTGAACCCGGCGGCCACAGTTGTCACCCTGCCGGACATGACGCATGTGCTGCGGCGGAAGGCGGGCGCGCATTCCTTTGCGGACTATCCCGACCTGATCGCGGGGCCGGTCGATCCGCAGGTCGGGTCCGAAATCGTGGCCTGGCTGCGCAGGCAGGCGGGGCGGACGGACCCGGACCGATGAAACAGTGCGGCGTTCCGGGCGGAATTCCGGCGGCGGACCGCGACGGAAACGCGCGGGCAGACGCTGCGCGCCCTTGCCCTTGGCGGCCGGTTTCGGCAATCTTCCCGGACACATCTGCGGGGGTTGGTTGACGGCGGGCCGCCGGGACCCCAGATAAACCGTCCAGTAGCCGATCCCTGACAGGGACCGACGCGGGGAAGGGCAAGGGTCGCCGACATCCGGGGCCGGACCTTCCTGCCAGAAAGGAAAAAGAATGAGTGGACCTTTGGCTGCCAGCTATCCGGTGCTGCCGCTGCGCGACATCGTGGTGTTTCCGCACATGATCGTGCCCCTGTTCGTGGGCCGCGAAAAATCCGTGCGGGCGCTGGAAGAGGTGATGCAGGACGACAAGCAGATCCTGCTGTCATCCCAGATCGATCCGACGGCGGACGACCCGACCTCCGATGGCATCTATTCGGCGGGTGTGCTGGCGAATGTGCTGCAGTTGCTCAAGCTGCCGGATGGCACCGTGAAGGTGCTGGTCGAAGGCAAGGCGCGCGTGCGCATCACCGAGTATCTGAAGAACGACCGCTTTTTCGAGGCGCGGGCAGAATTCCTGAGCGAAGAACCGGGCGATGCGCCTTCGGTCGAGGCGCTGCTGCGGTCGGTCGCGGACGAGTTCGAGAAATACGCCAAGATCAAGAAGAACATCCCCGAGGAGACGCTTTCATCTGTTGCTGAAACGCGCGAACCGGCGCGGATGGCGGACCTTGTGTCGGGGCATCTGGGCATCGAGGTGGCGCAGAAGCAGGACCTGCTGGAGACGCTGAACGTGGCGTCGCGGCTGGAGAAGGTGTTCGGCCTGATGCAGGGCGAGCTGTCGGTGATGCAGGTCGAGAAGAAGATCAAGACCCGCGTCAAGACGCAGATGGAGAAGACCCAGCGCGAGTACTACCTGAACGAGCAGATGAAGGCGATCCAGAAGGAGCTGGGCGACGGCGAGGACGGCGCGAACGAGGCTAACGAGCTGGCCGAAAAGATCGCCGCGACCAAGCTGTCGAAAGAGGCGCGCGAAAAGGCCGAGGGCGAACTGAAAAAGCTGCGGACGATGTCGCCGATGTCGGCCGAGGCGACGGTGGTGCAGGAACTACCTCGACTGGATGCTGGGCCTGCCGTGGGGGATCAAGTCGAAGGTCAAGCGTGACCTGAAGGCGGCGCAGGCGGTGCTGGACGCGGATCACTACGGGCTGGAAAAGGTCAAGGAACGGATCGTCGAGTATCTGGCGGTGCAGACGCGCAGCCAGAAGCTGAAAGGGCCGATCCTGTGCCTCGTCGGCCCGCCCGGCGTGGGCAAGACGTCGCTCGGCAAGTCCGTGGCGAAAGCGACGGGGCGCGAGTTCATCCGCATTTCGCTGGGCGGCGTGCGGGACGAGAGCGAAATCCGCGGCCACCGGCGGACCTATATCGGGTCGATGCCGGGCAAGATCATCCAGTCGCTGAAAAAGGCGAAGACGACCAACCCGCTGATCCTGCTGGATGAGATCGACAAGATGGGCCAGGATTTCCGGGGCGATCCGGCGTCGGCGATGCTGGAGGTGCTGGACCCGGAACAGAACTCGACCTTCGTGGACCACTATCTGGAGGTCGAATACGACCTGTCCGACGTGATGTTCATCACCACGGCGAACAGCTACAACATGCCCTCGCCGCTGTTGGACCGGATGGAGATCATTCCGCTGGCGGGCTACACCGAGGACGAAAAGCGCGAGATCGCCAAGGGCCACCTGGTTCCGAAGCAGATCAAGAACCACGGGCTGAAGAAGGGCGAGTTCCGCCTGACCGACGACGCGCTTCAGGAAATGATCCGGACCTACACGCGCGAGGCGGGGGTGCGGAACCTGGAGCGCGAGATCGCCAAGGTGGCGCGCAAGGCGCTGACGAAGCTTGTCCGCAAGGACGTGACCGAGGTCGTGGTGACGGCCGAGGGGCTGGAGCAATACCTGGGCGTCAAGCGGTTCCGCTATGGCCTGGCCGAGAAGGAAGATCAGGTCGGCGTGGTGACGGGTCTGGCCTGGACAAGCGTCGGCGGCGATCTGTTGCAGATCGAGGCGCTGAAACTGCCGGGCAAGGGCCGGATGAAGACGACCGGCAAGCTGGGCGATGTGATGAAGGAATCCATCGAGGCGGCGGCATCCTATGTCCGGTCGATCAGCCCGCAGCTGGGGGTCAAGCCGCCGGTGTTCGAGAAGATCGACATCCATGTGCACGTCCCCGAAGGCGCGACGCCCAAGGACGGGCCGTCGGCCGGTCTGGCGATGGTCACGTCCATCGTGTCGGTGCTGACGGGCATCCCGGTCAGGAAGGACATCGCCATGACGGGCGAGGTCACGTTGCGCGGCAACGCGCTGCCGATCGGGGGGCTGAAGGAGAAGCTGCTGGCGGCCCTGCGCGGCGGGATCACGACGGTGTTCATCCCGGAAGAGAACGCGAAGGACCTGACGGAAATCCCTGACAACGTGAAGCAGGGCCTGACGATCATCCCGGTGTCCCACGTCCGCGAAGTGCTGGCGCAGGTGCTGGTGCGGCAGCCTGAATCGGTGGTCTGGGACGAAGAGGCCGAGGCAGCAGCGGCGAAGGCCGCGATGATCGCCGACAAGGGCGATCCGGGGTCGGGTGCCGTGGCGCACTGACCGCCGGGGCAGCAGATGCCGGGAACGGGCGGGCCGCAGGGTCCGCCCGGTTCATTTTGGCGGCACATGCCATGTGTCAGGGTTGCTGTGGGCAGGGATGTGTGGCCAAGCGGAATGGTACAGCATATGCTTTCCGAAGGATCGCGTGAAGACAGGATCGGAGGGCAGGACATGACCGAAACCAAAGCCGGAACAAAGGCGGCAAAGCCGCGCAGGGCGGCGGCGGCAAAGCCCGCTGCTGCGCGGCGCAAGGCTGCGGCGAAGCCTGCGGCAGCCACAGCACCCACCACCCCGGTCAAGGGCGGCACGCTGCGCAAGAAGGACCTGATCGACCGCGTGGTGCAGGTGTCTGGCGCGAAGAAGAAAGACACGCGCGAGATCGTCGAGGCGGTGCTGACCGTGCTGGGCGACGCGCTGGCGGGGGGCGAGATGCTGGCCCTGCCGCCCTTCGGACGGGCGCGTGTGAACAAGCACCGCGATCTGGACGGCGGCGAGATGCTGACGGTCAAGCTGCGCCGGGGCGGGCCTGCCAAGGCCGCGTCCAAGGGTGACGCCATCGACGCCGATGCGGCACAGGAGCAGCTTGCAGAGCCTGCCGAATAAAGCTAAACGCCGCGCCGACGGGTGATTAGCTCAGTGGTAGAGCGCTTCGTTCACATCGAAGATGTCAGGGGTTCAAATCCCTTATCACCCACCAGATTTCCTGAAAGCGCGCCATCGACAGGCGCGCTTTTGTTTTGCCGGATGTTCTGTCGGCGCAGCAGGAGGGCCTGTGGTTCCACGGCGGCAACCTGCACCGGTCGCGGCACTATTCGCAGTTCTTTTCGCTGCAGCCGAAGGCGCGGATGGAAGGCATCCCGACGCCGGTCTGGGGCATGCCCGAGACGTATCACAAGACCTGAGGAGCCGTCGCAGCGGCTCTGCCTTCCGCAATCCCCGTCGCCACGGCGCGACCGGGCGCGATCAGGGCTGGGGCAGGATGTTCTG
Organism: uncultured Alphaproteobacteria bacterium; assembly: GCA_963819585.1. GTDB lineage: Bacteria > Pseudomonadota > Alphaproteobacteria > Rhodobacterales > Rhodobacteraceae > JAOADN01. The sequence continues at coordinate 261,224 of CAWFWP010000001.1, forward strand.
GTTCAGGCGGAACAGGTTCCCCGGGTCGAAGCGCGCCTTGAGCGCCCCGAGCCTGCGGTATTTGACCTCGCCATAACTTTGACGTGCGATGTCTGTTCCGATGTCGCCCTGTTCGTTCACATAGTTGCCGGCGCTTGAAACGGCGGCCATGCGTGCGGCGCCCCCCCGACCGTGGGCGATGCAGCGGGCGTCAAGCGCCGGATCGTCCCAGATCGGTTGCACGATCCAGTACCAGCCGGCGGCGCGGCCGGAATAGGCCGTCGCGTCTTCGCTGATGTCGGCGACGGCACCGCCGAGCTGCAGCATGTAGACTTCCGCATCCGGCGTCGGGAAATCGCGCGCGACATCCATAATGGCCGCGATCGCCTCGGGATGCAGGGCGGCGAGAAAGCCGCCGCGTGAATAGTACCGTCGGCCCCAGGGAACGTAGTCGTCGCTCCGCGACTGGAAGGCGACGAAGTCGGAGAAGCAAGGACCTTCTTCGCCCGGCCCGGCCAGCGAGGCGAAGCGTTCCCAGGCGCGCGCGTCGATGTCCGGGCCGCTTTGCAGCACTGTGACAGACAGGCCGGGACGGGTCACGCCCAGCGAAACGCAGAGGTTCCGCGGTGCGTCGGATGCGAGGCGGGACAGGGCGCTCAGCGCCGCGCCGACCCGCTCGGGTGGCCAGGTCCAGTTGCGGGTCTCGACCCGGCCCAGCGGTTGCATCCTGTACGTGAAGGCGGTCACGACGCCGAAATTGCCGCCGCCTCCCCTGAGGCCCCAGAAGAGCTCCGGTTCGGTCTCAGCGTCCGCGACGATCATGTCGCCCGAGGCCGTCACTAAGTCTGCCCTGACAAGATGGTCGATCGTCAGGCCGAAGCGGCGGCTGAGCCAGCCCATTCCCCCGCCCAGCGTCAGCCCGCCCGCGCCGGTATGCGAGATCACCCCGGCGGGCACGACCAGACCGTGCGGCGCGCCCGCGCGGTCCAGATCGCCGAGCAGCGCACCGCCGCCGACGCGGGCGGTCCGCGCCGCCGGATCCGTGTCGATTTTGTTCATGGCGGCGAGGTCGAGGACGATGCCGTCATCGCAGGTGGAAAGCCCCGGAATCGAATGCCCGCCGCCGCGCACTGCGAGAAGCGTTCCGGTATCGGCCGCAAGTCGGACCACGCGGCGCACATCCTCGACCGTCGCGGCCCTGACGACTGCAAGGGGCGAGCAGTCCCGCACCCCGTTCCAGACGCGCCTCGCGGTATCGTATTCCGCGCCATCCCGGCCCACGACCCGGCCGTCGAGACCCAGGGACGAAAGCCTTTCCCCCACATTCACAGCATCCATTGCATCCCCCGGAGGCGCGTGCGGAAAAGGCTAGCGCGGAACGCAGTTCATGCCAAACAAAAGCGCAGTCGACCGCGTGACGCACTTGCCGGGGCGTGAAAGCGCGGCTATTGCGCGGCGCAGGGGCGGTTAGCTCAGTTGGTAGAGCGCCTCGCTTACACCGAGGATGTCGGGGGTTCGAGTCCCTCACCGCCCACCAGCGTTCCCGCGTTGCGTCTTAGGTGCCCCCTTGCACGGTGGCTGCGCGGCGATTGCACGGTGACGTGCGACCCCTGTGCCCCTATCTTCGGATCTGACCAAGGAGGCCGCCCATGAGCTGGAACCCGCTGCTTGATCCCGAAATCCCCATCGGCGATGCCGTCGATGCGATCGAGACGGTCATCGTGCCGCGCGCCCGCGATCTGGGGGGTTTCGAGGTGCGGCGCGCGCTGCCCAGCACCCAGCGGCAGATGGTGGGGCCGTTCATCTTCTTCGACCAGTTCGGCCCGGTGGAATTCCTGCGCGGCAAGGGCATGGATGTGCGCCCGCATCCGCATATCGGCCTCGCCACGGTCAGCTATCTGTATTCGGGCCGGATGCATCACCGCGACAGTCTGGGGACCGATGCCTGGATCGAGCCGGGGGCGGTGAACTGGATGGTGGCGGGGCACGGGATCACGCATTCGGAACGCACGGACGGGGCGGCGCGCGAGGCTGGCCAGACGCTGTTCGGCATCCAGACCTGGGTGGCGCTGCCCGACGGGCAGGAGGATGTCCCGGCGGCGTTCGAACATGCGGGCGCGGATGCGCTGCCGCTGCTGGAGGGCGAGGGCAAGACGGTGCGGCTGATCCTGGGCGATGCCTGGGGCGAACGCGCGCCGGTGACGGTGGCGTCGGAGACGTTCTATGCCGATGCGATCCTGGCCCCCGGTGCGGCGATCCCGCTGCCGGACAACCACGAGGACCGGGGGGCCTATGTGACGCAGGGCTCGGTCGAGGTGGCGGGGCAGGTGTTCGAGGCCGGACGCATGATGGTGTTCCGGCCGGGCGACCGGATGTCGATGAAGGCGGGCGACGCGGGCGCGCGGCTGATGCTGCTGGGCGGGGCGACGCTGGGGCCGCGGCACATCTGGTGGAATTTCGTGGCCTCGTCGAAGGAACGGATCGACGCGGCGCGCGAGGCGTGGCGCGCGGGCGACTGGATGCATGGACGGTTCCGCCTGCCGCCGGGGGATGACGCAGAGTTCATTCCGGCGCCGGAGCGGTAGGGGGGCAGGCAGAATCTGCGCGACGGACGCTTGACGCCCCCGTGCATCGCCCCTAAGACGCAGCCCACGCCCGGGAATGCGTTTCCGGTCGGGTCGTCGGCGGTGGTAGCTCAGTTGGTTAGAGTACCGGCCTGTCACGCCGGGGGTCGCGGGTTCGAGCCCCGTCCACCGCGCCACCGACCCGATGGAAACGCCCGGGCGTTCTGATTCCCCGATCCCATGAGACTGCCCCGTCCGGTGCCCTCAACTGGCGTTCGGGCATGTTTCAGCGCGGGCCTGCGTCCGTCACAGGGCATCACAAGATGCGCCTGCGGCGGAATGCCCGATAGGGGGCCGCAGACTGCAACAGGATCAATGGGTTAGGTGACATGACGCGGCGCACGTTCCGATCCGCGCCGTTCACGGATCGCAGAGATTCAGCCCTGCGTGCGGTGTCTTTCAGTGCTGCAACATCGGCTGTAGTCCAGCCCGTGAAACCGGGGCCTGCCGGGCGGAACGCCAGAAAAACAAGGGGTCTCCGCCGACGCGACAGACCAGGACGGTTTCGAAAAGACGGTGTCCCGTCCTACGTGGAGGGACCTGAAAATCGGAGTACGCACCATGCGTCGTGTTCTTCTTCCCGCTCTCATCGTGTCTGCCATCGGCCTGTCCGGCGCGGCCTTCGCGGCCTCGGCCGCCACCGGCGCGATCAAGTCGATCGACGCCAAGGCGATGTCGATCACGCTGGACAACGGCACGGTCTACATGCTGCCGCAGGGCTTCAAGATCGACAGCGTGAAGGTCGGCGAAAAGGTCAGCCTCATGTGGACCGAGAAGGCCGGCAAGTACGAGGCGAGCGAAGTGAAGGCCGCCAGCTGAGGCCGACACCGTCACGGGCGGAATCGTCCCCCCCATCCCAATCCGCATCACCGTGACAGGAACGGGGGCCTTCGGGCCCCCGCTTTTTGCGTTCGGCGGTCCCTCAGGCCAGCCGCGCCAGAATGCGCGCCCAGCTGCGGATGCCCTTGCGGAAGCTTTCGACGTCATACTTCTCGTTCGGGCTGTGGATCAGGTCGTCGTCCTTTGCAAAACCGATCAGCATCGCGTCCATCCCCAGAACGGTCTTGAAATAGCCCGCGATGGGGATCGACCCGCCCGCGCCGATGAACGCGGCGGGACGGCCCCATTCGTCGGTGAGCGCGGCGCGCGCGGCGTCGAAGGCCGGATCGGCGATTTCCATCCGGCCGGCGGGGCTGGCCCCATGGCCGTGGAAGTCGACGCTGCAATCGGCGGGCAGGCGGTCGCGCACCCACTGGCGGAACGTCTCGCGGATGGCCAGCGGGTCCTGATCGCCGACAAGGCGGAAGCTGATCTTGGCGGTCGCCTTCGAGGGCAGGACTGTCTTGAACCCGTCGCCCGCGTAGCCGCCGCTGATCCCGTTCACCTCGGCCGTCGGGCGCGACCAGATCATTTCCAGCGGTGTGCGGTCCTGTTCGCCCGCCGGAATGGACAGGCCGACATCGCCGAGGAATTTCGCGTGGTCGAAGGCGAGACCCTGCCACTGCTGGCGCACGGCATCGGGCAGTTCGGTGACGCCGTCGTAGAAGCCGGGCAGGGTGACGCGGCCGGTATCATCGTGCAGGGCGGCGATGATGCGCGACAGAACCCGGATCGGGTTCATGGCAACGCCGCCGTAGCTGCCCGAATGCAGGTCCTTGTCGGGGCCTGTGATCGTGACCTCTTCGCCCAAGAGGCCGCGCAGCATGGTGGTGATGGCAGGCGTGCCGTCGTCATAAAGCCCGGTGTCGCAGATCAGCGCGATGTCGGCGCGCAGTTCGGCCGCATTGGCCTGCATGAAGGGGACAAGCGAGGGCGAGCCGGATTCCTCTTCCCCCTCCAGAAAGATCGTGAGACGTCCGGGCAGGTGGCCGTTGACATGCTTCCACGCCCGGCAGGCCTCGACAAACGTCATCAGCTGGCCCTTGTCGTCTGACGACCCGCGTCCGCGGATGACCTGGCCCTTGGGCGTATCCTCGATGACGGGATCGAAGGGGTCGCGGTGCCAGAGGGACAGCGGATCGACGGGCTGCACATCGTAGTGGCCGTAGAACAGAAGATGCCGCCCGCCCTTGCCCTTCGGTCCGTCGCACTGTGCCACGACCATCGGATGGCCGGGGGTCGGACGCGCGGCGGCGTCGAACCCGAGGCCGCCGAGTTCGGCCGAAAGCCAGTCGGCGGCGCGGGCGCAGTCGGGTTTGTAGGCAGGGTCGGTGGAGATGGAGGGGATGCGCAGAAGGTCTGACAGGCGGTCCAGCGCCTCGGGCAGCGTGTCGTCGATGCGGGAGAGGACAGCGTCAAGCGTCATGGAACCTCGCTTGCGGCCGGGAGCGGGCCGCCGGGCGCGGGATGCGCCGCCGCCGGACGGTAGCAGCCCGGCCTCCGCTGTCCAGAGCGCGCGGCGCGCACCCAGCGGGCGTTGCGGGAATGTGGGCGTGGCAAAATTGCCGCAACGCAGCAATTCCTGCCGCAGCGCAGCAGCGACGCATCTGGCGGGGCTGCGGGGAAGGGCCGGAAAACCCTTTGCCTTCGGCCCACTAGACAGACACCTGCGGGCTGCGCAGTTTTGCGCTGAACCGCAGATTTTGTGGCCTCCACCGTCGCATTCCCCCTTTCTCTGTGTTACAGAATCTCTAATGGGTCGGAGCGAAGAACGGCGAATCGTCAGCCGACTGGGGACATGGGACTGAGGCAGCAGGCATGATCGGGCGGAGGTTCCAACCTTCGACGGATGAGGCGGACAAACCCAAGGGGTTTGACGACTATGATCTGCGCCTTGGCGATGTCATGCGCGGTGAACGCGCGACGCTGTCCAAATCGCTTCTGGACGTGCAGCGCGAGCTGAAGATCAAGGCAAGTTACATCGCGGCCATCGAAAACGCGGATGCGACGGCGTTCGAGACGCCGGGCTTCATCGCGGGATATGTGCGGTCCTACGCGCGCTACCTGGGGCTGGACCCTGACTGGGCGTTCCGCCGGTTCTGCGCCGAGGCGGGTTTCGAGGTGGCGCATGGCATGTCGGCGGCGGCATCGGGGCCGAAGCCCAAGGTGCGCGAATATTCCGAACCGCTGGCGAACCCGAATGCAAGCTTCGTGCCGCGCGGCGAGGCGTTCTGGTCGGGAGTCGAGCCGGGGGCCATCGGGTCAATCCTTGTGCTTGCGGCGCTGATCGGCGGGATCGGCTATGGCGGCTGGTCGGTGCTGCAGGAAGTGCAGCGCGTGCAACTGGCCCCGGTCGATCAGGCGCCGGGCGTGATGGCGGACCTGAACCCGATGCCGGGGTCCGCGCAGGGGCTGACCGCCCCGGCGGACGGCGGCACGGTCGATCTGGCGGGGCTGCCAGCTGTCGATACGGCGGCAGAGCCCGAGGCACTGGACCGGCTCTACCGGCCCGAGGCGCTGGATGCGCCGGTTCTGGTCGCGCGCGACGGACCCATCGCGGCCATCGACCCGAACACCGTGGGGTCGCTCGCGGCACAGGGCACCGATGCCGAGGCGGATGCGGCGATTGCCGCTGCGGCCGCTGCGCTGAGCGTGCCCGAACTGGGATCGACGCCGGTGCAGGTCGTGGCGGCCGATGCCCCGGCGCTGGAGCTTCTGGCGGTGCGTCCGGCCTGGGTCCGTGTGCAATCGACGGACGGCACGGTGATCTTCGAGAAAATCCTCGATGCGGGGGAACGCTATGCGTTGCCGAAGCTGGAAGAGGCACCGGTCCTGAAGGTCGGCGAATCCGGTGCGCTCTACTTTGCGGTGAACGGCACGACCTATGGTCCGGCAGGGACTGGACGGTCAGGTCACGAAGAATCTGGTCCTGACGCCCGAGACGCTGACAGCGGCCTATGCGGTCGCGGACATGGCACGCGATGCGGACCTTGCGCGCTATGTCGATGTCGCCTCGGTTGGCCCCGACCCGGTGCCGGACGTGCCACTGGACGCAGCGGTTTCCGAGTAATCGCGTTGCCCAAGGGCGACAGCGGGCTTATCTAGGGGAGGATGCCCCCGGGGAGACGCCGCACGATGACCCACAATCCGATCCGGCCCTGGCGGAACATCGACCGCCGCGTGTCGCGCCAGATCATGGTGGGCAAGGTCGCGGTCGGCGGTGACGCGCCGATTTCCGTGCAGACGATGACGAATACGCTGACCACGGATGTCGCGGCGACCATCGAACAGGTGCAGCGCTGCGCGGTGGCGGGGGCGGACATCGTGCGGATTTCGGTGCCGGACGAGGCATCGTCGCGCGCGCTCCGCGAGATCGTGGCGGAAAGCCCGGTGCCGATCGTCGCGGACATCCATTTCCACTACAAGCGCGCGATCGAGGCGGCAAAGGCGGGTGCGGCCTGCCTGCGGATCAATCCGGGCAATATCGGGTCGGCGGACCGGGTGCGGGAAGTGGTCAGGGCGGCGCGCGACCACGGCTGTTCGATCCGGATCGGGGTGAATGCCGGATCGCTGGAAAAGCACCTTCTGGACAAGTATGGCGAGCCCTGCCCGGACGCGATGGTCGAAAGCGGCCTCGATCATATCAAGCTGTTGCAGGACAACGATTTTCACGAATTCAAGATTTCGGTGAAGGCGTCGGACGTGTTCATGGCGGCGGCGGCCTATCAGCAGCTTGCCACCGTGACGGATGCGCCGATCCATCTGGGGATCACCGAGGCGGGCGGGCTGGTGTCGGGCACGGTCAAGTCGGCCATCGGCCTCGGGTCGCTTCTGTGGTTCGGGATCGGCGACACGATCCGGGTGTCGCTGTCGGCGGACCCGGTGGAAGAGGTCAAGGTCGGCTTTGAAATCCTGAAATCGCTGGGGCTGCGGCACCGGGGCGTCACGATCATCTCGTGCCCGTCCTGCGCGCGGCAGGGCTTCGATGTGATCAAGACGGTGAGCGCGCTGGAGGAGCGGCTGGCGCATGTCACGCAGTCGATGAGCCTGTCGATCATCGGCTGCGTGGTGAACGGGCCGGGCGAGGCGCTGATGACGGATATCGGCTTCACCGGCGGTGGTGCCGGGTCGGGGATGGTCTATCTGGCGGGCAAGCAGGTCCATAAGCTCGGCAACGACAGGATGATCGACCACATCGTTGAGCTGGTCGAACAGAAGGCTGCCGAGATCGCGGCGGCCGAGGGCGCGAAAGAGGCGGCGGAGTAACGGGCGCGGAGGTGGATATGGATGGGCGGCATCCGGCAATCGTCAACTGGCAGGCCATCGAATACGGGCGGCCTTGGCAGTACGACCATCACGACGAACCGATGGGCTTCGATGCGCCGTTTGCCGGGTATTTCGGTCTGTCGCGGATCGGCATCCACCATCAGCGTCTGCTGCCGGGGCGGCGCACGTCTTTCCCGCACGCGGAAAAGACCGAAGAAGAGTTCGTCTACGTGATCGCCGGCACGCCCGATGTCTGGCTGGACGGCGATCTGCATAGGCTGGGTCCGGGGGACGCTGTGGGGTTTCCGGCGGGAAGCGGGCTGGCGCATTCCTTCCTGAACAACACCGAGACGGACGTGCAGCTGCTGGTCGTGGGCGACCGAAGCCGTGCGGACAACCGCATCGTCTATCCGGTGAACCCCGAACGCAGGACGCATCATGAGGACTGGTGGGCCGATGCGCCAGAGCGCGAGCGGGGGCCGCATGACGGCCTGACCGACAAAAGGCGGGCGGAGGTGAAGGCGAAGGGGCAGGTCGGCGGGTGATCCGCGCTGTCGGAAAGGCCCCGGCCGGTGGAATCGGCAAGCGGTTTACGCTGGTGATGCGGTGATCCGGTCGTGGTCAGCGGTCCACGGCTATGACGCGCTGCGCCTGTCGAACCGGCTGCCACGCGCGGCAACCCTTCACGACCGCTTCGAAGAGGTGATGGAACCGGTGATCGCGTCGCTGCGCTGACGGGCGTGGGTCAGCCCCGGACGTCGGCGACCATGCTGCGCATGATGTCCAAAGGCACGTAGCCGCGCAGCATCGTGTCGCCCATCACAAAGGTCGGCGTGCCGGAAATCTGCATGGTCTGGGCCAGCGCGTGGTTGGCCTTGATGATGTCCAGCACGGCCGGATCCTCCATCGCGGCCATGATCGCAGGTGCGTCGAGGCCGAGGCCGGTGGCGAACGAGGCCAGCGTGTCGGGCGTCACGTCGCCCCGGAAGCTTTCATAGAAGCCGTCCTTCACGCGCGCATAGGCGTCCGGTCCGGCAGTCCGCAGTGTGGCGATGGCAAACCGCGAGGCGAGCAGCGACTGTTCGCCGAGAATCGGGAATTCCTTGACGACATAGCGGATATTGCCGTCGGATTTGACCAGTTCGGCGACCTCGGCATGCGCCTTTTTGCAGTAGCCGCATTTGTAGTCGATGAACTCGACCACCGTCAGCGTGCCATCGAGGTTGCCCCCGGCATAGCTGTCGGCATCCGTCAGCAGCTGGTCGGCATTGGCGGCGATCAGGCCCTTGTCGGCATCGGCCTGCGCGGCCTGCTGTTTGGCATCGAGCGCCGTCTGAACCTCGACCATGACCTCGGGGTTGTCGAGCAGATAGGCGCGGATTTCGGCGCGGAAAGCCTCGCGTTCGGCGTCCGACATGGCGGTGATGTCGAAGGCGGCTGCTGGCAGGGCGAAGGCGACGAGCGCCGCCGCAATCCGGAGAACTTTCATTGACGTGCGCCCTTTCGTCCCGTTTCCGCCTGTTGGCGCCAAGCCATGCGGCAAAACCGCCTGGCGCGGCAAGCCTGCCCTGTGGCGCAAACAATTGCCCGCAGCGCGCGCGGGCGCAATTCACGGTGATGAGACTTTGCCAAGTGACGGTGCGCCCGGATAGTCTGCCGCGAAAAAGCGGGCAGCATGGCATTTCGTCGCGATTTCTTACTGGCAGGTCTGGTCGCCCTTTGCTGTGGCGTCGGCGCGATGGCTGCCGATCTGTCCGCCCTTGCGCGGCTGGACGCAGAGGCGTCGGGGATCACGGATCAGGGCGACGGCATCGCGCTGGACCTGGCGATCAGCCAGCCGGTGCCGTTCCGCGTGATGCATCTGGACAATCCGCAGCGCCTGGTCGTCGATTTCCGCGAGGTTGGATTTCGGCTCCTCGCGTCCCGGTCGCGCTGAACGCGGTCGTCGCGCGTGGTCGAGGTCGGCTGGGGGCCGTTCCGGTCCGGGCTGGTCGCGGATGGTGCTGGCACTGGACGGCGTACTACGGCCTGCAGATCAGCCGAAGAAACGCGGGTCGCGGATGGCGGGGCCACGCTGCGCATCATGCTCGGCGCGACGGACGCCGCAGGGTTCGCGCAGGCGGTCGAACGCGACAGAGCGGCGGCGGACGGCGAGTCGCGGAGACTGGGTGCTGCCCGAACCGGCGGTGGTCGACCAGCCGAAGCGGCGGCAGACCGGCGATGCGCCGCTGGTCGTGGTGATCGACCCCGGGCATGGCGGGATCGACCCGGGGGCCGAGGCCGAGGGGATGACCGAGGCGCATGTCATCCTGACCTTCGCGCGCGAACTGGCCGAACGGCTGCGGCGCGCGGGCATGACGGTGATCCTGACGCGTGAAGAGGATGTCTTCGTGCCGCTGGAGACGCGGGTCAGCGTGGCTCGCGCCGGGGGGGCCGACCTGTTCCTGTCGCTGCATGCCGATGCGCTGGCTGAAGGGACCGCGACCGGGGCCACGGTCTATACGCTCGATGGGGCGGCGCGGGACGAAGCCTCGGCGCGTCTGGCCGAGCGGCATGACCGGGCAGACCTGCTGGCGGGCGTGGACCTTCAGGGGCATGATGACGAGGTGGCGGGCGTGCTGATGGACCTTGCCCGGGCAGAGACAACGCCCCGGTCGGACAGGCTGGCCGCCGAGCTGGTCGGCGCGATCAGCGGCGCAGAGCTGAAGATGCACCGCCATCCACTGCAATCGGCAGAATTCTCGGTGCTGAAGGCCGCGGACATCCCGTCGGTTCTGCTGGAGGTCGGGTTCCTGTCATCCGCGAAGGACCGCGCGCGCCTGACCGACCCTGTCTGGCGGGGCGCCATGCAGGGCGCGATTTTGCAGGCGCTGTCAGACTGGCAGGCGGCGGATGCGGCCGAGGCGCGGCTCTTGCGGCAATAGGGCCGGGCGGCCGTCCGCGACGCTGCGGCGGAAAGCTGCACCGGCCCCGCAATGACCATCAGTTGCTTTGACCGAAGGCCGCACCGGGGCTATACACAAGGCTTCCTGCGCGTTCATGGGGTTGTCAGGGGTGCTGCGCTTTATCACGTCCGCATTCGGGGGGCTGTTCAGCTGGGTCATCACGGCGGTGTTCTTCGCCGCGCTGACCATCGGCGGCGTTTTCTGGATGTATTCCCGCGACCTGCCGTCCGAGGAGAGCCTCGCGCAGTACACGCCGAAGATGATCAGCCGCATCTATTCGGGCGAAGGCCGGATCATCGACGAATTCGCCACTGAACGGCGGCTGTTCACGCCGGTCGAGGATATTCCCGACCTGGTCAAGCACGCCTTCATCTCGGCCGAGGACAAGAATTTCTACACCCATCAGGGGTTCGACCTGCGCGGCATCGCGGCGGCGGGGATCGAGGCGATCCGGTCGCGCGGCGAAAACCTGCGCGGGGCCTCGACGATCCCGCAGCAGGTGGCGAAAATCTCGTTCCTGTCGGGCGACCGGACGGCAGAGCGCAAGATCAAGGAAATCATCCTTGCAAACCGTATGGTCACGACGCTGAGCCGCGAAAAGGTGCTGGAGATCTATCTGAACGAGATCGACCTCGGGCAGCGCAGCTTCGGCGTCACCGCGGCGGCGCAGACCTATTACAACAAGACACTGGCCGAACTGACACCTGCCGAGGCGGCGTATCTGGCGGCGCTGCCGAAATCGCCGGGCAAGGGCCTGCACCCGGTGCGCGACAAGGACGCCGCGACCGAGCGGCGCAACTATGTTCTGCGCGAGATGTGGCAGAACGGCTATCTGGATCAGGCGACTTATGAGGCGGAAAAGGCGACGCCGCTGAAGACGGTGCAGAACGGCGACTATCCGGCCTTCAAGGACAGCCTGCCGCCGCGCGACTATTTCACCGACGAAATCCGCCGCCAGCTGTCGAAAAGCTTCGGGGAAGAGGAATTCTTCGGCGGCGGCCTGACGATCCGCGCAACGGTGGACCCGGACATGCAGGCGCTCGCGGCGGGCGCGCTGCAGACGGCGCTGGAAAAGTTCGACCGCGGGCAGGGCATCTGGCGCGGCACGGGCAAGACCCTTCCGCCCGAGGTTCTGGGGGCTGAGGCCACCTGGCGTCCGGCGCTGGCGTCCGTCGCGGACCTGCCGCGTGACGTGAAGGGCTGGCACGCCGCAGTGGTGCTGTCGGTCGGCGAAAGCGATGCGCGGATCGGCATCGAGGGGGTCGAGGAAGATTCGGACGGACATTTCATTCCGGCCGAGGATGTGACCTGGGCGCGCAAGCGCGGCGCGGACGGCAAGCTCGGACCCAAGGCCAAGACGGCGGGCGCGCTGGTCAGCGAAGGCGACGTTGTCATGGTGCGCGCTGTCACCGGCGAGGACGGCAGTTTCGGGCGCTGGTCGCTGCGCCAGGTGCCCGAGGTCGAGGGCGGCTTCATGGCGATGGACGTGAACACCGGCCGCGTCATCGCCATGCAGGGCGGCTTCAGCTATCAGGCGTCGGTCTTCAACCGCGCGACGCAGGCGCAGCGCCAGCCGGGGTCCAGCTTCAAGCCCTTCGTCTATGCGGCGGCGCTCGACATCAGGCTTCAGCCCCGCGACCATCATCATCGACGCGCCGATCGAGATCGAGACGCCGCAGGGCCTCTGGACGCCGAAGAACGCGAGCAACAAGTTCTACGGCCCGACGCCGATGCGCACCGGCATCGAGCAGTCGCGCAACCTGATGACGATCCGCATCGCCGAGGAAATCGGCATGGAGACGGTCGCGGCCTATGCCGAACGCTTCGGCGTCTATGATTACCTCTCGCCCTTCCTCGCCAATGCGCTGGGGGCGCAGGAGACGACGCTGTACAAGATGGTCGCGGCCTATGCGATGTTCGCCAATGGCGGCGAGCGGCTGGAACCGACGCTGGTCGACCGCGTTCAGGACCGCTGGGGCAAGACGGTCTATCGCCATGACCAGCGGAAATGCGAGGATTGCCTGCTGGCGAGCCTCGCCCCCGGCGTGCCCCCCGCGATCCTGTCGGACCGCGAGCGTGTGATGGACCCGATCACCGCCTATCAGCTGACCTCGATGATGGAGGGCGTGGTCAAGCGCGGATCGGGATCGGGCGTCAACCTGCCGGTGCCCATCGCGGGCAAGACCGGCACGACGAACGACGCCAAGGACGTGTGGTTCATCGGCTTCTCATCCAACATCGTGGCCGGCTGCTACATGGGGTACGACCAGCCGCGGTCGCTGGGCGAAGGGGCGTTCGGCGGCACGCTCTGCGTGCCGGTGTTCCAGGCCTTCATGGAGGAGGCGATCAAGACATATGGCGGCGCTGCCTTCCGCCTGCCGCCGGGCGGGCATTTCATCAATATCAACCGCTTCACCGGCGAACGCCTGCCGGACGGGATTTCCGGCGATTTCGTGCAGGCCGAATACTTCCGCGACGGCGAGGACCCGATCTTCGGCATGGGCGCGCTGGTCGACGGCGGCTTCGCGATGGGCCAGAACCTGCCGCTGTTCGCGGCGGGCGAGGTCGATGCGGGCGACGGGACCACCGTTGTCACCTCGGATGGGCAGCGCAAGGTGATCGGCAAGAAGGCCGATTTCGGGACGCTGAGTTCGGGCGGGCTTTATTGAGATGAGGGCGGCGGCCGCTGGCAGATTGCTGACCGGCCGGTGCTATTGCGGTAGTCTTGTCTATGAAGTGCCTGACGATTTTGCCTACGGAAACTATTGCCATTGTTCGCGTTGCCAGCACCAGACCGGGGCGGCATACACGGTGTTTGTCGGTATCCGCGCGGATCGCATCCGGATCGTCGAAGGTGCCGACGCCATGCGCGCCTACCGCAAGGACCCCGAAAATCCGGGCGCGCTGCAGTTCTGCGGGCGATGCGGCACCGTCATCTATGGCAGCTTCGATGCCGGGCAGGGTCTTATGGCGCATGTACAGCTTGGCACGTTTGACTCGCCCCCATCGACCTTGCCGGGCGAGCACATCATGGTGGGATCGAAGGCCGCCTGGGAGGTGCTGCCCGACGACGGTCTGCCGCGCTACATCGGTCACGTCCATGAGGGCTAGGCAGCTTGTCCGCAGGGTCGCCTTGGGCTAAGTGGCGGGTCCGGAATTTCCAACAGGGCGGCAGAGTTCATGCGCACCGAAATGCAGAACATCGCGGATGCGATTGCCAAGTCGCTGAAGCTTCTGGGCCAGCGGATGGACTGGGAAACCGCCCCCCATCGCCTTGAGGAATTCAACGCGATGATCGAGGCGGGGGACATCTGGTCGGACCCGGCGGCGGCGCAGAAGCTGATGCGCGAACGTCAGATGCTGATGGACAAGGTAGAAACCTATCGCCGGGTCGAGAGCGAACTGGCGGACAACGTCGAACTGATCGAACTCGGCGAGGCCGAGGGGGATCAGGCCATCGTCGCGGACGCGGAAGCGGCGCTGCGCGCGCTGAAGGATTTCGCGGCGGGAAAAGAGCTTGAGGCGCTGCTGGATGGCGAGGCCGACGGCAACGACACGTTCCTGGAGATCAACGCGGGCGCGGGCGGGACGGAGTCCTGCGACTGGGCGTCGATGCTGGCGCGGATGTATGTCCGCTGGGCCGAAAAGAAGGGCTACAAGGTCGAGCTGCAATCCGAGAATGCGGGCGAAGAGGCGGGGATCAAATCGGCGGCCTACAAGATTTCGGGGCCGAACGCCTATGGCTGGCTGAAATCGGAATCCGGCGTCCACCGGCTGGTGCGGATCAGCCCCTATGACAGCGACGCGCGGCGGCACACGTCGTTTTCGTCAATCTGGGTCTATCCGGTGGTGGATGACGCGATCGAGATCGACGTGCAGGACAAGGACATAAGGATCGACACCTACCGGTCGTCGGGCGCGGGCGGCCAGCACGTCAACAAGACGGACTCGGCCGTCCGGATCACCCACTTTCCGACCGGGATCGTGGTGACCTCGTCGGAAAAGTCGCAGCACCAGAACCGCGATATCGCGATGAAGGCGCTGAAATCACGGCTCTACCAGCTGGAACTCGACAAACGGAACGCGGCGATCAACGCGGCGCATGAGGCGAAGGGCGATGCGGGCTGGGGCAACCAGATCCGGTCCTATGTGCTCCAGCCCTATCAGATGGTGAAAGACCTGCGCACGAACCACGAGACGTCCGACACCCAAGGGGTGCTCGACGGCGATCTGGACGCCTTCATGGCGGCGACGCTGGCGCTGGATGTGGCGGGCAAGAGCCGCGCCGAGGCGACGGCTGACGACTAAGTCCGACGCAGGCCAAGCGCGAGCGCGGCCGACAGGAAGGCAAAGGCCGAGGCGACGGTGGCAACGGCCGCGAAGCCGCCGGATGTGGCAGCCCGTGTTGCATCGGTCCCGGCGGTCAGGCCGAAACTGCCGGTGCCCCCCATCCCGGCATAGACCGTGGCCGCCAGCGCCCCCATCGCAGCCACGGCCAACAGGCTGGCCATCCGCGCGACGGCGTTGTTGATCCCCGACGCGGTGCCGCCGTCGCCGTCCCCGGCGGCGGCCATGACGGCAGACGACAAGGGTGCCACGACAAGGGCCATGCCGAGACCGGCCAAAGTCATGGATGGGACGGTGGCGATCCAGAACAGACCGGGCTGTGCTGTCAGGGCAAGGGCCGCATACGCAAGCCCGACAAGCGCTGCCCCGGATGCGATGATGGGGCCCGCCCCGTGACGGTCGGCAAGGCGGCCCGAGAAGGGCGACAGCGCGCCGATCAGGACGGAGAAGGGAAAGAACGCGGCGGTGATGCCGATGGGCGCGATGCCCCAGGCCGATATGGCGGTCATGGGCAGGAAGAAGGACACGGCGGTAAGCGCGAAATAGAGAAAGAAGGTCAAGAGGTTGGTCAGGGTGAAACGGCGCGACCGGAACAGGGCGGGCGGCATCATCGGGTGCCGCGCCCGGGTTTCCCAGAGAATGAAGCCTGCCAGCGCGCCCAGACCGGCGGTCAGGGTCAGGATGCGCGAACGGTCAAAGCCCGTCTCGGCCCCGGTCAGGGCCATCGCGGTCAGGCCGAGGCCGAGTGTCACCAGCGCCGCGCCGGTCAGATCAACGGGGCGGCCCGGCTGGCCGCGGTCAAACCCGGCGGCGCGCCAGATCAGCCAGAGGGCGAGACCGCCGATGGGAACGTTCAGCGCGAAGATGGCCCGCCAGGCTTCGGGCGGCCCCCAGGTCAGCAGCAGCCCGCCGAGGATCGGCCCGAGCGCGGTCGTGACGGCCGAGGCGGAGGCCCAGAGGCCGAGCGCGCGCCCGCGGTCCGCAGGCGGCGTGACGCGCGCGATGATTGCCATGCTGCCGGGCACCATGAAGGCCGCGCCGAGGCCCTGCAGCGCGCGGGCTGCGATCATGGTGTTGGGTGACGAGGCCACCGCGCAGACAACGGAGGCGAGGACGAACAGGGCGATGCCCGCGAAGAACACCCGCGCGAGACCGAACCGGTCGCCGAATGCGCCGCCGATCAGCACAAGCGCCGACAGGACCAGCAGGTAGGCGCTGGCGAACCACTGCGCCTGCGCCAGCGTCGCCCCGAAGCTGGCCCGCATGGCGGGCAGGGCAATGGCCGTGATCGATCCATCGATGAACCCCATCGCCGAAGCGAGGATGGCGGCGGTCAGGACCAGCCGTCGCCGACCGGGTTCCAGAACGCCGGATGTGAAAACGGGCACCGGAGAGGGTTGCTCCGGTGCCCGCGCTGGGAATGTCATGTGCCGCCGGTCAGCCGGTGGCGGTTTCGGTCGCTGCCGCGCGGGCGGATGATCCGCTCATCGGCGGCAGGGCCTTGGTCTCGCCACCCTGCAGCGGGTCTTCCTGGCGCTGCACCGAGCCTTCGAAATGCGCGCCGCTCTCGATCGCGATGGTCTTGTGGATGATGTCGCCCTCGACCCGCGCGGTCGAGGTCAGGCGGACCTTGAGCCCGCGCACGCGGCCCACGACGCGGCCGTTGACCACGATGTCGTCGGCGACGATCTCGCCCCGGATCGTGGCGCTTTCGCCGACCGTCAGCAGATGCGCGCGGATGTCGCCTTCGACCACACCTTCGACCTGGATGTCGCCCGTCGTCTTCAGGTTGCCGATAACAGTCAGGTCGGCAGACAGCACCGATGCCGCCGCCTTGGGTTTCGGGGACAGCGGCGAATAATCGGTCATCGGTTTGCTCAGTATTGTTGTCTCGGGCACTTTCGGCTTGTCCGTGTCGGAGCCTGCCTTTGGGCCGGGTTCATTTATGCGGCTCTTAGAAAACATTGTTCCCTGCCTTGATGAAGGTCATCGGATTGACCGGATTGCCCCCCACGCGCACCTCGTAGTGCAGATGCGTCCCGGTGGAGTTGCCGGTGTTTCCCATATCACCGATCCGGTCCCCGCGCGATACCCTTTGGCCGACTTCCGCCCTGACCTTCGACATGTGGCCATAGCGGGTCGACAACCCGAAATCGTGCCGGATCTCGACCAGATTGCCATAGCCGCTTTCCCATCCGGCATGCACCACCACGCCGTCGGCGGTCGCGTAGATCGGCGATCCCATGCTGCCCGCCAGATCGACGCCCGCATGCAGACGGCCCCAGCGGCGGCCGAAGCCGCTGGTGAAGCGGAAGGCAGTCTTGACCGGGATCGCAAACGGCGACTTTTCGGCGGCGATACGGTACATGTTCATCCGGTCGAGGCCGTCGAGGATGCCCTGCGCGCGGTCGAGCGCCGGATCGGCGGCATTGCCCTGACGCCCGTCCGCTTCGGGAAGCAGCGGCATGACCGGCCCGCCGAGGCCCGAATACCCGCGCCGCACCTGCGCGATCAGGTCGTCCGGGTCCATGCCCGCATCGGTGAACATCTTGTCGAGCGGTGCCATCGAGACTGTCACCGCCTCTTCCAGGCGGGTGAATATCTCGTCGTTGCGTTCCTCCATCAGGCGCTTTTCATAGGCGATTTCGTCGGTTTCGGCCTGCGCCTGATCGGCAGCGGTCGCCAGCGTATCGCGTTCCAAAGAGGTGTCGCCAAGCGCCGCCGTCATGAAGTCGAGCGTCGCGGCCATGTCCTTGGCCTGCAGCGCCGGGTCAGCAGCACCCGATGTGTCCGCACCGCCGTTCAGCGCCAGAACCTCGGCCCGGGCCGTGTCGCGGTCGCGCATGGTGCCGCGCAGCGTCGACTGGATGACGCCGATCCCGGTTTCCAGTTCACGCCGCCGTTCCTCGGAGGCCAGAAGCTGCGACTGCATCGCGGACACCTGCCCCAGCGCCAGGCCGAACCGCTCCTGTGCGGCCTCGGCCTCGGCCAGGCGCTTGTCGCGTTCGGATGACAGAGCATCGAGCCGCGCCTCATAAAGCGCCTGTTCGCGCTTGGCTTGGTCGCGCGCGCTGCCCGATCCGATGGCATCCATCATCAGGACAGCCGAGGCGACGATGGTCCAGCCGAGCACCAGCGCGGACCCGCCAAGGATCGCCGCCTGCGTCAAGGGGCGGAGCCGCATGAAGCGCGTCTCGGTATCGGATTTAAGGAACAGTCGCTGTTCCGGCAAATGACGCTCTAGCGCCGCGTTCAGACGGTGGATCAAACGTCCCGGCAAGCCAGCAGCCCCTTGTCCAGTATGCGTATCGCACGTTCATTTCGTGAAAGCTGCGGCGCACATCCCCAAATGCGGCCCGGCCCGTGTGGTCGATTAACAAGGCGGTGACAGGGCCGCAACAATTTTGGGTTAACCGCATCGGTCGGGCGGCGGAAACCCGGTTGCATGGGCAGATTCCCGCCGATTT
This sequence comes from uncultured Alphaproteobacteria bacterium, assembly GCA_963819585.1. Classification (GTDB taxonomy): domain Bacteria; phylum Pseudomonadota; class Alphaproteobacteria; order Rhodobacterales; family Rhodobacteraceae; genus JAOADN01. Next base: position 279,731 of record CAWFWP010000001.1, read on the forward strand.
ACCTAGGGTTGCGGGGCAGAGTTCGCGGGCGGACCCCGCAGGCAAGGGGCTGTCAGCGCGTGGTGGTGCCGGCAAGCGGCCAGTAGAAATCAGGGGGAATCCCGGCCTCGGCCCGCTTTTCCTCGTTGAAAGGCGGCTTCAGAGACCCGTGGAAGTAGCGGCGGACAAGCGCATGGAAGGCGTCCTTGGGGTCGGTGTCGTGGCGGCCGCAGAGGAAATGGAACCATTTCGACCCGTAGGCCACATGCGCGACTTCTTCGGCATAGATGACCTCCAGCGCTTCGACCGCCTGCGTGACACCTGCCTTGCGGAAGATGCCGATCATGCCCGGCGTCACATCCAGCCCCCGCGCCTCCAGCACCATCGGCACGACGGCAAGTCGCCCCATCAGATCGCCCGCCGTATCCTCGGCCGCGCGCCACATTCCCGCATGCGCGGGCAGCGCGCCATAATGGCTTCCCAGTGCTTCAAGACAGTCGCATATCAGATTGAAATGCTTTGATTCTTCGTCCGCCGCCTTGACCCAGTCATCGTAGAATCCCGGCGGCATCGGCGTTCCCGTGAAGCGCGCGATGATGTCCCAGTGCAGATCGACCGCGTTCAGTTCGATATGCGCGACCGCATGCAGCAGGGCGATGCGCCCGGCCTCGGACCCCGGTTTGCGCTGCGGCACGTCGCGCGGGTCCAGAAGCTGCGGGCGGTCGGGCCGGGCAGGACGGTCCGGCGGATTTGCGCGACCGACCTCTGCCGCACCGCCCGCCGCCCGTTCCGCAAGCCACGTCGCCGCATGGGTCCGGCTGAGGACGGTCTTGGCGCGTCCGTCCGCCGTCGTCAGCACGGCAACCGCCCGTTCGGCCAGCGTTGGCGTCAAAGCGCCTGCGCCGCCGCCAGAACCTCTTCCGCGTGGCCGGGGACCGAGACCTTGTCCCAGACCCGCGCCACCTTGCCGTCCGGCCCGATCAGGAACGTCGTCCGGACGATGCCCATGTAGGTCTTGCCGTACATGCTCTTTTCGGCCCAGACGCCGTAGCGTTCCGACAGGTCGGACCCTTCGTCCGACACCAGGATCACGCCCAGACCATGTTTTCTGCAGAACTTGTCGTGGCTTTTCACGCTGTCCTTCGACGCGCCGATGATCACCGTGCCTGCCTTGGCGAAATCGTCGCGCAGGCGGGTGAAATCGATCCCTTCCAGCGTGCAGCCGGAGGTGTCGTCTTTCGGGTAGAAGTACAGGACCACCTTCTGTCCCTTCAGGGCTGCGAGTGAGACCTCGCCGCCGCCGTCGCGGGGGAGGGTGAAGTCAGGGGCCATCGTGCCTGCGGCTATCATGTGCTTGTGATCCTTTGCCTGAGCCTGTCGCTTTGTGTTTTAATCCGGCAGGGCCAAAGATAAAGGGGCGGCAAGCCCCCGCAAGGCAAGAGCAGATGACAGCCGGAGACGACAGCACCGACCGGTCCGATCCTGCGCCCGCCCCGCGCCGACGGGCGCGGCACCGACCCTGGTGGGTCGCACCCGTGGAACGTGCAGCGGCGCTGATCCTGCTTGTGGTCGTGATCGTGTTCGCGGTGCTGGCGCTGACCGGCCAGACAATCCCGGTGCCGCAAAGCATCGTGGACCGGATCGGGACCCGGATGAATGCGGCGCTGGACGGACAGGCCCGCGTCACCCTCGCCGGTGCCGAGGCCATTGTCGACAAGGACTGGGTGCCCCGCATCCGGCTGGTGGATGTGCAGCTGTTCTCGCCGCGTGGGGCAAAACTGGCGGACCTGCCGGACGTGCGCGCGTCGTTCTCGGGCAAGGCGCTGATGCGCGGGCAAGCCGCCCTGCGCAGCCTGTCCGTGACCGGTGCGAAGGTCGCGCTGAACCGACGCGCGGACGGCAGTCTGTCCTTCGCGCCAGAGGATGCGGTGGCGGCCGTCCCGGTGCGCAGCTTCGCCTCGGTCGGGGCCCTCCTGGATGCGATCGAGGACGGATTCGCGGTTCCGGCGCTTGCCGGTATCAGCCAGATCGATGTGACGGGCCTTGCAGTGCGGTTCGCCGATGCCCGGACCGAACAGGTCTGGACGGTCGAGAACGGCAATCTGCGGCTGGAGCAGAACGCAGAGGCCATCGCAATCGGCGTCGGCTTCAGCCTGGCAAGCGGGCAGGCGGATGATCTGGGCAGCGCTAAGGTGGACTTCATCACCTACAAGACCACGCCCGAGGCGCGGATCGTCGCTGAATTGCGCCGCATCCCGTCCCGCGATCTGTCCGCACAATCGGCGGCACTCGCCTGGCTCGGCGCGCTGGACGCGCCGATATCGGGGACGCTCCGCACTGGGGTCGAGCCGGACGGTCAACTGGCCGAACTGCAGGCGACGCTGGACCTTGGCCGCGGTGCCTTGCAGCCGACGCCCGATACCGATGCCGTGCCCTTCGACAGCGCCAGCCTGGCCCTGTCCTTTGACCCGGCATCGGCGCGGCTGGATTTCCGGACCATCCGCCTCGATAGTCCCACGCTGCGCATGGATGCCACCGCGCGCGCATGGCTGAAGGACGTGCAGGGCGGGCTGCCCAAGGCGCTGGTGGCGCAGATCGCGATATCGGACCTCGAGGCCGATCCGGCGGGGCTGTTCGAAAAGCCCGTCAGCTTTTCGGAAGGTGCGGTCGATCTGAAACTGACGCTTGACCCGTTCCGTGTGACGCTGGGCCAGCTGGTGCTGAGCGAAGGCGGACGCCGCATCAGCGCGTCGGGGCGCTTTGACGCGGTGCCGAAAGGCTGGTCGGTCGCGCTCGACCTTGGCATCGACGCCATCGCCAGCGAACGCCTGCTGGCGCTGTGGCCGCTGTCGGCAGTGCCCAAGACCCGCGCCTGGCTGCAGGACAATGTGGCGACGGCGGAACTGTTCGATGTCACGGGTGCCTTGCGCCTGGCCCCGGACACCGAGCCGCGACTGTCGCTGGGTTATGAGTTCCGCGATGCCGATGTGCGGTTCCTGCGCAGCCTGCCGCCGATCCTTGAGGGGGCGGGCTATGCCACCATCGATGGCAACACCTACACGCTTGTGCTGGACCGGGGGCATATCACCGCGCCGCTGGGTGGCGATCTGGACATGGCGGGGTCGGTCCTGCGTGTGCCCGACCTGCGCATCAAACCGGCCCCGGCCGAGATCACGCTGAAAACCGACAGCTCGGTCACGGCGGCGCTGTCGATCCTCGACCAGCCGCCCTTCGGCTTTCTCACCAAGGCGGGCCGGGCCGTCGACATTGCCGACGGCCGCGCCAAGGTCGAGGCGGCGCTGAAGCTGGTGCTGGCGAAGAAATTAGCGCCCGACGAGGTTGACTACCGCGTCACCGCCGATCTGACGGATATCCGGTCCGACCGGATCGTGCCGGGCCGCCCGCTGCTGGCGGCGCGGTTGCAGCTGAGCGCGACGCGCGCGGGCATGCGTATCGAAGGGCCGGGTACGCTGTCGGGCGTGCCGTTCGAGGCACTGTGGCGGCAGGATTTCGGGCCGGAAAGCCGGGGAAAAAGCCGCGTCATGGGGCAGGTTGAACTGTCGCCCGAATTCCTTGACGCGTTCGGCATTGCCCTGCCGAAAGGGTCGGTGAGGGGAGAGGGACAGGCCGACATCACGCTGGATGTCGCCGCGGGCAAACCCGTGGCCTTCCGCCTGACCTCCGACCTGGCCGGTGTCGGCCTGTCGATTCCCGGTCTGGCCTGGACCAAGCCGGCCAACGGAAAGGCGCGGCTTGAGGTGCAGGGGACGCTCGGCAAGCCCCCCGATGTCGAAAAGATCGTGCTGACCGCGCCCGGTCTCGATGCCGAAGGGGCGGTCACGCTGCGCAAGGACGGCAGCCTTGATGTGGCGCGCTTCGGTTCGTTCGATCTCGGCTGGTTCAAGGGCGGGGTCACGCTGACCGGACAGGGCAAGGGCAGCACGCCGCGTCTGTCCGTACGACAGCGGCACCGCCGATCTGCGCCGCGCGGCCTTCGCGGCGGGGCCGAAGGGCGCCGCCAACCTGCCCATCGCCGTCTCGCTGGACCGCCTGACCGTCAGCGACGGCATCGCCCTGACCGGGTTCCTCGGCGACTTCTCGACCAAAGGCGGGTTCAGCGGGCGCTTCACCGGGTCGGTCAACGGCGCGGCCCCGGTTGCGGGCACGGTGGCACCGCTGACCAACGGCCCCGGGGTGCGCATCGGGGCAAAGGATGCGGGCGCAGTCATGCGCGCGGCGGGCATATTCACCCGCGGGCGCGGCGGCGCGCTGGACATGACGCTGCGGCCCCGCAAGGCGGACGGCGTCTATGACGGCGACCTGACCATCCGCAACATCCGCGTCGTCGATGCGCCGGTGCTGGCCGAGCTTCTGGGGGCGGTCTCGGTGATCGGCCTGCTGGAGCAGCTGAACGGCAGCGGCATCCTGTTCGGCGATGTGCAGGGCAAGTTCCTGCTGACGCCCGACGCGGTCGAGATCAGCGAAGGGTCGGCCATCGGCGCATCGCTTGGCGTGTCGGGGCAGGGTGTCTACCGGTCGGACGCGAAGACGGTCGATCTGCGCGGGACGGTGTCGCCGATCTATCTGCTGAACGGCATCGGCACGCATATTCTCGAAGTCGCGCGAGGGGCTGTTCGGCTTCAACTACAGCATGACCGGCCCCGCCGACGGGCCGACCGTATCGGTCAACCCGCTGTCGATCCTGACGCCGGGCATGTTCCGCGAGATTTTCCGCAGCCCGCCGCCGAAGCTGCAACAGGCCGAGCCCAGCCAGTGAACCTGTCCGATTTCGATTTCGACCTGCCCGAGGGGCTGATCGCCACGCGCCCGGTCAGCCCGCGCAGCGCCGCCCGGCTGCTGGTGGCGTCGCCTGCTGGGCTTGAGGACCGGCAGGTGTCGGACCTGCCGGACCTTCTGCGCCCCGGCGACCGGCTGGTGCTGAACAACACACGCGTGATTCCGGCGCGCCTTTCCGGCCAGCGCGACCGCATCACGGGGCAGGGGCAAAGCACCGCGCGGATCGAGGTGACGCTGCTGGAGCCGCGCGCGGACGGGACATGGGCGGCGCTGGTCAAGCCGCTGCGCAAGCTGCAAGCGGGCGAGCAGATCGTCTTTTCCGACACCCTGTCCGCGCGCGTCACGGCCATTGCCGACGGGCAGGCCGTGCTGGCCTTCAACCTGTCCGGCCCCGACTTTGACGCCGCGCTGGCCGAGGCGGGCCAGATGCCCCTGCCGCCCTATATCGCCGCGCTGCGCCCGCCTGACGCGCGGGACCGCGACGACTATCAGACCGTCTTCGCCCGCCATTCCGGGGCGGTCGCCGCGCCCACGGCGTCGCTGCATTTCGACGCGCCGCTGCTGGCCGCGCTGCGCGACGCGGGGCGTTACGTTCACCGAAGTCACCCTGCATGTCGGCGCGGGCACCTTCCTGCCGGTCAAGGTGGAGGACGTGACGACGCACCGGATGCATGCCGAATGGGGCGAGGTGACGCCGGACGCCGCCGCCGCGATCAACGCGACCCGCGCCGCCGGGCACCGCGTCATTCCGGTCGGCACCACTGCGCTGCGCCTGATCGAAAGTGCCGCGCGGGTGACGGGACGGGTGGAGCCGTGGCGCGGGCCGACCGACATCTTCATCTATCCCGGCTTCCGGTTCCGGGTGACCGACGCCCTGATGACCAACTTCCACCTGCCGAAATCGACCCTGATGATGCTGGTCGCCGCCCTGATCGGGCAGGACCGCATCCGCGCGGCCTATGCCCATGCCATTGCGGAACGCTACCGGTTCTTTTCCTATGGCGATGCGTCGCTGCTGATTCCGTGACTCCGCCGACAGGTGCCGAACCTATGTCCCGATCCTCCGTCGATCTGGCTACATGGCCCCGCGCCGATCAGTTCCGGTTCTTCCGGACCTATGCCAGACCGCATTACGCCGTCACCTCGCGCATCGATGTGACGCGCCTGCTGCTCGACCGGAAACCGCAGGGCGTGTCGCCCTACCGCGCCTGCATCCATGCCATCGGCGCGGGCATCCATGCGGTGCCGGAGCTGCGGATGCGGTTCACGGGCGATGCGGTCACAATCCATGACATCATCACGCTGTCGATGACGGTGCCGCTGGCCAATGGCAACTTCAACTATGCCTATGTTCCGTTCCAGCCGGATCCCGCCGCGTTCGACGAAACCTGCCGGTCCCTGATGGAGGCCGCGCGCGCCGACGGCACGCTGAACGCGAATTCGGGGCAGCGCGACGATCTGGCCTATCTGTCCTGCATGCCGTGGCTCGATTATTCCTCGATCAACAACGCCCTGCCCGGCCCGGATGACTGCATCCCGCGTGTGTCCTGGGGCAAGTTCGTGCAGGGGCCGGAGGGGCGCTGGTCGATGGCGATGACCATCGAGGTTCATCATGCCCTGGTCGACGGGCGGCAGGTCGGGGCGTATTTCGAGGCGGTGCAGGCCGCGCTCGATACGGCCTGACCCAGCCTGACAGCGAATACCCGTCCGCTGGCGGAAACTCTATGCAACCGGTCGCGGCGGGGCTATGCCACCGCACGATCCGCACGATAAGAGTGCGGCAGTGGTTTGAGGCAATACCCTGATGCTGACCGTCCTGCGCACTTCGTGGCCGCTTCTTCTCGGCGTCATGCTTCTGATGGTCGGCAACGGCATTCAGGGATCGCTTCTGGGCATCCGGGGGACCATCGAGGGGTTCTCGACGTTTCAACTGTCGGTTGTCATGTCCGCCTATTTCCTCGGCTTCCTCTTCGGGTCGCGCCTTGCACCCGGGATGATCCGCAAGGTCGGGCATGTCCGCGTCTTCTCGGCTCTCGGATCGCTGATCTCGGCCGTGCTGGTCGTCTATCCCGTCATCCCCGACTGGGTCGTCTGGGCCGGTCTGCGCGTGCTGATCGGGTTCTGCTTTTCCGGCATCTATGTCACCGCCGAAAGCTGGCTGAACAACACCGCCACGAACGAGACGCGCGGCCAGGCGCTGTCGGCCTACATGATCGTCCAGATGATCGGGATCATCACCAGCCAGGCGTTGCTGAACGTGGCGAACCCCACCGATTTCACGCTGTTCGTGATCCCGTCCGTCCTCGTCTCGCTCGCCTTCATGCCGATCCTGCTGTCGGCGACCCCGGCGCCCACCTTCGAGACGACCAGGGGCATGTCGTTCCGCGCCCTGTTCCGGGCCTCGCCGCTGGGCTGCATGGGGATGCTGCTGACGGGCGGCATCTTTGCCGCGATGTTCGGGATGTCGTCGGTCTGGGGCGCGATGACCGGGCTGACGGTGCGCGAAATCTCGATCTTCGTCGGCACGATGTATGTCGGCGGGCTGGTCCTCCAGTATCCCATCGGCTGGGCGTCGGACCGGATGGACCGGCGGCTGCTGATCCTGGGTCTGGCCGCGACGGGCGGGTTTGCGATGCTGATCGCGGGTGCCTTCTATCTGCCGTTCTGGGGCTCGCTGGTCGCGTCGTTCATGCTGGGCGGCATCACCAACCCGCTGTATTCGCTGCTGATCGCCTATACCAACGACTATCTCGGCAAGGACCAGATGGCTGCCGCCAGTGCCGGGCTGATCTTTCTGAACGGGCTCGGCGCGATCTTCGGTCCGCTGGCGGCGGGCTGGCTGATGGGGCATGTCGGTCCGGGCGGATATTTCCTGCTGATCGCGGTTCTGTTCCTGTCGCTGACCATCTATGCCGGGTGGCGGATGACGCGGCGCAAGGCGCTCGGGGCCTCGCAGGGCGTTGTCGTCACATCGCCGAATGCCTCGGCGCTGGCGGTTCAGCGCGCGATGGAACCGCGTGACCGCGCGGCATGAGACGGGCCAGGTTTGGCGGCCCAAGTTCTTCTGGCCAAAGCGCTTTGATCCTGCGAACATCCGGCGATTGCAATGCCAAGGCCGTCGTCATGTCCCGCATCGATGACATCCTGAACTTCTGGCTGGAAGAGACGCCGTCCAAATACTGGTATCAGTCCGGCGACGGCCTTGATGATCGGACGAAGGCGCATTTCGCGGGCGACTGGGGGCGGGCGGTGACCGGGCAGCTGCAGGGCTGGGCCGCCACGTCACGGGGGTCGCTGGCCTTCCTGATCCTGACCGACCAGTTTCCGCGCAACATGTTCCGCGGATCGCCGCTGTCCTTTGCTTCCGATCCTCTGGCGCTTGCGGTCGCACGGACGGCCACCGAGGCGCGGTTCGACATGGACATCGCAGTTCCCGAACGCCAGTTCTTCTACATGCCTTTCATGCATTCTGAAGCGCCTGCCGATCAGGATGCCTGCGTCGCCTTGTTCACCGACCGGATGCCCGACGATGATCACCTGCTGCATGCGCGCGCGCATCGCCGTGTGATCGCTGACTTCGGACGGTTCCCCTATCGCAACCCGGCGCTGGGACGCCAGACGACACCGGCCGAGCAGGAATTTCTGGATGCCGGGTCCTATCCGGGCCTGATCAAGCGCATCAAGGACGGCCATGCACCCAACGCATAACAGATCACGGAAAGCGTGACGTTCTCACATGGCTTATAATGGTTTAATACCAAACCAGTTCTGAAACGCTGGTTCCCGAGGGAGGATGAGGGATGGCTGCGACAACATTCGACATGATCGTGATCGGTGCGGGTCCGGGCGGCTATGTTGCCGCGATCCGGGGCGCGCAGCTGGGCATGAAGGTCGCCATCGTCGAACGCGAGCATCTGGGCGGCATCTGTCTGAACTGGGGCTGCATCCCGACCAAGGCGCTGCTGCGGTCGGCCGAGGTCTTTCACCTGATGCACCGCGCCAAGGAATTCGGGCTGGCGGCGACGGGGGTCAGCTTTGATCTCGACGCGGTTGTCGCCCGGTCGCGGGGTGTCGCGAAACAGCTTTCGGGTGGCATCGGGCACCTGATGAAGAAGAACAAGATCACCGTCTTCATGGGTGCTGCGACAATCCCCGCCAAGGGGAAGGTCACGGTCAAGACCGACAAGGGTGTCGAGGAGCTTGAATCCAAGGCCATCGTGCTTGCCACGGGTGCCCGCGCCCGCGAACTGCCGGGGCTGGAGGCGGACGGCGATCTGGTCTGGACCTACAAACATGCCCTGCAGCCCAAACGGATGCCGAAGAAGCCTGCTGGTCATCGGGTCGGGTGCCATCGGCATCGAATTCGCGTCCTTCTTCAACACGCTCGGGTCCGACACGACGGTGGTCGAGGTGCTGGACCGGGTGCTGCCGGTCGAGGATGCGGAAATCAGCGCCTTCGCCAAGAAGGCCTTTGTCAAACAGGGGATGAAGATCCTCGAAAAGACGACCGTGAAGAAACTCGACCGCAGCCCCGGCAAGGTGACAGCACATCTGGAGGCGAACGGGGCGACGACGACGCAGGACTTCGACACGGTGATCAGCGCCGTCGGCATCGTCGGCAATGTCGAGGGGCTTGGGCTGGAAGGTCTGGGGGTCAAGATCGACCGCACCCATGTCGTGACCGACGAATACTGCCGCACCGGAGTCGAGGGCCTCTACGCCATCGGAGACATCGCGGGCGCGCCTTGGCTGGCGCACAAGGCCAGCCATGAAGGCGTCATGGTCGCCGAACTCATCGGTGGCGGACATCCGCACCCGATCAAGCCGAACTCCATCGCGGGCTGCACCTACTGTTACCCGCAGGTCGCGTCAGTCGGCCTGACAGAACAGAAGGCCAAGGATGCCGGATATACGATCAAGGTCGGCCGCTTCCCATTCATCGGCAACGGCAAGGCGATTGCCTTGGGCGAATCCGAGGGGCTGATAAAGACGGTCTTCGACGCCAAGACGGGTGAGCTGCTGGGCGCGCATATGGTCGGCGCGGAAGTGACCGAGCTGATCCAGGGCTATGTCGTCGGCCGCAGCCTGGAGACGACCGAGGGCGAGCTGATGGAGACCGTCTTCCCGCATCCGACCCTGTCCGAAATGATGCACGAGGCCGTGCTCGACGCCTACGGACGCGCGCTGCACATGTGAGTCCCGGGGGGTCAGTCATCGAACCAGTCCGGTCGCGGCGGCACGCCGCTGCGGCGGTACTGCCAGGCGGCCAGTAGCAGAACGGCATGGGCCAGGGCGCGCCCGAAGGGCTGTCGCCACGGCATGGCCGGGCGCGGTCGGTCTTGTGACACATCCTCCCGCCTCATGGGTCGTGACAGAGAGAGGTCAAAGCCTGGGTGGTAGTCTTCGAAAAACATCGTTCCGCTCCTGTGATCGTCCATGCCGTCCGAACCGCGCGTCATGGCGCGGCGGTCAACCGCCCGTCCTCGTCCGGGACAAAGGTGCCCTTCGGTGCCAGCAGCACCGCGACAATGCAAAGATAGGCAGCCAGCCAGACCGCGTGGGAAAGCAACACCTGCGCGCGGGTTACGGAGCGGGCCTTCACTGTCGCGGTCCCTGCGCAACGGCATCCGGGCGCGGCCGGCGACGTTGGTCTGCCCGCGTTCCGCGGGCGCGGACTTTTAGGTCAGCGGCAAGTTCGAAGCCGCGCGGCCACGGACCGAACCCGCTTGCGACGTTGATGTGGCCCGCAAAACCCAGATCGACAAGTTCCGCCCCCCAGGTCGCGGCAAGCGATGCGGCGCGCGAGAACGGCATCCAGTGATCGTTCCGGCTTGCCACGACGGTGGCCGGAACCGGAAGCGCCTGCGCCGTGATCGGCGCGAATTCGGCAAACCGTGAGGTGGCCCGGGGCTCGGCCGGGGCAACCAGCAATGCCGCCAGAACATCAAGGTCCGGCCATGTCGTCAGGACGCGGGCAATCAGAACCGCGCCGAGGCTATGCCCGACCAGAAGCGAGCCTGGATGGGCGATGATCGCGCCCGCCAGTTCATTTTCCCATTCATCCGTCACCGGAAGCGACCAGTGGCGCTGCTCGACGATCAGGGCGTCCGGATCGGTGCGCGCCCACCACGCCTGCCAGTGCGGCCCGTCCGATCCGTCAATTCCCGGCACGATAAGTATCTTTGACATCATGACCTCATGCTGCTGGTGAGATAAATCTACCAGATTGGTCGTGATTAATCCTTTCGAAGATTCCACCCATTGGAGAAGAAACCTGTCGCGTGATCGCAGGGTGGCAGGAGGTTGTGCGCCGCACCCTCCGCCCCGCACGCGCCCCGGCGGCATGCGAATCGCCCGATCCGGGTCTTCTCCCGCCGTCATCGTTCATCCGGCCCGGCGCAATACGCGTGGCTGACCCTGGACTGTTTCGACCGAGCCGCCCGCCGCCGCAAAAGGACCAAGGTTCGGCGCAATTTTAGTCGAATGCCCACGGTATCCACGGGTCAGCATGTAACTGCCTGCCCTGTGGAGTGTCCCCGGTCATGAAACGTCTTCTGCTTGCGTCGGCCCTGTTGGTTCTTGTTGCCGGGCCCAGCCACGCCGCGTCGATCTTCTCCGAGGATTTCGAGGCCGACAACTACGGGCTGAACGCCGGTCTTCTGAACTGGTCGGTGACATCAGGGTCGATCGACGTGATCGGCGGGCCGTTCTACGGCTTCTACGGCGCGGGCAAGTACCTCGACATGAACGGATCGACGGGGATGGGCGGGCGGATCGAGTTCGAACACGATGCGGTTCAATGTCGGGCAGCAGTACCGCCTGACCTTCGACTACGGCAACAACCAGTATTCCAACAACAACGAAATCCTCAGCTTCGGCGCGGGCGGGGCATCGGGCAGCATCGCCATCAACGGCTTTGTGCCGAACCTGATCCGCCACAGCTTCACCTTCACGGCCACCACGAACATGTCCAACGTCTTCTTCGCCGACACCGGCACCACGGGCGGCGACTATGGCGGACCGATCCTGGACAATATCGACATCTCGGCCGTCCCGCTGCCCGCCGCAGCGCCGCTGCTGATCGGCGCGCTGGGCGGCCTTGCCGCCATCCGGCGCCGCCGCGCCGGAAAGGCGCTCTGATGCGCATGAACCGCATCATCATTGCCGCTCTGCTCGGGCTTGCGGCACCCGGTGCCGTCGCGGCCCCCAACAACGGTGTCGGCGCCATCGTCTTCACGTCGCTCGGCCAGGGCAGCAGCTTCATTGGAAGCTGGGCCAATGTCACCACCGGCAACGGGTCCGCGAATTTCGGCCTTACGGTAGCGGCCAGTCTGCCGCCGCAGGCTTTGCTGAACGCCGCGCCTGGCGGCGGTTCCGGGAACAACGCTGGCGGCAACGGCGGCGGCAACTCAGGCGGAAACAACAGCGGCGGCAACTCGGCGGCGGCAACAACAACGGCGGCGGCAACAACGGCGGCGGCAACGGCGGCGGCAAGCGGCGGCGGCACCGGCGGTACGCCGCCGGTCGTCGTGACCCCTCCCGGCGGCACAGGCGGTACGCTGCCGGTCATCGTGACCCCTTCCAGCGGCACACCGCCGATCATCGTCACTGCACCCGGCGGCACCGGTGGCACACCGCCGATCTTCGTCATCATTCCTGCAGGCCCCCCGCTGATCGGCGGCGATGACGAGCCCGTGACCGGAGTTCCCCTTCCCGGTGGGCTTGTGCTTCTTGCAGGTGCGCTTGGTGCGCTAGGGGTCGCCCGGCGCAGACGCCCGGCGCGGTAAGCGTCACTGAACCGGTCTTTCAGTTCGCGTTCCGCGCCGACACAGAGACTGGTCGGAACCGCCGCAGGCTTGCCAGTTCCGACCTGTTGCAGTTCTTTTTATGTTCTCACTTTCGGGTTGGAGACTCGGGCCGCCTGCACTATCTGTTAACCCGTCTCAACGGGGGCAGGCATGGCCGAGCAGACGCATATCGAGGTTCGCGGCGCGCGCGAGCATAACCTCAAGAACATCGACGTCGACATTCCGCGCAACCAGCTGGTGGTGATCACCGGGCTTTCGGGGTCAGGCAAGTCGTCTCTGGCGTTCGACACGATCTATGCCGAGGGCCAGCGGCGCTATGTCGAAATCGCTGTCGGCCTATGCGCGGCAGTTCCTCGACATGATGGGCAAGCCGGATGTGGACCATATCAGCGGCCTGTCGCCGGCGATCTCCATCGAGCAGAAGACGACCTCGAAAAACCCGCGGTCGACCGTCGGCACCGTGACCGAAATCTACGACTACCTGCGCCTGCTGTTCGCCCGCGTCGGCACGCCCTATCAGCCCCGCGACCGGCCTGCCGATCACCGCGCAGCAGGTGCAGGACATGGTGGACGGCGTCATGGCGATGCCCGAGGGCACGCGCGCCTATCTGCTGGCCCCGATCGTGCGCGACCGCAAGGGCGAATACCGCAAGGAATTCCTGGACCTGCGCAAGCAGGGCTTCCAGCGGGTCAAGGTCAACGGCGAGTTCCACGAGCTGGACGACCCGCCGGTGCTGGACAAGAAGTTCCGCCACGACATCGACGTGGTGGTGGACCGGATCGTCGTGAAGGAGGGGCTGGAGACGCGCCTGGCCGACAGCTTCCGCACCGCGCTGAACCTGGCGGACGGCATCGCCATCGTCGAGACGGCGGTGGAGGAGGGGCAGGAGCCCGTCCGCACGACGTTCAGCGAGAAATTCGCCTGCCCGGTCAGCGGGCTTCACCATCCCCGAGATCGAACCGCGCCTGTTCTCCTTCAACGCGCCCTTCGGGGCCTGCCCGGCCTGCGACGGGCTGGGGGTGGAGCTGTTCTTCGACGAACGCCTTGTCGTGCCGGACGTGACGCTGAAGCTGAAGGACGGCGCGCTCGCGCCGTGGAACAAGTCGCAAGTCGCCGTATTTCATCCAGACCATCGACGCGCTGGCCAAGCACTATGGCTTTGACGCGCAAGAAGCCGTGGAAGGACCTGCCGGAAGCCGTCCAGCAGATGTTCCTGTACGGCTCGGGCGAGACGAGATCGAATTCGTGCTACGACGAGGGCGGGCGGGTCTACAAGGTCAGTCCCGCGTGTTCGAGGGCGTGATCCCGAACATGGAACGCCGCTACCGCGAGACGGACTCGCGCCTGGTCGCGCGAGGAGATGGAGCGGTATCAGAACAACCGCGCCTGCGGCACCTGCCACGGCTACCGCCTGAAGCCCGAGGCGCTGGCGGTCAAGATCGCGGGGCTGCATGTCGGCCAGGTGGTCCGGATGTCGATCCGCGAGGCGGCGGCCTGGGTGCAGACCGTCCCGGAAGCGCTGACCAACGCAGAAGAACGAGATCGCCCGCGCGATCCTGAAGGAAATCCGCGAACGGCTGGGGTTCCTGAACAATGTCGGCCTTGAATACCTGACCCTGTCGCCGCAACGCGGGAACCCTGTCGGGCGGCGAAAGCCAGCGCATCCGGCTGGCCAGCCAGATCGGATCGGGGCTGACGGGCGTGCTGTATGTGCTGGATGAGCCCTCCATCGGCCTGCACCAGCGCGACAATGACCGCCTGCTCGGCACGCTGAAGAACCTGCGCGATCAGGGCAATACGGTGCTGGTGGTCGAGCATGACGAAGAGGCGATCCGCGAGGCGGACTATGTCTTCGACATCGGTCCGGGGGCAGGGGTGCACGGCGGCGAAGTCGTCAGCCACGGCACGCCCGGCCAGGTCGCCGCCGACCCGAAGTCGATCACCGGTCAGTATCTGTCGGGCGCGCGCGAGATTGCGGTGCCCAAGGTCCGGCGGCGCGGGCAGCGGCAAGACGCTGACCGTGGTCAAGGCGACGGGCAACAACCTGCAGGATGTCACGGCCGAGTTTCCGCTGGGCAAGTTCATCTGCGTGACCGGGGTCTCGGGCGGCGGCAAATCGACCCTGACCATCGAGACGCTGTACAAGAACGCCGCGATGAAGCTGAACGGCGCGCGCGAGACGCCGGCGCCCTGCGAGACGATCAAGGGCTTCGAGCATCTGGACAAGGTCATCGACATCGACCAGCGCCCCATCGGCCGCACGCCACGGTCGAACCCCGCGACCTATACCGGGGCCTTCACGCCGATCCGCGACTGGTTCGCGGGCCTGCCGGAAGCCAAGGCGCGCGGCTATCAGGCGGGGCGGTTCAGCTTCAACGTCAAGGGCGGGCGCTGCGAGGCGTGCCAGGGCGACGGCGTCATCAAGATCGAGATGCACTTCCTGCCCGACGTCTACGTGACCTGCGAGACCTGCAAGGGCCACCGCTACAACCGCGAGACTTTGGAGATCAAGTTCAAGAACAAGAGCATATCCGACGTTCTTGACATGACAGTCGAAGATGCGCAGGGCTTCTTCGCCGCCGTCCCGAGCATCCGCGAGAAGATGGATGCGCTGGTCGAGGTCGGGCTTGGCTACATCAAGGTCGGCCAGCAGGCGACGACGCTGTCGGGCGGCGAGGCGCAGCGGGTCAAGCTGTCGAAGGAGCTGTCGAAGCGCGCGACGGGCCGGACGCTGTATATCCTCGACGAGCCGACGACCGGCCTGCATTTCGAGGATGTGCGGAAGCTGCTGGAAGTGCTGCACGCGCTGGTCGAACAGGGCAACACGGTCGTGGTGATCGAGCACAACCTCGACGTGGTCAAGACCGCCGACTGGGTCATCGACATCGGCCCCGAAGGCGGCGACGGCGGCGGACAGATCGTGGGCGTCGGCACGCCCGAGGACATCGCGGGCATCGACGGCAGCCATACGGGCCACTATCTCGGCCCGCTGCTTGAAATCGCGGCGGCGGGTCGCGGCCGAGTAGGACTGTCCCCGTAAGCGGAACGGACTGTCACCTGGCCGGGTGCTTGCCGGAAAACTGCCGCTGTGTGACTATGGCAGAATAGTGGCAAAGGTCCGGCGTATTTCGGGCCATGAGTTGCGGGTAGCTGGTTCGGGTGTGTGTAATGAGTATGCGACTGATTGCGGCTGCGGTTCTCCTGTCCTTTTCCTGGGCGACCGGGCTGGCGGCAAAGACCGTCACGTTTGATTTTGCCGCAGCAAACTCCGGGGACTGGACGAAAAACCTGACCTACATGTCCGGCGGCCTTGGCCTGACCGTCAGCGGCGCTGACACCACGGGCATGCGGGGCCGTGTGGCGACGGAACAGGGCACCGGTCTGGGGCTGCGCAGCGCCACCGATTGCCGCCCGCTCGGCATCTGCACCGGCCCCGACGCCCTGATCGACGCGACGGGCAGGCAGGACATTGTCGGGATGCTGTTCAGCCAGGCCGTGCGCATCACCGGGCTCAGGTTCAGCTACGTCGACCCCTTCGACACCTTCAACCTCTGGCTGGACGGGGCCGTTCAGGGACAGTCCGCAGTCTCTCCCTTCGTTCAGCTCACAAGTGCCTGGGGCACGGAATTCGGCATCGGCGCGGGCCGGTCCGAACGCAGGGTGTGCAATCCCCCGCATCTCAAGCTGGGCGGTCCGGTCTGCAGGACGCTGTGGGATTTCTCGTCATTCCGCCTGTCCGCCGTGACAGTCGAGACGGCGTCCGCCGTGCCGCTGCCTGCAGGCGGTCTGATGCTGATCGCGGGGCTTGGCGCGCTGGTTGCGGCGCGTCGGCGCCGCCGCGCGGCATAGCGCGCCGACGTTCAGGCGGTCTTGACCGGACAGGTGCTGATGCCAAGCACGCTGTAGATCGGGCATGTGCCGATCGCGCCCGTCAGCAGCGGCACGATGCCGATCAGCTTGGCATAGTGCCAGAAGCCCTGACCCTGATCCAAGAAGAACCAGACAATCAGCGCCAGCCCGACAAGAACGCGCATGATCCGGTCCGTTGTCCCCTCATTGACTGTCATCTCAACCTCCGTTCATCTTCGGACGCTGTGCATCCCGCACCTGTCCGCAGCCCATGATGAACGATGGTGAGCGGCCCGGCATTGATCCGGATCAACCCTCCTGCCGCGATTGTCGTCGGGTGCTGCCGAGCGTGATGGGGGCGCCCCGACCCGGGGCACCCCAGCCGACGATCCTTCGGCCTCACTCCATCGGCTTGAAGTTCAGGCTCGCGCCCTCTTTCATGCCCGACGGCCAGCGCGCGGTGATCGTCTTGGTGCGCGTGTAGAACCGGAAGCCGTCCGGCCCGTGCTGGTTCAGGTCGCCGAAGCCCGATTTCTTCCAGCCGCCGAAGGTGTGATAGGCCAGCGGCACCGGGATCGGCACGTTGATCCCGATCATCCCGATGTTGATCCGGTTCGCGAAGTCCCGCGCGGTGTCGCCGTCGCGGGTGTAGATCGCGGTGCCGTTGCCGTATTCGTGGTCCATCGCATAGCCGATGGCCTCCTCGTAGGTCTTGGCGCGCACGGTGGACAGAACCGGCCCGAAGATTTCCTTGCGGTAGATGTCCATGTCGGTCGTCACATGGTCGAACAGGTGCGGCCCGACGAAGAAGCCGTCCTCGTATCCCTGCAGCTTGAACCCGCGCCCGTCCACGACCAGCTTGGCGCCCTGCGCAACGCCGGATTCGATCAGCCGCAGGATGTTCGCCTTGGCCGCCGCCGTGACGACCGGGCCGTAATCCACGTCGTTCCCGCCTGTATAGGGTCCGACCTTCAGTTTCTCGATCCGCGGGATCAGCTTGGCGATCAGCGCATCCGCCGTCGCATCGCCCACCGGCACCGCGACCGAAATCGCCATGCAGCGTTCGCCCGCCGCGCCATAGCCTGCGCCGACCAGCGCATCCGCCGCCTGATCCATGTCGGCATCCGGCATGATGATCATGTGGTTCTTGGCCCCGCCGAAGCACTGCGCGCGCTTGCCGGTCGCCGTGGCGCGGGAATAGATGTACTGCGCGATGGGTGTCGATCCGACAAAGCCGACCGCCTGGATGATCGGGCTGTCGAGGATCGCATCGACCGATTCCTTGTCGCCGTTCACGACCTGCAGCACGCCGTCGGGCAGACCGGCCTCCTGCATCAGTTCGGCCAGCATCAGCGGAACGGACGGGTCACGTTCTGACGGTTTCAGGATGAAGGCGTTGCCGCTGGACAGCGCCGGGCCCATCTTCCACATCGGGATCATGGCGGGGAAGTTGAACGGCGTGATGCCCGCAACCACGCCCAGGGCCTGGCGCATCGAATACATGTCGATGCCGGGGCCTGCGCTGTCGGTGAACTCGCCTTTCAGAAGATGCGGCGCACCGATGCAGAACTCGATCACCTCAAGCCCGCGCTGCACGTCGCCCTTGGCGTCGGGGATCGTCTTGCCGTGTTCACGGGACAGGGCCTCGGCCAGCTTCTCCATGTCGCGGTTCAGCAGGTCCACGAATTGCATCATCACCCGCGCGCGGCGCTGCGGGTTGGTGGATGCCCATTTCACCTGCGCCTTCGCGGCCTCGGCGACCGCATGGTCCAGCTCCGCCTTGGACGCCAGCGCGACCCGGGCCTGCACTTCGCCCGTCGCGGGGTTGAAGACATCGGCCATGCGGCCGGACGTGCCTGCGACATGCTTGCCGTTGATCCAGTGACCGATCTCTCTCATCGCTTCCTCCATTGGTTGGCACCACAATAGTCTTGCATTATTGCCGGTGGAAGGGGCAGTTTCCCAATCAGGTTTTGCAGGAATGTAGGTATGGCACGGGCGCCGGATTGGGATGACTTGCGGATTTTCCTGGCGGTGGCCCGGGGCGAGGGGCTGTCCGCTGCCGCCAAGGCCCTGAAACTTGACCCAGCGACGGTCGGGCGGCGCATCGCGCGTCTGGAAGAGGCGCTCGGAACCCTGCTGTTTGCAAAGTCGCCGCAGGGATACACCCTGACCGAACCCGGCAGCCGTCTTCTGCCGCATGCCGAACAGGCCGAACAGGCGATGGGCGCGGCGGTCGAAGGCCTGGCACCCGGTTCAGGCTCCGGCCTGTCCGGCACCATCCGGATCGGCGCGCCGGACGGCTGCGCGAATTACCTGCTGCCGCAGGTGACGGCCGAAATCTGCGACCGCAATCCGGGGCTGGAGATCCAGATCGTCGCCCTGCCGCGCGTCTTCAACCTGTCGAAACGCGAGGCCGACATGGCGATATCCGTCTCGCCCCCGACCGCCGGGCGGCTGTCCGTGCAGAAGATCACGGATTACCGGCTGAGCCTGGCCGCGTCGCAGGCCTATATCGAACGGCACGGTACCGTCCGCGGCCGCGACGACCTGACGGGCCGCCGCATCGTCAGCTACATCCCCGACATGATCTTCGACAAGGAGCTCGACTATCTGGCCGCCCTTGGCCTGACCGGCGCGCCGCTGGCCTCCAACTCCGTCTCGGTCCAGTTCATGTGGGTGCGTGCCGGGCGCAGGCATCGGCATCGTGCACGACTTCGCGCTGCCCTCGGCCCCCGACGTCGTGCGGTTGATTCCCGACCAGTTCAGCCTGATCCGGTCGTTCTGGCTGATCCGCCATGCCGATGACCGGCGGCTTGACCGGATGAACCGGATCGCCGTGGCGCTGGTGGAAGGTCTGCGGCGCGAGGTTGTCCGGCTTGAATTGATGGCTTGACAGAACGGTCGGCAGGGCGCGACCCTCGTCCCTCAGGGGAATGATCCGTCGAAGGAGGCTCGCGTGATTACGGTTTCACAGATTCTGCGGTCGAAACACGACACCGGGGTCGTCACGATCAAGGGCGGCGCGACCGTCGCGGCAGCGGCGGAACTTCTGTCCTCGATGCGGATCGGCGCGATCATCGTCTCGCAGGACGGCTCGCGCCCGGAAGGCATCCTGTCGGAACGCGACATCGTGCGGGAACTCGGCAAGCGCGGCGGTGCGGTGCTGAACGACAAGGTCTCGCAGCTGATGACGCGCAACCTGATCGGCTGCACCCCAGAAGATCACGCCGATACGGTGCTGGAGAAGATGACCGCAGGTCGGTTCAGGCACATGCCGGTGATGAAGGGCGACCAGATGGTCGGCCTGATTTCCATCGGCGACGTGGTCAAGGCGCGTCTGTCGGAACTGGCGATGGAGAAGGAAGCCCTGACCGGCATGATCATGGGCAACTGACGCGCCCGCCTTAACTGCTTGATTCCGCGCGCAGGATCGGTTTGCCTGTGGCGCGGAGGCGATCCGGGGGGACAGGTCATGCGCGTCGGGCTCTATCCCGGAACCTTCGATCCGGTGACGCTCGGTCATACCGACATCATCCAGCGTGCGATGGTTCTGGTGGACCGGCTGGTGATCGGGGTTGCGGTCAACCGCGACAAGGGGCCGATGTTCACGCTGGAAGAACGCGTGGCAATGGTCGAGGCGGAATGCGCGCCTATCCTTGCGAAGACGGGCGGCGAGATCGTCGTGCATCCGTTCGAGAACCTGCTGATCGACTGCGCGCGGGATGTGGGGGCGGGGGTCATCATCCGGGGCCTGCGGGCGGTGGCGGATTTCGAGTATGAATTCCAGATGGTGGGCATGAACCGGGCGATGGATGCCAGCATCGAGACGGTGTTCTTGATGGCCGATGCGCGCCGCCAGGCGATCGCGTCCAAGCTGGTCAAGGAAATCGCGCGGCTGGGGGGCGATGTGTCGAAATTCGTGCCGCCGGCGGTGCGGACGGCGCTGGTCGAACGTCTGGCCCGGGACTGAACGGCAAGGGGCGGCAGGTTTCCCTGCCGCCCCCCGTGCCGTCAACTCGTGACGCTTGAAACTCAGTTGCCGTAGACGGCCCGGTGCGCCATCGCGCGTTCCAGTCCGGGATACACTTCCAGGTCCTCCCGGATCGAGGGCGTGACGCCCTTCAGCGCATCGACGGTGCGGCGGTATTCGGCGTGTTTGCGGACCGAATTCGCAAGGCGGTCAAAAATCGTCATCATCTCAGTCATCCTTTCATCATCTTGCCGGTCAGGCCCCGTATGGGCGGTGACGGGTCGCGTGGCCGGTTTCTTCAGAACCGGCGGTCACGCTTACGCGCCATACACGGCGCTGCGGGCGATGCGTTCTGCGTCGCCGGGGAAAATGTCGAGGTCGAGCGCCACATCAAGCGGCAGGCCCTTGAGTGCGGCGACCGTGCGACGGTAGTCCGCATGCTTCCGGTAGGAAGTCGCGAAGCGGTCGAAGATCGTAGCCATTGTCGTGTTCCTTGTTTCTGCACCGCAGCATCTGTTCTGCGATGCCGTGAATGTATGGATAGCCAAAGCGCTTGCAAGGCATAGCTACGTCTATCTGCTATGCGCCCAGCGCATAGATAAATCAAAAGGGCGCCCGAAGGCGCCCTTGAAAATGCCGCAATGCAGCGAAGATCAGATCAGCTTGCCCATCGCCACGGCGGTGTCCGACATGCGGTTCGAGAAGCCCCATTCGTTGTCGTACCAGGACAGGATCGACACAAAGGTGCCGTCCATGACCTTGGTCTGGTCCATGTGGAAGATGGACGAATGCGGGTCGTGGTTGAAGTCGGACGAGACGTTCTTGTCCATCGTGTAGCCGAGGATGCCCTTCAGCCCGCCGTCGGCGGCCTTCTTGATCGCCGCGTTGATCTCTTCCGCGGTCGTGGCGCGCTTGGCGATGAACTTCAGGTCCACGACCGAGACGTTGGGCGTCGGCACGCGGATCGAGATGCCGTCGAGCTTGCCCTTCAACTCGGGCAGGACGAGGCCCACGGCCTTGGCGGCCCCGGTCGAGGTCGGGATCATCGACAGGGCAGCGGCGCGGGCGCGGTAGAGGTCCTTGTGCATCGTGTCCAGCGTCGGCTGGTCGCCGGTGTAGGAATGGATGGTCGTCATCATTCCCTTCTCGATGCCGATGGCGTCGTGCAGCACCTTGGCCACCGGCACCAGGCAGTTCGTGGTGCAGGACGCGTTCGACACGACGATGTCGTTCTTGGTCAGCGTGTCGTGGTTCACGCCGTAGACGATGGTCTTGTCCGCGCCATCGCCGGGGGCGCTGATCAGCACCCGCTTTGATCCGTTCTCCAGATGCGCCTGGCACTTTTCCTTCGAGGTGAAGATGCCGGTGCATTCCATCACGATGTCGATGTGGTTCCATGGCAGTTCGGCGGGGTTCTTCAGCGCCGTGACCTGGATCGGTCCGCGGCCTACGTCGATGGTGGTGTCGGTTGTCTTGACGACGCCCGGGAACCGGCCGTGCACCGAGTCATAGCGGATCAGGTGGGCGTTGGTCTCCACCGGGCCCAGATCGTTGATCGCCACGACCTCGATGTCGGTGCGGCCCGATTCAATGATCGCGCGCAGCACGTTGCGCCCGATCCGCCCGAACCCGTTGATTGCGACCTTGACTGCCATGATCCGTCTCCCTGTCCACATGCCCTGATCCGGGGCTGTTATCGCTATCACCCGTTTTCGCCCGACCCGTCAACCCGTGGGCCTGCGGACCTTACCGCCAGAAGGCGACGACTTCCACAATCGACAGAAGACTGCGGCCCAGAAAGACCGTCAGCCGCCCATCCGTCACAAGATAGTCAAAGACGAAGGCCGCAAGGACCATCAGCGCCAGCACAAAGGCGATCCGGTTCGTCATACGCCGTTCACCCGGGCCGTCGATGTGCCGCGCAACCGGATCACAGAAGGCCGCGCACCTGTGCCGCGACGGCTTCCGCCGTGATCCCGAATTCCTTGTAAAGCCGTTCCGCCGGGGCCGATGCGCCAAAGCCGGTCATGCCCACAAAACCTGCCTTTCCCTCGCGCCCGCGCTCGCCCAGAAGCCAGCGGTCCCACGGCTGGCGTACGCCCGCCTCGACTGCCACGCGCACCGGGCCCGCGGGCAGGACGCGCTTGCGCACCGCTTCGGGCTGGCCCGCGAACAGCTCCATCGACGGGACAGACACGACGCGCGTGCCGATTCCGTCGGCCTGAAGGATGTCGCGCGCCTTCAGCGCAATCTCCACCTCTGACCCTGTTGCCAGCAGGATGGCGCGGCGCGCACCCGTTGCCTCGGCCAGAACATAGGCCCCTTGGGCGACCATGTTCTTCGCCCCCGCCATCGCCCCCCTGACCGTCGGCAGGTTCTGCCGCGACAGGACCATGACGGACGGCGTCTTTGTGGATGTCAGAGCCAGTTCCCAGGCCTCGGCGGCCTCGACCGTGTCGGCGGGGCGGAACACCCAGGTGTTCGGCGTCGCGCGGCAGATCGCCAGATGCTCGACCGGCTGATGGGTCGGCCCATCCTCGCCCACGCCGATGCTGTCATGGGTCATCACGTACGTTACCGGCACACCCATCAGCGCTGACAGGCGCATCGCTGGCCGCGCATAGTCGGTGAAGCAGAAGAACGTGCCGCCATAGGCGCGCAGACCGCCGTGCAGCGCGATGCCGTTCATCGCCGCAGCCATGCCGTGTTCGCGGATGCCGTAGTGGATGTAGCGGCCCTTGCGGTTCTCTTCGCTGAAGACGCCAAGGTCCGGCGTCTTGACGTTATTCGATCCGGTCAGGTCGGCAGATCCGGCGACCGTGTTGCCGAAGACCGGGTTGATGACCTCCAGTGCCAGTTCCGACGCGCGCCGTGTCGCCACTTTCGGCGCTTCGGCGGCGATCTTCTTCTTCAGCGCACGCACCGTCGCGGACAGTTTTGCCGGGACCTCGCCCGCGAAGGCCGCGTTGAACGCCTTCTGGCGTGACGCTGGCGTTGCCGCTAGGCCAGCCTCCCACGCCTTGCGCACGGACGCGCCGCGCTTGCCGATGGCCTTCCAGTCCGCCGCGACATCGCCCGGAATCTCGAAGGGGGCCGCTGTCCAGCCGTAGACCGCCTTGGTGTCCGCCACGACCTTCGGATCGGTCAGCGCGCCGTGGCCTTTGCCGGTGTCCTGTGCAGCCGATCCCAGCGCGATATGCGTCTTGCAGGCGATCATCGCCGGGCGGGGCGATCCCTTGGCCGCCGTGATCGCGCGGTCGATATCCACGGGATCGTGCCCGTCGCACTCGAACACGTCCCATCCGGCGGCGGCAAAGCGCGCCTTCTGGTCGGTCACGTCCGCGATGCTGACCTTGCCATCGATGGTGATGCCGTTGTTGTCCCACAGCACGATCAGCCGCGACAGGCCAAGACGCCCGGCCAGCCCGATCGCCTCATGGCTCACCCCTTCCATCAGGCAGCCGTCGCCCGCGATGACATAGGTGTGGTGATCGATCAGCTTGCGGCCCCAGGTCGCGCGCAGAATCTCTTCTGCAATGGCGAAGCCGACCGAATTGGCGATGCCCTGACCCAAGGGGCCGGTGGTCGTCTCGACACCCGAGACATGGCCGTATTCCGGGTGGCCCGCCGTGATCGACCCCCATTGGCGGAAGTTGCGGATCTGGTCCAGCGTGACATCGGCATAGCCGGTCAGGTGCAGCAGCGCATAAATCAGCATCGACCCGTGACCCGCCGACAGGATGAAGCGGTCGCGGTTCGGCCAGTGCGGTGCTGTGGGGTCGAAGCTCAGGTGCTTTTCGAACAGCACGGTCGCCACGTCCGCCATGCCCATCGGCATTCCCGGAATGCCCGGAATTCGCGGCGGCGACCGCGTCCAGCGTCAGCGCCCGGATTGCGCAGGCTTTCTTCCAGTGATCGGGATGCGATTGGCGCAGGGCGGCAATGTCCAAGGCTTCGGTCCTTTGGCTGGGGCGGCCGCGCCGATCAGGGCGCGGGCCTGCGGGAAGGGGCGTCTGGTCGCGGCACCTGATAGCAGTCTGGCCTGCAAGATCAAGCGCAGGGGTGCCGCTGCCGCTGTGATAGGGGAAGAAATCCGCAGACGGATCGGGTTAAACTCTCACTGTCAGGGAGCGATCCGATTCGCGGCGGGGTGTGCGCGGTCGGATCGATGGGAGTAGGCAGGGTCGGTCTGCCGGTAACAAGGGATCGGGAAACGGTCGGATGAATGAGCTGTCAGACTATGAACGTCGCATCGGTGCGGCGCTGGAACGTATCGCAGGCGCGCTGGGGCGGTCCGCCGCAGCACCCGCAGGCGGGGGACAGGATGTAGCCGCGCTGCAGGAGGCGCTTGACGCGGAACGCGCGGCGAATGCCCAGCTGACCGAACGGGTGCGGGCAATCAAGGACAAGCAGGAAACCATGGTCGCGGCGCTGGAACGCAACGTGGCACGCCTGACCCAGCAACTGGACGCGCAGGGGCGCGAGGTGATGCGGCAGAAACGGCTGAACGCGCAGCTGACCGAAACCAACCGGTCGCTGTCGGACGCGGCCCGGTCTGGGGTCACCGAACCGCATCTTCTGAACCGGGCAATGATGACCGAGCTTGAGGTGCTGCGCGCCGCGCGCGCGGCCGACGTGGCCGAGATGGACGAGATTCTGTCCGAACTGAAACCCCTGATCGGCGAGGTGGCGTGATGCCGGAAGTGCGTATCACCATCGGCGGGCGCGAATTCGACGTGGCCTGTCAGACCGGCGAGGAACATTTCCTGCGCTCCGCCGCGCAGATGCTGGACGCCGAGGCGACAGCGCTGATGGGCCAGATCGGGCGCATTCCTGAAATGCGCATGTTGCTGATGTCCGGTCTGATGCTGGCCGACAAGACTGCGGCGCTGGAAGATCAGGTGCGCGCCGCCGAGGAACGCGCCGTCATCGCCGAGCGCGCGGTCGAGCGCGCCCGCACGGCCTCGCCCGAGGTCGGATCGATTACGGCGCTGGTCCAGCACACGCTGGCGCAGATCGCCGAACAGACCGAGGCACTGGCAGCCGAGGCCGAGGCACGGCTGGTCGCGTGATCCGCAGCATTCTCGCTGCGGCATGCCTGCTGTCTGCGGCGCAGATGGCCCTGGCCGCGCCGGACGTCCAGACCATGACCTATACCTGCGAACGCGGCGTGTCGGTGCCCGCGACCTATGTCAACGCCGCCGAGGGTTCGGTTGTCGTGCTGAATCTCGAAGGCCGCCAGATCACGCTGTTCCAGACCGAAGCTGCGTCCGGCGTGCGCTATGCATGGCCATCGGACGGGTCGGGGTATGTCTGGTGGACCAAAGGCGACGAGGCTGATCTGCTGTGGTCAAACGGCGCGTCCGGTGAGGAGATGCCGCTGCTGTCGGACTGCAGAAACGGATAGTGCCGGTTTGGTCAGCCTCCGCTGCCGGACCCACCCTCGCCACCGCGCTCGCCGCCGCCTTCGCCGCCACCGTTCCGGAAGATGAACGCACGGGAACTGCTCCCCGCGCCAAAGGCTGCAAGCGGCGCAGACGTATCCGTGTCGGGCCGCCCCCGCGCCAATGCCGCCGCTTGGCGGGTCGCCCCGGCTAGCTGCGGCGGTGCGGCAGCGACGACCTGAAGATAGGATTGGGACCCAGACAGTGCCGTCCGCACCGCCGGATCGCCGGCATCGACCGCGCTGAAGGCCAGCCCGGGGCCGGACACCAGAACCGAGGGCCGCTTGCCACCCGAGGGTTCGGCCATCACCGGCAGCCGGACGAAAGTCAGCGTCCGAAGCCGCGCGATGACATCGCGCTGGGGCACATGACGCGCGGCAGGCGCAGGCACCGCATCGACGGATGTGCAGGATGTCAGATGCGGCTGGCCGTCGGCCGTGACCTGAAAGGCGGTCTCGAACAGCTTCAGATCCGCGGGCGCGGTGCCCTCCGCAACCGGAACGCGCCATGTCGCCGACAGCACATAGTCGTCCGTCCAGCCCGCTGACAGCAGGTCCGCCCGTGGCGCATCGGCACCCGATGCGACGCTCCAGCCGCTCGCGGCAGCGCCCGCCGCCCCGCAGGCGGCACTGGTCAGCAGTGACGGCAGGTCCGCCGCGGTCAGACCGGCTGCCGCTGCGTCGCCCGTCATCGGAACGATCTGCACCCCGGCATCGCCGGAACTGCCGCCCGGCGAGGTCACGGCCAGAAAATGGCCGGTCGGCGACCGCGCCAGAAGCAGGGCCGGATCGCCATTTTCGGCCAGCGCCAGGTCGCGCCCGGAAAAGCGGCCGTAGATGCGCGGATCACTGGCGATGCGGAACAGCTGACCCCAGCGCAGCACGGTCTTGCCGTCCTGCATGTCCGTGGTCACGAACCCCGGAGCCGCGTCCGGCACATCGGCCCCCGCAACGGCGATTTCAGGAAGCAGCTGGTACACAGGCTCGGACCCGCTGTCGAAGGCCCAGACGGCCGTTGCAGTGACCGACAGCACGATGGTCAGAGAAAGACGCGAAACACCACCCGCAGCACGCATGGCAACCCCCCGAAAATAACGGGTTTCAGTATCTCGAACGCTGGGCGAGTGTCGCACAGAGCGCGCCAGAGCGTCAACGCAAACGGATGCTCCGCACGGAGTCGTGCGCAGGGAGATGCCGCAGTCCGGGGGGGCCACGCAGGCCCATCGGACGTGGTCAGCCGTTCGCCTGCCTGATCTTCTCGGCCGCGTCCTTGTCATAGGCCACGCCCTTGGCCTCGAACAGCGCGTCAAGCTCGCCCGACAGGGTCATCTCGGTCACGATGTCGCAGCCGCCGACGAATTCGCCCTTGACGTACAGCTGCGGGATCGTCGGCCAGTCGCTGAATTCCTTGATGCCCTGCCGGATGTCGGCGTCCGCCAGCACGTTCACATCGGTGAACTCGACACCCATGTAGTTCAGGACACCCGCCACGCGGGACGAGAACCCGCATTGCGGCATCATCTTGGTGCCCTTCATGTAAAGCACCACATCGTTCTTCGTCACGGTGTCGCGGATCATGTCAACGGCTGTCATCTCGGTCACTCCGGTGCCTTTGTCGTCAGGGCCAGCGCGTGCAGTTCGCCCTGCGCCCCGTCCATTTTCCCTTTGAGGCTTGCATAGACCGCGCGCTGCTGCTGGACGCGGTTCTGGCCCCTGAAACTCTCATCAATCACTTCCGCCGCCCAGTGGTTGCCGTCACCCGCCGTGTCGGTCACGGTGATCCGCGCCTTGGGAAAGGTCGCGCGGATCAGCGCTTCGATGTCATGGGCTTCCATCGGCATGGGGCAGGGGATCCTGTCAGGTCTTCGCCATGAATGTAAGGCCCGCCGCACCGGCCCGCAAGGCCGCTGCCCGCCGTATCAGGTCTCGAAGGCGATCACATAGATCAGCCAGCGCGCCGTGTCGTCCGGATCGCGCGCCCGCGCCGCCAGCGCGTAAGCAAAGGTGCCGAGCCGCGCCCTGGCAACCGTCAGGCCGGGGCGGTCTGCAATATCCCACCAGGCCGCCCCTGCAATGGTCAACTGTTCGCCCGAGGGCGGTTCCATGGCCGCCGCATCGACGTCCAGCGCGCCAAGAAGCGCCTTTGCGCCATCGTCGGTTGCGGAAAGCCTGACCTGGATGAACCGGTCCTGAAACCCGCCGTCAATCATTCCGGTCAGAACGGCGCCCTCGGGCAGCGGCATTCCCAGATCACGCTCGAACAGCATCACGCCGACCTCCGGCGTGACCTCGTCGTTCCTGCCGCAGAAGAACAGGCATCGGGCATCAGCCGGGGACGCGGATAGCGCCAGAAGCGCGGCAAGCAGTCTGCGCCGCCTCACGCCACCGCCTTCGCAAACGCCGTCCGATAGATCGCCGACAGCTCCGCCATGCCCTCCGAGGCCCCGCCCATCGTCACCCGGTCCCCGCCGAACGTCCCGACGATCTCCACAAGGCACCCCCGCCGCCTTCGCCGCCGCTGCCAGCGCGCCCGCCTCGCCCGCGCCGCAGGCCACCAGATACCGTGCCTGATCCTCGCCGAACAGCGTCGGCGCATCGCCCGCCGCCAGCGTCACGCCGATGCCCGCGCCCTCCGCCATCTCGAAGGCCGCCAGCGCGAGGCCGCCGTCCGACAGGTCAGCGCAGGCCCGCATCAGGCCCCGGTTCGCCAGCACGAATTCTCCGTACCGCCGCTCCGCCTCCAGATCGACTGGCGGCGCGTTGCCCTCTTCGCGCCCGAACATCTCGGCCAGCAGCGCCGACTGCCCCAGATGCCCCGCCGTCACCCCGATCAATACCGCCAGATCGCCCGCCTGCGGCTGCCCCGCAATCATTCCCGACATATCCTGGATCAACCCCACGCCGCCGATGGTCGGCGTCGGCAAAATCCCCTTGCCGTCCGTCTCGTTGTAAAGGCTCACATTTCCCGACACGATCGGGAAGTCGAGCGCCCGGCAGGCCTCGCCGATCCCTTGGATCGCCCCCACAAGCTGCCCCATGATCTCGGGCTTTTCGGGGTTGCCGAAGTTCAGGTTGTCCGTCGCCGCAAGGGGCCGCGCGCCGACCGCCACAAGGTTGCGCCACGCCTCTGCCACCGCCTGCCGACCGCCCATCACCGGGTTCGCCTTGACGTAGCGGGGCGTCACGTCGGAGGTGAAGGCCAGCGCCTTCTGCGTGCCATGCACCCGCACAACACCCGCACCAAGCCCCGGCACCCGGATCGTGTCGGCCATGACCTGACTGTCGTACTGCTCCCACACCCACGCCTTATGCGCGTAGGACGGCGACCCGATCAGCGCCCGCAGCCCGTCAATCGGGTCGATCTCTGGCACCGGACCGAGCGGTGCTGCCGCAGGCGTCGCCACCCACGGTCGGTCGTATTCGGGGGCAGAGGAGGACAGCTTCGACAGCGGCAGGTCCGCCTTCACCGCGCCGCCATGCACGATCAGGAACCGGTCCTCGGCAATCGTCTCGCCCACGATGGCGAAGTCGAGGTCCCACTTGTCAAAGATCGCCCGCGCCACCGCTTCGCGTTCGGGCTTCAGGACCATCAGCATCCGTTCCTGGCTTTCCGACAGCATCATCTCATAGGCCGTCATGCCCGTCTCGCGCACCGGCACACGGTCGAGGTCCAGCCGGATACCCAAGCCCCCCTTGTCGCCCATCTCGACCGCCGAACAGGTCAGCCCCGCCGCGCCCATGTCCTGGATCGAGATCACGCTATCCGACGCCATCAGCTCCAGACACGCCTCGAGCAGCCGCTTTTCGGTGAAGGGGTCGCCGACCTGCACCGTCGGGCGCTTCTCCTCGATCGTGTCGTCGAATTCCGCGCTGGCCATCGTCGCGCCGCCGACGCCGTCGCGGCCGGTCTTCGCGCCCAGATAGACGACCGGCATCCCCACGCCGGACGCCGTCGAATAGAAAATCCGGTCTGCATCCGCCAACCCGGCGGCAAACGCGTTCACCAGACAGTTGCCGTTGTAGCTGCGGTGAAAGCGCACTTCGCCGCCCACCGTCGGTACGCCGAAGGCATTGCCGTATCCGCCTACACCCTCGACCACGCCCTTGACCAGATGCGCGGTCTTCGGATGCGCAGGCTCGCCGAAGGACAGCGCGTTCATCGCCGCTATCGGTCGCGCACCCATCGTGAAAACATCGCGCAGGATGCCCCCCACGCCGGTCGCAGCACCCTGATAGGGCTCGATATAGGACGGGTGGTTGTGGCTCTCCATCTTGAAGATCACTGCCAGTTTCTGCCGTCGGCGCCGTCGCCGATATCCACCACGCCCGCATTCTCGCCCGGCCCGCAGATCACCCGCGGCCCGGTCGTGGGCAGCGTCCGCAGCCACTTCTTCGACGATTTGTAGGAACAGTGCTCATTCCACATGGCGGAAAAGATGCCGAGTTCCGTGAACGAAGGTTCCCGCCCGATGATCCCCAGCAACCGCTCGTACTCATCGGGCTTCAGGCCATGCGATGCCACGAGGTCTGGCGTGATCGTCGGTTCCTGCATGGCACCCCCGGAATCTGGTCGCGGACCTCATAGGGCATGGCGCGGTTAGGTGGAAGGGCGGGAGGGTAAGTCACCCCCAGCAAATCCCTGCAAACATCGCTGCGGACGGTCAGGGTTTCGGGGCGCTGACCGTGGATTGCGCCCGCAGCATGGCGATGAACGCTTCGCGGTCCGCCTTGATGGCCGCGACGACGGGCGGCGGGGCGGCGGTATTTTCGTGTTCGGCGGCCCAGACGACCATTTCAAGCATCGTCGGGACGATGGCCCAGCCTTTCTCCGTCAAGATGTAACGTATCTTGCGCCGGTCATCCGGGTCCGGCGCGCCCGTCAGGAGTCCATGACGGACCAACCGTGCCAGGCGCTCGGCAAGGACATTGGAGGCGATCCGCTCTTCGGAGGCCAAGAAGGTGCCGAAGTGGCAGGCGCCCTGAAAGACCATGTCGCGAAGGATCAGCAGCGACCATTTGTCGCCGACTATGTCGAGCGTCGTTGCGATCGGGCAGCTGGAGCGGAATGAGACATTGTCGGGCACGGGCAACACTTAGGATTTCAGTTGTGTTTTGCAAGGTATCTGGTATTCACTTGCGAAATAGAAGAGAAATCGAAAGGGGAGGTTTTGCCGTGTTTTCTCATATCCTGTCTGTCCTCGGTTACGTCGTCTGCACATTCGCCGTTCAGGGTACGTCGCACTTCTTGGTCAACAAGGCGCACTACGCGGCCATGCCCCATTTGCGAACAGAGCCGATCGTGGCGATGGGCATCAGTTCCATGGTCATTCAAGGCGCCGTGCTGACTTTCCTTTACTCCCGGAGCGATCTGGCCGAGCGCGGGCTGATAGGTGCGCTGGTCATGGCCTGGGCAGTCGGTCTGGTGATCGTCAGCTACATAGCCCTTGCGGAATACGGAAAGTACAATGTGACAGGGTTTGCCAGCTGGGCAACAGTCGAAGTCACCGTGGGCGTGATTCAGTTCACCTTGATCGGCATTGCGCTCTGGCTCGCGCATCGGTTTGCAGGTGCGGCTCAGGCCGCCTGAGCCTCCCAGCTCAGCCCGAATGGATGTCCGTCGCCTTCGCGGCGGACTTTTTTCTGTCGGGTCTGTCGAAATCGGCAAGCCCCGTTCGTCCTTGGGTCACGAAACCGATGAACAACAGGGACAGACACATGCCATTCCCCATCACCTCACTCTACGCGATCCCTATCGCCGTCCTTCTGGTCGGGCTGTCCGTCACGGTCAGCACCAAGCGCGGACACTTCAACGTCGCCCTTGGCGACGGCGGCGTGCCAGCGCTGTCCGAATGGATACGCCGTCACGCGAACCTTACCGAAAACGCGCCCTTTGTCCTGTTCCTGATGGCTCTGGCCGAGGCGCAGGGGGCGGGTGCTGCGCTGCTTCACGCGACCGGTGCGATCCTGCTGGTCTCGCGCCTGATCCACCCGTTCGGCATCGACACGGCACGTCCGGCGCATCCCCTGCGCGTGATCGGCGGCGTCGGCACCAGCATCGCCACGCTGATCCCCGTCAGTCAGCCTTGCCCGCCAACTTCCTCGGCTAGGGCGCGGTCCCTTGCCAACCCGGCGCATCCCGCGCCACAACCACGTCAACGAAAGGACGATCCGATGCAGTACATGACCCTGATCTATTCCGACCCCGCCCGCGAGCCCGCCTATGGCACCCCGGAGTTCCAGAAGATGATGGGCGACTACTTTGCCTTCACTGAAAGGACCAGGGCGGCTGGCGTTTTTGTCGCGGGCGACGCGCTTCAGGGCATCCACACGGCCACGTCGGTGCGCGTGAAGAACGGCAAGGCAGAGACGATGGACGGCCCCTTCGCCGTCACCAAGGAACTGCTGGGCGGCTACTATCTTCTGGAATGCAAGGACCTTGACGAGGCCATCGCATGGGCCGCGCAGATTCCATCGGCTGGCCATGGCACGATCGAGATCCGGCCGGTGATGGTCTATTCCTGACGCCGCGATGACGCGCGCCGCCCCCGATCTTGCCGCTGTTCTGGAACAGATTATGCGGTCCGACCGGGGGCGGCTGCTGGCGGCACTGATCGGTGACCTGCGGAACTTCGATCTGGCCGAGGATTGCCTGTCCGAAGCGGTGGAAAGCGCTCTGGTCCACTGGAGCCGCGCGGGCACGCCGGACCGGCCCTTCGCATGGCTTCTGCGGGTGGCGCGGCGCAAGGCCATCGACAGGCTGCGCCGGAATCGCCGCTGGGCCGAACGCGGACCTGATCTGATGCTGCTTGCCCAGGCGGACGACGCAGAAACGGGGGATCAGATGCCCGAAATCAGGGACGACCGGTTGCGGCTGATCTTCACCTGCTGCCATCCGGCGCTGGACCAGAAATCCCGTGTCGCGCTGACCCTGCGCACGCTGGGCGGTCTGACCACCGCCGAAATCGCCCGCGCCTTCCTGGACAGCGAGGCGACGATGGGTCAGCGCCTGAGCCGCGCCAAGTCCAAGATCACGGTGGCGGGCATCCCGTACCGTGTGCCGGACGGCGACGAGCTGCCCGAACGGCTGCACGCCGTGCTGGCGGTCATCTACCTCATCTTCAACGAAGGCTACGCCGCAAGCTCGGGTGACGCTCAGGTCCGCGTGACGCTCTGCGACGAGGCAATCTGGCTGGCCCGGATGCTGCACGGCCTGACGCCGGATGAGCCCGAGGTCGCGGGGCTTCTGTCTCTGTTGCTCA
The DNA here is from genome assembly GCA_963819585.1 of uncultured Alphaproteobacteria bacterium. Lineage (GTDB taxonomy): Bacteria > Pseudomonadota > Alphaproteobacteria > Rhodobacterales > Rhodobacteraceae > JAOADN01. The sequence continues at coordinate 312,840 of CAWFWP010000001.1, forward strand.
CCACCGACGCGCGACGCGTTGCGCGCTGTGACGCCGCTGGCGCGCTGGTGCCGCTCGACCGGCAGGACCGGGGGCAGTGGGACCGCGCCAGACTGTCCGAGGGCATCCGCCTTATCGCAGCGGCGTCAGGTCAGGGCCGGACCGGTCCCTATCAGATCAAGGCGGCCATCGGCGCGCTCCTGGTGGATTGCGACAGCCCGGCTTCGACCGACTGGCCGCAGATTTTGGCGCTCTATGACGCGCTCTTTCGCTACGAACCTTCCCCCGTCGTGGCCCTGAACCGCGCCGTAGCGCGTGCCGAAGCGGGCGACCCGCAGGCAGCCCTTGCGGAAGTCGATGATCTGGCCGCCGTGCTTGACGACTATCAGCCCTACCACGCCGCCCGTGCCGACCTGCTGGTCCGCACGGGATGGTCATCGCTGGCGGTCCAGGCCTATGACCGGGCCATCGCGCTGTCGGGAACCACGGCCGAACAGACCTTCCTGACCGCGCGCCGCGACCGGTTGCTGCGCCAGACCCCGCACTGACCCCCGGCTGCTTCCTTGCGACGGCCCGTCGGAACCGTTCGTCCCCGACCGCGTTTCCCTGTCACAAGCGCCAAGTGACGGCGCCTATCAGGAGTGACACCATGAAAACCATCCGTACCATTCTTCTGTCCACCGCCGCAGCCGCGATGATCGCGTCGCCGATTCTGGCGATGGAGCTTTCTGCCGATGCCATGCTGGGCGCAACGCCCGAAGACATGACCGTCGTCAAGATGGTCGAGGACAGCGGCTTCATCAACAACGAGGTCGTGACTAAGGACCAGAAGGTCGTCGGGCTTGTGAAAGGCGTCGAAATGGGCGCCGATGGCACCCAGCGCATCTTCGTCGAACTGAACAGCGATGTCGCGGCCAAGAGCAGTGTCAAGACCTTCACCGTGACCGTGCCCAAGGACACCACGGCGGATGGCGCGCTGACCCTCGCATGGACCGAGCAGGAACTGTTCAAGGCGCTCAGCGGCAATCTTGAAGCCTCGGGCGGCTGACACCTGACATCTGGATTGAAGAAGAAGAAGGCCCGGCATCGACATGCCGGGCTTTTGCGTCTGCGGGCGCATCCGGAACAGCCCCGCCGATTTCACAAAAAAAGGCCGAGACGAATCTCGGCCCAAGTCCAACAGGGAGGTAGAGGGCTGCGAGAATTGCTTCAACCGTAACCCTCACGACTGAAATATGTGCGCGGCTGGTGTCCATCAAGCCGAATCATGCCGCAGATGCGACATAGCCCGTATGCGTTGCGAACATGTCTCAGTGCAGCTTCAGGTTGTGGCTTCCGGGGCGTGCCGCCTGCGATAGGACATGATCTCGTCGGTCACGAAATCGCGGAACGCCGCGACCCGCTTCGACTGCCGCAGTTCTTCGGGATAGGCAAGGAAAACAGGCACTTCCGCCGATTCCACGTCCGGCAGAACGCGCACGAGGTCGGGGAAATCCTCGGTCACGTAGTCCGGCAGAACGCCGATGCCCAGATCCGCCAGAACGCCCTGCAGCACGCCGAAATAGTTGTTCACCGTCAACATTGACGGGATGTCATAGGTCATCAGACTCTGCACCAGCATCGCCCCCGCCGCCACCTGCGGCGTTGAGGGGTTCTGGCAGATCAGCCGGTGCGACGCGATGTCCGACAGGCGTGTGGGCGTGCCGCGCGCCGCCAGGTAGTGCGGCGTCGCATAAAGCCGCATCCGGATGTTCATCAGACGGCGGCGGATCAGATCGGCCTGGCTCGGCTCCTTCATCCTTATCGCCACATCCGCCTCGCGCATCGGCAGGTCCAGAACGCGTTCCTCAAGCATCAGGTCGATCTTCAGGTCGGGGTATTTCTCGTACAGCTTCGGCAGGCGCGGGGCCAGCCACAGCGTGCCGAACCCGGTCGTCGTCGTCACCCGCAGCTCGCCGAACACCTCTTCCTCGCTGTCGCGGATGCGGGCCGAGGCGGTTTCCAGCCGCCGGTTCATGCTCGACGTCGCCTCGAACAGCAGCTCTCCCTGTTCGGTCAGGATCAGCCCGCGCGCATGGCGGTGGAACAGCGTCGTACCCAGACTGTCCTCCAGCGCGCGGATCTGGCGGCTGACCGCCGACTGCGACAGGCGCAGCGTCTCGCCCGCATGGGTCAGGCTTCCCGCCGCCGCGACGGCGTGGAAGATGCGCAGCTTGTCCCAGTCCATCATCGCGGCAGTCCCGTCAGTTTTGTCGCATCAGCAATGCAGCCGATACATAGGTAGCATGGCGCACGCAAGAAAGTCCCCGCCTGCGTGCTGCTTTGACGCTGTGCACGCGCCGTCATTCTTTTGTCATCAGGCTTTGCCAGAAAGACGAAAAGCGCGTATCGCGTCGCGGCAGCTTACGCGCCGATGCCAAGGGGAACAGGCCGCATGAACCGCAGCATCGCGCGCGACATCAGTTATGCGTCTTCCGTCGGCTCGCGCGGTGGCCGCGCGATGGTCCGCGTGCTGGAAAACGTAACCGGGCGCATGGGCCTGATCCGCCGCGCGAAGGGCTACGAGGACGAGGTCGCGCAGGGCGGGGATTTCTGGCAGGTCATCACCGACCGTTATGGGCTGACGCTGGACGTGATCGGCGGGTCGCTGTCCACAATCCCCGCGAACGGCCCGCTGATCCTGATCGCCAATCACCCTTACGGCATCCTCGACGGGCTGATGATGGGCCATATCCTGTCAAAGCTGCGCGGCGATTTCCGCATTCTGGCCAATTCGGTCTTCCGCCGCGCGCGTGAGCTTGACCGCGTGATCCTGCCCGTATCCTGGGACGAGACGCGTGAGGCGGTCGAGATGAACCTGCGCACGCGGGCGACGGCACTGTCGTTTCTGGCGGATGGCGGCGCCATGGGTGTCTTTCCCGGTGGCACCGTCTCGACCTCGGCCCGGCCCTTCGGCCAGCCGCTCGACCCTGTCTGGCGCAACTTCACGGCCAAGATGATCGCGCGGTCCGATGCGACCGTCGTGCCGATATTCTTCGATGGCCACAATTCGCGCCTGTTCCAGATCGCGAGCCATCTGCATTCGACGCTGCGGCTGGCATTGCTTATCAAGGAGTTCCGGTCGCGGATCGACGAACCGGTGCGCATCGTCGTCGGCGATCCGATCCCCCGCGCCGAGCTGGCCGCCCGCCGGACCGATCCGAACGGGATGATGGATTTCCTGCGGCGCGCGACATATGACTTGTCGCCGACACCCCTCGGGGCGTCCGGTTATGGCTTTGAGTTTGAAGAGAGATACCGGGCGTAAGTGTCGCCCGTGAAAGGGCGGCATGGCGGTAGGCGTCTTCGATTCAGGGCTCGGCGGGCTGACGGTTCTGGACGCGCTGCTGAAAAAGCTGCCCGACGTGCCCTTCGTCTATTACGGTGACAACGCCCATACGCCCTACGGCGTCCGCGACGCGGAGGACATCTTCAACCTGACCTGCGCCGGGGTTGAACGGCTCTGGGCCGAGGGCTGCGATCTGGTCATCCTCGCCTGCAACACGGCCAGCGCTGCGGCGCTGAAACGCATGCAGGAAAGCTGGGTTCCGCCTGAAAAGCGCGTGCTCGGCGTCTTTGTCCCGATGATCGAGGCGCTGACCGAACGCCAGTGGGGCGACAACTCCCCGCCGCGAGAGGTCGCGGTCAAGCATGTCGCGCTTTTCGCGACGCCGGTGACGGTCGCCAGCCGGGCGTTCCAGCGCGAGCTGGCGTTCCGCGCGATCGGGGTGGATGTCGAGGCGCAGCCCTGCGGCGGTGTGGTGGACGCGATCGAGCAGGGCGACGAAATTCTGGCCGAGGCGCTGGTGCGGTCGCATGTCGAGGCGCTGAAGCGGCGGATGCCGCATCCGCAGGCGGCGGTGCTGGGCTGCACCCATTATCCGCTGGTGGAAAGGGTGTTTCAGTCGGCCTTGGGGCAGGAGGTGAAGGTGTATTCGCAGCCGAAGCTGGTGGCGGACAGTCTGGCGGACTACCTGAAACGGCGGCCCGAAATGGCCGGACCGGGCAAGGTCTCGCGGTTCCTGACGACGGGCGATCCGGGATACGTGTCGTCCAAGGCGACGCAGTTCATGCGGCGGGGGATTGGGTTCGAGGCGGCTTGAGAGAAATCTTTAAGAAATCGCTCCCCCAAACCCCTATCTTGGAAAGTTCATTTATTACAATAGGTTGACTATGTGTCCACATGTGGACACGCGGATTTCCGTCCCAAAATGGCTATCCCGCCCATGTCCGCCACCCGTAAATCACCGTCATCAGCGTCCCGATCCCGATGATCCCGGCCCGCACGGCGGGCGCGGGCAGCACCGCGATCAGCTTGCCGCCCAGCAGCCCGCCCGCGACAGCGCCCGCCAGCATCACCAGCGTCTCGGGCCAGGAAATCAGCCCCCGCGCTACAAAGATCACCACGGCCGTCAGGTTCGCCACGGTCGAGGTCAGGTTCTTCAGCGCATTCGCCGACCGCAGATCCTCGCGCCCCGTGATCGACAGGACGGCCATCAGCATCACCCCCAGCCCCGCGCCGAAATAGCCGCCATAGGCTGCGGCCGGAAAGACCAGCACGGTCCGCAATCCATCCGACCCCTCCGCCAGCCCCTTTACTGCCGTCTGTATCCGCTTGCCGAAAGCGAAGATCAGCGTGGCGAAGCCGATCAGGACCGGCACCAGCATCTCGAACACGCTCTCTGGCGTCACCATCAGCAGCACTGCGCCCACCGCGCCCCCGACCAGCGCCGAGCCGAGCACGGCTCCCAAGGCCGCCGACAGGGCGGGCAACCGCGACCGGTCGGCAAAGGCCGCGACCAGCGCGCCCGGCAGGACGGCCAGCGCATTCGACGCGTTAGCCGTGATCGCGGGCAGCCCGGCCGCCAGCATCGCCGGAAACGTCACCAGCGTCGCCCCGCCCGCGATGGCATTCGCCGTGCCGCCGACGATGCCCGCGCCGAACAGCAGCGCCGCGATCCCGATCTCCATTCGCGTCCTCCGGTTTTCCCTCGCCTAGGATATTTGGGCGCATCGGGAAAGGGCGTTCCGGCGGCATTGTCCCCTTCGCCGCTTTGTCCTAGATACCGCCCGTCAACAGGATGCGCCGACATGACCCAGAACATCGCGATCCTCGGTGCCTCCGGCTATACCGGCGCGGACCTTGTCCGCCTGATCGCGACGCATCCGTTCGATGCGGGTTGCCGCGCTGTCCGGCGACCGCAAGGCCGGGATGGCGATGGCCGAGGTCTTTCCGCATCTCGCGCATCTGGACCTGCCCGTGCTGACCCGGATCGAAGAGATCGATTTCGGCACGATCGACCTTGCCTTCTGCGCGCTGCCGCATGCGACATCGCAGGCCGTCATCAAGGACTTGCCGCGCAACCTTAAGGTCGTGGACCTCTCCGCCGACTTCCGTCTGCGCGATCCGGCGGAGTACGAGAAGTGGTACGGCAAGCCCCATGCCGCCGTCGAACTGCAGGCGGAGGCCGTCTATGGCCTGACCGAATTCTACCGCGACGACATCCGCAAGGCGCGGCTGGTCGCGGGCACGGGCTGCAACGCGGCGGCGGGGCAGTTCGCCGTGCGGCCCCTGATCGAGGCGGGCGTGATCGACCTTGATGAGATCATCATCGATCTCAAGGCCGGGGTCAGCGGGGCGGGGCGCAGCCTGAAGGAGAACCTGCTGCACGCGGAATTGTCGGGCGGCACCGCCCCCTATTCCGCTAGGCGGCAAGCACCGGCATCTGGGCGAATTCGATCAGGAATTCTCGAAAGTCGCAGGGCGGCCTGTCCACGTCCAGTTCACCCCGCACCTGATGCCCTTCAACCGCGGCGTACTTGTCACCGTCTATGTCCGGGGCGATCCGGCGGCGATCCACAGGGCGCTGGCGGACAGGTATGCGGACGAGGTGTTCCTGCATGTCCTGCCCTTCGGCCAGCTGCCCGCGTCGAAGTCGGTCGTCGGGTCGAACTTCGTGCATCTGGGCGTGATGGGCGACCGCCTGCCGGGGCGGGCGATTGTGGTGGCGGTTCTGGACAACCTGACCAAAGGATCGTCGGGGCAGGCAATGCAGAACGCGAACCTGATGCTGGGACTGGACGAGACGGCGGGACTGATGCTGGCGCCGACCTTCCCATGAAGAAGGCAGCGTAACGCCATGCGCGGTCTGAAGAAAAAGCGCCGCATACAGATCATCGCACTTGCGGCGGTGGCGCTTGCCGTGTCAACCGGGCTGATCGGCTATGCGATGCGCGACGGCATCAATTTCTTCCGTTCGCCCACACAGGTTATCGCGGAAAGCCCGCCCGCGTCCGAGGTGTTCCGGATCGGCGGGCTGGTCGAGGACGGCAGCCTGTCACGCGGGCAGGGCGAAACCGTCACCTTCCGCGTCACCGATACAAAATCGACTGTGCCGGTCAGCTATACCGGCGTGCTGCCGGACCTGTTCGCCGAAGGCCAGGGCATGATCGCGCTCGGCCGGATGCAGGGCGGCACCTTCGTGGCGACCGAGGTGCTGGCCAAGCATGACGAGACCTACATGCCGAAAGAGGTCATCGACGCGCTGAAGGAACAGGGCGTCTATGTCGATCCGAAGGCAGCAGCGGACGCTGTCCCAGCGACGAATTAAGCATTTCTCAGCAGGTTTCCCCGGTCCGATCCGGGGGAATCCATGCCAAGCGTCGAAGCCATCGCCAAATCCATCGTGGACCGCGAAGGCGGGTTCGTGAACGACCCGGACGATCCGGGCGGGCCTACGAAATTCGGCGTGACCATCGGCACGATGCGCCGTCTGGGGATCGACCTGACGGGCGACGGGCAGGTTTCCGTCGCCGATGTGCGCCGCCTGACGCGCGAGAAGGCGGTCGAGATCTATGTGGAACACTACTTCCGCCGACCGCGCATCGACCAGCTGCCGGAAGCGGTTCAGTCCTCGGTCTTCGACATGTACGTGAACGCTGGCGGCAACGCGGTGAAAATCCTCCAGCGCCTGCTGATCGAGATGGGGCACGATCTGGAGGCAGACGGGGCCGTCGGGCCGCAAACGGTGCGCGCGGCGGCCGAGGCGCAGGATGCGGCACCGGGCCTGCTGGCCGACGCCTATGGGATCGCTCGGCGGAACTACTACTACGCTTTGGGCGACGAACGCCCGGCCAGCCGCAAATACGCGCGGCGCAAGGATGGCGGCAAGGGCGGCTGGATCACCCGTGCCGAGGAATTCATTTCGCCCCGGTTCCACCTGACGGACGCGCAGCACCGCGCGCGGGTGGCGAAATGGGCCTGATCGGGCGGGTGCTGGGCGGAGGTGCCACAGCCACGGCTGTGGGCAACGCGGTCACCAACGTGGCCGAGGTGTTTGTGCCGAACGCGACGAAAAAGATGCAGGCGAGCCACGATGCCTATATTGCGGCGCTGGATGAGCATGGGGCGGAGTTCCAGTATGTCCGCCCTGGCTGGTTCGACCGTTTCGTGAACGGGCTGAACCGGATGCCCCGGCCAATGCTGGCCATCGGGACACTGGGCCTGTTCGTCTATGCGATGATCGACCCGGTCAGCTTTTCGGAACGGATGGTGGGGTTGGGCTATGTGCCTGATCCGCTCTGGTGGCTGCTCGGAGCGATCGTCAGCTTCTACTTCGGCGCGCGCGAGGCGCATTACTTCCGGGTCAAAGGCGCAAAGGGCCAGATGAGGCGACCTTCGACCGAGGATCAGGCGGCCGAGGTTGCGGCAGAGGACAACCCGGCGCTGGAGGAATGGCGGGCGGGGCAGGGCGGGTAGCAGACCTCACCCCTTCGCCAGCAGCGCCTCGATCTCCGCCCGGCTTGGCATCGACGGTGCCGTCCCCGGCCGTGTCACCGAAATCGACGCCGTGGCGCAGCCGAAGCGCACCGCCTCGACCGGGTCGCGCCCTTCGGCCAACGCCACCGCGAAGCCGCCGTTGAAGGCGTCGCCCGCGCCGGTCGTCTCGACCACCGGCCCGGCCTTGAAGACCGGCACATGCACCGACCGCGTCCGGTCGCGGTAGAGCGCGCCCTTGTCGCCGAGGGTGATGATCGCAGCCCCGACGCCCCGCGCCATCAGCGCGTCCGCCGCCTTTTCAGCCTCGGAAAGTGTGCCCACCGGCAGTCCCGTCAGCGCCTCGGCCTCCGTCTCGTTCGGCGTCACATAATCGCAGAGCGCCAGCATCTGGTCCGTCAGCGCCGCCGCAGGGGCGGGGTTCAGGATCGTTGTCGCTCCCCCCGCCCGCGCGATCTGAAGCGCGCGCAGGGCGGCGGGCATGGGTTGCTCCAGCTGCGTGATGAACACCTTTGCCCCGCTGATCAGCGCCGCCTGCGCCTCGATGTCTGCCACCGAGATGCGCGCCGCTGCACCGGGCGAGATGATGATGGCGTTGTTTCCCGTCGCGTCCTCGATGAAGATATAGGCCGCCCCGGTGTAGCTTTCCGGGTCATCCGTGATGACTGGTTTCACCCCGGCAGGGGCCCAGGTCGCGCGGGCCATGTCCGCGAATGCGTCCGTCCCGAGGCGGGTGACAAACGACACATCGCCCCCTGCCATGCCTGCGGCAACAGCCTGATTGCTGCCTTTCCCGCCGGGGCCAAGCACGAAGGACCGCCCCATGATCGTCTCGCCCATCTTCGGCTGGCGCTCGGCGCGGTAGGCGGTGTCGGCGACAAAGACGCCGAGGATGACGATGGATGGCATTGCGGTTCTCCCCTGCCGGTCGCTACCAGATCGTATAGCCGCAATCGACCGGCACGACCGCGCCGGTCATGGCGCTTGCCGCGTCGGATGCGAGAAAGGCGATCACGGCGGCGATCTCCGCCGGTTCCGCCATGCGGCCCATCGGTGTCATCGCCAGCCAGGTGCGGCCCATGTCCGTCTCGCGGAACGCGGGCAGCGACATTTCCGTCGCCACATAGGTTGGTGCCACCGCGTTCACACGCACCCCGCGCGGGGCCCATTCCCCGGCAAGCGAGCGAACGAGGTGGTGCACCCCGGCCTTGGCCGCGTTGTAATGCGCCTGCCGCTGCGGTGTATTGGAAATGAGCCCGGACATCGATCCGACGGCGACGATGGCACCCGACCGGCGGGCAAGCATCGCCCGGCCGAACGCGCGGGCGCACCAGAAGACGCCGTTCAGATCCACGTCGATAACCCGCGCCCAGGCCGCGTCGGGCAGGTCCTCGGCAGGAGTGTCGGGCCAGGCGATCCCGGCATTGGCGATCAGGATGTCGGTCCCGGCGGCAGCCTCGGCCACGGCTGACACCGCGCCGGGGTCGGTGACATCGAGATGCGCGCCATCAGCGGTGTGACCGGCGGCCGCCATGGCGGCCAGCCCGGCAGACAGAATCGCGGGGTCGTGGTCAGACAGGGTGACCTGCGCCCCGGCCTCTGCCAGCGCCATGCCGGTCGCAAGGCCGATCCCACGCCCGCCCCCCGTAATGAAGGCGCGGCGGCCGTCAAGGCGCAGACGATCAAGATACACCGAGGCGTCAGGCATCTGGCGGGATCACGCCCTTGCGGAAGATGAAGCAGCCGTAGAACCGTCGCTCGCCGGTCTGGATCACCGCATATGCGGTGCGCGCCTTGTCGTAGAAGGCGAACCGCTCGATCCCGATCATCGGGCGCGGGCGACCTTCGGCGCGGTCGATCATCGCCTGGACCTCGGCCTGGACCGGGGGCACGTCGTTCGGATGGCCGACAACCTCCATCCGCCCAGCGAAGTCATCGACGAACGTGTCCAGCGGCAGCAGCGACAGGATCGCCTCGCTCGCCTCCGCGCAGGTCAGGTTCTCCATCCTCAGAAGTTTGCCGGTGACGGTCGCGCGGGCGACGGAGGCGGCGGGGAAATTCGTGTCGGCCACCACCAGCAGATCGCCGTGCCCCATCGCGCGCAAGGCGTGTAGCACATCCGCGTTCAGGCGGTTGTCGAGACCTTTCAGCATGCCGTTCCTCCCTTTGGGCCGCAGGCTGCTGCCCGTCATGTCCCGACAGACTGACCGCGACGACCGGACGCGGTCAAGGCCAGAGCCTGCTGATTTCGGCGGCGATGGCCTGGCCGAGCGCCAGATGTGCCGCCGCGTCATAGTGGATGCCGTCCAGCGGATCGACCGCGATGACCGTTCCGGCATCAAGGAAGGCCACGCCCTGCCGAGCGGCCTCGGCCCGGATGGCGGCGGCAAGGTCGAGCGACTTCGCCGCGCCGCCAGCAAACATTGCAGCGAGGGTTCCTACCTCGAGGATCGGCGGAGGGGCGACAACAAGGATGGCCGGTGCGCTGCCGCCGGGGCCGGACTGCGAAGCGTGGATCAGTTGCGTGATCTTGCCCAGCGACAGGGCGATGTCGCCTGCCGTCACGCTGAAACGCGCCTTCAGGTCGTTGGTGCCGAGCTTGACGACGACAAGGTCCAGCGGCAGGTGCGATTCCAGAAGTGCTGGCAGCACGGCGATGCCGTTCTTCCAGACGCCCTCGATCGGGTCGTCATGCACGGTCGTCCGACCTGGATGACCCTCTTCGATCACGTGCCAGCCGGGAAGGGCTGCGGCCAGAACGCCCGGCCAGCGGTCGCCCGGGCCGAGCCTGCGCCCGTCGTCCAGATCGGCCATGGCAAGGGTTCCGTGGGTATTGGAATCGCCGAAGCAAAGCACCGTCCGCGTCATCTGCCGCCTTTCGTATCAAAGCTGCTTTCTGGCAGACCATAGCGCCGTGGGGCGGGCAGCGCCACGATGCTGGCGGGCGGTGCGGAGTCCGGCCCCGGTCAGGCGGCCAAGGCCCGCGCTTGGCCCGGCACCATATTGCCCCTAACGTGTTACTTGGGATGAGGAGGACAGGCATGGCGATTGCGACGCGGCACTGGGACCGGCTGGGCAACGGCGGCATCGCGTTCACCGAGCTTGGCTTCGGTGCGGCCCCGCTCGGCAACCTGATGCGCGCGATCAGCGATGCTGATGCTGACATGCTGCTGCAAAGCGCCTGGGACCGGGGCCTGCGCTATTTCGACACCGCTCCGCTCTACGGCCTCGGCCTGTCCGAGACGCGGCTGAACCGGTTCCTGCGGGGCAAGCCGCGCGACAGTTATGTCCTGTCCACGAAGATCGGGCGGCTGTTCCGGGCAACAGCGCCGGACCGCCGCGACGGCCTGACGAAGTGGATCGACGTGCCCAGCCGGAATGAGATCTACGACTACAGTTACGACGGCACGCTGCGGAGCCTTGAGTTTTCTCTGGAACGGCTGGGGATCGACCGGGTCGACATCCTCTATGCGCATGACCTCGACCTGTCCAATCACGGGCACCAGGACGCGCTGGATGCGCGGCTGGAAGAATTCATGGCGGGGGGATACCGGGCGCTGCTGCGGCTGCGCGATGAAGGTGTGATCCGGGCCTTCGGTGCGGGGCTGAACGAATGGCAGCCGTGCGAGTGGCTGGCGGAACGGGGGGATTTCGACCTGTTCCTGCTGGCCGGGCGCTACACGCTGCTGGAGCAGGGGCCGCTGAACAGCTTCTTGCCCCTGTGCGCGGCGCGCGGCATCGGGGTAGTCATCGGCGGGCCGTACAATTCCGGGATTCTGGCCACGGGTCCGGTGCCGGGGGCGATATTCAACTACAGTCCTGCCTCGCCGGACGTCGTCGAGAAGACCCGGAAGATCGCCGAGGTATGCGCCCGCCACGGTGTCCGTCTGATCGACGCCGCGCTGCGGTTTCCGCTGCTGCACCCGGTGGTGGTGTCGGTCATTCCGGGGACGCAGAGGATGGAGGAGCTCGACAGCACGATCCGCGCGGCTGGCGCGGCGATACCGGCCGCGTTCTGGGCCGACCTGAAGTCCGCAGGGCTGCTGAGACCCGATGCCCCGACGGGAGGTGACGCATGATCCGGATCGACGCGCATCAGCACTACTGGAACCCGGGCCGGGGCGACTACGGCTGGATGCCGAAGGGCGACACGGTGCTGGACCGGCCCTACGGCCCCGCCGACCTGGCACCCGCTCTGGCGGGGGCCGGTATCCACCGGACGGTTCTGGTGCAGGCCGCCCCGACAGTCGAAGAAACCGAATACATGCTGGGTCTGGCCGACGCGACGCCCTCGGTCGCTGCCGTCGTCGGCTGGGTCGACTTCGAGGACCGCGACCACCGCGATGTGCTGGCGCGGCTGGCGGGCCACCCGAAGTTCCGGGGCGTACGTACGATGATCCAGGACATTCCTGACGATGACTGGATGCTCAGGGCGGATGTTCAGTGGGGGTTCGAGACGGTCGCGGAGTTCGGCCTGACCTATGACATGCTGGGCTTTCCCCGCCACCTGAAGAACGCGCTTGCGATCCTGAAACGCTATCCCGGGCTGCGCACCGTCATCGATCACTGCATGAAGCCGCAGGTCCGGTCTGACAGCGCCGAGACATTCCGCCACTGGGCCGACGGAATGACGCGGATCGCGGGCGAGACGGGGGCGTTCTGCAAGCTGTCGGGGCTGGTGACCGAGGACGGGCAGGGCTGGACGGTCGAACGCTTGCGGCCCTATGCCGACCATGTGCTGAAGGTCTTCGGGCCTGGCCGCGTCATGTGGGGGTCGGACTGGCCGGTCTGCCGGTTGCGGACGGAGTATGGCGGCTGGCACGCGGCGGCGCTGGACCTGACCTCCCGATTGTCCGAAGCCGGGCGGGCGTCCGTGTTCGGGGGGGCGGCAGCGGAATTCTATCGGTTGTGACGGCGTGGGGGCCGGGCGGGACCGGCCTTACAGATGCTTCGCCGCCTCGATCCGCGCGAACCGCTTCAACCGCCCGCCATGCGCCGCAAGCCAGGCCTGCGCGCGCGAGGGATCGTGTTTGGACAAGTCCCGCAGCCACCAGGCGATGGCCTTCTGAATGAACCACTCGCGGTCATCCGCCATGCCCGCAGCCCAGCCGAGCACTCGGTCGCGGATCGCCAGATCGGCGGGTTTCGGGTGGTTCTGCTTGGTCCAGGGCAGGGTCATCACCAGCGCCGCGCGACGGACCCAGAAGCTGTCATGCGCCACCCATGCCTCGACCTCGTCCAGCCGCGACGGGTCCGCCTCCAGCCGCCTGCGCCCGGCGTCGCAGGCATGGTCGGCGAGCGCCCATGCGTCGAACTGCGGCACCCATGACGCGATCAGCGCCCAGACCGGTCCGTCGTCCCTGATACGGGCCTGCACCAGCAGCTTGGCCGCCGCCACGCGCGCCTCGTGGATATCGGTGTTCCACAGCGCATCAGCCAAAGCCACGCGCGCCGGCACATCCAGATCGGCCCGCCAGCGGTTCGCCATGTCGGTGATGACCGGCACCTTCACACCGAGATAGTCGCGCGGGGCCTTGTGATAGGCGGCCATCGCCACAGCGTCATCCGGGTTGCCCGCTGCCCGGAGTTCGGCCAGCGCGGCCCCGGGCGTCATTCCCCGGTTCCGGTCGGAAAGCCATCGATTGTGACACGGTTCTTTTCGGTCCAGTAGGCGCGGACGCCACCCTCGCCCTTTTTCGCGGACCAGTCGCGCAGAACAGTGCGTTCGCGCGGATTGTCCATCAGCGGCACGGCATAGCCGCAGGAGGATTGCACCAGATCGACCGCCAGATCGAAGACCTGCCGCGCGCCGACGTCATCGGGGAAAAGCGCATTCAGCACATCCCAGTCCGCATCGCCCGGCGCGATGGTCCGTGCTGTTCCGTAGGTGCGGAGGATGATCGGGCGGGCATCGAACGAACACCACATCAGCGTCATGCGCGGATCGAGGCGCAGATGCCCCGCCGTCTCGTTCCCTGATCCGGTGACATTGCGCCACACGATGCGGTCCGGCCCCATGATACGCAGGCTGTCCATGCCCTTGGGCGAGACATTTACGCGGCCCGATGCGGCGGCGGTGGCCGAGAAAAAGACGTGCTGCGCTTCGATGAAGGCGCGGTGGTCATCGCCGATGGCGGGGAACTGCTTTGACATCTATTCCACCGTCACCGATTTCGCCAGATTGCGGGGCTGGTCCACATCCGTGCCCTTGGCGATGGCTGTGTGATAGGCCAGCAGCTGCGCCGGGATCGCGTAGAGGACCGGCGCGAACAGGGGTGCCACGGTCGGCATGACCAGCGTGGCCCAGGTGCCTTCGCCCGCCTGCTTCGCACCCTTGGCGTCGGTGATCAGCAGCACCTTGCCGTGCCGCGCCATGACCTCCTGCATGTTGCTGACGGTCTTGTCGAATACCGCGTCGGACGGGGCCATGACGACGACGGGGACCATCCGGTCGATCAGCGCGATGGGGCCGTGCTTCAGTTCGCCAGATGCGTAACCTTCGGCGTGGATGTAGCTGATTTCCTTAAGTTTAAGAGCGCCCTCCAAAGCCAGGGGATACATCGCTCCACGGCCCAGGAACAGCACATCCTGCGCCTCGGCCACCTGATCGGCCAGCCTGGCGATCTCGTCCTCGCGGGCGAGGGCGAGGTTCATCAGGCCGGGCAGGGTGGCGAGGTCCGCCAGATGCGCGGCGAGGGTCGCATCGTCGATCCGCCCCCGGTCATGCGCAGCCTTGAGCGCCAGCAGCGCGAGGACGGTCAGCTGGCAGGTGAAGGCCTTGGTCGAGGCGACGCCGACCTCGACCCCCGCAAGGATCGGCAGGGCGATGTCGCTTTCCCGCGCGATGGACGAAGTCGGGACATTCACCACCGACACGATCTTGGCGACCTTGTCCTTGGCATAGCGGAGTGCGGCCAGCGTATCCGCCGTCTCGCCCGACTGGCTGACGAACATCGCATAGGAATTCGCGGGCAGCGGCGGCTCGCGGTAGCGGAATTCGGATGCGATATCGACCTCGCAGGGCAGGCCCGCCAGCGTCTCGAACCAGTATTTCGCGGTCATGCAGGCGTAGGAGGCGGTGCCGCACGCGACGAGTGTCAGGCGGTCGATGCCGCTGAAATCCAGGCCTTCGGGCAGGTTGATCGCGCCGCCTTGCACGTAGTGCCGGATCGCATCGCCCAGCACGACGGGCTGTTCGGCGATTTCCTTGGCCATGAAATGCTTGTAGCCGGCCTTTTCGATCCGGGTCTGGTCAAGGCGGATCTGCACCGCCTCGCGGTTCGCGAGCGCGCCATTGCGGTCATAAATCTCGGCCCCGGCGCGGGTGACGAAGGCGTGGTCGCCTTCTTCGAGATAGGTGATGCGGTCGGTCATCGGGGCAAGGGCGATGGCGTCGGAGCCCACGAACATCTCGCCGTCGCCGTGGCCGATGGCCAGAGGACTGCCCTTGCGCGCGGCGACCATCAGGTCGGCCTCGCCGTCGAACAGGAAGCACAGCGCAAAGGCCCCCTCAAGACGCGCCAGCGTCGCCACGGCGGCCTCGCGCGGGGACATGCCCTGATCCATGTGGTGCCGCGTCAGCATCACGACGGTTTCGGTGTCGGTTTCGGATTCCTGGGTCAGACCAGCGGCAGAGAGTTCGGCGCGCAGTTCGCGGAAATTCTCGATGATGCCGTTATGAACAACCGCGACGGGGCCCGACCGGTGCGGGTGGGCGTTGGTGGTGGTTGCCGCGCCATGCGTGGCCCAGCGGGTATGACCGATGCCCGCCTTGCCCGCGAGAGGTTCATGCACCAGAAGGTCCGACAGATTGACCAGCTTGCCCACCGCGCGGCGGCGGTCGAGGCGGCCCTTGTTGACGGTGGCGATGCCCGCAGAGTCATAGCCCCGGTACTCGAGGCGTTTCAGCGCCTCGACCAGAATGGGCGCGACCTCGTGGTTGCCCAGAACGCCGACGATGCCGCACATTATGCTTTGCCTTTCGCGCGGCGGGCCTTTTCGGCGCGCAGTTTGTCCATCAGGCGGACGGCGAGGCCCGGTTTGTTCACCTGCGGCACGCGCGACAGGGCCAGCGCCGCATCCGGCACGTTTTCCGTCACCACGGTCCCGGTGGCCGTCATCGCGTCGTCGCCGACCGTGACGGGGGCGACGAGCATCGTGTCCGACCCGATGAAGGCGCGCGCGCCGATCACGGTGCGGTGCTTCATCACGCCGTCATAGTTGCAGGTGATCGTGCCCGCGCCGATATTCGTATGCTCGCCGATGTCGGCATCGCCCAGATAGGTCAGGTGCCCGACCTTGACCCCCTCGCCAAGGATCGCGTTCTTCACCTCGACGAAGTTGCCGACATGCGCGTCCGGGCCGATTTCCGTCCCCGGGCGCAGCCGCGCAAAGGGGCCGATGGTGGCCCCGGCCGAGATGTGGCAGCCTTCCAGATGGCAGAACGCCTCGATCACCGCGCCCGTCTCGACCGTCACGCCCGGGCCGAAGACGACATGCGGGCCGATGACGGCGTCGCGGCCCACAACAGTATCGAAGGCGAAATAGACGGTGCCCGGGTCGGTCATGGTGACGCCTTCGGCCAAGGCCAGCGACCGTGCATGCGCCTGGAATGCGGCCTCGGCGGCGGCAAGCTGGGTGCGGGTGTCGACGCCCATCGTCTCGGCCTCGTCGCAGGTGACATAGCCTGCGCTGCGGCCCTTCGCGCGGGCTGCCGCGACGACATCGGTCAGGTAATACTCACCCGCCGCGTTGTCGTTGGACAGGCCTGCGACCAGATCGGCGAGGAGATCGGCGTCGCAGGCGAGAACGCCGGAATTGCACAGCATGATCGCGCGTTCGGCCTCGGTCGCGTCCTTGAACTCGACGATCCGCAGCAGGTCCGCGCCCTCGGTCACAAGGCGGCCATAGCGCTTGGGGTCCTGCGGGCGGAAACCGAGGACCGTGACGTCGGCAGGGGACGCCGCAAGGGTC
Organism: uncultured Alphaproteobacteria bacterium; assembly: GCA_963819585.1. Classification (GTDB taxonomy): domain Bacteria; phylum Pseudomonadota; class Alphaproteobacteria; order Rhodobacterales; family Rhodobacteraceae; genus JAOADN01. The sequence goes on from CAWFWP010000001.1 coordinate 329,608, forward strand.
AGGAGGGTCTCGGCCGTCAGGAAGGGCGTGTCGCCGTAGAGCACGACGATCTTGCCGTGAAAGCCCTGCAGCGCGGGCAGGGCGGTGGCGACGGCATGGCCGGTGCCTTTCTGTTCGTCCTGCACGACCACCGCGATCTCTTCGCTGAAGTCCGTCGCGGCGCGGATCACAGCGTCCGCCCCGTGGCCCGCGACAACTACCGTTCGTTCAGGCTCAAGGACCGCCCCGGTGCGCATCGCGTGATGCAGAAGCGGCGCGCCCGCGATCCTGTGCAGCACCTTGGGCAGGTCGGAATTCATGCGGGTGCCCTGTCCGGCGGCCAGAATGATCAGCGCGACGCCCATGAAATTCACTTCCCTTAAGGTCGGTGCCGTTCTAACGGCTGGGGCGATTGCCGCAAGTGCACGCGCAATCACAAGAGTTTTCGGCAGGTTACATGGACAGTTTCGCCCATGACGGCGGGATTGAACGCGGGAAAGGCACGGATGCACGCGGCACGGCGCACGGTGGTTTTCGATCTGGACGGGACGCTGGCCGATACGGCGGCGGACCTGCTGGCGGCGGCGAATGCCTGTTTCCGGGGGCTGGGGCATGGCGACATGCTGGGTGCGGGGGACGCGGTGACGGCCTTTCAGGGCGGTCGCGCGATGCTGCGGCTTGGGTTCTCGCGGCTTGGTGTCCTCGGGCCCGAGGCGGTCGAAGCGCAGTTTCCGGTCCTGCTGCGGGCCTACTCCGAAGCCATCGACGTGCATACGCGCCTCTATCCGGGTGCGTCGGATGCGGTCGCGGAGCTGCGGGCGGCGGGGTTCGCGACGGCAATCTGCACGAACAAACCCGAGGGTCTGGCGCGGCTGCTGCTGGACCGGCTGGGTGTGGCCGATCTGTTCGGCGCGGTGGTGGGGGCGGATACGCTGCCGGTGCGCAAGCCCGACCCGGCACCCTTGACCGAGGCGCTGGCGCGGGTCGGGGGAAGCGCCGCGCGCGCGCTTCTGGTCGGCGACACGGTGACGGACCGCGACACGGGGCGGAACGCAGGTGTCCCGGTCGCGCTGGTGACATTCGGTCCCGAGGGCGATGCGGTGGCGCGGCTGGACCCCGAGGCACTGCTGCACAGGTTTGCGGACCTGCCGGAACTGGCGGAACGGCTGATCCCGGCCTGACCCGCCACGGTTTGACTCCGCCCGGCCCCTGACCTAGCGTCTTCGCCCGTAACCCCCATCCCCGGACCCCCGACATGACCGCCGCCGCCCGACCCGTGTCCCGCCATGCGGTGACATTCGTCTTCATCACCGTGTTCCTCGACATGGTCGGCTTCGGCCTCATCATGCCGGTGCTGCCTGACCTGATCGAAGAGGTCGGGCAGGTCGATCTGGGGCGCGCGTCCGTCATCGGCGGCTGGATGTATTTCGCCTTTGCGATGGCACAGTTCGCCTTCAGCCCGCTGATGGGCAACCTGTCCGACCGGTTCGGTCGCCGCCCGCTGCTCTTGATCGCGGTGTTCGGGCTGTTCGTCGACTACATGTTCTCCGCCCTGGCCCCGACGCTGTTCTGGCTGTTCGTCGGGCGCGCCATCGCGGGGTTCTGCGGGTCGTCCTATGTCATCGCCAACGCTTATATCGCTGATGTGACAGCGCCCGAGGACCGCGCGAAGGCCTTTGGGCTGATGGGCGCGGCGTTCGGCGTCGGCTTTGTCCTCGGGCCGGCCATCGGGGGGCTTCTGGGCGAATTCGGGCCGCGCGTGCCGTTCTATGTGGCGGCGGGCATCTCGCTTCTGAACTTCGCCTATGGCTGGTTCGTGCTGCCCGAGACGCTGCCCCCCGAACGGCGGCGTCCCTTCGAGATCGCGCGCGCCAACCCGCTTGGCACGTTCAAGGTCTTCAGCCGGTATCATGGCGTGCTGCCCTATTGCGCGGTCCTGTTCGTCTATTTCTTCGCCTCTGCCGTCTATCCCGCGATCTGGCCGTTCTGGGGCATGGCGAAATTCGACTGGTCGGTATCAATGGTCGGCGTTTCGTTGGCGATCTTCGGCATCGTCACGGCGATCTTTCAGGGGCTGCTGGCGGGTCCTGCGGTCAAAGCCTTCGGCGAATACCGGGTGGTGCTGATCGGTCTCGTCACGGCCATCGTTGCGGTGCTGGGCTACGGGATCGTCAGTTCGGTCTTCCTGATCTTCGCGCTGATGGTCGTGCACGGGCCGGAGGGCTTCGTGCATCCGATGATCGTGGCGCTGATGTCCAAGGCAGTGCCGGATGACGCGCAGGGCGAGCTGCAGGGCGGGATTTCGTCGGTGATGAACGTGGCGATGCTGGCGGGGACAGTGTTTTTCAGCCAGATTTTCGGGTTCTTCTGGGCCGAGGGGCGCGAATGGCGGTCGCCCGATGTCGCCTTCCTTGTGGCAGCTGCCCTGCTGACAGGGGCGCTGATCCTGTTCCTTGCGGTGGTGCGCAGACCGTCGGCGGTTCCGGCGGCGGCGGAATGACCATGCAGGGCAAGACCGGGCCCGAAGTGTTCGCGGGCAGCTTCACGCAGCAGGAGCCGATCCCGGAGGAGGCGATCGCAGCGGCGGTCGAGGTGATGCGCCACGGGCGGTTGCACCGCTACAATACCGCGCCGGGCGAAGTGTCCGAAACGGCGCTGCTGGAGGAGGAATTCGCGGCGTTCACTGGGGCGAGGTATTGCCTCGCGGTGGCGAGCGGCGGCTATGCGATGGCCACGGCCCTGCGCGCGCTGGGCGTCGGGCCGGGCGACCGGGTGCTGTCGAATGCCTTCACGCTGGCCCCGGTGCCCGGCGCGATTGCATCCGTCGGGGCCGAGCCGGTGTTTGTCGAGGTGACGGATGATCTGACCATCGACCTTGGTGATCTTGCTGCCAAGGCGGCGTCATCCGGCGCGAAGGTCCTGCTCTTGTCACACATGCGCGGACATGTCTGCGATATGGACCGACTGATGGCGGTCTGCAACGGAGCGGGCCTGAGGGTCATCGAAGATTGCGCGCATACGATGGGCGCGACCTGGAACGGCACGCCTTCCGGGCGGCACGGGGCAGTCGGGTGCTATTCGACTCAGACCTACAAGCACCTGAACTCGGGCGAGGGTGGGCTGATCGTCAGCGACGATGCAGGCCTGATGGCCAAGGCGATCCTGCTGTCGGGGTCCTACATGCTTTATGCCCGCCACCGTGCCGCGCCGCCGCCCGAGGCGTTCGAGGATGTGCGCTACGTGACGCCGAACATCTCTGGCCGGATGGACAACCTGCGCGCCGCGATCTTGCGCCCGCAGCTGCGCGATCTGGCCGCGCAGCGCGACCGCTGGAATGCGCTCTATCGGACGATGGAAGCGGGACTTGCTGGCACCACGGGACTGCGCCTGATCCCGCGCCCGCCGGAAGAGGTCTTCGTCGCCTCGTCTTTCCAGTTCCTGCTGCCGCACTGGGAGGGTGCAAGGGTGACGGCGCTCGTGACGCGCTGCCTGGCGCGCGGGGTCGAGCTGAAATGGTTCGGCGCCGCAGAGCCGGCGGGGTTCACCAGCCGCTACATGCACTGGGCTTACGCCAACCCGGTGCCCCTGCCGCAGACGGACAGGGTGCTGGCGGGGCTGATCGACATGCGCCTCCCGCTGACGTTCTCGGCCGCGGATGCTGGACAGATCGCAAGGATCATCAGGGCCGAGGTGCAGGCGGTCTGGCAGGGTGAAGGGGCGGAAAGCGCGGGATCGGTAACGGTCGATTGACCCGTCGTCAGGCGTTTTGGGGAAGTCGGCGCAGGGATTGCCGACTTGGTCGGAGTTGACAGTTTTCGGATTTCTGTCATTCTACGAGAAATTGTCAAAAGATGACAGAAATGGCAAAAGCCGCCTGGTTTCTCTGAATCCGCCGAACCCTTCGTGCAGGCGACCCTCGGTCCCGACGGCCGCGTCCTGATCCCCGCCGCGTTGCGCGAAGCGGCCGGGATCGCGCGGGGTGAGGAAGTCACCATCCGGGTCGAGGATGGCAGGATCGTCATCGAAACCTTCGCCGCGCAGATCAGACGCCTGCGCGGAATGTTCGCGCATCTGAAAAAGCCGGGCGAAAGCGTCGTCGATGAGTTCATAGCAGAGCGTCGCGCAGAGGCGGCGCGCGAGTCCGAAGATTGATCGTCATCGAACTCGTCAGTCATTCTGGCCACTCTGCTCGACGAGCCGGGTGGAGACGTCCTGCTGGCGCTGCATGAGCCCTTTTCGTTATCCGTTTACAATTTTGCGGAAGTGGTCTCCAAGCTTACTGAAAAGGGCTACGGACAGTCGGAAGTGGCGGCGTTGGTCAGCCCATTCCGCGCAAAAAGTCATCCCCTGAGTTCCGGTCAGGCGATGCGCGCCGGGCTGTGGCGGAACGCAACACGATCCCTCGGCCTGTCCCTCGGCGACCGTTGCTGCCTCGCCCTCGCGATGGACCTGAAGGCCACGGTGTTTACCGCCGACCGCGCCTGGGCGGGGCTAGACCTCGGCATTCCGATCCGTGTTATCCGGTAGGTGTCGCACGGCGATCCGGTCCACCCTTTCCTGCACCGCGCGGCATATCCGCGCAAAGTCAGGAAAAGCCCGCAGGATCAGGCTTTTCCCTGGCAGCCTCCGTTGACCCCCGACCCCTGCGCGGATAAACCGGCTAAAACCCGGCAGCGGCCCCCGCCCGCCGCCAGGATCCGTGCGTCAGCAAAGGGAAACGCCCCGTGGACACCCTGCTTGCCGAATACCTGCCGATTCTTGTCTTCCTCGCCATGGCCATCGGCCTCGGCCTGATCCTGATCCTCGCTGCCGTGATCGTCGCCGTCCGCAACCCGGACCCCGAGAAGGTCAGCGCGTATGAATGCGGCTTCAACGCCTTCGACGACGCGCGGATGAAGTTCGACGTGCGTTTCTACCTCGTCTCGATCCTGTTCATCATCTTCGACCTCGAGGTCGCGTTCCTGTTCCCCTGGGCGGTCGCCTTCAAGGACATCTCGATGACCGGGTTCTGGTCGATGATGGTGTTCCTCGGCGTGCTGACGGCGGGCTTCGCCTATGAATGGCGGAAGGGGGCGATGGAATGGCAGTGATGGCCACCAATGTCGGCGCTGACCGCGACGTCGCCACGGCGGAACTGAACCGCGAGCTGCAGGACAAGGGGTTCCTGCTGACGACGACCGAGGACATCATCAACTGGGCGCGCAACGGCTCGCTGCACTGGATGACCTTCGGCCTCGCCTGCTGCGCGGTCGAGATGATGCACACCGCGATGCCGCGCTATGACATGGAACGGTTCGGCACGGCGCCGCGCGCGTCCCCGCGCCAGTCCGACCTGATGATCGTGGCGGGCACGCTGACCAACAAGATGGCCCCGGCGCTGCGCAAGGTCTACGACCAGATGCCCGAGCCGCGCTACGTGATCAGCATGGGGTCCTGCGCCAACGGCGGCGGGTATTACCACTACAGCTATTCCGTCGTGCGCGGCTGCGACCGGATCGTGCCGGTGGACATCTACGTGCCCGGCTGCCCGCCGACGGCCGAGGCGCTGCTCTACGGCATCCTGCAACTGCAGCGGCGCATCCGGCGGACCGGAACATTGGTGAGGTAGGCGAACATGGCGCTTGATGATCTGTCCGCCCATCTGACCGCGAAATATCCCGACGGGCTGACGGCCGCGATGGCCTTCGGCGAGCTGAGCGTGACCGTCCCGCTGGCCGCGCTGGTGGACTTCGTGACCTTCCTGCGCGACGATCCGGAGTGCCGCTTCTCGACGCTGATCGACATCACGGCGGTGGACTACCCCGAGCGCCCGGACCGCTTCGACGTCGTCTACCATTTCCTCTCGATGTACCGGAACCACCGCATCCGCGTGAAGGTCGCGGTGGGCGAGGCCGACATGGTGCCGTCGATCCACACCATCCACGCCATCGGCCAACTGGGCCGAGCGCGAGGTGTTCGACATGTTCGGCATCCTGTTCTCGCGGCCACCCGGACCTGCGGCGCATCCTGACGGACTACGGGTTCCGGGGGCATCCGCTGCGCAAGGATTTCCCGACCACGGGCTATACCGAGGTGCGCTATGACGAGGCGCAGAAGCGCGTCGTCTATGAGCCGGTCAAGCTGGTGCAGGAATACCGGCAGTTCGATTTCATGTCGCCCGTGGGAGGGTGCGCAGTACATCCTGCCGGGCGACGAGAAGAAGGAGGAAGCGCCGCAAGTGATGGACGGCGACATCCGCAAGAACACCTATGACGACGGGTCGTCCGACTTCGAGACGGGCGAGCAGAAGATCCGCAACTTCAACATCAACTTCGGCCCGCAGCACCCGGCGGCGCACGGCGTTCTGCGGCTGGTGCTGGAACTGGACGGCGAGATCGTCGAACGCTGCGACCCGCATATCGGGCTGCTGCACCGCGGCACCGAAAAGCTGATGGAGAGCCGGACCTATCTGCAGAACCTGCCCTATTTCGACCGGCTGGACTACGTGGCCCCGATGAACCAGGAACATGCCTGGTGTCTGGCGATCGAGCGGCTGACCGGCACGCCGGTGCCGCGCCGCGCGTCAGCCTGATCCGGGTGCTGTACTGCGAGATCGGGCGGGTGCTGAACCACATCCTGAACGTCACGACGCAGGCGATGGACGTGGGCGCGCTGACGCCGCCGCTGTGGGGCTTCGAGGAACGCGAAAAGCTGATGGTGTTCTATGAACGCGCATCCGGCGCGCGGCTGCATTCGGCCTATTTCCGCCCCGGCGGCGTGCATCAGGACCTGCCGCCGCAGCTGATCGAGGACATCGACGCCTGGGCCGACCATTTCCCCAAGGTGCTGGACGACATCGACGGCCTGCTGACGGAAAACCGCATCTTCAAGCAGCGGAATGCCGACATCGGCGTGGTCAGCCAGCAGGACGCGCTGAACTGGGGCTATTCCGGCGTGATGGTGCGCGGATCGGGCATGGCCTGGGACCTGCGCCGCGCGCAGCCCTATGAATGCTATGACGAATTCGACTTCAAGATTCCGGTCGGCAAGAACGGCGACTGCTATGACCGCTATCTGTGCCGGATGGCCGAGATGCGGGAATCGACCAGCATCATCAAGCAGGCGCTGGCGAAGCTGCGCGTGGAAAAGGGCGACGTGCTGTCGCGCGGCAAGATCACGCCGCCGTCGCGCGCCGACATGAAGCGGTCGATGGAAGGCGCTGATCCACCACTTCAAGCTCTACACCGAGGGCTTCCACGTGCCCGCGGGCGAGGTCTATGCGGCGGTCGAGGCGCCGAAGGGCGAATTCGGCGTCTATCTGGTGGCGGACGGCACCAACAAGCCCTACCGCGCCAAAATCCGCGCGCCGGGCTTCCCGCATCTGCAGTCGATCGACTGGATGGCCAAGGGGCACCAGCTGGCCGACGTGGCGGCGATCATCGGGACGATGGATATCGTGTTCGGCGAGGTGGACCGGTGATTGTAAGTCTAGCTAGCGATAGCGATGTTCATGTTCTGGGTCGGGCACATGGTGCTTATGCCGTATTGCGGCCAGCATGTTCGCTTACTCGTTCGCGATCAGCGAACCAGTCCGTGATTCCGAAGCGTGAAGATCGACTGCGGTCACACCGCGCTGTTCGCCGGGCACCTGACGATTGCGTGGAATGACGGCGTGGCGCGGGACGTTGATGTGAGCGCCTCGCTCAAAGGGCACGTCCTTCTGGATATGCTTAACGATCCGCGAAGTCTTCGACGATGTCGAAGTCATCAACGGGGGCAGCGGCATCGAGCTGGGCCAACGGCGCGGATTTCTGCGCGAAGGCGCTCCGCATGAAATCAGACGAATTATCCAAGCCAGAATCCAAGCTGAAAGCCTGACATGCTCCGCCGCCTCCACCCCACCAGCCCGACGCCTTCGCCTTCACGCCCGCCAACCTCGCCTGGGCGCGGGCGCAGATGACGAAATACCCCGAGGGGCGGCAGGCCTCGCGCCATCATCCCGCTTCTCTGGCGCGCGCAGGAGCAGGAGGGGTGGCTGTCCCGCCCCGCCATCGAGCATGTCGCCGACATGCTGGGCCTCGCCTATATCCGCGCGCTGGAGGTGGCGACGTTCTACTTCATGTTCCAGCTGCAACCCGTTGGAAGCGTGGCGCATGTGCAGGTCTGCGGCACGCTGTCCTGCATGATCATGGGGGCCGAGGATCTGGTCGGCGTCTGCAAGAAGCGGATCGCGGGGCATGCGCATGAGGTGTCGGCGGACGGCAGGTTCAGCTGGGAAGAGGTCGAGTGTCTGGGGGCCTGTTCCAACGCGCCGATGGTGCAGATCGGCAAGGACTACTACGAGGACCTGACGCCCGCGAAGCTTGAAGGGTCTGCTGGATGAATTCGCGGCGGGCCGCGTGCCGGTGCCGGGGCCGCAGAACGGGCGGTATTCCTGCGAACCCGTGGGCGGGCTGACCAGCCTGAAGGAATTCGAAAGCGGGCGGACCCAGTACAACGGGTCGGCCCAGCGGGCGGTGGACCTGAAGGAAACCGTCAAGCGGATCGACGGCACCGAAGAGCCGCTGACGGCACCTTGGGCCGGGCTCATGGGTGCGGCGGTGCGGGCGAAGGCGGCGGTGAAGGCAAAGCCTGCCACCGCACCGGAACCTGCGGCGAAGGCTGCACCGAAACCTGCGGCGAAACCGGCCGTGCGCGCTGCGGCCCCTGCCATTGCAGGTCTTGACCGCGCGATGGCGAAAGCCGCCGCGCCAGCCAGGCCGAAGGGCCTGAAGTCCGCGCGCAAGGGCCAGCCCGATGACCTGAAGGTCATTGTGGGCGTCGGCCCGGCGCTGGAAAAGCTGCTGCACCGGCTCGGGTTCTTCCATTTCGACCAGATTGCCGCCTGGACGGCGAAGGAAATCGCGTGGGTCGATGACAATCTGGAAGGTTTCAAGGGCCGCGTGACCCGCGACAAGTGGGTGGCGCAGGCCAGGAATCTGGCCAAGGACAAATGACGGATAGCCTTCCGCGCGGTGGATCAGGGCGCGCGCGGGATGGGTCAGGACTGAGGCAAGACACGCGCCCGGCATCTTTGGGAGGTTGACGATGTCACAGAATGAACAGACCGGAAGCTCGATGATCATGTCGGGCGTGCTGGCTGCCGTGCCCGCGATCGCGGGCTTCGGCGTGATGAAGGTGGTCGGCGGCTTCGACAACTGGACGTCGGTCCTTCTGGGCGTGATGATCTGGCTGGCTGTCACGCTGTTTCTGGTCACGGCCTTTCACCGGTCCGCATCGCGGCCCGTGCGGCTGGACCGGATGGCCCATCCCGCCCCGGCCAAACCGGCGGCACCCGCCCCGGCCGCCGCACCCGCCCAGCCGCTGATGGCTGCGGCACCCGCCAAGCCGCAGGGCCTGACCGCGGCGCGGGGGGGCAAGGCGGACGATCTGAAGGAAATCATCGGCGTCGGGCCGGTTCTGGAAAAACTGCTGCACAAGCTCGGGTTCTTCCATTTCGATCAGGTCGGGGCATGGACCGCATCGGAAATCGCGTGGGTTGACGAGAACCTTGAAGGCTTCAAGGGCCGCGTGACCCGCGACAACTGGGTTTCCCAGGCGAAAGAGCTTGCCGCACGCTGACGCGGCAAGCACCATCGGCGCCCCCTTCGGGATGAGGGGCGGTGCCCGGACGAACGGAACCGGAAGGACGGGCGCGTGACGGATATCGTCGGCAATGACTGCCAGAGAACCTGCTGGATCGTCGGCGCGGCCACCGGGGCCGGTGCTGCGGTCCTGCTTGTGACGCTGGCCAGACTGCCGCTGGGTCTGTCGGCGCTGGCGGCGCTGCTCCTCGGAGCGGGGCTGGGCTTGTTCCTGCGCTGGGCCTTCTGCGCCGGGCAGCAGGTCGAACAGGCCGGCGCTGCGGATGCCACTCCGGTCGTCCCGTCTGTACCGGACCCGCTGCCGGTGCCCAAGCCCGCACCTGCGGCGCGCAGTGTCGATCCGCTGCCGGTCAGTGCCGCGTCCGCCGCCAGCCGCGCGCCACTGCGGACGGCGCGCAAACCGAGGGCCGCCTCACCCGGTCGTGCGCTGGTGCGGCCTGCCCGCGCGGCCGGGCTGGACGAGGCTGTGTCGAAATCGAAGACGGCGGCGCAGCCGGGATCGGCAGTGACGCTGGCAGCCCCGCGCGGCGGCAAAGCGGACGACCTGCAGGACATCGCGGGCATCGGGCCGATGCTGGAGCGCCTGTTGAACGATGCGGGGGTCTGGCACTTTGACCAGATCGCCAGCTGGAAAGCCCGCGACATCGCCTATTTCAACGGCAGGATCCCGGGCTTCCGGGGTCGCATCACGCGGGACGGCTGGGTCGCGCAGGCGCGGGCGCTGGTCGCGGCGAGGCCGGGCGACGATGCGGGGCAGGGCTGATGGCGTCGGGTCCGGGCGAACTTGCCAGACGCAATGCGCGCGACGGGCGCGTGGTGGCGCTGGTCATCGCGGGGACGATGCTCATGTGGCTCGGCGCGAACTGGGCGGGGCCGAAGCTGGGGCTGGACCCGAGTTTCGCGTTCCTGTTCGACCTTGCGGCGCTGGCAGGGTTCGTCTGGGCGCTTGCGGTGACGTGGCAAATCTGGCAGCGCCAGCGCAATGCGCCGAAGTGAGGATGTGGACATGAGGATTGAGCATGCTTGACGACAAGGACCGCATTTTCACCAACCTCTACGGTATGCACGACCGGTCCATCGCGGGCGCGATGAAGCGCGGGCACTGGGACGGCACGAAGGAGATCCTCGCGCTGGGGCGCGATGCCATCGTCGAGAAGATCAAGGCATCGGGCCTGCGCGGGCGCGGGGGGGCGGGGTTTCCGACGGGCCTGAAATGGTCGTTCATGCCGAAGCAGTCGGACGGGCGGCCCTGCTATCTGGTGGTGAACGCCGACGAATCCGAACCCGGCACCTGCAAGGACCGCGAGATCATGCGGCACGACCCGCATACGCTGGTCGAAGGCTGCCTGATCGCGGGCTTCGCGATGGGGGCGGCGGCGGGCTACATCTACATCCGGGGCGAATACATCCGCGAGAAGGAATGCCTGCAGCGGGCGATAGATGAGGCCTATGAGAAGGGATTCCTCGGCAAGAACGCCTGCGGGTCGGGGTATGACTATCACCTCTACCTGCATCACGGCGCGGGGGCCTATATCTGCGGCGAAGAGACCGCGCTTCTGGAAAGCCTTGAGGGCAAGAAGGGCATGCCGCGGATGAAGCCGCCTTTCCCGGCGGGGTCGGGCCTTTATGGCTGCCCGACGACGGTGAACAACGTGGAAAGCATCGCGGTCGTGCCGACGATCCTGCGGCGCGGGCCGGAATGGTTCGCGGGCTTCGGGCGGCCGAACAACACCGGCACCAAGATTTTCGCCATATCGGGCCACGTGAACCAGCCCTGCGTGGTCGAAGAGGCGATGTCGATCCCGCTGATGGAGCTTCTGGACAAGCACTGCGGCGGTGTGCGGGGCGGCACGAAGAACCTGAAGGCGGTGATTCCGGGCGGGTCGTCGGTGCAGATGCTGCGGGCCGAGGAATGCACGGACGCGCTGATGGATTTCGACTGGCTGCGCGAGAAAGCGCTCGGGCTTGGGGACGGCGGCGGTGATCGTGATGGATCAGTCCACCGATGTCATCAAGGCGATCTGGCGGCTGTCGAAGTTCTACAAGCATGAAAGCTGCGGCCAGTGCACGCCCTGCCGCGAGGGCACCGGCTGGATGATGCGGGTGATGGACCGGCTGGTGCGCGGCGAGGCGGAGGTCGAGGAGATCGACATGCTGCTGAGCGTGACCAAGCAGGTCGAGGGACATACGATCTGCGCGCTGGGCGATGCGGCGGCCTGGCCGATCCAGGGGCTGATCCGGCAGTTCCGGCCGGAGATCGAGGAGCGGATCGCGGCGAAGAAGGCGGGCCGTGTGACAGCGGCGCTGGCGGCGGAGTAGGGCGTGTCGCACATGTGGACATTTTTGTAAATACATGAAATAGAAAGAAAATATCGGACTTGTTAACCGGAATGAAAGGTTTGTAGGGAGCGATGACCCCCACCCATCACCTCGCCGAACTGAACATCGGCCGCCTGCTCGCGCCGACCGACGATCCGCGCGTGGCGGAGTTCATGGCGGCGCTCGACCGGGTCAACGGGCTTGGCAAGCGGATGCCGGGGTTCGTCTGGATGATGGAGGGCTCGGGCGAGCCGGGGACAGGGAACACCGAGGCGAAGATCGGCGGCGATCCGCAGTTCGTGTCCAACCTGACGGTCTGGGAGAGCGTCGAGACGCTGGAGGCGTTCGTCTGGAACACCGTGCACCGGCAGTTCTACGAGCGACGGGCGGAATGGTTTGAGGTGCTGGGCAAGATGCATTTCGTGATGTGGTGGGTGCCCGCGGGCACCGCCCGAGCCTGGACGAGGCGCTCGAGCGGCTCGCGCATCTGGAAAACAAGGGTCCCACGGACCATGCCTTCGGCTGGTCCTATCTGAAAGAGGCGCGCCTGTGGCAGAGCCATGCCTGCACGCGCCTTGCAGCGGAGTGACCTGATGCGTGATGTCTTGAAATCCCTGATTCTTGCGGTGCCCCTGGCGCTGACGGCCCTGTCCGCCCCGGCGGCAGCGCTGCCGCCCTTGGGCGAGCAGGAGTATGTGACGGGCCGCCTGATGGCGGCGCGGGTGGCGGACCGGATAAGGCGGACCTGCCCGGACCTGTCGGCGCGGCTGATCTACGCCTATGGCGAGGCGCGCGGGCTGAAGCGCTGGGCCGCAGCGCAGGGTTATTCCGACGACGAGATCGATGCCTATCTTGACGACCGGACCGAGAAAAAGCGCATCTACGCGCTGGCGGAAGAGTATCTGGCGACGAACGGCGCGGTGGACGAGGCGGGATTCTGCGCACTGGGCGAGGCCGAGATCGCCAAGAAAAGCTATATCGGGTCATTTCTGTACTGAGGCAAAGGGGTTCAGGCCATGTGCCATGCGATGATCGACCTGACGGCGCAGCGGCGCGAGACCGAGGCGCGGTTGCGGCATCTGCCGCGCGCCGTCGTGCAGGATGATGCGGCGCAGCCGGTGATCGCAGGCGGATTGCGTGCGGCGATGCGCGGCCTCTGGGCCGTCCTGACGCGCGGGCAGCGTGCGGCATGACGCTGTTGCTGCAGGCAATCGGGCCGCTGCTGGCCTGCATTCTTTATGTTATGGTCTTCCAGAAGGCAGGCTTTCGCGGCCTGACCTACCTCGTCTGCGCCTGTCCGCTGATCGGCGTCGCCGTGACGCATTGGGCGATCCGTCAGGCGCAGGCTGGCTCGCCCGAGGTTCTCGACTATCTGTCGGCGGTGCTGGTGCCTCTGTCGCTGCTGCCGCTTATCATCCTTGCTTTCCTGCGCTGGCCGCCCGTGCCGTCGCGTCCTTCGGAGAAATGACATGGCCACGCTGCGCAAGATCATCATCGACGGCGCCGAGGTCGAGGTCGATCCGAACCTGACGCTGATCCAGGCCTGCGAGCAGGCGGGGGTGGAAATACCGCGCTTCTGCTATCACGAGCGGCTGTCCATCGCGGGCAACTGCCGGATGTGCCTGGTCGAGGTGGTGGGCGGGCCGCCGAAGCCGACGGCATCCTGCGCGATGCAGGTCAAGGACCTGCGGCCCGGGCCGAACGGCGAGCCGCCGGTCATCAAGACCAACTCGCCCGATGGTGAAGAAGGCGCGCGAAGGGGTGATGGAGTTCCTGCTGATCAACCATCCGCTCGACTGCCCGATCTGCGATCAGGGCGGCGAGTGCGACCTGCAGGATCAGGCGATGGCCTACGGCGTCGATTTCAGCCGCTACCGCGAGCCGAAGCGGGCGAGCGAGGACCTGAACCTGGGGCCGCTGGTCGAGACGCACATGACGCGCTGCATCTCCTGCACGCGCTGCGTGCGGTTCACGACCGAGGTCGCGGGCATCCACCAGATGGGCCAGACCGGGCGCGGCGAGGATGCCGAGATCACGTCGCTATCTGAACGAGACGCTGACCAGCGAACCTGCAGGGCAACATCATCGACCTGTGCCCGGTGGGGGCGCTGGTCTCGAAGCCCTATGCCTTCACGGCGCGGCCGTGGGAGCTGACCAAGACCGAGACCATCGACGTGATGGACGCGCTGGGGTCGAACATCCGGGTGGACACCAAGGGGCGCGAAGTGATGCGCATCCTGCCGCGCAACCATGACGGCGTGAACGAGGAATGGATGGCGGACAGGACGCGGTTCGTCTGGGACGGGCTGAGGCGGCAGCGGCTGGACCTGCCCTACATCCGCGAGGGCGGCAAGCTGCGGAAGGCGACGTGGGGCGAGGCGCTGGCGGCGGCGGCGACGGCGATGAAGGGCCAGCAAGGTCGCGGGGCTGGTGGGCGATCTGGCCCCGGTCGAGGCGGTGTTCGCGCTGAAGCAGCTGGTCGAGGGGCAGGGCGGGCACGTGGAGTGCCGGATCGATGGCGCGCATCTGCCTGCGGGCAACCGGTCGGGCTATGTCGGGACGGGGGCGATCGCCGATATCGACGGCGCGGCGATGATCCAGCTGATCGGCACCGACCCGCGGAACGAGGCGCCGGTGCTGAACGCGCGGCTGCGCAAGGCCTGGTCGCGCGGGGCGACTGATCGGGGTGATCGGGCCGAAGGTGGATCTGACCTTTGACTATGCCTATGTCGGCCCCGGACGCGACGCGCTGGCCGATCTGGCGAAACGCGAGATCAGCGACGAGACGAAGGCGAAGCCGACGCTGGTGATCCTCGGCGCAGGGGCGCTGACGGAGGCGGACGGCGAGGCGGTGCTGAGCCAGGCGATGAAGCTGGCGGAGAGCACGGGGTCGAAATTCCTGGTGCTGCACACGGCGGCGAGCCGCGTCGGCGCGATGGATGTCGGCGCGGTGACCGAGGGCGGGCTTGCGGCGGCGCTCGACGGGGCCGAGGTGGTCTGGAACCTCGGCGCGGACGAGGTGGAGATCGCCAAGGGGGCCTTCGTGATCTATCAGGGCAGCCACGGCGACCGGGGCGCGCACCGGGCGGACATCGTCCTGCCGGGGGCGGCCTGGACCGAGGAGAACGGGCTGTTCGTCAACACCGAAGGCCGGCCGCAGATGGCGATGCGCGCCGGCTTCCCGCCGGGCGAGGCGAAGGAGAACTGGGCGATCCTGCGGGCGATGTCGGCGGAACTGGGGGCGACGCAGCCCTGGGATTCGCTGGCTGAGCTGCGCCGGGCGCTGGTGGCGGCGGTGCCGCACCTCGGCCAGCGTCGATCAGGTGCCGGAGAATGAGTGGAAACGCGTGCCGCTGCGCAATCCGGGCAAGGCGGACTTCCGGCTGCCGGTGCGGGACTTCTATCTGACGAACCCGGTCGCGCGGGCCTCGGCGCTGATGGCGGAGCTGTCGCAGATGGCTGCGGCCCGGGCGGCGGCACCGCTGGCGGCCGAGTGACACCGGACGCCCGGACGGCGATGGCCGCCCTGCTTGCGACGGCGGTGGCGGGCTGCGACGCGCCGGGCACGGTGCCGGGGGACCGGGCGGTCGCGCCGGACTATCTGGGGGTGACGGTGACCGAGCTTGACCCGGCACTGGTGCAGTTCGTGGCCGAGGTGAAAGGCGTGGCCGGGCGCGCGGATGCAAGTGCCTATGCCCGCTGCGCGGCGGCCGGTTATGCGGTGTCAAAGGGCTTTGGATTTGTGCGGCAGGTGCGCACGAAAGTGTCGGAACAGGGTGGCATTTGGCGCGCGGATGCTGTTTACACGATCTCGCCGAACCTGCCCGACGGACTTCGGACCATCGACGCGGAAGTGACGGTGGCCGACTGCGCCGAACAGGGCATTCCGACGGTCTAGGGGAGCAGTATGACGCCAGCCATGCTTACCAATCCGCTGCTGACCCTTCTCATCATCATGGCGCAGTGCCTGGTGGTGATCGCTTCGTGATGATCAGCCTGCTGTTCCTGGTCTACGGCGACCGCAAGATCTGGGCGGCGGTGCAGATGCGGCGGGGGCCGAACGTGGTCGGGCCCTGGGGGCTGCTGCAGACCTTCGCCGACGCGCTGAAATACATCGTCAAGGAAATCGTCGTGCCTGCCGGGGCCGACAAGTTCGTGTTCTTCCTGGCGCCGATGCTGTCCTTCGTGCTGGCGATGATGGCCTGGGCGGTGATTCCGTTCGGCGCCAAGCTGGGTGATGTCCGACATCAACGTGGCGATCCTGTTCGTCTTCGCGATCTCGTCGCTGGAGGTCTACGGGGTCATCATGGGCGGCTGGGCGTCGAACTCGAAATATCCGTTCCTCGGCTGGCTGCGGTCGGCGGCGCAGATGATCTCCTACGAGGTGTCGCTGGGTCTGATCATCATCGGCGTCATCATCTCGACCGGGTCGCATGAACTTCGGCGACATCGTGCGGGCGCAGGACGGGTCCTACGGGCTGTTCAACTGGTACTGGCTGCCGCATCTGCCGATGGTGGTGCTGTTCTTCATCAGCGCGCTGGCCGAGACCAACCGCCCGCCGTTCGACCTGCCCGAGGCGGAGTCGGAACTGGTCGCGGGGTATCAGGTCGAATACTCGTCCACGCCGTTCCTGCTGTTCATGGCGGGCGAATACATCGCGATCTTCCTGATGTGCGCGCTGATCTCGCTGCTGTTCTTCGGCGGCTGGCTGTCGCCCATTCCGGGGCTGCCGGACGGCGCGCTCTGGATGTTCGGCAAGATGGCGTTCTTCTTCTTCATGTTCGCGATGGTGAAGGCGATCGTGCCGCGCTACCGCTATGACCAGCTGATGCGGATCGGCTGGAAGGTGTTCCTGCCGATGTCGCTCGGCTGGGTGGTGATCGTCGCGTTTCTGGCGAAGTTCGAGGTGCTCGGCGGCTTCTGGGCGCGCTGGGCTGTGGGAGGCTGAGGATGGCGATCACACGGACTACGGCCGCGCCGTCGGATACTTCTTGCTCTCCGACTTCATCAAGGGCTTCGGCCTGGGCATGAAGTACTTCTTCGCGCCCAAGGCGACGCTGAACTATCCGCATGAAAAGGGGCCGCTGTCGCCCCGGTTCCGGGGCGAACATGCGCTGCGGCGCTATCCGAACGGCGAGGAGCGCTGCATCGCCTGCAAGCTGTGCGAGGCGATCTGCCCGGCGCAGGCGATCACCATCGACGCCGAGCCGCGCGAGGACGGGTCGCGGCGCACGACGCGCTATGACATCGACATGACCAAGTGCATCTATTGCGGCTTCTGCCAGGAGGCCTGCCCGGTGGATGCCATCGTCGAGGGGCCGAACTTCGAATTCGCCGCCGAGACCCGCGAGGAGCTGTTCTACAACAAGGCCAAGCTGCTGGATAACGGCGACCGCTGGGAAGCCGAGATCGCGCGCAACCTCGAAACTGGATGCGCCGTACAGATGACCGATCCCTTCACCAAGATTTTCGCGCAGATGATGGAGCAGGGCCAGGAAATGGCCAAGGCGTTCAACCCGTGCGCTTGGAAACCTTCTCGATGCAAGGGCTTCGAGGGGATGATGCCGACGATGACCAAGGACATGATGGAGATGTGGTTCGGCCGCACCTTCAACCGCGAGGGGCTGGACGCCAAGACGCGGCTTCTGGTGACGATTGCCGCGCTGACCGTGCTGGGCGCGCAGGCCGAGCCGCAGATGCGCATGACGATCCGCCACGCGGTCGAGGCGGGGGCGACGCAGCGCGAGATTGCGGAAGTGATCTATCAGATGTCGATCTTCGGCGGCCTGCCCGCGATGACCAAGGCGCTGGAGATCGCGCAGTCGGTGTTCGCCGAGCGGAGGAGAAAGCGAATGACTTCGCCGCCTTCGCCTTCTACCTCTTCGCCGTGTCGGTCGTGTCGGCCGGGCCTGATGGTCGTGATCAGCCGCAACCCGGTGCATTCGGTGCTGTGGCTGATCCTGGCGTTCTTTCGTCGGCGGGGCTGTTCGTGCTGCTCGGGGCCGAGTTCGTGGCGATGCTGATGATCATCGTCTATGTCGGCGCGGTGGCGGTGCTGTTCCTGTTCGTGGTGATGATGCTGGACGTCGATTTCGCCGAGCTGAAGGGCGAGATGGCGCGGTTCATGCCGCTCGGCCTGCTGATCGGGGTGGTGCTCCTGGTGCAGCTGGGCTTCGTGTTCGGGTCGTGGACGCAGCGCCGAGGCGCTGGCGCTGCGTCGGCGATGCGCCCGGCCGGCGGAGGTCGAGAACACCGCGGCGCTGGGGCTGCTGCTCTATGACCGCTACATCTACCTGTTCCAGGCGGCGGGGCTGATCCTGCTGGTGGCGATGATCGGGGCGATCGTGCTGACGCTGCGCCACCGCAAGGACGTCAAGCGGCAGGACGTGCTGCAGCAGATGTACCGCGACCCGGCGAAGGCGATGGAGCTGATGGACGTGAAGCCGGGCAGGGGCTGTAACAGGTGAGTTAACCCAGCCAGGAGACGCGCGGATGATCGGATACCACCTCGATCGCGAGGACAAACAACGGGCGATACCCGGAGGGACGACGATGATCGGACTGGCACACTACCTGACGGTGGCGGCGATCCTGTTCGTCACCGGCATCTTCGGCATCTTCCTCAACCGCAAGAACGTCATCATCATCCTGATGTCGATCGAGCTGATGCTGCTGGCGGTCAACATCAACTTCGTCGCCTTCTCGGCCTATCCTCGGCGACCTGGTCGGGCAGGTCTTCACCATGTTCGTGCTGACCGTCGCCGCCGCCGAGGCGGCGATCGGGCTGGCGATCCTGGTCTGCTTCTTCCGCAACCGCGGCACGATCGCCGTCGAAGACATCAACGTGATGAAGGGCTGAGCCGCGATGCTTCACGATCATCCTTTTCGCGCCCCTGCTCGGCGCCGATCATCGCGGCTTCGGCTGGCGTGATCATCGGCGAGGCGGCGGCGCAGTGGCATCGACGACCGGCGCTGCTGTTCCTCGCCTGCGTGCTGTCGCTGGATCGTGTTCCTGACCTTCGACGGGGCGACGCAGCACATCCATATTCTCGACTGGATCAGTCGGGCACGCTCGACACCGAATGGGCGATCCGGCTGGACCGGCTGACGGCGATCATGCTGGTGGTGGTGACGACGGTGTCGGCGCTCGGTGCACCTCTATTCCTTGGGCTACATGGCGCATGACGAGAACTGGACGCATGGCGAGAACTACAAGCCGCGGTTCTTCGCCTATCTGTCGTTCTTCACCTTCGCGATGCTGGCGCTGGTGACGGCCGACAACCTGGTGCAGATGTTCTTCGGCTGGGAAGGGGTGGGCGTCGCGTCGTATCTGCTGATCGGGTTCTACTACCGCAAGCCGTCGGCCAACGCGGCGGCGATCAAGGCGTTCATGGTCAACCGGGTGGGCGACTTCGGCTTCCCGCTGGGGATCTTCGGGCTGTTCTATGCTGGTGGACATCGATCCGCATGGACGACATCTTCGCCGCGGCCCCGGCGCTGGCGGAGACGCAGATGAGCTTCCTCTGGACGGACTGGAACGCGGCGAAGCTGCTGGCGTTCCTGCTGTTCATCGGCGCGATGGGCAAGTCGGCGCAGCTGTTCCTGCACACCTGGCTGCCCGACGCGATGGAGGGCCCGACGCCGGTCTCGGCGCTGATCCATGCCGCGACGATGGTGACGGCGGGCGTGTTCCTGGTCTGCCGGATGTCGCCGCTGATCGAATACGCGCCCGAGGCGAAGACCTTCATCATCGTATATCGGCGCGGCGACCGCGTTCTTCGCGGCGACGGTCGGTCTGGTGCAGAACGACATCAAGCGGGTGATCGCCTATTCGACCTGTTCGCAGCTGGGCTACATGTTCGTGGCGGCGGGCGTCGGGCGTCTACGGTGCGGCGATGTTCCACCTGTTCACCCATGCCTTCTTCAAGGCGATGCTGTTCCTTGGCGCCGGGTCGGTGATCCATGCGATGCATCACGAACAGGACATGCGGAACTACGGCGGGCTGCGCAAGAAGATCCCGCTGACCTTCTGGGCGATGATGATCGGCACGCTGGCGATCACCGGGGTGGGGATTCCGCTGACCCATATCGGCTTCGCGGGGTTCCTGTCGAAGGACGCGATCATCGAAAGCGCCTGGGTCGGGCAACGCCTTTGCCTTCTGGCGCTGGTGGTGGCGGCCTGCATGACCAGCTTCTATTCCTGGCGGCTGATGTTCCTGACCTTCTACGGCAAGCCGCGCGGCGATCATCACGCCCATGACCACGCGCATGAAAGCCCGATGACGATGCTGGTGCCCCTGGGCGTGCTGGCGGTGGGCGCGGTGCTTCGCGGGATGGTCTGGTACAAGTCCTTCTTCGGCGAGCACGAGGCGATGACGGCGTTCTTCGCGCATGCCCGCGCATCACGAGGCGGCGGAGGGTGCCACCGACGGCACCGAAGCGGCAGCGCCACCGAGGACCATGCGGCGGACGCGGCGACGGCCGAGGCCCCGGCAGAGGCCACACTGCGGCGACGCCGGCGGCCGACCGAGGCACCTGCCGCCGAGGCGGACATGCCGTCGGCGCGGCCCCGGAGGGTGCGATCTACATGTCGGGCCGACGAATGACGTGCTGGACGCGGCGCACCATGCGCCCGTGGCTGGGTCAAGGTCGCCCGTTCGTCGCGATGCTGATCGGGCTTCCTGGTCGCCTTCCAGTTCTACATCCGCGACCCGTCGCTGCCCGGGCGCTGGCGGCGGCGAACCCGGTTCTGTACCGGTTCCTGCTGAACAAGTGGTACTTCGACGAGATCTATGACTTCGTCTTCGTCGGTCCGGCGAAATGGCTCGGGGCGTTCCTCTGGAGGCGCGGCGACGGCAATGTCATCGACGGGTCGCTGAACGGCGTGGCGATGGGCATCATCCCGTTCTTCACCCGCCTCGCCGGGCGGGCGCAGTCGGGCTACATCTTCCCCTATGCCTTTGCGATGGTGATCGGGATCGCGCTTCTGCTGACCTGGATGACGCTTCGGCGGGGGGCGGAGTGATGACTATCCGATCCTCTCGATCATCACCTTCCTGCCGATCGTCGCGGCGGTCGTGCTGGCGCTGTTCCTGAAGGGCGACGACCCGGCGGCGCAGCGCAACGCCAAATGGCTGGCGCTGATCGCCACCACGGCGACGTTCCTCGTCTCGCTGTTCGCTGCTGCGCGGGTTCGATCCGTCCGATACCGGGTTCCAGTTCGTCGAGGAGCGCGCCGTGGATCTTCGGGCTGACCTACAAGATGGGCGTCGACGGAATCTCGATCCTGTTCGTGATGCTGACGACCTTCCTGATGCCGATCACGATCCTGTCCTGCTGGGAGGTGGATCGCCGCGTCAAGGAATACATGGTCGCCTTCCTGATGCTGGAAGGCGCTGATGATCGGGCGTCTTCACGGCGCTGGACCTGGTGCTGTTCTACCTGTTCTTCGAGGCCGGGCTGATCCCGATGTTCCTGATCATCGGCATCTGGGGCGGCAAGGAACGCATCTATGCGGCCTTCAAGTTCTTCCTCTACACCTTCCTCGGGTCGGTCCTGATGCTGGTCGCGATGATCGCGATGTATGCGGACGCGGGGACCACGGACATCCCGACGCTGATGACGCATGTCTTCTCGTCCGAGACCGATCAGCGTCATGGGCATTCCGCATCGTCGGCGGCGTGCAGACGCTGCTGTGGCTGGCGTTCTTCGCCAGCTTCGCGGTCAAGATGCCGATGTGGCCGGTGCATACCTGGCTGCCGGACGCGCATGTGCAGGCGCCGACGGCCGGGTCGGTGGTGCTGGCGGCGATCCTGCTGAAGATGGGCGGCTACGGGTTCCTGCGGTTCAGCCTGCCGATGTTCCCGGTGGCGTCCGCGTCGCTGGCACCCTGGTCTTCTGGATGAGCGCCATCGCGATCGTCTACACCTCGCTGGTGGCGCTGGCGCAGTCCGACATGAAGAAGCTGATCGCCTATTCGTCGGTCGCCCATATGGGCTACGTGACGATGGGCATCTTCGCCGGCAACCAGCAGGGCGTCGATGGCGCGATCTTCCAGATGCTGTCGCCACGGCTTCATCTCCGGCGCGCTCTTCCTCTGCGTCGGCGTGATCTACGACCGGATGCACACGCGCGAGATCGACGCCTATGGCGGTCTGGTGAACCGGATGCCGTTTTACGCGCTGATCTTCATGTTCTTCACGATGGCCAACGTGGGCCTGCCGGGCACCAGCGGGTTCGTGGGCGAGTTCCTGACGCTGATGGGCATCTTCCAGGTGAACACCTGGGTCGCGGCGGTCGCGACGAGCGGCGTGATCCTGTCGGCGGCCTATGCGCTGTGGCTGTACCGGCGCGTGGTGATGGGCGAACTGGTGAAAGAGGCGCTGATGTCGATCAAGGACATGGGCGCGCGCGAGCGGGTGCTGTTCGTGCCGCTGGTGGCGATGACGCTGTGGCTGGGCATCTATCCGCGGGCGGTGACGGACATCATCGGACCGTCCGTGGCGGACCTTGTGACGAACTATCAGGCCGCGATCCCGGCACCCGACGCGGTGCAGGTCGCAAGCGAATAGGGGCAGAGCGATGATGCAGCTTGATTACATCGCGGCGCTGCCGGAAATCCTGCTGGCGCTGTATGGCATGACTGCCCTTCTGGTCGTGGTCTATACGGGCAGGGACCTGCTGACGCCGGTCCTGACCTGGATCACGGTGGCCGTCTTCTGCGTTCTGGCGCTGTGGATCGGTCTGCGTCCCGGCCTCGGGGCCGTGGCCTTCACCGGCGCGTTCCATGACGACGCCTTCGCGCGCTTCGCCAAGATCACGGTGCTGCTGTCGGCGGCGGCCGTTCTTGCGATGAGCGAGGACTACATGCGCCGGACCGGCCTCGGGCGGTTCGAATACCCGATCCTGATCGCCTTCGCGGCGACGGGCATGATGATGATGGTGTCGGCGGGCGACCTGATCGCGCTTTACATGGGGCTCGAACTCATGTCGCTGTCGCTGTACGTCGTCGCCGCGTTCCGGCGCGATTCCGCGATTTCGACCGAAGCGGGGCTGAAGTATTTCGTGCTGGGGTCGCTGTCGTCGGGCCTGCTGCTCTACGGATCGTCGCTGATCTACGGCTATGCGGGCACGACCGTTTTCGACGGCATCGTCACCCACGTGACCGAGGGCGAAATGTCCATCGGCCTGCTGTTCGGTCTGGTTTTCCTGATGACCGGGCTAGCCTTCAAGGTCAGTGCCGTGCCGTTCCACATGTGGACGCCCGATGTCTATGAAGGCTCGCCCACCCCCGTCACTGCGTTCTTCGCCACGGCCCCCAAGGTCGCCGCGATGGCGCTGTTCGCGCGGGTGATGCATGACGCCTTCGGCACCGCGCCAAAGGACTGGGGCCAGATCGTCGCGGCGATGGCGGTCGCGTCGATGTTCTTGGGGGCCGTGGCGGCGATCGGACAGACGAACATCAAGCGGCTGCTGGCCTATTCCTCGATCTCGCATATGGGCTTCGCGCTGACCGGCCTTGCGGCGGGCACGGCCGAGGGCGTGCAGGCGATGCTGATCTACATGGCGATCTATGCCGTGATGAATGTCGGCACCTTCGCCTTCGTGCTGGGGATGGAGCGGGACGGAAAACCGGTGACGGATATCGCGTCGCTGAACCTCTATTCCAAGGTCGCACCGGTCAGCGCGGCGGCATTGCTGATCCTGATGTTCAGCCTGGCGGGGGTGCCGCCGATGCTGGGGTTCTTCGCCAAGTTCGGCGTGCTGCGCGCTGCGGTCGATGCGGGGATGACCTGGCTGGCGCTGTCGGGGGCTGTCGCATCGGTGATCGGGGCCTACTATTACCTGCGCATCGTGTTCTTCATGTATTTCGGGTCGGACACGGGGCAGGGGCTGGATGCGCGGATGCGGTTCATGCCGTGGCTGTTCCTTGTGCTCGCGGCGGCGGTGATGATCGGTGGGCATCGGCAACCTGTTCGGTGTCGAAGGTGCTGCACAGGCGGCGGCGGACGCGCTTGTCAACTGAGCTTGGGTCCCGCGCGGTCTTCGACATCGTCGAACTGGCCGAGGTGGACAGCACAAATGCGGAAGGTCTGCGCCGGGCGGGTGCGTTCGCGCGCCCGACATGGGTCTTTGCACACCATCAGACGGCGGCGCGGGGGCGGCGGGGCCGCCCGTGGGCGATGGACCCCGGCAATTTCGCGGCGACGCTGATCCTGCGTCCGGGCGCGGCGGCAGCCGAGGCGGCGCAGTATTCCTTTGTCGCGGCGCTGGCGTTGCGCGATGTGCTCGGCGACTATGCGGGAGCTGCGGCAGTCACGCTGAAATGGCCGAACGACGTGCTGCTGAACGGCGGCAAGGTTGCGGGCATTCTGCTGGAAACCGCCGGCAGCGCGGACCGGATCGGGGCGCTGGCCATCGGGGTCGGGGTCAATCTGGTCTCCGCGCCGTCGGCAGCGTCGGTTGAAACGAGTGCGACTCCGCCGGTCAGCCTGAAGGGCGAGACCGGAGCCGTTGTCACACCGCGCGATTTCCTCGACCGCCTTGCGGCAAGCTTTGCAGACATGGACAGCTTCCGCGCCCGGCACGGCTTTGCGGCAGTGCGCGACCTCTGGCTTGCCGGTGCCGCGCGGCTTGGCGAACCGATAACGGCGCGCATGATGACCGAGACGGTCACAGGCGTTTTCGAGACCATCGACCAGACTGGCGCGCTGGTGCTGGCCACCCCGGCCGGGCGGCGCATCATTCCGGCTGCGGATATCTTTTTCTGAACGTGGGGGCGGACATGCTTCTGTGCATCGATTGCGGCAACACCAACACCGTGTTTTCGGTCTGGAACGGGTCGGCGTTTGCCGTGACCTTCCGCATAGCGACGCAGCATCAGCGCACGGCGGACGAATACTTTGTCTGGTTCGCGGCACTGATGGCGCATGCGAAGCAACCGATGGAGATCACCGAGGCGATTGTCAGTTCGACCGTCCCGCGCGTCGTCTTCAACCTGCGGGTCCTCTGCAACCGCTATTTCAACTGCCGTCCGCTGGTCGTGGGCAGGCCGGACTGCGCCCTGCCGGTCGCCCCCCGTGTCGATCAGGGCACGACCGTGGGTCCGGACCGGCTGGTCAACACCGTCGGTGCCTTTGACCGGCACGGCGGCGATCTGGTCGTGGTCGATTTCGGCACCGCGACAACCTTCGATGCGGTGGACAGCGACGGGGCCTATATCGGCGGCGTCATCGCGCCGGGCGTGAACCTGAGCCTTGAGGCGCTGCATATGGCGGCGGCCGCGCTGCCGCATGTCGATATCACGCGGCCCGAGCGCGTGATCGGCACGAATACGGTGGCCTGCATGCAGTCGGGCATCTATTGGGGCTATGTCGGCCTGATCGAGGGGCTGGTCGCCCGCCTGCGCACCGAGCGCGCGCGAAAGATGAAGATCGTGGCGACAGGCGGTCTTGCGCCCTTGTTCGCGCAGGGCACCGGTGTATTTGACAGCGTCGAGGATGATCTGACGATGCATGGGCTGCGGCTCATCCACCGCTACAACAAGGGACTGGACGCCTGATGGCCCAAGACAGACTGATCTTCCTGCCGCTGGGCGGGGCCGGTGAAATCGGCATGAACTGCTATGTCTTCGGCTACGGTGCGCCCGACAGGGAACGCCTGATCGTCGTCGATCTGGGCGTGACCTTTCCGGACATGGACACGACGCCGGGCGTCGACCTGATCATGGCCGACGTGACCTGGCTGGCCGAACGCCGCGACCGGATCGAGGCGATTTTCATCACCCACGCGCATGAGGACCATCTGGGCGGTCTGGCGCATCTGTGGCCGCGCCTGAAGGCCCCGGTCTATGCGCGCCCCTTCACGGCGGCGCTGGCCAAGCTGAAGATGGAAGAAGCGGGGCTGGCAACGGATGTGCTGCGCGTCGTGCGCGCGCGCCCTGAGACGGTCGAGGCGGGGCCGTTCCGGGTGCAGTTCCTGCCGGTCAGCCATTCGATCCCCGAAAGCGCTGCCCTTATCATCGACACACCTGCGGGCCGCATCCTGCACTCGGGCGACTTCAAGCTGGACGGCAACCCGGTGGTGGGTGAGGCATTCGATGCCAAGCTATGGCACGACGTGGCGAACGAAGGGCAGGGGATCAAGCTTCTGACCTGCGATTCGACGAACGTCTTCTCGCCGCATCCGGGCCGGTCGGAATCGACACTGGCCCAGCCGCTGAAAGAGCTGATCGCGGGCCACGACGGCCTGGTTGCGGCGACGACCTTTGCGTCGAACATCGCACGGCTGAAAACGCTGGCGGATGCCGCGACGGCAGCGGGGCGGTCGGTCTGCCTCATGGGCCGCGCGATGCGGCGGATGGTGACGACGGCGACCGAGACGGGCATCCTGACGGATTTCCCGGCGCTGGTCAGCCCGGAAGACGCAACGCAGGTGCCGCGCGGAAACCTGATGCTGATCGTCACGGGCAGCCAGGGCGAACGGCGTGCGGCGACGGCACAACTGAGCCGGGGCAAGTATCTGGGGGTCGAGCTGAAGGACGGAGACATGTTCCTGTTCTCGTCCAAGGTGATCCCGGGCAACGAGCGCGGCGTGCTGCGCATCATGAACAACTTCTCGGAAATGGGCGTCGATGTGGTCGATGACCGCAACGGCCTCTACCATGTCTCGGGCCATGCGAACCGCCCGGACCTCGAGGCGATCCATGACCTGATGAAGCCCGCGATGATCATCCCGATGCACGGCGAACACCGGCATCTGCGCGAACACGCGAAGATCGCCGAAGACAAGGGGATCGCCACGGCCATCGTGACGAACGGCATGCTGATGGACATCACGGGCGATGTGCCGAAGGTCGCGGGACATGTCGAGACGGGCCGCATCTATCTTGACGGGTCGGCGCTGATCGGGGCGATGGACGGGGTGGTGCGCGACCGCATCCGGATGGCGCTGAACGGCCATGCGCTGGTGACGGTGCTGATCGACGAACAGGAAAAGCCGCTGGGCGACCCCTGGGTCGAGATCATGGGGCTGCCGGAGACCGGGCGGGGCAACCGCCCGCTGGTCGACACGCTGGAAGCTGACCTGACGGAATACCTGGACCGTGCCTCGGCCAAGGTGATCCGCGACGACGACAAGCTGGACGAAGATATCCGGCGCGTCGTGCGGCAGTCAGCCGAGAACGAGATCGGCAAGAAGCCCGAGGTGACGGTGGTGATTTCGCGGCTGATGGCGGGGTAGGTCGCTGCCGGGCGGGATGTCCCCGCCCGGTTCCTGCATGTCAGCCCCGGCCCGAGGCCATTCAGGCCTCGCCTGAACCGACCTTCGGGACGGGGCGGGTCAGGAAATCGGGCATGTGATCGCCCATGCCGACGATGTGGTTGTCGGACCGTTCCGGACGGCGGTCGTCCCTGCGGTCGTCACGCCGTCTGTCGTCGCGCGGCCGTTCGTCGCGTGTGCGGTCCTCGGGCGCGCGGTCGGCGCGGACGTGATCAGCGCGGGGGCGGTCTTCCCGTGGCCGGTCATCGCGCGGCCGGTCTTCACGCCGGTCGGGTTTGCGCGCACTGCGCGCAGGGGCTTCGGCGGTCGCGGCAGGTGCCTCGATCGGCTCGACACCTTCCAAGGGCTGCATCGCCGCCTGTTCGTCATGCAGCGGCTTGTCGCCCCGGTGGCGGGGCTTGCGGTCGCGGTCGGATTTGGCGCGCGGTCCGCGCTTGTCGTCGTAGACCTTGGCCGGCTGGTGCGTGGCCTCGCTGAGGGCAAAGCCCTCGGGCAGGGGCGTGCGCGGGATCGGCATCTTGATCAGCGCCTCGATGGCGTCGAGGTATTTCTGGTCGCCCGGCGTCATGATCGTGACCGCGACGCCCTTGCGCCCGGCGCGGCCCGTGCGACCGATCCGGTGCACGTAGTCTTCCGCGTGCGAAGGCACATCAAAGTTGAAGACATGGCTGACTGCAGGAATATCGAGGCCGCGCGCGGCCACGTCGGACGCGACAAGGAAGCGCAGCGTGCCGTCGCGGAATCCGTCCAGCGTGCGGGTGCGCTGCGACTGGTCGAGGTCGCCGTGGATCGGCGCTGCGTCAAAACCGTAGGTCTTCAGCGACTTGGCCAGGATGTCCACTTCCGTCTTGCGGTTGCAGAACAGGATCGCGTTGGTGCAGGCGTCGCCCTCTGCCAGGATGACCGCGCGCAGCACTTCGCGCTTGGCCTTGGCGGTCTGGTCCTTGCGCGGCGGCTGGACGGCCAGCAGGCGCTGTTCGATGGTCTCGGAGGCCGTCGCCTGACGGGCCACTTCGATGCGCGCAGGGGTATGCAGGAAGGTGTTGGTGATGCGCTCGATCTCGGGTGCCATCGTGGCACTGAAGAACAGCGTCTGGCGCGTGAAGGGCGTCAGGTTGAAGATGCGTTCGATGTCGGGAATGAAGCCCATGTCGAGCATGCGGTCAGCTTCGTCCACCACCATGATCTGCACGCCGGTCAGCAGAAGCTTGCCGCGTTCGAAATGGTCCAGCAGGCGGCCGGGCGTGGCGATCAGCACATCGACGCCGCGGTCGATCAGCTTGTCCTGGTCGCCGAAGCTGACCCCGCCGATCAGGAGCGCCTTGGTCAGCTTGGTGTTCTTGGCGTATTTGTCGAAGTTCTCGGCCACCTGCGCCGCCAGTTCGCGCGTCGGGGCCAGCACGAGTGACCGGGGCATCCGCGCGCGGGCGCGACCGCGGCCCAGAAGCGTGATCATCGGCAGCACGAACCCGGCGGTCTTGCCGGTGCCGGTCTGGGCGATGCCGAGCACATCGCGGCCTTCCAGCGCGGGCGGGATCGCGCCGGCCTGGATCGGGGTGGGGGTTTCGTAACCGGCGTCGGTCACGGCTTGCAGGACCCGGGGGTCCAGCTTGAGGTCGGAGAATTTTGTCATCGGCGTCCAAAGGTCAGCGGCATCGGGCCGCTTGGGTCAGGGGACGCGGGTCCGGGCGTCCCGGCGGTGCCCACCGGAATGTGGGTAAGGGGCGCATACTGCATGCGCAGAAAAAGGTCAATGACGGTGCTGGCGGACCCCGAAACGTGTGGTGCCGGCCGCTTGGGACGGCCGGCACCTTTGCTGGGGTGGTGTTGGGTGTGAAGTGATGAAAAGGGCTTCTTGGTAATGTCGTAGGTGCCGATCAACAGATCGGCGGTGTCTCGGTATCTCGTGCGCCTCGCCGCTTGCGCGTCTCAGCCACCTGTCTATTTGGACATGTCCTAAAAGACAGGTTGATTAAGACAATTTTGAGGCAACCGCTTCAATTGTCACGCGAAAATCGACAACATCATGGCATTGAGGGGATTTATGCCGCTTCGTGAATGGTTTCGGCCAGATTCCGCCGACAGATGCAGGCTGCAAAGACCTTCAGGTGAGGTTTGAGGGTCCGAATGCACCCGAGGTTGGGAAATGCAACCTATAGGTGATTCGACTGTTCGCCCAAATGAGAGTGCTAGGGGCTCCAATGAAGGCTGGCCTGTGGCAGGCGTGAGGTCCGGCGCAGCCATCAAGGTGACTACGACGGGGTGTCAAACACCCCGCCGCCCCTTGACGTCGCCCGGTCCAGCGACATCCTTTGCCGGAACGCATGCATCGTCAGAAGAGGGAAACAGCAATCATGATCCACAAACACGCATCGGCAGTCTGGACCGGCAGCCTGAAGGACGGCGGCGGCACGATCACGACGCAGAGCGGCGCGATCACGGGGCTGCCCTACAGTTTCGCCACGCGGTTCGAGGACAAGAAGGGCGCCAACCCGGAGGAGCTTGTGGGGGCCGCGCATGCGTCCTGCTATGCGATGTTCCTGTCGGCGCTGATGAGCGGGGCGGGGATCGGCGGTATCGAGGTGAACGCGACCTCGACCATCGGCCTCGACGCGGGCACCGAAGGCGGTCCGACGGTCAAGACGGCGGCACTGGCGGTCAGGGTCAAGGCCGACACGGACGCGGCGGCAATCCGGGACTTTGCCGAAAAGGCCAAGGCGGGCTGCCCGATCTCGAAGCTCTTGAAGGCCGATGTCACACTGGAAGTGACGGTGGTCTAGGGCCGACCCGTCACACCATCATTTCCTTCGTCGCCGTCAGCTTCAGTTCGGGGTGGTCCCTGACCACCCGGTCGATGTCCCATTGCAGGCGCGTCAGAAAAACGGTGTCGCCGTCATTGTCTGTCGCCATGTGCTGCTTGTTGACGGCGGAGAATTTCTCGACGTCATCCTTGGTTCCGGCAACCCAGCGGGCCGATTTGAACTGTGACGGCTCGAACCGGACGGGCAGGGAATATTCCTGTTCGATCCGGCTCGCCAGCACCTCGAACTGCAGCTGACCGACGACGCCGACGATGTAGCCCGAGCCGATCATCGGCTTGAAGACCTTGGCGGCCCCTTCCTCGGCGAACTGCATCAGCGCCTTTTCCAGATGCTTGGCCTTCATCGGGTCGCCCGCGCGGACGGTCTGAAGAAGCTCGGGCGCAAAGGACGGGATGCCGGTGAAGCGCAAGGCTTCGCCTTCGGTCAGCGCGTCGCCGATGCGCAGCTGGCCGTGGTTCGGAATGCCGATGATGTCGCCTGCCCAGGCTTCCTCGGCCAGCTCGCGGTCGGCGGCGAGGAACAGGACGGGGTTGCTGATCGCCATCGGCTTCTTCGACCGGACATGCAGCAGTTTCATGCCGCGTTCGAAATGGCCGGACGCAAGGCGGACAAACGCCACGCGGTCGCGGTGCTTGGGGTCCATGTTGGCCTGCACCTTGAAGACGAAGCCCGTCACCGGCGTTTCGGAAGGTGCGATCTGCCGTCCCTCGGCCTTTTGGATCTGCGGCTCCGGTCCGTATTCGCCGATGCCCGCCATCAGTTCCTTGACGCCGAAGGAGTTGATCGCCGACCCGAACCAGATCGGCGTCATATGCCCCTCCAGCACCGACTTGCGGTCGAAGGCGGGCAAGAGTTCGCGGGCCATTTCCAGTTCGTCGCGCAAGCTGCGCCAGCAGATCGGCGGGGACATGATCGGCAAGCCGCGGGTCCGACAGACCGTCGATCTTGATCGATTCCGCAACCCGGTTGCGGTCGGCGCGGTCCATCAGTTCCAGCCGGTCGTGCAGGATGTCGTAGCAGCCGACGAAATCGCGGCCCACGCCGATGGGCCAGGACGCGGGCGTCACGTCGATGGCGAGGTTTTCCTGGATCTCGTCGATGATCTCGAACGTGTCGCGGCTTTCGCGGTCCATCTTGTTGCAGAAGGTCAGGATCGGCAGGTCGCGCAGGCGGCACACCTCGAACAGCTTGCGGGTCTGGGATTCGACGCCCTTGGCCCCGTCGATCACCATCACGGCGGCATCGACGGCGGTCAGCGTGCGGTAGGTGTCTTCGGAGAAATCGCTGTGGCCGGGCGTATCGACCAGATTGAAGCGGTAGTGGCCGAAGTCGAAGGACATGGCACTTGCGCTGACCGAAATACCCCGGTCGGCCTCGATCTTCATGTAGTCGGACCGCGTGCGGCGCGCCTCGCCCTTGGCGCGGACCTGCCCGGCCATCTGGATGGCGCCGCCGAACAGCAGGAATTTTTCGGTCAGCGTGGTCTTGCCCGCGTCCGGGTGCGAGATGATCGCGAATGTCCGGCGGCGGGCGATTTCGGGGGGCAAAGGCATGGTGTTCTGCATGGTGGCACGCGGTATAGGCTGCGTCCCGCCTGCGGGCAACCGGGTGTCTTGCGGGTGTCACGGTGCGGGGATAGGATAAGAACAATAGGCGAACAAATGGGAGGATTCCATGACGATGAATGATGTGGCGAACGAACTGGTCGCAGGCTGCCGCGAAGGCCGCGTGCGTGCGAATCTCGACAAGCTGTACGCCCCCGATGCGGTGTCGGTCGAATCCGCCGACTTCGGTCAGGGGCGCGAGACCAAGGGGCTTGCCGGCATCCACGGCAAGCATGACTGGTGGGAAAACAGCCAGATCGTGCATTCATCGTCGGTCGATGGGCCGTTCCCGCATGGCGACGACCGCTTCGCGGTGATCTTCGATGTGGATTCCGAAGACAAGACCACCGGCAAGCGCGGTGCGATGCGCGAAGTCGGCATCTACACGGTCAGCAACGGCAAGATCGTGCGGGAAGAATTCTATTACAAGACCTGAGATGCCGTCAGTCGCGGCGGGGGGCGCGGAACAGACTGTCGCGCCCTGCCGCGTCGATATCCTGGCGTCCGACCTCGGTCCCGAAATGCTGGCGCTGGCTGAGGCCCGGAAAACGCGCGCGGACCTCTTCGGCCAGCGCGTCGGGCAGGACGGTCAGCGTCGCCTCGTTGACCATCAGGCTTTCGGCGGCGATGCCTTCCGCATAGATGATCTCGTGGCGGTCGAACACCAGGCTGAAATAGTCGACATAACCGCCTTCGCGCCGCCGCACACGGTCGCCGTCGACCAGATGCTTGGCCTGGACCAGCATCTCGGCGGTGCCCGTCAGCCGGGTCTGGCCGCGCTGGTAGAGGAACATCCGGTGATGCGGGCTGACAACCAGATCGGCGCCGTTGCCCAGCGTTCCGGCCGAAATGACAACCGGTGCAAAGGATCCGATGGCCCGCATCGTCGCCTTGCCGATCCAGCGCACCGGCTGCGCGCCGTTGTCCCGTGTCAGGACCAGATCGCCGGGCGACAATGCCTCGATCATCGCCTGGGTCCCGCCGGCCAGGGTGATCAGGGTGCCCGCGGCAAAGGAGACGCAGACGATGTCTGCGATGCGCACGTCGCCCGGATCGCTTTGCGCGCTGATCAGCGTGTATTCGACGCGCGGTGCTATCGGCGACAGGGGCAGGGCAAAGTCACCCTGTTCGGCGTGGCGCAGCAGCAGCAGCTCGACCCGGTCGCCGTCAGGGGCAAGGAACGTGTGCTGGGCAAGAAGGATGATCTCATCCCCTGCCTGACCCACCAGCGATCCGTCGGCAATGATCTGACGCCTGCGCGACCCGTCAGAGGGGCGCAGCATCAGGCGGACGGCGGGTATGCTGGGATCGAGGCGATAGACATCGCCCATCTCGACCCGGTCGGCAGAGGCGATGGCGTCGCCCTGATTGGCCCCGCTGACGACCCACAACGCCTCGGCCGCATAGACATGCGCGGCATAGGCGGGAAGGGGGGCTTCGGGGGGCATTGCGGGGCGGTCCGGGTGGCTTTCGCGGGCTGAAATCTGACGGATCAGGGTTAATCCGGGCTTAGCAGGCACCCGGAGCGGAGGTCAACGCAAGGGGAAATGGCCGGTCAATTGCCCCGGGCTTGCAGCTGTGCTGAAAAGGCGTCGGGCCATGAATGAGGGAGGCAGGCGATGGATCTGGGTATCCGAGGGAAACGGGCGTTGGTCTGCGCATCCTCGAAGGGGCTTGGGACGCGGCTGCGCCGAGGCGCTGGCGGAAGCGGGCGTCGATCTGGTCCTGAATGCGCGGGGCGACGCGGCGCTGCAGGCGACGGCGGATGACCTGAGGCGGCGCTACGGCGTGGAGGTGCGGGCGATTGCAGCGGACATCACGTCTGAGGCGGGCCGCGCCGAGGTTCTTGCGGCGGCAGGTGATGCGGACATTCTGGTCACGAACGCGGGCGGTCCGCCTCCGGGCCTGTGGTCGGACTGGTCGCGCGATGATTTCATCCGGGCGCTCGATGCCAACATGCTGACGCCCGTCGCCCTGATGCAGGCGCTGCTGCCGGGGATGATGGCAAAGGGCTGGGGGCGTGTGGTCAACATCACGTCGTATTCAGTGAAGGCCCCGATCCCGCAGCTGGGTCTGTCGAACGCGGCACGCGCTGGCCTGACAGGGTTTGTCGCGGGCACGGCGCGGCAAGTGGCCCCGCAGGGTGTCACGATCAACAACCTGCTGCCGGGCATCCATGCGACCGACCGCGCGATTGCGCTGGATCAGGGGGTGATGCGGGCGGACGGGATCACGATGGAAGAAGCCATCGACCGGCGCGCCGCAACGATTCCGGCGCGGCGTTACGGCACGGCGGCGGAATTCGGCGCGATGTGCGCGTTCCTTTGCTCGCAGCATGCGGGTTTTGTCGTCGGGCAGAACATCGTGCTGGACGGCGGCGCGCTGAACGCGACGATCTGATGGCCGAAGCGTTCAGCCTGAAGGACCACCTGTTCAACGCGGGCACGGTCGCCTATCTGGCGGACCTGTTCCGCGCGGCCGATCCCGCATTTCCGCGCGACAGGTTCGTGACCGAGGCCGTCGCGGCGTTCCCCGCGCTTGAGCTGAAGGCGCGGATCGCACATCTGGCGGATCTGCTGGTCGGGATGTTGCCAGAGGACTTCCCCGCGGCCGCGGACCTGATCGAAGCGGCCCTGCCGCCGCCGCTTGACCCAACACGGACGGACGACGACTTCGGACGTTTCATCTTTGCGCCGCTGGGCGACTACGTCGTCGCGCGGGGGCTTGAGGGACATTTCGACCGTTCGATGCAGGTGATCGAAGCGCTGACGCAGCGGTTTTCGATGGAATTCGCCATCCGCCCGTTCCTGAACCGCTGGCCGGATCGGACGCTGGAGGTTCTGGCCGGGTGGGCGGATCATCCGCACTACCATGTGCGGCGGCTGGTCAGCGAGGGGACACGCCCGCGCCTGCCCTGGTCAGGGCGGGTGGCGATCCGGCCGGATCAGTCTATCCCCCTGCTGGACCGGCTGTTCGCGGACAGCACGCGGTTCGTCACAAGATCGGTGGCCAACCATCTGAACGACATAGCGAAAACCGATCCGGGCCTTGCGGTTTCGACGGTCGCGCGCTGGCGGGCGGAAGACCGGCAGGGCGCGCAGGAAATGGACTGGATGGCGCGCCATGCGCTGCGCACATTGGTGAAAGATGGCGACGACGCGGCCTTGGCGCTGCTGGGCTATGCCCGGGATGCAGCAATCGAGGTGACGCGGCTAGCCTTGGCGCGCACCCCAGTTCCCATCGGCGGCGTGCTGGAATTCACGCTTGTTCTGAAGGCGCAAGCTGACTGCCGCGCCATCGTCGACTATCGCCTCGACTTCGCGCGCCCGAACGGCAAGCGCGGGCAGAAGGTCTTCAAGCTGAAATCGCTGCACCTGATCGGCGGCGTGCCGGTGACACTGACCAAACGCCATCCCCTGAAAGGCGATGCGACAACTTTCACGCTGCATCCTGGGCTGCATCGCCTTGCGGTGCAGGTCAACGGGGTCATCGCGGCCGAAGCCGAGTTTGACCTGACACAGGGATGACCCGCGACGACCTGACTTGTCACACGGAACCCGCGCTGCTATCCCGCTGGCGATAAATCCGATAAAAACCATCGGGGAAGTGAAACGGGTGACGACGACTGCGCCGCGCCTTGAGGTGGAGAGCCTGACGCGGCGGTTCGGTGCGCGGACGGTCGTGTCGGACGTGTCGTTTTCGGTCGCGGGGGGGCAGGTCAGCTGCCTTCTGGGCCCGTCGGGCTGCGGCAAGTCGACCACCTTGCGCATTGCCGCCGGTGTCGACCGGCAGGACCAGGGGCAGGTCCGTCTGGACGGCGTGACGGTCAGCGATGATGCGGCGCATCTGCCGCCGGAACGGCGTTCGGTGGGGCTGATGTTCCAGGATTTCGCCCTGTTCCCGCATCTGACGGCCGCACAGAACGTGGCCTTCGGTCTGCCGCGCGGGCGCGAGGCGCGGAACCGTGCCGACGCGCTGCTGGAGCGTGTGTCGATGTCGGGGTTCGGGGCCAAGTATCCGCATGAACTGTCGGGCGGGGAACAGCAGCGTGTCGCGCTGATGCGGGCGCTGGCCCCGCGCCCGCGCGTCATGCTGATGGACGAGCCGTTTTCGGGTCTCGACGAACGCCTGCGCGACGGCATCAGGGACGAGACGCTGGCCCTTTTGAAGGAAGAGGGGACGGCGGTTGTTCTGGTGACGCACGAGCCGCACGAAGCGATGCGGATGGCCGACGAGATTCTGCTGATGCGCGACGGGCAGATCGTGCAGCGGGGCGCGCCCTACAACCTTTACAACGCGCCGGTGGACCGTGCCGCGGCGGCGTTCTTTTCCGACCTGAACATCCTGCCGGGCCGCGTGCAGGGTGCCTTGACCGAGACCGCCTTCGGCGCGTTTCTGACCCCGGGCTTTCCCGATGGCACCGAGGTCGAGATCGTGGTCCGTCCGCAGCACCTGAAGATCGACTTCGACCGTGCCGGACGCGGACCGAACCCGACGGCCAGCGAAGGCACGGCAGCGCGCGGCACGGTCGCGCGGTCGCGCTTCATGGGCCGCGAAAGCCTGGTCGAATTCCGCATGGACACTGGACGGCGCGGTCCTGCGGGCCAGCGTGCCTGGGGTGTTCATGCCGAAGCCCGGCACGGCGATGTGGCTGATGATCCGGCGGGACCGGTGCTTTGTGTTCCGCAAGGCGGCCTAGGGCCGTGCGGCCTTTTGCAGGTTCTGCAGATCCCACAATGCTTCAAGAGAGTGCGACAAGAGCCTGCAAAGGCTTGATAAAAGCCACTTCGTGTCGTCAAGGCGGGTCGTGACGCGCCAGATAGTCATCCACCGTCTTGCCCGGTTCAGGCAGGAACGCCCCGCCCTCGGTTGCTAGGCCCTGAATAAGATCGACCCGGAACACCCGGAAATCATTCCGTAATTCGCACCACGCCGTGAGGGTCCACGCGCGACCCCAGAATTCCAGTTGCAAGGGGCGGACAAGGCGCGACGTCGCCTGCCCGTCGAGCGCGGCATAGTCCAGGCGCAGCTTCAGATGTTCGCGGATGGCACGCCGCAGCGGCCCCAGATGCGGCGCGGCGCGCGCGGCTTCGGCACTGGAAAAGACGAACGTCTCGCTGCCCGTCTCGTCCGCGCCGCCCGGTGTGACGGCGGCGATCTTCGCGCGCAGGCTGGCGGCCGCGCGCGACAGGCCGGGATCGGCGGCGCTGGCGACCAGCGCCATGCCAAGCCGTAGGGCCTCGAACTCTTCGCGGGTCAGGGCCACGGGAGGAAGCGTGATCGGGGCGGTCAGCACATAGCCCAGACCGCGTTCGCCTTCGACCGGCAACCCGGAGCCCGCAAGCGCGGCCATGTCGCGCCAGATCGTGCGGACCGACACGCCGAGCGCTGCCGCAAGGTCGGCCGCACGGTGCAGCTTGCCGTCGCGGAGCATCTGGATCAGGTCGAACAGGCGGTCGGAACGGCGCATGGATCACCGTCCCGCGATGCGCCGCCAGCGTCAAGGCGCGCGTTCGGGGTCAAAAGCGCCGGGCAGGACGGTTCGGCGCAACTGACAGGAACCTGTCAGTTGAGCAGGTAGCCTTCAGGGACGTGCCGGTCGTTTTGCCTGTCGCCGAAGGCAGGAAGCCCCTAGGTTCGCGGGAGGGTGCCGCAGTCTGCGGCGGGTATTTAGGAGAGCATCATGCAGATGGGTCCCTGGCAGATCCTCGTGATCGGTATCGTCGTCCTGATCCTGTTCGGGCGCGGCAAGGTCAGCTCGCTCATGGGCGAAGTCGGAAAAGGCATCACGGCGTTCAAGAAGGGCGTCGATGACGGCAAGAAGGAAATCGAGACGGCCTCCGAGGCGGCGCGCGACGTGACGCCGGACGCCGCGGAGAAAGACAAGGTCTGAGACCGGACTGGGTAGCCGGGAAAGGCTGAAAGATGTTCGACATCGGTTGGACCGAGCTGATGCTGATCGGCATCGTGGCGCTGATCGTGATCGGCCCGCAGGACCTGCCTGACATGTTCCGTCAACTCGGCCGGTTCACCGCGAAGCTGCGGTCCATGTCGCGGGACTTCACGCGGGCGATGGAGCAGGCGGCGAAGGAGTCGGGCGTCGGCGACCTTGCGAAGGACATCAATTCCATCGCGTCGCCGAAAAACATGGGCCTGAGCGCGGTCAAGGACGCGGCGGACAAGTTCGAGAAATGGGACCCGCTGAAACCTGCGGTGAAGCCGCCGGTGGCGACCGGCGCGGCGACGCCTGCGGTCGCCCAGCCCGCCGCTGCGGTGACGGCGGCCGCCCGGCTCCGGCGGGACCGGCGACGGCGGCCCTGTACGAGAATAAAGCGAAACGCGCGGCGATCCTGCGGGATACCTCGGCGAAGCTCAAGGCGGTGGGAAAAGCGCCCGCAACCGAGGCCGCCCTCGCGCCCGCCAAACCTGCCGCCAAGACCAGGGCGTCCACAAAAACCGCCGCTGCGGCACCGAAACCCAAGCGCGCGTCCGTCAAGGCTTCGCCTGCCCCAACGGTCGAAGCAGCCAAGGTGTCCAAACCCCGCGCGGCCCGTAAACCAAAGGCTGCGGCAGAATGACCAAGGCCGACGCGATGCAGGACAGCTCGGCCCCGCTGATCGAGCATCTGAAAGAACTGCGCAACCGCATCCTCTATTCGGTCGCGGCCTATGCTGTCTGCTTCATCATCGGCTATCTGGTCTGGCAGCCGATCTTCACGTTCCTGACGCACCCGATGTGCGATGTGCTGGCCGCGCGCGGGCAGCATTGCCAGCTGATCCTTGTGAAGATGCAGGAAGGCTTCTTCGTCGCCATCCGCATCGCGCTCTGGGGTGGGTTCGCGCTGGCTTTCCCGATCATCGCCTATCAGCTCTGGCGGTTTGTGGCACCGGGCCTCTACCGGTCCGAAAAGAACGCCTTCCTGCCCTTCATGTTCGCCTCGCCCATCATGTTCGGCATCGGCGCGGCGTTTGCCTACTACATCATCCTGCCCTTCGCCTTCGCCTTCTTCCTCGGCTTCCAGGACAGTTTCCAGACGGCGGTGGAGCAAGGCGGAACCCTGGCCGCGCCCCCGGCAGGAGTGGTCTTTCAGGGGTCGATGGAAAGCTATCTCTCGCTGACGATGACCTTTGTCATGGCGTTCGGCCTGTGTTTTCAGCTGCCCGTCCTGCTGACGCTGATGGGGCGTGCGGGGCTGATCACCGCTGCTGGCCTGCGCGCGACGCGGAAATATGCCATCGTGGCGATCCTGACGGTCGCGGCCATCGTGACGCCGCCGGATGTGCTGAGCCAGGTGATCCTGTTTTCGGCGATTTATCCGCTGTACGAGATTTCGATCTTTCTGATTGCGCGCTTTGAACGCCAACGCGCTGCGGAAGAGGCGGCGGAGGAAGCGGCCGGGGGCGCAGGAGACGGCGCGGCATGACCGAGACGGCGCTGATCCGCATCGCCGAGGCGCTGGAGCGGCTTGCGCCGCCGCCGATGGCGGCCCCAGAGTTCGGCAGGGCGGATGCCTGGCTGTGGCACGTTGCCCCGGACCGGCTGGACCCGGTGGCGTCTGTCTCCAGGGTCGATCTGCCGCTGCTGCTGGGTATCGACCGCGCCCGCGACATCCTTCTGGCGAACACCATTCAGTTCGCGCGCGGTCTGCCCGCAAACAATGCGCTTCTGTGGGGCGCGCGGGGGATGGGCAAGTCGAGCCTGGTGAAGGCCGTGCATGCCGAGGTGCTGCGGCAGGGCCATGCGCTGAAGATCGTCGAGGTGAGCCGCGAGGATCTGCCGTCGGTCGGACGGCTGCTGGACCATCTCCGCGCGGCGGCGGCGGATCGGTTCATCCTGTTCTGCGACGATCTGTCGTTCAGCCATGACGACACCGCCTATAAATCGTTGAAGGCGGTGCTGGACGGGGGCATCGCCGGGCGACCCGCGAACGTGCTGTTCTATGCCACGTCGAACCGCCGCCACCTGATGCCGCGCGACATGATCGAGAATGAACGTCAGACCGCGATCAGCCCGTCGGAGGCGACGGAGGAGAAGGTGTCGCTGTCGGACCGGTTCGGGCTGTGGCTGGGCTTCCATCCCTGCACGCAGGACGAGTATCTGGCGATGATCCGGGGCTATTGCGACGCCCATGGAGTGACCATCGACGACGCCACCCTGCGCGCCGAAGCTGTGGAATGGCAGGCAACGCGCGGCGCGCGGTCAGGGCGGGTGGCCTGGCAGTTTTTCTGTGATCTGGCGGGGCGGCAGAGGCGTGTCGCTGCCGGTCTGATCCGTCGCGCCCGGCCCCGGCCTGCGCCTCCGGCGGGGATATTTCGGCTCGTTGGAAGTCAGCATGTCGACCGGCGTTTTCCAATGGGATCAGGTCTCCCACGGGGGCGCAGGGGGTGTGAAACCCCCTGCCTCGCCGGTTACTGCAGGAACGGCACCGGATCGACGCTGTCAAAGCCCTGACGCACCTCGAAATGCAGGAAGGCCGGATCGCCGGAGCGCACGGCGGCGATCTGCTGCCCGCGCTTGATCTTGGCCCCTTTGGCAACCGTGATGCCGTCGATGTTCGCGTAGACGGTCAGCAGGTTGCCCGCGTGACGCACGACCAGGATCGGCACCTGGTCGGTGTCCTTGGTGATCGCGGCGACGGTCCCGTCACCAGCCGCCTTGACCGGGGTTCCGGCAGCGGCGGCGATGTCGATGCCGTCGTTCTTTTTCTTCTGATAGCCCCGTATGATCTTGCCCGTGACCGGCATGGCCAGCTTGGATCCCGATGCGGCGGTGGTCTGCGACCCGAGGTCCGGGGCAGGGGGCGTTGCCACCGGCTTGCTGGCGGCGACAGGCTTTTCGTCGGGCAGCGGTTCCTTGGACGACGGCGGCAGCGGCGTCGGCGATCCGACGCCGGGCGCGGTTTCGACCGCGACTGCCGGGGTCGGCGCGGTGCCGTTGGCAACCGGAATCAGCAGGACCTGACCTTCGCGCACGGTCAGATCGGCGTTCAGGCCGTTCCAGTCGGCCAGCGCGCGCACATCCACATTATAAAGCCGCGCGATGGTGAAGGCGGTTTCGCCGCGCTCGACCCGGTGGCGCGCGGGTTCCGGTCCGACAGGTGCCGCAACGGTGGTTGCGCCCCTCGCTCCGCCCGCCTCGGCCCGGTCGATCGCGCCCGACGCGATGGTCGTGACGTCGATGCCGCCTTGCCCGGGTCGCGGCAGCGTTCCGATGGCGGGCGACCCGCCGGTGCCGGTGACCGGCGCACCCGCAGCCACGCGCGTCGGCAGCACCAGAACCTCGCCGCCGCGCAGCGGCGTGTCCGCCTCGATGGCGTTGTAGCTGGCCAGGGCGCTGGCATCGATGCCGATCCGCGTCGCCACCGCCCCGACCGTGTCGCCGGGCCGCGCCACGACGGCCTGATAGGTGGGATAGGAGATGACGCCCCGGCTGTCGGATGCCGGGCGCGAAGCTGTCGCCTGACGCGCAGCCTCGCTGGTGTCTATGCCGGTCTTGCCGAAGCGCCGCAAATCGGGGTCGAAGCCGCCGTCGCAGGCGGCCAGCGCCAGCAGGCTGACCCCGATCAGGGTCGCGCGCCGGATGGTCGGAGTGGGAAAGCCTGTCATTGCTCGCATGTCCTCGCCG
Organism: uncultured Alphaproteobacteria bacterium; assembly: GCA_963819585.1. Classification (GTDB taxonomy): domain Bacteria; phylum Pseudomonadota; class Alphaproteobacteria; order Rhodobacterales; family Rhodobacteraceae; genus JAOADN01. The sequence goes on from CAWFWP010000001.1 coordinate 370,859, forward strand.
CCTGCTCTGTTCATCGGCCCGTTTCTACGGGCCTTGTTGCCGTGCTGTCCGTCCGCCCGGGCGGGTCGGCGTCGCACCTAGTCTTGCCCCAGTCCCTCGACCAGCGGCACAAAGCGCACCGGGCGAAGTTCGTCGTAGTCATAGCCTTCGGCTGCCCGCGTCACCTTTATCAGGGTCTGAACGGTATCGGACTGCCCCACCGGCAATACCATGATACCGCCAACGCGAAGCTGAGCCAATAGGGGGCCGGGCGGGTCCTCTGCCGCTGCGGTCACGAGGATCCGGTCGAACGGGGCCTGATCGGGCAGGCCATGGCTGCCGTCGCCCGACAAGGGCGGTGATGTTGTTCAGATCGAGCGCGGCAAACACGGCTTCCGCCTCGCGCACCAGCCTGCGGTGGCGGTCCACGGTATAGACGCGCCGGGCCAGCTGCGACAGGATCGCGGCCTGATAGCCCGACCCGGTGCCGATCTCGAGCACCTTGTCGCGCGGGCTGACGGCCAGCGCCTGGGTCATCAGGGCGACGACCGAAGGCTGGCTGATGGTCTGGCCGCAGGCGATGGGCAGCGGCGTATCCTCGTAGGCGCGTTCGGCGAACAGGCCCTTGACGAAATTGCCCCGGTCGATGGACTCCATTGCCGCCAGAACGCGCCCGTCGGTCACGCCCTGCGCGCGGAGCGCATAGAGGAACCGCATCTTGCGTTCGGCGGCGTCAGTCATCGCTGCGTGAGGCCCTCATGCCAGGCGTTGCGCCAGATCGTCCAGACGGTCATGTGCGGTCAGGTCCGCGCGCATCGGCGTGACGCTGATGTATCCGTCGATGTTCACGGCGACATCGGTGCCGGGAAGCGTCGCCACATGTTGCGGTCCGCCGGTGATCCACAGGAACCGCCGCCCGGTGGGCGAAATCTGCGCCTCGACCCCGAAACCCGCCTGCCTGCGGAACCCCTGCGCGGCGACGCGGGTGCCCTTGACGGCGGCGGCGGCGCAGGGCGGGAAGTTGACGTTGTAGAACAGGCGATAGTCGTCGGTGTCCCAGAGCCCGCTGATCCAGCAGTTTGCGCACGATGGCGGCGCCATGCACGCGCGCGGCTTCGAACGGATCGTCAAGGTCTTCCGTCCCCGGCCCCATGAACTGGGACAGCGCGATGGCCGGAAGGCCTTGCAGCGCCGCCTCCATCGCGCCGCCGATGGTGCCGGAATACAGGACATTCTCGCCGGCATTGTTGCCCCGGTTGACGCCGGACAAGCACCAGATCGGGCCGCGCGCCGTCGAGCACGTCGAAAATGCCCGCCAGCACGCAGTCGGCGGGCGAGCCTTCGGCGGCATAGCGGCGGGGGCCGAGCTTGGCGAGCATCGTCGGATGCGTGTAGCTGATGCAGTGGCCGACGCCCGACTGCTCGAAGGCGGGCGCGACGGTCCAGACCTCGCCGTCCGGGCCAGCGATTTCGGTCGCGATGGCCGCCAGCACCTCAAGCCCCGGCGCGTTGATGCCGTCGTCATTGGTGATGAGAATGCGCATGCCTGCCCCGGACCTGTCTTGGCTTTCCGCTTAGACGCAAGGCAGACTGGGGTAAAGCGGTGCAGGTGACTTTCGGGTCGAAATACCGGGCTGCGGTGGGCGTCGGTCAGAGAAGCGCCAGAATGCGGGCGGCTTCCTCTGCCGGGTCGGCAAGCCGCGTCCGGTCTTCGCCGGGGAAGAACCGCGCACGAGTGGCCGTCGGCATGGCGGCGGGGGTGGCGATCAGGACGCGCGGGCCGACTTTGGCCGTCTCGGCCTGCCAGCTGCGCGACAAGGGCGATCTGCGCGGCCTTGGTGGCCCCGTAGGCCCCGAAGAACTTCTCGCCCCCGCGCGGGTCGTCGAAGAACAGCGCCGTGCCGTTCCGCGCACGAAGAAGCGGCTCGATCAGCGGGATCAGCCCGGCGGTCGCGCGGATGTTGCAGGCGGCGGATTTGTCGAAATCCTTCGCGTCGATATGTCCGGCCGGGGCCAGTGGGGCGGCGTGGATCGCGGTGTGGACCCAGAGGTCGATCCCGCCCCAGCGCTGGCCTGCGGATTGTGCCAGATGCGCCATCGCGCCAGCATCGGTGATGTCGAGCGGGGCCAGCGTCGCCGACCCGCCTGCGGCGGTGATGCGGTCATCCAGCTCCTCCAGCCCGCCTGCGGTGCGCGCGACGGCCAGCACGTGCCAGCCTTTCGCACCCAGCGCCGCCGCGATGCGCGAAGCCCAGCCCGCGCGATGCGCCGGTGACAAGGGCAAGTCTAGCGCGGGGAAAGGGGGGGGTGTCCGACATGGCGCCATGTGCCAAAGCCACGGGGCCGCTGCAAGACGAAGATGACATGCCGATGATTGACAAGCCGCCGCCCCGACCGCAGTTTGCGCGCAAATAAGAACTCAGAGGGGACCACGACATGACACTTACTCAAGCCGCACTTCCGGGCCAGTCACTGCTGACCAAGGCGTTGCTTGTTGTCGCGGGAAGCCTGTTCATCGCCGCCGCTGCGCAGGTGCAGGTGCCGATGTGGCCGGTGCCGATCACGTTGCAGACTCTGGCGATCCTGATTGTCGGGTTTTCCTATGGCTCGCGCCTTGGCGGGGCGACGGTGCTGGCCTATCTGGCCGAAGGCGCTGCGGGTCTGCCGGTCTTTGCGGGGCTGGGGTCGGCCCCGGCGCTGATCGGCCCGACGGCGGGGTTCCTCTACGGCTTTGTGGTGATGGCCTTCCTTGCGGGGCTTGCCGCCGATGCAGGGCTGAAGAAGGTCCTGCCGCTGGCGCTGGTCGGGATCGCAGTTTCGGCCGCGCTCTATATTCCGGGCCTGGCCTGGCCCGCGCTGACGATGGATGTGTCGATAGCCGATCTGCTGTCGGGCTGGATGAAGCCCTTCCTGATCGGCGATGCGGTCAAGGCCGTGCTGGCGGCAGTTGTGGTCGCGGGCGGCTGGTCGGTTCTGGCCAAGCGGTCCGCCTGATCCGACAGTCGGGCACGTCGCCGATATCAGGGTGCGCCGATGGCGCACCCTTTCTTTTTGGGCTTGCCCCCTGTGCGCCCCTTCTCCGCGCGTTAGGTCCGACAGGTGCGGGTGGCGGTTCCGGCCGGTCTGGGGGATATCTGGCGATGGGTGGGCAGCGGTGAGCGAAGCGCCGGTTATTCTTTGGTTCCGGCGCGATCTGCGGCTGGGCGATCACGCGGCGCTGACCGCAGCGGCAGCGACCGGACGCCCCGTCATTCCGGTTTTCATCCTCGATCCCGAAACCGAGGCGCAGGGGACGGCCCCGAAGTGGCGGCTGGGTCTGGGTCTACGGCACTTCGCGCGGGCACTGGATGACGTCGGCAGCCGTCTGATCCTTCGACGTGGGACTGCATTGGACGTGCTGACCGCGCTGATTGCAGAGACCGGGGCGAACGCGGCGTTCTGGTCGCGGGCCTATGACCCGGTGTCGAAGGCGCGCGACACGGAGGTCAAGGCAGCGCTGCGCGCGCGCGGGATCGACGCCCAGAGTTTCCCCGGCCACGTCTTGTTCGAACCCTGGACGGTCGAGACAGGAACGGGCGGCTTCTACCGGGTCTATTCGCCCTATTGGCGCGCCGTGAAGGACCGCGATCCCGGGCCGACGCTGCCGCCGCCCAAAGCTCTTTCTGCACCGGAAAGCTGGCCTGGAAGCGAAGATATCCAGGTGCTGACAGCAGAAATGGGTGCAGGCATGCGGCGCGGGGCGGCGGTCGTGACCCCCCATCAGACGGTGGGCGAGGCGGCGGCGCTGGCGCGGCTTCGGCAGTTTGCGGCAGGCGCGATCGACACCTACCGCGCCGACCGCGATTTTCCGGCGCTGCCCGCAACCTCGGGCCTGTCCGAGAACCTCACCTATGGCGAGATTTCGCCCCGTACGATCTGGCATGCGGGACAGGCGGCGATGGCGACAGGTGCGGCAGGGGCCGAGCATTTCCTCAAGGAACTCGTCTGGCGCGACTTTGCCTGGCACCTGATGCACCACACGCCCCACATCGCCGACCGGAACTGGCGCGAGGGCTGGGACGGATTTCCCTGGCGCGGCGACAATCCTGACGCCGAACGCTGGCGGCGCGGCATGACGGGCGAGCCGTTCGTCGATGCCGCTATGCGCGAGATGTATGTGACCGGCACGATGCACAACCGGGCGCGGATGATCGTCGCGTCCTATCTGACCAAGCACCTGCTGACCGACTGGCGCGTGGGTCTGCGCTGGTTCGAGGATTGCCTGACCGACTGGGACCCGGCGTCGAACGCAATGGGCTGGCAGTGGGTCGCGGGATCGGGCCCGGACGCGGCACCGTATTTCCGGGTCTTCAATCCGACGGGGCAGGCCGAGAAATTCGATTCGGACGGCAGCTACCGCGACCGCTGGATTGCCGAGGGGCGGGCGGAACCAACGGCGACCGCGCTCGGTTACTTCGATGCTGTGCCCTTGTCATGGCGGCTGGACCCGGCCGCGCCCTATCCGGACCCGGTTGTCGCCCTTGATCAGGGCCGTGCCCGCGCGCTGGCGGCCTATGCTGCGCTTGCGAAGTCAGGTGATTGATTTGTCTGAAAAACTTGGGCTAAAACTCCCCCGGGGGATGTGATGGACGCACTGACTTCGACAGCGGGGCAACGCGATCTGCCGCGCTATTTCGCGCAGGTGATGCAGGTCGCCAACGGTATGGGGACCGGACGGCTGGACTTCGTGCTGCCCGATGGCCGTCGTTTCCGCGCCGAAGGCAAGAGGCCGGGTCCGGTGGCCGAAGTCGTCGTCCATGACCCGGACTTGTTTGCGCGTCTGATCCGCGAGGGTGATCTCGGGTTCTGCGATGCCTATCTGGAGGGCGGCTGGACCACGCCCGACCTGATGGCTTTCATGGACCTGGTTCATCAGGACAATGAAGCGATCTATGATGGTTTCCCGGGGCAGGGCGTGATCCGTGCCTACGAACGGCTGCGGCACTGGCTGCGGTCGAACTCGAAGACGCGCGCGAAGAAGAACATCGCCTATCACTATGATCTCGGCAACGATTTCTACCGGCTCTGGCTGGATGACACGATGACCTACTCCTCCGGCCTGTTCCGGTCAGGGCAGGAAAGCCTGGAGGCTGCGCAGCGTGCGAAATATGCAAGCATGGTTGACCGCATGGGCGCGCAGCCCGGCGATCATGTGCTGGAGATCGGCTGCGGCTGGGGCGGCTTTGCCGAATATGCGGCACGGGAACGCGGTTTGAAGGTCACCGGTCTCACGATTTCGCAGGCACAGCACGACTATGCCGTGGCGCGGATGGATCGCGCGGGCCTGTCGGACCGGGTGCAGATCAAGCTGCAGGACTACCGGGATGAACGCGGAACCTATGACGGCATCGCCTCGATCGAGATGTTCGAGGCGGTGGGCGAGAAATACTGGCCGGTCTATTTCGGCACCCTGCGTGAACGGCTGAAGCCGGGGCGAAACGCAACGCTGCAGATCATCACGGTGTCGGACAGGCGGTTTCGAAACCTATCGGAAAGGCGTTGATTTCATTCAGAAACACATCTTTCCGGGTGGGATGCTTCCGTCCCCGTCGGCGTTGCGCCGCGAAATCCGCAAGGCCGGTCTGGCCCTGGTGGGATCGGTGGAGTTCGGCGATAGCTACAGCCAGACCCTGCGGCGCTGGCACGGGACCTTCAACGACCGGTGGGACGACGTGGCCAGGATGGGCTTCGATCAGCGGTTCCGCAGGATGTGGAACATGTACCTGACGGCCTGTGCAGGGGCGTTCAAAAGCGGGAACTGTGACGTGACGCAGATCACTGTCACCCGGCCCGTCGTCGGCGGCCCGACCTGACGCCGGTCCGGCGACACTCCCGCGCCATAGCTGCTACAGTTTCCACGGAAGTTGCTGATGGGCCGATGCAAGGCTTGCCAGACGACGGGGCGCGCCCGAAAAGGGCAGACAGGCTGCGGCATTTGCCCGGCACTCAGGACAAAACCGGACCGACCGATGCCCACCGCCGCCAGACTGTTCGCCGCCTTCGCTTTCATGGCCGTTGGATTCTTCGCGGCGGAAGTGGTCAAGCCGCATATGTCCGAGGGCACCCAGTTCGGGGCCTTCACGCCGATCACGGCGCTGATCGGTCTGGTCTGCGGCTGGCGCGTGCTGGGACCGGTTGCGGGGCGGGGCAACGTGCAGGCCTTCGGGACCGGCGTGAAGACGTCGGCCGTCATGGTCCTTCTGGGCCTGCTGATCTTTGCAACCGAGCAGATGACCGTGAACTCGTTCCGCAAGCTGTACGACGGCCCGTTCGACGCGGTTGTCGGCATGGTCGGCATTGCGGTCGACTATGCCATGAAACTGGGCGCGCCCGATATCCTGGCGGTGCTGGTGGTCGGCGGCGGGCTGGCCGGGCTTCTGACCGAATGGGCCGCACGGCGCTGGACCTGAGCGCGGGTGGCGGATGTCTTTTTCTTCGGGCCGATGGCGGATGGGCGGCTGCGCCGGGTTGTCCTCGGCCGGGATGTTGCTGTTCAGCACGCCAGGCTTCCGGGGCACCTGGCGCTGAGCACGCATCACGGGGCGCGTGCTGCGCTGGCTGCGGGGCAGGGCGAGGTTGCGGGCTGGATCGCTGCGGGCCTGACCAAGGATGACCTGTCGCGCATCGGACATTTCGAGGGCGGCGTGCCCGCATCCCCGGTCACGCTGGCCGTTGCGGATGGTGCCGCGACGGCGCTGGCATGGCCCGGGGATGTCGCGCTGGCTGGCGTTGATGTCTGGTTGGCCGATCTCTGGACCGCGCGCTGGGCAGATACGGTCATTGCAGCGGCGGCCGACATCATGGCCTTGTTCGGGGCGCGGCGGCCGGATGAAGTAGCGGCGCGTTATCCCCAGATGCTGACGCGGGCGGGTGCGCGTCTGCGCGCGGCCGCCGACGCGCCGACAATGCTGCGGCGGGCCTGCGAGGCCGGCGATGTGACCGAGGCGGTGCGCCGCCAGCCCTATGCGGCCTATTTCGCGGTCGAGGAATACGACCTGCGGTTCCGCCGGTTCGACGGATCGATGAGCGGGGAGCTGACCCGGGCGGTCTTCATTTCCGGCGATGCGGCGGTGGTGCTGCCTTATGACCCCGTCCGCGACCGGGTTCTGGTGATCGAACAGTGGCGCGCCGGTCCGCATGCGCGCGGCGACAGCCAGCCCTGGCTGATCGAGGCGGTCGCAGGCCGGATCGACGGCGGCGAGACGCCCGAGGACGCTGCCCTGCGAGAAGCGCGGGAGGAAGCGGGTCTTGTCATTGACCGCCTGATCCCGGCGGCGTCCTACTACCCCTCGCCCGCTGCAAAGGGCGAATACCTTTATACATTCATCGGGCTGGCCGACTTGCCCGACAGCGCGGCGGGGCTGGGCGGGCTGCCGGGCGAGGGCGAGGACATCCGCGCGCATGTGATCCCCTTCCCGCGTCTGGAGGAACTGGTCGGGACGGGCGAGGTGAACAACGCCCCGCTGATCCTGCTCGCCCTCTGGTTGGCCCCGCGCCGGGACGCGCTGAGGTCCGCCGTCTAGGTGCTCGGGCCGCAGGGGTTGAGGTTCAGGCCCCGCGCGCCTAGGAATGGGTCGGAACGCATCGATGGGGCGCGGGCAATGGCGATCTACAAGGACCTGGCCGAAACCGTGGGAAAAACCCCGCTGATCCGCCTGAACCGCGCCAGCGAGGCGACCGGGTGCGAGATACTTGGCAAGGCCGAATTCCTGAACCCCGGCCAGTCGGTCAAGGACCGTGCCGCGCTCTACATCATCCGGGATGCCGTCGCGCGCGGGCAGCTGAAACCCGGCGGCACGATTGTCGAAGGCACGGCGGGCAACACCGGCATCGGGCTGGCGCTGGTCGGATCGTCGATGGGGTTCCGCACGGTGATCGTGATCCCCGAGACGCAGAGCCAGGAAAAAAAGGACATGCTGCGCCTCGCGGGGGCCGAACTGGTTCAGGTGCCGGCAGCGCCCTATTCAAATCCGAACAACTATGTCCGGTACTCGGGCCGTCTTGCGGCGAAACTTGCACAAACCGAACCAAATGGAGCCATCTGGGCCAACCAGTTCGACAATGTCGCCAACCGTCAGGCGCATCTCGAGACAACGGGGCCGGAAATCTGGGACCAGACCGGCGGAAAGGTCGACGGCTTTGTCTGTTCGGTCGGCTCTGGCGGCACGCTGGCCGGAGTCGCGATGGCGCTGCAACCGAAGGGCGTGAAGATCGCCCTTGCCGATCCCGAAGGCGCGGCGCTGCATTCGCTTCTACACCGACGGCGTGCTCAAGGCCGAGGGATCGTCGATCACCGAAGGCATCGGGCAGGGCCGGATCACGAAGAACCTCGAAGGGCTGACACCCGATTTCAGCTACCGCATATCGGATGCCGAGGCGCTGCCCATAGTCTTTGAACTGCTCGAGGACGAGGGGCTTTGCCTTGGCGGGTCGTCTGGCATCAATGTCGCGGGGGCCATGCACATGGCGCGTGACATGGGGCCGGGCAGGACCATCGTCACGATCCTCTGCGATTTCGGCAACCGCTATCAGTCCAAGCTCTTCAACCCGGAGTTCCTGCGCGCCAAGGGTCTGCCGGTGCCCGGCTGGCTGGACCGCGATCAGCGCGACCTGCCCAGCGTCTTCGAGGGATGAGGACAGCGCTTCGCACTCTGTTGCTGATCGCGGGCCTGGCGCTTGCGGGTCTATCGCCCTCGGTCGGGCCTGTTCTTGGCCAGGAAGCGGCCGTCGTCGTGGACTACGCGGGCTGGGAAGCGGTCGCGGCCCGTGCCGAGGCGGCGCTTTCCGACGACAAGGCGGCGAACAAGGCTTTCGAGCAGCTGCGCGCCGAAGTGGTCGTCTGGCGCGAAAAGTTCACTGCGGCGCAGACGGCCAACGTTGCGCGCATCGGCACGCTGCGAAACCAGATTTCCGCCCTTGGACCGGCCCCTGCCGAGGGCACGACCGAGGCGCAGCAGACGGCGTCCCGCCGGGCCGAACTGAATGCACAGATGGCGGAGTTGCAGGCACCCGGCATCACCGCCTCGGAGGCTTTGAGCCGGGCCGACGGCATCGTCGGTCAGATCGACCGCCTGATCCGCGAACGGCAGGCCAAAGCGCTGCTGCGGCTGTCGCCGACACCGATCAACCCGTTGAACTGGCCCGCCGGATCGGCGGTCCTGACGCAGGGCATCCGGACCCTTTGGCTTGAGACGACCGAGGCGTGGAACAATACGGCGCGGCGGACGGACCTGCGCAACAACCTGCCGCTGATCTCGCTGTACCTGGCGTTGGCGGGTCTGCTGACACTGCGCGGGTCTGATTTCATGGAGCGCCAGGCGCAGCGCCTGATACGTGTCGCGGCCTTCCGAATGCGTTATGCGGTGGCGGGCCTTGTTTCGCTGGGGCAGGTGGCGGTGCCTGTGGTTGGCACCGTTCTGCTGGTGCTTGCCGTGATCGCATCGGGCATGACCGGCCCGCGGACCACGGCCTTGATCGCGGCGCTGCCGAGTGCGGCGTTCGCGTTCTTTGTGGCGCGCTGGCTGGGAAGCTGGCTGTTTCCGGCGGGTGGAGGGGAAGCGGACACGACCGCATCGCATCGGATCGAACTGACGGACCGCCCGACGGAAGGGCGATTCCTGGCCACGATGATCGGTCTGATGCTGGCGGTCGAGGCGTTCCGTCAGGCCTTCATCACCGAAGTGCGCCCGCCTCTGTCGATGGCGGCGCAGGCAGTGTGGGCGGCACCCCTGGTGTGCATCGTGTCGCTGTTCCTGTTCCGGCTGGGCATGCTGCTTCGCAGGAGCAATCAGGGCAGGGTTGAACTTGGCGACGAAGTGATGTTCCGCAACCGTCTGGTCGCGCTCACGGGGACGGCCGCGGCAGCGGTCGCCGTCATCGGACCCTTGCTGGCGATCATCGGATATGTCGCGGCGGCGAACGCGCTGGTCTGGCCTGCGATCTCGTCGTTGGCGCTGATCGGGTTGCTGATCCTGCTGCAGCGGTTTGCGACGGACGTCTATCTGGCGATCACCCGCAGCGAGACCGACGCGCGCGAGGCGCTGATCCCGGTCCTGTCGGGGCTCATCCTGTTCCTGTGCGCGCTGCCGGTGTTCGCGCTGATCTGGGGCGCGCGGACCACTGACCTATCCGAGACGTGGAACACGTTTCGCAGCGGCATCTCGATCGGCCAGACCCGCATTTCGCCGACGGTGTTCCTGTCCTTCGTGGCGATCTTCCTGATCGGTTACCTGCTGACGCGGCTGGCGCAGGGGGCCTTGAAGACCTCGGTCCTGCCGCGCACGCGGCTGGAAAAAGGCGCGCAGAACGCGCTGACCGTCGGGTTCGGTTATCTCGGCATCGTGCTGTCGGCTTTTGTGGCGATCAACGCGACCGGTCTCGACCTGTCGTCGCTGGCCATCGTCGCGGGTGCCCTGTCGGTCGGTATCGGTTTCGGCCTGCAGAACATCGTGTCGAACTTCGTGGCGGGTGTGATCCTGCTGATCGAACGCCCGATCAGCGAAGGCGACAACATCGACGTCGGCGGCAAGCAGGGCGTCGTCAAGGGCATCTCTGTCCGCTCGACCCGGCTCGAGACGCCCGACCGCACCTATGTCATCGTTCCGAACGCGGACCTTGTCTCGGGCGTGGTGACGAACCTGACGCGGTTCTCGGTGACAGGGCGGCTGGTGATGCAGGTGCCGGTCGCCTATGGCAGCGATACGCGGCGGGTCGAGCGTGTGCTTCTGGACATCTGCGAAGCCCAGCCGATGGTGATGATCGACCCCGCCCCGTCCGTCGGGTTCACAGGGCTTGGCGGCGGCGGGCTGACATTCGAGATCCGGGTCATCCTGGCGGATGTGAACCTGAAGGGCGACGTGCAGACCGAGATCAACCACCAGATCGTCGAACGCTTCGCAGCCGAAGGCATCGACATTCCGGTCCCGCAGCGCGATCTCAAGCTGGTCCCGTCCGACGCGCTGACGGCGCTCGGCACGGCGGCGGCGCGACCGCCGGGCGAGGGGCGGTCGCAACCGACCGGTCGGCCAGCACCGAAGGCCAGGCGGACGGCAGCCCCGCGTGACCTTCGCAGGGTGAACAACGACCCCGACGAAGGGATCGATCCGGACCGCCGCTGACGCAGCGCCGCCCGTTCGCCGACGTTGCGGCAGAACTTCGCGGGCCGGGCGTGGAAAGTAAAATCTTCTTGAACCTGCTCTGCAACGCAGCATAGTCGCGCACGACATCGGGGGATGAGTCGCCGAAAGGCAGTCCCCCAAGGTGCGTCCCCCTGCCGCGGACGTGTTTGACCGGAGAATGCGGTGCCCCAGCACCCGAGCCGCGCGAACCAGGGCCCGAGACCGCGACACGCGCGCACCGGGCGGAGCCCAGACTGACATGCAGGACAATCCGGCGGTTCCCTCAGCGGGGCCGGTATCTGACCCGCAGGTCGATGCGGAGGACGGGGATCATGGCCACAAGAAAGGCCTCGCAGCCCTGACATTGGGTGCCATCGGCGTCGTCTACGGCGATATCGGCACCAGCCCGCTTTACGCGATGCGCGAAGCGCTGCGGCCGGTGGCCAAGGACGGTCTGGCGCGCGGCGAGGTTCTGGGCGTCATCTCTATGCTGATCTGGTCGCTGATCCTGATCGTCACGGTCAAATACGTGCTGTTCCTTCTGAAGGCCGACAACCGGGGCGAGGGCGGGGTCCTTGCGCTCTACGCGCTGACACGGCTCGCAATCGGGCGACGGTCGCTGCCGGTCCTGTTTCTGGGTATCGCGGGGGCGGCGCTGTTCTTCGGCGACGCGGTCATCACACCCGCGATCTCGGTCCTGTCGGCGGTCGAGGGGCTGGAACTGATCGCGCCGAAATTCGGCGACTATGTGCTGCCCATCACGCTGGCCATCCTGTTCGGGCTGTTTCTGGTGCAGCGGCACGGAACGCATGCGATTTCGGCGCTGTTCGGCCCCGTCACCGCGTTCTGGTTCGTTACGATGGCCGCCACCGGCATATGGCAGATGATCGGAAACCCCGGCGTTCTGGCGTCGTTCAATCCCTATTTCGCCGTGGCCTTCGCGCTGGAGCATGGCTGGGTTGCCTTCACCGTCCTTGGTGCCGTGTTCCTTGCCGTCACGGGGGCCGAGGCGCTTTATGCCGATCTGGGTCACTTCGGCATCCGTCCGATCCGTTTTGCCTGGTTCCTGCTGGTCTTTCCGTCGCTTGTCCTGAACTATCTGGGGCAGGGCGCACTGGTCCTGTCGCAGCCCTCCGCGCTCGAGAACCCGTTCTTCCTGATGGTCCCGCCGGTCCTGTTGCCGCCGCTGGTGGCGCTGGCGACCGTGGCCACCGTCATCGCCTCGCAGGCGGTGATTTCGGGCGCCTTCTCGATGGCCCGTGCGGCGATCCAGCTGGGCCTCCTGCCGCGCCTGTCGATCGTGCACACCTCGGAAAGCCAGTCGGGGCAGATCTACATCCCCTCGGTCAACTGGCTGCTGCTGTTCGGCGTGCTGTCCTTCGTCACCTCGTTCCGCACGTCCGAGGCGCTGGCCGCCGCCTATGGCATTGCCGTCACCGGCGCGATGATCGTCGACACGATCCTGGCTGTCGTCTTCGCGCATCGCGGCTGGAAGTACTCGCTGCCGCTGGTCCTTCTGGTCGCGGCCCCCTTCCTGGCCCTGGAGGGGACCTTCCTGCTCTCGAACCTCGCCAAGCTGCCGGATGGCGGCTACGTGCCGGTGTCGATGGCGATCTGCGTGGGCTTGCTGATGTTCGCCTGGTGGCGCGGCACGCAGCTCGCCTTCGAGAAGGGTCACCGCGAGATGGTCAACCTCGACAATTTCGCGGCCTCGATGATGCGGTCCTCGGCCCATGTCGTGCCAGGAACGGCGTTCTTCCTGACCTCCGACCCGGTGGCCGTGCCGCCCGCACTGCTGCACAACCTCAAGCACAACCGTGTGCTGCATGAACGCAATGTCGTGCTGACGGTCGAGACCGTGCGCGTGCCCCTGATCCGCGAGGCGGAGCGGGTGGAGTATGAGCCGATCAACGACCGCTTCGCGCGTCTGCGCCTGCGCTTCGGGTTCATGGAAACGCCGAACGTGTCAAAGGCGCTGGGCCGCGCGCGGCGCGAGGGCGTCAAGTTCGACGTGATGAACACATCCTTCTTCCTCGGTCGCCGCAAGGTCGTGCTGGGTGCGCGGATCGGACTGCCACTGGTGCTGGACCGTCTGTTCATCGCCCTGGGGCGTTTCGCGGCGGACCCCAGCGACTTCTATCACCTGCCGCGCGACCGGGTGGTGGAACTGGGCAGCCGGATGACCGTGTAGGCCCCGCGCGGGCAGCAGGTTTTGGCGGCAGTTTTTCGGGCTGCCCCCTTGCAAGACGGCGCGCCGACCCTGTAAGCAGCCGCCGACGGAGCGGTGGCCGAGTGGTCGAAGGCGCACGCCTGGAAAGTGTGTAGACGGGAGACCGTCTCTAGGGTTCGAATCCCTATCGCTCCGCCACCAACCCATTGATATCCCCTCTCTTTCTGTTCCGACGGGGGATTCGTCCGTGTTTCCGCGGCTTAGGTCGGTCTGTCCCCGGCAGAGAGGCCAGGACCCTTCCCCTATCGCTTCTTTTCCGCCTCGCGTCTCCGCGGCCAGCGAAGCCTGTTCGGTTTACCCGCGCGGGAACAACAGGGAACTATCAGGGAGTTTCGGTTTTTGAGAGCCGGTTTCGGGATTTCCTTCCTGGAATCGTCGCGTTTTTTCTGCGGGTTACGCGCGATTTCCCTGTTCCGCAGGAACAGGGAATTCAAATCAGCCGACTGAGTTGCCCTTAGTTTCCTGGACACTCGCCTCGTTCAGTTTCTGCTGCCGGACTTCGAAGTCAACGGGCTACAGCATGCCGTTGTCCGTGCGCTTGCGCTTTGGGTTGTAGAACATCTCGATGTACTCGAACACATCCTGCCTTGCGGCTTCGCGGGTCAGGTAGGTGCGGCGGCGGATGCGGTCCCGCCTCAAGAGCTGGAAGAAGCTTTCCGCGACAGCATTGTGGTGGCAGTTGCCGTGGCGGCTCATGCTGGCATCCAGATTGCGCTGCGCGAGAAACTGCTGCCTTCGCGGCTGGGGTGAACTGCGATCCCTGGTCGGAATGGAGCATCACCCTAGTCTTGGGTTTGCGCCGCCAGACGGCCGCGGGCAAGGCTTGCAAGGCCAGTTCGGTTGTCATGCGGGGCTGACCACAGGCCGAGATTGCCACGACAATGGGTCGGATGGTAGCATTGGTCGGGCTGGAGTGCATGGAGCATCGCCGCCCGGACCAGCTGTCTGGGGGGCAGAAACGGCGCGTTGCCTTGGCGTGGGTGCTGGCGCCGGGGCCGAAGATTCTGCTTCTGGACGAGCCGCTGTCTACGCGCCGATCCTGTTTCTGGTGCTCTGTTCCTTCAACGCGGGCCGGTCGATCAGCCGGTTGGATGGAATGTCATGGCGTTGGCATGAGGCGGTTTTTGCCAATGAAGAGACTGCCGCGGCGGCACTGAACTCGGTGCAGCTGGCGGTGATCGCGGCAAGCGTGGCCACGGTCATGGCCACCGCCGCCGCTTTGGCGATGGTGCGGATGAAGGTGCGCCAAAAGGCTGCTGCCTATGCCATCCTGAACTTTCCGCTGATGGTGCCGGAAATCGTCACTGATATCGCCAGCCTGATCTTATTTTCCTCTGTGGGGCTGGGGCTGGGGCTTGGCTTTGGGCTTTTGGTCATCGCTCATACCATCTTTTGCATCCTCTTTGCCTATCTGCCGATCGCCGCTTTTGCCCTTGACGAAGCGTCCGCCAGCCTTCCCGGGCATGTCCTTGTCAGCCCCACTCATGGCGCCGTCCGGTCGGCCAGCACCGGCTCCCTGCCGGTGAGCGCCTGCCATCGGGCCAGCGCCACATCGACATAGGCGGGGTCGAGCTCGACCCCGCAGCAGACCCGGCCGACCCGTTCTGCGGCAATGAGCGTGGTGCCCGAACCAAGGAAGATGTCGAGCACCCGGTCGCCCCGGCGCGACACGTCCCGGATCGCGTCGGCCACCAGCGCCACGGGCCTCACCGTCGGGTGCATCGCAAGGTCCTCGCGGCGGCTGCCCTGCAGCGAGTTCATCGATGCGTAGTCCCAGACATTGGTCCGGTTGCGGCCACGGTTGCCAAGCTCGACCATGTTCCGATACGGAGCCGTGCCGACCCGGTAGACAAAGACCATCTCGTGCTTCGAGCGGTAGAGCGATCCCATGCCCACGTTCGGCTTGTTCCAGACGCAGATGTTCAGGAGATCGCCGCAGACCGCGTGCCCGACGGCCGAGACATCGTCGAGATGCCGCCAGTCCATGCAGATGAAGTGCACCGCGCCGTCGCGCGAGACCGCGGCACAGGCACCGAGCGTATCCGTCAGGAACCCGCGGAACTCGCCGTCGCTCATCTCGCCGGAGGCCATGGCGAACTCGCGATGGCGCCCCCTGGCATTGGCATGGCCGTTGATCCGCACATTGTAGGGCGGGTCAAGGAAGGCCACATCGACGCGCTGGCCCGCGCCGATCACCTTCTGCAGGAAGCCGACATCGCGGCCATCGCCGCAGCCGATCCGCTGGACCCCGAGCTGCCAGATATCGCCGATCCTAGTGCGCGGTGTGTCGGGGACCGCAGGGATCACCTCGTCCTCCGGATCGGGTGAGCCCCTCAGGATCACGCCGATCTCGCCGGTGGAGAAGCCGGTGACCGAGAGGTCGAAGCTCACATCCAGCGTGCCAAGCTCGGCAAGCTCCGGCTTCAGTATCTCGAGGTCCCACCCCGCGCCAAGCGCGATCCGGTTGTCGGCCAGACGCAGCGCGCGCTTCTGCGCCTCAGTGAGGTCGGTCAGCGTGATGGTCGGGACCGAGGCAAGCCCGAGGCCCCGCGCGGCGCGCAGGCGGCCGTGTCCGGCGATGATCCCGCCCGCCTCGTCGATCAGCAGAGGATTGGCGAAGCCGAAGCTGCGGATCGAGGCCTCGATCTGTTCCAGCTACCGCTTCGGATGGGTGCGCGCATTGCCCGGATCCGGCACCAGACTCTCGAGGCCGCAGTAGACCACGGCAAGGGCGCCGCCAGGCGTGACCGGCAGCGGAACGGCAGGCGACGGCGGGGCCGCCTGCGACGTCGCAAAGCCTGCAGCGTGTGCAGCGTGGGGCTCAGGCTCGGCATCGGGCTGCATCTGGTGCATTGCCTCGGTCATGACCATAAGGATGGTAGCACAGTTCGGGCGTGCAGCGATACATCCGGGCGGGATGTCCGGTCTCCGGTCAATAGGCCGCACGCGCGTCTCTTGACTGGACTTGTGCGCCGAACGGAGCGTTCCTGCCCCCCGAAGCCCGGACCTCCGGGCTCGGTCCGGTAGCGGCGGAGACCTGTCCCCGCGATGACCGGAGACCCCGATGACCGTCCATTCTGATCCGACCCGCCCGGTGCCTGATGCCCCGCGCGTTCCCCTCGCCACGCTCCTCGGCGACCTCGCGCAGGCTGATCTTCCCGCCCTCCGCCAGCATTGGCAGGGCCGCTGGGGGGGCCGCCGCCAGCCTTGCGCACGCTTGACCTTATGCGCCTGATCCTTGCTTGGCGCTTGCAGGCCGAAGCTCTCGGCGGGCTCGACCGCGCCGCGCGGCGGCAGATCGCGCGCATCGGTCGGATGCAGCCCGAGGGTCAGGAGCTTGGTCTCGGCGCGCGCCTCCGCCGCGAGTGGCAGGGTCGAATGGTCGAGGTCGTGGTCACGCCCGAGGGCTTCCGCTGGGAGGACCGCAGCTTCCCGAGCCCGTGGGCCGCCGCCACCGCCATCGCGGACACGCGCTGGAACGGACCCCGGTTCTTCGGACTGCGCGGAGATGCCTGATGAGCCACCCGCAGCTGCGTTGCGCGCTCTACACCCGCAAAAGCTCCGAAGAGGGCATCGATTAGGCCTTCAACAGTCTCGGCGCACAGGGCGAGGCCTGCGAGGCCTATGTCAGAAGCCAGCGCAGCGAAGGCTGGCGCGGGCTGGAGACCCGCTATGACGACGGCGGTCATTCGGGGGCACCATGGAGCGGCCGGCGCTGCGTCGCTTGATGGCGGATGTGGCCGCGGGCCGGACCGACATCGTGATCGCCTACAAGATCGACCGCCTGACCCGCTCGCTCGCGGGCTTCGCCCGCATCGTCGAGCTCTTCGATCGACATTCCGTCAGCTTCGTCAGCGTGACCCAGGCCTTCAACACCACGTCCAGCATGGGGAGGCTGACGCTGAACTTGCTTCTGTCCTTCGCGCAGTTCGAGCGCGAGATGACCGGCGAGCGCATCCGAGACAAGATCGCGGCCTCCGAGACCCGCGGCATGTGGATGGGCGGTGCGGCGCCGCTCGGATATGATCTGCCCGTGCCGGGCACGTACGGGCTGATCGTGAACCTGGGCGAGGCCGGGACCGTCACCCGGATATTCGAGACCAATCTCGCCATAGGCTCGGTGCACGCGCTCTGCCGCTGGCTAACCGCGGAAGGCATCCGGCCGAAGCAGCACGTCACCCGCGCCGGGCGCGAGATGGGCGGCGCCGCGTTCGGCCGGGGCGCCCCCTTCCATCTTCTGCGCAACCGCGCCTATCTCGGCGAGATCCCCCACCACGACACCTCCCACCCCGGGCTGCATGCAGCGATCATCCCGCAGGACCTCTTCGATGCGGTGCAGGAGAAGCTCGATGCGCAGAAGCGCCGCCGGTCTGACGGCACGCCCGAGCAGCCGCGCGCGCCTCTGACCGGCCGCATCTTCGATGCCGATGGGCATCCGATGCCGCCGACCACCGCCCCGGGGCGGCCGGGCCGCAGCTACCGCTACTATGGCTCGGTGGCGCTGCAGCAGGGGCGCGGTGCGGGACGGACGCCGGGCGCCGGAACCAGCAACGGGGTGCGGTCGGTGTGGAGATCCAGGACGCCGACATCAGAAGCGTATCCCGACACCGTTGCTGGTCTCCGGCGCGTGGCCTCGGACGCGGTCGAGGCGCGGATCAGCACGGTGCTCGCGCGCCTCCTGCTGGGCACCCGGTGCGATCCGCTGCAGATCCCGCTCCGGATCAAGCTCCGTCCCGGCGCACTGCACATCCTGTTGCCGGTGAGTCTGCGCCCGACCGTCGAGGCGCACATCATCACCGGCGAGACCGTCGCGCAGGACGCTGGCGCCTCCGGTCACCTGCGGCTGACCTGCCCGATCGGTCTGCACCGTCGCGGCGGGCGCACCGATGTGACGGCGACATCGAAGGACGGGCCGCGCGCTGACCCGACACTGCTTCGTGCGCTGCGCGCGGCGCACGCCATGGTCGCGCGCGATGCCGCAGGGCTCCCGCGGATCGAAGCCGCACCCGCTTCACCGGATCAGCGATGCCTGATCCGCCTGGCCTTCCATAGCCCCGACCTCCAGCAGGCCATCCTCGACGGGCGTCAGCGCCGGGGCCTCACCCTCGCGCGCCTGATCGGGGCCGACATCCCGCTCTGCTGGGACGCGCAGGAGCGGATGTTCGGTCTCCGCGCGGGCTAAAGCCGGACCCCTGCGTCCTTCTCTGCGATCCATGCCAGAACGGGGCGGGATCAGACCCACACCTCCCAGTCCTGTTTACGGTGCAAATTCACCTGTTAATGGCACATCTCGCACCTGTTCGGGACGATAAATTCCCCTGTTACAGTCGATAAACACACCTGTTCCAGCGAAAAACAGGAACGCAGGGAGGATCTACCGCAACCCGTTGAATTTGCATAACTATCCAGAAGCACAACGCAACCGGCGGGCCTGTACGACCTGTTTTTGCCGCTCAAATGCAGAAAACTCGCTGTTCCCGCGCTGGCAGCACAAACTCACCTGCCTCCGAGCCAGTCGGAGACTGGCCTCCGAACAAAGGCAGAAGAGGCCCGGAAAGAGCCAAGACAGGGCGACGCAGAAAGGCTTTGAACGCGAAAAACTGCCCTGTTACCGCCCTTTGCAGTGCAAGGACACAGGCTGAGACCGCTGTGGGGGGGGCGGTGGCCGTGCTGTCAGACGAATGCGAACCAGTCTCCGTTGCCCCTACCCCAGTTGTCGATCATGCAGCGAGAAAGCCTTGCCAGTCGGCGAGAGCGGCGGCGTGGGTCGTCTTGTAGGTGTCGCGGTTCTGTAGGTGGCGCTCCGTCGGAACGTGGTTGTGGACTGAGGCATGGACTGAGGCGAACTTCTGCAACGTTCGCATGCGCCGGAACCGCAGCATCGCCCGCTCGCGTCGTCGGAACGGCAGGTGCGAGTTTTCGGCCCGGTTGTTCAGCCAGCGGCCCATCTGGCGGTCATCGCCGCGGCCCAAGTCCCTCAGGGTAGCACCATAAGACCGAGGCCTGTCGGTAATGATAACCTCCGGCCGACCGTGCCGCTTCATGGGCTTCTTGAGGAATTTGAGAGCTGCCTTCCGATCCCGGCTTTTGGTGACGATGCTTTCCAGCACCTCGCCCTCGTGATCGACAGCGCGCCAAAGGTAGTGTGTTACCCTGTTGATCTTCCGTAGACTTCGTCGAGGGTGCCAGTGGCGATGGGCACGCATCGCCTCCACGCGCCTACTGCGGATTTCCGCCGCAAACAGCGGGCCGAACCGGTTCCATCATTACCGCACGGTGTCATGGCTGATCTCGATGCGCCGCTTGTGCAGCAGATATTCGACGTTCCGCAACGACAGCGGGAAGCGGATGTAGAGCATCACCGCCGGGCGGATGATCTCGGGGCTCGTCTTGAGGTAGCGGAAGGGGGGCGTGGGCATTGCGAAAGGTCAGCGGAGTGCAATGGCTGCATCAAGAAATGTTCCTCTGACAGCGCTCGCGAGGGTCATCGCGTGGGCGGACCGCGGACGGGGGCTTGCCCGAGGATCGCGTGACGCCTGGCCGAATTCAATTGACAGGGTACTTGAAAAGGCCACTTCGCCGTTGCAGCGTCAGGCGATGAAACCAGAAGGCCACGCGCTTGGCATGGGCACCGCCGCCCGATTTGAGGCCGTTCAGACAAGGGCGGCGGTTGTGTCGTGGTTTCGCGGCATACCATTGCCACCCGGCGACCGGAACCGCCCGCTCGATGCGATCGAAAAGGCCGATCATCGCGGTCTGCTGAGGCTGGCCGATGAAACCGGCGCAATCTTCAAAGGGCGGGCCTGGGGCGGCTTCTGGATTTATGTCGTCGGCCTGCCGCTCTGCAGAAACATCCTCAGGCTGCACGAAGACGAGCTTCGTCCCGTCACGATTGACGTCAGAACTCTGTTCGACAAGGGCCTCCTTCGCCAGATGGAGGGTTCCGACCACCGTATCTTCCGGTCAGCGCTGGTCCGGGCCCTCAAGGCTACGCGGCTGGACCAGCAGGCTGTCGAGGCGTCCGGGTCCGTCGGGTCCGCGTTCGATGGTCTGGTCCTGCCCGACGAGGCATCGGCTCTTCCAGCCCAGGCGTATCGCGCGCTGCTGTCGCGGCTCGTATTCGACGAACTCGCCCGGGTCATCTTCGGCATCGTTGCGCATTGCCCGGCCTACGCGAGGCTTGCTGCGGCTTATGCAGAACTTGGCGGAAACGGGCTGGTCTGGAACGTCGGACTGCGCCAGCAGCGGGCTTGCATGGAAATCGCCGCGATCCTGCGCGAGCATATCGCGACGTCCGACGGCACCGGCGAAGCCAAAGGAAGCCTTCTCGGACAGTTGACGGATCAAGGTGCCGTCGACGCAGTGATGATGGGCAATCTTATCTACATGGTCGAGATGGGCCGCTATGACATGGCCGCATTCTTCCGCTGGCTGACGTGGTTCGCCGCACTGCAGCCGGAGTGGATGGATCGGGTCGCCGGTGATGCCGACCCGCAGCAGGGCGTCGCGGCGGCATTCGTTATGGAGGCCCTGCGGTTGGAACAGTCCGAGCGTCTCGTGCGGCAGGTGAAGCGCGATTTTGTCGCCGAAGGCTTTCTGTTTCCGAAGGGCGCGCGCGTCCGTCTCTGCATCTGGGAATCTCACAAATGCGATGAGGCGCACGCCGATCCCTTCACCTTCGATCCGGGACGGTTCATTGGTAAACACCCGGGACCGGATCACTATTCGCCTTTCGGCATCGACCGGCATCAATGCCCTTTCGGCACCTACTCGATCCATCTCGGGTCGACATTTCTGACAGCGCTGGCAAGGCGCTATCATGTCGAGGCGGTCGGTATGGGCAGTCCGGTGCGCGGGCTCTACCACTGGGAGCCGGCGGAGGGCTTTTCTCCGGTCCTGCGCGGTCGCGGACCGAAATCCGCTGACGTCCCGGGCAGCATATGCTGACTGCCAAGGGATCGGCCCTGACAGCCGACCGTGACGCCAACCTCGCAGCGCTGATCGCGCGGCAGGCGCAGGACACCCCTGACGCCGTCGCAGTGGTCGCGGACCGCGTCTGGACCCACGGCGAGCTTCACGAACGCATGCTGACCTATGCCGCAGGGATCGCGCGGCTGCACCTGGCACCAGAGACGACTGTTGCAGTGCTGGTGCGCCGCGACGGCGACATGGTGGCCCTATTACTGGCCATTCTCTGGTGCGGGCTGGCCTATGTTCCTATCGACCTCGAGGACCCCCCCGAGCGGGGCCATCGCATCCTGACCTCTGCAGGCTGCGGCCTCGTCCTAGGCGGACCCGCAGGTCTGGACCGCCTGCGACAGGCTGGCGAGGCCGTTCCCCCGGCGATGATCGACCCCGCCACCCTGATCGCTGCCGGGCCCACGCTGGACGCGCCGTCCTGTGCGGCGGGAAGGGACCGCCTGGCCTATGTGCTCTTCACCTCGGGAAGCACAGGCGATCCGAAAGGGGTCGAGATCGAGCATCGCCAACTGGTCAACCTTCTGCTGGCGGCCCGCGATTTGCTTCGGTTCGGCCGCGCGGACCGATATCTGGCGATCGCGACCATCGCCTTCGATATTTCCGTCGTGGAACTCTTTCTGCCGCTTCTGGCTGGGGGAAGCGTCCTCCTGCGCAGCCGGTCGTTACTGCGTGACCCGGAGCGTCTGATGGCGGAGCTTCGAGACCATGCAGTCACCCATGTGCAGCTCGGGCCGTCAAGCTGGTCGGTCCTGCTGCAATCCGGCACCCCCTTTCCGCGCCTGCGCGTGGCGATCAGCACCGGCGAACCGATAACCCCGGTACTGGCCGCGCGACTGCCGCAGATTGCCGACCTGGCAATGAATCTTTACGGCCCGACAGAAACGACCGTCTGGGCGACGGGCTATCGGCTGGAGGAAACATCCGTCACAGACGGACCGGGCCTGTCGACGATTTCTGCGCCGATCGGCACGCCCCTGGCCGATTGCACGGCCCTTGTCCTCGGACCCGACGGTGCGCCTGTCGCCGCCGGGCAGGAGGGCGAGCTGCTGGTCGGTGGCGCGGGTGTCGCCCGGGGCTATCGCGCGCGCCCCGACCTGACGGCCGAGCGGTTCATTCGGCTCGGGCCCGAAGCACCCCGGTACTACCGCACGGGCGATCTGGTGCGCAGGGATGCCAACGGCGTCATCCATTACTTCGGGCGCAACGACGACCAGCTCAAGGTGCGTGGCGTGCGCATCGAGCCGCGGGAAATCGAGCAGGCGCTGGCGCGCGTTCCCGAGGTCGCACAATCCGCCGCCACGTGGTTCGAGACCGGGTCCGGGTCCGGGACCCGCGGACTGATCGCGGCGGTCGTCTGGCAGCGGGGTCGGTCGCTGTCGTTCGAGACCCTGCACGGGCACCTGCAGCACGCGCTGCCGCAGCCAATGGTCCCGTCCCGCTTCGTGGCCCTCGACCGGCTCCCGCAAACGGCCAGTGGAAAGATCGACCGCGCAGCCATCCGCGCCTCGGCCCACATATTGGTGGCGGCGCGTGAGCCGAGTTATGCACGATCTTTGAACCTGTCGGATACTGAAGCGCGCCTGACGATGATCTGGCAGAAGGCGCTCGGCTTGAGCCGGGCCGAACTTGACACCCATTTCTTTTCCGAGGGCGGTGACTCGCTGTCATCCGTCGCGATGGTCATGGATGTCGAAAAGTCCTTCGACGTGACGCTCGATCCGAACAGAATCTGGGATGCGCCACGCCTCGGGGATTTCGCGCGGATTGTCGAGCGCGCAAGGCAGCAACCGGGCGATCTGCAGAACCGCCGCATGGTCTTTCCACTGGTCCGTGAGGGCCAGGGCAGCCCGCTCTTCTTCAGCAACATCGACCTGAAACTCGCCCGCGCCGGGCTTTGGACCGCCGATTGCCCGCTCTACGCCATCGCGCAGTGGTCATCCGCCCAGGGCTTCGTCAAGGCGCGGACGATTGCGGATCTCGCAGCCGTGCAGATTGCTGAAATCCGTGCCATTCAGCAACGCGGCCCCTACAGGATCGGGGGATACTCCCTCGGGGGGCTGATCGCGCTGGAAATTGCCACGCAGCTCCGCGCGCAGGGCGAGGAGGTCGAGCTTCTCTTCCTCCTCGATCCCATGGCTCCAGTCCGCTACCGAAGAACCGGAACGGCCGAGATCGTCAGGGCACCGGGCTTCATCCGCCCACCCATCTTCGGGCGTATCGCGCAGCAACTCCGGGCGTTGACCCGCGCCCCGCAGAGCGAAACACCTCGCGCGCTTGCCCGTGCGGTCTTCGCGTTCCGGCGCCTCGGGGTATGGCAGCGCGTCGAATATCACCTTGTCGACCTCTATGGCCGATATCCCAGTCGGATCACGCGGGCTCTTTTACCACCCAACAGATGGCCCGCGTTCTGGTACGCAGCGCGAAAGCTCGCATTGTCCTGCGTGGCGCAGCCCTACGAAGGGTGCACGCTGGCCGTGTTCCACGACCAGTCAGAAAGGAGCGACATCTGGCGTACGCTGCTGTCCGGAAAGGTCGAAATTGCGACCATTGAAGCCACGCATCTGGGGATGTTCGTCGCCCCGGCGATGAACGTCTGGATGGACCGACTGGACAGCAGCCTTTCAGGGTTGGGCTCCATCGGACCTCAATCGAGCGGAACACAGGTTGATGTCGAGGACCAGGCGACCGTGGGAGCGCCCTGGCAGGGACGCAGGGAATAAATCACCCCGTTCATTGTCCGCCGACTGCAACCGCCGAACAGTATGAGGGACCGCGTCTCGGACGCGTCGCAGCACAATTTATGTGGACACCGTTCCGCGCGTATGTGCCTCGTGCCCCGGCGGGTCACTAGAGGTCCATGCTGCCGTAAAACTTCTTGGCCTGAGCTGGAGCCAGCAATTCATAAAGGTAAACACCCATGAGCCATCCCGCCATCGCTGCCGGACGAACCGCCGTCATCACTGGTGCTGCATCGGGCATCGGACTTGCCGCCGCACGGGCGCTTGCCGCCAAAGGCATGACCATCGCTATGCTCGACCTGCCCGGACCAAGGTTGGAGGCCGCGGCAGCCACGCTGACGGGGTCGCGGGCTTTCCCGCTGGATGTCAGCGACGCGTTGGCTGTAGGCGCAGCCGCTGCCACCATTGCAAAGGAAATGCCGCCGACAACGCTGCTCTTCAACAATGCCGGGTTCGGTCTGCCCTCTTCCGCGCTCGCCGACCGCGAGGCCTGGGACCGCACGCTGGCCGTCAACTTCGGGGGCATCCTGACGGTGGCGCAGGCGTTCATCCCCGGAATATTGGCGAATGGCCTTCCTGCTGCTGGGTGCTGTCAGACCAATGCGAACCAGTCTCTGTTTGCCCAAACCCGCTCGCCGTCAGGCCGCGCAAAGTTGACGCCACTCGGTGAGAGCGGCAGTGCGGTTAGCCTTGAAATTTGTCCGGCTATTGAGGGTGCGGTCCGCGTTGAACAGGTTGTGGATTGAGGAATGGACTGCGACGAATTTCTGGAGCGATCGCATCCGGCGGAAGCGGAGCATGGCGCGTTCTCGTCGCCGAAATGGCTGGTGCGAATTCTCCGCACGATTGTTGAGCCAGCGACCGGTTTCTCGATCGTCACGCAGTCCCAGGTCCTTCAGCGCCGCGCCTTAGGACCGGAGCTTGTCAGTGACGAAAATATGCGGGTGACCATGCCGTTTCATGGTTTTCCTTAGGAATTTCAACGCGGCTTTTCGGTCTCGTTTCTTTGAGACGTAAGCCTCCAGCACTTCCCCTTCGTGATCGACGGCTCGCCAAAGGTAGTGCGTGATGCCGTTGATCTTCACGAAAACCTCATCCAAATGCCAGCGCCAGTGGGGCAGTGACCGCATCCTCTCGACCCGTTTCCGCCGGATCTCGGCGGCGAACATCGGACCAAAGCGGTTCCTCCAAAACCGGACGGTTTCGTGACTGATCTCGATGCCCCGCTCGTGGAGAAGGTCCTCGACGTTGCGCAGCGACAGCGGGTAGCGGACGTAGAGCATCACCGCCAGGCGGATGATCTCGGGGCTGGTCTTGAAGTAGCGGAAGGGCGAGCGCTGGGTCATGCCGGCACGCTAAGTGCCCATGTCGGATCGCTCAAGGAGTTTGCTCTGACAGAGCCCTTTCGCACGATCCGCAGGGTTTTCGACGCGATCATCGAGGGCACTTTGCCTTGCGCACCCATGCAAAACGAAGAGCCACAGTCGATCAGTGCTGCCGCCTCATCGAACCGCGGACACAGATCGCGTACCGCGTGATGCTGGTGCCTGCAATGTGCGGGATACATTCTGCCGACACGGTCTAGTTGAAATGAGCGGGGCGCCCGCTCGTCGTTTCTGGCGCAGATTCTCAGTCACCATTGCAGTCCGCACTAGTCAGAGCACAAGCTGATCGGATGTGACGACGAGGCCGAGTTCATTGAATTCGACTACAGAGGCGCCCTTTTATCGGATTCTTGGCTGATCCCTTCGGCAGTTCTGCCCGCGCCATGGAGCTGGACGGGGATCAGATCCGGATCACGCGCCTCGGCCAGGTCGCGTCCATGTCATTGCAGTCACTCGCGAGCCCGCCTGCACTCCGGAAGGGGATGCTTGGTACCGCCCTCACCATCAGTTCGGGCGAATACGAAAATGTCACGCTGAAAGGCGCAGGCCACCTGAATGCCCGGGCGTTCTCGGAAGAAGTCAAGGGGGCGTGGGTCCGATTCAATCTAGCCGCCCTCCGGAATGAAGCGGCGCGTCTGGACAGGGTGCTTGACGGGGTAAGATCGTTGGCGGCACCATCCCGATACCCCGCCGCGTGTCAGATCGCGCCCCTGCTGGATGACGCCCGTGCACTGGATACTTCGCTACTGTCGGCGCTGAATGCCGAGGCCATCGGCCCTGAGGCCGTCGCGCGCATTGCGCCCGTCCAGAAATTCGCTGTCGACCCACGCACGATGCGGGCGCATGGCATCGCGACCTTTGTCACCGCCGAACTGGACCGTTGGAGGGATTTCTTCGACACGATCGAGAGCAAGCCGCTGACGCCGGAACAGCGCCTTTCGGTCGTCGTCGATGAAGACGCGACGCTGGTTCTTGCCGGGGCGGGATCCGGCAAGACCAGCGTCATCACCGCCAAGGCCGCCTATCTGGTCAAGGCGGGCATCCGTCAGCCGGAAGAAATCCTGCTTCTGGCTTTCGCGAAGAACGCGGCGGAAGAAATGTCGGAACGGGTCGAGGCCCGATCCGGAGTGCCCATCGTCGCGCGCACCTTCCACGCGATTGCCTATCACATCATCGGCATCGTGGAAGGGTCGAAGCCCGCACTGGCTGACCACGCCACCGATGACGTGGCCTTCACCAACCTGATCAAGCAGATCCTGAAGGACCTGGTCCACAGGCTGTCAGACGTATCAAAGGCGATCATCCAGTGGTTCGCGCATTTCCTGGTCGAGCCGAAGACCGAATGGGACTTCAAGACCAAGCACGAATTCTACACCCACATGGAAGCCCAGGATCTGCGCACGCTGCAGGGCGAAAAGGTCAAGAGCTACGAAGAGCTGCAGATCGCCAACTGGCTGTATGAAAACGGCGTCGAATACGAGTACGAGCCCGTCTACGAACACAAGATCCCGGAAGCCGGCAGGCGTGATTACCAGCCGGATTTCCGGCTGACCGAAAGCGGCATCTACATCGAACATTTCGGAGTGCGGCGCCAGAAGATGGTCGATGGCAGCGAACTACTGGTCACGGCGCCGTTCGTCGACCGCGACGAATATCTGGCCGGCATGGAGTGGAAGCGACAGGTCCACACCGAGCATGAAACCACGCTGATCGAAACCTACAGCTATGAGCGGCAGGAGGGGCGCCTGCTGACCGGCCTCGCCGAAAAGCTGGCTGCTCATGTGACCCTGAGACCTCGCCCGGCCGACACGATCTATGACCGGATCGTCGAGCTGAAGCAGGTCGACGACTTCTCGAAGCTGCTCGGGACCTTCCTGCGCAAGTTCAAAAGCGGCGGCTACAGCTTGCCGGACTGCGAGGCCAAGTCCAACCAAATGAAGCTGGGCAAGCGGGCCCGGGCGTTTCTCGACGTCTTCGCGCCGGTCTTCGAGGAATACCAGAAGCGTCTCGGCGGCCGCATCGACTTCGAGGACATGATCCTGCGCGCCGCGGGTTATGCCGAGACCGGCCGCTATGTCAGCCCGTTCCGCCACATCCTGGTCGACGAGTTCCAGGACATCTCGCAAAGCCGCGCCCGGTTGGTGAAGGCGCTGAAGGCCCAACATCCGGATGCGCGCGTCTTTGCCGTCGGTGACGACTGGCAGTCAATCTTCCGCTTCGCTGGGTCCGACATCCACCTGATGCGCCATTTCGGGCGGGAGTTCGGCGGCCGTTTCGACGGCGAGGCCGGCGTGCACAGGACCGTCGATCTGGGGCGAACCTTCCGCTCTGTTGACCAGATCGCCTTTGCCGCCAGAACCTTTGTCCTGCGAAATCCGGCCCAGATCCAGAAGCAGATCGTCCCGGCAGGGACCGCAACCGAACCGGCGATCAGGGTCGTGACCGTGTCTAAGGGCGAGGATGGGGAAAAACTGTCCGAGGTTCTTGCCGCCCTGTCAGCCGCCGTGGCGCCGGAGGCAAATCCCGCGACGGTGCTGCTCGTCGGCCGCTACCGCTTCGTTGAGCCAGACATGCAGGATTTGAGGCGGCGCTTTCCGCGGCTGAAGATCAGCTTCAAGACCATCCATGCCTCCAAGGGGCTGGAAGCCGACCATGTCATCCTGCTGAACGCCGATGGCGGGCGCACGGGTTTCCCGTCAGAGATCGTCGACGACCCTCTGCTGTCTCTGGTTTCGCCGGAGGAGGAGGCGTTTCAGAATGCCGAAGAGCGGCGCGTCATGTATGTCGCAATGACCCGGGCCCGCCACAGCCTGACAATCCTTGCTTCGAACGCGCGGCCCTCGTCCTTTGTGACCGAACTGAGGAAAGACCCCGTCTATGGCTTAGGTCCGGCAGCTGGCGCGGAGCAGGAGGCCCATGATTGCGGCGAATGTGGAGGGCGGTTGCTGGGAGTCACCGGGCAGGACGGCCGCATCTGGTATCGCTGCGAGCATATCCAGCACTGTGGAAACCTGCTGCCCGCCTGCCCATCCTGCGGAACGGCCCTGCCACGCCGCGCGGATGGGACGAGCGAGGTTGGCTGTGACTGCGGTGCCAGCTATCCGACCTGCCCGGAATGCAAAGATGGCTGGCTGGTCGAACGGAGCGGCAACTTTGGAAAGTTCCTCGGTTGCGTCCGCTACCCGACCTGTGTCGGTAAGGCGAAGATATCGGGTGGTGAACGCCCCGCCGTCACGAAGCCGCGACGCAAAGACGCGTCTTCAGACTCACGCACCAGCTAAGAAATCCAAGCCTAAGTACAGTCCGGCGCCACCATAGGCGAGGCCAATGCAGTTCAAGACACTCGCCAGCGTCAGTGTGCCGACCAGCACGGCAAGATCGCCTGTGCCGAGGGACCAAATATCAACTCTAGCGTGCGCGGAGGAGGAAGACTGAGGGCGATTGGACGGGTCATTGGGCACCGGACGAAAGGAACAGGAATGCTGTGTCGAAGGGCAGCGCGCGGGTAGCTCCGCCCTCACCCATGACCACGAGGTTGCCACCTTCGATTGCAACCGAGGCTATGGCCTCGCCCGTCGGCCAAGCGATGGCACCGATTGTATGGCGTACTGTGGCGCTTCGGCCGTCCGTCAGCGTCAGAAAGCCCGGGGCAGGAAGGTCGGCCTCGGTCGAGACGCCCAGCATTTGCGCCGCCGCCCCTTCCTCGACCCCCAGACAGCCGAAGTGGCGGCCCGACCACGGGGCGTAGTCCCGCCCCCCGTTGGAGTGCCAAAGCATCGTCATTGGCAGGGCGCGCGGGTTGCGCAGGCTCAGGTAAAGGTCGCCCTTGGAGGGCCGCGTAATGGCGGTCCAGCCGAGGGTGCTGCACGCGGCCTCTACACCGATCGCGAAATCCTCGTGTCGGGGGCCCCATGGGTAACGGGTGAGGTCGACGGGGCCGGCAAGGCCCGGGAAGGCGGTCGGATCGGTGGTGCGGGCAGGGTAGGTAAGTTGCGACCGGCCGCGCGTGGGATCGCTTTCCTGAGCATCCCTAGGCGTCTCCCAGTTGTGCTTTGGCGAAGTGCGGATCAATGCGCCGTCCGTCACTGAGACGTTGGCATGGTTGGCGACCGGGACCCGGCCCGTTCCACTGTCGAAGCGGTGGGTCTGATAGACGAAGGGGTGGTCGTCGCGCAACTGCAGCGTCTTGGTCAACGTTGCACCCTGTACCAGGCGGCCAAGGCGCGCCTCCAGCCTGCCGCCCTCAACGCGTGTCACGGTCCAGGGCGCGTTTGCGGGCCAGCCATGAAGTGCCGATCCGTCTTCTCGCCCCGCAAAGGGGGCGCAGAAAAAATCGCCACCAAGGCGTACCATATGTGGCGCGGTGCCCTTTGGCATTGCCTCGCCCGTATCCACCCAAGGGGCGCGGTGCAGAGGGGAAATCTCGCAGCCGCCATCGGTGACCGTAAAGCCATCGAGAAGGCCCGTGTCGGGCCAGAAGGTCGCCCGGATCCCCCTCGCCGCCAGCGCGGTCATGCCTCGACGTGCTCGCCCGTGATGACGTCCTCAACATCCTGGATGGTCGATGTTTTTGGCGACAGGTTGTCGGCGGCCACGGTGCCGCGGCGCATCACCACCATGCGGTCCACCACCTGAAAGACGTGATGGATGTTGTGGGCGATGAAGATGCAGGAGTGGCCAGAATCGCGTGCCTCGCGGACAAAGCGGAGGACCCCTTGGGTTTCGGCGACACCAAGATTGTTGGTGGGCTCGTCAAGGATGATCAGGTCGCTTTCGAAATGCATCGCGCGGGCGATGGCGACGGCCTGACGCTCTCCGCCGGACAGCGAGCCTACGGGGGTGGTCGGCGGGATGTTCTTGGTGATGCCGACGCGCCGCAGAAGGTTGGCCGCGACCGCGTTCATCGCGGTCTGATCCATGAAGTCGAGAAAGCCAGGGCCTTTGCGCAGCTCTCGCCCCAGAAACAGATTGCGCGCGATGGAGAGCTGCGGAACGAGTGCCGAGTCCTGGTAGATCGTTTCGATCCCTTGGGCGATGGCGTCGTTGGTGGAACGCAGCCGCACGTCGCGCCCCTTGATGCGAATCTGGCCGGAACTGTAGGGGACCGCGCCAGACAGAACCTTGATAAGAGTCGATTTTCCGGCCCCGTTGTCGCCGAGTAGGCCGACGATTTCTCCCCGCTTGATGGTCAGGTTCACGTTGCGAAGGGCATGGATGCGACCGTAGAACTTTTCGATGTTGTGCATCTCAACCAAAGGTTCGTCCATGGTCAGGTCCCCTCGTTGTGACGGCGTTCAAGGCCTGCGTGCAGCGCCATCATGCCAAGGATGATCGCGCCGATGAAGATATTGTAGGCAAGGCCGGGCACACCGATCAGCACGATCCCGTTGCGCATCAGGCGCAGGATGAGGACACCAAGGACCGTGCCGATGATGGTGCCGCGCCCGCCCGTCAGAACTGTGCCGCCGATGACGACCATGGCAATGACCTCAAGCTCATAGCCCTGGCCCGAGTTGGGGTTGGCGGCCGAGACGCGGATCGAGGAGATTACTCCCGCAAGGCCCGCCATTGCTGCGGAAACCATGAAGAGGATGAGCTTGACGCGTTTCACCGGTACGCCGCGGTTGCGGGCGGCACCGGGGTTGCCGCCAGTGGCCTGGATCCAGTTGCCAAAGCGGGTCCGGGTAAGCAACAGGTGGCAGGTGATCGCAAGCAGGATGAACCAGATCAGGCTCATGTAGATGCGAAGGCCGCCGATGTAGAAATCGCCCACCAAAAGCGTGGACAGCCACTGATCGCCCGCGTCCCATGTGCGCTGCGGAAAGCCGCTGGTCAGCCAAAGGGCACTGCCCCGCACCACCAGGAGCATCCCAAGCGTAACGAGGAAGGACGGGATGCCGAGGCGCGTCACAAAGAGGCCGCTGATCCATCCGATGGCGAGTGCGATCGCGATCGCGATCAGGAATGCGGGGAAAAGCGGCATGAGGCCTGCGTTGAAGAAGGCCCACATCACCACAGGGGTGAAGCCGAAGACCGAACCCACGGAAAGGTCGAACTCTCCCGCCGTCATCAGCAACGTCATGGCGAGGGCCATCAGGCCAAGTTCCACGGTGAAGGTCAGCGCGTTGCCGATATTCGTCAAAGACAGAAAGGTCGGGTTAATCGCGGTGAAGACGACCAGCATGACGACAAGAAGGACCAGCGGCCCGAACTCGGGTGTGGCGATGAAACGCCGGATGGATCCGGACGGATGGGGCGCAGCGCCTGCGGCAGTTTCGGACATGGGGATTTCCTGGAAAAAGAGGAACTGCGGCGCAAGATGCGCCGCAGTTGTGGACTTACGTCACTTGCCGCCCATGATGCCGTGATACAGCGCCACGGTGTCCTTCTCATAAAGCGCGCCGGTGATGATGTTGAACCCGATCGGGATGCCGCTCGTCTCCATCAGCGCCGCAGAAAGGCACATGTAGGATGTGGCCTGCGGGTCCTGCCACATGCCGGCGGCGACGTAGCCCTCCATCACCCCCTGCGTGGTGTCGAGCGAGTTGCCCCAGCCGACCACGGGGATCTCGCCCGGTTTCACGCCCGCCTGTTCCCAGACACGCTTGACCGAGCCCGTCACCATATCGCCGAGGCCGATCATAGCGCTGATCTTCTCGCGGTTGGCGGTAACGTAGTCGGTCATGCGTTGGATGACCTCGGCCTGATCGAGCGTGGCGTCGGTGACCTCCCAAGTGACGTTCAGCGGCGTGAAGACCTCGGCGATGCCCTTCTCCTCCTCGACGCCATAGGACGCACCGGGCACTTCCACCGGCATCCAGACGAAGTCGCCTTCCTTCACAAGCCCCTTGTCCACCAGATACTGCGCCCAGGAGCGGCCGACATAGTGCAGGTCGCCACCGACATAGGCGTTCCAATCGGGCGCGTCGTCCGGGGTGTTGAAATTGACGACCGGAATGCCCGCCGCCCGCGCCTCGGCCACTACGTCAACCATCGAGCCCGGGTCGGGGCTGGTCGAGCAGATGCCCGCCGCCCCCGCGGCGATGGCGGCGCGCACGGCTTCCTGCTGGCTTGGCACGTCGCCCGAGTGGAACGAGGTGTTGACGGTGTGACCAGTGTCCTTAGCCCACTGCTCGGCCCCTTGCAGGAAGTAGGTCCAGACCGGATCGGCTGGCCCGCCGTGCGAGATCCAGTAGAAGGTCTTGCCATCCTGCGCAAAGCTCACGCCGGCCGACAGCGCAATCGCAGCGACTGCCCCCAGAAGTGTCCGTCTTTTCATGTCGTTCTCCTCTCCGTTGTCGTCCGTTTCCGCGGGGTGCGGCCCGGGCGATTCTTTTTCAGGACAAACGCGACCCCTCCCCGGATTGCAGCCTGTCCATGAATGTCTCAAACTCGATCGGCGACATCTCGACCAGATGCCGATCTTCGGGAAACGCACCCGTCGCCACGTCCGCCGCAAATTCAGTGAAGGCGGCAATGCGTTCGGCCTGGAGACGCGCGTACTCCGCCTTGAAGTCGCGATAAACTCTCGAATGGCGCGGGATATGGCCCTCAGTGTAACCCAGAATGTCGTTGGCAAAGAGATATTGTGCATCGCAGCCCGCACCGGCGCCCATCGACCAGAGCAGAATGCTCGTGCGGGCGGAAATGGCGGTGGCGACAGCTGGGGGAACCACCTCGACCTCTACGGCAACGACCCCTGCGGACTCGAGAGCCTTCACCTGGTGGAAAAGCGTCATTGCCTCATCGGCGGTCTTGCCGACGGCGCGAAAGCCCCCGGTCCATGTCGCGCGCGACGGCACAAGGCCCACATGGCCGACCACGGGGATGTACTCTCGTGCGAGGTGCTCGATCGTCCGCAACGACCCTGAGCAATAGACTGCATCAGCCCCGCGTTCGATCGCATCGCCTGACCAGCGCAGATAGTCGTCAGCCGTGCCTGACGTCCGGTGTGTATGGCCTGTCATCGAAAAGATCGAAGGCGCGACCTCGCGATAGCGCGGGTGGAAGAGGATCTCGGGCGGCACCGAGGCGATGTCGATTCCGGCTACCTCGGCAGCCGCTGCCTCATCGAGCGTGAAGTAGCGCAGCATCGTCATCTGTCGCCGCCCCTTGGCGGCGCGAAGATCAGTGACGGTTGGCAAGCGCCGGCTCACGGCAGGTCCGCCATTACGCGGCCGATTTCGTCCGCGCGGCAGGCGTCAATCCAGACCATGGTGCCCCCTCATGCGCTGGCCCGGTCCGGAACAGCACTGTGAAGCGCCTCGCGGTACGGGCGGGCGGTCGGGGGCAGCTTCTTGCGGAGGTAGTAACCCGGCTCGCGCTGCTGGCGCATCACGGCGGCAAACATCTCGCGGTAGGCGTGCCAGATCGAGGGGTTCGGGGGCGGCAGATCGTGCCTGATCGCCGCATGCAGCACAGGAAGACTATAGTAAGGTACCATCGGGAACATGTGGTGTTCCACATGGTAGTTCATGTTCCAGTAAAGCCACCTGCTGATCGGATTCATGTAGACGGTACGACTGTTCAGGCGATGGTCCACCACATCCTCGGCCAATCCTCCGTGCTGCAAAAGGCCGGTCATGACCATGTGCCATGCGCCGTACATGCGCGGGCCGCCGATCACGAGGAAGGGAATCGCGGCCTGCCAGCCCGCGCCACCGCCAAGCATCACCAGGCTTGTCAGAACGGTCGCGCCGTAGATCGCCATGTGGATTCGGGCCCAGAACACTGCCTTGGGCTGCTCGCTTTCGGGGATGTAGTTCCGCTCGTCGGTCGAAAGGTGGCCCAAGGCGTTCCGCGCCAGCACCTTGAGTGAGGCCCAGATGTCCACGATGCCGACGAAGGCGAGCGCCTTCAGCGCGAGCTTCACCGGGTGCATCCAGACGATCTCCGGGTCACGGCCGACGATGATGGTGTCGGTGTGGTGGCGAGCGTGGCTCCAGCGCCAGTTGATCGGGTTGCGGATCACTTGGAAGGACGCGATGTGATAGACCATGTCATTCATCCACCGTGTCCGGAAGGCCGTCCCGTGGCCGCATTCATGCCAGCGAGAATCGCAGGCAGAGCCATAGAGCACGCCGTAGGCCAACCAGAGTGGCACGGCGATCCAGGTGCCCCAGAACCAAATGCCTCCCGCCGCGAAGGCCACATGCAGCAACGCCCACAGGACCGTGTCTCGGACTGCAGGACCGTCGCGGCGCTCCATCAGGGCCTTCATATCCTTGCGCGGTAAATCGGTGTGGTACCACTCGGCCGCCGCAAGCCCCGTCGCGACCGCCCGGGCTGCCGAGGGGCCAGTTAGCGTGTAATCCCGGGGCTGGGGTGCCGTGGCTGTTGTCGCGTTCATGTCCCCTCCCAAGGCCATCGTGCGGCGGTCAGGATTTCAACTGTTGCATCTCGTCTCAAGCGGGGATCACATCAGATTCCATCAGATATGCCCGGGGGCAGCATGGGGCACGGGACAATTGCCGACCTCGCGCGGATCGCCGGGGTTTCTACCGCGACGGTGGACCGCGTGCTGAACGGGCGTGCTGGGGTGACTGCCGCGAATAGGCAGAGAGTGCTGACGGCGGCGCGGGATCTGGGTTACCTGCCAAGCGAGGGGATGGTGCTCCTGCCCGCAAGGCCCGCGCATCTGCAGTTCCTGATCCCGTTCGGACACAATGCCTTCATGCGCGACGTGACCACCAGCATCACCGACTTTGCGGCGACGCTGCCAATGGTGGCAAGCTGCTCCATCGTGCCGATGGACGGGATCGGCCCAGATGCGCTGATTCTGGCGCTGGACGCCCTACTGATGCGCACTGAAGGAGTGGGGATCATCACAACTGACCATCCACGCAGCCGGGCAGTAATCGAGCGGCTTTGCGCCGCGGGTGTGCGGGTGGTGACCATTGCCTCTGACGTCATGGATACGTCGCGCGCGGCCTATGTGGGCGTAGACAACCGCATAGCCGGGCGCACGGCGGCGCAGATCATGGGAATGATGGCGCAGGGGCGTGGCGGGGCTGTCGCGCTGTTCCTCGGCTCGCACGAGTTCCACGGACACCGGGAGCGCGAAGCGGGGTTCCGCGCGCTGATAGGGGAGCGTTTCCCTCACCTGCACCTCTTGCCAGCTGTCGAGACGGGAGAGGACAGCGGGCGTTCCCGCGCATCGATGGCTAGCCTCTTGCGTCAGCATGCGGACCTTGCGGGCGTCTATTGCGTCGGCGCGGGGCGCATGGGTATCGTTCAGGCGATCCGCGACCGCGGACACAAGAAGCGTCCGTTCGCTGTGCTGCATGACCTGACCGACAACGCGCGCGGTTGGCTGGATGACGACGTAATCGACGTGGTGATTGACCAAAATGCGCGGCTGGTCGGTGAACAGGCAGTTATCCGACTTTTGGGTGCCATAGCGGCGGCGACCCCGCTGCTTCCCGCCCGTAACATCGAGCCGCGGATCATTCTTCGCGAGAACCTCCCTGGCAGGCACCCATCACTGCAAAAGACCTGACCATGCGAAGCAGACTTGACGTCAGGTGGAGGTTATCGCCGGTGTGACCCGCAGGATCGGCCGGCGATGCAGTTGACGGCGCCAACGGCGCATAGGGCCGAACCGGCATCTACCGACAACTGGCCAGGCGCCCCAGCAGCCCCCTCACATTCCCCACTCCCCAATTCCCACCCCGCCGTGTCCGCATCCTCCGCCGGGTCAGCTCCGCCGCGATCGCCCGAAGCAAGGTCTGCCCCTGTGCCCGAATATCCGCGATCACCGGAGCGAGGTCGGCGGCGAACTGGTCGGCGTTGCGCCGGACGGCGGCGTGGAGGCCCGCACCGGGTGCTGTCAGACGAATGCGAACCAGTCTCCGTTGCCCTACCCAGCCCGGATGTCAGGCAGCGAGAAGGCCGCGCCAGTCGGCGAGAGCGGCGGCGCGGGTCGTCTTGTAGGTGTCGCGGTTCTGTAGGTGGCGCTCCGTCGGAACGTGGTTGTGCACCGAGGCATGGACTGAGGCGAACTTCTGCAACGTTCGCATGCGCCGGAACCGCAGCATCGCCCGCTCGCGTCGTCGGAACGGCAGGTGCGCGTTCTCGGCCCGGTTGTTCAGCCAGCGGCCCATCTCGCGGTCGTCGCCTCGGCCCATGTCCTTCAGGGCAGCGCCATACGACCTCAACCTATCGGTTACGATCGTCTCGGGCCTGCCATGCCGTTTCATGGATTTCTTGAGGAATTTAAGGGCTGCCTTGCGATCGCGCGTCTTGGTGACGATGCTTTCGAGCACTTCGCCTTCGTGATCGACAGCCCGCCAGAGGTAGCGTGTCACCCCGTTGATCTTCACGTAGACTTCGTCCAGGTGCCACTGCCAGTGGCGATGGGCACGCATCGCCCCCGCGCGCTTGCCGCGGATATCCGCCGCGAACAGCGGGCCGAACCGATTCCATTAGCATCGCACGGTCTCATGACTGATCTCGATGCCACGCTCATGCAGTAGGTCCTCGACATTCCGGAGTGACAGCGGGAAGCGGATGTAGAGCATCACCGCCAGGCGGATGATCTCGGGGCTCGTCTTGAGGTAGCGGAAGGGGGAGCGTTTGGACATGCAGGGAGGCTAGGGACCGGGCGGAGGCGCCGCAAGGACGGCTCCTCTGACAGTACCCTCGGCCCCGCTGCAGCAGCAGGGCGCGCGGCGGAGCGCAGGTGACACTGTTCCCCGCCGGGTCTCGGGCCCGGCACTGGAGGAAGCCATCGCCACGGCACTGCGCCGGCTGTTGCCGGACGAAACAGCGGACGACCCAGATCCCCTTGCCCGCATTGTTCGGATCGAGGTTCTGCAAGACGGCATCGAGCTTGTCCCGCCTATCGCATTGCTGCGCCGGATCGAGGGTCGACTGGCCACTGGCGAACGCGCCAATGTCGATCCAGCCAATCCCGTGCATGTGCGCGTCAGACTGCCGCTTCGGCTGACCACCCGCAGCGGCCGAACAGAAGTTCTGGCGGCCTCGCCGCGACCGCGCAGGGCAGATCCGGTCCTGGTTGCGGCACTGCGCACGGCGCACCAGATGCTGTCGCGAGACGAGCGCGGCGGACCCTCACTCCAGGCCGCGCCTGAATCCTCGCACCGCCGTCGACTGATCCGGCTGGCGTTCCTGGCACCTGATCTCCAGCGCGCCATTCTGGCCGGAGAGCAGCCGGAATGCCTCACCCTCACCACCTTCCTGGACCGGGAGCTGCCCCTGTCCTGGACGGCCCAGCGGCGGATGTTCGAGGCGCTCGGGTCGGATCGCCATCACCGGTGTGGATGACTCACAGCACAGCAGTCACGACGCCTTCTGACAATCCTCTTCTCCTTGATAGCCGAATTGTCGGCCACCTGTTATTCTGTGAAAATGTCCCGATAACAGGACTGAACAGGACCTGATACCACGCTTAAATCGCCTGTTCCGGGGCAAAACAGGAAAGTGCCTTTTGGCATCCCAACCCACGGAAATTGCGGCACTATCTGGCATCTCAGCCCGCAGACTCCGCGATCCTGGCCTGTTTTGACCTGATAAACGTAAGAAACTCCCTGTTCTAGGCAAACTCCACCCCGTCCAGGCAGCCAGAGACCGGGACGCACCGAGGCCCCGAATGCCCACGAACAGGGGCCGCATCCCTGCGCCAGCAACCGGTTGGTGACAGAAAGTTGCCCCTGTTACGGGCGGTTACCGGCTGTTGCCAGCGACGGAGACCAATTCTGGGGGTTGGTGGCGGAGAGGGTGGGATTCGAACCCACGGATGGCTTTCACCATCAACGGTTTTCGAGACCGCCGCATTCGACCACTCTGCCACCTCTCCGCGCCATGGGTCGTCGTGACGCGGGGATGTAGCGGGGTGCCGGTCATTCCGCAACCCCAAAGGCCGCCGAAGCCCGGCGCACCGATCACGCGGTTTTTTCCCGCGCGGGCTTGGCAGACGGATGCGGCGGGTCTACCTGACTTCCGGAACGCATCCGCAGAGGCCGTCTGATCATGCACAGTCTTATCCTGGCGGCCCTGATCTCGCTGCTGCCTGTGCTGCTGGGACCCGCGACCCGGGCGGAAACGGCGGCTCCGACCCAGATGACCGGGCAGGCCGACGCGGCGGCGCTGGCCGACGCGCTCGACATCACCGGTCTCTTGGAGGTGATGCACCAGGAAGGCGTCGCCTATGGCGCTGAACTGGAAGACGGCATGTTCCCCGGCCGCGGCGGCGCATCCTGGGCCGCCGCTGTCGAGCGGATCTACGGCAACCCGTCATGGGCGGACGAATTCCGGGCGGCCTTCGGGGCGGCGCTGGACGACCGGGGTGCCGACAAGGACGCGATCTTTGCCTTCCTGACCTCCGATGTGGGGCACCGCGCGGTCGGGCTGGAAATCTCGGCGCGCCGGGCGCTTCTGGACGAGGCGGTGGAGGAGGCCAGCAAGCTGAAGCTGGCGGATCTGCGCGACGCCAAGGACCCCCGCCTTGCGGCGATCCGGGAGTTCGTGTCGGTCAATGACCTGATCGAGGCGAATGTGATGGGCGGGATGAATGCAAACCTGGCCTTCTACAAGGGGCTGAACGCGGCAGGTGCCTTCGAGACGGCGATGTCCGAGGCCGAGATGCTGGAAGACGTCTGGTCGCAGGAACCGGCGCTGCGGGCCGAGACGGAAGACTGGCTGCTGTCCTTTCTGGTGCTGGCCTATGCACCGCTCAGCGATGCCGACCTTGCGGCCTATACGGCGTTTTCCCGCAGCAAGCCCGGGCAGGACCTGAATGCCGCCCTGTTTGCGGGGTTCGACAGGGTCTTTGTGAAGATTTCCTCGGCCCTTGGCGGCGCGGCGGCGGCCTTCGCCGCAGGTGAAGACCTTTAGGGCGGCTCTGGCCGCGGAAGCGCGGCGCTAGTCACAGCAAGGGGCTACCGGCGCGCCGGGTCCGTCTGATAGAACCTGCCTCAATGCGCCGGATACCGGGAGAAGCCCGCACGGGCGCGCATGGGGCCAGGCAGGATGCCGCGATGACAACGGCTGACGGGCACATCGCGGGGGCGACGCAGGACGGCTGTACCGTGGCCAGGCGTCAGGTGTTCTACATCCCCGGCTATGACCCGTTTCCGCCGCGCCGCTATCGCGAGCTGTACCGGAAAGAGGGCAGGGCGCAGGCCGCGCTGTCGGGATATTCGCTCGGCCTGTCAGGCCAGCCCGGCGCTGGCGGGGCCGGCTGGACCGTGAACGCGGCAATCGAAGGAGCTGACGTCACGGCCGAGGTTGAGGTGCTGGTCTGGTCAGACATCGTTCAGGCGACAATGGGCCACGGCATCCTTGCGACCTATGCGCAGATGCTGCGGACGGCCGGCATCTATATCGGCTCGGGTGCGATCTTCCGGCTGGCCCGGCTGCGCAAAGGGCCCACGCTGGCGGCCCTGTATCCGGTGCTGGCCCTGTCGCTGCAATTTCTGGCGGCCGCGGCCCTGGGGGTGCTGGCCGCTCGGATCGCCGTGCGCGCCTTGCCCCTGACCGGACCGGTTCCGGCCGCCGTCGGGCTGGCTGCCGCCTTTCTGACCGGCTGGGCCGTGCTGTGGGCGCTGCGGCGCGCGGACGGGCGGCTCTATGCCTATTACCTCATGCATGACTATGCCTATTCGGCGTCCCGTCTCGGGGCGACGCCCCCCGCGCTGGACGCCCGCCTCCGCCAGTTCGCCCGTCAGATTGCAACGGCCCTTGCCGGGACAGCCGACGAGGTGCTTGTCGTAGGGCATTCGTCGGGCGCGCATCTGGGCGTGCAGGTTCTGGCAGAGGTGATCCGGGGCGGCCATGTCCGGGCCGGGGGTGCGGTGCTGAGCTTTCTCAGCCTTGGCCATGTTGTGCCGATGGTGTCCTTCCTGCCCCGTGCCGACGATCTCCGCCGCGACCTGGCGTTCCTGTCCGAACGGGGCGAGCTGACCTGGGTCGACGTCACCGCCCCGGGGGACGGCTGCGCGTTCGCGCTCTGCGATCCGGTGGCTGTCACGGGTGTGGCGACGGACCGGCAGCGCTGGCCGCTGGTCCTGTCGGCGGCCTTTACCCAGACCTTGTCGCCCGCGACCTGGAGGCGGCTGCGCTGGCGGTTCTTCCGGCTGCATTTCCAGTATCTCTGCGCCTTTGATGCCCTGCCGGACCAGCCGGACGCCTACGACTATTTCCGCGTCACGGCAGGGCCGATGACGCTTGCCCGGCGCTTTGGTGGACGCGCGCCGTCGGCATCGCGGATCGTCCGGCCCCTGTCCGGCTACCGCACGCTGGCCACCGACCCTGCGCCCGCAGCAGGCACCGCCGCATGACGCCGCCGAAGCCCGCCGCGCGTATCGGTCGCGTCTCGCTCTGGCGCTATCTGAGGCTGTTCCGCGCCGATATTCTGTCGGCGCAGCCTGCGCACCTGTATCGGGCCTGGATGGCCGAGTTCCGGACGCCGTTCTTCCGGTCTTATCTGTGCAACGACCCGGCGCTGATCCAGACCGTTCTGAAGGACCGGCCCGGCGATTTTCCAAAGTCCGACCGCGTGCGCGCGGGG
The DNA here is from genome assembly GCA_963819585.1 of uncultured Alphaproteobacteria bacterium. GTDB lineage: Bacteria > Pseudomonadota > Alphaproteobacteria > Rhodobacterales > Rhodobacteraceae > JAOADN01. Next base: position 411,856 of record CAWFWP010000001.1, read on the forward strand.
CTTGCGCCGCTGCTGGGCCGGTCGGTCTTTGTGACGAACGGCGCGGAATGGGAAAGCCAGCGGCGCATCATCGACCCGGCGTTCGAGGGCGGGCGGCTGAAGGACAGCTTCTCCGCGATGCTGGCCGCCGCCGATGCGGCGGTCGCGCGGCTGCACGTGGGTGGCGTTGTCGACATCGAACAGGCGATGTCGCATCTGGCGGCGGATGTCATTTTCCGTACACTGTTCTCGATCCCGGTCGAGGACCGCGATGCGCAGGACCTCTACCACAGGTTTCGTGCCTATCAGCGGGCGCAGCCGCTTTTGAACCTGCGGGCGTTTCTGCCGGTGCCGGACTGGATGCCGCGCCTGCACCGTCGCAGGACGCTGGCCGATGCCGCAGCCACGCGCGCGCTGATCCGGTCGATGACGGACCGTCGCGCGGCCGAGATAGGGGCGGGGACTGCACCCGACGATCTTGCAACCAAGATCATGACGATGCGCGACCCCGTCACGGGGCAGGGGTTCGACGCTGCCGGAATGGTGGATCAGGTGGCGATCTTTCTGCTGGCGGGGCACGAGACCTCGGCCTCGGCGCTGTCCTGGGCGCTGTATCTTCTGGCGACACATCCGGACTGGCAGGCGCGGGTCGCGGACGAGGCGGCGGCGGTGTTTTCGGCCCGTACGGATTCTGGCTGTGCGGATTTTGGCGCGGTCGCCCGGCTGACTGTCGCGCGTGACGTCTTCCGCGAGGCGCTGCGGCTCTATCCGCCGGTGCCGATGATGGTGCGCGAGGCGCGTTGCCCGGTGACGTTCCGGGGTCGCAGGGTCGCGCGGGGAGCACAGATCGTCCTGTCGCCGTGGCACCTCCAGCGACACGAGCGGCTGTGGGACCGGCCTGACGATTTTGATCCGGGCCGCTGGACGACCGAAGCGGGGCGGGTGTCGGCGCGGTCGGGCTATCTGCCGTTCTCGGCAGGCCCGCGGGTCTGTCCGGGGGCGGCGTTCGCGATGATCGAGGGGCCGCTGATCCTGGCGCGTCTTGTCGCGGCCTTTCGCTTCGAGGCCATCGACGGCGATGTCCCGCAGCCCGTCGCGCATCTGACCGTCCGCGCCAGAACCGGGATTCGCCTGCAAGTATTGCAACGCAGCATCAATTACGTTGGGTAAGTTGCAACAATCGTTAACAATCGCTCAACCAAGAATTGATTTCGGGTGAATTTACCCCTCAAGTTCCCATGGTCCGATGCAGCGATTCGTTTCATATGCGCCGGACAGTCCGGGTCTGCCAGCCGGATTGCAGGTTCCTTTTGGGGAGGGCGCCATGACGACGCGATTTGCTGAGTTTCTCGCACAGGACGGTGCCTCGGCCCTGTCGGCGCGAAGCTACATGAGAATTGCCGTCCCGTCCTGGCGCTTTGTCGGCATCCGCGTCGAACGCAAGACCGAAGACAAGCCAATCGGTCTGTCGCGCGAAGAAATCCAGTCGCTGTTCCTGCATGACCTGCATCCGCGCAGCAAGGCCCGCCTGACTGACCTTGAGGCGCGCGAGAAAGAACTTCAGCAGAAAATCCGCGACGCGCTTTATGCCGAACCGCTGACCGCGTCGCCCGCAGCCAGCCGCGCCTGAAGGTCGCTCAGCACGGCCAGTCTGATGGCCGTTGCAAGTCCCGTCGCCCCATCCGCAGTCCGTGCGTCGTCAATTGCGGCGGCCAGGCCGTTCAGCGTCATGCATTGACGGTCCGCCAAAGCCCGGAACGCGGCCCAGAATTCATCTTCAAGCGTCACGCTGGTGGCGTGACCGCGCAGCATCAGAGACCGCTTGATCGGACGTGTCACGCGACGTCAGAGCCGCCGGAGGCGGCTGGATCGAGACGGGCATTGTCCAGCTTGGCGTCCAGCAGCCGCGCTTCCATCCGGGCCTTGGCGCGCTCGGCCTTGGTCTGGCCGAACTTCGCAGCCCTTGCGTCGCCCTCGGCCCGGGCCTGCGCGCGTTCGCGCTCTTTCCGCCTTGTCCGCAGGTTGATGATGATTTCGGCCATGCCCTGTCAGCCCTCGGGTCCGACCATCTGTTCCGGCCGCACGATCCGGTCGAACGTCTCGCCATCGACAAAGCCCAGGGCGATCGCCTCCTCCCGCAGGGTCGTGCCGTTCTTGTGCGCCGTCTTGGCCACCTTGGTCGCGTTATCATAGCCGATGGTTGGTGCAAGCGCAGTGACCAGCATCAGCGATTTCCCTCATCAGCTTGTCGATGCGGCTGATATTCGCCTGCGTGCCCGCCACGCAGTTGTCGGTGAAGGCGGCGGCCGCATCGCCCAGCAGCTGCATCGACTGCAGCACGTTGTAGGACATCACCGGCTTGTAGACGTTCAGCTCGAAATGCCCCTGTGACCCCGCGAACCCGACGGCCGCGTCGTTGCCCATCACCTGCGCGCAGACCATGGTCAGCGCCTCGGCCTGGGTCGGGTTGACCTTGCCCGGCATGATGCTGATGACCCCGGTTCGTTTTCCGGCAGGATCAGCTCGCCCAGACCCGAGCGCGGGCCGGAGCCAAGCAGGCGCATGTCGTTGGCGATCTTGAACAGGCTCGCGGCGACCGTCTTCAGCGCGCCAGAGAACATCGACCATCGCGTCATGCGCAGCCAGCGCCTCGAACTTGTTCGGCGCGGTGACGAAGGGCAGGCCGGTGATCTCGGCGATCTTCGCCGCCACCCGGACGTCCCAGCCCTTTTTGGTGTTCAGCCCGGTGCCGACGGCGGTGCCGCCCTGGGCCAGTTCGTAGATCTCGGGCAGGGCCTTGTTCACCCGCCTGATGCCTTGCGCCACCTGATGCGCATAGCCGCCGAATTCCTGGCCCAGGGTCAGCGGCGTGGCGTCCTGGGTATGCGTGCGGCCGATCTTGATGATGTCCTTGAATTCCGCGACTTGGCCAGCCAGACGCTTCATGCAGTTTGTGCAGCCCCGGCAGCAGCGACGTCGCGCGCCATCATGCCGATGGCGACATGCATCGCGGTCGGGAAGGTGTCGTTGGACGACTGGCCCATGTTCACATGGTCATTGGGATGGACCGGCTTCTTCGACCCCATCACGCCGCCCAAGCATCTCGATGGCGCGGTTGCGAGATGACCTCGTTGGCGTTCATGTTCGACTGCGTGCCCGACCCGGTCTGCCAGACCACCAGCGGGAAGTGGTCGTCAAAGCGCCCGTCGATCACCTCCTGCGCCGCCGCTGCGATGGTCTCGCCCAGCTCGCGGATCGAGGTCGCCCTGGTCGATGTTGACCAGCGCGCAGGCCTTCTTGATGACGCCGAGCGCGCGGACGATGGCCACGGGCTGCTTTTCCCAGCCGATGGGGAAGTTGATGATCGACCGCTGCGTCTGCGCGCCCCAGTATTTGTCCGCTGGAACCTCCAGCGGGCCGAAGCTGTCGGTTTCGGTGCGCGTCGGGCGGGTCTCGGACATCTGCGGCAGCCTCCGGTCTCTGGTCGGGTGCCGTCATACGGCGCGCGCGCTGGCCTGGCAATCGGCGCTTGCGGCTATTTCCGCCACTTGTCCAGGCTGACGACTTCGGCCTGTTTCGGGGCGTCGTCCTCGGCTCGGCGGTTCGTCCGTCATCGTCCTCGTCATCCTCGGATTTATGCGTCTCGAACCGCAGACCGAATTCGACCGACGGGTCCACGAAGGTCTTCACGGCGTCGAAAGGGATATACATCGGTTCCGGCTGATCGCCGAAATTCAGCGTCACGGCAAAGCCCTGCGGCGTGACCTTCAGCCCGTCGAACCAGTGCTGCATCACAACCGTCATTTCCTCGGGGTAACGGTCGCGCAGCCAGTCGGCCAGCTTCGCGTCCGGATGGCGCGTGTCGAAGGTGATGAAGAAGTGATGCTCGCCCGGCAGACCGTCGCGTTCGACGCCCTTCAGCACCTCGAAGATAAGCCCGCGCATCGCGCGGTGCATCAGGTTGCCGTAGTCGATCTGGCGGGTCATGTGAAAATGGCTTCCAACAGCGGGGTTCAGGCCCCGTGGCGTCACCATAGGATCAGGCTTCTTCGAAGAAAAGGCCTTTGGCCGGGTCAGCCGGCCAGGCCGGGGATCAGCCCCGCAAGGGCGGACAGCGCGATCACCAGGAACAGGTTCCAGTGCAGTCGCAACAGGACGACGCCTGCGGCGGCGGCGATCACGACGGCCCAGAGGTTCAGGCTGGTGATGTCGGGCACGATCAGATGCAGCGGTCCCCCAGCATGGTCGCGGAGCCGTGCGAAGAACACATGCAGCGCGAACCACAGCGCGAGGTTGGCGATGACGCCGACGACGGCGGCGGTGACGCCCTGCAGGGCGCGCCGACAGGCGCGGACGTGTCGCGACCCACTCGACGTAAGGCGCGAAGGCGAAGATCCACAGAAAGCAGGGCACGAACGTCACCCACAGCGTCAGCGCCGCGGCGGCCAGCGCCAGGGTGCCAGCCGCCCAGGGCGTGAGCCGGCAAGGTAGCCCACGAATTCGGTGACAAGGATCAGCGGTCCTGGCGTGGTCTCGGCCAGTCCCAGTGCATCGATCATCTGGGCGGTCGTGACCCAGCCGTGATCCTGCACGACGGTCTGCGTCATATAGGCCAGAACGGCATAGGCCCCGCCGAAGGTGACAACGGCGAGCTTCGAGAAGAACAGGCCGAGCGTCAGCAGGAAATCCGACCCTGCGGCCCAGGCGGCGACCAGCGGCGCGGCCCAGAGCGCAAGGCCAATGGCCAGGACCGGGACCAGCGTGGGGTTGCGGACCGGGGCGGCCGGGGCGGGCAGAGCAGGCTTCAGCAGTGCGCCGATCAGGGCGGCGGCCACGATCACGGCGGGGAAGGGGACCCCGAAGAAGAACAGCGCGACAAAGGCCGCCATCGCGATCAGCCAATACGGGCGGCCCTTCAAAGCGCGCTTGGCGACCCGCAGCAGCGCCTCGATGACGATCACCACGACGCAGGCCTTGACGCCGAAGAACAGCGCCGCCACGAACGGAAGTTGCCCGTATGCCGCATAGGCGGCGGCCAGCGCCAGGATCACGGCGGCCCCCGGCAGCACGAACAGCAGACCCGCCAGCAGGCCGCCGGGAATCCCGCGCTGCTTCCACCCGGCATAGGTGGCCAGTTGCATCGCCTCGGGTCCCGGCAGCAGCATGCAGAACGACAGGGCGCGCAGATATTCCTGTTCGGACAACCACTTGCTGGTCATCGACAAGATCGCGGTGCATGAGTGCGATCTGCGCGGCGGGGCCGCCGAAGGACAGACATGCCGATACGCCCGAAAACGCGCCAGAGATCGGACCACGGGGTCAGGGGCGTGTTCACTGCGCACGCCCCGCAGGCCAGTCATGGCCTTCGTCAAAGCCGTCGCGCGCCCAGCGATACAGCGCGTCATAGAGCGCGATGCCAGCCTCCAACTGCGCCAGATCATCGCGGTACATGCCGCGACAGGCCAACCGACATGGCCAGCAGCCCGGCGGCCTGCGGCGCCAGGTCGTGCTGGTCGGTGTCGGCCCCGCGGATCACGGTCGCCAGGCGGTCCAGCGCGGGCGTGTGCAGGGCGAAGTCATCGAGGATGGCATCGAACGTGCAGTTGTCGCCGCGATGGGACAACGTGACGCCCTCGATGTCAAGGGCACCGCATCGAAGCGGTCGGCGACGGCGGCGACCTCGCCGGGGGCGACAAACAGGAACCGCGCGGCGGGGTCGATGAAGCGGCGGATCAGCCAGGGGCAGGCGATGCGGTCGATCTTGGGGCGTTGCCGCGTGACCCAGGAGGCCGCGTCGCGGGCAGGGCGGCGGCGGGCGTCAGGGGCAGCCCCTCGGCCTCCCAGCCCTCGAATCCGCCCTCAAGGGTTTCTGCCTGAACGCCGCGCGATCGCAGGATGGCAGCGGCGCCCTCGGACAGTTTGCGCCGTGGTGGCAGATCACGACGGCGCGGCTGCCCGCCGGGATCGGGTATGCGCCGATGTCGCGGTGGGCGGCGACCGCTTGCGCAGTCGGGATCAGGCGAGGGTCTTCGGCAAAGTCGTCAGGCACGCGGACGTCGATCAGGACGGGCGCGTCGGGCGTGCCGATCAGCCGGGACAACTGCGCGGGGCAGAAATGCTTGTAAAGCCGGGCATCGGGGCATCCTCGGGCAGACGGGATGCGGGCGGCTCTGGCCGAAGCCTCACGGGGCGCGCACGCGGTTCATGCCCCATGCCGGTGTGATCGCATCCGCACGGGGCTGCCGTCACGACAACGCCAGCGGCCTCGCTCAGAAGTCGCTTGTTCGATCTCGCGCAGAAGCTTCATGCGGATCGCGCGGGATAATCGCAGATGCCCGCGCGCCGTGATGACGAACCCGTATTCCGAAATCACCGCGCCGGTAGAATCCGGTCAGGCCACGCCGATATCCTCGATGGCGATGGCGTTGATCGAGATGCCGCGCGCCATGGCTGCGCTGCGCGGCGGTCCCATCGCTGCCCCTGCATTCTGCGGCCCGTCGCCCGAAATATCGATGACCTGACGGCGGCAGCCCGCGACGCTGTCGAAGGTTGCCGCAGAATACGCGATGGCATCGCCGACCGCCGTGTCAGACCCGTCAAAGACCCGCGGCATGGCGCGGGCCGTGTCGGACAGGCGGGCCGCGTCGGCCTGCGATGTGATGGGCGTCCAGGGCAGGACGACCTGCTGCATTCCGGCACCTGACCATTGCACCATGGACAGTGACGCTGCGGCGCAACCAGCGCATCGGCCACGAGGGTCGGCCAAGGCGTCGGCGGTGCCATCGACCTGCAGCCGGAACTCGCCCGCGTCGACTGACCCCGAGACGTCGATGGCCAGCAGCAGGGCGATGTCGCAGGCCGCAAGCGGGCTTGCCGCGCCCAGCGACAGGGCAACTCAAGGCCAGCAGCAAGCGCATCCTGAATGATGCGGCGGGGTTGCCTCGCGCAAGCGGCTGAACGGAAAGCCCATCATAGTCGCAGAGATACCGTTGCCGGTGCCTGATCCACCGCATTCTACCGGCGCCATCTGTCATGGATTAGGTGCCGGATTCTGTTGCCAGGCTCCGGCGGGCCCCGCCTTACGCGGCTAGGCGCAAGGGCTTAGTTTCGGCGACTCGAACTGCTTACGCAGCCAGAGCCATTGCCGGAGCAGGGTTGTTATTGGCAACTATGCGATTTGCACCGATAACGGTGGTAGCTCACCGAGCGAAAGCGGCCCCTTTAGACGTCCGTCGATCCTGTTTCGACCCCGTGTCCCGCCAATCCGGGTTGCTGGTGGAGTCGCCGGGTACCGCCCCCGGGTCCGAGCCGTTTATTACGGGTGCGTTTATCGCCATAGTCCGGATTGCTCCGGACAGCGGCAATATAGGTGGGGCTGCGCCGACGCGCAATGCCATCCCTCGGGCCGCACGGTCAGAAGCCCGACTTGATCTTCTCGAATTCCTCGACCAGCCGGTCGCGCAGCGCGGCATCCATCGGCGTCTGGAAGAAGACCGGGGCTTTCGGCTGACCGAGGCCGGCCGCGTTCATCGCCTCGGCGCCGACCATCTCCTGCGCCTTCAGCGAGGCATGTCCGTAGCCCACCGCATCGAACAAGGGCTGCCCGGCCTCGGGCCGGAGCCAGGAATTGATGAAGTCATAGGCGGCATCTTCCGACCCCGGTCCGTCCTTCATGTTCACATAGCCGCAGAACCACGCGACCGAGCCTTCCTTCGCCTCGCGCGTATAGGCGACGGGGAAGTTGTCGGCCTTCAGCAGCGTCACGGCGTCCGGCCATGTCCATGCCACCAGCACTTCGCCGGATGCCATCAGTTGCGCCAGCTCCCCCGGATCGACCCAGTAGGCCCGGACATTGGAATGCGCCTGCCGCAGCCACGCGGTCGCCGCATCGAATTCCGCATCGGTCATGCCATCCCAGTCGGTCACGCCCGTCGCCAGCAGGGCCAGCGACCAGACATCGTCGGTATTGTCGGGCAGCGAAATACGGCCTGCGTATTTCGGGTTCAGGAACACGTCGAAGGCGGACACGTCTTCCACGGGCACCTGATCGGCGTTGTAGCCGATGGCGGTCGAGGCCCAGTCCGACGGCATGAACCAGACGCCCGTGTCATCCTTGAAGATCGGTGAGTTCAGGAAGGCCGGGTCGATATTGGCGAATTCCGGGATGCGCGATGTGTCCCAGGGTTCGATCAGCCCGGCATCGCGGTATTTCGAGACGACCTGCGAACAGGGATGCGTGACATCGCTGCGGAACCCCGAGGACAGCTTCTGAAACGCCTCGTCATCGTCGCCGAAGAAGGTGTAGACGGGCGGCGTTCCGCGCTTGGCGACATAGTCCGTCGCCAGCCCCTCGATATCGAACCCGCCCCAGTCCAGCACCAGAAAATCGTCTGCAGCACAGGCCTGCGACGCTGACAGCGCCCCAGCCAGAAAGAAACGAAGATATCGAGACAGAGCGCATGCAGACCCCCCACAGGTGTCGGGGTCAGGCTAGGCGGCGCATCGGGTGGCAGGCAACCGAATTGTCGCGGGCGGCCCGGGAAAGACAGAACGCCGTCCCCAGGGGACGGCGTGCCGGTCCAAGTTCAGGCGTGGTGACCGGTCAGAACCCGGCTTTGATCTTCTCGAATTCCTCGACCATGCGGTCGCGCAGTTCCTGGTTCAGCGGCACCTGCGGCAGCACCGGCGTGGTGGGCTCGCCGAGACCCGACCGCCGCCATCGCCTCGGCCCCGACCATTCCTGCGCCTTCAGGCTGGAATGGCCGTAGCCGACGACATCCAGCAGGACCTGACCTGCCTCGGGGCGGAGCCAGGAATTCAGGAAGTCGTAGGCCTTGTCCTCATTCCCCTGATCGTCCTTCACGTTCACCCAGCCGCAGAAGAACTCGGACGAGCCTTCCTTCTGGTCGCGGGTGAAACCGATGGGGAAGTTGTCGGCCTTGAGCAGCGTCACCGCATCGGGCCAGGACCATGACACCAGCACCTCGCCCGACGCCATCAGCTGCGCCAGTTCGCCCGGATCGACCCAGTAGGACCGGACGTTCGCATGCGCCAGACGCAGCCATTCGGCCGCCTTGGCGAACTGTTCATCGGTCGTCGTCGTCCAGTCGGTCACTCCGGTCGCCAGAAGGGCCAGCGCCCAGATGTCGTCGGTGTTGTCGGGCAACGAAATGCGGCCTGCGTATTTCGGGTCCGTGAAGACCTGCAGCGTCGCCACATCCTCGGCCGGAACGTCAGTCGTGTTGTAGGCGATGGACGTGGGACCCCAGTCGGTCGGGACGTACCACAGGCCTGTGTCATCCTTGAAGACCGACGAATTCAGATACTGCGGGTCGATGTCGGCGACGGCGGGCAGCTTCGACGCATCCCACGGTTCGATCAGGCCGGCATCGCGGTATTTCCCGACCATCTGCGAACAGGGGTGGATCACATCGGCTTTGAAGCCCGAGGCCGTCTTCTGATAGGCCTCGTCATCGTCGCCGAAGAAGGAATAGGTCGGCCCGTCGCCGTACTTTTCCTTGTAGGTCGCATAGAACCCCTCGTTGTCAAAGCTGGCCCAGTCGAACACCAGAAGTTCGGCATCTTCGGCACGGGCGGCCGAGGCCAGGGTCAGCGTGGCGGCGGTGGCAAGCAGAACCGTGCGGAGTGTCATCGTCGTCCCTTCGAGTTTGAGTGACAGGCTGGTATCAGGTTTACGAAGCGGATGGGTGCCGGACAAGGGGAACTGCCCGGAATTGTATCAAAGTTGTGAGATGCCGTCAGGCAAAAGCCTGCTTCCGGCGGCAAGCTGCCGTTCTATCGGGCAGCTGACGCAAGGGAAGGGCGGGACGTCCGATCCGCCGACCTCGGTCATGCAACCTGCAGCAGGTTGACGCGCCGAGCCGCCGATGACCTGATCCGGGTCGCAGGCAAGGATGGCAGCGGAGGCGAGTGATGCGGGCATTGCTGGTCGAAAAGGACGCGGGCGGTGCAGTGTCAGTTGCAGTGCAGGACTTGCCCGAGGATCGCCTGCCGCCCGGAAATGTGACGGTCGCGGTCGAATATTCGACGCTCAACTACAAGGACGGCCTGTGCCTCGGGTCGGGCGGCGGGTTGGTGCGGACCTATCCGCATGTGCCGGGCATCGATTTTGCCGGAACGGTCGACAGCCTCGACGATCCGCGCTATGCGCCCGGGCGACAGGTGGTGCTGACCGGCTGGCGGGTCGGCGAGGCGCATTGGGGCGGCTACGCGCAGAAGGCGCGGGTCAATGCCGACTGGCTGGTGCCGTTGCCGCGGGGCTCACGACGCGCCACGCGATGGCGATGGGCACCGCCGGGCTGACCGCGATGCTGGCGGTATGGCGCTGGAGGCTCACGGGCTGCGCCCGGGCAAAGGGCCGGTCCTGGTGACCGGCGCGGCCGGGGGCGTGGGGTCGGTCGCCGTCGCCGTTCTGGCGCAGCTTGGCTACGAGGTCGCGGCGGTGACCGGGCGCCCGGAAACCGAGGCCTATCTGCGCGATCTCGGGGCGGCGCGGATCGTCCCGCGCGCCGAGCTCGCCGAGACGGTCAAGCGCCCGCTGGAATCGGAAACCTGGGCCGGCTGCGTCGATGCGGTCGGGGGCGCGATGCTGGCGCGGGTGCTGGGTCAGATGAAATACGACGCAGCGTGGCGGCGGTCGGGCTGGCGGGCGGCACCGCGTTGCCCGCGATCGGTCATTCCGTTCCTGCTGCGGGGCGTCAATCTGCTCGGGATCGACACGCGTGCTGCGGCCCTATGCCGGAGCGCGTCCGCGCCTGGGACCGGCATCGCCCGCGACCTGCCGCTGGACCAGCTTGAGGCGATGATCCGGCCGGCCAGCTGGCCGATCTGCCCGAGCTCGGCCGCGCGATCCTGAAGGGCCAGGTGCGGGGCCGGGTCGTGGTGGACGTCAACGCCTGAACGCGTGTCCGCCGCTTGACCGATACCCGCCCGAACCGCCACAGATCGCCGCCGGAGGGACTTCATGGCCGCTTGATCTTGACTTCGTGCGCGCGCAGTTCCCGGCTTTCGGAGCCGGGCCTGCGCGAGCAGGCGTTCTTCGAGAATGCGGGCGGCAGCTATCCCTGCGCGCAGGTCATCGACCGGCTGACGCGGTTCTATCGCGAACGGAAGGTGCAGCCCTATGCGCCCTATGCCGCAGCGGCGGCGGGCGGCGCGGAGATGGACGAGGCGCGCGACCGGCTGGCGGCGATGATGGGCGTCGCGGCCGACGAGCTGAGTTTCGGGCCGTCGACCAGCGCCAATACCTATGTCCTTGCGCAGGCGTTCCGCCGCTCGCTGAAGCCGGGCGATGCGATCGTCGTCACCGATCAGGACCACGAGGCGAATTCCGGGCCGTGGCGGCGGCTGGCCGGGGAGGGCGTCGAGATCCGCGAATGGCGGATCGATCCCGCGACCGGGCATCTGGATCCGGCGCGGCTGGCAGCCGCTGCTGGCCGACGGCCGGGTGCGGCTGGTCTGTTTCCCGCATTGCTCGAACGTCGTGGCCGAGATCAACCCGGTCGCCGAGATCGTGGCGATGGCGCATGCGGCCGGGGCGGTCGCCTGCGTCGACGGGGTCAGTTATGCGCCGCATGGGTTGCCGGATGTCGGGGCGCTGGGCGCGGATATCTATCTGTTTTCGGCCTACAAGGTCTACGGTCCGCATCAGGGGATCATGGTGATCCGGCGGGCGCTGGGCGAGCGGCTGCCCAACCAGGGGCACTGGTTCAACGCGCGATACGCTCTACAAGCGGTTCACGCCTTGACATTGGCCTACCGCAGGGGGCATTATTGCCGAAGCGATTCGCATTTCGCTCAAGAGAATGGGTAAGGTGCGTGGGCAATATATCTGGCTGGCGGCGGCCATTTGCGTGGGTGTTGGGGCTACACCGTTTCTGTTGTTGCCAGCCTTGGTGTCGCTATTGAGCGGCAGCTTTGCCATTATTGGGGGTCTTATCGGTTTATACGGGTTGGTTGTCACGATTGCGACCCTGATCGCTCGGTTGCGGATTTGATCTGATTCCCAAGCTTGGAAAGATAATCCCAAACAGCACCAATCCGATGCCAAGGGCTTGCCAAAGGTTGAGAGTCTCCTTCAAAAACACCACCCCTATGATGGCGGCCAATGGCACTTCGGCGATGACGATCAGGCTAACGATACGCCCCGACAACTTGCTGAGCGCCCAATTAAACATGGCATAGCCGGTCATGGTTGGCCCGAGTGCCAATGCCGCAATGGTGGGCAAGGCTGTCCAATCCATTGTCTCAAATGTAGCCGCGCGAGCGCCTACCAACACGTACAGCAACATTGTGCAGCCGCCAAACACAAAGGTGTAGACCAACATCGTGATGGGATGGGTGGGTGTGTGGACCGAGATGCGCCGGTTCAAAAGGGTATAGGCGGCTTGCAGAATGGCGCTGCCAATACCCAGCACCGCGCCCAGCGGGTGTTTCAGCAACAGCGCTGGGTTATACAGTTGCACGATCAAGGCGCAGCCTATGACCGAAATAAACATTGCTACGATCTGATTCAGCGTCAAGGTCTCTTTGAGAAATATCCGCGAGCCAAGCGCGACAAACACCGGATACAGATACACCAGCACGATGCCAATGGCCGCCCCGTTCAGCCGGATTGAGGTGACAAACACAGTTTGATAAATGCCGATGCCGATGATGCCAGACAGCGCCAACCACTTGCATTGCTGGCGGTTAATGCGCAGCAGCGCTGGCCTAAACACCCCGAGCCCGACTAACAGCACGACCGAGGTAATCGCGACCCGCCAAAATGCCAGGGCCGCCGCTTGCAGGGCAAAATTACTTTGAATAAATGCAACCCCAGGGCCGGTTAACGCCCAGCACACGGCAGCGCCGATGCTGATGAGATAGCCGCTATTGTTATTGTGATGTGGCGAATTGTTCTTTTGCATGTTATATGACCCGATGCTCGAATGCGGCGTGCAGTCTGACTGCTCTATTGACTGACACTGTACACGGTGTTTTGTGTCAGGTGTCGTTGAGTGGCTGTGGCCAGCAGTTCTCAATCTAAGCAAACTAAGCAAACTAAGCAAAATTGAACCGCGCAGGGGCGAAGCACGCAAAAAGAACCCGCAGATTTCGCGGTCTTCGCGACTTCGCGGTTCAAATCTGTTATGTGATCGTGCGCCCATGCCGCCAAAGTGCCCGGATATCGTCAGATTGAGAACTGCTGGGCCTGTGGCTTCACGTGCCGTGAATAATTCGCTTGAGGATTGGTTGGCGCGCGACTCTGCCCAGAGCGCAAATTACGCATTACGATATACGCCATGAAGCAACCCATCACCGCCATGATCTTCGACATGGACGGCACACTTTTCGACACCGAAGCACTCTGTGAGCGCTGCGAGATTCGGGCCTGCGCCGAGTTTGGTTACACTATGACCCACGAGATGTATCTGGGCACGGTCGGCTTACCCGCGCATGGCGAGCGCGGCTGGCGGGCCTACCTGCTAAACACTTATGGCGCGGACTTTCCACTGGATGAGGTCTCGCGCCGAGTCCGCCAATACATGAATGATGAGATCGCCCAACAGGGCATGCCCATCAAACCAGGCGCGACCGAGCTGCTGGATTGGCTTGACATACAAAAACTGCCGCGTGCCATTGCCAGCTCATCTGCCCGCCACATCATCAGCCATCATCTCGAGGGTGTGGACTGGATGCAGCGTTTTGATCTGTTTGTCGGCGGCGACGAGATTACCCATGGCAAACCCGCCCCGGATATTTTCTTGAAGCTGCCCGTCGCCTAAACGCCTCGCCGACGCAGTGCGTGGCATTTGAGGATTCCGAGACCGGTGTGCGCGCCGCTCACGCCGCAGGCATGCACGTCATCATGATTCCCGACCTCAAGCAACCATCGGACGAGATTCGGAGCTAACCTGGCAGGTGCTGCCATCGTTGCATGCGGCCAAAGATTTGCTTGAAGGAATCAGAGTGCCACCACAAACGCCACCGCATACTCTCGCTCGTGGGTGAGCGAGACCGACCACTGGGTCAGCCTCAATGCCTGCGCCCGCACCAGCGCTTTGCCGTGCAGGTGGACATTGGGTTTCCCCAGACGGTCATTCACGATCTCAGCGTCGTGCCAATAAATGCCATCGCGCGCCAAAATGCGCATGCCTACGCCCAGCGCCTTAGAAACGGCCTCCTTGGCGGCAAAACGCACCGCCAACTCTGGCACACGCCCGCGACAATACGCGATCTCTGCCGGTGTGTAAATCCGCTGCAAATACCGCTCGCCAAAGCGCTCAATCGCCTCTGCCACGCGTGGGATAAAAAGGATATCGGCTCCGGTTGTTAACATTGACCCTTGTGCATTAACCATTGGCCATTGCCGACCTGAATGGTCAATGTTAAATCGCTCAGGCTCCCGCCGTTGCCAGCACATAGCGCTCAGTGTTCAGCCAGGTCTGCGCCACCCGCTGCACATCGGCAGTTGTAATCGCATTGACGCGATCAGGGAATTCCAGCAAATAATCGAGGCCGCGCCCGTAGCGCAACATGCTGACGATCTGCCCAGCAATGCCCTCGTTCGTCTCCATCTGTAAGGGGATCGACCCGATGAAAAATGACTTGTTTTCACGCAGTTCGGTCGGCGTGACTTTCTTCTCCATCATCCGCTGCACTTCCGCCAGCGCAATGTGCACAACACGGTCAATCGTCTTAGGGTTTGTGCCGGCATAGATGTACCATGGGCCCTGCGCCAACCCACCATCGAAGCGGCTGCCAATGTAGTAGACCAGCCCTTCTTCTTTGCGCACGCTGTCGCCTAGCCGTCCATACATGCCAAACTGCCCCAAGATGCTATCCATCAATTGGCAAGCCATCCAATCGGGATGGGTTTGGGGTAAGGCTGGGAACCCCAGCATAAAGTTAGACTGCATTTTGCCTGGCATCTTTACATGTTTGCGGGCCTGTTTCTTGATTGCCGGGGCCACCGGCAGGCCGATTTGCGGTGGACGGGTGGTCACCCAATCCCCAAACATGGCTGCCACTTGGGCACGCACCTGGGCTGCCTTTACCGCACCTACCACCGCGATCACCATTCCTTTTGGTGCGTAATAGGTCTGATGAAACTCGTGCAGATCATGGATAGTAATGGCTTGCGCCGTTTCGACGTAGCCATCGCTGCTCCAACTCATGGGGTGAGTCTTTGGATAACACAAGCCGCGAAAAGCCAGCCCACACCGTGCGCCGGTGTTGTTCTCGCGCTCTTGCAAACCCGTCAGCCACTCGGCGCGCTCCTTTTCAACATCGGCTTTTGGGAAGGTTGGGCGGCGCAGCACATCGGCCAGCAACGACATCATGAACGGCAAATCTTCGACCAGGCTCTTGCCAGAAAAACTGGTTGTGTACATGCCACTCGATACATTCAAGCCTGCCCCAATCGCTTCTGTCTGTTCGAAAATTTGCTCATAGCTGAACTGTTTGGTTCCGCGCATTAGACAATCCGACACAAAGCCAGCCAACCCAGCGTTCTCGCGTGTTTCGTCTAGTGAACCACTCAACAAATAGCCATTGATGACCACGGCTGGACTGTTAAAATTTTCATACACGAAAATACGCACGCCATTGGCCAACTCAAACTGCGCAATATTGGCCGCACATGGCAATGAGCCGGTCGCCGCCGTCGTCTGCCGCTTTGCTGATCGTTGTATCTTCATCATCCCAATTTATCCGTTCCCCGTTCGTTTATGCCTTGCCCTACCCGCGTATTCGCTTCTATTTGCCGATTCGCGTATTCGTTTTTATTCGTTTATCGGTCGCTGATTTCTCTGCCTCATCCAAGCCCAAATAGCTCCCGACTGTCACTGTATCCCGGGTTAGATACTTGGCCGCCACATGCTGCACATCTTTCGCGGTCACTTTCTTCAGCCGATCTAGAAAGGTCGTAAACCAACTGTAATCCTGAATGATCTCGCTAAAGCCCAACCAGAAGGCCTGATTGGTCACCGTCTCTGTGCTGAAGGCCACTTGCGCCCGCGTTTGCTTCAATGCTTTGTCGAGTTCGGCCTGTTGCACGGGTGTCTGTTGTATGCGTGCGATCTCTTCCCACACTTTATCTTCGACCACCCGGATGTCCTTTCCATGCATCACCGTGCCGGTCAGCGTATACAAGAAGGGGTCAATGGATGGTGTCACGCCTCCGCCAAAATCGGCACACAAACCAGTATCCACCAGGGCCTTGCTGAGGCGGCTGCTGCGGTTACTGGTGCCGCCGCCAAAAAACGAAAGCCCGCTCGCCCCACACAATACCGAATCTAACGCCACCAGCGACATGTAATCGGCGTGTGTTGCGTTGGGCGCCCGAAAAGCCAATGCCAAATAATTCGTCGTGCCTTCGCCCTTTACCGTCACCCGCCGCTCGCCCCGCTGCACCGGCTCCTCAACATTAATCTGCGGCACGGCTTTGGTTGATTTAATTGGACCAAACTGTTGCTTCAATTTTCGCAATAGCGCATCCGTTTTGAAGTCGCCCACCACGGAAATAATGGCGTTATGAGGTGTGTAATAGCGCCGGTAATGCCCATACAAATCGTCACGAGTCATTGATTTGAGATCAGACAAATGCCCGATCACTTCATGCCCATATGGATGCACCCGAAACGCCGCTGCCTGCACTTCTTCGAACAAGCGGAACCCTGGGCTGTTCTCACCGCCTTCCCGCTCGTTAATAATCACCGTGCGTTCACTTGCCACCTCACCCGGCTTAAACAGGCTATTCGACATTCGATCGGCCTCTAATTCAATCGCCAGATCAATCTGGTTGGATGGCAGCGTTTCGTAATAAGTGGTGAAGTCAAACGAGGTGAAGGCATTGCGCTCGCCACCCACCCGGCTCACCATGCGGTCCATTTCGCTCTCGGTATAACGCGGGGGTGCCTTTGAACATCATGTGCTCCACCCAATGCGACACCCCAGTAATACCCAAATGTTCGTTGCGTGACCCGACTCGGTACCAGACACAAAATGAGGTGACCGGCGCAACATGCGCCTCTTTCAAAATGACGGTGAGTCCATTGGCGAGACGGGTTTTGACAATATTCGACGACGACTGATGCGTGCCTACACTGCGCAACTTTTCACTAAGCATGCCTTGAATTGTAGGGCAGGAATCCCAATTGTGTTGTTGCACACGTGCTCGTGATCGTTCACGTCGACGTGCTCGTGGTCGTCTACGTCGACGTGCTCGTGATCGTTCACGTCGACGTGCTCGTGATCGTTCACGTCGACGTGCTCGTGATCGTCCACGTCGACGTGCTCGTGGTCGTTCACGTCGACGTGCTCGTGATCGTTCACGTCGACGTGCTCGTGATCGTCTACGTCCTTAGCCTACCCCTCGTACCCGCGTCCCACACCCCGATACCGGAAACCCAATTCCAGCATTTTGACCGGGTCATACAAATTACGCCCGTCAATCATCACCGGTTGCTTCATCACCTTACGGATTCGGACGAAATCGAGGTTCTTGAATTCATTCCACTCAGTCGCCATGATTAGCGCATCGCAGCCGGTGGCGGTCTCATAGGCATCCTCGCATAACTGCACTTCCTTTAGTTCGCGTCCGGCATTCTCCATCGCTACTGGGTCGTAGGCCCGCACCTGCGCGCCATCAGCTTGCAACATTCTGATAATGTCGATGGGCTGGCTCTCACGAATATCGTCCGTATTGGCCTTGAAGGCCAGCCCCAACACGCCAATCGTCTTGCCTTCCAGTAACTTGAGGCGACCATTACTGGTGCCGATCATCGCCCGCACTTTAGCCACCACGCTGCGGCGCGCATCGTTATTGATGGTCATAACTGCTTCCAAAAGCTGCGGGTGCTTGCCCTGCACATTGGCCATATGCGCCAGAGCTTTCACATCCTTCGGGAAACAGGAGCCGCCATAGCCCAGGCCGGCATCTAAGAAGGCCCGGCCAATGCGCTTGTCGTAGCCCATGCCGGCCGCCACTTCCTTGACATCGGCCCCCAGCGCCTCGCAGATATTGGCGATTTCATTGATAAAGCTGATCTTGGTGGCCAGAAAGGCGTTGCTGGCGTATTTGATCATCTCGGCCGTGCGAATATCGGTGACGACAATCGGCGCGCGCAACGTGCATATACAACTGGGCCACTTTCTGGGCCGCCTCCGGGTTGAACGAGCCCAGCACCACCCGGTCGGGGTTCATGAAGTCATGGATCGCCGACGCCTTCGCGCAGGAATTCTGGGTTGCTGACCACATCGAATCGGAATGGGTGCGGCTTGCTTGTTGCGTACGATATCCGACACCCAGTCGCCCGTGCCGACTGGCACCGTGCTTTTGTTGATGACGATCAGCGGATGATCCATGGTTTGGCGATCGACTCAGCCGCCATGCGCACATAGCGCAATTCGGCCTCGCCATCCACGCCCATGGGCGTATTGACTGCAATAAAGACCAGATCGGCAGGTGCTTCCTTGCAGTTCAACGCTTCTGCATATGAGGAGCTGAAGTGCAATCGACCTGCGGCCACATTGCGCTTTACCAGTTCTTCCAAACCTGGCTCGAAGATCGGCAAAATGCCCTGCTTTAATTTGTTGATGCGATCTTCGTTCACATCCACACAGGTTACCCGGTTGCCCAAGTCCGCAAAACAGGTGCCGGTCACCAGACCGACATAGCCCGAACCAATCACTGCAATGTTTTTCATGTTTCTCTCTCCAGTTGAAATTTTAGTGTGCTTAATCGTATTTCGATGAAGCTCGGTTAACTCGTTGTCGTTTGGGGGAGGGAGCTTGCGACGACGAACCCCCTATTTTACGAGATTTTGTTGCGTATATTCAGAAAAACGAGTTACGGATGCAGGCCCAACTTCACCACCACTTCTGCATTGAGCACGCTGCCGCCGGCTGCGCCGCGCAAGGTATTGTGGGCCAGCGTCATATACTTCACGCCATTCGCGCCAAACAGCGGCTCCGGGCGGATACGGCCCACGACCGTGCTCATGCCGTTGCCGGTCATGCGGTCGCGCCGGGGCTGCGGGCGATCGGCCTCGTCGCGCACCACGATTGGCTGGGCTGGGGCGGTCGGCAAGCCCTCGGTCATCTCGCAGCGGAAGTCGCGCATGGCTTGGGCCACTTGCTTCGGGTGTGGCGGGCTTATCCAGCTCGACCGACATCGTCACCATATGCCCATCGATGACTGGCACCCGGTTGCAATGCGCGCTCAGACTCAGGGTTGCGCCATCAATCGCGCCGCGCTCGGTGTTGAGCGTGCCCAGCAGCTTGCGCGCCTCGGCCTCCATCTTCTCTTCCTCACCCTTAATAAACGGCACCACATTCTCGGTGCCATCCAGTGAGGCCACACCCGGGTAGCCCGCGCCGCTAAGCGCCTGCATCGACACGCTAAACACCCGCCTGCACGCCAAAGGCATCGTAGAGCGGGCGCAGGCTCATGGCCGGGCCGCTGACCGTGCAGTTGGTATTGCACACGATGCCGCCCGTCCAGCCCTGCTTGGCCCGCTGGTGTTTGAGCAGATGCAAATGCTGCCAGTTGATCTCGGGGATCACCAGCGGCACATCGGCTCGCCATCCGGTAGTTGCGAGGCGTTGCTAAACACCAGCATGCCCGGCCGGGCAAAAGCCGGTTCGATGTCCTTGGCCAGCTCGTTGGGCAAGGCGCTAAACAAGAAGCTGGGCTGAATCGCGTCGGCCACCGCCTGCGGCGGTCGTGGAGGCCAGCAAGCGCCAGTCGCGCAAATGGGCCGGGATATCGTGTCGAATATCCAATGCGCGGCATCGGCATAGCGCTTGCCTTCGCTGCGGTCGCTGGCAGTCAATGCCACGAGTCTCAAACATCGGATGGTTCGCTCAGCAGTTGAATAAACCGCTGACCTACAGCGCCTGTTGCGCCCATGACGGCGACGGGTATTTTGTTTGGGTTGCTCATGAAAATAGATATTTTGTATCTATTCAGCCGTGCGTTAAATCCGTGAATCACGCGAATCTTCGCCAATCAGATTAGCGGGTATTCGCGTGATTCGCGGACAAAATCCTGATTTGTGCTGAACAGTTACGATATTTTGCATAAAAAAAGCCGCCTGGTTCCCCAGAGCGGCTTGTATTGATTTCTTGTCTCGCGCAAATGGCGCTTAACCCACTCTAAGGCATCACCGGCCCACGACTATGGTCGCAGTCGTAGTCAGGATAGTGGGCGTCATTTGCCGTTGCATTGGCGCGATTCTAACACGATCAACGGATGCACACGCGGGCATATGCGGAAGAAGTCAGCAATTCTCAATCTGACGAAAGTAATGCGCCTTGATGACACCGCCATGCGATCAAGCTACAAATTTGAACCGCGAAGACGCGAAGATCGCGAAGTTTTTTAATTTCTCTTTGCGTGCTTCGCCCCTTCGCGGTTTATTTTGCTTTGCTTTTGCTTAGATTGGGAATTGCTGTGGGAGGGGCATGGGGTATTGGGCTGACGAGTCTGCATCCGCTGGCTGACGTCCCAGCTAGTGCAAGGGATGAGGTGAACTCCCTCTTTTTACCTCAGTTGCATGTCCTTAGGCAGGTGCATCTATTGCAGGATTGTTTGGCCGACCATTCGTGATATATCCATTGTAGAAACCAAAATGTACAAACAGATACATTGAAAGAGTTTCCGGTCACGTCGGTCCACTATGCAATCTCCTGAAAACGTAGAATCCATTCAGTCAACTCAACTGACGGATATTGTGCAACTTGCCAAAGCTGGGCGTAGATGGCAATACAGCACCGCCACCATAATTGTATTTGGCATTCTTACAGCATATCTCATCAATACCCACGCTTTTCGAACACAATCGTGAATATCATGAATGCAATCACGCTTTTGATCAGCATTCTCTTGCTCATGAGTGTGCGGACCCAATTGCAGGCCTGGGCAAAACATGCCCAAACATTTATCAAGATCGCGCAACAGCAGGCGGAAAATATCCAAGGCAAACAAGCGCTTTTGTCGGGCATTGATAGTGTGGTCGGTGCCACCGCAACCCTGCAAGCTGCTGTTTCTGTAGATGATATGTGTCGTCTTGCGGTTGAGCTGGCGCGCGACAAGTTGGGTGTGGAACGGTGCGGCATTCTTCTATTTGACTTGGATAAGCTGAATCAAGTGGGCGGCACCTACGGGACAGATTTGCAGGGGCGCACCATCGATGAGCATAATTTGACATTCCCATACACCGATTTGGCAGTCGCTATTTTGTCCATTCGGCGTGGCATCAGTTCGGCTTGGCACTATCGGGAGGATGTGGATCTCTACGATACTGAACGCAAGTTGATTGGCACCACCTGGCATGTGGACACACCCATTTTGGATTTTGAAAACAAGCTGATTGGTGTCTTCTGCAATGACAAGGCAATTTCGAAGGGCCAGTGCAATAACAGTGAGCAGACGATGATTGCCGCATTCTGCGCGATTTTGGGATCACTGATTGATCAAAAGCGTGCCAGCGAACGAGAGGCAAAGTTCTCGGCCGGTTCTACGATCCATTTTCTCGATTACCGAGGAGTTGTTGGCCGTTCCGGACGAAGACAAAATATGGCGCATTGCTGTTGAGCGGACCTGCGAGTGGTTGGGTGCAGAACGGTGTTCTATCTTCTGGCTGGACGAGACCACAAGAGAGTGGGTGGGCAGCTACGCTACAGATGTGAATGGCAAGATTACAGATGTAGGCGCTTATCGCTTTAGCAGCGATAGTATGCTGCACTATGAAAAGGATGATGCAGCACGGCGCTGGTTTGTAGAGCAGGCTGGCCCATACGTGGACTATGTAGTTGGCAAAGGCCCTGCTGAACTCAGTCGTGGTTGGGTCGTACACACGCCTATCTTTTCAAGTAAAAACGCAATCAAAGCGATCATGTTCAATGACACATTCATCACGCAGGCCCCCATGAATGAGCGCCAACAGGACTTGATCGCGGTATTTTGCTCGATGTTGGGCAATATTCTTGAGCGCAAGCGTTTGGAAGCCTCTCTTCAGAACAGCAACTTGAAGCTCGAACAGCGCGTGCAGCGCCGCACCCAGCAATTGGCCCGCCGAGCCGAATCGGAACGTTTGGTAGCGGAGATCGCCGCGCAGTTTATGCGGGTCGATGCCATGCAGATTGATGCCAATATTCAATACGCGATCACCCGCACTGCACAATTTCTGGATGTGCAGGCTGCCAGGATATTCTTTTTGGCCGAAGACAGTCGCATCGTGACTGAGTCGCTGGAGTGGCGAGCAGAGGGCATTGCCCCTAACGATCCGCCGAAAATGACAATACCGTTTTATGAGCTGTATCCGTGGTGGCATCAACAATTGCTCAAGGACACTGCCATTCAGATTGTCGATCTGGCCGAGTTGCCGCCTGAGATGGACACCTTTGTCGAAAGTAGTCGTCGCCAGAACATCAAATCGATGGTGAGTGTGCCACTCATGCGCGGCAAAGACCTGATTGGTGAGGTAGGCTTTGCCACAATTGGTAACGAACGCCAATGGACACAGGAGGATATCACTCTGATTCGTTTGGTGGCTGAAACTGTCAGCGGTGCGATGGAGCGGGCTCGTATTGCCAGAGCGCTACAGACCGAGCGCGATTTGCTGGAACAGCGCGTGACCGAGCGCACCCGCGAGTTGTCGACGTTGCTGGAAATGTCACAGTCGCTCAGTGCCACCAATGACTTGAATACATTGTTGGATCGGGCGCTCAACAGTCTGAGCCAATTGGTGCCTTATAACTATGCATTGGTGTGGGAGCGCATCAATACGACCGAATTGCGATTGGTGGATGCGGGCCAACTCAACCTGACGGCAGAGGCGCGCACGATTGTCTGGTCCTACGACGAAGCAACAGACTTGCATTGGAAAACGGCATTTGAACATGGTCAACCGATCGTCATTGGGGATATCCGTGATGGGTCACCACTTGCACAGGCTTATTGTGCGCAATCGACTCGCTTATTGGGGCGGGTACCCAAGAGCATTTCCTCCATCATGTTTGTCCCGATTATGTCGCATGGTCGGGTCTTGGGTTTGATGGGCATTAGCCATGGAACGCCATATGCTTTGCAGGAGCGCCATGCCCAAATGGTGATGGCGCTGGCCCGCCAGATCGGCACTTCGATTGACAATGGCCGTTTGCAGCAACACCAAATGAAATCGGCGGCGTTAAGCGAGCGCAACCGGTTGGCGCGTGAGTTGCACGATTCTGTCTCGCAGGCTTTGTTTGGCATCGTGCTGGGTGCCCGCACCCTCAAGCATCACCTGGGTGTGACCAAGCGCGAATATGCCGATGCCATCGAATACCTACTCAAGCTGTCCGAAGTGTCGCTGTCCGAGATGCGGGCCTTGATTTTTGAACTTCGCCCAGAATCGCTCGAGAAATTTGGTTTGATCGAGGCTTTCCGCAAACAGGCCACAGAATTGTGTAATCGGCATAGCCTGAAATTGCAGATCGATGCTGATGAACAAGACCCAGCCTTGCCGCTGGCGGTCAAAGAAGCCATTTATCGGGTGGCAATGGAGGCATTGCAAAATACGATTAAGCATGCCCAGGCCCAAACAGTCACGGTCCGTCTCAAGACAGAGATGAGCAATGTGTTGATTGAGATTACGGACGACGGGGCCGGCTTTGACCCGCAAACAAGCCGCGAAGGTCGCTTGGGCTTGAAAAGCATGCGCGAGCGCGCCACGGAGTATGGCGGCACGATAAGTGTGCAAAGCGCTGCTGGCCGTGGCACCATCGTCCAAGCCAGCTTTCCGATGAATATGGTCAAGAGCGCTTTTTATTAGACAGAAGACAGAAGAGGAATAACCGCCCTTTTTCAGTGGTGCCGCTAAAATTCGCCGTGTGAATGTTCTACTTCGATTGCTCCGCATCAGTTTGTTGCTGAGAATCGTGCCGGCGCTTTTTGCGACCATTGCCGTAACCGTCAACTTTGGCGATTTGAGCATTTGGCTGGTAACCGTGGTGGTGCTGCCGGCATTGATTATTTTTGGGCTGAGTTTTTGGCTGGAGCGGCGTGGCCAAATCCCCCCGCGCACTGTTCGCTGGCTGTTGATTGCGGCGCTCTTCTTGCAGGTTTTAGAATTTGTTGCCACATCGACCATATTTTTGTTGGCGGCCAGCCGCAATCAACTGAGTGTCGAGATTATGGATCGGATCAGGTCGGAGCGTGGATTTTCTGATTTGGGTGGCACATTCCTGTTGACCTTGGTGCCGGTTGTATTGGGGGCATGGCTGGATGGCCGGCGCGGGGTGCTGCGTTGGGTCGGTGCGGCTATTTTGCTAAGCGTGATTGGCTTAATAGTCGTTGCGATGGTGGATAGGCAATTGGGTACCAGCTTTACTTGTGGCGCAGCCAAGTGGGCAATGCTATGGCTTATATGATTGTCATGGTGGTGGTGTGTTATTTTGTTGGCACGCTGGCTGATCAGCAGCGCGCTGAGCATGCTCAATTGGAACAGGCCAATACCCGTTTGGCCGAGCAAGCCCATGTGCGTGAGGTGTTGGCGACCAACCAAGAGCGCATGCGGCTCTCACGAGACTTGCACGATACAGTGGCGCATACATTGGCGGCGTTGTCGATGCAACTCAATGTCGTAGGGGCGGTGTTGCCCGGTGAGCAGGCCGCCGCGCGTGCCGAGTTGGGGAAGGCGCGCGGCTTGGTCAAAGAGGGTTTGGATAGTACTCGTCGGGCGATCAGCGATTTGCGAGCCAATCAGGTGATTGATTTTGGCTTAGAAGGTGCCTTGCAAAAACTGGCTGAGGCCTTCACCCAACGCACCGCCGTGCCCGTGGTGACGCACTATGAAGGCAATACCCTACGGTTAAATCCGGAGGTGGCCAATACTTTTTATCGGATTGCCCAAGAGTCGCTGAACAATGTCGAACGCCACGCGCAAGCCAGCACAGTGCGGCTACAATTGCAGGCCCACCCCAACGGTGAGCATACCCGTGTTACGCTAAGTGTGTCTGACAACGGCCAGGGTTTTACCCAAACCCCTTTGGACGACGAACGGTTTGGCTTGAAAGGCATGCGTGAGCGGGCCGACCTTATCGGCGCACACCTAAGGTTGGATAGCGCCCCAGGCAAGGGCACAACTGTAATTCTGCAAGTGTGACCGGCGAGAAAAAAGCAACAAGTGTAGACGTGGATATCAAATAGCAGATCGCCAAAGCAGGTGTCAGGGTCAGGCGTCAGGTGTAATGTGTATGGAAAAGATACGTGTATTGTTGGCCGATGATCAAGAGATTATTCGCGATGGTCTGACCCTGATCGTGAATCAGCAGCCAGACATGATTGTTGTCGGGCAGGCTGAAAATGGCGAGGTTGCGGTGCGCTTGGCCCTGGCACTTAAACCGGATGTGGTGCTGATGGACATCAAAATGCCGCAACTTAGTGGGATTCAGGCCACCCGCCAGATTTGCGCCACATTGCCAAGCGTGCACGTAATTATTTTGACGACCTACGATGTGGACGGATGGGTATTTGATGGCATTCGGGCAGGGGCCAAAGGCTATTTGCTGAAAGACACACCCTCAGATGAGTTAATCGCCGGGATCCGGCGAGTGGTTGAAGGAGAATCATTGCTCGATCCGGCCATCGCCGGTAAGGTGATGGATGAGTTTCGCCGCATGAGCAATCCAGAATCCCAGTCGCCGAGACCCCGGCCCAACCACCCCGGCGAAAGAATTTCCGATCGAAAAGCTCAGCGAGCGCGAATTTGAAATATTGACGCTGATGACGCAGGGTTTAAACAACCGTGATATTGCCGCACAACTCTTTTTGAGCGAAGGCACAGTGCGCAACTATGTCAGCAGCATTCTGGGCAAGCTGCACGCCAATGACCGCACCCAGGCCGTGCTCAAAGCGGCGCGCCATAAGATCGTTAAGCTGTCTTAAGTTGCCGATAGAACTCGACCGTGGTGTCGGCGATGCGCTGCATGGTGAAGCGTTCTAGCACGCGGGCGCGCCCACGTTGGGCCAGGTCTCGGCACAAGGCAGGGGACTGCTGCAATTGGAGTGCCTCAGTTAACTTTGCCCCATCGCGCTCGGCAAAAACCGAACCGGCCTCGCCGATGACATGCGGGATCTCACCACTATTTGAGCCGATTACCGGCACGCCGCAGGCCATGGCTTCGATCAGCACGCGCCCAAATTGTTCTTTCCAGTTGGGGCGCGTTTCGCTGGGCAGCGCTAAAACATGCATGGCGTGATAGATCGCGGGCATTTGGGTGGAAGGCACGGGCAGCCGAAATTCAATCCGATCCAGCACGCCGAGACGTTGAGCTTGGGCATGTAGGGCGGGTGCTTCTGGCCCATCTCCGAAGATGAGCAACTGGGCAGTTGGCAATGCCGCCAGGGCTTCAATCAACATATCCACCCGTTTTTCGCTGACCAAGCGCCCGGCATAACCAATGACAAACGAGGGTGGCTTTGGTGCGTCCGTGGGCGCAAAGGCAACCTCATCGACCCCAAATTGGGGGATGACTTGCATCGATTTTGTAAACCCTTTGGCACGCCAGACGTGTTGCGCTTCAGTGTTGCCAACGATGGCGGCATCGGCCTGCCTCAATACATAGCGCTCCATCCATCGAAAAGGTGGCGGATAACGCCGCGCTAGATTTTGCCAGGAGAAGAACAGCGCCTTGGGCCGGGGCCGCGCTGCCGCAGTTGACAGTTTGCGTTGTAGCGAATGAAATAAACGAAATGCAAGAAACGTCGCAAAATTATAGGGTTCTTCGTCGATGTGCAAAATATCAGGCTTGGACAACGCTAACTCGTGGCTTAGCGTGGGGTAATGATGCAGGTGAAAATTACCATTCAATCGGATGGGAATGACCCGTAGGGTGTAGCCTTGCGGTGGCACTGGCTCCGGCGCGGTATTGCCCCAGGCTGGGGGAACCAGTACAGTTAGGGCAATATCGGCGTGGGCGGCCATTAGCGCGCATTTACGCTGATAGGCCCCGACGGTTAGGGCTTTGGAGAGCAGGGTGACCTGAATGATCGATCTGGTCATGGCTTGGTAACTACTGGCTAACTTGAATTATTAAATTTATCGAATTTATTGAATTGTAGAATCAGTTTATACGGCAGGAGCCGTCAATCGTGACTGAATCAACCAACATCAATCGCAAAATCAAATTCGCATCAGCGGTGGTCACCGATCGCGCCATCGACTCAGCGCGGAACACGTCGGCAAGCCGTGACATGTCGTGGGCGGCGCCTGCTTTGGCCCAGCAGGTGCGCAGCACACTGCGGGCAGACAACGCCGAGGTCGACTTACTGATAGTGTTTGTCTCGGCATCGCTCTCATTGGAAGCCCCCGGCATCATGGCGCAATTGCAGGCAGAGTTGAACCCAAAGATATTGCTGGGTTGCTCGGCCGAGGGTGTCATCACCAGCGAACAAGAGATCGAAAACCAACCGGCGATTGCGATTGTGGCAGGCTGCCTGCCTGGCGCTAAGTTAGAACCCTTCAGCTTTACCAGCATGGAGATGGAAGATTGGGTTCGTTTGCTGTCCGATGATGTGGCGTTCTGCGAGATGGTGGGTGCCCCTATAAACACCAAAGCCCCGAAGCTGTTTATCGTGTTGGCCGATCCATTTCTACCCCAATTGAACCGATTCTAGAAGCGTTTAATACTAATTTCCCCGGCGTGCCAGTTGTGGGCGGTATGGCCAGCG
The DNA here is from genome assembly GCA_963819585.1 of uncultured Alphaproteobacteria bacterium. GTDB lineage: Bacteria > Pseudomonadota > Alphaproteobacteria > Rhodobacterales > Rhodobacteraceae > JAOADN01. The sequence goes on from CAWFWP010000001.1 coordinate 439,553, forward strand.
GGGCTAATTTTGCCGGTGCCAGCATGCTGTTGCTGAATGATAGCGTGCAGCATTTTGGTGTTATCGGCCTAGCCCTGTCGGGTGATATTGATGTGGATGTGATCGTCTCGCAGGGTTGTCGACCTATTGGCCAGCCCTACAAGATTACGCGCGCCAGCGAGAACATGATCTTTGGGCTAAACGGTGGTGCACCCGTTAAATTGATTCAAGCCATGCTGACTGAGCTGTCGCGCCAGGATCAGGCCTTATTGCGGAATGGGTTGTATATCGGACAGGCCATCCGCACGCCCAGCGGCGATGTTCAGGATGATGTACTCGGGCGCGGTGATTTTCTCATTCGTGGGGTGCTGGATAGCGATGCGACGACCGGGGCGATTGTCGTGGGTGACCGCTTGGCCGATGGGACCATGGTGCAGTTTCACCTGCGCGACGCAGATACAGCGCAGGAAGATTTGTCGCTGTTGCTGGCCCCACAGGCACTGTATGGCCCACCGGCTGGGGCGTTACTGTTCTCCTGCAATGGCCGTGGCACGCGTTTATACGACCATGCCAACGGCGATATCTCGATCATTCAACATGCTTTGGGGCAACCGGCGCCCATTCAATTGGCCGGATTTTTCTGCGCAGGTGAGCTTGGCCCAATTGGCGGGCGCAACTTCTTGCACGGCCACACTGCCAGTTTGGTGCTGTTTCGCATGTCGAATTGGGTTGTGGATACTGAATTGGGTCAGAAGGGCGCAGGCCAAGCGTGACGCAAGCTGTTCAGCCGATGATGGCCTCACAACGCTGGGGCAGCCGTGTGCGGATCGCGTTGGGATTGTGGGGCATTTTGGCGGCCGGGGCCTATCTGCGGCTAACGGCCATTGGGCGCATTGCCACCCGGGCTATACCGTGATGAAGCCTTTTACGGTCTGGATGCACTGAAATCCTGCGCGGCCAGTTTGCCCTGTTTTTTGCGGCCAATAATGGGCGCGAGGGCTTGTTTATTTATTTGCTCAGCATCGGTATTGCGCTATTTGGGCGTACGCCTGAAGCGCTGCGCATCGTCTCCGCCAGCGTCGGCATCGCTACAATTGCGGCGATTTATTTTGTGGGTCGGCAGCTGTTCTCGCCACGCATTGGTTTGTTAAGTGCGGGGATTTTGGCGGGCACATTTTGGCATGTCGCGATCAGTCGGGTGGCTTTTCGGGCCATCACCTTGCCCTTGGTCTTGTGTGTGGCAGTGGCGCTGTGGGCAGCCAGCCGCACCGCGACCGACCCCAAGCGGGCGCGCTGTTGGCGGTGCTGGCCGGGGCGAGTTTTGGCCTGACCTTTTATACTTATACCTCTGGGCAATTTGTGGTTGGGCTGGCGTTGGGGTGGGTGATGTGGCATCGGCTTGTGCAAGGGCGCGCGGGCCGCCAACCCCGACTGGTCTGGGCGATATGTGGTTGGCGCGGTAGATCACGTTGTTGCCTTTTGTCATATGGTTGCTGCGCCACGGCGATTTATATCTTGCGCGGGCTGGGCAGGTTTCGATTTTGAACCCGGTCATCAACCAGGGCGACGTGTTTGGCACGCTTATGCAGCATATCGGTGCTGCCGCGCTCATGTTTACCCATACCGGTGATCGCATCTGGCGGCACAACTTGGCGCTGCGTCCGGTGTTCGATACGCCGTTGGCGTTGGCCTTTATGATTGGCGTGGGTGTCTGTGTTTGGGCGGCGATCAAAGCATTGAGAAATAATCTCAGGTTGCGCACAAACGCCTCCATTCTCAATTCTCAATTCTCAATTTGTGATTCTGCTCTGGCTGACTGATTTTTCTGATCCCCACGATTCTGGCCGAAGATACGCCGCATTTTCTGCGCGCGATTGGTGCATTGCCGGCCGCGTGCCTTGTTGCGGCGGTGGGGCTGGAAGCGGGTTTGGCTTGGCTGTCGCGGCGTGGCTGGTTAATGGTGACCGGGCGGCTTTCGCGTCACATTAGCCCACCTGCACTGATTGCCACGCTCGTCATGGCTTACAGCGGATATCATACGTATCAGGATTACTTCAACGATTATGTGCGTAGGCCGATGACGGGCTATTGGTTGGAGCAGCAGAATGTCGCGCTGGCGGATGATGAATACGTGGCTGCGCCAACATCCGCAAGCTGAATCGCATCTCTGGCTGCAAGATCGTCTGAGCGATGACAACGCTGCGCTGCGTTTCTGTGCCCGGGCAGAATGCCAACACAGGTGCAATCCGTTTCACCTTGAAGGGCGACAGTTACACTGCAAGTTGCCAACACCATCAGGATGTGCTATCCGGCATGATCTTGTTTGACCCCAATCACCCATGGGGTGCGGTGCGCGGGGCCTTACCAAAATCACCATTGCAATTGGCCATTCATGAAGGGCCATTGGCGCAAGGCGATTTTGACCCCAACCCGCGCCGGGCTTAATTGCGGTTGAAACGGCGCACCGCCGAGAAAATCGCTGCGCCCGTCGGGGTATTTGAGCAAGGGATCACCCTGGCTTCGGCACGTTGGCTCACGCCCACTGCGGCCAATCCGAAAATGCAAACACTGGTGTTGGGCTGGCAAGCGACCTCGCCGCCGCGACAAGATTACAGCGTGTTTGTGCATTGGTGGCGCGGTGATAAAGTCATTGCCCAGTCGGATCACAGTCCGGCACGGGGCTACTGGCCAATGCCGGAATGGCGAGTCGGTGATAAGTTTATGGACCAGCATGTATTGACACTATGCCTAGCGGGCCTATCGGACAGGCAGAACTTCAGCCCGGCGATGAAATTCGCGTTGGTCTCTACGACCCTGCGACGGACAAGCGTTTGATACACCGCGCCAAGGACGGGGCCGTGCAAGAGTGGGTTATCATTTCGTCTCCGCGCTAATGACCGTTTCCCCAACATCATCTCACTCTAAATTTTGCCCTTCGGCGCGCATTGCTATGAAAGATTCAAGAAACGTTTTTTTTGAGGCCGCATGTCGCGCATGTTTGGCCGCCCTTCTATTTGTCAGCCACTGGTTGATTCTGGGCCGGATAGATATCGCACAGGCGCAGAACAGTATCATTTTTAATGAAAGTTTTGAAAGCATGCTTTGCCAATGATGCCAGCCCAGCAGCTGTCAACTATTGTAAAAGTGGCAACTGCGATGTGCCGGAACAATGGAATGTTTGGTTCATTCCGCGGCGCGACTCGGACCAGCAAGGGATTAATTTCCAACCCAAGTTTGTGAAAGCTGATGCAGCCTCGGGCCGGGTGCGGGGCGGAGGCGCGCAACGCATATATGAAGAGAACAAGACCTTTACGGCCGGCATCTACCGGACGGTGCAAAGTGTCCAAGTGGGGTCAAAGCTGCGTTTCAGCGTTTATGGTCAGATTTGGTCCACCCGCGATGAAAGTCCGATCTCGGCACGACCGTCGAGTGGCATTCGCTTGAAAGTGGGCATCGACCCGTTTGGCGGGATCGATGGTCAGCCTCGCCCACTCAGCAATCAGGTGATTTGGTCGTCTGAGCAGGAGGCCAGCAATGGCTACGTGACATTTACCGTAGAGGCGGAAGCCAAAGCCGCCACCGTAATCGTATATACCTATGCGACAATGCGTGACCCGGTGCGCCACAACGAGGTGTTTTGGGATGACGCAGTGCTGGAATATGTATCGGCGGCTCCGGCTGCTGCGCCGGCGGTGGCCGAAACCGCACCCGCCGATGCGGCTGCCATTCCGGCGGACGCTCCCACGGCCGAGGCTACGCCCGCTGGTGTGACGCATATTGTGGCCTCTGGCGATACCTTGTTGGATCTCGCGTTGAAATACAACACAACGGTTGAAGACATCAAGCGGATGAACAACTTGGATAACGATTTGTTGTCCATTGGCCAAGCGTTGCTTGTGGTGCCACCACAACCATCGGCAACTGTGACGGTTGGCCCCACACCCATCCCACCCACGCCCGACCAGGCTGTCGCCATTGCTGCTGCTGTGGGCATCACCGACCCAAGCACGATCACGCAGACCGGCCAACTGTGCGTCGCGCCTTTCTTTGACGACAACGGTAATGGCTCGCGTGACTCTAGCGAAGACTATGTGCCGGCGGTTGATTTTTCGTTGACGATCAATGGTGCTGTAGTGGGGACATACCAGAGCGATGGCAAGAATGAACCACATTGCTTTATCAATCTGCCGCAAACCAATTACACCATTATGGCCACAGCCCCCCAACAATATGTGCCAACGTCGCCGCTCAACGACACCACCCGGATTTTGGCCGGTGCGCGCGCTTTTTCTATGTCGGGTTGCGTCGCACGGCAGATGGCGTGGTCGATATCAGCAAAACCGCGACCCCATCGGGTGATACGGCTCGAACGGTCAACAATGCCTTTGGTTTACTCGCCACCATCGGTGGGGTGTTGTTGGTGTTGGGCTCCATCGGGTTTGTCGCCTCGCTCTTCTTGCGTCGTCGTCAGCTTTAAGAAGTGATGCATGCTTGGTGCTTAGTCCTGAGTGGCAATTTCGCCACTAAGCACTGAGCACCCATCACTTCTTCTCTACTGCCACTGGTGCAACCGCATTGATAGGCGCTGGCGCAGTGCGGCGACTTGGACGCGGCCATGCTCCAACACTACATAGGCGGCGATCATCAGCAGACCGAGCGCGCCGAACAGCACCCATTTGTTGAGCGCCAACAATGGGTCCAGCCCCAGCCACAACACACTGCCAATAAAGAAGACTGAGCCACCGATAAATGGCACCCGCAACTGGCGCAGCGTGCCGTAACCGGCCAGCAATAACGATTCGCCACAGAGCGCAGCGGCATACAGCTGTGAGTCGGCCCGCACGCTGGTTAGCATTTGCATGGCGGTTACGCCCAAAAGCAAGATACTGGCAATCCACTCCAAGACTTGTGCGGATTGCATGGCGGCGGCCTGCATCGGTACATTGTCAGCCGTCGCTGCCGGGGTGGATTTGAAGTAGCGCAGGGCGGCGGCGACGCACAACAAATACAAACCGATCGGTGTGACGAACCACTGTGCATCCGACCAACTTTGGCTGAGCGCGTAACCCCACACTGCAGCCACCATAAAGACCGGCGCAAACACAGCGGTGATGGCGCTGCGTCGTCTCACGGCTAAGACTGCCAGCAACGCGCCATAGGCCAGACAAGCCAGCGCAAACTCAGCATATTGCATAAAGGCCAGCCCAGTGCACAGCGCGACGATGCCCCATATCGATCCAGCGATCAGTGCCCCCCACAGCAATGGGCGCGTCCAAACCGAATCGACCTTGATCTTGGCCCCACGTTGGATGCGATTGATCAGCCCGCCCAATGCCATCGCCCCAACCAATACCCAAATGTGCATGGCCGCACTTTGCGTCCAGCGCCAACCGATGCTGGCATGCCACGCCGAGATGCCCAACATCAAAAAGGCCAGTGTTGCCCAGGCAGTTACCTCGTTGCGGTCGAAGGCAGTCAGCACCAGACATAGCGCGGCCAAGCCCAAGGCGCTATAGGCCAGGGTGGCCCATCCGGCTGCACCCAACACCAACGCCCACACCGCCGTGAGCGCAGCGGCGATATACGGTTCGGACCAGCGCCAACCAGTGGCGTGACGGGTCTTGCGTAGGATCATGGTGGCGAAGACTTGCAACCACATCGCCACCATCAGCAGGATGCCGCCATTGCCTTGCTCGGCAGTCGGCCACAGCAGCGCGGCGGTGCGCAGCAGGGCCATGTCGGCGGCCAGCATGGCCAGCGCCACCACCCAGCGTTGGCGGAAGTAATGCGCTTGCAGCAGCCATAGCGCGACGATCATCCACCACACCCCGGTTATGCGCATGCCATCACCGGCCATGGCCAGCACTGCCAAGAGCGGTAACCCTGCCCCGGCCAGCGCATATGGCAGCGCAAATCTGGTGGAGACCAACCGGCGCATTACATAAGCGGCGATGACGAAGGCCAATGCCAGCCCACACCACACCAGCCCCATGTTCGACAGGCTTATTGGGTTGCCATCGATCTGCCAGGCCACGGCCATGTGGTTGACACCCAGCCAGGCCAAGCCCACCGCCAGAAAACCCGCAGCAAAATGCCGGAAGCGCAAACTCAGGTAAAGCGTGGTCGCGGCCAGCACCAGCATGCCGATGCCATCCACTGGATCGCGGCTCAATGCGCCCAAATGCTCCGCAGGAATGACTCCACCAGTCACGACGAGATTGCCGATCAGCACCAACAGGCCCACCCCACCCCAAACCAAGCCCACTGGTGTCCAGTAAGCGGCGCGGGTGCGGTGCAGCCAGGCCGCGCTTAGCAAGGCCAAGGTCGTAAAGACCAACGTCAGACGGCTGTGATCGAGATAGGGCAAGTTGAATTGTGCCAGCCAGACATAGAGCAGCGGCACGGCCAAAGCCAAGGCAATGGCCGGGATGCGGCTGCGTTGGTGTGCCTTGAGCCAAGCGAAGCGCCCCAAGTGATAGCCCACCACCACGACTGCACAGGCGATCAGCAGCACCGGTATGCTCCAGCGCATAAGCGCAGGTGTGTCGATCAGTTTGAGCAGCATGGCTGACGCTGCTTTGAGGGCGGCCAAATAGATCGGCACGCTGCGGCTGCGGGTATGCGGGTCAAACACCACCGCACCCACGACGTAGGTCAGGATGAGCGCAGCGGGGCCGATGCTCCACCAAATATTTGAGGCATGGCTGGCGATCAATGTTACAAACAGCGCAATCACGGGCAGCCATGCGGCGGGCCAAGCCCAACGCTGTCGGCGATCCAGAATCAGGGCCAAGGCGTAGTAGGCGCTGCCGGCCCATAGGGTCAAGCCCACCGTGGTCAGGTCCATCACCCCAAAGCCAAGCGCGTGCATAAGCGGGACGACGACCAGGGTAATGGGCGTGGCCAGATGGGCGATCCAGCGGGGGCTGGCACTGACCATGGGCTCATCGTCGCGCAAGGCGTGGGAGACGATCACAAACCCGGTCAGGGTCAGAATCAGCGAAGCGGGCAACCATTGCTCGGCGACGAAACCGACCGAAGCCAGCACAGTGTTGATGAGGCTGATGCAGGCTGCGACCATGAAGATGGGTTGGCGCAGCCGCCAAGTGGCCAAGGCATAAATAACGACGCTGATGCCAGCAGTGAGCAACCATGACTGACGCGGCAGCAGATCGAGTAGGCCCGGGCGCGACAGGGCAAACGCCACAATCGGCACCAGCAGCCCGCCCGCCACTTGCAGCCCCAATCCAGCCCGGGCCGATTTGTGCGAGAGCCATCCACCCAAGCCCCACAAGCCGCCACATACACCCGCCAGCATGCCAAATTGCAGCACCGGCGAAAAGCTGGCCCAGTTAAACGCCACCAACACACTGGCTGAGACCACCACCAAAAACACGCCAAAGATGAGCAGCACTTGCGGGCCACGCAGGAGTTTGAGGAAAGCGAAGGGGGCGGTGCGTGGGGCGTGGGGGGTATCAAAAGTGTCGGTGGTGTCGATAGTGTCGATGATGTCAGTCGTGGCGGGCGACGAAGTCTGGACAACGGATGCTCAGGCCGATGGCCAGGGCTAGAATGACGAGGGCGGCAATAACGAGTAGGGTCAGCATGGGTATGGTTTATCTCCTGCCGGAGAGCCTACCCAATGTCATGACCCAACACTATAGGGAAATGCCCTTGTTGCCCACGTAGAGACGCGAAGTTTCACGGTCTGCGTGGCAACCACCCCTCCACCTGCGTCCCAGCGCCGGGCTGCGAGGTGATGGCCAGCGCCCCACCCAATGTGGATAAACGCGCCTGCATGGAGCGCAGGCCGAAGTGGGCGGCGGGGTCATCAACGGAGGGTTTCGGCGAGTTGGAATCAAATCCGCGCCCATCGTCGCAGATGGCAAAGGTGATGCGGGTGGGCTCGACGGCCACCTGCACCATGACCTGCGCGGCCTCGGCGTGGGCCTCGATGTTGTCGAGCGCCTGCTGACACACCCGAAACAGCGCGTGGCGGGCAGGCATGGACAGCGCGGTGTCGAGCTCGACCGGCAGCGTGATGACGACCTGAAGGTCGGTTCGGCTGGCAAAGCGGGCCAGCAACTCCTGCATCGGTTGCACAAAGCCGGATTGCAATTGCGAAGGAGCGAGGTCGGCCCGAATCTCGCGCACGGTGCGGGCGGCCTGCTGCACCTCGTTTTGAGCGTGCTGCAATTGCTGGTTGGCAGCGGCGGGATCGCTGGCGATCAAGTCGCGGCTGATCTCCAGTTGAAAGGGCAAGCGCCCCAGAAATTGCTGCACTGTGTCGTGCAGCTCTTGAGCGATGCGAAATCGTTCATGTTCTTGGGCCTCGGCCACCCGCTGCGGCACTTGGCGCAACTCGTGCAGTTGCAGCGCCGTCGCCAAGAACAGCGAGGCTTGCTGCGCGATCAACTCGATGATCTCGAAGTCTTGCTCGTGAAAGATTTCCTCGTCGCGCCGTTTGCCCAACAGCAACAGCCCAATGGGTTGGGCCGAGGCCGATGTGCCCAGCCAGACTGCGGCGTCGTAGCCTTGTGGGTCGTTTAGGCGGATGGGGATTAGCAGCTGGCGGCTGGCAGCTGGCAGCTGGTGGCTGGCGGCTGGTGGCTGGTGGCTGGCAGGCTAGCGGTACTGGTGGCTGGCGGCTAGCACGCTGGTGGCTGGCGGCTAGCGGCCAATAGCTAACGGCCAAAGACCAGCGGAATTCGGCGCGCTCAAGCTGCAACTCTTCGATCAGGGCTTGGGTAATTTGCTGTGGGAGTTGCGCCAGATCGTTTTGACCAGCCAGGCGTGCGCCAAAGCGTTTGACCGCGTTGTAACTGGTGCTCTGCCAACGAAATATTCTAGGCATGCTGCGATGGCTGAACCATTGAAAGAGCAGAAACGCGCCGAACAGCATGAGAAAAATCAGCAAAAAGGGCGGCTGGGCAAACGCTTGGCCCGGCGCGCCCAGAAGCGCCGCAAGGCCCAATCGCCCAGGCTGGCCAAGATGGCACTGCCGACCAAGGCCGCCAGCGCCAACAACAGCGGCAGCTCGCTCTTAAAGGTCTGGTAGCGCACAATCGCCAGCGACATGGTGAGCGGGATGCCGAGATAGAGATAGCGCAAATCGAGACCGCCCAGCACATACAGCGATCCGGCATCAAAGAGCAAGACATAGACATGTCGCACCAAGGCCGGCAGTGCAATGCAGAAAACCTAGCGCCAGCATGATGCGCTGCTGGCGCACCCGTGCCGTCCGGCTGCTGCGGGCCGACAAGCCCACCAAGAAAATCACCAAAAAGGCGATGGCCCCGCCAAAGATGTCGAGCACGACCAGCCGATACAGCACATCGCGCAGCACTTGCAACAGTGCATAGTCGATGGGTGGCAGAAAGGCGCGGGTGGCGGTTTGGGCAATGGCCAGCGCGATGGCGGTGACATAGGCGATGCGCAACACCCAGATTTGGCGCGCTGGCAACGGTGTGCCTTGGTGCAGAAAGTGCAGGGCGAAGCTCAGCAGCCCTGGCCCCAACAACGGCGTTATCAATAGCCACAGCACATCCATCCACCACAAGCCCGTTGCTTGCGAGCCAAGCAAATTAAGGTGCCACATCCACTGGTTGATGCTGAAGATGCCACACACCAACGAAGCGGCCTGATTGAGTGGGTCGTGGGGGCGCACCCGATAGATCAAAAAGCCAATCAGCAAGATCGCCATGCCGGAGATCAGCTCGGCAAATTTCACTTCGAGCAAATGCGCAAAGCGATAGGTGATCACTGGCGTGTCGAGCGCAGCGACTACGCCATCGCGCTGGACCGTGAGTGGCAGACTGGTCTTGTGCTGTTCGGCAGCGCGGCGGAAGATATCGGGGTAATTGGCATCGAAGGGTGCGCCATCCAGGGTGAGCAACTGATCTTGATAGGTCAGCCCGGCCTGCGAGAAGCCTTCCCACCACGGCGGGGTGCCGTTATCGATCACCCATTTGTCCGGCGGTCGCCATGCCGCAAGAAAGCCACCAAACGGTTGCCCAACTTCCAAGGTGCTGACGACAAGGGTAATAAGGCCGACCAGGAGGGCGAGTAGGAAGAGAGGGCGGAAGATGCGGATCATGGGGTTATCACAAGATATGAGTCACGAGTGAAAAGTCATAAGTCAATACCTTACAAATAAGTATTACTTCCAACTACAAAAATCATCCAGGATGCAAGCATCCTGAACGCAGGGCGGCTTGAAAAACCACACCGCAGTATTAGTGTAACTGCCGCCCGCAGTTGAAGGACGCGCACCATGCCGAAGTTCAAACTCCGATGGCGAGCGCGTCCTTCAACTGCGGGCGGGGACTCATCAAGTTGAAATGTTCGCATGTGCCCGCCCTTCGTTCAGGATGCTTTCTGTAAAAAATGAGTGCCGATGCTTCGGTATAGGCTTATTAAAAGCGATGCGGTATTGAGTCATAAGTCCGGTGAGTGTTTCGGACTCGCAAAAATCTAACATATACCAGACTCACGACTTATGATGTCTAAAAGAACCATCCAAGAAAGTTATGCCATCACTTTCGTCATTCAGGCTTTCTGCAAGAGGTCCTTCATCAAACAGGCCTTAGCCAGCAGCACGACTTCGCGCAGATTACCTGGCAACATATTTAAGCCGAGTTTGCTGTAGATCGTCGTGATCGTATTTTCGATGGTCTTGGGCGCGAGATGCAGCGCATCGGCCACCCCCTTGACGGTCTGCGAGGCGGCGATGCGGTAGGCGATGTCGCGTTCGCGCGGGGTGAGTTCGTCGAGATGGGCGAGGGCGAATTGGACCGGCTCGCGCTCCTCCGGCGAGAGTTGGCCGAGCATGTCTTGCACCAGCGAATGGGCGCGTGATTGGGTGACCTCGGCATCGATGACCACCCGCCCGGCCTGCACCTCTTGAATGGCCTTGAGCAAATCACCCGGCGAACAGCCCTTGAGTTTGTAACCCAGACTGCGGTGACCGGCCTTGATCAGTTGCATCACGTCTTCGCCGCGATCCTCATACGCGCTAAATAGCACAACGCCGATGGCGGGCTGGGTCTGTTTGAGGGTGCGGGCCAGAGAGAGGCCGTAGCTGTCGCTAGGCTTGACGCGTTGGGCGGCGTTGGGCGGAATGGAAATATCGACCACCGCCACGGCGATCAATTGTTGCTGGACGATGGCCAGCGCGCTGGCCTCATCGCCGGCTTCGCTGACCGCATAGCCTTTTGTTGT
>CAWFWP010000002.1:0-695000 GCA_963819585.1 uncultured Alphaproteobacteria bacterium
GCGCGCTTGTCGGCTCGTCCAGCAGGATGAATTCCGGCTCCAGCGCGATGGCGCGCGCGATGGCAAGCCGCTGGCGCTGGCCGCCCGAGAATTCGTGCGGGAAACGCTGAAGGATGGTGTCGGGCAGGCCCGCGTCGCGCAGCGCCTGCTTGACGCGGTTGCCCCGGTCGGTGCGGCTGGTGCCGATGCCGTTGACGATCAGACCTTCCTCGATGATCTGGCGCACCGACATCCGGGGGTTCATGCTGGCGAAGGGGTCCTGAAAGACGATCTGCATGCGCTGCCGGAAAGGCTTCATGCCCTTGCGGTCGAGCTTTTCGATCCGGTTGCCCAGAAACTCGACCTCGCCTTCCTTCAGCGTGTTCAGCCGCATCAGCGCCTGACCGAAGGTCGTCTTGCCCGACCCGCTTTCGCCCACCAGGCCCAGCGTCTCGCCGCGTTTCAGCGACAGCGACAGCCCGTCCACCGCCTGCAGGTCATGGAACGTCCCCCGGAACGCGCCGCCCTTGCGCAGCGTGTAGGTGACGCGGACATTCCGGCCCTCGATCACCGTTTCGGGGCTGCCTGCCAGCATGTTGGCCTGGCCTTTGGGTTCCGACCCGAGCAGACGTTTGGTGTAGGGATGTGTGGGTTGGGTGAATATCTGTTCGGTCGGGCCTTCCTCGCGCACCTCGCCGTGCTGCATGACATAGACATAATCCGCGAACTGGCGCACCACCGTCAGGTCATGCGTGATCAGGATCACGGCCATGCCGGTCTTTTCCTTCAGCGCCTTGATCAGGTTCAGGATTTCGGCCTGCACCGTCACGTCCAGCGCGGTCGTCGGTTCGTCGGCGATCAGCACATCGGGGTTGTTCGCCAGCGCCATGGCGATCATCACGCGCTGGCGCTGACCGCCGGACAGCTGGTGCGGATACTGGTTCACGCGCGATTCCGGGTCGGGAAGCTGCACCTCGCGGAACAGCTCGACCGCGCGCTTCAGCGCGTCCCGCTTCGATATCTTCTGGTGGATGCGCAGGATTTCGGCGACCTGCGCGCCGACCGTGTAGACCGGGTTCAGCGACGACATCGGTTCCTGGAAGATCATCGTCAGCCGGTTGCCGCGCAGGCGGCGCATCTCGGTCTGGTTCAGGCGGGCCATGTTCTTGCCGCCATACAGGATCTCGGTCTGCGGCGTGACGCTGGCGCGCTTCGACAGAAGCCGCATGATGGCGCGCGCCGTCACCGACTTGCCCGACCCGCTTTCGCCGACCAGCGCGATGGTCTGGCCCTTGTTCAGCCGGAAGGACACGTCCCGCACGGCCTCGATATGGCCGCCGTCGACCTTGAAGGTGACGCCGATCTTCTTTGCCTCGATGGCGATGTTGTCGGTCATGTGCACCCTCAATACGGGTCGATGGCGTCGCGCAGGCCGTCGCCCAGCGCGTTGAACGCGAAGACGGCCAGCAGCACGAACCCGACCGGCGACAGGATCCACGGGAACGACCCGATGGCGGCCAGCGTGCCGGAATCCTGCAGCATCAGGCCCCAGGAAATCAGCGGCGGTTTCACCGCGAAGCCGAGGAAGCCCAGGAAGGACTTTCCAGCAGGATGATCGTCGGGATGCCCAGCGTGACCGCGACGATCACATGGGACATCACGTTCGGCAGGATGTGGCGCGTGATGATGCGCCCGTCCGATGCGCCGATGGCCATCGCGGCGCGCACGTAGTCCACCCGCGCCATCGCCATCGTCTTGCCGCGCACCTCGCGGCTCAGCTGCGCCCAGCCGAGGCCCGCGATGACCGCGATGACAAAGGCGATGAAGACGCTGGAGGGTGCCGTGACCGGGATCAGCGTGGTCAGCGCGAGGTAGAGCGGCAGCTGCGGGAAGGCGAGGATGATCTCGACAAAGCGCTGGAACCACAGGTCGAACTTGCCGCCGAGATAGCCCGACGTGATGCCCAGAAGCGTGCCGATCACGGTGATGAGCGTGATCGAGGTCAGCGCGATGACCAGCGTGATGCGGCTGCCGAAGATGCCGCGGCTGAGAATGTCGCGACCCAGCTTGTCGGTGCCGAGGATGTGCAGCGGCGTGCCGTCACCGACGGTCACGAAATGCCGCTCCATCGGGATCACGCCGAGAAGCTTGTAGGGCCAGCCCTTGGCGAAGAAGGCCAGCGGGCGCGGGTTGTCGTAGTCCGGGCCGATCAGCGGCTGGAACGTCACGGGATCAAGCTCTTCACCTTCGACGACGGGAAAGGCGACAGGCCAAAGGGTGAAGCCGTCCTTGGTGAAGAACGACACCCGGTCGGGCGGCGCGAAGGATGTGGCCGCCGCGTTCGGCTGGACCGGCGCGAAGAATTCCGCGAACACCGCAAGGATCAGCAGCGTGCTGACAAGGATCAGGCCCAGCATGCCCGGCACCGATTTCCGGAACCGCCGCCAGACCAGCGAGAAATAGGTCTGGCTGTCCTTCGACACGGTCGAGATGCGGCCGTCGTCGACTTCGCCTTCATGGAGTCGCGGTCATGCGTTTGCCCCCACACGGATACGCGGATCAAGCGCCACCAGCAGCAGGTCGGCGATGATGTTGCCGATGATGAGCGTGGCACCGAGGACCAGAAGCAGCGTCGCCGTGACATAGACGTCGCCGATGTTCATCGACCCGACGATGGCCGGACCGATGGTGGCGAGGCCGAAGACGATGGCGACCTCGATCTCGCCGGTCAGCATGTAGGGCAGCACGACGCCCTGATAGGCGACCAGCGGATGCAGCGCGTTCGGAACGGCATGGCGCAGGATCACCGACGCCTTCGCCCAGACCCTTGGCGCGGGCGGTTTCGACATATTGGGCGTTCAGCGTGTCGAGCAGGTTCGCCCGCATGACGCGCATGTTATAGGCGAGGCCCCCGATGGTGGCGACGGCGATGACCGGCCAGATATGCTGCAGGAGGTTGCCGAACTTGGCCCAGTTGAAGTCGAACCAGCCGAGCCAGTAGGGCTGCCCGCCGAAGCGGCTGGAATAGAACGACCCGATTTCCTGCACGTTCAGCTTGTAGGCCAGGATGTAGAGGATGATGAGCGCCAGCAGAAAGCGCGGGATCGTCATGCCGAGGAACGAGATGATCGACAGCACGGTGTCGACCCAGGTGTACTGGCGCACGGCGGCAAGGATGCCGAAGCCGATGCCGAAGAACGATGCCAGGATATGGCAGGTCAGCGCGATGGCGATGGTCGCGGGCAGACGCTGCATGACGACGTCGGCGACCGGCTTGTTGTAGGCGATAGGACTGGCCGAAATCGCCGCGGCTGACGATGCCCCAGATCCAGCTGACAGTACTGCACCGGCATCGGATCGTTCAGGCCGTGCGTCTCGCGGTAGGCTTCGGCCGCCCGGTCCGCCGCCTCGGCTGTCGCGTTGCCTTGCGTGATCATGTTCGTGCGGATGAAGTCGCCGTAGTCGCCGGGCGGGGCCTGGATGATGATGAAGGTGATCACCGACATCACGATCAGGACCGGGATCGACTGTGCTATGCGGATCGCCAGAAAGCGCAGCATCGGGACACCGTTTTTCAAGGGGGACAGCGGCAGGTCAGGATCGTCGGCGGGCGGGGCTGGTCTGCCCCGCCCGCCGGAAGTGTCAGGTCAGTTCGCCGACATCGGGCCTGCGTCGCCGAAGGCACCCGGCAGGGTGTTCGGATGCAGTTCCGCGCCGATCTGCTTGTCCGCCGCGACAAAGACCCGTTCCCGGATGATGTTGTCCTCGGCCCAGTTGTACATGTAGATCGGTGCGCCCGCCGGGATGTTCGAGAAGCGCTTGTTGATGATCAGCGCCCCCGGATAGGCCGTCAGACCGACCCCGAACAGGTTTTCGGTGTAGAGCTTCTGATAGGTCTTCATCAGCGCCACACGGTCTGCCGGTTCGCGGCTGGCGGTGAAGGCGTTGACGGTCTTGACCATCTCTTCCTCCAACGGCAGCAGGTCCAGTTCGCCCGCCGCGTTTGCGCGGTGGTTCACGGCCGTCGTGGCACCGACCGGCGCAAGCGCCGCCGGTGTTCTGCACGGCGGTGATCAGGTCGGTCTGGTTGCGGTAGACCGACCAGTCGAACTTGCCCGCTTCGCGCGCATTGTCGAAGTCCTTGCCGGTCAGCAGGTTCAGCGTGACCTTGATGCCGGCATCGCCGAGCATCGCCACCACGCCTTCGGCCAGGTTCTTGTCGGTCTGGTAGTCCGAGTTGCCGAGCAGGGTCATCGTCAGGTCTTCGCCGCCCGGCAGGTTGACAAAGCCGTTGCCATCCGTGTCGGTCAGCCCGGCCTTTTCAAGATGCGCCTTCGCCGTCTCGATCGAGAACGGGTAGAAGACGGTCGAAGCCGCATCATAGAACGACGTCCCGGCATAAAGGCCGCCCGGATAGGGCGTCGTGAACGGGCCTTTCACCAGGCTGTCGCCCAGCCGCTGCCGGTCAAGCGCATAGCTGACCGCCATGCGGAAGTCCGCGTTGCGGTTCAGATCGCGCATCGCCTGTCCGCGTGCATCGGGTTCGCCCCAGCCGTTCCCCGACAGGTTCGGCAGGATCGAATAGCCGATGGTGCGCGGTCCGAAGGCCAGACGCGCCGGGCTTGCCGGATCGGCGGCCTTCTTCAGGCTTTCGACATAGTTCTCGGCCTGTTCGAGGTTCGAGAAGTCGCCGGTGCCTGCCACAGCCTGCACGTCGCGGTCCGCCCAGGTCGACAGGCGGTACTGCATCTCGTCCAGATAGGGCAGCTGCTGGCCGGATTCGTCCACTTTCCAGTAATAGGGATTGCGGCGCAGCACGACGATGTCGTCGGGCCGGTGCTCGACCACAACCCAGGCCCCCATCACCGGCATGTTCATCTTGTCTGACGGTATGCCCTGCTGGAATGCCTCATAGCTTGCGCCGCCGTATTTCGGGTGCAGCGGCTTCAGGATATGCGACGGGCCTGGGCAGAAGTTGCCGTAGGCGAAGGCATACAAGACGGATTCCGGGAATGGCGTGTCGAACGTCATCTTGAACGTATAGGCATCCACGACTTCCAGTTTGCCGTTGCCATAGGTCGCCTCGGACGCGCCCATCAGGGGCGTGACTTCGGGGTCCATGATGACGTCGTTCCAGTAGAACGCGATATCCTCGGTGTCGAAGGCGTCGCCGTCCGACCATTTCGCGCCTTCGATCAGGTGCACGGTCAGCGTCTTGCCGTCGTCCGACCAGTCCCAGGACTTGGCAAGGTTCGGCATCGGCTGCAGGTCGGCCGAGTTGACCTGGAACAGCGGACCCGTCCGCGTCAGGCATTCCACCAGACCGATGTCGATGCCGCCCCAGCCATAGGACTGACCGGCCCAGAAGTTCCAGCCCTCGGGCCGGCCGCCGATCACATGGCGCATGACGTCGCCGTAGACGCCGTTGCCATCCGGCATGTTCGCGGTCTTGTAGACCATCGGCTCTTTCGGAAGCCGCTCGGCCACCGGGGGCAGCTTGCCCGCGTTGACAAATTCCGTGACCCAGGCCGGTTCGGAATAGGCCGGCAGCGCCATGTAGTCGGCGATGTCAGACCGGTTCACGAAGATCGGCTCGCCCTGCGCATCGAATTTCGGCGCTTCGGGCGGCGCCGTCGGCGCCATCATTTCGGCATGTACCGCCCCGGCGGACACGCCCAGCAACAGCGCCGCAACAGCGGCGCGCCGGATAGTCATTGTCATTGCTCCTCCCTTGGCCGCAACGGCGCGGCCGGGTTTCCCTGGCATCGTCTGGTCCGACGCCGGGGCGGCGCGGTCGAATGACTCATCTTCCCCGGCATCGCCCTGACTGTGCGGCAGAAGAGGCCTTGCCAACAATATCGCTTTCGAAGAAAGTTTTCTGGCTTTCTAAGATCGACCTGCGGATGGATCAAATGTGAAGGACGACGCCAGACCACTGCCGCGCCAGCGTGTGACGCCGCTTCCCGGACATGAACGCCAGTTCTATTCGGGGCGGCGCGCGTTCGGCCGGTTCGGCATGCGCATCTTCGACCCGGTGGAAATGCCGCAGTCGCACTGGCACGGACATGTCGAGGTGAATTTCGCGGCCGATTTCGAGATGGACTACGACTTCGACGGCCATCGGCTGACCGTCCCCGCGAACCGGTTGGTCGTGTTCTGGGCCGGGGTTCCGCACCGGCTGACGCGGATCAACCCGATGCATGCCGCGGCACCCAAGCTGTGCAACATCTATCTGCCGCTGGACGCCTTCCTGACAATGCGCCACATCGCCCCCCTGCAGGTGGCACTTCTGGGCGGCGGCATCGCCGCACTTCCGGAAAATCTCTGTTCGGCCGATCAGGTCCGTCTCTGGTATTCCGACTACCGCTCCGGCGATTTCGAGCGGACCGAGGTCATCAAGATGGAGCTGAACGCGCTTCTGCGCCGCGCCTCGCTCGACCGGCTGGAGTATCTCGCCGATCCGCAAAGCCCGATCTCGGGCGACCGCGCGCTGTCGTCGGCGCATATAAGGCATGTCATCGAAATGGTCCGGCATGTGCTGGAACATCTGGAGGAGCCGCTGTCGAACGCCGACATCACGCGGGTGACGGGGCTGCACGAAAACTATGCGCTGTCGCTGTTCACGCGGATCATGCGGGTGCCCCTGAAGCAGTTCGTCATCCGCCTTCGCCTGATGCGCGCGCGCGCCCTTCTGGTCGAAAGCTCGATGGCGATCACGTCGGTGGCAGAGGCGTCGGGGTTTTCGTCGGTCAGCCAGTTCTATGCGCAGTTCAAGGCAGGCTACGGCCGCCCCCCTGCCGAGGTGCGCGAACAGTATCTGCGGATGGAACTGCGGTAGTTGTGCCGAGGATGGCACCGATGGGCGGCATCGGATTGACCGCCTCATGCATGAACTCGCGGACGAACTTCGGCCGATCCATGGAAAACTCCGAACCCGCCAAGGCACCCTGTCTCGGCGTCCGCGGAACCCGCAGCAGGCCAGCTGGTCAAAGTTGAACCCCATCTGGCATGGGCAGAAAATTGAATTGACGGAAGCCGGGCAGTGTGGCTCGATTGGGAAGGAAAAGGTTTTCCGAGTCGTCAGCCCTCATGTCCGTTGCCGCAACGCATCCTTGCGGGCTCTTCTGAAAATGGATCGGAAAAGCTTTTCCCAACGTGGGGAGACCCCACGGCAGCCAATGCCGCCCGGACGGGCGCACGAGGGAGGATGGACGATGACCAGAACCAGACCCCGGATTTCGGGGCCGTTGATTTCTTGCCTGTTCGCGGTCTTCGCCGCAACGGCAGTTCAGGCCGATGACCTGACGATGTGGGTCCGCGAAAGCGCCGCCGATCCCGGCAAGCTGATGGTGGACCTGTGGAACGCAGGCCACGAGAACAAGATCACCCTGACGGCAATTCCCGACAACCAGGTGGTGACCAAGCTCGCGACATCGGCCCAGTCCGGAGATTCACCCGATCTGGTGTCCTTTGACCTGATCTACATGCCGGACTTCATGAAGGCCGGGCTCCTGACCGATCTGACGGACCAGCTGAACGCCGATCCGCACTACGCAACGCATGTGCAGGCCTACAAGGACATCGCGACCTATGAGGACCGCATCTACGGCGTCGGCTTCACCCCTGACGTGTCGGTGCTGGCCTGGAACAAGGATCTCTACACGGCGGCGGGGCTTGATCCCGAAAAGGGGCCGACGACGATCGCAGAGGTGGTCGACCATGCCCGCAAGATCCGGGCACTCGGCGGCGATACCTACGGCTTCTGGTTCTCGGGCGCCTGTCCGGGGTGCAACATCTTCGTGACCTCGCCGATGATGGTGGCGGCCGGATCGAAGATGCTGCCCCGCAACGGTGAGGACGAGGCGCTGACCGGCGACGGCGTGAAGGTGGTGCTCGAGGCCTACAAGACGATGTGGGACGAGGGCATCATCCCCGAGAATGCCGAAGTCGATACCGGTGCCAACTTCGTGTCGGCCTTCGCCAGCGGCAAGATCGGCATCGCCGGAACCGGGGGCTTCCTCATCAGTCTGATGAAGCGCGAACATCCCGACTTCAACTACGGCCTCACCCTGCTTCCCGGTGCCGAACCGGGGCAGGTCTCTGCCTTCGTGGGCGGCGATGTCGTCGCGGTTCCGGCCAACGGCAAGAACGAGGCGGCCGCGCGGGAATTCGTCACCTGGGTCCTGACGGATGAAGCGCAGCTTCAGGGGCTTGCCAAGAACTCGATCCTGACCACGCGGACAGACCTTGCCGACAACGAGTTCACCAAGGGCAATGACAAGGTGCTGACCACC
The DNA here is from genome assembly GCA_963819585.1 of uncultured Alphaproteobacteria bacterium. Classification (GTDB taxonomy): domain Bacteria; phylum Pseudomonadota; class Alphaproteobacteria; order Rhodobacterales; family Rhodobacteraceae; genus JAOADN01. Next base: position 8,274 of record CAWFWP010000002.1, read on the forward strand.
GCCAGTGCCCTTGCCGCAGGCTATGTGCCGTGGGTCTTCCACTTCGCGGATATGGTCAACTCGGACTCGTCGCCGTGGATCATCATGGTCCAGACCGCGATCTTCGACGGAGACATCGACGGCGCGATCGAGACTGCGCGGGCCGAGATGCTTGCAATCGCCTCCAAGTGACGCTTTCGGGGGCCGGCAAGGGCCGGCCCCCGCCCATTGGAGGTGCTGGCGATGTCCGCGCGCAGGAATGCCTATGTGGGTCTGGCCTGGCTGGCACCGACCCTGGCCTTTGTCGGCCTATTCGTGCTGTGGCCGATGGCACATCTGGTCTGGCTGTCGTTCACCTCGACCTCGCTTCTGGGCGGGGGTGAGTGGATTGGGCTGGACAACTATCGGACGGCCTTTTCCGACCCCAAGTTCTGGGCCGCCTTTCGCTTCACCTTGATGTACACCGCAATCATCACGCCGATCCTGATGGGCCTCGGATTTGCGCTGGCGCTTCTTGTGTCGCCCAACACTCCCCTGCGTCGCGTCACCCGGACGCTGGTGTTCCTGCCGGTCGTGATCGGCCTCGCATCGTCGTCGCTGCTGTGGTTCTGGCTTTTTGACCAGCAGGTCGGGCTCTTCAACCGCCTGCTCGTGGACCTCGGGCTTCTCGCTGAACCGATGGTCTGGTTTCGCAAGGCCGAGACCGGGCTTGCTGCGGTCATCATTTCGGTCACCTGGAAGGTCGTCGGCTTTGGCATGATCCTGATCATGGCCGGAATTCAGTCGATCAGCGGGGATCTTTTCGAAGCCGCGCGGATCGACGGTGCCTCGGCTGCGCTGCGCGTCCGGCGGATCGTGCTGCCGCTTGCCGCGCGGTCGATCCTGATGGCAACGGTGATCTCGGTCATCGGCTCGATGCTGGCCTTCGACCAGTTCTACCTGATGACGGGCGGCGGCCCGCGCGGCAAGAGCTTCACCTCCGTGTACTGGATCTATCAGTCCGGCTTTGTGCGCTTCGATCTGGGGTATTCGGCCGCTTTGTCGGTGATCCTGATGCTGGTCATCATGGCCATGACGGTCTTGCAGCTGCGCCTCCAGACCCGGAGGCGGCGGTAATGAGCCTGGCAATCCTCGACCTGCCGCCACGGCCGCTGGCGCGACGGGCCAAAGGCTGGCTTGTCGCCGCGCTGTGCCTTTTCGTGATCATGGCCATGCTGCTGCCGCTGGTCATGTCCTTTCTGGCCTCGTTCCGCCCGCTGGCGGAAACCTCGGCGGTGCCGCCGACCTATCTGCCTTCGGCGCTCAGTCTGGAAAACTACGAGAAGGTCGCGAACTATCAGCAGGGCATCTGGGTCTATGTCCGCAACTCTACCGTTGTCGCGGGCATGACCATCGTGCTCTGCCTTGCGTTGTCGGTGCCTGCAGGCTTTGCGCTGGCGCGCTTCCCGGTGCCGGGCAAGGAGCTGTGGTTCCTCTTGATCCTCGCGTCGATGATGGTGCCCTACCAGGCGCTTATCGTGCCCCTGTACCTCATGTTCTCGAAGCTTGGTCTGACCGCCAGCCATCTTGGGCCTTGCGATCCTGCACACCATTCTTCAGCTCCCGTTCTCGGTCTACCTCATGCGCAACAGCTTCGAGGCCGTGCCGCGCGAACTGGAAGAGGCCGCCCGGGTGGACGGCGCTTCGACCGCGTTCCAGTTGCGCCGCGTGTTCATGCCGCTTGCCGCGCCGGGCATGGTGACGGTCGCCCTGTTTGCCTTCATCACCTCGTGGAACGAATTCATCGGGGCGCTGATCCTGATGAACACCGAAAGCGCCTTCACGGTGCCGATCATGCTGACCGGGGTCGTATCGGGCGATTTCGGCTCGGTCGACTGGGGCGCACTTCAGGCATCGGTCGTGATCTCGATGCTGCCCTGCCTCTGCGTCTACCTCGCGCTGCAGAAGTACTACGTCTCCGGATTGCTAGCAGGAGCCGTCAAGTGACCGGGACTGACAAGGGACCGCTGCGGGGCACCGCCACCATCCACGACGTCGCCCGCGCGGCGGGGGTGTCGATCGGCACGGTGTCCAAGGCGCTGAACCGCACCGGATCGCTGTCGGACGAGACGCGGAAACGGGTGCTGGACGCTGTCCGGACACTGAACTTCCGCCCGAACACGCTTGCGCGCAGCCTGCATACGGGCCTGTCCGGTTCGGTCGGGCTGATCTCGAACGACAGTTTCGGGCGCTTCACCATGCCGATCATGGAGGGCCTGGAAGGGGTGTTGTCGCAGTCTGGCATCGGCGTCTTCATGGTGAATGCGACTGACGATGCCGAGCGCGAGCGTGCCCACCTTGACCAGCTTCTGGCCAAGCAGATCGACGGGCTGATCGTGACCGCGCGGCGGGCCGACCGCCGTCCGTCCGTCGAATTGCGCGGCCTTGGCATCCCGGTCATCTACGTCTTCAGCCAGGGCGAGGACGCCGAGGCCCTGACGCTTCTGCCCGACGACAACGGGGGCGCGCGGCTGGCCACGCAGCATCTTGCCCAGCGCGGCCGCCGTCACATTGCCCATGTCACCGGCCCCCAGGACTTCGAGGCGGTGCGCCTGCGCGAGACTGGCTGGCGGGACGCCTTGGCGATGGCCGGTCTGGAGCCGGGGCCTGTCCTCTATGGCCCCTGGTCTGAAGCCTGGGGCCGCGAGGCAATGGCGCAGCTGATGGCCGGCCCGCTGCCCGATGCCGTGGTCTGCGGCAACGACCTGATCGCGCGCGGCTGCGCCGACGCCCTGCGTGAGGCGGGCATCCCCTGCCCTTCCGAAGTGGCGCTGACCGGCTTTGACAACTGGACCGTTATTGCCGAGGCCTGCCGCCCGGCGCTGACCTCGGTTGACATGAACCTGATCCAGCTCGGCGCCGAAGCCGGGCGGAGGATGACCGAAATGATCAAGGGCGCAGCCGACTCCGGCACGCTGCGCCTGCCTTGCACGCTTGTCGTGCGCGAAAGCAGCTGAGGAAAGCCATGCGCCGCTATTCATCCGTCCCCTTCGCCGATGTGACCATCACCGGCGCATTCTGGTCCGAACGCCTGGACACCGTGCTGCGGACGACGATCCCCAGCCAGCATGCCCAGCTTGCCAAGTACAACGTGCTGGACAGCCTGAAGCTGCCCAAACCCGTCCCGCCCCTGACCTTCAAGACCCACGCCGACGGCTTCAGCACCCAGATCTTCTGGGACAGCGACGTCGGCAAGTGGATCGAAGCCGCGTCCTATGCCCTGTCGCACCGCCGTGACCCGCTGATCGAGGCAAAGATCGAAGCGATCATCGACGATCTGGAAAAGGCCCAGGAACCTGACGGATACGTCAACTGCTGGTATCTGGAACGCGAACCGCAGAACCGCTGGACGAACCTGCGCGACAACCACGAGCTCTACAACCTCGGCCACCTGCTGGAGGGCGCTGTCGCCTACCTGCGCGCAACCGGCAGCGACCGGCTGATGAAGGTGATGGAACGCGCCTTCGACCATGTCGCCACACTCTTCGGTCGCGGCCCCGGCCAGAAGCGCGGCTACTGCGGCCACCCCGAGGTGGAACTTGCGCTTATCAAGGCCTGGCACGCCACCGGCCAGCGCAAGTATCTCGACCTTGCCAGCTACTTCGTCGACGAACGCGGGGCGCAGCCCCACTACTTCGACATCGAACGCGATGCCCGGGGCGAGCCGCCGGGCAAATACGGGCAAGGCACCTACGAATACAGCCAGTCCCACCTGCCGGTGCGCGAACAGACCAAGGTCGTGGGCCATGCCGTGCGCGCGATGTATCTTTACACCGCGATGGCCGACCTTGCGGCGGAACACGGCGATGCCGCCCTGAAGTCCACCTGCGAAACCTTGTGGAAGGACGTCACTTCGACGCGGATGTATGTCACCGGCGGCTTCGGTCCTTCGGCCAGCAACGAGGGCTTCACCCAGGACTACGACCTGCCCAACGACACCGCCTATGCCGAGACCTGCGCCTCGGCTGCGATGATCTTCTGGGCCGCCCGGATGCTGAACCTCGATCTTGACGGCCAGTACGCGGACCTTCTTGAACGGGCGCTCTACAACAACGCGCTGGCCGGCCTCGCGCGCGAAGGGAACACCTATTTCTACGACAACAAGCTGGAAAGCGACGGCAGCCACCGCCGCTGGGACTGGCACCCCTGCCCCTGCTGCACGATGAACGTGGCGCGTCTCGTGGCCTCGGTCGGCGGCTATGTCTTCGGCCTTGGTGAAAACGAAGTGGCGATCCATCTTTATGGCGGGGCCGAGACCGAGCTTTCCCTTGGCGGTGGCCGTGTCCGCATCGCCGAGACGTCCGCCTATCCCTGGGACGGTTCGATCCGGGTCGCGGTCGACCCCGACACGGCACGGACCTTCACCCTGTCGCTGCGCATCCCCGCCTGGTGCCGGAATGCGCGTGTCCGCGTGGCCGGGGCCGAGGTTGCCGTCACCCCCGAACGCGGCTACCTCCGCCTTGACCGCACCTGGCACCCCGGCGATGTGGTGGAACTTGATCTGGCCATGCCCGCCGAACGGCTCTGGGCGCATCCCGACGTAAAGGCCGACGTCGGTCGCGTCGCGCTGCGGCGCGGTCCGCTGGTCTATTGCTTTGAGGGTCAGGATCAGGCCGCCCCGCTGCATCGCCTGCGCCTGCCGCGTACCGGGGCGCTTTCGGCCGAGTTCCGGTCTGACCTTCTGGGGGGCATCAGTGTGCTGCGCGCGGACGGACTTGCCGCGACTGACCAGGATCCGGTCCTTTACCGAACCGCCGCGCCGGTCGAGGCCCCCTCGCCACTGCTGGCAGTTCCCTATTACATCTGGTGCAACCGGGGTCCGAACCCGATGCAGGTCTGGATGCGGGAGTAGCGAATGGCCGAGAGCGTCGTCCAACTGCGTCTGACCGGGCTGAGAAAGAGCTTCGGCCAGTTCCAGGCCATCAAGGGCGTTGACCTGACGGTGGCGAAGGGCGAGTTCTGCGCGCTTCTCGGCCCGTCGGGCTGCGGCAAGTCCACGCTTCTGCGCCTGATCGCCGGGCTGGAGGAGCCGACCAGCGGCCGAATCGAGATCGCGGGTCGCGACGTGACGATGGAAGAACCCTCGCGCCGGCAGATCGCCATGGTGTTCCAGTCCTACGCGCTTTACCCGCATATGAACGTGGGCGAGAACATCGCCTTTTCGCTCGAGGCCGCGGGGGTCGCCCGGGCGACCAGGCTGGTGCGAGCGGCCGAGGTGGCCAAGCTTCTGCAACTGGACACCCTGATGGCGCGCAGGCCGGCCGAGCTTTCGGGCGGGCAGAGGCAGCGGGTGGCGATCGGACGTGCGCTGGTCCGCGATCCGCAGGTCTTCCTGTTCGATGAGCCGCTGTCCAATCTCGACGCCCTGCTTCGCGTTCAGATGCGGCTTGAGCTTTCAAACCTGCACCGCGACCTCGGTGCCACGATGGTCTACGTCACCCATGATCAGGTCGAGGCGATGACCATGGCCGACAAGATCGTGGTGATGAACGGTGGCGAGGTCCAGCAGATCGGCGGACCGATGGACCTGTACGAAAACCCGGCCAACCGGTTTGTGGCCGGGTTCATCGGCAATCCCGCCATCAACTTCCTGCCCGGCGCGGCACTTGGCCTTTCGGCGACCGAAGTCGGGCTTCGCCCCGAACAGCTGCGCCTTGTGGCAGAGACGGGCGCCGCGCTTGCAGGAACGGTCAAGCTTGTCGAGCGTCTTGGGAACCAGACCCTGGTGCATGTCGCAACGCCGGTCGGGATGGTCTGCGTCCAGGGGCCGGGCCGTCTTGCCGCGGCCGTCGGCGAAACGTCGGGTCTTGCGTTCGAATCCGGCCAGGCCCTGTTCTTCGGCGCGGATGGCCGTCGCGAATAGGCCCGCGTGACCTGGCACCCGTTGACTTCGAAGTCAGACAACAGAAACTGAACGAGGCGGGCATCCGGGAAACCAGGGGCACCTCACAGCGAGTCAAACGCTGCTTTTGCTGCCGCGCGTTTCGCGGCTGTGTGTTGTCGCTTGAACGCGTCCAATTCTCTCAGCGATCTTTATGAAGCTGGGTATGAGACATGTCATGCGGAATTGGCAAACAGCAGCCGATGAATCGCGCGGGCATCTGCTATACAAGTCCAAGCCCGTCCCCCCCTCACCCCGCCTCCGTCTTCCCCCGCCGGTCCGCCCGCAGGCTCGCATACAGCACATGGTTCCGCCAGCGCCCGCTGATCTGAAGATAGCTCTGCGCCACCCCTTCGTACTTGAACCCCGACTTCTCCAGCACCCCGCGCGAGGCCGTGTTTTCGGGCAGGCAGGCGGCCTCGATCCGGCTCAGGTCCAGCATCGTGAAGGCGTGGTGCGTCACCGCCCGGATCGCCTCGCGCATGTAGCCCTGCCGCGCGATGCGCCTCGCCCACCCAGTATCCGAGCGTGCCCGACTGCGCCGGGCCGCGCCGGATGTTGTCCAGCGTGATCGCCCCCACCAGCGCCTCATCCGTCCGCCGGATCAGGAACAGCGGCAGCGCCGTGCCGCCCAGTTCGGCCCGCGCCGCCCAGTAGACGCGGTTGGTGAAGGCCTTGCGCGTCAGATGGTCCTCGGCCCAGGCCGGCTCCCACGGCACCAGGAAGTCGCGGCTTTCCGCCCGCAGGCCCGACCAGCGCGCGGTAATCCGAATGCGTCGGCAGCCGCAGCGTCATCCGCTCGGTCTCGATGCGGACCCGGCGGCGGCGCATCAGCATCAGGCGGCAAGCCTGTCGCGGATCGCGTCCAGCGTCGGGCGCCGCGCCGACCGGCCCGTACAGCGCCAGCGCCGTATCCGCGCCGCCGACCAGCCCTTCGGCATAGGCCAGCACATCGGCCCGCGTCACCGCGTCGATCCGCGCCGTCGCCTCGGCCAGCGTCGGCACCCGGTCCCAGATCGTCAGATACCGCGCCAGCCGTTCAGCCCGGGCCGAGGGGCTTTCCAGCCCCATCAGCAGGCCCGGCCTTCATCTGCGCCCGCGCGCGCGCCACTTCCGCCTCGGTCATGTCCTCGGCCGCGCGCTTCATCTCGTCGATGGTGAGGCCGCAGAGATCGCCGATCTCCTCGGCGCTGGTGCCCGCATAGATCGTGATCATGCCGGTGTCGTCGTAGCTGCCGCCCTGCGCATAGATCGAATAGCACAGGCCGCGTTCTTCGCGGATCTTCTGGAACAGCCGCGATGACATGCCCCCGCCCAGGGCCGTGGTGTAGACCTGACTGACATAGAGGTCCTCGTCGCGGTAGGCCGGCCCCTGGAACCCCAGCGCCACATGCGCCTGTTCCAGGTCCTTCACCTCGCGCCGCTCGCTGCCCTGCCAGCGGCCTGCCTGCATCCGCGACCGGCCGACCGGCTTCAGATGCCCGAAAATGCCTTCCGCCGTCCGCACCAGCGCATCGTGATCGACCGCCCCGGCGCCCGCCAGGATCATCTGGTCCGGCCCGTAGTGCTCTTTCACAAAGCCTTTGAGGTCCTTCTTCGCAAACGATTCGAACCCGCTCCGACGGCCCGAGGATCGTGCGCCCCAGCGCCTGCTCCGGAAACGCCGCCTCCTGCAGCCAGTCAAAGATGATGTCGTCCGGCGTGTCCAGCCGCCTGCCCGATCTCCTGCAGGATCACGTGGCGCTCGACCTCGATCTCTTTCGGGTCGAAGACCGGGTTCAGCACGATGTCGGCGACCACATCGATGCGCCAGCGGCACATCCGCCTCCAGCACGCGCGCGTAATAGGCCGTCATCTCGCGGCTGGTATAGGCGTTGATGTAGCCGCCCACATCCTCGATCTCTTCGGCGATCTGCAGGGCGGTCCGGCGCTTCGTGCCCTTGAACGCCATATGTTCCAGGAAATGCGCGATGCCGTTCTGCTCGGGCCGCTCGTGCCGCCCGCCCGCCGCGACCCACAGGCCGACCGAGGCCGAGGCAAGGCCCGGCATCTTTTCGGTGACGATCCGCAGGCCGTTCGGACAGGGTGGTCAGACGGGTTTTCACACGGCACGCCTTTCAAGAACAATCGACTTCAGGGCCGCCAGGTCGTTCGGCGACCGCCGTGACCCGTTCGGGCCGCTCATAAAGGTCCGCCATGCGCGGGGGAAGGGGCGGCCTGATCCCCGTCGCGGCCTCGACCGCATCGGGGAACTTCGCCGGATGCGCCGTGGCAAGCGTTATCATCGGGGTCTGCCCCAGGTGATCGCCCGCGACCTTCACCCCCACCGCCGTATGCGGGCACAGCAGCTCGCCCGACGCCGCGAGCTCCGCCGCGATCGTCGCCGACGTCTCCGCCTCCGACACCCGGCCCGACGCGAAGCCCCTGCGCAGCGCCGCCAGCGCGCCCTCCGGCACCGCAAACCCGCCCGACTGCTTCAGCGACGCCATCAGCCCCGCCACCACCGCCCCGTCGCCGCCCACAGGCATCGAACAGCGCGCGTTCGAAGTTCGACGACACCTGGATGTCCATCGACGGGCTGATCGACGGCACCACCCCCGTCGTCTCGTAGCGCCCCGTCATCAGGCAGCGGTGCAGGATGTCGTTCTGGTTCGTCGCGATCGACCAGCTTTTCAATCGGCAGCCCCATCGCCCGTGCGATATGGCCCGCATAGATGTCGCCGAAATTCCCCGTCGGCACCGTAAAGCTGACCGCCCGGCGCGGCGCACCCAAGGCTGACCGCCGCGGTGAAGAAATACACCACCTGCGCCAGAACCCGCGCCCAGTTGATGCTGTTCACCCCCGCCAGCCCCACCGCGTCGCGGAAGGCATGATCGTTGAACATGTCCTTCAGCCGCGCCTGGCAGTCGTCGAAATCGCCCGCCATCGCCAGCGCATGCACGTTCGCCTCGGCCGGCGTCGTCATCTGCCGCCGCTGCACCTCGCTGACCCGGCCGTCCGGGAACAGGATGAACACATCGACGCCCGGCAATCCCGCGAAACGCCTCGATCGCCGCCGATCCCGTATCGCCGCTCGTCGCGCCCACGATGGTGATCCGCCGCCCGTCGCGCGCCAGTGCGATGCGGAACAGCTGCCCGATCAGCTGCATCGCGAAGTCCTTGAAGGCAAGCGTCGGCCCGTGGAACAGCTCCAGCAGGAAGTGGTTCGGCCCCAGCTGCACCAACGGCGCCCGCGCCGCATGGCCGAAGCCCGCATAGGCCCGCGTCGATCGCGCCCCGGAACTCAGCGTCGCTGAACGCATCGCCAACGAAGGGCCGCATCACCCGGAACGCCGCTTCCTCATAGGGAAGCCCCGCCAGCGCCGCGATCTCGCCGCTGCCATCGACGGGCACGCTTTCGGGCACATACAGCCCGCCGTCGCGGGCGAGACCCGTCAGCATCGCCTCGCCGAACCCCAGCACCGGGGCCGCGCCGCGCGTGGACACATAGCGCATCAGATCAAAGCCTTCACACAGACCTTCGCCTGATACGCCACAGAAGATAGAGTGTCATCCCCGCCCAGACCGCCGCCAGCGAAAACCAGGTGATCGCATATTCGCGGTGGTTGTTCGGAATGCCCTCGGTCGTCACCGGCACCGGCACGATGCCCTGCGCATCACCCGCCACCTCGCGCGCGACCAGCAGCACCGGCTCCGTCTCCAGCGCCGCCGCCATCGACGGCACGTCGCGCGCGAACCAGAGCTTCCGCGCCTGATCCGGGCGCGGGCGTGAACCGGTCCGCCTCGTCCGGCCAGTGCAGATTGCCCGTCACCGTCAGCGGCACGCCGCGGCCGCGCCTGCCTTTTCCTGCCCTTCCGGCACGAAGCCCCGGTCCAGCAGAACCCGCCGCCCGTCCGCCGTCTCGAACGCCGCGATCACCTCATAGCCCGCGCCCACCTCCTTCATCCCCGTCAGGACAAAGACCTCCTCGCCCGTGGTCCGGCCCGTCACCTCCACCGGCTGGAAGCGCATCGCCAAGGGGTCCGCCGCCGCGATATCCGGCGCGGGCAACGGCTCCGCCGCCCCGTGAATCCGCCCCTCGATCTCGGCCAGCAGCGCCTCTTTCCACGCCAGCCGCTGCACCTGCCAGATACCCAGCGCCGATCAGGATCGCGCAGCCGACCACCCCCAGCAGCACCGGAAACACATACCGCCTCAAAGGCAAAGCGCGGGGTCTCCCCCGCGCCCTCCATTCATCGTGACGAAAATACTCACCTTGCGACGGATGCCCTCAGGCACTGCCCCAGACATAGATCGCCGCGAACAGGAACAGCCAGACCACGTCGACGAAGTGCCAGTACCAGGCCGCCGCCTCGAACCCCACATGCTGGTCCTGCGTGAAATGCCCTTTCATCGCCCGGAACATGCAGACCGCAAGAAAGATCGTCCCGATGATCACATGGAATCCGTGGAACCCCGTCGCCATGAAGAACGACGCGCCATAGATGTTGCCCGCAAAGCCGAAGGCTGCGTGGCTGTATTCATAGGCCTGCAGGACCGTGAAGAAGATGCCCAGCACCACCGCCAGCGCGAGGCCGTTCACCATGTCCTTGCGGTTGTTGTCATGCGCAATGGCATGGTGCGCCCAGGTCGCCGCTGCCCCCGAACACAGCAGGATCAGCGTGTTGATCAGCGGCAGGTGCCAGGGATCGAAGGTCTCGATCCCCGCAGGCGGCCAGACCCCGTCGATGGTGGGGCTTTCGGGCCCCATCGGGTACAGCGCGTGCTTGAAGAAGGTCCAGAACCACGCGAGGAAGAACATCACTTCCGACATGATGAACAGGATGAACCCCAGCCGCAGGCCCAGCCGCACGACCGGCGTGTGATCGCCCGTCTGGCCTTCGTTCACCATTTCGGACCACCACGCGAACATCGTGTAGATGACGCCCGCGATCCCCGCGAGGAACACGAAGGGCGTGACATCGTGCATCCACAGCACCGCGCCCACCAGCATGGTGAAGCCGCTCAGCGCACCGACAAAGGGCAGGATCGACGGGCGCAGGATGTGATAGTCGTGGTTCTTGACGTGGGCCATGATGGTTCCCTTTTCGGGTCTCAGTTGACAGGCAATGCCCCGGCCGGACCGGCAAGCGCCTGATCCTCCGGCAGGGGCGATTCAAAGAACGTGTAGGACAGCGTGATGTGCCTGATGAACTTCGCCTCGGGCGCATCGATGATGGCGGGATCGACGAAGAAGCTGACCGGCATGTCGACGGTTTCGCCCGGTTGCAGCACCTGTTCGGTGAAGCAGAAGCAGTCGATCTTGTCGAAATAGCCCCCCGCCTGATCCGGAAAGACGTTGAACGCCGCCGTCCCCGCGACCGGACGGTGCGCGGTGTTCGTCGCGCGGAAGAACGCAAGACCGGTCTCGCCGATCCGCAAGGTCATCTCGCGCTCGACGGGCGCGAAGGTCCAGGGCATCCCCGCCTCGACATTGCCGTCGAAGCGGATCGTCACGGTCCGGTCCAGCACCCGCTCGGCATCGGGCGCAGCCTTGGCCACACCCGTCGTCCCGGCATAGCCCGTCACCCGGCAGAACCAACTGTAGAACGGCACCGCCGCAAAGGACAGGCTGCCCATCGTCACGACCAGCGCGACCAGACCCGCCAGCGTCCGGGCCCTGGGGTCGCGCGGCAGTCTCATTCGCCCGCCCCGTCATTCCGGTGCGCCGCCGCAGCCGCCAGCCCGCCGTTCGACACCTTGACGACGGTCAGACCGAAGACCAGCGCAACGAATGCCGCCAGCACCAGCCCCAGGCCTACGTTCCGGCCCAGACGCCGCTGATGGATTTCATGCTCGACCCGGATCGCCATGCCCCTACCAGCCCCCCAGCCCGAACGGCTTCAGGCCCGCTTCGACCAGCAGCGCACCGAAGACAAGGAACGTCCAGTAGAGCGAATAGCGGAACATCGCCTTCTCGGCGCGATAGCTGTCCGCCTCGGCCGTGGTCTCATCGCGCCGCCAGACCCGCACCGCGTCCGCGACGAACTTGCCGCAGAGGATGGTCGCAGCGGCCAGATAGAACGGCCCGCCGACGGATGTGAACCCCAGCGCCAGCGTCACCGGCGTCAGGATCAATGTGTAGACCAGGATATGCGCCCGCGTCGCTTTCCGGCCATGCGTCACCGTCAGCATCGGCACGCCGGCGCGCCCGTAGTCGTCCTTCATGAACAGCGCCAGCGCCCAGAAATGCGGTGGCGTCCACAGGAAGATCACAGCGAACATCAAGAGGCTTTCGATGCTGACGCCGCCCGTCGCCGCCGCCCAGCCGATCATCGGCGGGAATGCCCCGGCGGCACCCGCCGATGACGATGTTCTGCGGCGTCCGCCGCTTCAGCACCATCGTGTAGATGACCGCATAGAAAAAGATCGTGAAGGCCAGCCCCGCCGCCGCCGACCCAGTTCGCCGCAAGCCCCAGCATCAGGACCGAGAACCCCGACAGCGCCAGCCCGAAGCCAAGCGCTTCGCCCGGCGCCACCCGCCCCGACGGGATCGGACGTCCCCTGGTGCGGCGCATGATCGTGTCGATGTCCGCCTCGTACCACATGTTCAGGGCACCCGAAGCGCCGCCGCCGATGGCGATGAACAGGATCGACACCAGCGCCACGAACGGATGCACATGCACCGGTGCCACCAGCAGGCCGACCGCCGCCGTGAACACGACCAGCGTCATCACGCGCGGCTTCATCAGGGACACGAAATCGCCGAAACCCGCTTCCTGCGGGGTGGCTATCACCGTCTCACTGACACTTGCATCCGTCATGCTGTCGCTCCGCCGCGGCCCGTCCGCAGGATATCAGTCCGCCGCCGCGACCTTCACGGGCGCGGTCGTCCCCGCATCCGCCGTCTTGGTCTGCGCCAGCCAGGCGGCATAAGCCTCTTCGCTCACCACCTTCACCGTGATCGGCATATAGGCGTGGAACGACCCGCACAGCGTCGTGCACTGGCCGAAATAGATGCCTTCCTTCTCGGCCTTGAACCAGACTTCGGCGATCCGCCCCGGCACCGCCGAATGCTGCACCGCAAACGCCGGCACGTACCAGCCGTGGATCACGTCCGACCCCGTGACCTGCACCACGATGGTCTTGTTGACCGGGATCACCACGGCGGTATCTGTCGCCAGCAGCCAGTCCTCGCGCGTGTAGCCCGCCCGCGCCAGCCGCGTTTCCATCGCCGCATCCAGCGTGTAGGGGATCGCCGCCTTGTCCAGATCGCCGTCCAGCGTTGCCGGATGCCCGATCAGATAGCTGTCGAAGGTGATGCCCTCGTCCGGGTATTCATAGCTCCAGAACCACTGGTTTCCCGTCGCCTTGATGGTCACATCCGCGACCGGGATTTCCATCTGCTTGAACAGGATCGGCAGCGAGAACGCGCCGAGGATCACCAGGATCGCGATCGGAATGATCGTCCAGAGAATCTCGATGGGCGTGTTATGGGTGAACTTCGCCGGCACCGGGTTCGACCGGCTGTTGAACCGCACGATCACCACGGCAAGCAGGAGGACGACAAAGGCCGACACCACGATGCAGAGCCAGAGCAGCGCGTTGTCCAGCCATTGCTGGTCGCGCGCCAGTTCCGTCGCCGCAGGCTGGAACCCCGTGCCCTTCAGAACCGGGCGGCCGACCGCCTCCAACCCCGCCGTCGCGTCCTGCGCAAACAGCGCCCCGGCCGTGATCGTTGCGGTGACTGCTGCCGATAGTCCGGCAAGAATGCTGAAGCTGCGCATGTCGTGTTCCCGTTATCCCTGCGGCTTGTCGCGCCGCTTGACGGTCCGGGCGGAAAAAGTCCGGACCCCCGTTGTATCCGAGCCTGTCAAAATCATATTAGAACGGTTCGGACAAGCGAAACCATTGCGGCAAAGGGACGCTTTCGCCCGCCTGCTCTCAGCCACCGCATCCGCAGCCAGTCCCGTTAGGAAACAACCATGACCGATGCCGCCCGCGCCGACCGCTTCGCCCCGTTCGACACGATGATCGACCCGGATCGCGCGCTGACGATCCTGCGTGACGCCACGGCGGGCGCGGATGACGGCGACCTGTTCCTGGAACGCGCGCCGGGCCGAGGTGATGACCTATGACGACGGCCGCCTGCAAATCCGCGACCTATTCCGCCGATCCGAGGGTTTCGGCCTCCGGGCCGTGCGGGGCGAGGTTGCGGGCTATCGCGCATTCCTCCGAAATCTCCGAAAGCCGCGATGCGTCGCGCCGCCGAAACCGCGCGCCTTGCGGTCGGCGACGGCGGCGGCAGCATCGCCGCCCGCCCCGAGGGGGACCAACCGCAAGCTCTACTCCGATGCCGACCCGATTCTTGACGCAGGGTTCGGCGTCAAGGTCGATATCCTGAAGCGAGATCGACGCCTACGCCCGCGCCCTCGACCCCCGCGTCGTGCAGGTCTCGGCGACCGTCGCCGCCGGATCTGCAGGAGGTCTTCATCCTGCGCCCCGAAGGCACGCTTGTCTCGGACATCCGCCCCATGACCCGCGCTCAATGTCTCGGTCATCGTCGAGCAAAACGGCCGCCGCGAAACCGGCGGGCACGGCGGCGGCGGACGGTCAGGCCTGACCGCGCTGCTGACCGCCGACTACTGGCAGAGCCACCGCGCGCGAGGCGCTGCGCATCGCTTTGGTCAATCTGGAGGCTGTCGCCGCCCCCGCAGGTATCATGGATGTCGTCTGCGGCCCCGGCTGGCCCGGCGTGCTGCTGCATGAGGCGGTCGGCCACGGGCTGGAGGGCGATTTCAACCGCAAGAAAACCTCCGCCTTCGCCGGACTGATGGGCAAGCAGGTCGCCGCCAAAGGCGTCACCGTCCTCGATGACGGCACCATCCCCGACCGGCGCGGCTCGATCACCGTCGATGACGAAGGCACGCCGTCGCAGCAAGAACGTCCTGATCGAGGATGGCATCCTCGTCGGCTACATGCAGGACCGCCAGAACGCCCGGCTGATGGGCGTCGCCGCCCACCGGCAACGGACGGCGGCAGAGCCATGCGCATATCCCGATGCCGCGCATGACCAACACCTACATGCTGGCGGGCCAGGCGCGACCCCGGCGCCATCCTCGCCGACCTCAAGGACGGCATCTATGCCGTGGGCTTCGGCGGCGGGCAGGTCGACATCACCAACGGCAAGTTCGTCTTCTACTGCACCGAGGCCTACCGCGTGCAGAACGGCAGCATCGGCGCGCCGCTGAAGAACGCCACCCTGATCGGGGACGGTGCCACCGCGCTGAAGCAGATCCGCGCCATCGGCAACGACCTGGCGCTCGACCCCGGCATCGGCAACTGCGGCAAGAACGGCCAGTGGGTGCCGGTCGGCGTCGGCCAGCCGACGCTGCTGATCGGCGGGCTGACCATCGGGGGCAGTGCTGCGTGACGCTTGCCCCGCAGCGAAGATCGTTCACGAAGGACCCTTCGCCTGCAGGGTCTTCGTAAAGGCCGTTCCTGCCCGGCGGCCGCCCCCCGCAGCCTTACATGCGCACCGCGCTGAACATGTTGATCCCCGCCGGAATCCGCACCCCGTCCGCCGCCTCATAGGGACGCAGCGCCTCGGCCAGCGCAGCCCGGATCGCGGCGATATCTTCGGCCGTGCCGCCCTTCTCGATGATGACCCGCCCCGCCGACCCGACCGACACCAGCACCGACGCGACATGATCCCGCGTGCCCGGATGGTGCAGATCAATCCGTTCCATGCGCCCCTCCGCCCCGCTCAGGCCCGCCTCCGCCATCAGGCCCGTCACGCGCCCGATGTCGCGGAACGCCATCGGCCCCGGCGCCTCCGGCGGCACCGGCTCGACCGGGCCCAGGCGCGCCACGGCAACCGCCTGCGGCAGCGTGAAGAAGGGGTTGTGCTCCGGCCCCGCCCAGCAGGCGAAATGCATCCGCCCGCCCGGTTTCAGCGCCGTCGCCATATTGCGGAAGGCTGCCCCCGAATCGGCAAAGAACATCATGCCGAAGCGCGACGCGATCAGGTCGAACGCATCCCGCGCAAAGGCATGGTCCTGCGCGTCGGCCAGCAGGAAGTCGACATTCGCCAGACCCGCCTCGCGCTGCCGGTCCCGCGCGCGGGCCAGCATCGTCTCCGACACATCCGCCCCCGGACACCCGCCCCGTCCGGGCCGACGATCCGCGCAAAGGCCAGCGAAGTGGCCCCGGTCCCGCAGCCGATGTCCAGAACCTGCTCTCCCGCGCGGGCCTCGGCCGCACCGATCACAAGCGCCGCCACGCTGTCCATCACACGGTCAAGGTCCGCCTGATGCGCCACCCATTTCGGACCCGTTGCCTCGGTCCAGAACGCTTTCTGCGCGGAATTGTCGTCGGACGGCATATCGTGCGCTCCCAGAGGATCCGGGGCCAGTCGCGCGTCGCCGCAGCGTGCCGTCGTGTCAGCCGGTCTACCACACCCCACCCCCGCCGCGCGCTCGAAAAAAACTTGCGCAACGCTCCTGTGCGCCTCCAAATCGTAACCATTGATTAACCCTGAGGTTGCATATCTGTCCTCACGAATGAGGCGAAGTCGCGGGGCAAACGGTTTGTTCTCTTACCCCACCCCCTTCACCCCACCCACCACGGAAGATGACAGACTCTCGTGGCTTCGTCTCATTCGGTCCCGTCGCGTGGGTGTTGCGACGTTCCACCGTCTTCTCGAAGAACATGGCTCCGCGCAGGCCGCCCTTGCCGCTTTGCCCGAATGTCGCCCGCGCCGCCGGGCTTGCCGACTATTCGCCCTGCCCCGAGGGTGTCGCCGCCGCCGAACTGCGCGCCGGCGCCAAGGCGCGGCGCCACGCTGATCTGCAAGGGCGATCCGCATTATCCCGCCCTTCTGGCCGCAGTCCCCGACGCCCCGCCACTGTTCTGGGCGCAGGGCGACCTGTCTCTCCTTTCCCGGCAGATGGTCGCCATCGTCGGCGCGCGCAACGCCTCGTCGCTCGGCCTGCGCATGGCCCGCGCTCTGGCCGAAGGTCTCGGCGCGGACGGCATGCTGGTGGTTTCGGGCCTCGCCCGCGGCATCGACGCCGCCGCCCACGCCGCCGCACCTGCCGACCGGCACGCTGGCCGTCATGGCGGGCGGTCTCGACGTGATCTATCCGCCCGAAAACCGCGCCCTGGCTGCCGACATCGCTGCGGCAGGGCCTGCTGATCTCGGAACAGCCCTTCGGCCTTGAACCCAGGCGCGCCACTTCCCGCTCCGCAACCGCATCGTCGCCGGGCTGTCGCGTGCCGTTGTGGTGGTCGAGGCTGCGACGCGGCTCCGGCAGCCTGATCACCGCGCGCATGGCGCTCGATCAGGGGCGCGAGGTCATGGCGGTGCCCGGCCACCCGTTCGACGGCCGCGCAGGCGGCTGCAACGCGCTGATCCGCGACGGCGCGATCCTGGTGCGCGGCGCGCAGGACGTGCTCGCCGCGCTGTCGGGCGGACAGGAAGAACCGGCCGCACGGCCCGTCGCCACCGAAATGGCCGCACCGCCAATTGCCGCGCCCCGATCCGGCAACCCGCATCCCCCGGAACGCCCGCTCACCGAAATCGCGGCACTCCACAGCCAGATCCTCGACCGCCTCGGCCCCAGCCCGCTCGCCGAAGACCAGCTGATCCGCGACATCGGCCACTCCGCCGCGGTCATCGCGCCCGAGCTTCTCGCGCTCGAACTCGACGGCCGCATCGCGCGTCAGGCCGGCGGCCTTCTCGCCCGCGTCGCCTGATCCATCGGCAAGCCAGACGCCCCGACAGCGCAGCCCGCGTCGCCCGGGGCCGCCGCGGCGCGCTGTCCGCAGACCACCCGGAACCGGCCGCCGCTGCCTGCGCCTGCCAAAACGTGTCGCTCAATGCCATACGCTTGCTGGCATGTTGCTGGCACCAAGCTGGCGCGCCTTTCCGGGGGCGTCCGGGACCGCCTCCCCCCGCATTGACATTCCGCGCCCTTGCCCCTCATGGTCCGCGCCCATATCTGAGCCACCCGAATTTCCCCTGTCCAGTCCGAGGTTGCCATGGCCGTCGTCGTTGTCGAATCCCCCGCCAAGGCCAAGACAATCAACAAGTATCTCGGCCCCGGCTACACTGTCCTCGCGTCCTACGGCCATGTCCGCGACCTGCCGCCCAAGGACGGATCGGTCGATCCCGACGACGGATTCGCCATGCTGTGGGAGGTTGCGGCCGACAGCAAGAAACACGTCCGCGCCATCGCCGAGGCGCTGAAAACCGACGACACCCTGATCCTCGCCACCGACCCCGACCGCGAGGGCGAGGCGATCAGCTGGCACCTGCAGGAGGCGCTCGCAAGCTCGCTGAAGAAGGGCAAGAACGTCAGCCGCGTCACCTTCAACGCGATCACCAAATCCGCCGTGACCGAGGCGATGGCCAAGCCGCGCCAGGTCGATATGGAACTGGTCAACGCCTATCTCGCCCGCCGCGCGCTCGACTATCTCGTCGGCTTCACCCTCTCGCCCGTTCTCTGGCGCAAGCTGCCGGGTGCCAAATCCGCAGGCCGGGTCCAGTCCGTCTGCCTCCGCCTGATCGTCGAGCGCGAGATGGAGATCGAGGCCTTCCGCGCCCGCGAATACTGGACCGTCACCGCCACCCTCGCCACCCCGCGCGGCCAGGAGTATCAGGCCCGCCTGACCGTCCTCGGCGGCAAGAAACTCGACCGCTACGACATTCCCGACGGCCGAGGCCGCCGAAATCGCCGTCCACGCCGTCACCTCGCGCGCCCTGACCGTGCAGTCGGTCGAACGCAAAGCCCGCCGCCCGCAACCCCTACGCGCCCTTCATGACCTCGACCCTGCAACAGGAAGCCAGCCGCAAGTTCGGCATGGGCGCCAAGGCCGCGATGTCCGCCGCCCAGCGCCTGTACGAGGCGGGCACATCACCTACATGCGCACCGACGGCATCGACATGGCGCCCGAGGCGGTGATGGCCGCGCGCGACGAGATCAAGCGCCGCTTCGGCGCAGAATACGTCCCCGACAGTCCCCGCGGATGTACAAGAACAAGGCCAAGAACGCGCAGGAAGCGCATGAATGCATCCGCCCGACCGACATGAGCATGTCGCCCGACAAGCTGAAATCGACCGAGGCCGACCAGAAGAAGCTGTACGACCTGATCTGGAAGCGCACCATCGCCAGCCAGATGGCCGCCGCCCGGATGGAACGCACCGCCGTCGATGTCGGCAGCGCGGATGGTCAGGTCGTTCTGCGCGCCACCGGTCAGGTCGTCCTCTTCGACGGCTTCCTCAAGGTCTATGACGAAGGCCGCGACGATGACGGCGACGAAGACAACGCGCGCTTGCCGCAGATCGCCGAAGGCGAGGCCGCCGACAAGCGCGCCGTCGACCCCGGAACAGCACTTCACCCAGCCGCCGCCGCGCTACACCGAGGCGACGCTGGTGAAGCGGATGGAGGAACTCGGCATCGGCCGCCCGTCCACCTATGCCTCCATCGTCACGACGATCCAGGACCGCGAATATGTCATCAAGGACAAGAACCGCCTGATCCCCGAAGACAAGGGGCGTCTGGTCACGGCGTTCCTGTCGAACTTCTTCCACCGCTATGTCGAATACGACTTCACCGCCGGATCTGGAGGAAGAGCTCGACGATGTCTCCGCCGGGCAGCGCGACTACAAGGACGTTCTTGCCCGCTTCTGGCGCGATTTCTCCGCCGCCATCGCCGAAACCACCGACCTGCGCATCGGCGAAGTCCTGACCAAGATCGACGATTTCCTGGCACCCCACCTCTACCCGATGCGCGCCGACGGGTCCGACCCGCGCGTCTGTCCCACCTGCGGCAAGGGCCGCCTGAACCTGAAAACCGCGCGGTCAGGCGGGGCCTTCATCGGCTGCTCGAACTATCCCGACTGCCGCTACACCCGCGCGATTTCGGGCACGAACGACGGCGAAGGCGGCACTGTCGATGGCCGCGTCCTAGGGCAGGACGGCGGCGACGACATCACCTTGCGCGTCGGCCGCTTCGGGCCTTACGTCCAGCGCGGCGAGGCGACCGAGGCGAACCCCAAACCGCCGCGCGCCAGCCTGCCCAAGGGCTGGGCGGCGGACGCGATGGACCTTGACCGCGCCCTGATGCTCTTGAACCTGCCGCGTCTCGTCGGCCCGCATCCCGCGGACGGCGAACCGGTCGAGGCGGCGATCGGGCGCTATGGGCCTTACGTGAAGCACCTGTCGATCTATGCGAACCTGCCCGAGGTGGACGAGGTCTTCACCATCGGCATGAACCGCGCGGTCGAGGTTCTGGCCCAGAAGGCCACGCGCGGCCGCCCCGCCTCGGGTGCCGCGCTGACCCCGCTGGCGGTTCTGGGCGACCATCCGGACGGCGGGCCGGTTCAGGTGATGGCGGGGCGTTACGGGCCTTACGTGAAATGGGGCTCGGTCAATGCGACGCTGCCCAAGGGCGTGGAACCGACCGAACTGGCGCTGGACGAGGCGCTGGTCCTGATCGCGGAACGCGCGGCGAAGGGCGGCAAGACCAAAGGCCGCGGCACGCTCTGCGCCGAAGGCCAAGGCCGCAAAGAAACCCGCGGCGAAGAAGGCGGCGAAGCCAAAGGCGAAGGCTGCGGCGGGCTAGCGAACCGACAATCGATCCAGCACAATTTGGAGCGCCTTATGGTACGGCGTGGCCTCCGCGCCGCCCGCTATTGCCAACGCCGCATGATCGAACGCCGCCGATACGACCTCTGCCAGCGCGTCCAGAACCGATCCGTCCAGACCGGTCGCGGGGGCCAGTCCGGCCCGCAGCGCCGTCGCTCCGGACGCTCGGTCTATCTCGGCCATCACGTCCGGCCCCAGAACAGACGGTCCGTCGCGCAGCAGCAACTGAGCCCGCCCGGGCATCGCCATCGCCGCGAACCATGCGTCACTCCCTTGCCGAAGCGCATCCGGCCCTTCCGGAATTTCCCGCAGCCCCTCGGCCAGCGCCTCCGCCTCGGCACCGACGACCGCCCGGAACAGATCGGCCTTGTCCGCGAAGTGGTGATACAGCGCGCCGCGCGTCACCCCAGCTGTCGCCGTGATCTCGGGCGTGCCGGTTTCCGCATAGCCCTTGGCCAGAAACAGCCCGTGTGCAGCCCGGATCAGACGCGCGCGCATTGCCTGACTGCGCTCGTCCTGCGATCTGCGTTCGCGACTTAGTTGCATACATACATCCTGTATGTTATTTACATACATTGAGTATGTAACTATTGGGAAAGCCAAGCAAGATGAAAACCACGCAGTACTACCCGGTCCTTCAAACCCGCGATGTCGTGGCCACTTCCACCTTCTTCCAGCGGCACCTCGGGTTCCGCCTGCTTTTTGACAGCGACTGGTATGTCCATCTGCAGATGGCCGATGACCCCGCCGTCAATCTGGGCGTTCTGCAGTTCGATCATCCGACGATACCCGAGCCCGGACGCGGGCGTGTTTCGGGTGGCTTGCTGCTGAACTTCGAGGTCACGGACGTGGACGCTGTCCACGACAGGCTGACGGCTGGGGGGGTGGTCCCGGTGCTGCCGCTCCGCGACGAACCCTTCGGTCAGCGGCACTTCATCCTTCAGGGTCCGGAAGGCGTCCTGATCGACGTCATCACACCCATCGAACCGGCGGCGGAATATGCGGGGGCCTATGGCGCCCTCATCGACGGCTAGGACATCGCCGCACCGCGGCAATTGACACTCGACCTCCCCCGCGCGACAACCCGCAACGACCGTCACGCGGGGGAGTTTCGATGAAAAAAGTCTATCCAGACGCCGCCACCGCCCTCGACGGCCTGCTGCGCGACGGCATGCTGATTGCCTCCGGCGGCTTCGGCCTCTGCGGCATCCCTGAACTGCTCATCGCGGCGATCCGCGATGCGGGCACAAAGAACCTCACCGTTGCCTCCAACAATGCGGGCGTCGATGGCTTTGGCCTCGGCCAATTGCTGGAAACCCGTCAGGTGAAAAAGATGATCTCGTCCTATGTCGGCGAGAACGCGGAATTCATGCGCCAGTATCTTAGCGGGGAGCTGGAGCTGGAATTCAACCCGCAGGGCACGCTCGCCGAACGGATGCGCGCGGGCGGCGCGGGCATTCCCGGCTTCTACACCGCGACCGGCGTCGGCACGGTGATCGCCGACGGCAAGGAACACCACGATTTCGACGGGCGCACCTATATCCTGGAACGCGGGATCGTCGCCGACCTGTCCATCGTCAAGGCCTGGCGCGCCGACCCCTCGGGCAACCTGATGTTCCGCAAGACCGCCCGCAATTTCAACGTTCCAGCGGCGACCTGCGGCAAGGTCTGCGTGGCCGAGGTGGAGGAGATCGTGCCGCTCGGCTCCCTCGACCCCGACAAGATCCACCTGCCGGGCATCTACGTGCATCGCCTGATCCAGGGCACCCACGAAAAGCGTATCGAGAACCGCACGACGCGCAAACGGGAGGCCGCATAAATGTGGGACCGCAACCAGATCGCCGCCCGCGCCGCGCAGGAACTTCAGGACGGCACCTATGTCAACCTCGGCATCGGCATCCCGACGCTGGTGGCGAACTACATCCCCAAGGGCGTCGAGGTCACGCTGCAATCCGAGAACGGCATGCTCGGCATGGGGCCCTTCCCCTACGAGGGCGAAGAGGACCCCGACCTGATCAACGCAGGCAAGCAGACCATCACCGAACTGCCCCAGACGGCCTATTTCGATTCCGCTCAGTCCTTTGCCATGATCCGCGGCGGCAAGATCGCCATGGCCATCCTCGGCGCGATGGAGGTCGCCGAAAACGGCGATCTGGCGAACTGGATGATCCCCGGCAAGCTGGTCAAGGGCATGGGCGGGGCGATGGACCTTGTCGCGGGCGTCGGCCGGGTCGTCGTCGTGATGGACCACACATCGAAGCATGGCGAATCCAAGGTGCTGAAACCCTGCACCCTGCCACTGACCGGCAAGCGCGTCGTCAACCGCATCATCACCAATCTCGGCGTGCTCGACGTCGTGCCCGGCGGGTTGAAGATCGTCGAATGCGCAGACGGCGTCACCGAGGCTGATCTGCGCGCCGCGACCGAAGCCACCCTCGTCTGACCGCTCATTTTCGGTCCGCAAATATCCCGGGGGCGCGGGGGGCTGGCCCCCCGCTTTCGCCGCCCGCCTTGTCAGGCGCACCCTGATGCCACAGGACTGTCCATATCTTGGAAACAGCTTCACATTGCTGCCCGAATCCGTAGCTATCCGACCGGTAATGATGACCGCCGACCTCCCCTCGCCGAAACGCCTGCCCGCCCGCCCCACCCGGCGCGGACGCGATGCACTGGTCATGGGCGGCCTCGCACTGCTCTTCCTCGGCGGCCTGATCGGCCTCGCCGCCGCCACCGGCTGGCGCGAGACACTTGCCCAGATCGCCCGCCTGCACCTCTGGCAGATCGCCGCCCTCCTTGGCCTGTCACTGGTCAACTACACCTTCCGCGCCGCCCGCTGGCACATCTTCGCCCGTGCGCTCGGCCTCGGCACCGCCTTTGCCCAGAACACCCGCCACTATCTCGGCGGCTTTGCCATGATCGTCACGCCCGCCCGGGTGGGCGAGCTGGTCCGCATGCGCTGGATCACCCGGGAAACCGGCTGGTCCTTCGACCGCGCCATGCCGCTGGTGCTGATGGACCGCGCGGGCGACCTTGCCGCGATGGCGCTGATCCTCGCCCTTGCCCTGTCGCTTGCCGCGACCGGCGTGGCCGGGGCCGTGCCCGTGGCGCTTGCCGCCCTCGCCGTTG
Source organism: uncultured Alphaproteobacteria bacterium (assembly GCA_963819585.1). Taxonomy (GTDB): domain Bacteria; phylum Pseudomonadota; class Alphaproteobacteria; order Rhodobacterales; family Rhodobacteraceae; genus JAOADN01. The sequence goes on from CAWFWP010000002.1 coordinate 31,931, forward strand.
CAACCGTTGCCACGCGGCCCCGGCTCCTGGCCGCCCTCGCCACCTGGGCTTACCGCGCCACCGGCCGCCTGCCCCGCCTCTTCGCCCGCCTCCGCCGTGCCGCCCGCTCGCTGACCCGCTTTTCCAACCCCGCGGTCATCCTGCCCGCCATCGCCCTCGGCTGCATCGGATGGTTCGCCGAGGCGTGGGGGTTCCACCTGCTCCTGTCCTGGATGGGCGCAGACATCGGCCTCTGGAAGGCTGTCGCGATCTTCGTCTTTGCGACGCTTGCGGGCGGCCTGACCGGCTCGCCCGGCGGCGTCGGCGGGGCCGAAGCCGCGATGATCGCGCTCCTCACCCTCGACGGCGTGCCGCTTGAGGCTGCCGTCGCCGCCACCGCCATCATCCGGCTGACCACGCTCTGGTTCGCCCTGCTGCTCGGCCTTGCCATCTTCCCCTTTGCCGAACGCATTTCCATGAAAGGCCGCCATGCGCTGGAAATCCGCTGACTATACCGGCTGGGGCCGCGCGCTGACCGCGACGGGCGAACTCGCCCGCCCCGAACGCCTGCGCGATCTCGACGCCATCCTGGCCGACGGCATCGTCCCCGCCATCGGCAACCGCCGCAGCTACGGCGACGCCGCGCTGAACAACGGCGGCCGGGTCATCGACATGACCCGCCTCGACCGGATGCTGTCCTTTGACGAGGCCACCGGCATCCTCGAGGTCGAAGCCGGCGCGCGCATCGGCGAAATCGCCGCGGCCTTCGCCCCCCGCGGCTGGCTGCCCCCGGTCATGCCCGGCACCGGCTTTGCCACCGTCGGCGGCTGCATCGCGCAGGATGTGCACGGCAAGAACCACCATCATATCGGCTCGTTCGGCCAGCACGTCCTGTCCTTCGTGCTGAAGCAGAACGGCCAGACCCTGACCGTCACGCCCGAGAAACAGGCCGACCTCTTCCGCGCCACCATGGGCGGCCTCGGCCAGACCGGCATCATCGTGTCCGCCCGCATCCGGATGATCGCCTGCAAAGGCGACATCATGCTGGTCACCGAACGCAGGGTGGACGGCTGGGACGAATTCCTGAACCTGCTCGACGCAAGCCAGGCCACCTACACCGTCGGCTGGATCGACGCGACCGCGCGCGGTGCCGCCCTGGGTCGCGGCATCCTGGAAGAAGGCGAGACAGGTTCGGGCCTCCTGCCCAAACGCCCCGTCTCGCGCCGCGTGCCCTTCAACGCCCCGCATTTCGCGCTGTCCAAACCCATCGTGCGCGCCTTCAACAACGCCTATTACGCCCGCGTCCCCGAAACCGGACGCACCGTCGTCAAGCCGATCAGCGATTTCTTCTTCCCGCTCGACAAGATCCACGACTGGAACAAGCTCTACGGCAAGCGCGGCTTCCACCAGTTCCAGGGCGTCGTGCCGATTGCCGAGGCCCCCGCGCTGCGCGGCATGCTTCAGGTCATCGCCAATTCCGGCCTCGCCTCGCCCCTCGCCGTCCTGAAACGCATGGGTCCGGGGCGCGCGGGGTATCTGTCCTTCCCGATGGAGGGCTACACCCTTGCCGTCGATTTCCCGAACCGGGCCGAGGCGCGCGAGCTGATCAAGCGCCTGGAAGACATGACCATCGCCGCGAACGGGCGGCTCTACTTCGCCAAGGACAGCCTTGCGCGCGGGTCCGACATCAAGGGCATGTATCCCGAATACGGGGATTGGCTGGCCCAGGCCGACAAGGCCGACCCCGAGGGGCGGCTTGCCACCGACATGATCCGCCGCCTGAAACTGAGGACGCCCAAATGAACAGAACCTGGATCATTCTGGGCGCAACCTCGTCCATGGCCCGCGCCTTCGCGCGCCTTGTCGCCGCCGACGGCGCGCTGGTCCTGCTCGGCGGGCGCGACATGGCGGAACTGGAGGCGCTGGCCGCCGACTGCCGCCTTCGCGGCGCGCGCGGGGCCGAGGCGCTGGCCTTCGATGCGCGCGACCCGTCCGGCTTCCCCGCCCTGATCGCGCGGATGGAGACCGAAGAGGGCGACCTCAACGCCGCCGTGTTCGTCGGCTCGATGCCCGCGCAGGCGGACATCGACGCCGACCCATCGCTGATCGACGGCGTGGTGCAGGACAGCTTCACCGGCCCCGCGCGGTTCCTGCAACTCCTCGCCCCGCTGCAAGAGGCGCGGGGTGGCGGCACCACAGTCGGCGTCGCATCCGTCGCGGGCGACCGGGGCCGGATCGGCAACTATGTCTATGGTTCGGCCAAGGCGGGCTTTGCGACTTACCTCTCGGGCCTCCGGAACCGCCTGACGCGCGCGGGCGGGCACGTGGTGACGGTCAAGCCCGGCTTCGTCGATACTGCGATGACCTGGGGACTGCCGGGCATGTTCCTGGTGGCGACGCCGGAGAAGGTGGCGGGCGACATCATGGCGGCGGTTCGGAAGAAGCGGAACGTGATCTACACACCGTTCTTCTGGCGGTTCATCATGCTGATCATCATTCATGTGCCGGAATTCATCTTCAAGAAGATGAAGGTTTAACTGGGCACAGGACCCGCTCGGCGTAGCCGTGCTATCAGCATCGCATCCACGATCAGCAGCCCGGCAATCATAACTAGCCCGCTCTCGCCGCCGATGTATTCAGCAACCATCGGGGATGTCTGCCCGACCGACGCGGACGAAAGGTTCCAGGCCGAATTGGCCGCGCCGTGCGCGACGGCGACGGGCCAGATGCTGCCCGTCCATATTCGCAGAAAGCCGTAGAGAACCCCCGCAAGGGTCAGGGTCGCCAGAAACAGCGGGACCACGATCCAGGGGTTCCCGGTCGCGTGGTAGAAGTCGGTCAGAAGCAGGATTGGCAAATGCCACACCCCGTGGAGAAATCCCACGATCAGCATTGCCGCGACCGCGCCGTAGCCACTCATCCTTGGCAGCATGTACCCCCGCCAGCCGACCTCTTCGCAAAGCGCCAGAAGGACCGTGATCACCATCCCGATCACGATGTGCGGGATCATTTTGACAGCGCCGCCGGGCGCGAACGAAGCCAGCGTCACCAGCCCGGCACCTGCGAGCAGCGCAAGGCCGAGCGCATGAATCGCAAACGGCGCACCGATGGCGATCGGCCATCCCCGCGCGCCAGCCTTCGTCAGGCCGAGACCCCTCATGGCCGCCCGGAAACCACCCTCCGGCGCAATGACGGTCAGCATCGCGATGACCGCAATGGCCGGCGTCAGCATCACAAGAAGTGTCGACAATTCGCCAAGAACCGGGGCGGCCAGGGCAGCAGCCAAGGAAAGGCCCAATGCGATCAAGTAGAAGGTGATGGCGCTTTGGAGAGTTTGAGCCTGCGTCATGGCATTCAAATTCCAGCACCGCACCGAAGCGGCGCTGCAATGTAACATACGGCAGGTGTCAACACCATTCGACCGGAAAACCGGTAGCCAGAGGTCACTTTCGGTCGGCAGTCAGAATTTTTTCTGTGGTTTACAGCAGGTCATCTACCCGCGGAACATGCGCCGGTCGCTGATCCCCTGCGGGCTATGCCGTGGTGGTCAAGCCGGGTTTCGTCGATACCGCGATGACCTGGGGCCTGCCCGGCATGTTCCTGGTGGCGACGCCGGAGAAAGTCGCGGGCGACATCAGGGCTGCGGTCAGGAAGAAACGGAACGTGATCTACACACCGTTCTTCTGGCGCTTACATCATGCTGATCATCATCCATGTGCCGGAATTCATCTTCAAGAAGATGAAGGTTTGACGCCGCGCAAAACCTTTCCGCAAGGTTAACGCGACGCAGTTTATCCTTTGACGTCAGATACTTGTGGATTTGTCCACATGTGGACACGCCCGAATCACGCCCCGAACCACTGGCTCCACAGCCCCGCCGCCCAGAACATCAGCGACAGGGTGATCATCAGGATGCCGATCCCCAGCTTGTCCCGCATCGCAAAAACAATCGGGTCATAGTCCTGTCGGCCCCACCAGCCCAGCAGCACCATCCGGATCAGCCAGACCGCCATCGGGATCATCGCGGCCCACAGAATCCAGGTCGTCGGATACAGCTGCACCCCCTGCTCGCTGACCGAATAGAGGAAGAAGATCATCAGCGCCCCGAACGTCCCGATCCAGGCCACATTCAGAAGGTCGCCCCGGTCCAGCCGCCCGTAGCCCCGCCCCGGCAGCTTTTCGTCGGACTTGGCCAGCGTCAACTCGGTCAGCCGCTTGACGCAGCCCAGCGTGATGAAGATCGGGAAGATGAAGATCAGCATGTAGATCGATACCTCGACCTGCCCCGCCGCCGCGCCCGCGATCACCCGGATCGTGTAGAGACCCGCCAGCATCGCAATGTCGATCCAGCGCATCCGTTTCAGCTTCAGCGAATAGGCCAGCGACGCGACCATGTAGAGAAGGACAACGCCAAGGAACGCCATGTTCAGCGACGCCGCGACCCCGACAGCCAGCGCGGCAAGGGCCACGAAAGCCATCATGCCGACGCGGATCGGCACCGCCCCGCTGGCGAAGGGCCGGTTGCATTTCGTCGGGTGCAGCCGGTCCGCCTCCAGGTCCATCAGATCGTTGACGATGTAGATGGATGATGCCGCCGCCGAAAACGCGACGATCCCCCACAGGATCGGAATCAGCGTGACCAGATCAAAGCGATGCGCCGCGATCATCGGCAGGATCAGAAGGACATTCTTGACCCACTGATGCGGGCGCATCGCGCGTGTCAGACCGCGCCAGCTCCACCCGCCCTGATACTCGACGACATTTCGGCCCTTTGCCGCCAGCGTTCGGGCCGATGCCGGATCGCCCACCACCAGCGCATTGTCGGCGCGGTCCCAGATCGCCATGTCGACGGGTTCGTTGCCCGCATAGTCGAAGCCATGCTCACCATAGGCAGCGACCAGCGCGTCGGCCTTGGCGGCACCTTTCAGGTTGCGGTTGCCGTCGGATGCGAAGACCTGATCCGAGAACCCGTAATCGGCAGCCAGCTGCCGCACCAGGCTTTCGTCCGACGCCGACGCCAGCGTCACCTCGCGTCCCGACATCCGGCTGTGCAGCGCCAGTTCCGCGATGGCAGGATTGACCGGCAGCAGGTCGGTCCGGATCGGCGCGATCCGGGCCAGTTCGGCCTTCAGCCGCGCGGGGTTCCGGAAGTGCCGCAACGACGCACCCAGCGTGCCCAGCGGGTCACGCCCGAGGCCCGCCCAGAACGTCTCGAACAGAATGTCGGTCTTCAGAAAGGTGCCGTCCGCATCGAGCACCAGCGGCTTCACGTCACTCATGCGGTCAGATCACCCTTTCACGGCAAAGACGCAGCCGTCCGACATCAGTTCGGGCGGCGTGACGCAGAGCCCGCGCGCAACCGCCCAGGCGGCCAGCACTTTCGGCACATAGTCACGCGTCTCGGCAAAGGGCGGCACGCCCGAGTTCGATTTCACCGCGTTCTCGCCCGCATTATACGCCGCGATCACCATCAGCGGATCGCGGTCGAACTCTTTCATCAGCCAGTCGAGATAGGCAACCCCGCCCTTGATGTTCTCGACAGTGTCGAGGCTGTCCTTGACGCCGAACCGGTCCGCCGTCGCCGGGATCAACTGCATCAGCCCGACGGCACCTGCGGTGGACATGGCGTCGGCCTTGCCGCCGCTTTCGATGCCGATGACGGCCAGAACCAGCGCGGGCGAGACATCAGTGCCGATCGTGGCGGCGAGAATGTCCTGACCATGTTCCTTCGCGATATCCTGCAGGTGCTGCATGCGCGGTGCCGCGACGCTTGTGCCCTGCGGACCCTGCGTCAGCGCCGACAGCGACTTCGAGAACCGCCCGTCGCGCTGATCCAGCGCCGGGGGCACGATGTCCCAGAACCAGGCATAGGCCCCGGCAGGAGTGGAGGGCATGCCAGACGGCGACGGAGCCAGCCCCGGTGCGGCACCGCCGCGCGGAATTGGATTTTCCGGCGCGGGCATCACGGCTGCCAGCATCCGGGCCTGCTCCGCCGGGTCGATCTGCACAGTGATGCGTTTGCCGACGTCCGGTTTGGGGGCCGAGATGCGCTTGAAGGTGAAGTCTGGATAAACGCCTTTGTCTGCCTCCGCCGTGGCGGCGGTGGCAGCGATCAGGCCGGTCAGGGCCGCCGCAAATGCGAAGTTGCGCGTCATCCCACGCGTCCCGCCTGCCTCGTCGTTTCTTATCCTTACTGCGCTTCCTGCCACGGCGCGCCTCCCCCGGCCATAACCTTGCGACAATCCGCCGATCTAAGCGCCGGGTTCGGGCCTTTCGGCAACAGAACCGCAGAAACGACACCCGCCCGACACGGGGGTTCTTTATTAAAAACAAACGCCTGACAGGATCGTCACAAAAAACCGTGTAGATGCCCCGATTTTTGTGAACTTGCCCAACTCCTGCCATGATTGGAACGTCCCATGGGGACATGCCACGGTGGGAAGGGCATTAGCACGGGGTGTGGGCCTGCCGCTGGTCGGTGTGAAACGCGCAATGTGACGGAGACTGTTATGAAAGTGTTCAAGTTGGCCAGAACGTACCGGACCGCCGAAGACGGTGCAGTCACGGTGGACTGGGTTGTTCTGACTGCGGCCGTTGTTGGCCTCGGGGTGGCGGCGTTGTCCGCGATCCGGTCCGGAACGAGTTCGCTGACCGACAAGATCGAAAGTCAGCTGAAGGCACAGACCATTTCCACGACCTTCTGAATTCAAGACTCGTCTCTCAGCGACCTGCAGAGCCGCGCTTGCTGCGCGGCTTTGTCATTTTAGATCAATACCTTGCAAGTTTTCATAGGTTCCTTCAATTGGCCCCGGCACAGAAACCGTCGGCGTTCACTGTTTCGAAACTTCGGTTGAGAAGTACCGAAAAAGTACGAGCGGTGCCCCTTTTGCGTCACGATTTGGGGTCAAAAGATACCCATGCCGCGACGGACACGGGTTCGGTGATGCCCCCCAGACGCAGCGGTGAGTGTGTAAATCAAATCGAACCCTACGGAGTGACCTGACCATGAAATTCTTCAAATCCGCCCGTGACTTCCAGAACGACGAAGCCGGTGCTGTGACCGTTGACTGGGTTGTGCTGACCGCCGCTGTTGTCGGCCTCGGCGTTGCAGCCCTCGCCGCTGTCCGTTCGGGCACGGCGTCGCTGACCTCGAAGATCAGCAACCAGCTGTCCTCGCAGACGATCTCGACCACGTTCTGATCGCTGGCCCGCAAGGGCCGCACCAGACCAGGTTACGGAAGCCGCGTCCCGAAAGGGGCGCGGTTTTCGCTTGCGGGGGCAGGTATCCGGCAACCGCAGAATCGCGTCAGTCAAGCCGGTAACGGCAACGCTCTGTTTCCCGCTTTTCCTTTAACGCTTCGGAAACGAACGCCTTGTGCCCCTTTTGCGTCACGATTTGGGGTCAAAAGATACCCATGCCGCGACGGACACGGGTTCGGTGATACCCCCCAGACGCAGCGGTGAGTGTGTAAATCAAATCGAACCCTACGGAGTGACCTGACCATGAAATTCTTCAAATCCGCCCGTGACTTCCAGAACGACGAAGCCGGTGCTGTGACCGTTGACTGGGTTGTGCTGACCGCCGCTGTTGTCGGCCTCGGCGTTGCAGCCCTCGCCGCTGTCCGTTCGGGCACGGCGTCGCTGACCTCGAAGATCAGCAACCAGCTGTCCTCGCAGACGATCTCGACCACGTTCTGATCGCTGGCCCGCAAGGGCCGCACCAGACCAGGTTACGGAAGCCGCGTCCCGAAAGGGGCGCGGTTTTCGCTTGCGGGGGCAGGTATCCGGCAACCGCAGAATTGCGTCAGTCAAGCCGGTAACGGCAACGCTCTGTTTCCCGCTTTTCCTTTAACGCTTCGGAAACGAACGCCTTGTGCCCCTTTTGCGTCACGATTTGGGGTCAAAAGATACCCATGCCGCGACGGACACGGGTTCGGTGATGCCCCCCAGACGCAGCGGTGAGTGTGTAAATCAAATCGAACCCTACGGAGTGACCTGACCATGAAATTCTTCAAATCCGCCCGTGACTTCCAGAACGACGAAGCCGGTGCTGTGACCGTTGACTGGGTTGTGCTGACCGCCGCTGTTGTCGGCCTCGGCGTTGCAGCCCTCGCCGCTGTCCGTTCGGGCACGGCGTCGCTGACCTCGAAGATCAGCAACCAGCTGTCCTCGCAGACGATCTCGACCACGTTCTGATCGCTGGCCCGCAAGGGCCGCACCAGACCAGGTTACGGAAGCCGCGTCCCGAAAGGGGCGCGGTTTTCGCTTGCGGGGGCAGGTATCCGTCCGCCAATTGTCACTAGACCGTTAACAATTGGTTGGCTTTGTTTCCCCGCAGAAGGCCGAGGAACATAAAATGTGCCAAACTCGTCCAAGTCGTGTCACGAATCCACGTCAGAACAAACACATAGCACGGCGAAGACGAACGGGCGGCAGCCTACCGGCCTAAGCGGTGACCTTGGTAAACGTATCGAATGGAGCTTCCGATGAAATTCTTCAAACCCGCCCACACCTTCCACAATGACGAATCCGGTGCCGTGACCGTTGACTGGGTCGTGCTGACCGCCGCTATCGTCGGCCTCGGCGTCGCGGCCCTCGCCGCTGTCCGCGGTGGCACGGCGTCGCTGACCTCGAAGATCAGCAACCGCCTGTCCTCGCAGACGATCTCGACCACGTTCTGATACCGAACAGGCGAACCGCAGACGAGGCCGCGTCCCGAAAGGGGCGCGGCCTCTGCTGTCTCTGGGCAGGTGCGCGCCTGCCGACGCAAGCCCGAAGCCTCTCAAAACGCCATCACGACCCGGCATTTGTTCACGAATGCGCATCCGACTGTTTCAGCAAATGCCGGAACGATCAGACAATCAGCCCAGCAGTGCCGCAATCGTGCCCAGAAATCCATGCCTAGTCAGGATCAAGAGCGAGCTTCAGGTCGGACTGTCTGACGAAGTAGCGGCGCGTAGTCTTTGTGAACGGAGTAGATGATGATGACCCTCAACCTGGCAGGCCGCCGTTTTGTCGCCGAAGAAACCGGTGCCGTGACCGTCGACTGGGTCGTGCTGACCGCAAGCATCGTCGCGCTCGGTGTGATGGTGGTCACGATGCTGACCGGCAACATGGGATCGGTCGGCGCGAAAACCAACTCGTTCCTGCAGTCGCAGACGATTTCGACGACCTTCTGATCCGGCGGCAATGCGCCGTTTCCCGCCCCGCGACAGGCTTGCGGTTGACGAGGATCGGTCGTTTCCTTTAGAGGCAAATTCCGCGTGCGCGGCCCCCTTTGACCACCATTTTGCCGTAATCGATTCCGATAGTTAAGGAGATTGCGGGAAACGGTTGTCGGCGTGGGGTCGGCCGTCTTCGGGACGCGATTTACGAAAGGATACGTGATGCGGTTGGTGTTTGGTTTGGTGCTTGTGCTCGGGGTCGCCCTTGCGGGCTTCGCCGTCTACATGGCGCAGGGCTTCATCGCCCAGACCGCAGCCGAACGGGACGCCCTGCTTGCCGCTCAAGCGCAGGCCGTCGTGCTTATCGATGTTGTCGTCGCGAAGACACCGCTGAAATACGGTGACCGGATGACGATCGAGAACCTGGAGCTTGTCAAGGTGCAGGAGGGCAAGGTGCCCGAGGGTGCCTTCAACGCCGTGATGGCCCCGCTGGGCGGCGACCCGGCGATCAAGCCGGTGTTCTTCGAAGGCGAAACGCGGCCCCGCGCGGCGCTCCGCAGCTTCGAGATGTTCGAGCCGATCATCGCGAGCAAGATCACCGAGCCGGGCGTCGATGCCGGAATCAACGCGAATCTGACGGCCGGGATGCGCGCATTTGCGATCAACGTCGACGTGTCGTCAGGTGTCTCGGGCTTCCTGCGGCCGGGCGACCGGGTGGATGTCTACTGGAGCGGGACCGCAAACGAAAAGGAAGTGACCCAGCTGATCGAACAGGGCGTGCGCCTGATCGCCATCGACCAGAGCGCCGATGCCGACCGGTCCGAGGAAACGCTGATCGCCCGGACCGTCACGGTCGAGGCGTCGCCGCAGCAGGTCGCGGCCCTGGCACAAGCCCAGCAGACCGGGCGGCTGACCCTGTCGCTGGTCGGCGCGGGCGACGACGTGGCGGTCGGCGACGTCGAGATCGACCAGAACACCCTTCTCGGGATCACCCAGGAAGAAGTCGTTCAGGCCGAGCCGGACAAGGTCTGCACGATCCGCACCAACAAGGGCGGCGAAATCGTGGAAACGCAGATCCCCTGTACGGACTGACGCCGCAGGCAGCGGGCGATCCGGCGGGAAGGAATGCGGGCCGGACACCGGATATGGTGTCCGGCCCTTGCGTTTGTCGCAAGCGCTTCCCCAGTGTTGCGACTTATCCACATCAGAAAAGCCTGCCAAACTATTGATTCTTGCAAAAAATCGCCCCCTGACGCATTCTGCCGCCAATTCGGGCATCAGACCCGGCTTGATAAACCCGTGATCGGAGAGGCAGGTCACATGAACATGCACAAGGTCCTGAAGGCCGGTATGGTGGGCGTTGCGCTCACCGCGACGGTTGTTCCTGCGGCACGGTCCGAAACGCTGCAGATCATGAACGGCTCGGCATCGAGCCCGCTGAACGTTCCTATGAACCGCGCTGTTGTGGTCGAGGCGGACACGCCCTTCGCGGAACTGTCCATCGCCAATCCCGGAATTGCGGACATATCGACCCTGTCGGACCGGTCGATCTATGTCCTCGGCAAGGCCCCGGGGCGCACGACGCTGACCCTGCTTGGTCCTGACGGGCGTCTGATCACCAACGTGGACGTTCAGGTGACGCCGGATGTGGCGGAACTGAAGGAACGTCTGAACCAGATCATGCCGGGCGAGAAGGTCGAGGTCCGCACGGCCAATGACGGGATCGTCCTTTCGGGGGTGGTGTCGTCAACGGCCAAACTCGACACCGCGCTCGATCTTGCAAACCGCTACGCCCCCGACCGCGTTTCGAACCTGATGTCGGTCGGCGGGACGCAGCAGGTCATGCTGAGTGTCCGCTTCGCGGAAGTGCAGCGCTCTGTCAGCAAGCGGCTGAACGGCGGCCTGACGATCAACGATGTCGGGACCGGGTCGGGCATCACCATCGGTGGCGGTTCGGGCAGGCTTGTCCCCGGCACGACGATCGGGTCCCCCGGATCGAACGTACTCAACCTTGACTCTGAAGCCATTGGCCAGGGCGCCATCGGCTTCACGATCGGAAGCGTGGAGTTCGGCGTGCTTCTTGAGGCGCTTGAAACCAAGGGCCTGGTCCGCACACTGGCCGAACCGAACCTGTCGGCTCTCTCCGGACAGGAAGCGAAGTTCCTGGCGGGCGGCGAGTATCCGATACCCGTTGCGTCAGCAACGTCTGCAACCTCCACCGGAATTACGGTCGAATACAAGCCCTTCGGTGTCGAACTGGCATTCACACCGCGTGTCGTCGACGGTGACATCATCAACCTTGCGATCAACGCCGCCGTTTCGTCGATCGACACGACGGTCACAGTCGGTGTGGGGTCGTCCGCTTTCAACGCGTTCAAGCGGCGTGAGGTCGAAACGACGGTCGAGATGCGCGACGGCGAAAGCTTTGCCATCGCGGGCCTTCTTCAGGATGACTTCCGCGACAGCAACGGGCAGGTGCCATGGCTTGGCGACGTTCCGGTACTCGGGGCGCTGTTCCGCAGCGCAGACTATCAGCGCGCGCAGTCGGAACTTGTGATCATCATCACGCCGCACCTTGTCTCACCGACCCGCGGCGAAGCGCTTGCTATGCCGACTGACAGGGTCAAGCCACCGACAGAAGCGGAATTCTTCCTGCTTGGCAAAACCGCCGGCATCGGCGGGAAGCGTTCGAAGGGCGCGGCAGCCGAAGTGGCGCGGCAGGACTTTTCTGGGTCCTACGGCTACGTGATGGAGTAAGGACATGCGGATCACATACAGCACCCTCCTCCTGTCGGCGGGCATCGCCGCTCTCGGGGCCTGCAGCAAGGAAACCGACGTTCTGCGCAGCTTCTACACCGAAGCAGGCAGCGAGCTGGAGACTAAGGACTTCGGCAATTCGACGATGAACAACAAGTCTGTGCAGACCGGCGAGCAGTCCTATGCCGTCGATCTGACCCGGCGTTTCGCGTCGGATGTTCCGGCAACCGTGAACTTCGCCTTCAACAGCGCGGTTCTGGACGGCGGGGCGCAGCAGGCGCTTATGGCGCAGGCCGACTGGATACGGCAGTTCCCCGAGGTCCGGTTCCGCGTCTACGGGCATACCGACCTTGTCGGATCGGACGCCTACAACAAGCGGCTTGGCTTGCGCCGTGCGCAGTCGGTCGTTGCCTTCCTGTCCAGCCGGGGCATCAGCCGGTCGCGGCTGGAAGCAGTGGCGTCCTTCGGCGAAACGCAGCCCGTGGTGCTGGTGCAGTCGGAAGACCGCCGCAATCGCCGCACCGTGACCGAGGTTTCCGGGTTTGTTCAAGGTAACAAACTGATCTTGAACGGAAAATACGCCGAGGTTATCTGGCGTGAATACATCAAGAGCGCCGAGCCGCCACATGTCCAGGAACAGGCGAGCGGCGGCGGCGGAACCGGCGGCGGCGCGACAGGCGGCTGACGCCGCACCTTCAGCATCACACCAGCGTGATTTGTGGCGGCGGGGCGGTCTTTGTTGAACAAAGACCGCCCCGTCTGCCTTACCGTGTCATCAAATCCAACAATTGGGAAAATTTGGCCCCAATGTTGCCAACATTGTCGCCGACTTTCGAAACTTGGGAGTAAGTGGCACGACGTAGAGTCGTGTGAAGGTGGTGGATTTTGGGCGCCGGACGTTCCGCAGGACCTGCAGGACAGTTTACGACCAGAACCCTCCGCCGCGTGCAAAAGGACGTGACGGGATGAGCAGTGTGGCCATGTTGCAGCCGGAACCGGCGCCGATCGTAGCCTGTACGATATCGCGGGACGTCAGCAACTTCGATCTTCTGATCGAGGATATGGAAGCCGAGCTCGGCGAAAGCTGGGGCGACCTGACCTTCGACGACGCGATCCTGTTCCTGAACCAGCCTGATGCAAAATCGCTGGAATTCGTCGCAATCGCCGTGGACAACCAGGACGAGACCAGCCTGTCGCGGATTTCGGGCATTATCTCGACCGCGAAGGAAAAAGGCATCCGCGTCATCCTGATCGCGGAAGAGGTCAGCCCGATCGCGCTGCACCACCTGATGAAGGTCGGCGCGGATGATTTTGTGCCCTACCCGCTGCCCGAAAATGCCCTGCACGACGCTATCCAGCGCCTGCATGAGGCAAAAGCTCCTGCCCCCGATCTGGCCGAGCCGCTGGTGGCGTCGCCCAGCTTCAAGGCCAAGGGCGACCGTGACGGCGTCGTGATCCCGGTTCATGGCCTGGCCGGCGGCACCGGTGCCACGACATTTGCCGTCAACCTTGCCTGGGAACTGGCGAATGTGCAGAAGGACGGGCCGCGCGTCTGTCTGCTGGACCTGAATTTTCAGACCGGGTCGGTATCGACCTATCTCGACCTGCCGCGCCGCGAAGCGGTCTATGAGATGCTGTCGGATACCGCATCGGTGGACAGCACCAGCTTTCTGCAGGCGCTTCTGACATTCAACGACAAGCTGCATGTGATGACAGCCCCGGCCGAAATGCTGCCGCTGGACATCGTCACGTCCGAAGACATCAACCGCGTCATCGACGTGGCGCGCGCGAATTTCGACTTTGTCGTCATCGACATGCCATCGACCGTTGTGCAGTGGACCGAAGCCGTGCTGCATCAGGCTCATGTCTACTTCTCGATGATCGAACTCGATATGCGCTCGGCCCAGAACACGCTGCGGATGATCCGCGCACTCAAGGCCGAAGACCTGCCCTTTGAAAAGCTGCGCTACGTTCTGAACCGCGCACCGCGTTTCACCGACCTGTCCGGGAAAAGCCGGGTCAAGCGTCTGGCGGAAAGCCTCGACATCACCATCGAACTGCAGCTGTCTGACGGCGGACGTCAGGTGACGCAGTCGAATGACCACGGGCTTCCGCTTGGTGAAACCGCTGGCAAGAATCCGCTGCGCAAGGAAATCAGCAAGCTCGCCAAATCGCTCTATGATCTCAACAAGGCTGCGGAAGCCGCCAAAGCATAATTCTTTGAGGCAAAGCCATGTTTTCGCGTTATAAAAAGCCAAACCAGCCAGATGCCCGCCCGTCGGGAACTGCCCCGGTCCGTGCCGTGAACGAAGGCCCGGCGGCGGTTTCGCCGACGGCGCAGAAGGGCTTTACGATGCGCCGTCCGACGACGGGCACCGCGCCAGTTGCCGCGCAGGTCGTGGCTGCGGACAAGGAACGCAAGCGCAAGGACCGGATGAGCGAGCTGAAGGTCGAGCTGCACAAGCGGTTGCTCGACAACCTGAACCTCGCCGCCCTGGAGTCCGCGACGGAAACCGACCTCCGCCAGGAAATCGTCTCGATTGCGACCGAGGCCCTGGAAGAGATGAACTTCGTCCTCAACAAGGAAGAACGTCAGAACCTGACGTCCGAGCTGTATGACGAAGTAATGGGGCTCGGCCCGCTTGAGCCGCTGCTGAAGGACGACACCGTCAACGATATTCTGGTCAACGGCCCGCAGCAGATCTTCGTCGAACGCGATGGCAAGCTGATGCTGACCGACATCACGTTCAAGGACGAACGCCATCTTCTGCGGATCATCGACAAGATCGTGTCGGCCGTCGGCCGCCGCGTCGATGAATCGAACCCCTATGTCGACGCCCGCCTGGCCGACGGCTCGCGCTTCAACGCCATGGTCCCACCCATCGCGGTGGACGGCTCGCTGGTCTCGATCCGGAAATTCAAGAAGGAAAAGCTGGCCGTCGATGATCTGGTCAGGTTCGGTGCCTTCACCGAGGAGATGGCCGCCTATCTGCAGGCCGCCGTTTCGACACGCCTCAACATCATCGTGTCGGGCGGAACCGGCTCGGGCAAGACGACGACGCTGAACGCCCTGTCGTCCTTCATCGACAACCACGAACGCATCCTGACCATCGAAGACACTGCGGAACTTCAGCTTCAGCAGGTCCATGTGGGCCGGATGGAAAGCCGCCCGCCGAACGTCGAAGGCAAGGGTGCGGTGACCCAGCGCGACTGTCTGCGCAACGCCCTCCGCATGCGCCCCGACCGCATCATCGTCGGCGAAACCCGCGGCGAGGAAGTCATCGACATGCTGCAGGCGATGAACACCGGCCACGACGGGTCGATGACCACGATCCACGCCAACTCGGCCCGCGACGGTGTCAGCCGACTTGAAAACATGATCGCCATGGCCGGTATCGAAATGCCGATCAAGGCCGTCCGCAGCCAGATCGCATCAGCCGTCAACCTGATCGTTCAGGCATCCCGCCTGCAGGACGGGTCGCGCCGCATGGTGTCCATCACCGAAATCACCGGCATGGAAGGCGACGTCATCTCGATGCAGGAAGTCTTCCGCTATGAACGTCTGGGCCTCGCGCCCGACGGCAAGATCATCGGGCGCTTCACCGCGACCGGCGTGCGGTCGAACTTCTCCGACCGCTTCCGCCAGTGGGGCTTCGACCTGCCCGCGTCCATCTACGAACCCATCGCCGCGCAGTAAGCATCATGATCATCAGCCCAACCCCGATCATCTACGGCCTGATCTTCATCGCAGTCCTGCTGCTGGTCGAAGGCATCTACCTGACCGTCTTCGGCAAGTCGATTTCGCTGAACAGCCGCGTCAACCGCCGCCTGACCCTTCTGGAAAAGGGCGGGCAGCGCGAACTGGTGCTGGAACAGCTACGCAAGGAGGCCAGCCAGCACCTGAAGGCGCGGGGCATCCCGCTGTATTCGTTGCTGGCCGTCAAGGCGCAGAAGGCGAACATCGCCTTTTCGCCCAGGGCGCTGATCGGCATCATGGGGCTTCTGTCCTGCGTGGCCTATCTGGGCCTGCGGATCGGCACGGCGGCCTCGCCGGTCGTCCAGATCGCCCTGGCGATCGTCATGGGCATCGGCGCCGTCTATGTCTGGGTCAACGGCAAGGCCAAGAAACGCCTGGCGCTGGTCGAAGAGCAGCTTCCCGATGCGGTCGAACTCATGGTCCGCAGCTTGCGCGTCGGCCACCCCTTCGCGTCGGCGATCCAGATCGTCGCCAAGGAAGTGCCCGACCCGCTCGGCACCGAATTCGGCATGATCGTCGACGAAAACGCCTATGGCCGCGAAATCTCGGAATCGCTCAAGGATCTCGCCGAACGGATGGATATGCAGGACCTGCGCTTTCTTGCAGTCGCCGTCACCATCCAGCAGCAGTCAGGCGGCAACCTGGCCGAGATTCTCGACGGGCTTGCCAAGGTGATCCGTGCGCGCTTCCGCCTGTTCCGCCGCGTCAAGGCGATCACCGCCGAAGCGAAATGGTCGGGCATGTTCCTGTCGCTGTTCCCGGTCGGCGTGCTGGTGATCATCCAGGTGCTCAAGCCTGACTACTATGATACAGTGAAGGATACGCCGGCTTTCATTCCTGCGGCGCTGATCGTGGCGGCATTTCTGACGGTGAACGTGATCTTCATGAAGATCATGGTCAACATCAAGGTCTGAGGGGACCCGGACCATGGAATTCCTGACGAATATCAACGAGATGCTGGTCGCACGGCTGGGCCCCCTGGGGCCGCTGATCGCCACCGGCGTGCTGGGTCTGATGCTGGTCCTGGCGACACTTCCCGTCATGCTGCGCAAGCGCGTCGACCCGCTGTCCAAGCTGCGCGACGCCGCGCGCCCGATGGGTGCCCCCCAAGCCAAGGGGCCGACGAAAAAATCCCTGCGCATGGGATCGGGCAGCGACAAGCTGGACAAGTTCGCGGGCTTTCTGGAACCCCAGTCCGAAGAGGAAATGTCGACGGCACGGATGAAGATGACCCGCGCAGGTTATCGCGGGCGCAATGCCGTTCGGACCTTCCACGCCGTGCAGTTCGCGCTCGGCATCTTCTTCCTTATCTGCGGCATGATCTATGCCATCGTCGCGTCGGCCACGGGCGAAGTGTCGACAACGACGCTGATACTTGCCGTGCTGATCCCCGGTGCTGTCGGCTACTACCTGCCGAAATACTGGATCGACAAGCGGATCGAGGCGCGGCAGCAGCAGATCCAGGATGGCTTCCCCGACGCGCTCGACCTACTGCTGGTCTGCGTCGAAGCTGGCCAGTCGCTGGACCAGGGCATCCTCCGCGTCACCAAGGAACTTGCGGCCGGCTACCCCGCCCTGGCAGAAGAATTCGGCATCGTCTCGGCCGAGGTGAAAGCCGGCAAGGAAAAGATCAGCGTCCTGCGCAGCTTTGCCGAACGTTGCGGCGTGGCCGATGTCGCGTCCTTCGTGACCGTGATGATCCAGTCGCAGACCTTCGGCACTTCGATCGCCGAAGCGCTGCGGGTCTATGCGTCTGAAATGCGCGACAAGCGCGTCATGCGCGCCGAGGAGAAGGCCAACAAGCTGCCGACGAAAATGACCCTCGGCACGATGATGTTCACCGTGCCGCCCCTGCTGGTGATCCTTGTGGGCCCGTCGGTTTACGATATGCTGAAACTGTTCGAGACGATGAAGTTTTAGCGCACAGGGCTCATGCACCGACAGGTTTCGGTTCTTCTGCTGACCACGCTGCTGACGGCCGCCTGCAACGACACAGGCGGCCTTGGCGCATCTGACGGCTCGCCCTTTGCGCCAACCGGCACCGACGCCCGGGGAACCGAGGTCGATCCCCTGCTTGTCGGCCATCGCCTGATGGAAGCGGGCGAGGCCGAACTGGCCTTGCGCGCCTATTACCGCGCCGGGTCCGAAGTCGGGCTGACGGCGGACGTCCTGTCAGCCATCGGGTCCGCCAACCTGCGTCTTGGCCGCCTGGGGCAGGCGGAGAAAATCCTCCGCCAGGCGCTGAAGGCCGACCAGTTGTCAGTCCCTGCCTGGAACAATCTTGGCGTTGTCCTGATGGAAAAAGGCGAGGTGGCCGAAGCCAGCCGGGTCTTCAAGACGGCCTTCGCGCTGGATAGTGGCCAATCGGACGACATCCGCGAAAATCTTCGGCTCGCGCTCGCCCGGATCAAAAATCCCGAGTATGAAGATCCCAATGAGAAAAAATTCTCTTTGGTGAGACGCGGGAACGGAGAATACCTGCTGCTCTCCAAACATTGAGGCATCGAGCAGAAAAGGACGCATAACATGCGCCACCCTGTCCTGATTTCGCTGTGCTTGGCCAGCGTGGCAGCCCTGTCGGCCTGCCAGAAGAACACCGACGCAGAAGTCGACCGCGCGCTGGAAAGCGTGAATGCCATCGACGATTCGAACCTCAGCGACATCATGCTGACGGTCGGCGACCCGGATGAGGCCGTCGCCTATTTCAAACGGGCAACCGGCGAAAAACCCGAACGCATGGATCTCAAACGCGGGCTGGCCAAGTCGCTGGTCCGCGCGCAGAAGCCGACCGAGGCCGCAATCGTGCTGAATGCCATCGTGGCAAGCCCCGAAGGAACGAACGACGACCGCGTCGCGCTGGCCGATGCCTATATCCGGTCGAACGACTGGAAGCGCGCGGAAGAGACGCTGGGTATGATCCCGCCGACGCACGAGAGTTTCGAGCGCTACAAGCTCGAGGCGATGGTCGCGGACGCGAACAAGAAATGGGACAAGGCGGACAGCTTCTATGAAACCGCCGTCGGCCTGACGAACACCCCCGCAGCGGTCCTGAACAACTGGGGCTATTCGAAACTGACACGCGGCGATTACGCTGGGGCAGAAAAGCTGTTCGCGCAGGCGCTGACCTATGACGAAAAGATGTTCACCGCCAAGAACAACCTGGTTCTGGCACGGGCCGCCCAGCGCAAATACGACATGCCGATTGTCGAGATGACCCAGACCGAACGTGCGCAGCTTCTGTACACGGCGGCCCTGTCGGCCATCAAGCAGGGCGACGTCGCCACCGGCAAGGGGCTGTTGCAGCAGGCCATCGACACGCATCCGCAGCATTTCGAGGAAGCCGCAAGGGCGCTCGAGACGCTCGACACCGGCGCGGCGAACGGCTGACCGGCATGTTCAGCGTTCTGACGCCCGACCAAGCCTACAAGGTCCTGTTCCTGCTGGCGCTGCCCGTCTGTCTGTGGGCCGCGATATCGGACCTGCGGACGATGAAAATTCCGAACAAGACGGTCTATGCGCTGCTCGCCGTCTTTGCCATCGGCGGCATCATGGTCATTCCGCTGGAATTCTGGCTCTGGCGCTGGCTCAGTTTCATCGTCGTCTTCGCCATCACCTTCGGTCTGTATCTCGTCGCCCGCCTCGGTGCGGGCGACGCGAAATTCGCGGCCGCCGCTGCACCCTTCGTGTCGCAGAACCTTGCCGAACTGCAGCTGGTCCTCATCCTGCTGGCCTTCTTCATGCTGGCCGCCCTCGGCCTGCACCGGCTCGCCCGCGCGACGCCCGCAATCCGCCGTGCCACGCCTGACTGGGCCAGCTGGACCAGCACGGGCTTTCCGCTGGGAACCGCCCTCGCCGCGACCCTGATGACCTATCTGGCCTTCAAGGCGTTTCCGTCCTTCTATTCGCTCTTCGCAGGCATCTTCGCCTGAGCCAGGATGTAGAGCGGCGTGCGGCGCACCTCGGTCAGTGTCCAGCCCTGCTTGTTCAGATCGCGCAGCATGCCCGCGCGGATCGACGGGGCCATCGGACAGGTCGGGATGACGATGTAGTCGGCGTTCGCGACGCCTGACAGGCCACCGTAATACCAGGGCGCGGCACCTTTGACGGGCTTGAAGTCTCCGAACGCCCAGTAAAGCGAGAACAGATCGGTGCCCATGATGTGGCTGCCAGCATAGCCCGCCTTGGCCAGGTCGTCCGACACCACCTCGAACCAGGCGTTCATGCCGCTCGACAGCTCGCACTCCTCCAGCATCCGGCCGTTCAGCCAGGCCATATCCTCGCGCTTGGCCGCCCGGCGATAGGACTGGAAAGGGCTGCCGTAGCGATCCGCCGCCTTCGTCTGATCGACGCGGTACAGCCGAACCTCGGTCGTGAACATATCGCGGTGTTCGGGCATCCGCGGCAGCAGCGGCACCTGATGCTCGGTCGGGGCCGACAGGTGGCGGAACGGGCTGTAGGCCAGGTTCAGGACCGACGGCAGGCCGAATGCCGCAGCCAGAATGCCAGTCGTTGTGAGGGCCTGTCGCAGGTCCCAGCCGAAGCCGTTTTTCTGCCCCGCCTCGGGCCGCAGGAGAAACGCGAACAGCACCAGCATCGGCAGCCATTGCGGGTCATTGCCGAAATTCTGATAGGTTATGTAGACAAACCCCGGTGCCGCGACCAGCAACGCCAGCCCCTCGACCGCGCGCCCCGACTGGCGCAGCAGGATGATGACCGCCAGCAGCGCCATCGACGCACCCATGTAAAGCGGGGCCGAGATGATCGCCGAAAACTCCTCGCCCGGCGCCGCGCGGATTTCACTGCCTGCGACCGTGCGCAGGTCGTTCAGATAGGCGAACCAGAACGGTATCCCCGCCGCCAGCGTCATTGCGGCGGCTACCGCCAGTCCGGCAATCGCGGCGGCGGCAATGGCCCGTCCGTCGCGGCGGGCCAGAAGCGCGACAAGAATTGCTGGCGCGACCGAGACGAAATACGTGACCTTCATCAGGACCAGCACAGCCAGCCCCAGCCCGATCAGCGTCCCGTCCAGCCAAGGGCGCGGCCGCCCGGTGGGCGCAAGCACGGCAAGCGGCAGCACGACATAGGCAATCGCCCAGGCCCAGCGGTTGTAGTGCATCGAAATCGACACGGCGACCTGCGCCTCGCCATGCACCAGCGCCAGGCAGAAGATCATCAGCAGCGCGCCATAGGCATAGGCCCAGAGGCCGGGCAACCGGCTAAGCGCCACACGCATGACCGCCGGCAGCAACACCAGCGCCACGGCGATCTGTGCGTAGAAGATCGCGTGCCCCATGCCCGCGCCCGCCTTCACGAACCAGGCGATGGGCGCGATGGCGAGGTATCCGATTGGCGTCATGAAATCGAGATGCGGCCACTGTCCGTCGGCCATCCGCAGCACCAGCTCGGCCAGGTGCAGCGTGTCGCCTTCGTGCTTGCCCAGATAGAAGCCGCCCTTCAGGATCGGCAGCCCGCCCATCACGATTATCAGCCCGGCCAGCAGGGCAAAAAGGATCAATCCACGCTTCTTTGTCATATCCGCCCCAAACGCCGCAAAACGACGATTTGCCTCCATTTTTCGGCCACAATACGGGGGCAATTTCATTCCCCGATACCCTTACGGGAAACATTTGCGCCCCGACATGGCTAATCACCCTGTAAAGCGGCGCAAAAATGCGGGCAGAAAAAGGAATTCTTGGATGAACATGCAGGTTCAGACCGTCACGGCACCGACCCCGCCGAAATCGCTGACCGACAGCGGCCTGACGATGGTCATGCTGCGCGACATCCTTCTGAAGACGATGTTCCGCATGAATCTGGAACAGGCGTCCGAACTCAGCCGCGTCTGCTGCCTGCCAATCCCGCTGATCGTCGAACTGATCGACGTCTGCCGCGACCAGCGCCTGCTGGAAGCCACCGGCACGCTGCACGCGAATTCGGGCGGCGAGATGGGCTTCCGCCTGTCCGACGCGGGCAAGGCGCGCGCGCTCGATGCCCTCAGCCAGTCCGAATACTACGGCGCGATGCCAGTGCCGCTGGACAAGTACCGCGAACAGGTCAAACGCCAGTCGATCCGCAACATCACCATGACCCGCCAGCAGCTGACATCGGCCATGGGCCACCTGATCCTGCCCGACCAGCTTCTCGACTATCTCGGGCCAGCGGTCGGTTCGGGCCGGTCGATCCTGATGTACGGCCCGCCCGGCAACGGCAAATCTTCGATCTCGAACGGCATCCGCGACGCGCTTGGCGACAAGATCTTCGTCCCGCGCGCCATCGAGTATTCCGGCCAGGTCATCACCGTCTATGACCCCATCGTGCACTCTGCCGCAGAAGCATCGGTCGACGATCCGAACTCGCTTCGCCGCAATTCGAACCGCTTCGACAACCGCTATGTCCTTTGCGAACGCCCGACGGTCATCACCGGCGGTGAATTGTCGCTCGACATGCTCGACCTGACCTACAACCCGACGGCGCGCACCTATGCAGCATCGCTGCAACTGAAGGCGACCGGCGGCATCTTCATCATCGACGACCTTGGCCGTCAGGCCGAGCCGCCGCAGAAGATCGTCAACCGATGGATCGTGCCGCTGGAAGAAGCCAAGGACATCCTTGCCCTGCAATCGGGCGAAAAGTTCGAGGTGCCCTTCGACACGCTGGTGATCTTCTCGACCAACTTCCACCCGAACGAGATCTTCGACAAAGCCGCGCTTCGCCGGATTTTCTTCAAGATCAAGATCGACGGGCCAAGCCAGGAGAACTTCCTGAAAATCTTCGCGATGGTCGCCAAGAAACGCAAAATGCCGCTGTCGCAGGACGCGCTGATCCACTTGCTCAAGGTGAAATACCCGACCATCGACAACAATTACGCGAACTATCAGCCGATCTTCCTGATCGACCAGATGATCGCCATCTGCAATTTCGAAGGCATCCCCTATCAGATGTCGCCCGCGCTGATCGAGCGCGCCTGGGCCAACATGTTCGTGCAGGACGAACGCATCGTTCACTGACCCCTACGAAGCCCCGCATCGGCGCGCTATGCTGCGCCGATGACCGCCCTTCCCCCCCGCTTTGCCGACTGGTTTGCCGCGCGCGGCTGGTCCGTGCATCCGCATCAGCAGGACATGATGGACCGTGCGGGCCTGCCCGCGCTCCTCCTGATCGCGCCCACGGGTGGCGGCAAGACCCTGGCGGGGTTTCTGCCCACGCTCATTGAATGCGCCGATGGGCATGCGGGGCTGCACACTCTCTACATCTCGCCGCTCAAGGCGCTTGCCGCCGACATCCGGCGCAACCTGACGACACCCGTCACCGACATGGCGCTGCCGATCCGGATCGAGGATCGGACCGGCGACACGAGCTACACCCAGCGCCGCCGCCAGCGCGCCGATCCGCCGCACATCTTGCTGACCACGCCTGAATCGCTCGCGCTGCTGCTGTCCTACGAAGACGCGCCGCGCATGTTCGCGGGGCTGTCGCGCGTGGTGCTGGACGAAATTCACGCGCTGGCAGAATCCAAGCGCGGCGACCAGCTGATGCTGTCGCTGGCCCGGCTCCAGACCCTCGCTCCCGGCCTGCGCCGCGTCGGGCTGTCCGCGACGGTTGAGGATCCCGCCGCCATCGCGCGCTTCCTCGCCCGCCACCCCGATCCCTGCCCGATCCTTCTGGCCGATCCCGGCCCGGACCCTGACATCGCAATGCTCGAAACCGATGCCGCCCCCCCGTGGGCGGGCGGCGGCGGGCGTTATGCCATCGGCGCGGTGCTGGAACAGGTGCGCCGTCACCGCATCACGCTGATCTTCCACAACACCCGCGCGCAGGCCGAACTGTTCTTCCGTGATCTCTGGATGGCCAACACGGACAGCCTGCCCATCGCCATCCACCACGGCAGCCTTGCCCGCGAACAGCGCCAACGGGTCGAGGCGGCGATGGTCGCAGGCAGCGCTGCGCGCCGTCGTCTGCACCGGATCGCTCGATCTCGGCATCGACTGGGGCGATGTCGATCTGGTCATCCAGGTCGGCGCGCCGAAGAACGTCAAACGCCTGGTCCAGCGCATCGGTCGCGCCAACCACCGCTACAACGCGCCATCGAAGGCGCTGCTGGTCCCCGCGAACCGGTTCGAGGTTGTCGAATGTCAGGCAGCACTCGAGGCCGTGCGCGACCACGACCTTGACGGCGAGCCGCGCGGTGTCGGCCCCCGCGACGTGCTCTGCCAGCACATCCTGATCGCCGCCTGTGCCGGACCCGTCGACGCCGACACGCTTTATGCCGAAGTCACGTCCGCCGGCCCTTACGCGGCCCTCTCGCGCGAGGGTTTCGACGCCTGCCTCGATTTCTGCGCGACCGGCGGTTACGCCCTGCGCGCCTACGACCGCTGGCAGAGGCTGATGCTGCGCGACGGCCTCTGGACGCTGCGCGACCCGCGTTCCGCGCGCGCGATCCGCATGAACATCGGCACGATCACCGCGACCGAAACGCTGAAGGTCCGCCTGCGCAACCGCATGGGCGGCCTGCCGCTGGGCGAGGTCGAAGAGGATTTCGCGGCCACACTGACCCCCGGCGACACCTTCCTGATCGGCGGCGAGGTCGTGCGGTACGAAGGCCTGCGCGAACTGACGGTCGAGGTCAGCCGCGAAAAGGGCCGCGAACCCAAGATCGCTGTGTTCGGCGGCACGAAATTCGCCACCTCCACCCGCCTGACCGAACGCATCCTTGCGATGTTCCAGGCCGACAGCTGGCCCGACCTGCCCGCCCATACCGCGCATTGGCTGACCCTTCAGCGCGAGGTCTCGCGCCTGCCGGAACCCGACCGGCTGCTGCTGGAAAGCTTCCATGCCGAGGGGCGCGAATACCTGGCCATCTATGGCTTTGCCGGGCGCAATGCCCAGCAGACCCTCGGCCTTCTCCTGACCAAGCGGATGGAAGAGACGGGCCTGCATCCGCTGGGCTTTCTCGCCACCGACTATGCCACGCTGATCTGGGGGCTCGATCCCGTGACCGATCCCGCCCCCCTGTTCGACCCGCAGCGCCTGCGCGACGGGCTGGATACGTGGCTCGACGGCAATGCCGTGATGAAGCGAACCTTCCGTGCCGTCGCCATCATCGCGGGCCTGATCGAGCGCAATCAGCCGGGGGGCCGCAAATCCGGGCGGCAGGCGACATTCTCGACCGACATCCTGTATGACACGCTGCGCCGGTTCGACCCCGGACACCTGCTGCTGGCCGTCACGCGGGAAGAAGCGATGCGCGGGCTGGTCGATTTCCGGCGGATCGAGGGGATGCTGGCGCGGGTCGGTGACCGCATCGACATGATCCGCCTGCCCCGCATCTCGCCCCTCGCGGCCCCAATGATGCTGGAACGGGGTCGCGTGCCGGTGGACGGGGCCGCCCGCGAACGCCTTGTCGCCGAGGCGGCCGACCGATTGATGGCCGAAGCGGGTCTCGACCTCTGACGGCGCTTGCCCTGATGCGCGGGTCAGGGCAAGAACACAGCATGAACGGATACAGCTTTGCCTTCGCCGGAACCACACTGACCGCTCTGCCGTCCGGGGCGCTCTGGTGGGAAGTCGAACGGGTGCTGGTCGTGTCGGACCTGCACTTCGGCAAATCCGAACGCATCGCGCGCCTCGGTGGCACACTGCTGCCGCCCTACGAAGTGACGGATACCCTGCTGCGTCTCGACGATGAAATCGCGCGCAGGAACCCCGCGACCGTCATCTGCCTTGGCGACAGTTTCGATGACAGCCGTGCCGCCGATCTGGTCGAAGATGCGCGGCTCTGGCTGTCGCGCCTGATGGCAGGCAGGCGCTGGGTTTGGATATCCGGCAACCACGACCCGGTGCCTGTGGCCCTCGGCGGCGAATGCCGGGCCGAATTTGCACTCGCACCGCTGACCTTCCGCCACATCGCCGACCCCTCCGCAACGGCCGAACTGTCAGGCCACTACCACCCGAAAGTCCGCATCGGCGGACGATCCTGCAGGTGTTTTCTGACCAATCGGTACCGCGTGATCCTGCCGGCGTTCGGCACCTACACGGGCGGCATGTTCTGCGACGACGCCCCGCTTGCGGCGCTTGCGGGCGATGGCGCAATCGCCATCCTGACCGGCGGCACGGTGCGTCCGATCCCGGTCAGCGCTCAGAGAAACCCGCGTGCCGCAACATCGCGCTGAAGATTGCGGCTGACCGGAATGCGCGCGCCGTCGGCCAGGATCAGCATCCGCTTGTCGCCTTGGCGTTCGTGGCCCCTTACCGCACCTGCCGCGACCCAGTGCGACCGATGCACGCGCAGCCCGTCGACCCCGTCAAGTTCGGCAATGGCATCGGCCATCCGGATCAGCAGGCTCGATGTGCCCTTGTCCGTCACGACATCAACATAGTGATTGCGCGCCGACAGACGGATCAACTGCCCAGCATCTGCGGCGGGAAGCCGCGAAAACAGCCGCGGCGGAACGGGTTCCGTATCGTTGATCGCCAGTGTTTCGTCTGCAGACCGCGCCGCAGACGCGGAATCCGGCTGTGACACCGTTGCCGGAACCACCGAGTCGCGTGCCATCGTCCAGCGGATCGCTGCCGTCGCCAGCCCGAAGACCAGGACTATCGCGGCCGTTTCGAACTTCGATGGCAAAGCGGCGGGCCGCAGCGCGGTCAACCGCTCGGCCAGAAACAGCAGCGGCACCGGCAGAATGAACAGCGACGCCCCGATGACGATCAGGGATGCCCGCCAGAAGCTCAGGGTAGTGAAGACCGACTGCAGCGCGGCGCGGGCCCCGATGCCGTAGACCAGGCAGAGGCCGGTCAGAACAGAAAAGCACCACAGTCGCTGCAGGAAGCTGCAAGCCAGATAGGTGCCGAACGGTCCGGAAATCGCAAGGCTCAGGGACAGGGCAACCCAGGCCACATAAGGTGCCGGCGACAGAAACGCCGCCCTGAACCGTTCAGATGTTGTCCACTCGCCCTGAGCCAAAGCGGAACCCGCACAATCGCACCACACGTCCCCCGTAGCCGCAAGTCACGCATCCGACAACGAAATTTGTTAATTGACGCAACGGCAACGGGCCGAAAACGCGCTTCAGGCGGTCAGTCCCTGCGGCTCGGGCAGCCCGTGCGCGCGGCAGGTCGCGGTCAGCGTGTTGGCCAGAAGACAGGCGATGGTCATCGGCCCGACCCCACCCGGCACCGGCGTGATCGCACCTGCGACCGCTGCGGCGCTGTCAAAATGCACGTCACCGACAAGTTTCGTTTTGCCGTCCACCGTGGTCCGGTTGATGCCCACGTCGATCACTGTCGCACCAGGTTTCACCCAGTCGCCCCGGATCATCTCGGGCCGGCCCGACCGCAGCCACCAGAATGTCCGCCGACCGGCAGACCGCGCCCAGATCGCGCGTCTTCGAATGCGCGATTGTCACCGTGCAGCTGTCGCCCAGCAGCAGCTGGGCCATCGGCTTGCCGACGATGTTGGACCGGCCGACGACAACGGCATTCATCCCGGCCAGCGACCCGTGATGGTCGCGCAGCATCATCAGACAGCCGAGCGGCGTGCAGGGCACCATGGACTTCTGTCCGGTGCCCAGCAGCCCGACGTTGGAAATGTGAAATCCGTCCACGTCCTTGGCCGGGTCAATCGCGTTGATGACCAGATCGCTGTTCATATGCGAAGGCAACGGAAGCTGGACCAGAATGCCGTTCACGGCAGCGTCGGCATTCAGTTTCCGAACAATCGCCAGCAAATCAGCCTCGGACGTGTCCGCAGGCAGCCGATGTTCGAAACTGGCCATTCCCGCCTCGACCGTCTGTGCGTGCTTGTTGCGCACATAGACCTGGCTCGCCGGGTCCTCGCCGACCAGAACGACCGCCAGACCGGGCACCAGCCCATGTTCGTCCTTCAGCCGCGCGACATGGCCAGCAACCTGCGCGCGCACCGTTGGCTGCAAAGGCCTTGCCGTCGATGATGGTGGTCATGGGTAACATCCTCGTTCGGTTTGATCGGCTTCAAGGTGTGCGCCTCGTAACCGTAATAGTCCAAGAAAGGGGTCCAAATTGCCGCCGCCAGCCACCACGCGCCACGGACGATCGGCGACCAAAGATAGGTCACCAAAAGTGCGTTCGCAGCGACGACGAATATCGGATCAACATAGACAAAAATCTGCATGTTAAGAAAGATTACGAGCCCAATTCCTCCAGCCAGTATCGCAGCGGACAGGGCGATTAGGGCAAACCCGACGATCAGTTCCAAAAGCCTTCCGCCGGGTCGGCCATGATGTGTCACTTGCCGGTTTCCCGCAAACTGTCCGGCCCCAGCGCGCTTTCCTCGCGCGCGATGGACCAGTCGATCAGCCGCCGCCACAGCTTTTCCACCAGATCGGGCGACAGCCGGTGCGCGACCGCATGGGCGCGGACGTTCTGCACCACCTGTTCGACCCGCGCCTCGATCCGTGCGGGCAGGTCGATCCCCGATTTGATCTCGATGGCCCGGTCGATATAGGTCGCCCGCTCGGCAAACCGCGCGACCAGTTCCTGATCCACCCGGTCGATCTCGTCCCTGAGGTCGGCCATCGTCATGCACTCGCCCGGCGTTTTCATTGCACCGTCTCCGCTATCAGAACCGCCCGGGTCTTACCCCGGGCAAGTCGCCCTGACAACGCGACACGATGCTCAGAACAGCCCCTCGACATGCCCCAGATCATTCAGCCGGATCACCTCGGCCGACGGAACCTTGGGCAGGCCCGGCATCGTCATGATCTCTCCGCAGATCACCACGATGAACCCCGCCCCCGCCGACAGCCGCACCTCGCGCACCGGCACCGAATGCCCGGTCGGCGCGCCGCGCACGTTGGGGTCGGTGGTGAAGGAATACTGCGTCTTGGCCATGCAGATCGGCAGATGGCCATAGCCCGCCGCCTCCCATGCCTTCAGCTGATCGCGGATCGACTTGTCGGCCAGCACCTCGTCGGCGTGATAGATGCGCTTGGCGATGGTTTCGACCTTCTGGAACAGCGGCATCTCATCAGGGTAAAGCGGCGCGAAGTTCGACGCGCCGGACTCGGCAAGCGCCACCACTTTCTTCGCCAGTTCCTCGATCCCCGCCGACCCCTGCGCCCAGTGCTTGCACAGGATCGCCTCGGCGCCCTGCCCCGCGACATAGTCCTTCACCGCCTGGATCTCGGCATCCGTGTCGCTGACGAAGTGGTTGATCGCCACCACGACCGGCACGCCGAAACCCTTCACGTTCGACACATGCCGGCCAAGGTTCGCGCACCCTTTTTTCACCGCCTCGACGTTCTCTGCCCCGAGGTCGGCCTTCGCTACCCCGCCATTCATCTTCATCGCCCGCACCGTCGCCACGATCACGGCGGCAGAGGGTTTCAACCCTGCCTTGCGGCACTTGATGTCAAAGAACTTTTCCGCGCCGAGGTCCGCGCCGAAGCCCGCTTCGGTCACGACGTATTCGCCCAAGCGCAGCGCCGTCGTGGTGGCGATCACCGAATTGCAGCCATGCGCGATGTTGGCGAACGGCCCGCCATGCACAAAGGCCGGGTTGTTTTCCAGCGTCTGGACGATGTTCGGCTGCATCGCGTCTTTCAGCAGGACCGTCATCGCCCCATCCGCCTTGATGTCGCGGGCATAGACCGGCTTTTTCTCGCGGGTATAGGCCACGACGATGTCGCCCAGCCGCTTTTCCAGGTCGGCCAGGTCCTTCGACAGGCACAGGATCGCCATGACTTCGGACGCCACCGTGATGTCGAACCCGGTCTGCCGCGGAAACCCGTTCGACACGCCGCCCAATGACACGACGATATCGCGCAGCGCGCGGTCGTTCATGTCCATCACACGCCGCCAGACGATGCGGCGTTCGTCGATGTCCAGCGCATTGCCCCAGTAGATATGGTTGTCGATCATCGCCGACAGCAGGTTGTGGGCGCTGGTGATCGCGTGGAAATCCCCCGTGAAATGCAGGTTCATCTCTTCCATCGGCACG
Source organism: uncultured Alphaproteobacteria bacterium (assembly GCA_963819585.1). GTDB lineage: Bacteria > Pseudomonadota > Alphaproteobacteria > Rhodobacterales > Rhodobacteraceae > JAOADN01. The sequence goes on from CAWFWP010000002.1 coordinate 61,563, forward strand.
ACCTGGGCGTATCCGCCGCCCGCAGCCCCGCCCTTCATTCCGAAGTTCGGGCCAAGCGACGCTTCGCGGATGCAGACCACCGCCTTCTTCCCGATCCGGTTCAGCCCGTCGCCCAGACCCACCGTCGTCGTCGTCTTGCCCTCGCCCGCCGGGGTCGGGTTGATCGCAGTGACCAGGATCAGCTTGCCCATCGGGCGGCCTTCAAGCGACTTGATGAACTCCTGTCCGATCTTCGCCTTGTCATGGCCGTAAGGCAGCAGGTGCTCTGTCGGGATGCCAAGCTTCGTCCCGATCTCCTGGATCGGTTTCTTCTTCGCCTCGCGCGCAATCTCGATATCGGTCTTGAAGGCCATGTCCCGTCTCCCTCGCCGCCCGCGATCCGGGCGCAGTTTTGCAATCTTCTAGCGGCCCGCCCGGCAGGTCCGAAGGCGGTTTCCGACACTTCCCGGTCGGAATCGCCAAGCGGTCCCGGGCACCGCTGGATGCAGAACGATTAGTCTGATCTTGGTAATTATGGAATAGGTATTCTATTCCGCAGCGTGCAATTCGCCTGAAACACCCGCCTCAGCTGGGTCCCATCCGCGCTGATCCGGCACATGCAGGCGCAGCCGGTCGCCGACGCGCAGCACGCCCTCGCGCTCGACCCAGCCCGTCACCCCGCGACGCCCCTGCGCCACCGTCTTGAATGCCTTGCCATGCCCGGGCCGCGCCGCTTCGATTGTCGTCGCAGGCTCGATGCAGGGCCGGTTCTCCATATCCACCACCAGGGTCGCGCCGCTTTCATTCTGCAACCGGGATGACGGCGGCACATGCGTGAAGTCCGGAATCCCCGCCACCACGATCCCTGCGCCCATCCAGGCCGGGTCAACCGCAGGCAGGCCCAGTTCGACGGCAATCGCCGCCAGTTCTTCCTCGGACACGATGCTGACCTGCCGCGTGTTGCGGATTTCGGTGCCACGCGGGTGCTGGGCTGAGACCCGCGAACAGGCCGGGCGGGTCAGACCCGCATGAACCTCGCCCGCAAAACCGGCAAAGGTCAGGCGCATCTCCTGCAACGGTGCGCCGTGGATCAGAAGGTCCTTGCCGACCGGCTGCTTCACATGCCCCAGCCAGACGATGGTGCCGAAGTGATCGGTCGGTTTCAAAGCGGGCATCGGTCGGTCTTCCGTTGATTGCGACGAAGCCAGTCAGCCTTCGCCGACCCGGAAAGTCCAGCGCCACACAAACGAAAACGGGGGCCGAACGGCCCCCGCTTCATTCCTTCACCCGCAGATCAGGCCTGCGGTTCCGGCTCCATCCCCCGCTTCGGCGCGCGTGGCTTCACCGTCTTCGGAATCGACGCCAGCGACGGCGCATTGCCCGCAGGCGGCGGCGGGGCGGCATCGTCATCTTCGCCGATCTTCTCGCCCGCGATCACCTTGCGGATTTCGTCGCCCGTCAGCGTCTCGTATTCCAGCAGGCCCTTGGCAAGCCGCTCGAAATCATCCGCCTTCTCCAGCAGGACTTTCCGCGCGGTCACATAGCCGTCGTCGATCAGCGTGCGGACCTCCTCCTCGATCAGCTCCTTGGTACTCGCCGAAACCGAAAAGCCCCCGGTGCTGCCGGAATAGCCGTCATGCGCCTCGCCATAGTCGATGTTGCCGACCTTGTCCGACATGCCCCAGCGCATCACCATCGCGCGCGCCAGCGACGACGCCTGCTGGATGTCGCCGACCGGACCCGAGGATACGCCCTCCTCGCCGTATTTGATGATCTCGGCCGCCTTGCCCGCCATCGTCATCGCGATCTTCTGCTTGGCCTCGTCCTTGTGGAACTGCAGCCGGTCCATTTCCGGCAGGCTGACCACCATGCCGAGGGCACCGCCGCGCGGAATGATCGTCGCTTTATACACCGGATCGCATTTCGGCATGTTCATGCCCACGATCGCGTGGCCCGCCTCGTGATAGGCGGTCTTTTCCTTCTGATCGTCGGTCAGGACCATGCTGCGGCGTTCGACGCCCATCATCACCTTGTCCTTGGCCTGCTCGAAATCTTCCATCGTCACGAACCGGCGGCCATAGCGCGCCGCCATCAGCGCCGCTTCGTTCACGAGGTTCGCAAGGTCCGCGCCGCTGAAACCGGGGCTGCCGCGTGCGATCAGGCGCAGGTCCACATCCGGCCCCAGCGGCACTTTGCGCGCATGCACGTTCAGGATTTTCTCGCGGCCCTTGATGTCGGGGTTCGGCACATGGATCTGCCGGTCGAAGCGGCCCGGGCGCAGCAGCGCCGGGTCCAGCACGTCGCGGCGGTTCGTCGCCGCCACGATGATGATGCCCTCGTTCGCCTCGAACCCGTCCATCTCGACCAGAAGCTGGTTCAGCGTCTGTTCGCGTTCATCGTTGCCGCCGCCGAAGCCCACGCCACGCGACCGGCCGACCGCGTCGATTTCGTCGATGAAGACGATGCAGGGCGCGTTCTTTTTCGCCTGTTCGAACATGTCGCGCACACGGGATGCGCCGACGCCCACGAACATCTCGACGAAGTCGGAACCGGAGATCGTGAAGAACGGCACGCCCGCCTCCCCCGCAATCGCACGCGCCAGCAGCGTCTTGCCCGTTCCGGGCGGACCGACCAGCAAAGCGCCCTTTGGAATCTTGCCGCCCAGACGGCTGAACTTCTGCGGGTTGCGCAGGAATTCGACGATCTCCTCAAGCTCTTCCTTGGCCTCGTCGATGCCCGCCACGTCATCGAACGTCACGCGGCCATGCTTTTCCGTCAGCAGTTTCGCGCGGCTCTTGCCGAAACCCATCGCCCCGCCGCGTCCGCCGCCCTGCATCCGGTTCATGAAGAATATCCAGATGCCGATCAGCACCAGGAAGGGCAGCCACAGCGACAGGATCGAGAAGAAGCCGGACTGCTGCTGACGCTCGGCCTTCACCTCGACGTTCTTGGCGATCAGCATGTCAGTGACCTGCTCGCCATCGGGCTTGATGGTCACGTACTGCTGTCCGTCCGACGCCTTGATGATGACCTGCTCGCCGTCCAGAACGACGCTCTGCACCTCGCCCTTGTCCACCCGCCCGACAAAGTCGGAATAGGTGATCGTGCGCGAATTCATCGTGCTCTGCCCGCCCGAGAACAGGTTGAAGAGCGCAAGCACAAGCAGGAACAGCACGACCCAGAAGGCGATGTTTCTTGCGTTACCCAATGAAGGAACTCCCAGTCACCGGCGATCTGCGCCGGATGCGTTGCCTCTAAGATAGAGATTGGGGCGCAAGGTTCAATGCACGATCAACCGCGCCAGAAACTCTCCGCCGGGCGGTGACAGGGATTCGTCATACGCGGGACCGAAGCCGATCCGTCGGCACGCGACCAGTTGCGCCCCATCGAACAGCGAGGGCGCGCTCTCCAGAACCGCCCTCGGCACCCCGGCCGCCCGCACCGCGTCGCCTGCCTGCGCCATCCCGTCGGGCCCCAGCGCGCGCACCGACAGTCCCGCCACGCCCGCCCCGCCTATCACCCAGCGTCCGTCCCACAGCCTGCCGTCACCCCCGACGCCTTGCCTGCCGGCGACCGCCGCATATTCCCGGAACACCCGCATCTCCGCGCCCTCCGGCTCGATCCGGCAGCCCATCAGCGTCACCGACCCGCCCGCCAGCGCCCGCTCCAGGGCCACCTCCAGCGCCTCCGCCCGCGGGCGATAGGGGGCCGAGGCCACGAACTGCATCGCTGCCGCCAGAAGCCGCAGCTGCGTATCCGCCTCGATCCGCGCGAACCCGTCCCGGCCGATCACCACATCCCCGTGATCCACACGGGCCAGCGCCACCGCCACATCATGCGCCCGCCGCCCCAGCGCCTCGGCCGCCCGCCGCATCCGCGTCGCCGTCCGCGCCAACGTGTCGCGCCCCAGCCCCTCGGCCTCCAGCCCGTCCAGCAGCCCGCCGCATCCTCACCCGGTCATAGGACGCATCATCGTTTGTCGGATCATCGACGTAAGGGATCCGCAGCACCGCCAGATAATGCCGCAGCTCTGCCCGCCGCATCGAAAGCATCGGGCGCAAAACTTCCCAGCCCCCCGGCACCGCCCGCCGCTCGGCCATCGCGCTTAAGCCCTCGACCCCCGACCCGCGCCTCAGGCGCATCAGGAACGTCTCGGCCTGATCGTCCAGCGTATGCGCGAACAGCACATGCCGCAGATCGCCCCGCCAGCCGCCGATCAGGTCCAGCCGCGCCTGACGCGCCGCGTCCGGCAGGTTGCCGCGCCCGTCCCAGCTGTCCCAGCGCAGCGTGTCGTGGCGCAGGCCCAGCCCCCGCGCCTCGTCCGCGACCAGCGCCGCCTCGGCAGCACTTTCGGGCCGCAGCCCGTGATCCACCGTCACCACGCGCGCACCGACGCCCCAGGCCCGCGCCCAGCCTGCGGCCAGATGCAGCATCGCCATGCTGTCGCCGCCGCCCGACACGGCCAGACCGATCTCTGATGGAAAGTCGGGGCCCAGTAGCTGTCCCAGTTCAACAGCGATCCGGTCCTCCAGCGACCCCGATGCCGTGCCTACTGGCACCCCAGTCCCTGCATCGCCGCCGCCGCTTCCGCAGCCTCCGGGGCCGCCGCATACCGCGCACCCACTTCCGTCAGCGTCACGCAGGCCTCCTGCGTCTGGCCGAGCGTGCCGAGCGAGGTGCCAAGGCGCAGCAGCGCCACCGGCGCGCGCGGTCCGTCCGGCTGGCCCGAGAACGCATCCAGATAGGCCCGCGCCGCTTGGCTGGTCTGGCCCAGCTTCGCACAGCGCCTCGCCCCGCAGGAACGACGCCTCGCCGGTCAAAGGTCCGCCCGTGTAGGTCTGCGCGAAGGCCGCGAACTGGTCCGCCGCCGCCTGATTGTCGCCCGCGTCCAGCGCCGCCTTGGCCCTGTCGAAATCCGCCTGCTCACTGACCGCCAGTTCCGGTCCCGCCGACCCTTCCGCCGTAGCGGCCGGAACCGCAGCGGCAGGTGCCGTCGCCCCGCCGCCCAGCTGCGCCGTGATCGGCAGCGCCGAGGTATCGCAGCCTTCTTCCAGCTCGCAGAGCCGGAATTCCAGATCGCCGATCCGGTTCGTCCCGTCCGCCACCACGGCATTCACCCGGTTCTGCACCGCTTCCGTCGCCGCCGTCAGGCGTGACAGTTCCGACTCCATCGCGTTCATCCGGTCCAGCGCACCCGCGCCCCCCGCCGCCTGCATCGCCGCCGCCCCGCCGTTCACAAGCTCCGACTTCAGCGCCTGAATCTGCCCGGCCAGCGCGCCCAGTTCCTCGCGGATCGCCGCGATGGTCTCGGCGCGGTCCTGCGCAAACACGCCAAACGGGGCGGCCAGCGCCGCCCCGAGGATCATCGCCGTCGCAAACCTGCGGATCAAGATCAGGTCCCCGCGCCCACGGAAATCGCCGTCACGGCCCGGCGGTTCTGCGCATAGCAGCTTTCTTCCGAACAGACGGCCAGCGGGCGCAGCTTGCCATAGCCTACCGTCCGCATGCGGTTGCCCAGCACGCCTTGCGAGATCAGGAATTCCTGCACCGCCGCCGCGCGCCGCTTGGACAGCGCAAGGTTGTAATCCTCGGTCCCCTGCTCGTCCGCATGGCCTTCGATGATCGCGGTGTAGGTCGGATGGTTGTTCAGCCAGACCGCCTGCGACGCCAGGATCGTCCGCGCCTCGGGTGTCAGCGTCGACTGATCGACCTGGAACAGCACCCGGTCGCCGATAGTCTGTGCGAAATAGGCCGCCGAATTCGGGTCGTTCGGATCGCCGAGACCGCCCACCCCGATGCCGCCCGCACCGCCGAAGCTGTCATCGGTCAGCCCGCCCTTGCCGAAACGGTCGGGGTTGTTGCACGCCGTCAGCGCCATCGCACCGACCAGAAGGGCAATCGTGGGAAGTCTCATCATCTGGGGTTCCGCCTTTTTTTGTTTGCTCGATGTCTCATCATACCATTCCGCGCAGACCTTGGAAACGCCGCGCGGACCTTCACAACCTAGGGACGCAAGGGCGACCAGGACGGGTCGGACGCCGCGCCCTCGCTCGGCACCGCGCGCAGGTTCCGCCCCGAAATGTCCACCGAATACAGCTGGCTGTCCCCCGCCGCGCCCGCCGTCGTCCGGGTGAACATGATCACCCGCCCGTTCGGTGCCCAGGTCGGGCCTTCGTCCAGGAACGACGCCGTCAGCAGCCGCTCCTCGGACCCGTCGGACCGCATCACGCCGATGTGGAACCGGCCCTTGTTCTGCTTGGTGAAGGCGATCAGATCGCCGCGCGGGCTCCAGACCGGCGTGCCGTAACGCCCCTCGCCGAAGCTGATCCGCGCAGGCTCGCCGCCGCCAGTGGGCATCACATAAAGCTGCTGGTTGCCGGACCGGTCGCTTTCGAACACGATCTGGCTGCCGTCAGGTGAGAAGGACGGCGCGGTTTCGATGGACGGCGCGTCGGTCAGACGTGTCGTCTGCGTTGACCCCAGCGCCATCGCGTAGATGTCGGTATTGCCGCCGTCCGCCAGCGAGAACACCACCGTACCCCCGTCCGGCGAAAAGCGCGGCGCAAAGGTCATGTCGCCTTGCAGATCGGCAATCGGCTGCGAAGACCCGGAGCCGAGGTCCAGCAGACGGATGCGCGGAAAGCCTGTCTCGAAGCTGGTGTAGAGGATCTGCCCGCCATCCGGCGAAAAACGCGGACCGAGGACGATGGTCGATGTATCCGTCAGGTAGCGCGCATTGGCACCGTCCTGATCCATCACCGCCAGCGCTCGCAGGCGGTTGTCCTTCGGCCCCGACTGCGCGACGAAAACGACACGGCTGTCGAAATAACCGCCCTCGCCCGTGATCCGGGAATAGATCTGGTCCGCGACCTTGTGCGCGATCCGCCGCCATTCGCCCTCGCTGCCCGCGAACTGTAGGCCTTCGCCCAATGGCTCTGCAGAGAAAATGTCATACAGGCGGAATTTGACATTGATCTGCCCACCGCTCGCAGACACCGCGCCCGTGATCAGCGCCTGTGCATTGATCGCCTTCCAGTCGGCATAGGCGACCGGCGCATCGAAACTGGTCACCGGGCTGATGAACGCCGCCGGGATCCAGTGCGCGGAACAGCCCCGTCCCGACCAGATCCGCCGCCACCACCCGCGTGATGTCCGCCGCCACCTGCCCCGCCTCGCCCGTCTCGGCGATGAAGGTGGGCACCGCAATGGGCACAGGTTCGATCACGCCGTCGTCGATCTCGATCTTCAATGGCCCGGACTGGGCCAGCATCGGCGTTGCAGCGGCCCCCCACGTAAGGGCTAAGATCGCAAGAAACGTTCGGGACATGCTCATAGTCACTAGCCTTATCAGTTCACGTTGTGCCGGGTCTGAACCAGTCATTTCATCCGCATCTTCTCGGGATTGAAGTCGATCTCAACTTCGCGCCATTGCTCATACTTTTCAGGGGGCAGTGGGAAACCATCACGTGAGCAGCGTGGGTTTAGGATTGCACGCCGACCTGCCTCAAATGCCTGCTGAACGGCGCGATCATCGCCCCCTTGCGACGCGATCAATCGCACCGACGAAGCAACCGGTCTGCCATCCCTTTCCATCGACACCCCGATGGTGACCACTGTTCCCAATGCATCAGTGGACAGCGAGCCGACATTCCAGCACTGCTTAACAGCGATGACCAGCGCATCCTTTTCGCCACTTGTCATCGGCGGCCCGTTTACCGCCTCGCCCGCGCCTGCCGCAGGCGTATCGCTTGCCTCGCCCGCAAGCGCCTCTTCCAGCGCCGCCGCCACCGCCGCGTCCTCCTGCGGCGGGTCTTCCGCCGCAGCGGTCTCCGTCACCGCCGGGGCCGGGTCCTCCGGGGCCGGTTCCGCCGCAGGCTGCGGCTTGGCCGGGCGCGACTTCGGCCGCGGCGAAGACGCGACGGCCAACTGATCCTTGTTCTCTTCGGTCTGCAGAACCTGCCCCGTCTCTGCCGGGGCCGCCTCCTCGACCGGGGGTTGTTCAACCACCGGCTCGTCCGCCGGGACCGGCTCCGCCGCTGCCGTCACCTCTTCCGACACCGCCGCATCCGGGCTTGGCGCGTCATTCGGCACCGGGGCGACGACCGGAGCCGACAGTGGCTGCGCGTCCGGCGTCACCACCTGCAGTTCCGGCTGGTCCGTCGCGGGCTGGGTGATCTCGTCCGGCGGCGCGTCCGTCACCACCGGTTCCGGCGGCGTGATCTCGGCCACGTCCGGCGCCGCGTCCGGCGGCACCTGCTCTTCGGGCACCGGCTGCTCGGCCGCGGGCGGCGCTTCCGTCGCCGCCTGCGGCACCGGTTCAGCCGTCTCGGACGGCGCACTGGGCTGCGGCGGCGCGTCCGTCACCGCCTTTGGTGCCGCCGCCATCAGCGCATCGTATTCGCTGGCGGACACAGTCGACACCTGCATCGACGCCACCGGCGGACGCTCCTCAGGCGGAAAGAATATCCCCCCGAACAGCGCCACGGCGATCAGGCTCGCATGGCCCGCCGCCGAAACCGTCGTCCCGATGCGCTCTGACCGGTCCATTGCGCGCCCTAGTTCTCCGGTGCCGCAGCGCCGTCAAAGCTCGGGCCCCCGGCATCCGTCACCAGCCCGATGTTGCTGAACCCGCCCGCGTTCAGCGCGCCCATCACCTGCACCACGCGCTCGTACGGGATCGCCCCGTCGGCCCGCAGGAACAGCTTGTCATCCGTCCGTTCCGCCGCGATCGCCGTCAGCTTCGCCATCAGCTCGCCCTCGGGCACCGGCGTGTTCTGCAGGCTGATCGTGCCGTCCGCCTGAACGCGAAATCGTCAGCGGCTCCTCCTGCTGCGTCGGCACCGCCGCCGCCTGCGTCTTCGGCAGGTCCAGGGGCACGCCCACCGTCAGCAGCGGCGCCGCCACCATGAAGATGATCAGCAGCACCAGCATCACGTCCACGAAGGGCGTGACGTTGATCTCCGCCATCATCGCCGACTTGCCCCGCGCGCCGCGCCGCCTGCGCCCGCCGCCCGCGTTCCGCATGACCCCCGCGCCCATGGCTCAGGCCGCGTCCAGCTGCCGCGACAGGATCGTCGCGAATTCGTCCGCAAAGGCGTCATAGCCCGAAATGATCCGGTCGCTGTCCGCGCTCAGCTTGTTGTAGAAGATCACCGCCGGGATCGCCGCCAGCAGGCCCAGCGCCGTCGCCACCAGCGCCTCGGCGATCCCCGGGGCCACCACCGCCAGCGACGTGTTCTGCGAAATCGCGATTTCCTCGAACGCCGTCTTGATGCCCCAGACCGTCCCGAACAGCCCCACGAACGGTGCCGTCGACCCGACCGTCGCCAGGAACGGCAGCCCCCGTGTCAGCGCCTCGCTTTCCTTGGCGATCGCCACGTCCATCGACCGGTCGATCCGCGCCTGCGCCCCCGCGATCAGCCCGCCGTCCTGCCGGTGGCTGCGCCGCCATTCCGTCATGCCGCTGGCGAAGATCTTCTCCGACGCCCCGCCCGGTTCCGCGCCGATCTTCTCGAACAGCTCGTCCAGCGGCTCGCCCGACCAGAACGCCCGGTCGAAGACCGAGGATTCCGTCCGCGCCGTCCGGAACGAGATGAATTTCTGGATGATGATCGCCCAGGACCAGATCGACGCCACGAACAGCATCAGCATCACGATCTTGACCGTGAACGAGGCGCGCAGGAACAGCGCCAAAAGCGAAAAGTCGATTTCCTGCGCTGCCGCAAGCGTTTCCGTGTTCATGCTCTGCCCGCCTTCTTGCGCCGCGCTTGTTGTGCGCGCAGCATCTCTTTGACGCATCTTTACCCCGGAATCTTGGGGAAAGCCAACACATCTGCGTCAGATTGACGGGCCGTCACGACGCGGTTCGGGCCGCCCGCACGCCTTATGTTTCAATCCCGGCGCGGATTTCCGCCAGAAGGGCTGCGGGTATCCGCCCGGCCCGCCCGTCGGCGCGCAGCGCCACCAGAGTCACCACCGACGCGAACAGCCGCTCCTCCCCGCGCAGCACGTCCTGCGCCAGCACGATCCGCGCGCCTGTGACGTCGCGCACGGCGGTCCGCACCTCGATCTGGTCGTCGAACCGCGCCGGGATCAGATAATCCGCCTCGACCCGCCGGACCGCGAAGACGATCCCCTGTTCCGCCTTCAGCCGGGTCTGGTCGATCCCCAGCGACCGCACCCATTCCGTCCGCGCGCGCTCGATGAAGCGCAGGTAGTTGGCGTAGTAGACGATGCCCGCAAGGTCGGTGTCCTCGTAGTAGACGCGAAGGGGGAGGGTGTGGGTCATGGTAACTAATCGGAGCCCTGATCGCTCACGGAAGCATGGTCAACCATGACGAAAGAGGAAAATTGTCCCTGCATGGAATGAAATACCGCTTTGAAGTCTTTCCGAAAACCCATCGTTCCGTTCAGCTGCGCGCGAGCATGTCCGCCAACCGCGTGAGCGATGAAGTCAGCTACGACCAAGCCTTTAGCGACATTTGAGTCCTTTCTCTGAAAATACGGCTCAACCGGTATCCGGTTTCCGCGACCGTCGTCGAAGAACTCCTTTCCAAAGTGCGACTGATAGCGACTCGCGAGGCGGGTCGAATGCTCAACAATAATCGCGAACTTTGTAGGCAGTATCCCCAGCTTTCCGAACAGATGCCGAATGCGTGCGTCAAAGCAGGTGGCAGTCAGATCGAACAGGTCCATCTTGGTTTCGTTTCTCGTTGCCTTGGAGCAGACGGCGGCCAACCTACCAAACTTCCCACTCTCGAAGAATGTCCCAATTGTCTGCACTTGCTCCGCTGAGACATCCCTCAATTTGCTTGCATGTAGCGGACGGTCTTCCGGACGGAATGCGCCTTCAACGACCGACCACGGACCCTCGATTGCGCGTCCGTATTCTGAAGCGCCAATGAAGCAGCCCGCCAGACCAAAGAAGTGCGCACCCCTATCACTCATGTCCTCGGTTCCTGTCTCGTCAACGAATAGGAGGCCGACGCCGCCTGCCAGCCTGACCGTCGATCCATCCCCGATTTGCAAGTCTATCACGATACCACCCCGCTCGCGCCTCCACCTTGAAACCATGGCGCCTATCCCGGATCAGCCCCGACCGCAGCGGGGCTGTACGCCCCCTGACCGTGCCAACCCGCATCTCTTTTTCGGTCCTACAAATATCCCCCGCGGAGCGTCCCACGCCCTCCCCAAAACGACCCATTCATTAAAAATTCCGGCCTTATGTAGCATCCGCACCAAGTCTAACACGCCGGAATCCGGTATGGAATCCGCATGTTGGACAAAACCATAGACAGCGTGTTGCTGGCACTCAGGGCGGACATCATCCGGCGGCGCATGGACGGGCTGGAACACGTCGAGGCCCTGCTGCGCCTGCGGTCTGTCCCCTTGCCGCCGGTGCGCCGCCGGTATGCCCCGCGCCGCGATACCATGCGGATCGTGCTGGACGCGCTCAGGGACGGCCCGAAGGACACGGCGGCGGTCGCGGCCATTGCGGTCGCAGCTGGCATTCCGAGATACCGGGCGCGGCGGCGGATATGGCTGACGCTGGACAGGCTGCACAAGCGCGGGCTGGTGGTCAGGGATGGCGAGGCGTGGGGGCTGAGATGACGAACGTAGTTTCGCTGGCGGAACGGCGGGAAGCGCGAAAGCACTCCCCGCCGAACCCGGTTTTAGATGCCCTTGATGCCCTTGCTTTGGCCCTTGTGCGTCATGGCCATGTCTGGACGGATCAAGAGCGCGACCTTTACGAAGTCGCTAAGGTTTCAGCCGATTGTAGGGGGCCTGATTGACAGGCTTGAGGCTGATGCTTTCCTCGGCGGCTTTGGCGTAGATCGCACCTCTGTGCGACCAAGTTTCAGCCCGACAACTCGCGTCGGAGTGTTGCCAGGCAGCCAAGGCCGCAAGGGCGTTCAAGTCGGAAGGTGTCCACGGTTTGTTGTGGTTTTTGGGGTCTTTCGTCATCGCAATTGCCCCTCCTTGGGGCGAGATACTGCCGATGGCGGGTCGACCCTGTGACGCCCCCGTGCGATAGATTGGGGGTGATCACAAACCCGACCCGCCTACGGTCCGGTTACGTCTTGGGCGGCAGGTCTGATACACCTGCCGCCCGTCGTTTATCACGAACGACACACCAGAGTTCTATGGTCTTTGACCCCGCTTAACTTCCCACAAGCGAATTGATCGCACGGGCGTTCAAGCCGCCCGCTGCCAGTAGCCCTTGAACGTCCGGCTGACCGGCGACTGCATCGCGTTCGCCACCAGCCCGAAGGCCAGCGTCCCGTTGGACTTGTGCCGGTTGTCCTCAAGCCAAGCGGCCTGATTGGCATACTGGAACAGGTAGGGTCGGGCTGACGTGGTGGTGCTGCCCGACGACCATGCGGCGCAGGCGCGAGAAGTAGCTTTCCACCCAGTTGGTATGCTTGCCATGGTCGCTGTAGACGACGCTGTGATTGACCCGGTCAACGTTCCATCCGCCGTGCAGGGCGTCCCAATGCGAGGCTTCATCGGCTGACATGGTGGCCATGCGGTCAACATGCGTTGCCGCCAGCGCCACGCCATCGGCTTCCGACAGGGTGACGAAGGGCAGGGTCCGGCCAAGGCGTTCGCGGAAAACCACCACGACGCGGCGGCGCGGCGACTGGTTTTCTTTCAGGCGGCGGTCCCGGCGATCTTCCTTGCGGTTCATCGGGCGGACGTGACCGCCGAAGTAAGCGCCGTCCACTTCAACATGGCCGTCCAGAACCTCGCCGGTCTGCACTTCAAGCGCCATCGCCTCGCGCAGCTTGTGGGCCAGAACGAAAGCCGTTTTGTATTGGCAGTCCAGATCGCGGGACAACTGGATCATGGACACGCCCTTGCTGGCGTTGACCGTGATGCAGATCGCCGCCAGCAGATCGACAAAGGCCATCTTGCGGCTGGCGAAGATCGTCCCGGAGGTAACGCTGAACTGGCGGTAGCAGTCCTTGCACTTGAACTTGCGGCGCGTGGCGATGGTGTAGGCCTCGCAGCAGCCGCAGTCCGGGCATACCGGGATTACCGTCCGTCCAGCGCATCCGGCAGAACGTCGCATAGGCCGCATCCTCGCCGTCCTTGTAAATCTGGCGCAGGCTCAGGGTGCGGGCGGCGGCGGAGAGGAGGAAGTGTTGGGCCATTGTCATCATATCCGGTGCGTGTGCACTAGATATGATGATGCCATGTCATCTTGTCAAGGGTGAAAGCATCAAATATGGTGACATGCGCACTATGGAGAGTGACATGGCCGAAAGAACGGATTGGGAAGAAAAGGCGAAGACCCTGCTAAGGGTGGAAATGGCACGGAAGGGTATGACTTACGCGCACCTGGCATCCGGGCTAGCCGCGATAGGAATCGATGACAACGAGCGGAACCTGCGCAACAAAGTGAGCCGAGGGAAGTTCACGGCGGGGTTCTTGCTGCAATGCCTAGAAGCGATAGGGGTGAAGGACTTGCGGCTACATTAACTGGTGACGCGCTCAAAATCCTGTTTGGGGCGGTATGCGTTTGCGTGGGGCTTCTTCTCTACAGCGTAGGCCGCAATGACCAGTCAGAGAGCGAACAGTCCTCCAAGTTTCGCAGCGATCAATATGCCGAAGAAAACGACGCCGGACAGGCAGGCAACTGCGCGATATCTTCCTGCGCAGTTGCAGGACGTATGCTTTGCCAAGCAGAACGAAGCAAACCGTAAGAATGAGCGGGACGAGCGGGACCTTGTTGCCCAAGAAGTTACTGCCGCGTGGACCCGCGTAACTGCCTTCGCCGCTATTGTCGGGGTCGTTGCGAGCATTTTCGGCTTGGGCCTGATCTGGGCCGCTTACCAAGCAACTCAGGACACAAACAGGATCACCCGCGACTTGGGTCGGAAGCAGCTTCGGGCGTATCTGACGATTGACTTGCAAGGCTTTTTCCATAGGCGAGTATGGCGTTCCTAATTTCGACATTCGGGTGCGAAACCTTGGCGCAACCCCAGCGAGTTCCGTCGTCCTGAAGGTCCGCGTTCTCTACAGAGACGTCTCCCCCATGCACAAAGAAGGCTCTGAGAAGGACATCCAGCAGTCCGGCTTTGGACATCCATGACATCGGGTCCGGCAGAACTGGCAGGCTTGATCGCGATCTTCCGTGGCTTAGGGCGGATGCTGGCAAGTTCGGGGACGATTACGTCCGCTTGAGATACGCAAACGTCTACATTGGCGTTTTCGCCACTGACATCTTTGACGATCCCGTGCGCCATATGAACATGTTTGTTTATCGAACAGCCGATCAATCCATCACCCCAAAAACCAAAGACCCAGATGGGTTCGGCGACCTCGCGTCTTTGGAAAAGGTGGAGATGGCCGGTCCAATCATCTTGCCCGGACCATTGATCGCTCAGGTTCCCGCCAGAGAAGACGAAGACGATGCCAAGGATGAAGACTAAGGCCAGCATCACTCACCCCCTAGACCGAGGGGAGCGCTTGGTGCGCTTGATACATAAGGCGAAAAATTCCTAAAAGTAGCCTCGTAACCCATTGAAATCATTTCATCGAAAAACGGTCCCGAGTCGGGACCGTCATTTCCCGAACAGATCCGGCCCCTTCGGATCGGGCCCTTTCGGCGCGGCCAGCCCCAGATGCCGCCAGGCCTTCGCGCGCCAGCATCCGCCCCCGCGGCGTGCGCTGGATCAGCCCCTGCTGCAGCAGGAACGGCTCGATCACCTCTTCGATCGCATCCCGCGCCTCGCGACAGGGCCGCCGCAATGGTCTCCACCCCCACCGGCCCGCCGCCGTAATTCTCGGCGATCAGGGTCAGATACCGCCGGTCCGCCCCGTCCAGCCCCAGATGATCCACCCCCAGCCGCGTCAGCGCCCGGTCCGCGATCGCCGCGCGTCAGCTGCCCGTCGCCCTCGACCAGCGCGAAATCCACCACCCGGCGCAGCAGCCGCCCCGCGATCCGCGGCGTGCCCCGCGCCCGCCGCGCGATCTCGCGGCGCCCTCGGCTTCCGCCGGTACCCCCAGCAGCCGCGCGCCCCGGGTGACGATCTGGTCCAGCTCCGGCATCCGTATAGAACTCCAGCCGCGTCGGAATGCCGAACCGGTCGCGCAGCGGCGTCGTCAGCAGCCCCAGCCGCGTCGTCGCCCCGACCAGCGTGAAGGGCTGCAGATCGATCCGCACCGTCCGCGCCGCCGGCCCCTCGCCGATCACCAGGTCCAGCGCGAAATCCTCCAGCGCCGGATACAGCACCTCCTCGACCACCGGGCGACAGCCGGTGAATCTCGTCGATGAACAGCACGTCGCGCGGCTCCAGATTGGTCAGGATCGCCGCCAGATCGCCCGCCCTGGCCAGCACCGGGACCGCAGGTCATCCGGAACCCCACCCCCAGCTCCCGCGCCATGATCTGCGCCAGCGTGGTCTTGCCCAGCCCCGGCGGCCCGTGGAACAGCGTGTGGTCCATCGCCTCGCCGCGCATCCTGGCGCTCTCGATGAACACCCGCAGGTTGGCCCGCGCCTCCTCCTGCCCGACGAAATCGTCCAGCGTCTGCGGCCGCAGCGCGCGGTCGAAATCCTCGGGCAGGATGTCGGGGCGCAGCGTGGGGTCGGACGCTGCCATCCGTCAGCCCTTCGGCGCCAGCAGCTTCAGCGCCGCGCGGATCAGCGCGCGCCGTCTCCAGCGCCGCTCTCCCGCCCCGACGCCTCCGCCACCGCCGCGCCGCCTCGCCGTGCCCGTAGCCGAGGTTGACCAGCGCCGACAGCGCCTCCGCCGTCGCCCGGCGACGCCCGCGACGGCCGCCGGCCTGCGAGCGCGCGGCCGTCTCGATCACCTCGCCATCGTCCGCAACCGGCGCCGCAAAGAGCCGCGCCCAGCGCCATCACCCCCGGCGCCTTGTCCTTCAGCTCCAGCACCACCCGCTGCGCCAGCTTCGGCCCGACGCCCGGTGCCGCCTGCACCGACCGCGCATCGCCCAAGCGCGATCGCCCGGCCGACGCCCTTCGGCCCCCAGCGTGCCCAGGATCGCCATCGACGCCTTGGCGCCCACGCCCTGCACCGACATCAGCAGCCGGTGCCATTCCTTTTCCAGCAGCGTCGGAAACCCGAACAGCTGCAGCAGGTCCTCGCGCACCAGAAGGTCGGTATACAGCGCCACCGCCTCGCCCACCGCCGGCAGCCCGGCCAGGGTGCGGGTCGGAGACGTGGACGATATAGCCCACCCCGCGCACGTCGATCAGCACATGATCGGCCGCGCTTGTGCAGGACCACGCCCGCGATGCGCCCGATCATGCGGCACCCCGCGATCGCGGCCGCCAGCCGCCCCGCCGATTGCAGGTGATGCGCGTGGCAGATCGCGATGGCCAGCGCGTCGGCCGCGTCCGGCCCCGCCAGAACCACGCCCGGCAACTGCAGCCGCACCATATGCGCCGACCTGCGCCTTGTCGGCGTGACCCACGCCGACCACCGCCTTCTTGACCGCGTTCGGCGCGTATTCCCCGACCGCCAGCCCCGCCTGCGCCGGCACCAGCAGCGCGATCCCCCGCGCCTGCCCCAGCTTCAGCGTCGCCACCGCGTCCTTGTTCACGAAGGTCTGCTCGACCGCCGCCGCCGTCGGCGCGTAGCGGGCGATCACGGCGGTCAGCCCGCGGTGCAGGCACAGCAGGCGCAACGACAGATCGTCGCCGTCCGAGTGAATGATCCCGCAGGCCACATGGGTCAGCCTTGACCCCGCGACGTCAATGATCCCCCAGCCGAGATTCCTCAGCCCGGGGTCTATCCCCAGCACCCGAATTGCCGCCTGCATTGTCGCAACCCTGCTCCTGTTGCGTTTGCGCCACGGTTAGCACGAAAAGCGAACATCGCAAACCCGGAATGACGGCGGCGTGATTTTCACGCGGCGGTAACACGGCTGACGGCGGCGTGACCGGCCCAGCACGATTGCGACAGGGCGCAATCCGAAACCGACATGGACTGTGGCGGAAGAAAGGCTTTTGTTACAGACATTTATCATACAATCGAGCTATGCACCGCTTGCATAGCGGGCCTGTAAAGGGCGCACTTGCTGACCCATTCAGGACCCACTAACTGCCGCTCGTGAAGCCGGTGTGCTTCCAAAAGAGGCAGTTTGTAAAAGGATTAATGAGATGACTGCGTATTCGACCAACCGTGCTGCCGCCTCAGTCGGCGTGCTGAGCATCCTGATGAATCTGGTTGGTGCCGTGTCCGACTGGAACGACGCCCGCGTGACCCGCAAGGCGCTGGGCAAGCTGACGGACCGCGAACTGGACGATATCGGCCTGTGCCGCGGCGACATCGACGAGATCGCTGCCGCGCACTGAACGGCGCGACATTTTCGGCTTCAGCCGTTGAAAGGCCGTCCCGGCAGAACGCCGGAACGGCCTTTGTGTTTTCAGCGATGAAGCGAGGCCGCCGGATGAGGCCCGGTTTGGCCCTTACCCCGGGAAGCGGCGGAACTGTTCGGCGACCAGCTGGGTCAGCGGATCGGCTGCCAGCACATAGGCCCCGATCTGGTCCGCCATGTCGCCTGATTTCAGCGTGGCGATGCGCTCGGCATAGGTTTCCACCCCGATATTCGCCAGCACCGCCGCCTTGATCGCGACGATCGTCATGGCGACCAGAACAACCGGCATAAGCCAGGTCATCCGGCTGCGGCGCACCTTGAGGCTGTTGTAGTATGTCATCCCGAGCGTGCCCGCAGCCTCGAAGCCGCCGCCGTTCTCATGGGTCTTCTGGATACGCCCGACGCGCCCGTAAAAATCCCGCATGTTCGGATCGACCATGACCTGCTCCTGACTATTCACACCACACGAATGACAGGTTTCGGCGTGATTGTGGCGGGAACAAGGCAGCCGGCCGACGGCCCGGTCATTGGTTTCGGATCAGAACCAAAGTCGTCCACTCGGCGATTTCGTCGCGGTTTCTCACATGAAACTGGCCCGAATAGGCGGCGATCACATCGTCGGCCTGCGTGTTCAGCAGCCCCGACAAAATCGCCATGCCGCCGGGACTGATTTGCGCGGCCATGTCCCCGGCCAGCGCGATCAGCGGCCCTTTCAGGATATTGGCCAGGACAAGGTCGAAGGGTGCCGCCGACGCGATTTCATCATGGTCGAAACCCGCGGCCTCGATGCAGACGATCTGCCCATCCAGTCCGTTTGCCGCGACGTTCACCTCGGCCACATCGACCGCCACCGGGTCGTTGTCCGACGCGATGACCGGCCGGTCCCCGCCCAGCGACCACAGATGCGCAGCAGCCATCGCCAGAACCGCCGTCCCGCAGCCGATGTCGGCAATGCGGGCGGGCTGGAACCCTTCGGCCGCCAGCCGATCCAGCGCCAGCAGGCAGCCCTTGGTCGTGCCGTGATGCCCGGTCCCGAAGGCCATCGCCGCCTCGATCAGAAGGGCCACGCGCCCCGGCGGTACCTGGTCCGCGTCGTGACTGCCGTACACAAAGAAGCGCCCCGCTTCGACCGGCTGCAGTTCGCGCTTCACATGCGCCACCCAGTCGGTTTCCGGCACTTCCGAGATAACAAAGGGCCGCGCGCCGTAGATCGCCGACAGCAGTGCCAGTTCGGTGTCGTCCGGCGGCTCTTCGAAATAGACCCCCAGTTCGAAGCGCCCCGACCCGTCCTCGATCTCGAAGACGCCGATGCCCGTAGGCTCCGGCAGGAAATCTTCCATCGCCACCGCCAGCGCATCGGCATCGGCCTTTGACCCAAGCGTGGTCAGGGCAGAGAATGTGGGCATCGGCAGCCTCCGGACGTCGGGTCCGGGGGCCGCTTATGCCCGCGATGACCGAAGGTCAAGGCGCGGGATGCGGCGCAGCGCCCGCCTATTCCGCCGCGCTCGGCACCGCGCCGACGGGCACTGCGGGCCGGTTCAGGCTCCGGATGAACCTCCAGGCCAGCCATGCCGCCGCAGCACCTGCAATCACGTTGGCGACAGCCTGCGCCCAGACGACGCCCTGCGCGCCAGCCCATGCCGCACCCGCGACTGCCAGCGGATACATCAGGATGCCGTCGCGCGTCCAGTTCGACCATGTGCTGCGCAGCGGGTGCCCCAGATTGTTGAACGCCGCATTGGCGACGAACAGCGCGCCGGTGAAGATGAATGACCCCGCCGCGAAATGCGTGAAGGTCCGCACCACCGCCTCGCCCTCGGCGGACAGGCCGAACGACGTCGCTATCGGGCCGCTCAGGGCCGCCATGATCGCCCAGACGATCAGCGTATAGACCAGACAGAATTTCAGCGCGGCCACAAACGCCTCGGCCACCCGGTCGGTCCGGCCCGCCCCGTAATTCTGGCCGATGATCCCACCTATGGCCCCTGAAAGCGCGAAAATGCCGCCGAACGCGAGGATCGTCAGGCGCATCACGACGCCCCAGCCCGCCACGGCGCTTTCGCCCGACTGCGCGATCTCGCGCGTCAGGATCCAGCTGCCGACAGGCGTGGACATCTGCGTGGCGATAGCGGGCAACGCGATGCCGAGATAGGGCCGCGTGAACAGCGCCGCATCCGCCCAGCTTGGCCGGGCAAACATCTTGTGGACGCGCAGCACGTAGTACAGTCCCAGCGCCGCCATCGCCGCCCGCGCGATGACGATGGACACCGCCGCCCCCGTCACGCCCCAGCCCATCCAGACAATCAGCAGGGGGTCGATGAACACCGCGACGATCCCGCCGATCATGACGACCGCCGTCGATCGCCAAGCATCGCCCACCGCGCGCAGGACCGAGGACGTGACGACGCCGACGGTGAACAGCGGGATCGAGGGCAGCGAGATCTGCAGGAAATGCCGCGCCGTATCCAGCACCGTCCCGCTTGCACCGCTGAACCGCAGGATCGGGTTCGCAAAGACCACGACCAACAGCCCGATCAGCGACATCACCACCGTCGTCAGGATCACCGCGAAGGTCGCGATGCGCCGCGCCCTTGGCCGGTCGCCCATCCCGATGGTCCGCGCGATCAGCGCGACCGCGCCGATCATCATCCCGATGGACACGGAAATCACCGCGAACTGGATGGTGCCCGCGATGCCGACCGCCGCGATCAGCTCTTCCTGCTTCAGCTGGCCGATCCACCAGAGTGCCAGAAAATCGACGAGAAACGTGACCATCAGCCCCAGCGTGCCCGACAGCGCCATAACCGTCACATGCCGCATCAGGCTGCCGGTGACGAACTTGCCCTGTTCGCGCGGCGGGCTGCCTGCGCCGGTCCGTTGTTCTGACGCTTCAGTCATCGGCAGCCTTCTTCTTGTCTGTTCCCGGCTCAGATAGCCCGGAACCGCGCAAAGGGAAACACCGGTCTGCCCTGCCTGATCGGACGCGCAGAGACAGCATTGCGGTCAGATGACGGAACCGTTTGCGCCGCTGCGCGTTTGACTGAAATGGGCCGAAGTGACCGGCCCGCCCGGATCGCTGGCCACATAGGCCGCATCCCTTCAAAGGACTTTCATCATGAAACGATTTCCGCACTTTCTGACGCTGTCCCTTGCCACGCTCATGCTGAGCGGCCCGGTCGTGGCCGCAAGCTATGGCGGGGGAACCGCAGTTCCAGCAGCACCCGGGATGCAGAAACATGGCAGCATGTCGATGCACCATGGCCCGCGCATGACCACGGTCGACGGCATGTCGCTCTACACGTTCGACAAGGACACCGTGGGCATGTCGAACTGCTATGGCGACTGCGCCGTGGAATGGCCGCCGATGAAGGCCTCGTCCAAAGCGATCCCCTCGGCGGACTTTTCCGTCATCCGCCGCACCGACGGCAGCCGACAGTGGGCCTGGAAGGGCCAGCCGCTCTATCTGTTCGATGAAGACAAGGTCGCGGGCGACGTGAACGGCGACGGCTACAGCCCGGATTGGCACATCGCCACCGCGATGTGATCCTTCGGCGCGGCCACGGGTTCGCCCGTTGGCCGCGCTGGCTCGCGCCCAGCCAGGGTCAGCCCCGCATCCGGTTCCAGGCGTCCAGCCCCGCGATCTTGTAGGCCTCCGCCAGCGTCGGGTAGTTGAAGGTGTTCTCGACGAAGAAGTCGACCGTGCCCTTCAGGTTGATCACCGCCTGCCCGATATGCACCAGTTCGGTCGCGCCCTTCGCCGACGATATGCGCGCCCAGCAGGCGGCGGCTGTCCAGCGCGAAGATCAGCTTCAGGAAGCCGGAATTGACCCCCATGATATGCCCGCGCGAGGTTTCGCGGAACCGCGCCACACCGCATTCATACGCCACGCCGCTTTTGCGGACCTCTTCCTCGGTCTGCCCGACCGTCGAAATCTCCGGCACCGCATAGATGCCATAGGGAAACGCCTCGGGCGCGGGCGGCAGCGGCTCGCCGAAGGCATGGCAGGCCGCGATCCGGCCCTGCTCCATCGAGGTCGAGGCAAGCGACGGGAACCCGATCACGTCGCCCGCCGCGTAGATGTTCGGCGCGCTGGTCTGGAACGTCAGCGGATCGACCTTGATCCGGCCCCGGCTGTCAGTCTCGATCCCGACCGCGTCCAGACCCAGCCTGTCCACATTCCCGTTGCGACCTGCCGCATAGAGCAGCATGTCGGTCCTGACCGTCCGCCCGTCCGACAGCCGCGTCTCGACACCGCCCGCGCCCGCAGTGATCTTGTCCACCGAACAGCCCAGCCGGATCGCCATTCCCCGGTCGCGCATCTGGTGGACGAAATCGTCGACCAGTTCCCGGTCGATGAAGTCGAGGATCGTGTCGCGCGGCTCGATCAGCGTCACCGGCACGTCCAGCGCCGAGAATATCGTCGCGTATTCAACGCCGATCACCCCGCCGCCGATCACCGTCAGCGTGCGCGGCAGCGTCTTGATGTCCAGCACCTCGTCGCTGTCCAGAACCCGCGCGCCGTCGAACGGCACGGTGTCGGGCCGGTGCGGGCGCGTCCCGACCGAGATCAGCGCATGCCGGAACCCGACCTCGCTGACCTCGCCCGTCTCGGCTGTCAGGGTCGCACTGTTCTGCCCGGTGAACCGCGCCGCGGCATGCGCGCTCTTGCACCCCGTTGCGCATGAACTGGTGCTGCAGAACCTCCACCTCGTGGTCCAGCGTCTTGTGCAGCCGCGAAATCAGGTCTTCGGCCGCGATGGACTGCTTGACCCGGTAGCCGCGCCCGTAGAACCCCCGCTCGCGCCAGCCCGACAGGTTCAGCACCGTCTCGCGCAGCGTCTTCGACGGGATCGTCCCGGTATGCACCGAAACACCGCCCACGCGCCGTCCCTTGTCCACCACCAGAACCGACTTGCCCAGCTTGGCTGACTGAACGGCCGCACGCCGCCCCGCAGGCCCGCTGCCGATCACCAGCATGTCGTAAATGTCCATGTCACATCCTGATGGGCAAAGGTCCGGTTCCGGCAGCTTCATCCGGACCTGCGGGCTTTCGCAAGTCCCCCGCCGTTGCTGCGATCACAGAAAGCTCTGCGGATCGATGTCGATGGCCAGCCGCAGATTCGCGGGCAGCTTCACCTGCGCCACCCATTCCGCCAGCGCGGGTTGCAGTGCCACGCCCTTGGCCGCCTTCACCAGAAGCCGCACCCGGTGGCGCCCCCGCACCCGGGCAATCGGCGCGGGCGCGGGTCCGAACACCTGCGCGCCGACCCGGCGCAGCGGCCCGTCGCGCCGCGCGAGGTCCGCGCCGACGTCGAATACGTGCTGGATGTCCGGCGACGACAGGATGATCCCCGCCAGCCGACCATAAGGCGGCACGCCCTGCACCCGGCGCTCCTCCGCCTCCGCCCGCCAGAATGCCTCGTCCTCGCCCGACAGGATCGCGCGGATCACCGGATGGTCCGGCTGATAGGTCTGCATCAGCGCCTCGCCCTGCACCGCCCCGCGCCCCGCACGGCCCGAAACCTGCCGCATCAGCTGGAACGTGCGTTCCGCCGCGCGCAGGTCCGATCCCTGCAGCCCCAGGTCCGCGTCGATCACGCCCACCAGCGTCAGATGCGGAAAGTTGTGCCCCTTCGCCACCAGCTGCGTCCCGATGATGATGTCCGCGCCGCCCCCCGCGATCTCGGCGATCTTGTCCTTGAGCGCGCGGGCCGACCCGAACAGATCGGACGACAACACCGCCACCCGCGCCTCCGGGAACCGCTCCGCCACCTCTTCCGCCATCCGCTCCACCCCTGGCCCCACCGGGGCCATCCGCCCTTCGACCTTGCAGGACGGGCACGCGACGGGCATCGGCTTCGTCTCGCCGCACTGGTGGCAGACCAGCCGCTTCTGGAACCGGTGTTCGACCATCCGCGCGTCGCAGTGGTCGCAGCCCACCTGATGCCCGCAGGCGCGGCAGACCGTCACCGGCGCATAGCCGCGGCGGTTCAGGAACAGCAGAGCCTGCTCGCCCCGCCCGATCCGCGCCGCGATCCCCGCCGCAAGGTCGGCCCCGATCCAGCGGTTCGATGCCAGCTTGTCGTCGCGCATGTCGACCGCGCGCATCACCGGCAGCTCCGCATCCCCGAACCGCGCCGTCAGGTCCAGCCGCGCGTATTTGCCCGCCTCGGCATTCGCCCAGGTCTCCAGGCTGGGTGTCGCCGATGCCAGCACCACCTGCGCGCCCGGTGATCGACGCGCGCAGCACCGCCATGTCGCGCGCGTTGTACAGGACGCCATCCTCCTGCTTGTAGGACGTGTCGTGTTCTTCATCGACGACGATCAGCCCGAGGTCGCGGAACGGCAGGAACAGCGATGACCGCGCCCCCACGACCAGCTGTACATCCCCCGTCGCCGCCATCCGCCACAGCCGCCTGCGTTCCGTCTGCGTGATCCCGTGGTGCCATTCCCCCGGCCGCGCGCCGAAGCGGTCCTCCACGCGCGCCAGAAATTCCGCCGTCAGTGCGATTTCGGGCAAAAGGACCAGAGCCTGCCGCCCCAGCCGCAGCGTTTCCGCCACCGCCTCCAGATACACCTCGGTCTTGCCCGACCCTGTCACCCCTTTCAGCAGCGTGGCACCATAGTCGCGCGCCCGCACGCCCGCGCGCAGCGTCTCTGCCGCCTGCGCCTGATCCGCATCCAGTGGTTTGCCCGCGCGCCCCGGATCAAGCCGCGCGAAGGCCAGGTCGCGCGGCGCTTCGCCCTCGACCAGCGCGCCCTGCGCCGCCAGCCCCTTGACCACGCTGGTCGTCACCTCCGCCAGCCCTGCCAGCTCCGACAGCGTCATCGCCGCCCCGCCGTAGTCCTCCATCACCGCCAGAACCCGCGCCCGCGCGTCCGTCATCCGGCCGGGCACCTTGTCCCCCAACCGGTAGACCCGCCGCGCCGACGGCGGCTCGCCCAGACCCGGCGCGCGCGTGGCCAACCGAAGCATCGCGGGCATCGGTGTCAGCGTGTAGTCCGCCGCCCGCGCCAGGAAAATCCGCATGTCTTCCTGCATCGGCGCGGCTTCCAGCACACGGCCCACGCTGCGCACTTTGGCCGGGTCGTAGTCCCCCTTTCCCGGCCCCCAGACCACACCCGCCACCCGACGCGGCCCCAGCGGCACCTCCACAAACGCCCCTGTCACGCACGCCGCCTTCCGGCGCGCGGTAGTCCAGCGCACGGCCCAAGGGTTCCGTCGTCAGCACCGATACCAGCGCGCCTTCCGGGAAAAACGCCTCATCCGGCACAGCGCACCGCCTTTAAGGGTTCCGGCGCGGCAGCGCTTGCGCTAAACCGACGCCCGAACCTGACCTGCCCGAGGAGCACCCCCATGAAATTCTTCGTTGATACCGCCGATGTCGCCGCCATCAAGGAACTGAACGATCTGGGCATGGTCGATGGAGTCACGACGAACCCGTCGCTGATCCTGAAATCAGGCCGCGACATCATCGAGGTGACAAAGGAAATCTGCGACATGGTCTCCGGGCCCGTTTCGGCAGAGGTCGTGGCGACCGACGCCAAGGCAATGATCGCCGAGGGGCTGAAACTCGCCAAGATCGCCAAGAACATCGCGATCAAGGTGCCGCTGACCTGGGACGGCCTGACCGCCTGCAAGGCTTTCGCATCCGAGGGTCACAAGGTCAACGTCACGCTGTGTTTCTCGGCCGCGCAGGCGCTGATCGCCGCCAAGGCGGGCGCGTCCTTCATCAGCCCCTTCGTCGGACGGCTCGACGACATCCACATGGATGGCACCGACCTGATCGAGGATATCCGGATCATTTACGACAATTATGACTACAAGACCGAAATCCTCGCCGCCTCAATCCGCACGGTGAACCACGCGATCATCTGCGCCAAGATCGGCGCCGACGTCATCACCGCCCCTCCGTCCGTCATCAAGGCAATGGCCACGCATCCGCTGACCGACAAGGGTCTGGAGCAGTTTTTGAAGGACTGGGCAAAAACCGGGCAGCAAATCCTCTAGGCCTGTGCCATAGTCTTGCACAAAACGAACGTGGACGAGGCAGACATGGCAGGCACGGCACCCATCGGGGAAGAACTGCGCGACAGGCTGATCGCGGAACCCGAGGTCATTCTAGAAGACCGCGATCTGATGCGCGCGCTGATTTCTGCGAACGAACGTGCCATGGGCGCGAATATCGTCGATCTGCGCGGCATTGCGATGGAACGGCTCGAAGCGCGGCTGGACCGGTTGGAGGATACCCACCGGTCGGTCATCGCGGCCGCCTACGAGAATCTGGCGGGCACCAATCAGGTCCACCGCGCGATCCTGTCGATGCTGGCGCCTGTCACGTTCGAGACCTTCCTGACCAATCTGGGTGGCGAGGTGGCCGAGGCGCTGCGCGTCGATTGCCTGCGTCTGGTGCTGGAAACCGTGCAGACCGACGACGATCCGACGCTGAAACGGCTGGGCGAGGTGCTCTGCGTCGCCGAACCCGGCTTCATCGACGCCTACATGCGCGGCGGGCGCAATGCGCCTTCGCGTCCCGTCGTGCTGCGCCAGACAACGCCCGAGAACACGCTGCTGTATGGCGCGTCGGCCGACTGGATCCGCTCCGAAGCGCTGATGCGGCTCGACTTCGGATCGGGCCGCCTGCCGGGGATGCTGGTTCTGGGGGCCGAAGACCCGCACCAGTTCCGCGCCAATCAGGGCACCGACCTTCTGAACTTTCTGGCGGGCGTTTTCGAGCGTGCGATGCGCCGCTGGCTGGCCTGAGCAGGGCCGCCGATGGCCCAGCCCTCCATCACGATGGTCTCGCCCGCCCTTCGTGACGCCCTGTCAGGCTGGGCGGACCATCTGCGCGGCGTCGACGGGGCAGCTGCGAACACCGTCTCTGCCTACACCGCCGATGTCGCCGGTTTCCTTGCCTTTCTGACCGGGCATGCGGGCGAGGGTCTGACCCCCGCCCGTGCCGTGCGCGCGACCACATCCGAAATGCGCGCCTTCATGGCCCATGAACGCGCGCGCGGCCTTGGCCCCCGGTCACTGGCGCGCGCCCTGTCCGCCGTGCGCAACTTCACCCGCTGGCTGGCCGACCGCGAGGGGACGGACGCGACCGCCATCCTGTCCACGCGCGGCCCCCGCCTGAAAACGCGCCTGCCGCGCCCGGTCACGGCGTCGGCCGCCCGGTCGCTGATCGGCCTGGCCGGAACCCTGCCGCGCGAAGACTGGGTCGCCGCGCGCGACGCCGCTGTCGCTGACCCTGCTTTACGGCTGCGGCCTGCGCATATCCGAGGCGCTGGGCCTGACCGGCACCCAGGCCGACCTGCCCGATATCCTGCGCATCCGGGGCAAGGGCGGCAAGGAGCGCATCGTTCCTGTCCTGCCCGCCGCGCGGCGCGCTGTTGCCGCCTATGTCCGCCTCTGCCCCTACCCTGTCGCCGACGAACCCGCCCTGCCGCTGTTCCGAGGCACCCGCGGCGGCCCCCTGAACCCGCGCCTGATCGCCCGTGTGATGGAAACCGCACGCGCCGGTCTCGGCCTGCCCGCGACCGCCACGCCGCACGCGCTGCGGCATTCCTTTGCGACGCATCTGCTGGAGGCTGGCGGCGATCTGCGGTCGATCCAGGACCTGCTCGGTCACGCGTCCCTTTCGACCACGCAGGCCTACACGGCGGTGGATACGGCGCGGCTGATGGAGGTCTACGAAAAGGCCCATCCGCGCGCCTGATACCGCACCTCGTCCGCGAAAGTTTTCGGCAAATCGTTCCCGGAATTCACCAGCCCGATTGGCACGCGCCTCATCCCCCGTTAACCCGCTTCATGCAGCAATTCCGGTGGGTTCGGGACGAAAGGGGCGTGAAATGGAAATGTCTGGCATCGGTCAAAGACCGGATTGGGGACGCGCGCGCGGCAATCCGGCGGGCCACATGATGGAACGGCTGGATGCCGACCGATCAGGCGGTATCAGCGCGGGCGAGGCTACGGCCGCCGAAAGCGGATCACGGCTGGCAACACGCTTCACCCGGATCGATGCGGACGGCGACGGCAACGTCACGAAGGACGAACTGAAGGCCGACTTCCGCGCCTATCGCCGCGATGGCACGCCGCGCGGAGAAGACGGCACCCGTCCGTTGGCCGTCACGACTCCGGGCTCGCCCCCCTCCGGTGCTGCCCCGCAGTCGCTGTTCGAGGCGCTTGTTTCGACAGCCGATGCCGATGGCGACCTGCGCATTTCTGCGGATGAGCTGGCCGCGACGCCGCTGTCCAACCTTTTGTCCCCTGCCTTCGCGCAGATCGACGCGGATCAGGACGGGCTTCTGTCCTCGCGTGAGGTTGATGCCTTCGACATTCCCGAAAGCGGACCGTACCGCGCTCCGGAATCGCTGTATGAGGCGCTGGTCAGGACGACCGATGCCGATGGCGACCTGCGTCTTTCGGCAAGCGAGATCGCCTCGACGCCGCTCTCGGACCTGCTGACCCCGGCGTTCATTCAGATCGACACCGACAAGGACGGCCTGCTGTCCTCGCGTGAAGTCGATGCGTTCGAGGCTGCGCGTGCCGCGCCACCGGCACCGCCTGCGGCCCCGGTGCCGGGTGACGGTGCTGGTGCTGACGCCCCGTCCGCCGAAGCGCCCGAAACGGCCACGCCCGTGACCGGAGACGCGGTTTCGTTGGACGCACCGGCGGCCGGGCCGTTCATTGAAAGCACCGGCGTCGCAATCGGGTCCGGGTCAGGCGGGCCTGCCGCGACCTACGGCAACCGACAGGCGCTCTCGATGTTCGAATTGCTCTTTCAGGCCATGGCCGCGCAGCCCGGACAGGACAGCATCCTGATCCCTCGTGACGCGCCCCGCGGCTTTCTGTGGACGCTTGCAGAGATCGCCTGACGACGGACGGACCACCGCGCCAGCCTGACTTCCCGTTGCAACGCCCTGCTGACTTCGCCTAGATGGCGGAATGTCTCCGCGCCTTGCCGCCCTGTCCGTGCATCTGCTGACCGCTTCGGGTGCGGTGTTCGCCATCATCGCCATGCTCGCCGCTGCCGAGGGCAAGTGGAGCATGATGTTCCTGTGGCTGGTCGTGGCCCTGATCGTCGATGGCATCGACGGTCCGCTCGCCCGACGCTATCAGGTCAGGAAGAACTGGCCGACTTATGACGGCGTCCTTCTGGACCTCATCATCGACTACCTGACCTATGTGTTTATTCCCGCCTTCGCGCTGTTCAAATCCGGCCTGCTTCCCGGCTGGCCCGGCTGGATCGCGATTGTCGTCATCACCTATTCCAGTGCCATCTATTTCTGCGACACCCGCATGAAAACGAAGGACAACTCGTTCGCGGGCTTCCCGGCGTGCTGGAACATGGTCGTGCTTGTGCTGTTCGCGCTGAAACCGGCCCCCTTTGCGGTCCTCATCATTGTCGTGGCCCTCGCCATCGCCATGTTCACCAACCTCAAATTCATCCACCCTGTCCGCACCGACCGCTGGCACTATCTGAACATCGGGATGGCGCTCGGCTGGGTCGGGTTCGCCGGTTGGGCCGCGCTGGTCGATTTCGACCCCCGCACCTGGGCGCATTGGGGGCTGGTCGTGACCTCGCTCTACCTCACGCTGGCGGGCGTGGCGCAGCAGATCATCCCCGAGCGTGCGGCGCGGATATCGTGACCGCAGCCTACAGCCGCGTCACGACGACGCCCGCGGCGATCAGGCCGACGGCCAGCCATTTGCCCCGCGTCATCCGCTCGCCGAAGGCAAGCCAGCCGATCAGAACGGCGAACAGGATCGACGTTTCGCGCAGCGCCGCGACCAGCGGGATCGGGGCGCGGGTCATGGCCCAGACGGCAATCGCATAGGCCCCGTAGGATGCGACCCCCGCCAGCGCGCCGCTGATCCAGGCGCGGCGCGGCGCAACCAGCAGGGATGTTCCCCGCATCGCCAGCATCAGCGCCAGATAGGTGATCCCGTCGATCACGAACAGCCAGCCGACATACAGCGGCCCGTCGCCCGCAACCCGGGCACCAAGCCCGTCCACCATCGTGTATCCCGCCGTGCCGAAGGCCGCGCCGAAGGCATAGGGCAGCAGACGGCGGCTCTCGTCCGAGAACAGCACCCCTGACGCCAGCAGCAGAATGCCCGCCCCCAGGATGACAATGCCGATGGCTTCGGCAGGTGCCACCGCCTCGCCCAGAAAGGCAGCGCCGACGATCAGAACCGCCAGTGGCGCGGTCCCCCGCGCCAGCGGATAGACCCGGCTCAGGTCGCCGTGTTCATAGGCGAAGGTCAGGCAGGTCTTGTAGATCAGATGGAAGACGCCCGACGCGGCCAGCCAGGGCAGGACGGCCATGACCGGCAATGGGCGCGGGGCCGATACGGCCAGCCCGATGACGATTTCGGCCACGGACAGGATGACCATCGCCTGAACCCGGCTCGACCCCGTCTTGACCAGCGCGTTCCAGATCGCGTGCAGAAGCGCCGCACCGAGGACGGCCAGAAAGACGCCGATGGTCATGGAGCCTGCCCCTTTTGCCGCAGGGGTAGCGGGCGGGCCCGGGAACCGCAAGACGCGCGGGGACCAGCTAGATCAGCAGTCCGGCTGCACCTTCATGCTTCAGCAGCGCGACCTTCGTCTCGATCCCGCCGGGGGCCGAATAGCCGCCCAGATTGCCGGTGCCCAGAACACGGTGGCAGGGGATCAGGATCGGGATGCGGTTGCCCCCGCAGAACTGGCCGATGCTCTGCGCATTGACGCCCAGCTGTTTTGCCAGATCGCCATAAGTCCGCGTTTCGCCGAACGGGATCGCGATCAGCGCCTCAAGGAACGCGGACCTGAGCCCGGACCCGACCCGCAGCGGCAGGTCAAATCCGGTCCGCGTTCCCGCGAAATACTCGCCCAGTTGGGCGACAGCCGCATCGAGAACCGGTGTGTGGTCGGACTGCCCGCCATGCCAGGCAAGCGCCGCGATCTCGCCGTCTTCCTCTGTGATCGTCAGGGGGCCGAAGGGGCTGTCTGTGCTGGCGCTGGGCATGGTCGGACCCTGCGCCATACGCGCGCGCCGATCAACCCGGTTCGTGGCTATCCCGGCCCCGCGACGGGGCCGGGACAGCATTGTCACCCCAGCGCCGCGTCGCACCTTGCGCAGGTGCCCGCGTGCGTGTGCGTCCCCACATCCGGCAGGATGCGCCAGCAGCGCTCGCATTTGTCGCCGTTGGCCGGTTCGAACACCACCGCCACGTCCGCCACATCGTCCAGCCGGAACGCCCCCTCGGGTGCAGGACTGGTAGACAGCCAGATGCACGACGTGATGCAGACCGTCTCGAAATCCACACCCTCAAGCACCGCCATCACCTCCGGCGTCACATGCACCACCGGTGCCGCCTCAAGGCTCGCGCCGATCACCTTCGCCGTCCGCTGGATTTCCAGCGCCGCCGTCACCACCCGCCGCACCCGCCTCACCGTGTCCCACTTCACCGCCAGCGCATGGTTCAGCCAGCCCTTGGGCGTATCGGGCATGTCCGTCAGATGCACGGACGAGTCCTCGCCCGGGTAGCGCTCCAGCCAGACCTCCTCCATCGTGAAGACAAGGATCGGGGCCATCCATGTCGTCAGCCGGTGGAACAGGATGTCCAGCACCGTCCGCGCCGCCCGACGGCGCAGCGACGATGGCGAATCGCAGTACAGGCTGTCCTTGCGGATGTCGAAATACAGCGCCGACAGGTCCACGGTGGCAAAGGTGAACAGCGTCTGGAACACGCCCTGAAAATCGTATTTCGCGTATCCCTCGCGGACCACGGCATCCAGTTCCGCAAGACGGTGCAGCACCCACTGCTCCAGCTCCGGCATGTCCTTTGGCGCGACCTTCTCGGCATCCGTGAAGCCCGACAGGTTCCCCAGCAGGAACCGCATCGTGTTGCGCAGCCGCCGGTACGAATCCGCCGTCCCTTTCAGGATTTCCTTCCCGATCCGCTGATCGACCGTGAAGTCCGCCTGCGCCACCCACAGCCGCAGGATGTCCGCGCCGTATTCGTCGATCACGTCCTGCGGGGCCACGGTGTTGCCGAGCGACTTGGACATCTTCATGCCCTTCTCGTCCAGCGTGAAGCCATGCGTCAGCACGCCCCGATAGGGCGCGCGGCCGATGGTGCCGCAGGCCTGCAGCATGGACGAATGGAACCATCCGCGATGCTGGTCGGTGCCCTCCAGATACAGGTCCGCGAGGCCATCCGCCGACCCGTCCGCCCGGTCGCGCAGGACGAAGGCATGGGTCGAACCGGAGTCGAACCAGACATCGAGGATGTCGAAGACCTGATCGTAATCCTGCGGATCATGCAGGCCGGACAGCACCTTTTCCTTGAATCCTGTCACATACCACGCATCCGCGCCCTCGGCCTCGAACGCCGCCACGACGCGCTTGTTGACCTCCACGTCCCGCAGCAGGAAGTCGGCGTCGGTCGGCTTGGCCCCCTTCTTCACGAAGCAGGTCAGAGGCACGCCCCAGGCACGCTGGCGCGACAGCACCCAGTCGGGCCGCGACTCGATCATCGAATGCAGCCGGTTGCGCCCCGTGGCCGGGGTCCAGGTCACAAGCTGATTGATCGAGTTGAGCGCCCGCCTGCGGATCGTGTCGCCGTAGGTGGTCAGGCCGTCATCCAGCACCTTGTCGATGGAAGCGAACCATTGCGGCGTGTTGCGGTAGATGACCGGGGCCTTCGACCGCCAGCTATGAGGGTAGCTATGCTTCAGCTTGCCCTTGGCGAACAGCGCCCCGGCATAGGCGAGTTGCCTGATGACCGAGACGTTGGCCGGGCCTTCCTTGCCGTCAGGCAGGATGATCGCTTGGCCCCCGAAGAGGGGAAGGTTGGTGCGGTAAGTGCCGTCTGGTTCGACGTTGTAGGTCATCGGCAGGCCGTACTTCACGCCCAGCTGATAGTCATCGTCACCGTGGCTGGGGGCGGTATGGACGAAGCCGGTGCCCGCGTCGTCGGTCACGTGGTCGCCGGGGAGCATGGGGACGTCATAGTCCCATTCGCCGTTGCCGCCTTCGACGCCGCGTAGGGGGTGGGCGAGGGTAAGTACACTTAGCGTCTCGGCAGATATTCTACCGAGGCTCTCGAAATCCTCGACCCGCGCGGCGGCGAAGATCAACTTCAGCGAGGGCATCTGCAACAACAACCGTCTCACCCGTCTTTGCCGCCGAGTTTTCTCCAACTGAGACAATTTTGTAGAGGCCGTAAGAAACATGCTCGGATTAAATGCGACCGCGCGGTTCTGAGGAATAGTCCATGGCGTCGTGGTCCATATCACAATCGAAGCAGCCATCAGCTTTTGATCGCTTTCGAGTTTCTTGCGCAACTCGTTACGATACTCGAGGTGGGTGCCCAAGAGCTTCTGCACCGGAACGCCAGCGCGCTTGGCGTCAGCCAAGTGATCTGGATACCGAGGTGTGAAGGTGTATCGCGGATCGTACACCTCATCCAAAGCCGCATGGTTCACACAAACCATCGGAAACCGCACCCAAACCTGATGGCTCGTCAGGTCGTGATACTCGACCTCCGCCTCGGCCAGCGCCGTCTTCTCCACCGGCGACCACATCACCGGCTTCGACCCCTGATACAGCGACCCGTTCATCAGGAACTTCATGAATTCCGCCGCGATCACCGCCTCGGCGTGGAAGTCCATCGTCAGGTACGGGTCTGCCCAGTTGCCGGTGACGCCCAGGCGCTTGAACTCCTCGCGCTGGATGTCCACCCAGCCCTCCGCGAACTTGCGGCATTCCTGACGGAAGGCCACCACATCCACGTCGTCCTTGTTCAGGCCACGGGCGCGGTACTGCTCCTCGATCTTCCACTCGATCGGCAGGCCGTGGCAGTCCCACCCCGGCACATAGCGCGCATCGCGGCCCATCATCTGCTGGGACCGCACCACCATGTCCTTCAAGACCTTGTTCAGCGCATGGCCGATATGGAGGTGCCCGTTGGCGTAGGGCGGGCCGTCATGCAGGGTGAAGGGCACGCGGCCTGTGGCCTTCTCCCGCAGGCGGTCATAGACCCCGATCCGTTCCCACCGCGCCAGCCAGTCGGGTTCGCGCTGCGGCAGACCGGCGCGCATAGGGAAATCCGTCTCGGGCAGGAACACGGTCGAACGGTAGTCGGGCGTCTCGGGGGTCACGGTATCGGCGCACATAGGGGCGGTCCTTCGGGCAAGGGTGAACTATCGGGGCGTCAAACGCCAAAGTCCCGGCGACTGAAGGATCAGGTCGCCGGACCGGTAATTCGGAGTGCGTATGGCAAGCGGCACATGGCGCTGCTATAGTCGCCCCGCGCCGCAAGGTAAAGGAACGTCACATGGCGACCTATGCCCCCGCCGAACCGGTCACGTCGCTGGACCAGGTCCGCGCGATCATCCCTAATGAGTTCTCGTCGCAGACCGGCAAGATCATCGACCATATCGACGATTATGTCCGGGTCTGGATCGAGCGTTCGCCCTTCGTCACCATCGGCACCCATGACCGGCAGGGACGGGCCGACGTGGCACCGAAGGGCGACCCGGCGGGGTTCGTGAAGGTTCTGGACAAGCACACGCTGGCCATCCCCGACCGGCCCGGCAACCACCGCTGGGACACGTTCCAGAACATCCTCGAAACCGGCCGCATCGCGCTGATGTTCCTGATGCCGAACCGCAACGAGGTGGTTCGGGTGAACGGGCGGGCGGAGATCGCGCGCGACGCCGACCTGCGGCAGCGGATGGCGGTCAATGACCGGGTGCCGGAGTTCGCGATCATCGTCCATGTCGAGGAAGCCTTCTACCATTGCGGCAAGGCGGTGCTGCGCGCGCGCCTCTGGCAGCCGGAGGACGCGGCCCCGGTCGAAGGACTGCCGACCTACGGCGCGGCGCTGAAGCGCCACGCCGAGATGCCCGAACCGGTCGACGTGATCGAAGGGTGGATGCTCGGAAATGAACTGAACCGGATGTACGACGAATAGGGCCGTGCGAAGGCTAACCGGCCCCGGCATCCGCGCCGTCGCCGCCCTGCCGCATCGCCGCCCAGCGGTTCAGCCAGGCCAGACCCGCCAGCGACAGGCCGAGTGCCAGGAACGAGAACACCCGCGTCAGCCCCGACAGCCCGCTGGCGTCGATCAGGAACACCTTGGCCACCGTCAGCGCGATCACCCCCATCGCGACCCTGCGCAGGGCACCCGACCGCCGCGCGATGGCCTGGTACAGCAGCGCGGCCCCCGCCAGCATCATGGCGATGGTGTAGCTGTACAACTCCGCCTGCGTGACGCCCGGCACCGACAGCAGGTCGCCCTGCCAGAACCGCCGGATTTCCAGCGCCACATACAGGATGCCCAGCGCCGCCCCGATCCCGGTCAGCGCCATGCGCATCCAGCGCGCCAGATGCGGCATCCGCACCGCCGCCGCGACCAGAAGGGCGGCAGGCAAAGCATAGGCCAGAAACAGCGTGTCGAGGATCAGCGGCCCGTGCGCCCGCCCGCTGCCATCCTGACCGAACAGCGCCAGAAGCGGGTTCGCCGGCCCCGCCG
The DNA here is from genome assembly GCA_963819585.1 of uncultured Alphaproteobacteria bacterium. GTDB lineage: Bacteria > Pseudomonadota > Alphaproteobacteria > Rhodobacterales > Rhodobacteraceae > JAOADN01. The sequence continues at coordinate 96,421 of CAWFWP010000002.1, forward strand.
CCAATGCCAGCCCGCCAAGTCCGAACAGCCCCGCGACCGACGCGATCGCGCGGCGCACCCAGCGCATCCAGCCGCCCAGCTGCGTCCGGTACAGCTGCACCAGCATCATCACGACCCAGGGCATCGCGTTCAGGCTGATCGACCAGTAGCTTGCAACCCAGTCATCGCCCAGCCGGTCGGTGATCCACCGCGTCAGCATGACGTTGACGAAGATCGCCGCATAGGCCGCAAGACCGCTTTCCAGGAACACCTGCGCGCCGATGCGGCCCAGCGGCCGCAGCAGCCACAAGGCCGCGCCCATGCCCGCGATGGCCCCGGTGAAGGCCAGCAGAACCTCCCACAGCGGCGCATCCAGCGCCCAGCCCAGCCCCGGGTCCGCGATCAGCCGCCAGCCCAGCACCAGCACGCCCGCCTGGATGAACCAGCCCATCTCGGGCAGGCGGAACCGGCGGTCCAGCACCGCCGCCACCACCACCAGAACCGCCAGCGCCACGGTCAGCGCGCCCTTCGTCGTGACCAGGAACAGCGCCAGCGCGATCAGCGACAGGCAGGACAGCACCGCATAGGCCGCGCGCCGCCTGTCCTCGCCATCCGCCCGCGCGAACCGTTCCGCCAGAACCCCCATCAGGACGGCCAGCGCCATGACATGCAGCGCCCAGGGATAGGCCCCGATGACCAGCGACGGCTGCCACAGCAGTTCCAGCACCAGCGCCGTCACCGGCGCGAACGATGCCGCGCCCGCCGCCCAGAACGCCGGATAGGTATCCCCCCGGAAGCTGCGCCAGGCGGCGGCCAGCGTCCCGACGGACGCCAGCGCCAGCAGAACGCCCGCTGTGACCGGGGCCGCCGTCTCAGGTGCCCGCGTCAGCAAGTCCTGCGCCATGAATTCCGACCACAGCGGCCCGTAATGCAACCCCTCCATCGCCAGCCGCGCCAGAAACGCCGCCGCCGGAATCGCCGTGAGATCGGCCAGCGCCCGCGCCGGGGCCGCCCAGATCGCCAGCGCAACCACCAGAACCGCCAGCATCGCGAAGGCCAGCATCGATGCCCCGCCGGTGTAGGCCGGCAACATCGCCAGACTGACCGACGCCGCCAGAACCGCCCCCGCCGCCACCCGGGTCGGAAAGATCGGCCAGCCGCCCTTGCCGCGCGACATCAGGCTTTCTCCCGGCATCGCCCCCGCATGGTCCGGTATCAGCCGCAGCGCGGGGACACCGATCCCAAGCACAGCAAGCCCTGCCAGCATCACCGCGAACGGCCCTGCCCCGCCCGCCGCCATGAACGTGAACCATGCTGCGGCGAACCCCAGCACCAGCGCCAGAACCGACACCCAGGCCCAGCGCCTCACCGCATCGACCGCGAGGCCGGCAAAGGTCACGCCCGCGAAATACCCGTAGAGCCAGTCCGAATTCTCCGACGACCCGCCCACCGCGAACGGTGCCAGCGTCGCCCCGATCAGACCCACGGCGGCCAGCAGCGGCCCGTGGAACCAGCCCAGCACGATCGCCACCACCGCCACCGCAACCAGCCCGACGAACGCCACCTCGACCCCGATGAGCCCGTACAACTGCCGCGCCGCGATGATGCCCGCGAACATGGACACGATGCCCGCACCGGAAAACACCGACGGCAGATAGGCGGTGGACGACTCCTCATCATCGCCATGCCGCCGCCGGACCCACTCGCCCGCTCCGATCAGAACGGCGCCGAAGCCGAGGGCCATCAGCACCCGCAGACCGGGCGACAGTAACCCGTTCTCGATCCCGTACTGCACGAAGAACACGCCCGCCATCGCCAGCGAAATCGCCGCCACCGCATAGACCCAGTTCTTCATCAGCCAGTCGGCGAGGGCCGAAGCCCGCGCGCCGGTCATCACGACGGGGCCGTCCTGCCGTGCCACCGGCGCTGCCGCATCCGCCGCGATTCCGACCACAATCGGCTCGCCTGCTGCCTCCGGCAGGGGCTGTTCCGCGTCAAGGTCTGCGAAGTCCTCGGGCTCCGACATCGGCAAGCCCCACGGCCCGGGTTCGGCGGCGGCCGGCCCTTGCATGCGCAGCGCCCGCACCGTCCGCTCCAGGTCCTCGACCCGCCCGCGCAGCCGCGCGTGACCCACGATCAGCGCGATCACCGCCACGGGAATCGCCAGCGTGACCAGCACGGCAAGAACTGCCAGACCTTCCATGAATCCCGAACTCCCTGCCCCTTGGGCAAGCAGTAGGCCGCGCCGCGCGAAAACGCAAAGTCAGGTTTTCCGGCAGGTTACCCGCCGTGACGCAGCGTCAGAACCGCGGAAGACTTCGGGTCTATTCAGAATTTCCGAACAGCCCGGTCAGCGCCCGCTTCACCAGGTTCGTCACCCGTGGCCGTGGCAGGACGGCAAATGGCAAGGGACGGCAGACCTCCATCGCCGCGACGCCCACCCGCGCGGTCAGCGCCCCGTTCACGATCCCCTCGCCGAACCGCCGCGACAGTTTCGACAGGATGCTGCCACCGGCTACCGAGTGGATCATGTCATCGCCCACCGCCACAGCGCCCGTCGCCAGCAGATGCGTCAGCACCGTCCGCGTCAGCCTCCAGCCGCCGAAGAACCCCGCCCGCCCGCCGTAAATCTCGGCCACGCGCCGGATCATCCGCAGGTTCGCCGTCAGCGCCGTGAACACATCGGCCAGCGCCAATGGCACCAGCGCCGTCACGGTTGCAACCGTCCGCGCGGCGCTTTCGACCTCGCGCCGCGCCGCCTGATCAAGCGGCCCCAGCAACTCGGTCTCGGCTAGATGCAGCAGCGTCTCGGCATCCATCACGTCGCCGCGCCGTTCCGCCAGCCGCGACCGGCCCCATTCGGCATCGGCCCGCCCTGCGTACAGCGCCGTCAGCCTGTCGGTCACCGCCCGCGCCTTGGTCAGGTCGCCCGACACCAGCGCCGCCGCAGAATCCCTGTGCAGTCCGTCCAGCCGCGCCAGCCGCGCATAGCCCGCCCATTCCCGCAAGGCGATCAGCGCCAGCGCCAGGACGAACAGGCCCGTCAGGCCAGCCGCGATCCAGCCCAGCGTGGGATGTGTCGCAAGCAGCCCCTCGATGAAGTTCCACGCCGCGACCGAAACCCAGAACGACACGAGTGCCGTCAATGACCCCCAGAACAGCCGCGCCAGCCACGAAGGCCGCCGCGACATCACCGCCACCGCCGCCGCATCGCGCGTCCGTCCGGCATCAGGTCCGGCACCACCGGCGCCGTCGCGGGCGTCAGGTCCGCCAGCCCCTCACGGTCGATCAGGACCGGGCCTTTGGGTCTGCTCATGGTTCCGTCCTCGTCCAGATCATCCGTACATCCGGCATCCGTTCGTCGTTCCGCGCGCCATCCGTCCGCTCCGCCTCGGCGAACCCGGCGCGGGCGTAGAACTGGATCGCCCCCGTATTCGCTTGAAACGCCCACAGTGTCAGTGCATCCGCGCGATCCTTCGCGGCGTCCAGCAGCTGCCCGCCGACACCTCTGCCGCGCGCCGCTGCCGCCAGATACAGCGCCTGAATCTGATGTCCGTCTCTCGCCAGAAATCCCGCAGCGTTGCCCCCGATCTCGGCCACCGTCACCTCCATCGTCCCGATCAGATGCCCGACGAACCCCCGGTCCTCATCCCGCGTGTGAAGGCGCGGCATCCAGGGTGTCGCATCGATCCAGTCCGACAGGATTGCCCCCACCGCGCCTTCGTCCCCGGCCACCGCCGGTCGCAGCTTCACGTTCACAACCGATCCCCGATCAGAAATTCCGCCGCCTTGTCGAGCCTGATATGCGGCGGTCCCTCGCCCGGTTGCAGCGTGATCGCCGCCGGGGCGAAGTTCATCACCTCGTAATCCGCGTCCAGCCATTTCTCCGCCCCGTCCTTCGCCGGGTTCAGCAGCCGCGACGGATCGGCGGGCAGATCGCCCGGATAGAACGCCGCCTGCCGCCCCGTCGTCATCAGCCGCCCGCGCACGCAGGGAAGCGCCCCGCCGTTGTGGCTGACCATCTCCTCGACCGTCGCGCGCAAGGCTGGCCACCGACATCGCCGCCGTCGCCGCACCGGAAAACTCCGCCCGGTCCTTCGCGTCGCGCATCATCGCCGCCATGATCGCCGTCAGCCGCGTGTGCTGTTCGTGGTGCAGATGGTCCGCCTTGGTCGCCGCGAACAGGATGCGTTCCACCCGCCGCGCGCCCAGAATGCCCGACAGCCACCCGTTCCGCCCCGGCCGGAACGCCGACAGGATTTCCGCCATCGCGCGCCGCATGTCCTCGACCGCGCGCGGCCCGGCATGGATCGCACCCAGCACGTCCAGCAGCACCACCTGCCGGTCGATCCGCGCGAAGTGATCGCGGAAGAACGGCTTCACCACCCGTGCCTTGTAGGCCTCGAACCGCCGCTCCATCTCGCGCAGCAGGCTGCCGCGCGACGGTCACACCCCCTGCGGGCAAGGGCGCGAAGGTCAGCGCGGGCGACCCCGCCAGATCACCCGGCAGCAGGAACCGCCCCGGCGTGCAGTCCGAAAACCCCTGCTCCCGCGCCGCTTTCAGATACTCCGCGAAGGCAGCCGCCAGCCGCTTCGCCACCGTCTCGTCCAGTCGCGCCGACCCGTCCGTGGCCCGCGCCAGCGCCAGATAGTCCTGCGCCGCCGCCCGCCCCTCGATCCGCGCCAGCGTTTCCGCCGCCCAATTCGCGTAGCTCACATCCAGCAACGCCAGGTCCAGCAGCCACTCTCCCGGATAATCCACGATATCCAGATGCACCGTCTTCGGCCCCCGCAGCGACCCGAACATGCCCCCGTGCGCCACCCGGAACGACAGGCGCAGCTCGCTGACCGCGCGGGTGCTGTCCGGCCAGTGCGGGTCCGGCCCCGTCATCGCCGCAAGATGCGCCTCGTAGTCAAAGCGCGGCACCGTCACATCCGGCTGCGGCTGCAGGAACGCGGCCGCGATCCGTCCTTCCGCCGCCGCGCGCAGGCCCGGCATCCGCGCCCGGTCCATCAGGTTCGCCACCAGCGAGGTGATGAACACCGTCTTGCCCGACCGCGACAGGCCCGTGACCCCCAGCCGGATCACCGGTTCGAAGAATGCCTCGGACACGCCCGAGGTCACGCTTTCGATCCGCCGCGTCAGGCTGTCGGCAATGTCGGCGATACCCAAGGTCTGTCCCTTTGCTTTGCGCAGAAGATAGGGGCCGCAGGGCCGAACTTACAGGGGCAAGGCAGGACCGGCGCATTGCCAACGCCTGGGCCGACAGGATAGTTGCCCCATGCCCCGCTACGCCTTCAGGATCGAATACCACGGCGCGCCCTTCGCAGGCTGGCAGCGCCAGTCGGCGCAGCCATCGGTGCAAGCGGCCATCGAGGATGCTTTGGCCGCACTGGCGAAACCGCCCCCACCGTCGACCGGCGCGGGCCGCACCGATGCAGGCGTCCATGCGACCGGTCAGGTCGCGCATGCCGACATCGCCACGCGACTGGGACCCGTTCCGCCTGTGCGGCGCGCTCAACGCGCATCTGCGCCCGCATCCCGTCGCGATCCTCACCGCCGCCCGCGCGCCCGACGATTTCCACGCCCGCTTCTCCGCCCGCGAGCGTCGCTATCTGTTCCGCGTCGTCGCCCGCCGCGCGCCCGTCACGCACGATGACGGGCCTTGTCTGGCAGGTGCCCCGCGCGCTGGACGCCGAGGCCGATGCGCGCCGGAGCCGCGCATCTGATCGGGCGGCATGACTTCACCACCTTCCGCTCCACCCTCTGCCAGGCCGACAGCCCGGTGAAGACGCTGGACGAGATCACCGTCGAAACCCTGCCCTACCCCGGCGGCACCGAATACCGCTTCACGCTGCGCGCCCGCAGCTTCCTGCACAATCAGGTCCGCTCCATCGTCGGCACGCTGGAGCGGGTCGGCGCGGGCGCATGGTCACGCCGATGACGTGAAGACCGCGCTGGACGCCCGCGACCGCGCCGCCTGCGGGCCGGTCTGCCCGCCGCAGGGGCTGTATCTGACGGGTGTCGGCTATCCCGACGATCCGTTCGCCTGATGGGCCGAAAGGGATGTCCCTTGCAGGGACGCTTTCCCGGTTGAGCAATATCAATGGGTTAGGAAGACGAATTAACCCCGGATTCACTTCTGGCCTGATCGCAGCTCCACCCGGCACAAACAAAACCGCCCGCCGGATCGCTCCGGCGGGCGGCGATGTCAGGTCAGGAGCGGATCAGCGGCGCGCCGCATCGTCCGCGAAGATGTCCTTCTTGTGGGTGCCGCCCGGCACGAACAGCGTGCCGATGACCACCGTCATCACCGCCACCACGATCGCGTACCACAGACCCGCATAGATGTTGCCGGACTGGGCGCTGATCGCGAAGGCCGTCGCGGGCAGCAGGCCGCCGAACCAGCCGTTGCCGATGTGGTAGGGCAGCGACAGGCCGGAATAGCGGATCCGCGTCGGGAACAGTTCCACCAGCATCGCCGCGATGGGTCCGTAGACCATCGTCACCAGCATGATCAGATAGGTCAGGATCAGCACGATCGTGATCTTCTGCCCGGTGAAGATGTCGAAGAAGGTATTCGCCTTCGCCACCGTCGTGTTGTCGGCCGCCACCATCGGATAGCCTGCCGCCTTCAGCGCGTCGTTCACGGCTTTCTCGAAGGCAGGCTTGACGCCGTTCTCCTTGGCCGCCGTGGCCGCCGCAGCGTCATAGGTTGCCAGCGCTGCCGCCGGAACCGCCGCCCGTGCCGCGTCGAGCGCCGACTGCGCCGGCGCGATGGCTGCATTGGCAGCGTCAAGCGCCGTCTGGGCCGCCGCCTTGGCTGCATCGTCTGTGCCAGCAGTCGCCTTCTTCAGCGCACCATCGGCTGTTGCGGCAACGGCCTTGGCCGATGCCAGCGCTTTTTCGCCATCCACAAGCGGGGTCAGGGCCGCAGCGTCGATTCCGGCTTTCGCCTCGTCGACCGCCGCCTTGGCAGCCGTGATCGCCGCCGCGTTGGCACCGGCGTCATAGGACGGGATTTCCGTCTCGCCGATCTTCACGCTGGCGACGGTGCCTGCGGGCGCATCGACCGTCACCGAGTTCACCGAGGTGCGCGACAGCTGCGCCTTCACGATGTCGCAGGAGTTGGTGAACTTGACCGTGCCGGTCGGGTTGAACTGGAACGAGCAGTCCTCCGGGTCCGCCGTCACCGTGATCGGGGTCTGCTGCGCCGCATACAGCGCCGGGTTGGCGACCTTGGTCAGCATCGGGAACACCGGGAAGTAGGTCAGCGCGGCCAGCGCACAGCCCGCCAGGATGATCGGCTTGCGGCCGATCTTGTCCGACAGCGAGCCGAAGAAGATGAAGCCGCCGGTGCCGAGGATCAGCGACCAGGCCACGAAGACGTTGGCCGAGAAGCTGTCGACCTTGACGACGTTCTGGATGAAGAACAGCGCGTAGAACTGCCCCGAATACCAGACCACCGCCTGCCCCGCCGTCAGACCCAGCAGCGCGATCAGTGCGATCTTGGCGTTCTTCCACTGGCCGAACGCCTCGCGCAGCGGTGCCTTGGACGATGCACCTTCTTCCTTCATCTTCTTGAAGGCCGGGCTCTCGTTCATCTGGAGCCGGATGTAGAGCGAGATCGCCAGCAGGAAGATCGAGCCGAGGAACGGGATGCGCCAGCCCCAGGCGTTGAAGGCCTTCATCATCTGCGGCGTGCCGTCCGGGTTGTTCAATGCCGCACCCATCGCGTCCAGCACCGGCATGTCGGGGTAGTTGCCGTTCACATAGCCCTGCACGCACAGGATCACGATCAGCGACAGCAGCAGGCCCAGCGTGGCCGTCGTCTGGATGAACGCGGTGTAGTATCCGCGCCGGTTCGCGGGCGCGTGTTCAGCGACATAGACCGCAGCCCCGCCGTATTCGCCGCCCAGCGCCAGGCCCTGAAGCATCCGGAGCGCGATCAGGATGATCGGTGCCGCGACGCCCCAGCTCTGGTAGCCGGGCAGCAGGCCGACAAGGAACGTGGACAGACCCATGATCATGATTGTCATCAGGAAGGTGTATTTCCGTCCGATCAGATCGCCCAGCGACCCGAAGACCAGCGCGCCGAAGGGCCGCACGATGAAGCCCGCAGCGAAGGCCAGCAGCGCGAAGACGTTGCGCGTCGCTTCGGGGAACGCCGTGAAGAACTGCGCCCCGATGATCGCCGCGAGCGAGCCGTAAAGGTAGAAGTCATACCATTCGAAAATCGTCCCCGCGGAGGAGGCGAGAATGACTTTCTTCTCCTCCCGCGTCATCGGGCGCGCGCGTTCCGCGAACGCACCGCTTGTCATGTCTGCCATCAGTCTTCCTCCGTGTTGGTCGGGCCTTGGTTCGCCCGGTTTCCTGTCTGTCGCCTTCGCCTTGCCCGGGCATCATCGGGCAAGGCCCATCTGTCCCCGCCGGACCATGTCCTGCGGGTCGTTCTGTTCCGGCCTTGGTAGTGGCGTCTGTTCCTGACTGCGGGCGGAAGGCTGCCTCGCCGTCCCCTTGCGCCCTTTACTCGTTACCTGTTCATGCGGTTGCCGATCAGGTCCTCGACCACCGACGGATCCGCCAGTGTCGAGATGTCGCCGAGCGCCCCGAAATCATTCTCGGCGATCTTGCGCAGGATGCGCCGCATGATCTTGCCCGACCGGGTCTTCGGCAGACCCGGTGCCCACTGGACAAGGTCGGGGCTGGCAATCGGCCCGATCTCGGTCCGGACCCATTTGACCAGGTCCTTGCGCAGCGTCTCGGTCGGCTCGATGCCCTTCATCAGCGTCACATAGGCATAGATGCCCTGCCCCTTGATCGCGTGCGGGTATCCCACCACCGCCGCCTCGGCGACGTCCGCATGCGCGACCAGCGCGGATTCAACCTCGGCCGTGCCCATCCGGTGGCCCGACACGTTGAGCACGTCATCGACGCGCCCCGTGATCCAGTAATACCCGTCCTCATCCCGCCGGCAGCCGTCGCCGGTGAAGTAATAGCCCTTGTACTGCTGGAAATACGCCTCCTGGAACCGCTGGTGATCGCCCCACAGCGTGCGCATCTGCCCCGGCCAGCTGTCGGCGATGCACAGGACGCCCTCTGCCGGGTTTCCCTCCTGCACTGCGCCGGTCTCGGCGTTCAGGATCACCGGCCTGATCCCGAAGAACGGCAGGGTCGCCGACCCCGGCTTGGCCTCGATGGCCCCCGGCAGCGACGTGATCAGATGACCGCCGGTTTCCGTCTGCCACCAGGTATCGACGATCGGGCAGCGGCCCTTGCCCACATGCCGGTCGTACCAATTCCAGGCTTCGGGGTTGATCGGCTCGCCGACCGTTCCCAGCAGGCGCAGCGACGACAGATCGTGCTTTTCCACCCATTCCGGCCCCTGCGCCATCAGCGCGCGGATCGCCGTCGGCGCGGTGTAGAACTGCGTGACCTTGTGCTTGGCGCAGACCTCCCAGAACCGCCCCGCATCCGGGAAGGTCGGCACCCCTTCGAACATCAGCGTGGTCGCCCCGTTCGCCAGCGGCCCATAGACGATATAGCTGTGCCCGGTGACCCAGCCCACATCCGCCGTGCACCAGAACACGTCGCCGTCATGGTAGTCGAAGGTCAGCTGATGCGTCATCGCCGCATAGACGAGGTATCCGCCTGAGGTGTGCACCACGCCCTTCGGCTTGCCCGTCGATCCGCTGGTGTAGAGGATGAACAGCGGATCCTCCGCGCCCATCGGCTCCGGCGGGCAGACCGGGCTGGCCTTGGCCATCTCGGCCAGCAGGTCGATGTCGCGGCCATCGACCCAGCTCGTCTGGTCGCCCGTGTGCTTGACGACAAGACATGTGACCTTGTCCGAACAATGCAGCAGCGCCTTGTCGGTGTTGTCCTTCAGCCCGGTCTTCTTGCCGCCCCTCGGCCCCCAGTCCGCCGTGATCACCACCTTCGCGCCGCAGTCGTTGACCCGGTTCGCCAGCGCATCCGGGCTGAAGCCTCCGAACACCACCGAATGCACCGCCCCGATCCGGGCAGAGGCCAGCATCGCATAGGCCGCTTCCGGGATCATCGGCATGTACAGGACCACGCGGTCGCCTTTGACGACGCCCTGCGCCTTCAGCACGTTCGCCATCCGGTTCACCTTGTCGGACAGTTCCGCATAGGTGATGTGCCGCGCCGGGGTCGCCGGATCGTCCGGTTCCCAAAGGATCGCCGTCTGCCCGGCCCGCGTCGGCAGATGCCGGTCGATGCAGTTCGCCGAAACGTTCAGGACGCCGTCCTCGAACCACTTGATGCTGACCTGACCGTAGGTGAAATCGGTGTCCTTGACCCGCGTATACGGCTTGATCCAGTCGATGCGCTGGCCCACGCGCCCCCAGAAGGCCTCCGGGTCCGCCAGCGATGCCGCATAGTCCGCCCGATACCCCTCGGGCGTGACATGCGCCTTGCCGAACGCGGCGGGAATAGCCCGCTTGCGCAGCACCTCTGCCGGGTCTTTGTGCTCTGCCAACATGTCCATCCTCCCAGGGGTCAGTCACTCAGAGCGATGTGATGACGTCCCTGCCCCGCAGGATCAAGTCGCGGGTGTTCCCGATCCGGAATGTAAATTCTCCCAGCGGTTTCGGTCAGGGCTTATTTTTCAATACATATTCCTGTGAATTTCAGATGGAACGCTCTCTTGCAATGTAGCTAACTTGAGGCAGTTATTCCATAATTTATTGTTTATAAATATTATTACTGTAAATTAACTCACCTTCGCTCCGCTCACCGCAGGAGCCCACCGCATCCCTTGCGGCGATTCGGCCTTCAATCCACTGTGCAGCCGCCGCACACCCTGGACCCGATCCGGAACCGTCATCGATGCCGAACGACAACCGCAAGAACATGCCCGACCCCGTAAGGCCCGCGGATGACGCAGCACGTGACATCGTCCGCACACTTCTCATGCAGGCGCGGACGGCTGCACTGGCCTTTCTGAACCCCGAAACCGGCGGCCCCTTCGCCACCCGCATCGCCGTCACCTGCACCTCCGCCGGGCTGGTGACGCTGATCTCTGACCTGTCCATCCACAGCCGCGCGATCCGGGCTTCGCCGTCTGCCGGTCTTCTGATCGGCGACCTGCCTGACCGCGGCGATCCGCTGAACGCCCCGCGCGTCAGCCTGTCGGTTCTGGCCGCAACCACCGATCCCGCCATGCGGCCCGCGCTGCGTGCCGAATGGCTTGCCGCGCATCCCAAGGCGAAGCTCTACATCGACTTTCAGGATTTCAGGTTCGTCCGCTTCCAAATTCTTTCCGGCGCATTGAACGGCGGTTTCGGGCGCGCCTTTGCGTTGACTGGCCGGGACATTATACTACCTTGACGCGCATTGCGGTCGGGGCCACTCCCCTTCTGCGCTGTATGAGGCCGACTTGACGCCAGATAGTGCGCGGACCATTTCCGTCCGTGAAGATGCCATATTGCGTCAGAGTGCGCGGCTTCAGACCGACCTCTGGTCGCGCGAAGCGGGCGTCGCCCTTACATGCATCCTCTTCGCCTTCGTGCTGCCGCTGCGCCTGATCCTGATCGTTTACCTGATCTGCATCCTGTCGGAAATCGTGCAGTATCTCGGCCATCGTCAGTACCGGCGCAGACCCGGGCGCGCAGTCTACCTGCTGATCCTCGGAAATTCGGCCTTCGCCCTCGCAGCATTCAGCATGCTCGGCTACTTCGGATGGCAGACGCTCAGTCCCTTCGCCCAGATCGGATCGGTCTTCCTTCTGACCGGCGCGCTGCTGAACGTCTCGTCCGCGCGCGCCGCCGACCTTTCCTTCGGCCTGCTCAGCGGATTGCCCCCTGCTGCCGTCCTTCTCTGGCTGCCCGGCCAGCTTCTGCTCGATGCCGGCGCGCCGCAGATGGCTGCCTTCGCGACGGCGGCCTCAGTGATCTTCGTGGGGTATTTCGTCTCGTCGCTGATCCAGAATCATGTGACCCAGACGCGGCTTGCCGCCGCCATAGGTGACGCGCTGTCGTCCAGCGCCGCAAAGTCACGGTTCCTCTCCGAGATGAGCCACGAGATGCGCACCCCTCTGAACGCGATTCTGGGCCACAGCCAGACATTGCGGGACCTGGACGATCCCGCCACTGTCCGCCAGACCGCCGCGTCGATCGAAATCTCGGTGCTGCAGCTGGATCAGATGGTGGCCGATGTGCTCGACCTTGCCTCGGCGCAGGAAGGCACGCTGTCCGCCCGGCCGTCCACCGTCGCGATCCGGAGCGAGCTTTCGGCGGTCATGGCGTCGGTCAACCGCAATCTCGTGCCGTCGGCGGCAGCGCTCGAGTTGGACTTTGCCGAACCAGTGCCCGACCTTGCCCGCATCGACGCGCAGCTGCTGCGCAAGGTGCTTGTGAACCTTGCCGATCTGCTCCGCCGGTTCGGGGAATCCGGCGTGGCGCAGCCGGAGGTCATCAGGTTTCTGTGCCAGGCCGACAGCACAACCGGCATGATGACGATCACGCTGTCCTGCGGTGCCGGACGCGGCCCAACAGGCGAAGATCCCGCCGACATGCGCCGGATCGAGCCGGAGGATTCGCTCGCCTGGCTCTATGTCCGCCGGGTGCTGCCGCTGCTGAATGCCGCCGTCGTTCTGGAGTCCGGGGCAGGAACCCATCGCGCCCTGCTCACGCTTCTGGTGCAGCCTGTGCCGGACCCGCCAGGGGCCTCCGCCCACCCGTCGCTTCGCGCCCTCGTCGTCGACGACATCGCCACGAACCGCTTCGTGGTCGCGAAGCTGCTGCGGATGCTCGGCATGGACACGTCCGAGGCTGACAGCGGCCCGTCCGCCATGGCGGCTCTGGCCGACCATGCCTTCGACGTTGTGCTTCTTGACATGAACATGCCCGGGATGGACGGCGAGGCGACGTTCCGCGCCATCCGCGCAGCACCCCGCCGCTTTGCGCAGGTGCCCGTCATCGCCATGACCGCCGACGCCCGGGGCGAGCAGCGTGACCGCTGCCGCGCCCTCGGGCTGGACGAATTCGTTCCGAAACCGGTCGACAAGCGCATCCTCTGGGCGGAAATCGCAGCCGTCACCGCCGCCCGGGTCAGTACGGATTATCCATCCGCACCTTGACGCTGACCTGCCCCTTGCAGGCCGCCGCCCAGTTCACCGTCACGTCCTGCTTCGTCGTGCCCTGCGTGACCAGCGCATACGGCATTTCGGATTGACGCTGTCCCGCCGCGTTCGTGATCGCGCCTTCCGCCACCAGCGCCTCGATGTTCCGTGACCATCCGCCGAACGGCAGAAACGCGCCCGGCCGCGCCGTCCAGACCGTCGCCGCCGTCACCTGCGCGTGCTGCACGACCACCGGATTTGCCGTTGCCTGCGTCACCGCCGTGAACATGTTGCCTTCGACCCAGATGTTCTTCATCCGCAGATAATCGAACCCGGCAAACGAGGTATCGACCGTCTCGACCCGGTCCACCGGACCGTTGACCGACCGGAAGGAATTGTTGGAAATCGTCAGGCCGTCGATGAAATGCCCCGTCCCGTAGGGCTTGATCACGATCCAGCGGAACCATGGCGCGACATCGCTGGCCAGAAAGACGTTTCCGGAAATCGTCAGCCCGCCGAACGAATACTGCGACCCGAAATCGGGGTCCGCCTCGTATTCGTTCGTCCATTCGATGAAGTTGTTGTCGATGTAGTTGCCCGTGATCGTGCTGTTCACGTTTGTCTCGGTCAGAACGACGCCTGCCAGCCTGACCCCGAGCGTCTCGCTGTCGCCCTGAAACCAGTGATTACCGACAATCAGGTGATTGGTCCCGGACAGCACGGCGAAATGCCGGAATCGCATGATGCGGTTGTCGCGCAGCTTGGCATCGTTGGCATTGACGTTCAGCGCGATGGACAGCCGGTCCTGCGCCCGCAAGCCCTGTTCGTTCGACAGGAACTGGCAGCGGTCGACATGCAGGTCCTGGCAGCCGCGCCCGATCGAGGTGATGCCACGGTCCTTGGGCTTCGTCACATAGCAGTCGCGCACATGGAAATTATTGCCCGCAGGCGGCAGCATGATCGCGCTGCCGACGCCGTTGCACTGCAGCTCCAGATCGGCAAGGTTCAGCTTGTCCAGCTGCGTGAAGCCGGAGAAGTCCAGCAGATACCGGAACCGCGTGAAGGTGAAGACCTGCGTGCCCGCCGCATCGTAGAGCGGCTGGCTGAGGGTCAACGTCCCGGCCCCCACATTGACCGCATTGACATAGATTTCGCGCCCGACCCCGGTCCCGGTCACCAGCGATCCGACCGGAACGGCCGACACGTTCACCACACCTGTCAGCGTCGTCGGCTGCGCCGGATTGTAGCTGGCCTGCGATGTCACCACGGCAGGGTTCCACGCCGGTCCGGCTATCGCCTCGAACTGACCGTTGCGGATCACACGCCGGACACTGAATGTCGCTTTGTTCGGCACTGCCGCCGCCATGTCGATGGGGGCCGTGACCGCCACGCGCCGCCCGCCCAGGTCGAGCAAGTCATGATCGGTGAAGTTCAGCAGCGCCTGAAAGGCTTTCTTGAACCCGAGCTCCTCGGACCCGAAGGCATCGGCATAGGACGGCAGATCGAAGCTGCGCGTCAGCGCCAGCCGCCGCGCGACCGGCATCGTCACCGTCCCCTCGAACCGCGCGCGGCTTTCGATCGTCATATCGGCGTTCAGGAAATAGGTTCCCGCCGACACCAGCAGGTCCTGACCCGCCGCGAAGGCCGCCGCATCCGCCGCCTCGAAAGCCAGGCTGTCATCCGTGACGCCGTCGCCCTTCGCGCCGAAGTCGCGCACATCGACCCAGTCCATCATCTTGCGGTGAAAGACCGATGTCACATCCTCGATCTGGATATCGTCGATCCGGACGACCCCGCCGTTCAGTCCCGTCAGGTCAATCCCGAAATGCCCGAACAGCGCGGTCGTGCCCCAGGCCATGTCCACGCCGGTCCGCGTCCCCGTCCCGATGATCGCGCGCACCGTGACGACCTGCCCGTAGGTGGTCAATGCCACGGACGGTCCGGTCAGCGTCACGCCGGTCACGGCCACGCCGCCCGCGCCGCCCGCCCAGGCCCCGATCCGGACCGAGGGAAGGTTCCCGCTCATCGCCTTCACCCGCGCCGTGACCTGGATGTAGCACCCCGGCAGGATCGGCGTGTCGCCCATGTAGCGGAGTTTCGTCGTCGTCTGGCTCTTGATCAGCTCCAGACAGCCCCCGAAATCCTGATCCGCCGGAACCAGCGCCGCGTTCGGCGATCCGGCATAGGTGGTCTGGCCGGGCGTGCCATCCTCGCTCGACCAGACGGCCAGTCCGCCCGAAAACGCGGGCGGCATGAAGATCAGCCCGTCCGTGATTGCCTTGTTCATCCGTTATGCCCCCGCGCGCCTGAAATGACGCGGGATCACTAGGACGAAGCGCTTAAATTTCCTTAACCTTTGCGCGCGGCGCTCAGGCCCCTGCGCCCTGATCCGGCACCGGAAAGACGCCGTTGATCTTCCAGCCGTCTGGCGGCACCTCGATCATGTCGTAGTCAAAGAGGAACGTCGGCACCGGTCGCGTCCGTCACCATCACCCGCTGGATCTGCTTGCCCGCAACATCGCGCAGACCCGAGATATTTGACCGCAGAGGGGTTCCAGATCATCGGATATCCCGACGACACCATCGCCCCGAAATTCTCGGGCGACCCGAACATCCCCTTGATCATGGGCGAGGCGAAGGTGAACGCCGTCACCGGGTCCTTGGCGATGAAGGCATCCATCTGGCCCTGAATGACCGACCGGATCGGGTCGGCGTCCTGTGCTGCCGCGCCGGTCGCCAGCCCCAGCAGCATCGCCGCCGCAAGCATCAAAGTCCGCATCGCATTCCCTCCTCTGCCCAGTCCCAGAACTAATACGAGACAACAGGCCGACAAGTTTCACGAATGCGGCATTTATCCCGGCAGCTGCCCCGCCAGCCCCCGGTCGATCAGCGCGATTGTCTCGGGCACCCCGTAAAGCGCGACGAACCCGCCAAAGCGCGGCCCCTGTGACGCCCCCAGCAGAACCTCGTACAGCGCCGTGAACCAGTCGCGCAGCGGGTCGAACCCGTGTTCGGTGCCCACCGCAAAGACCATCGTCTGCAACGCCTCCGCGTCCTGCCCGCCGGTCCAGCCCGCGAGCCGCCCGCGCAGGTCCTCCATCGCCGCCCGTTCCTTGTCCGAAGGCGCACGGAACACCCGCCCCGGCGCCACGAAGTCGCGGAAATACCGCACCGCGTACTCCGCCGCCGCATCCAGCTGCGGGTTCTTCTCCGGGCTACGCATCCGGCGCATAGTTCCGGATGAAGCCCCAGAGGCCCGCCTTGTCCGCCGCCCCCGAAACGCTCGCCAGATTCAGCAGCATCCCGAACGACACCACCATGTCCGACGCGGGCGGCTGGCCCCGGTGGATGTGCCAGACCGGGTTCGCCAGCTTCTGCTCGGGCGTCTGGTCCGGGAACGCCTTCAGCTGCTGATGGTACTCGTCCACCGCCTTCGGGATCACGTCGAAATACATCCGCTTCGCCGTCTTCGGCTTGCCGTACATGAAATACCCAAGGCTTTCCGTCGCCGCATAGGTCAGCCATTCGTCGATCGTCAGCCCGTTGCCCTTCGACTTCGAAATCTTCTGCCCGTGCTCGTCCAGGAACAGCTCATAGGTGAAATGCTCCGGCGTCCTGCCCCCCAGCACCTCGCAGATGCCGTCATAGATCGGCGTGTTGGTGCGAATGGTCCTTGCCGTACATCTCGAAGTCCACATCCAGCGCCGCCCAGCGCGCCCCGAAATCCGGCTTCCACTGCAGCTTCACCTGCCCGCCCGTCACCGGCAGCGTCCATTCGCGGCCCGTCTCGTCGTCGAACGTGACCGTCGCGTCCTTCGCGTCCACATGCTTGATCGGCACATAGAGCACCCGGCCCGTCTCCGGATGGATCGGCAGGAAGCAGGAATAGGTCTGCTGCCGCTCCTCGCGCAAGGATGCCAGCATGATCGCCATGATCGCGTCATAGCGTTCGCAGGCGAGCCGCAGCGTGTCGTCGAACCGGCCCGAGCGGTAGAACTCCGTCGCCGAAATGAACTCGTATTCGAACCCGAACGTGTCCAGAAACCGCCGCAGCATCGCGTTGTTGTGGTCGCCGAAGCTCGGATATTCGCCGTAAGGGTCCGGCACGCTCGTCAGCGGCTTCTGCATATGCTGGCGCAGCATCTCCTGCTGCGGCACATTCTCGGGCACCTTCCGCATCCCGTCCACGTCGTCCGAAAAGCAGATCAGCCGCGTCGGGATGTCCGAGATGACCTCGAACGCCCGCCGGATCATCGTCGTCCGCTGCACCTCGCCGAAGGTCCCGATATGCGGCAGGCCGGACGGCCCGTAGCCCGTCTCGAACAGCACATGGCCCTTTTCCGGCGGCTTTTTCTCATAGCGCTTCACCAGACGCCGCGCCTCTTCGAACGGCCAGGCATTCGAGGTCATCGCAGCGTCGCGCAAAGTCGTCATTTCCGGCACACTTTCGGGCTTGGCGGCACGCTGTGCCGCATGAAAACCGCTACCTATTGAACAGGGGGGGCAAGGTCAATAATTTGCCCCGACCGCAGCTTTCAGGACGTGTTCCTTTGACCCACACCCTTCCCGCCTTCACCGCCCAGGACGCGCTGGTCGCCATCATGGTCGCCGTCTCCGCCTCGGATGTGTCGATCCGCACCGCCGAGCTGATCGCCATCGAACGGCAGGTGAACCACATGCCGATCTTCGGCGGGTATGAAACCGACCGGATGCGCGAGGTCGCGCAGACCGTCTATACCCTGATGGATCAGGACGACGGTCTCGACACGCTGTTCGTGATGGTCCGCGACGCCCTGCCCGCCAAGCTGAACGAGACCGCCTATGCGCTTGCCTGCGATGTCGCCGCCGCCGACGGCAGCCTCGGCCAGGCCGAACTGCGCCTGCTGGCCGAAGTCCGCGCCGAGCTTGACCTTGACCCGCTCGCCGCAGCCGCCATCGAACGCGCGGCGCGGGCGCGGCATATGACGATCTGAGGAGGGGCGATGACCTTTCAGGCCTATCTCGACACGATCCGCGAAAAGACCGGCAAGACCGCCGATGACTTCAAGGCACTGGCCGCTGAAAAAGGCTTCGCCGATGCGAAAGGGCTGACCAAGGGCACCAAGGCCACCCAGATCATCGACTGGCTCGCCGCCGACTATGGCCTAGGGCGCGGCCACGCGATGGCCATCGTGGCGGTGCTGAAGGGCGATCCGAGGGGCGGGAAACCCTAGCTCCCATAGACCCTTGCCCAGCGCTCGATCAGCTGCAGCTGCAGCCGCTTCGACCGCTTCACCCACGCCCCCGCCCCCGGCGGGCTTTCCTTGTCGGCGTCCGGCACCGCGTCCCGGCGCGCCGGGTCGCCGGTGTAGATCGCAAAGGCCATCTCCGTTCCGTCCGGCCCCGTCATGTAGCCGACCAGCGCCGAGACGAAGTTCAGGGTCCCCGTCTTCGCCTCGACCCGGATCGCCGTCTTCCCCTTGCCGCCCATGTCGCGGACCGTGATTTCCTTCATAAGCCCCCGCAGCCCCGCCTTCGGCCCCAGCTTGACCAGCGCCCGCACCATCTCGCCCGCCGAAATCCGCGAGGCACCCCCAAGCCCGGAATGGTCCACGAACCGCGCCCCGCCCCCGCCCCCTTCGCGCCGCAGCCAGTCCGACATCGCCTGCCCCGACGCCCCGTGGCCCGTTATCCCCAAGCGCGCAGAAGCCGTCATCCCGATCACCTCTGCCGTCAGGTTGGTCGAGAACTTCATCATGTCGCGCAAGAGGTCCGGCAAAGGCGCGCTCTCCCGCGACAGCAGCACCCCAGCCCCCTCCGGCAGACGTTCTGCCACCTCGGCCGCAGGCAGCCTGATGCCTTGCGCCGCCGCCAGCGCCCGGAACACGTCGCCCGCATAGATTTCCGGCCGCCGCACCGGCAGCCAGCGGCTGCCATCCCTGTTCAGCGCCGACCGCGCCACCGTCCACATCTCGCGCGGTCCCGTTCCGTCATAGGTGAAGACCGGCAGGTCCCGGTCCGCCACCCGCACCCCCACCACGCCCACCTCCGGCACGAACCGCTCGCCCCGCGCGTCCATCCCCAGCCGGATGCTGTCGCCCGACCCGGCCCAGGTGAAATTCACCCGGTTGAAGTTCAGGTTCATCCCCGACAGGCACGGGTTGTAGCCGAGGTAGTCCGGCTGGTCCGCGTCGATCTTGCCAAGGTATGCCAGCGCCCCGCCCCAGATCAGGAACCGCCCCGAAACCTCGCGGAGACCCTTCGCCTTCAGACCCGCGACCATGTCCCCCAGATCGTCCGAGTTCAGCACCGGGTCGCCCCCGCCCGTCAGGATCAGGTCGCCGTCCAGCCGCCCGCCCGTCACCGGCCCCGTCGCCAGCACCCGCGTCACAAACCGGTGGTCCCGCCCCAGCTGCGCCAGCGCATACAGCGACGTGATCGCCTTCGCCGTGCTGGCCGGCGGCATCGGACGCTCCGCCCCCCGCGCCTCTAGGATCAGGCCCGTCTTCGCATCCGCCACCAGAAACGTGACGTCCCCGCCCAGCTTCGCCTCGGCGATCAGGTCCGCGACCTGCGCTGCCGCCACTTTGGCCGCCGCTGGCGCGTCGCTGAGGGACGCGGGTCCGGCCCGATCAGGCCGCCTCGGCGGGCGCGGCGATGTCAGCGGCGCTTCGGCCCCTGCCGCCCCTGCGGCCAGCCCAGCCAGCCCCGCCAGCATGCCCCGGCGTGTCAGTCCCCCCGCTGTCATGCCTTGCCCCGCTTCCAGTCCCCCCGTGCCCGGATCGCACTCGACGACTGCCCGCTCATCGGCACATCGACATAGCACCAGGCCGGGGCCGGTTTCAGCGCAAGTGACCGCCCGCCCGCAGGAAACACGCGGAACCGCGCGTATTCCTCGGCCGCCCGCGACCCCTGCGATGCCAGCCGCGTGCCCGGCCGCGCGAAGACGCCGATAGGCACGCTCCGCATGATCCGGTCCCAGTCGCGCCAGCGATGGAAGTCGTTCAGATTGTCCGCCCCCATCAGCCAGACGAACCGCACCCCCGGATACAGCATCCGCAGCCGCGCCAGCGTCTGCGCCGTATACCGCGTCCCCAGCCGCGCCTCGATATCCGTCACCACCACGCGCGGATCGCCGCCCAGCACCTCGCGCGCCCGCGCCATCCGCATCGCCGTCGGTGCTGGTCCTGCCGCCTTCAGAGGGTTGCCGGGCGACACCAGCCACCAGACCCGCGCCAGCCCGAACCGCTTCAGCGCCTCGCGCGTGATATGTGCATGCCCCTCATGCGCCGGGTCGAACGACCCGCCCAGAAGGCCGATGGCCTGGCCCCTCACCGCGACCGGAAATCCCGCCTTCACGCCCACATCCGCATCCTGCTTCCGGCACCAGCCGCCACTTCCCGCAAGCCGGACCGCCCTGTCAACACCTGCCCGCGCGCCCCTGCGGCCCGCGGCCGTTGCCGCAAGGGTCCGGAGATGGTAGTCTGAGGGCATTGGTGCAGTGTTTTCCGTTTCAACCGTTTTCCCCTGAAGGTGTCCAATGACGCCCGCCGACGTGCTTCAGAAGCTGCTCGACATCAACAAGCCCGCCGCGCGCCTGATCATCGCGGGCCTCGGCCTGCTGGCTGCGGCCGCCATCGCCGTCACCTGGATCGGCGGCAATCCCGATGCCCTGCTGCTTGCCGTTTACCTGCTCGGCTTCGGTGTGTTGGTCTCCGTCACGGCCTGGCTGGTGTCCAACCCTCGGATGCGTGCTGTTCTTGGCTGGCTCTTCACCGGGATGCTGACCCTCTTCCTGATCGGCCTCGTGGACAGCGCCACAGGCTATTCCGGCCGCCTTGCCATTCCCGCCTGCTACATCCGCATGTTCCTCGAACCGCGCGAGGCCTGCGAGGCGCGGCTGTCCCGGAAAACGTCCGTCACGCCGGACATCGCGGCGGACGTGCCCGCCGTCGCGCCGCCCGCTGACGCCGCAGCCCCGGCGGCAGCGGCGGAAGAGGTGCCTGCAGCCGCAGCTGCGGCCCCCGCCCCGGCCACCATCGCCGCATCCCCAGCCTCGGCGAGCATTGCCGACGCGCCCGCCGCCACGCCTCCGCCGCATCCCGGCGACGTCTACCTCCAGTTCCGCCCCGAGATTGACCGCGACCGCATGATGTCCCTCGCCCGCACACTCACCGACCTCGGCTGGTCCGTCCCGAATGCGTGGATCGGCGGTGAGGCCTATGACCATGCGCCTGCTGAAAACGAGGTGCGCTATTTTGATGCCGCGTCGCAGGATGCAGCACTCCGCCTCGCCCGCGACCTCGCCGGACCCGGAGGTGTCGCTGACGTGATCCTGGCCGACCAGACCGGCACCGGTCTGATCGCGGCACCGGGACAGCTCGAAATCTGGATCGGCCACTGACCGGCGCATCTGCGGCCCCTTGCAGCACCGGGGCGCGCGGCTACTCTGCGCGATCATGACCGCGACGCCGCCCGCATCCCTTTCGATCCTGCCCGCCGATCCTGAAGCGCCCTCTGCCCGCTTCTGCCTTAATGCCTATTTTGACCTGCTGGCCGACCGTATCCCTGGCATCGACCGCGCCCATGTCCCCGATCCCGACCCCGAGGCGCACCTGTTCCGCCCGCCACTCGGCACCTTCCTCCTGGCCGCTGCCGACGGCGTCCCTCTCGCCTGCGTCAGTCTCAAGTCCCACGCCCCCGCCACCGGCGAGGTCAAGCGCCTCTGGGTCGCCCCCGCCGCCCGCGGCATGGGTCTCGCCCGCCGCATGATGACCGCCGTCGAGGACGCCGCACGCAGCCTCGGCCTCACCCGCCTCATCCTCGACACCAACGAACACCTGCCCGAGGCCATCGCCCTCTACCGCGCGACGGGTTGGGCCGACATTGCGCCCTACACCAAGTTCCCGGCGACGCACTGGTTCGGGAAGGACCTCTGACGATTGCCCTTCCCCCCGCCATCCCCTATCTGACACCCCGCACACCGCCCGAGGGGAAGATCATGGCCAGCTATCAGTACGTCTATCACATGGAAGGCGTCTCCAAGACCTATCCCGGCGGCAAGAAGTGCTTCGAGAACATCCACCTGAACTTCCTGCCCGGGGTCAAGATCGGCGTCGTCGGCGTCAACGGGTCCGGCAAGTCCACGCTCCTGCGCATCATGGCCGGGCAGGACACCGACTTCAAAGGCGAGGCCTGGGCCGCCAAGGGGGCCAAGGTCGGCTACCTTGAACAGGAACCCCATCTCGACCCCAGCCTCGACGTCAAGGGCAACGTCATGCTCGGCGTCGCCAGGCAGACCGCCATCCTCGAACGCTACAACGAACTCGCGATGAACTACTCCGATGAGACCGCCGACGAAATGGCCGCCCTGCAGGACCAGATCGACGCCCAGAACCTGTGGGAATTGGAGGCCTCGGTCGGCGTCGCCATGGACGCGCTGCGCTGCCCCCCCGACGATGCCGATGTCGAATCCCTCTCCGGCGGCGAACGCCGCCGCGTGGCGCTCTGCAAGCTGTTGCTCGAAGCCCCCGACATGCTGCTGCTCGACGAACCCACCAACCACCTTGATGCGGAATCCATCGCCTGGCTGCAGAAGCACCTCATCGCCTACAAGGGCACCATCCTGATCGTGACCCACGACCGCTATTTCCTCGACGACATCACCAGCTGGATCCTCGAACTCGACCGCGGCCGCGGCATTCCCTACGAGGGCAACTACTCCGCCTGGCTGGAACAGAAGGCCAAGCGCATGGTGCAGGAGGCGCGCGAGGACAAATCCAAGCAGAAGGCCCTGGAAAAGGAACTCGAATGGATACGGTCCGGTGCCAAGGCCCGTCAGGCCAAGGGCAAGGCCCGGATCCAGAAATACAACGAACTGGCCGGCCAGACCGTCCGCGAACGCTCCTCCACCGCCCAGATCGTCATCCCCAACGGCGAGCGCCTGGGCTCCAAGGTCATCGAGGTGGTCGGCCTGAAAAAGCACATGGGCGACAAGCTTCTGATCGAGGATCTGACCTTCACGATCCCCCCCGGCGCCATCGTCGGCGTCATCGGCCCCAATGGTGCGGGCAAGTCCACCCTGTTCCGGATGATCGTCGGTACCGAACAGCCCGATGAGGGCACCATCACGCTGGGCGATACCGTCCAGCTGGCTTACGTCGATCAGTCCCGCGACGCGCTCGACCCCGCCAAGACAGCGTGGGAGGAGATCTCGGGCGGGGCCGAGGTGATCCATCTCGGCGACCTCGAGGTCAATTCCCGCGTCTATGCCGGGTCGTTCAACTTCAAGGGCACCGACCAGCAGAAGAAGGTCGGCCTGCTATCGGGGGGCGAACGCAACCGCGTCCACATGGCCAAGCTGCTGCGGTCGGGCGGCAACGTCCTGCTGCTCGACGAACCCACCAACGACCTCGACGTCGAAACCCTGCAGGCGCTCGAAGCGGCGATCGAGGATTTCGCCGGCTGCGCCGTCATCATCAGCCACGACCGGTTCTTCCTCGACCGCCTCTGCACCCATATCCTGGCGTTCGAAGGCGACGCGCATGTGGAATGGTTCGAGGGCAACTTCGAAGCCTACGAACAGGACAAGGTGCGCAGGCTGGGGCCGGATTCCATCGAGCCGAAGCGGGTGAAGTACAAGCGCTTCAGTCGGTAGGGCGGGGTTCACCCCGTCGTAGGCTGCGTGCTCGCACACACCAACACCGCCGCCGTAGGGTGGGGTTCCACCCCACCACACCCGCAGGGTGCGCATTCATCGCGCACCACGCCCCCGTCCCGGCGAAGGCCGGGACCCCGCCTTCCCGACACGCCTTCCCCTGTCACCCCCGGCGAAAGCGGGGGCCTAGCTGCTCGGCCACTCATTAACCCTTCCTCAACCAAGATCACCGTCTCCTTGCCCACGGCACCCGCGCCACCTCGGCACCGCTTGACTGTACATACAAATGTGCGCACATTTACACGGAATTCGTCTGGGACGACGGGCACGTAGGGTGGGCGATTCCGCCCACCGATTGCGCGACGGTGGAACAGGTGGTGGGCATAATGCCCACCCTACCATGCGACCGCGTCCGATCAGCGCCCGCTACATGCATCGAAGAGAGGCGCGCCGCTATGGTGTCCAGACCCAAAGTCGTTCCTCGGATGACCACCGACGAAGAAGCCGAAGCCTTCCTCGAACAGGACCTTTCCGATCTCGACTTCTCGCAGTTCAGAGCGCTGGTCTGGGAAACCGCGCCCAAGACCGCCCGCATCAACATGCGCCTGCCCCAAGGCCTCATGGACGCCGTCAAGGCCCGCGCGGCGGCGCGCGGCATCCCCTATCAGCGTCTGATCCGCGAGGCGCTGGAGCGGGAAGTGGGGAGCGACTAGAAGTAGGGTCTGATAGAGAGACACGACAGAGTTGCTGTGCGACATTCCTCAGGGTTGGACAGATTGACATTTGGGTTCCCCCCGAGCAGCTTAGCGCCGTAGGTGAACTTCTTTCCACTTCAGAGAAAATCATGATCGTGGAGTAAGCATGCTGCATAACGTTCTTGCAAACGAACTTTTGAAAGTACTGCGAAAGATCGATGGGGATTTGGAAATCAAGAAGCTTTCTTGGGGTGATATCGAAAGAGCAAGTCTGCTCATTGATTCGATTGGTGTAGAACTCTTTCCTGAACGATTTATCAAGATTAGGGAGCAATTGTTGGAAAGCTCCCAATCGACCGAGAGTTTGCAACGACGGGTAGAGTTTTTGATTGGAATTGTGGATACGATGCTACTTATCGAGTTTGTTAAGGCGCGGGCAGACGGAACTCTGGAATTGTCCAATTTCTTCGAACCAAGTAGCCAAGATCGACTGCTAATGATGGGATTATGTGCCGATCTTCGCAAAATTGTTCATGAAAGCCAATGGCTGGACTTGAGGCACCGGGTAAGAATTCTAAGACGTATAGCCGCAATGGAGCTTGAAATTAATAAGGAGAAGGGGCAGCTAGACACAATTCTGTCTGCTACAAGTGATATTGGAGAGGCATTGGGAGAGTTCGGCAGTAAGGTTAAGCCTCTTGTAGATCGAATTAGGGAACTGACTGCAATTGCCCGTAAATCTGGTGATGAAGTTGCGCAAATCCCAGGCCCTCAGGAGTTAAAAAAACTACCCGCGCCAAACGATGAAACGGAAGCTGGCCACCAATAGCTCATTGGTCTCGTTTTATACTGTGCGCGGCCTCGCGCGCGACCTGCACCATCTTCGCCAACCCCCGCCCGGAATCAAGGCGCGGAACGCGCCGCCGGGCACCGCCCGCCTCCCGGCCCGCCCACGGGGCGGGCGTTCTTCGCGGAAATCGTCCACTGGACGATTTCTGATCGCTCATCACCCCCCTCGGGCGGGCGCTTCTGCAACGTCGCAATGCCGAACGACTGTGGCAGTGGCTGAGCCATAAAGCGCATCGAACCACCCTCGCTGCGCCCGCCCACGGTCAGGCGCTGCCCTCTGTCCCGACCGGCGCAAGCAACCCGTAGGCCGGGGTTCACCCCGGCATCGCCTCACCCAACCCGCGCACCCGCCCCGCCCCCTTGCCCCTCCCCCCCAATCAGCGCATACGCCCCTCAACCCTCCCCAACCCAAGGCCCGCCCCATGGACTACGGAAAATCCGGCACCGCCAAACCCGCCCGGAACGAACCCCGGCATCAGGAACGCAAACCCGCGAAGACCTCCACCCCCGGCGGCCGCGCGACGCAAGCCGAGCTGCTGGCCCGGATGAAGGCCGCGGCCCTCGCCACGACCAAGGCCTGACCGGCCGGCAGCACCGGGCAGGGAGGCTTGGCCCCCACGGAACCACCCTACCCCCTCCAGGCGTTACTTCCGGCAATGCGGGCCTTCGCCGAGACAAGAGAGAAGGCGTGCGCGATCCCCCTTGCCCTTTCCCCTCTCACAAGGAGAGGGGAGGCGCACCTGACCTGCCTCAGCGCCCCGCCGGGTCCGCCGCCTTGGCCAGCCTCGGCAGCCTTGCGCGTTTCAGGAGCGCGCGCATCGGCTGGGGCTGGCCAGACAGACGCTCGGCCTCGCCGCGCACCCGCTCCAGCACCGCGCCGACCGAAACCGGATCACCCGACCACAGCTCCCACAGGAACCCGTCGGGGTCGCGCCTCGCCACGCCCTCGGCTGCAAGGACATGGCGCGGGAAGTCCTGCGCGTTGAAGGTCACGATGGCGTCCGCCCCTGCCGCCACGGCCGCCGCCAGCACATGCACGTCGTCCGGGTCGGGCAGCACCAGCCGCGCCTCGATGCCCCTCATGCCGTGCGACCTCCGCCCCGGGAAAGCCCGCGCGCAGGGCCGCGATCTCGCCCCGTGCGACGGCCTCGGCCCCCTGGCCCAGCTTGACCGTCGCGCGTGCCCATTCCTCGAGAATGCGGGCGGACCAGAGCGGTTGGTAAAGTCCGGCCCGCGCACAACCGATCAGGATTTCGCGCAACACGGTCGGATAGAGCACACAGGCGTCGAGGACGGCCTTCACGGGGGATCAGCCGTCCAGCCGGAAAGTCAGCGCCTTGAGATAGGCCGTCTCGGCCAGCTGCGGCAATTGCGGGTGGTCCGGCCCGGCAAAGCCCGTGCGGATCAGCTGCCCGCGCCTGCCGCCGCGCCCGATGCCACGGGCGCTGGCATTGCGGAACGCGGTCAGATCGGCGGCGTGAGAGCAGGAGCAGAGCGTCAGATACCCGCCGGGTGCCACCAGCTTCGCGGCCATCAGCGCGACACGTTCATAGGCCCGCAGACCAGCCTCCAGCGCCTGTTTCGCGGGGGCGAAGGCGGGCGGGTCGCAGATAACGAGATCATAGGACGCGCCCTCGCCTGCCAGCGCCTCCATCACCGCGAAGGCGTCGCCCCTGCGGGTGTCGAAGCGGTCGGCCATGCCCATCGCGGCCGCGCCGCCCGAAGCCAGGGTCAGCGCGGGGTCCGAGGAATCGACGGCGAGGACGGATGCCGCCCCGCCCGCCAGCGCGGCAAGGCCGAAGCCGCCGACATGGGCGAAGACATCGAGGACGCGCGCGCCACTGGCAAGGGCCGCCGCGAAGGCGTGGTTCGGGCGCTGGTCGTAGAACAGACCGGTCTTCTGCCCGTGGGTCAGGTCGGCCAGATAGACCGCGCCGTTCATCGGCACCTGAACGGGCGCGTCGATGGTCCCGGCCAGAACCGAGGTTTCCTCTGTCAGCCCCTCCAGCGTCCGCGCGCGGCCCGAGCCGTTCTTGACGATGCGCGTGACGCCCGTGACATCTGCCAGTGCGCCCGCGATGTCGCCGATCATCGCCTCCGCCCAGGCAGCGTTGGGCTGGATCACCGCCGCATCGCCGAAACGGTCGATGATGACGCCCGGCAGCCCATCAGCCTCGGCATGAACCAGTCGATAGTAGGGCGCGTCGAACAGCCGGTCGCGCAAGGCCAGCGCGTGCGCAATCCGCTTGGCGATCCAGTCGCGCGAGATGACCGCGCCCTCGTCACGGTCCATGACCCGGGCCGCGATTTTCGAGGCGGGGTTCACTGTAACAAGCGCCAGGAACCGCCGGTCCGGCATCCTCCAGCCGCGCAAATGTGCCGGGCACCAGGCCCGAGGTCCGCCGGTCGAGCACAAGTTCGTCGGCATATATCCAGGGGAAGCCATGCCGGATCGCACGCGCCTCGGCCTTGGGCCGCAGGCGGACCGTTGGCAGGCCGCTGGTGCTCTCAGTTTCATCGGTCATGCCCGCCCCTTAACCGGTCGCGCAGGCCGGGAAAAGCCGCCGCGTCGGAAATCCTTGACGCGGCGCAGATCGGCCCTTGCGCGAAAGCCGGGATCGCATAGCATTCCATCCGTTCCATTTTCGCGGGCACTTAGCGTTGTTAGCGCTATCAGGTCGTGATACTGGCTGAACCGACCCCGACATCCTGCGAGGCCCCGATGACCCTGCACCCTGCCATCGCCGCCGTCACCGACCGCATCCGCGCCCGGTCGCGCGATACCCGCTCGACCTATCTGGACCGGATGCGCCGCGCCGCAGACGCGGGCACCACCCGAGCGCATCTCTCGTGCGGGAATCAGGCGCATGCCTATGCGGCGATGGGGGCTGACAAGGACGCGCTGGTGGCCGGGCGCGCGCCCAATATCGGGATCGTGACGGCCTACAATGACATGCTGTCGGCGCATCAGCCCTATGAACGCTATCCCGACCTGATCCGTGCCGCCGCGCGGCGCGCAGGTGCCACGGCGCAGGTGGCGGGCGGCGTCCCGGCGATGTGCGACGGCGTCACGCAGGGCCAGACGGGGATGGAGCTGTCGCTGTTCTCACGCGATGTGATCGCTTTGGCCGCCGGCGTGTCGATGAGCCACAACGTGTTCGACGCGGCTTTGTATCTAGGCGTCTGCGACAAGATCGTGCCGGGGCTGATCATGGCGGCGGCGACCTTCGGCCATGTGCCCGCAGTGTTCGTGCCCGCCGGTCCGATGACCAGCGGCATTCCGAACGATGAAAAATCCAAGGTCCGCAACGATTTCGCGCAGGGCCTTGCGACCCGCGATCAGCTGATGGTGGCGGAAATGGCCGCCTATCACGGCCCCGGAACCTGCACCTTCTACGGCACCGCGAACACCAACCAGATGCTGATGGAATTCATGGGGCTGCACCTGCCCGGTGCTGCCTTCGTCAATCCCGGCACGCCTTTGCGCGAAGCGCTGACGACGGCCGCCGTCGAACGCGCGGCGGCGATCACGGCACTGGGCAACGATTACCGCCCCGCAGGTGAAATCCTCGACGAACGCGCCTTCGTCAACGGCATCGTCGGGCTGATGGCGACGGGCGGATCGACCAACCTTGTCCTGCACATCCCGGCGATGGCGCGGGCGGCGGGCGTGCTGGTGGAATGCGAGGATTTCGCGGCGATCTCGGACGCGGTGCCGCTGATGGCCAAGGTCTATCCGAACGGGCTGGCGGACGTGAACCACTTCCACGCGGCGGGGGGCATCGGGTTCCTGATCGGCGAGCTCTTGGGCGCGGGCCTGCTGCATCCCGATACCAAGACCATCGCGGGTGACGGTCTCGCCCGTTACGCGCAGGAGCCGAAGCTGCGCGACGGCGCGCTGGTCTGGGAGGACGGCGCGGCCGGCACGCTGAACGACAGGATCGTGCGCCCGGCCGCCGACCCGTTCTCGCGCCACCGGCGGCTTGAAGGAACTGCGCGGCAATCTCGGACAAGGCGTGATGAAGGTGTCCGCCGTCGCGCCCGAACGCCACATCATCGAAGCGCCCGCCCGCATCTTCCACGACCAGCAAGAGGTCAAGGACGCCTTCAAGCGCGGCGAGTTCACGAGCGATTGCGTGGTGGTGGTGCGGTTCCAGGGGCCGCGAGCGAACGGCATGCCCGAACTGCATTCGCTGACCCCCACGCTGTCGGTGCTGCAGGACCGCGGCCTGCGCGTGGCGCTGGTCACCGACGGGCGCATGTCCGGCGCGTCCGGCAAGGTTCCCGCGGCGATCCATGTCAGCCCCGAGGCCGCCTGCGACGGCCCGCTGGCCCGCCTGCGCGATGGCGACATCATCCGCGTCGATGCCGTCGCCGGAACGCTGGGCGTGGTGGGCGTCGATCTGGCGTCGCGCACGCCGGTCAGCCCTGACCTGAGCCATAACGGCTGGGGCATCGGACGCGAACTGTTCGAGGCGTTCCGTCGCGGCGCGGGTCCCGCGACCTCGGGCGCAGCTTTGGTCGTCTAGAACAATAAATGCCTCCGGCGGGGATATTTTAACCAAGCTGAAAGGGTTCCGGGGAAATCTGACGGTGCGGTACAGGCGGGGACGCCGATGACCGCCCAAGGTGAAAGCATCCCGCACTGCCGGTGAAAACCGATGCAGGCGGGGTGCCGCCCCGGGATTTCCGCTTCCAATTCATCTTGGCTGCAAATATCCCCGCCGGAGGCTCCCGCGGCGTCAGCCCGCACGAACCGGCGAAAGGAAACACCGATGACCCCCGCCCAGCAAAGCATCGAGGCCGCCAAGGTCTGCGCCCTTGCCCCTGTCGTGCCCGTGCTTGTGATCGACGATCTGGCCAGTGCCGCCCTTCTGGCGAAGGCGCTGGTCGCGGGCGGGCTGCCCGCGCTGGAGGTGACTTTGCGCACGCCGGTGGCACTCGACGCGATCCGCGCGATGTCCGAGGTGCCGGGCGGCATCGTGGGCGCGGGCACACTGCTGACGCCTGCGGATGTGAAGGCGGCGAAGAAAGCGGGCGCGCGGTTCGGCGTCTCGCCCGGTGCGACCGACCGGATCATCGGGGCCTGCGAGGATGAGGAATTGCCGCTGCTGCCGGGTGCCGTAACGGCGACCGAGGTGATGGTGCTGCTGGAGAAGGGTTTCACTGTCCAGAAGTTCTTCCCGGCAGAGGCGGTCGGCGGCGCGCCTGCGCTGCGCTCACTCGGCCAGCCGATCCCGCAGGTGAAGTTCTGCCCGACCGGCGGGATCAGCCTGAAGAACGCGCGGGATTACCTGTCGCTGCCGAACACGCTCTGCGTCGGCGGCAGCTGGGTCGCGCCCAAGGACAAGATCACCAGCGGCGACTGGGCGGGAATCGAGGCGCTGGCGCGCGAGGCAGCGGCGCTGCCCCGCTGAAGGATGCGGGACGGGTCGGTCATGTGGCGCAGGATCACGTAGGCGGCGACGGCCTGGAACAGCGCCAGAGTCAGGGCGGTCTGCGGAGCCAGCGTGTGCGCGTCGGCATCAAGCATGCTGGACAGCGCAAGGGTGCCGAGCGCGGCCAGGGCGGTGGCAAGGCAGGCAAGCACGGCGGCCAGCGGCAGGGCGGCGCGGCGCAGGCGCATCGGCGGACCGAAAGCGCCGCCGGGCGTGCAGTCCGGGGCAAGGGCCTGCGCCAGAGACAGGGCGGAGACGGCCGTGCAGCAGGCGATCGCCGCCTCGGGCATCGGGCCTGCGGCCCAGAGGTCGATGCCACGCGACGCGATGGCAGCGGCGGCCTGGCCCGTGGCGCAAGCGGCGGTGAACCGTATCAGCAGCAAGGGAATGACCCGCATGGCGGAAGACCCTTTTCATCACTTTACCCAAGGTCAGGCTGCGCGCCGATTCGGGCGAAGTTGTGATCGTGGCGTGTCCAATCCCGGGCCGGAACACAGGATTGTTGATTTCACGCGGCGGCGGGCGTTGACTGCCTGACAAGCGGCGGACGGAGGCTGACATGGTACCCCCGGGTATTTCGACCTGTCTCTGGTATGACGGCGCGGCCGAGGAGGCGGCGCGGTTCTATGTGTCGCTGTTCGAGGACGCGCGCATCACATCGGTGATGCGCCAGTCCGGACCTGATGGGCCAGCAGGCCCTGCCTTTCTGGTCGAGTTCGAACTGGCGGGTCAGCGCTATCAGGCGATGAACGGCGGCCCGATGTACCGGCTGACCGAGGCGCTGTCGATTGTGGTGCTGGTTGACGGTCAGAGCCGAGGTCGACCGGCTCTGGGCGGCGCTGACGGCCAATGGCGGCGCGGAGAGCCGCTGCGGCTGGTGCAAGGACCGCTGGGGCCTGAGCTGGCAGATCATCCCGCGCATGATGGTCGAGGCGATCCGCGCAGGCGGACCGGCGGCGGGGCGCGTGATCCAGGCGATGATGGGAATGGGCAAGCTGGACGTGGCGGCGCTGGAGGCGGCAGCGAGGGGCTGACGGCGGGCTTGCGAGGCGTCAGCCTGCGCTCTCATCCCTCACGTAGCCCAGCCGCGCTGCGCGTCCGCCGCGGCGCTGCGGATGTTCCGGCGCGGTGAGGCCGTCACGCAGGACGCCCGTCATCGGATGGCCGGGGTGATCCGATCCGTAATGCGCGACAAGCAAGCGCATCGCGTCATGCGGCGTGGTGCCGGCGCCAGGCTGAGCGCCCAGTCGAGAAAGATCGACCGGCATTCGCCGGGGGTGATGCCTTCGATGGCATAGCTTTCGCGCACCAGTCCCTTGGGGTCGGCGAGGTTCAGTTCCATGTCATCCCCCATCCGGACCCGGTGTCGCGGTTCCGCCCAGCCGCGCCGTGACGATGCCTGCGGCATCATCCGCCAGACGGCCGAGATGCGACATCAGCGCATCCAAATCCGGCATTGCAGTCTCGCGCAAGAGAAAGGCGCGCCCGCCCGCCCCGAGTGCCGTGGGATCAGGGGGCTGATCGGACAAAAGGCGCGATGCGGCCTGAAGCGTCCAGAAGAAGTCGTAGGCGGCGGTCAGCGTTGTGGCCTGAGCGGCGGTGAAGAACCCCGCCGTCTGTCCGGCGGCGATCTGGGCGGGCGTATCGCGGGCCGGGTCGCCCGCGGTCAGCGCGGCGGCCTGCGCGACGAGGTCGATATCCTGAAGCCGACCCGGCCCGACCTTGGCCCCGAAATCGCCGTCGGTCCCTTTGGCCGCGAAGATGCGCGCGCGCATGTCCGCGGTGTCGGTCAGGATCGACGGGCCTGCCGACTTGGCGACAAGAACCGCGCGGCGCACCTCTTCGATGGACGCGGCAAGGCCCGGATCGCCCGCGACAACCCGCGCGCGGGTCAGCGCGAGATGCTCCCAGGTCCAGGCTTCGGACATCTGATAGTCGCGGAATGCGGCAATCGTCGTTGCCACCGGCCCCTGCCGACCCGATGGGCGCAGGCGCATGTCGACCTCATAAAGCCGCCCTTCGCTCATCGGCGCGGTAAGCGCGGTGACAAGCGCCTGCGTCAGGCGGGCGAAGTAGACGCGGACGGGAAGTGGTTTCGGCCCCTCGGACTGGTCTGCACCCTCGGGATCGCAGATGACGATCAGGTCGAGGTCGGACCCCGCGTTCAGCCGCCCTGCCCCGAGCGAGCCCATCGCCAGAACCGCCGCCCCGCGCCCGGGGGGCTGGCCGTGGCGGCGGGCGAATTCGGCGGTCACGATGGGCCAGAGACCGGCGAGGCAGGCGGAGGCGAGATCGGCGTATTGCGCTCCGGCGGCGGCAGCGTCGATCAGCCCGCGCAGGTGATGCACCCCGATGCGGAAGTGCCATTCCTTGAGCCAGACTCGCGCGCGGTTCAGCCGCGCCTCATAGTCGGGGATCGGCGAGAGCGCGTCGGACAGGTCGCGGGTCAGGGCGGCGGTGCCGGGCCAGGGCGCGAAGAAGCTGCCGCCGATCACGGCATCGAAGACACCCGCGTTGCGGCCGAGATAGTCTGCGAGCGCAGGGGCAGTGGCGCAGATGTCGACGATCAGGTCGATCAGCTGGGGGTTGGCCTGGAACAGCGAGAAGAGCTGCACGCCTGCGGGCAGGCGCGAAAGGAAGGCGTCGAACTGGCGCAGCGCGCCGTCGGGGTCCGACGCGCGCGCGAGGCGCGACAGGATGTCGGGCTGGAGGCGCTTGAAGATCGTGACGGCGCGTTCCGAGCGGAGCGCAGGGTATGCGCGCCAGCCGTCGATGACGGTCTGGACCTCGGGCGGGACCGGATCGGCGGCGGGGCGGGCGGCAGCGCCGGGGTTGAAGAAACCCTCGGTCAGGGCAGCGACCCGGCGGAGCCGTTCCGCAAGGCGGAGACGGAACGCGCCGGTGTCACCTTCGCCACACATACGCGCGATGCGGTCGAAACCTTCGGGCGTGCTTGGCAGCGCGTGGGTCTGGGCGTCGTGGGCCATCTGGAGCCGATGCTCGACCTCGCGGTGGGCGCGGTAGTGGGCGGCAAGTTCGGCAGCCTCTGCCGTACCTACCCAGCCTGCGGCAGAGAGCGCGGCGAGTGCGCCCACAGTGGTGCGGTCGCGCAATGAGGGGTCGCGCCCGCCGGCGATCAGCTGGCGGGTCTGCGCGAAGAACTCGATCTCGCGTATCCCGCCGGGGGCGAGCTTGAGGTTGAGGCCTTCGAGCATCAGCCCGGCACCGGCATGCAGGCCCTTGTGGCTGCGGATACGGAGCCGCATGTCGTGGGCGTCGGCAATGGCGGCGAAGTCGAGATGCCGCCGCCAGACGAAGGGGGTCAGAAGCGCCAGGAACCGGTCGCCTGCCGCGATGTCGCCTGCGGCGGCGCGGGCCTTGATGTAGGCGGCGCGTTCCCAGGTGCGCCCCTGAGCCTCGTAGTACTGTTCGGCGGCACCCATGGACAGGCAGACGGGGGTGACACTGGCATCGGGACGGAGCCGCAGGTCAGTGCGGAAGATGTAGCCTTCGGGGCTGCGGTCCGAGAGCAGCGCGGTCAGGCGGCGGGTGGCGCGTACCAGCCCCGCGCGGACGTCGTCGTGGTCGGCGCGGGCGTGGCGGGTTTCGTCGTAGAGGCAGATCAGGTCGATGTCCGAGGAATAGTTGAGTTCGTGCGCGCCCATCTTGCCCATGGCGAGCGCGACCATCCCGGCGGTGCCTTGGCGCGCGTCGTCCTCGCTGACACCGGGCAGGCGGCCGCGGCGCGCCTCTTCGGTCAGGACCGCGCGCATCAGGCTGTCGACGGTGCGGTCGGCGAACCGGGTCAGGGCACCGGTCACCTGTTCCAGCGGCCAGATGCCGCCGAGATCGGCGAGTGCCGCAAGCAGCGCGAGGCGGCCCTTGTCGCGGCGAAGCTGGCGGGCGGTGTCATCAGAGGCGGCTGGCAGGCCGGTTGTCAGGATGGCTGAAAGCGCCTCTTCGGGTTCCGACGCAAGCGTGTGGCCAAGCCAGTCGGCTTCGGTGGTGATCAGACCCGCCAGAAACGGGCTGCACCCTGCCGTACCCCGCAGCAGGTCGCGGAGGTCCGGGGGCAGATCGCCCGCCATCGCGGGCAGGCGCGCGGCGGCTTCGGTATCGAAGGGGATCGGGCAGCGGGTCAGGCGCGCGGCGAAGGACATGGCCGAGACCCTAGCGTCTATCGCGCGGCGAGGTCCACTGCCCGCCCTTGCGCCGGACGGGCCTTGACGGTTCTCTGCGTGAAAATGGAGGCGGTGCGTGAGCAAGAGCCTGAAGCGGGTCGAGGCGGCACTGGCGGCCGCCGGGGTGGCGGTGCGCATTCACGTGGCGTCGACCGAGACGCGCACGGCGGAACAGGCAGCGGCCGAGGCCGGCTGCGCGGTGGACCAGATCGTCAAGTCGATCATCTTCCGGGCGGACGGCACTGGGCGTATCTGCCTGTTCCTGACACCCGGCGGGGCGCGCGTCGATCCGGCCCGCGCCTCGGCGCTGGCGGGCGAGGCGCTGGGGCGCGCGGACGCCGATCAGGTGCGGGCGGCGACGGGCTTCGCCATCGGGGGCGTCGCCCCGGTCGGACATCTGACGGACGTGCCGGTCTGGGCCGAAGAGCGGCTGCTGGAGTTTCCGCAGGTTTGGGCAGCTGCCGGGACGCCGCGGCACATCTTCGCCATCGCGCCGCAGGACCTGATAAGGGTCAGCAACGCGACGGTCGCCCGGTTCCGGGCGGAATAGGCGCGGGCGGATCATATCTGGAAGATTTTCTGACAATCCGGGTGATTTTGGAAAGACTTTCTTAACCCTCGTTCCCCACGATCCGGTGTCAGGCGCCGCGCTGAACCGTAAGGCAGACGGGACGCCGAACTGGCCGGGGGGCCGATGATGATTGCTGATGATCTGGTCGAACGCCTGTCACATGAAGCCGGTCGCCGCCTCGAACGCAAGGCACGCATCGGAAGGCTTCGCGCGCTCGGCTCGCTGGCCGAATGCCGGGTGCTTCTGACAAAGGACGGCACCGGCACCTGGGAAGAGGTGTTCAACGGGCCGCCGACGCTGGCGCAGCTGACCTCGCGCGCCGGGGCTGCGGCCTTTGTGGTGCGGCTGGTGACGCGGGCACGGACGACCCGGCGGGCGCACGCGCCCCTGGCCAAGCGGGTCGCCGCCGAATAGCTGCCTGCCTGCCGCAGGCGGTCACTATTCCTGGATCGACCGCAGGTATTCGGCGATGGCCACGAGGTCGGCCGGGGCAGGTGTCATGATGCCGTCGCCGGTGTCGGCCAGAACCGTCTGCCCACCGTCCAGTACCTCGCCGAATTCGGGCATGACCTGCGCGCCGTGCTGCGCGCGGCTATAGCCGTCGATCACCGACATCACCCGCGCCATCGGAAAAGTGCCGCCGTTGCGCCGTGATATGCCGGTCAGATCGGCAGGCCGCCGGTCAAGCCCCGCAGCGGCAGGTCCGTCGCCACGACCGCCAGTGCCGTGGCAACCGACGCAGTTGTCCTGAAACAGCGCGCGTCCCGATCGGTCAGGCGGGGGCGGCACACATCCAGCGAGCGTTAGCAGAAGGCCGATCAGCACGGCAACCCGCATGGAAATCCTCCGTCCGGTTTGCGCCACTCTGCGTCCTGTTGAGGACCCGCGCCTTGATCTGTATCAGCCCACGCGCCCGCCCGATAGCCGGACCGTGCGGTCCATCCTCGCCGCCAGGTCGGGGTTGTGGGTGGCGATCAGCGCCGACAGACCGGTGGCCCGGACAACCGCCATCAGCGCATCGAACACAAGCGTCGCGGTCTCCGGGTCGAGATTGCCGGTGGGTTCATCGGCCAGCAGCAGCTTCGGGCGGTTGGCCAGCGCGCGGCAGAAGGCGACGCGCTGCTGCTCACCGCCTGACATCTCGGCCGGGCGGTGCCCGGCCCGGTGCGCGACGCCGACTGATGCCAGAAGATCACCGGCCCGCGCCCGCGCGTCGCGGACGGCCGCGCCATTGGCCAGCTGCGGCAGGACAATGTTTTCGGCCGCCGTGAACTCCGGCAGCAGGTGGTGGAACTGATAGACAAAGCCGATTTCGGTCCGCCGCGCCGCCGTCCGGCTTGCGTCGGACAGGGTTGTCATGTCGCGTCCGTCCAGCGTGACGGTGCCGCCGTCCGCAGTATCGAGCAGCCCCGCGATGTGCAGCAGCGTGGATTTGCCCGCGCCCGAGGGGGCGACAAGGGCCACGACCTCGCCCTGTGCCACCGCCAGATCAAGGCCGGTCAGGACGGCAATTTCGGACGACTGGCCCCTGTTGTAGGCCTTTGTCACGCCGGTCAGGCGCAGGATATCATTCATACCGCAGCGCCTCGACCGGGTTCATGCGCGCGGCGCGACGGGCTGGCAGGATCGTGACGAGGAAGGACAGCACCAGCGACAGGGCGACGGCACGGCCCACATCCCACATTCGCAGGTCGGCGGGCAGACGGTAGATGCCCCGGATCGACGGGTCCCATGCGCCACCGCCGGTCAGCCAGTTCACAAAGCCCATGATGCCGTCGATGTTCAGCGCCAGCAGGCATCCCAGCAGAACGCCCAGCGCTGTCCCCACGACGCCGGTAAAGGCCCCGCAGAGGAAGAAGACGCGCAGCACGGATCCCTCGGTCAGGCCCATCGTGCGCAGGATGCCGATGTCCCGACCCTTGTTCTTGACCAGCATGATGAGGCCCGAGGTGATGTTGAGCGTGGCGATCAGGACAAGGATCGACAGGATGACGAACATCACGTCATCCTCGATGGACAGCGCGTTCAGGAACGCGCCGGAGGCGTCGCGCCAGGTCCAGGTCAGCGTGTTCTCGCCGCCCGCGTCATAGATTGAAGGCACGATGTCATCGACGCCCTCGGGGTCCGACACCATCACCTCGATCTCGTCCGCGCGCCCCTCACGGTTGAAATAGGACTGCGCCTCGGCGAAGGGCATGTAGATGCGCGTGCGGTCGATATCATAGCGCCCGGCGGTGAAGATGTAGACGACCTCGTAGGCGTTCACGCGCGGGCTGGTGCCGAAGGCGGTCTTCGCCCCGCTGGGCGAGATCAGCTTGACCCTCTCGCCCAGACCCACGCCCAGCGCCTGCGCCACACCGGACCCGATGGCGATGCCGCGGTCGAAGGCGTCGATATCGCCGACAGCCTCGGCCCCGGTCCCGACGCGGGGGATGGATTTGAGGTCGGCGAGCGTCGATGCCGTAGACGTCGCCGACGTTGGACCGGTCCCCCGCCGTGACCATCACCTGACCCCGGACAAGCGGGGCTGCGCGGGTGACGCCGGGAAGGGTCGGCAAGGCTTGCGGCAAGGTCGGCATAGTCGGTCATGCCGCGCCGGGTGACACCTTCGGCGTCGGGGACGGCGCTGCGGTAGACGGTGACATGGGCGTTGGCCCCGAGGATCGTATCGACGAACTCGGCGCGGAAGCCGGAGCGGACGGCGAGTGTGACGATCAGCGCCATGACGCCGAGGGCGATGCCGATCAGGCTGATCCAGGTCATCACGCTGACCCCGCCCTCGGCACGCCGCGCGCGCAGGTAACGCCAGGCGATGAGGAACTCGAAGCGCGAGAAGGGGGCGGTGCCTGCCACGGGGGTATCCTTAGGGGGATCTTCTTGGTGCGGCGGGACAGTGGGCACGGCTGCTGCCAAGGTCAAGCGGCGGCAGGGTCACGAAATGGCCATCCGTCTGAACAGCTATGCGGCCAGCCGCCTGATCGCGTCCCGCGCGCCCGACAATGGTGCGCTGGCCCCGAACATTCGGACGCTTGCCCAGACTCCTTCGAGGAAGACAAAAACCCGTTCCGCCGCGCCCTGCGGGTCGGCGATGCCCTGCGTCGTTGCGCGGCGCTCGAGCTCTGCGATCACCCTGCGCTTAACCCCCATCGCGGCCTTGTGGGCGGGGTGGTCGGGGTCGTGGAATTCGGCGGCCGTGCCCTGATAGGTGCAGCCGAGGCACCAGACATTCCGGGCGATGTCGATCATTGCATCCGCATAGACGAAGAACGGCTCGGGGCCGTCGGGCGGTGGCGTGCCGTCGCGTGCGGCGGCTTCGGCATGTTCGATCCAGGCGACGATCAGGTCGTCCTTCGAAGGGAAGTGCTTGTAGAATGTCGCCTTTGCCACATCCGCCTCGGCTATGACGCGGTCCACCCCGACGGCACGATATCCTTCACGGTAGAACAGAGGACCCGCCGTGGCGATAATACGCTCCCGCGCGGTCGGCGGTTTTTCGGCAGTGGTTTGCGACTCACTTGACATAGACAGACCTGTCTGTATTTGTCTCGCCTTGAGCAGACGAACCTGTCTGTCTATAGCAACGGATGATCGAGATGAAAATAGCGATGATCGGGGCCGGTTCGGTCGGCCAGACGCTGGGGTCGGCGCTGATCGCCAAGGGGCATGACGTGATGATCGGCGTGCGCGATCCGGGCGGCGACGCGCTGACCAAGGCGCGCGGCAACGCCAAGACGCTGGGGGATTGGGCGGTACGGACGAAGGGCAAGGTGGGCAGCTTTGCGGAAGCTGCGCGGCACGGCGGGATCATCTTCAACGCGACTTCGGGCGGCGGATCGCTGGAGGCGCTGACAGCGGCGGGGGCGGCGAACCTGAAGGGCAAGGTGCTGGTCGACGTGGCGAACCCGCTGGATTTCAGCCAGGGCATGCCGCCCTTCCTGATGCCGCAGTATGCGGGCCCGACGAGCCTGGCCGAGCAGATCCAGGCGGCGTTTCCGGACGCGAATGTGGTAAAGGCTTTCAACACCGTCGCGGCGGCCGTGATGGTGCAGCCAGCGCTGGTGCCGGGCGACCACGACCTGTTCATCGCAGGCAATGATGCGTCGTCCAAGGCGGCGGTGACGGAGATCGCTAAGGGCTTCGGCTGGACCCACATCATCGATCTGGGCGACATCAAGGGGGCAAGGGCAACCGAAAGCCTGCTGCCGATCTGGGTCCGGATCTGGAACGTGACGGGGGGGTTCCACCACAACTTCCATCTGGCGAGGGCCTAGCCCGACCGGGCGGCATCCGTCGCCGCATCATCGGCGGGACCGTCCAGCGGCTGCGCCAGCATCCGGTCCAGCCAAAGATCGCGCGGCGTGCGGAACCGGCTCAGGCCGATCCGCATTCCGACATGGCCGTCGCGGGGCTGGGCGCGGTAGGTGCCGAACAGCCGGTCCCACCAGGGCAGGTTGAAGCCGAAATTCGAATTCGTCTCCTCCGGGACCATCGAATGATGCACGCGGTGCATGTCTGGCGTCACGACGACCATCCGCAACCAACGGTCCGCAGAATCGCCGAGCCGGATGTTCGCGTGATTGAACAACGCGGTCGCGCTCAGGATCACCTCAAAGATCAACACTGCGACCGGAGGCGCGCCGAGCGCGACAACAACCGCGATCTTGATCGCCATCGACAGCAGGATTTCGAGCGGATGGAACCGCAGGCCGGTCGTCACGTCGAAATCAAGGTCGGCATGGTGCATGCGGTGCAGCCGCCAGAATGCCGGGACCGCATGGAAGAGCCGGTGTTGTGTCCAGATCGCAAGGTCGAGGATGAGCAGCGCGGCGAAGACGGCGGCAGATCCGGAAATTCCCAGCATCGGGAACAGCCCGGTGCCACGCTGTCCGGCCCAGACCGCCGCGCCGACGGCAAGCACCGGGAACAGCAGCCGGACCAGCACCGTGTCCAGCAGGACCAACGCGATGTTGTTGCTCCACCGGATGACGCGCGGGATGTCGAGCCGTCGGCGCGGGGCGGAAAGCTCCCACAAAGCCATCGCCGTCAAGACGGTCAAGAACACCGTCAGACGGATGCGGCCTTCCTCGGCAAGAAGCGCTTCGGCAGTCATTCCGAAATCTACGGGCGGACGGCTGCCGCGCGCAAGCAACGATCAGGTCACCGCATCGCCCACATCATCCCCCGCCGCAGCATCTCGGCAGGGGGGCCGTCCGTGATGACATCCGCCTGATGCCCCAGCGCATTGTAATAGACCCGCCCCCGCCCATAGCCCTTTGTGTACGCGACGGGCATCGGCACGCGACCGTTCACGTCATGCGGCCCCGGCACCACGGGGAAATCCGTGACCGCCAGCACGCGCACCGCCGGATCGACATGCAGGTAATACTGCTCTGTCGCCACGTCGAAATCGCCGATCCCCGCCACCAGCGGATCGTCCGACACCATCCGCACCCGGTAGGCGACCCCGTCATTGCCCGGATGCGCGACCCACTGGCTGCCGGTCAGGAACTGCCAGTCCACGTTCTCGCGGAAGCTGTCGCACATGCCGCCGTGGCAGCCCGCGATGCCGGTCCCCGCCGCCACCGCCGCGCAGACGTTCAGGGCGTGCTCCTTTGCGATGGTGCTCATCGTCCAGACCGGGACGATCAGGTCATACCCGGCGACCTGAACCGGGTCGTCGAAGCAGGCCAGCGTGTCGGTGACGGCCACGTCCACCCCTGCCCCGCGCAGCCAGCCCGCGAACAGGGCAGCCACCTTGTCCGGCTGATGCCCGTCCCAGCCGCCCCATGTCACCAGCGCGCGCTTCATGCCTTCTCCAGTTCGATATGCGTGGCCCCCTCGCCCGGCGTGACGCCCGCGACGCGGTAGCCGAGCGCGGGCAGGTCCAGACCGGCCCAGAGATGTTCGCCCTGCCCCAGCAGGACCGGCGACACGGCGATGTGCAGGCGGTCGATCAGACCTGCGGCCAGGCCCGCCCGCAGCGTGGCGACGCCGCCGCCCAACCTCACGTCGCGCCCCGACGCCGCCTTGCGCGCGGCCTGAAACACCTCGGGCAGGGGCGCACCGGTGAAGATGAAGGTGGTCTTGCCGACCTGCAGGTCGGGGCGTGGATGATGCGTCAGCACGAAGACCGGGCAGGCATAGGGCGGCTCGTCGCCCCACCAGCCGCGCCAGCCGTCGTCGGTCCACGGTCCGCGCGAATGGGCGAACATGTTCCGGCCCAGAATCCAGGCCCCGATGTTGTCGAAGCCGCGCTGCGCGAACCGCTCGTCGATGCCGTCGCTGCCGCCGTCCTGCCCGAACATCGCGCGGAAGGTCCGGGTTCCCATCGCCCAAGTGTGCAGCAGCCTGCCGCGCTTGCCCATCGGATCGTCCAGCGACTGGCCCGTCCCCGCGCCGTAGCCGTCGAGCGAGATCGTGAAGCTTTCGACCCGGACCTGTGCCATGCGGATATGCCCCTTCCCTGCGCCTGCCGGAACGCTGCCGACCTCGGTCAGAACCGGCGCGGCCCTTCGGGTCTGTTCTGCACGATCTTTTCGATGGCTTCCATCACCTCCGGCGTCATCTTCGCCTTGTGATCCAGCGTCGAAAGATTGTCGGTCAGCTGCGACAGGCGCGATGCGCCGAGGATCACGGTCGACACGCGCGGGTTCGCCAAGCACCAGAGCAGCGCCAGATGCGCGAGTGACAGGCCCGCATTTTTGGCCACGCCCGCCAGTCTGCGCACCTTCTCCAGCCGCGCCTTGCCATTCTCGGACGCGAATTCCTCTTTCAGC
The DNA here is from genome assembly GCA_963819585.1 of uncultured Alphaproteobacteria bacterium. Taxonomy (GTDB): domain Bacteria; phylum Pseudomonadota; class Alphaproteobacteria; order Rhodobacterales; family Rhodobacteraceae; genus JAOADN01. The sequence continues at coordinate 138,631 of CAWFWP010000002.1, forward strand.
CATTCGTAGCCGGGCAGGTTGACGCGGGCGTCGTTCGGAATGCCGTCATTGTATTTGCCGGTCAGCAGACCGGATGCCAGCGGCGACCAGATCGTCGTGCCGAGGCCGAACGTGTCGTAGATCGGCGCATAGTCGGCCTCGACCTTCTGGCGCTCGAAAAGGTTATACTGCGGCTGCTCCATCACCGGCGGTGTCAGGTTGTTCGCCCGCGCCACACCATGCGCCTCGGTGATCTCGCGCGCCGACCATTCCGACGTGCCCCAGTAGATCACCTTGCCCTGCGCGATCAGGTTGTGCATCGCCCGCACGGTTTCCTCGATGGGCGTGTCGATGTCGGGGCGGTGGCAGAAGTACAGGTCGAGGTGATCGACCTGAAGACGCCTGAGCGCGGCGTGGCAGGCCTCGGTCACATGCTTGGCCGACAGGCCGCGCTGGGTCGGTTTCTCGCCGCCCCAGAAGACCTTGGAGGACACGATGTAGCTGTCGCGGGTCCAGCCCAGCGCCTTGAGCGCTTCGCCCATGACGACTTCGGAATTGCCCTGTTCGTAACCCTCCGCATTGTCGAAGAAATTGACACCGGCGTCATAAGCGGCGGTCATCATCGTCCCGGCGTCGCCGGTATCGACCTGCTTGCCGAACGTGACCCAGGACCCGAAGGACAGTTCGCTGACCTTCAGGCCCGATTTTCCGAGGCGGCGGTATTCCATGCGGCACTCCATTTGCTCTGGTGCAACATGGCCTGCCGGGCAAGAAAGTTCCATGGGCCGTTCAGTTTGGAACGTCCCACGGTTTGCACCGAAGTCTATATGCGCACAAACGGCAGGCGGATCACCTTGAAGAACCGCTCATAGGGCGGCAGCCCGGTGTCGGGCGAAACGCCCAGTTCCGCAGGCGGAACACCGGGTCGATACACGAAACTTCCGAACACGAGGTCATAGATCATCAGCGTCGCCCCGTAGTTCCGCGCCTCGTTCACATCCGCCGAATGGTGGTAGCGATGGGTTTCGGTGCCTGCGAAAACATAGCTGAACCAGCCCATCCGGACATCCACGTTGAAATGGCTGATCAGCCCATGCATCCCGTTGATCATGAAGAACATGGCGACCGCCTTCGGTGCTGTAGCCCATCGCCCAGATCGGCAGGATGATCGCAAGCGCCTGAATGAACACCGCATTGACCGGATGAAACACGGCGTGCATCACCAGATACAGACGCGGCGGCAGGTGATGCGCGGCATGGCTCAGCCACAGGAAGCGGCCGAGCGGCCCGCCCATCTCGTGCATCGCGCGGTGCAGGGCATAGTTGACCGCTTCGAAGATCAGCAGGCAGGACAGCAGTTGCAGGGGCAGAGGCCAGCCCGTCGCGGGACCGGGATGATCGCCCGCTGTGGTGATCGAGAACCAGGCGAGGGCGGCGGAAATCAGGGCGCCGGAGCCTGCGTTCATCACCACAAACTTCAGGTCGGCCCAAAGCGACGCCCAGGTCATCGACCAGCGTTTCTGATACGGCAGCGTCAGTTCGATCAGAAGATAGGCGACCAGCAGCACGGCTGTCGTCTGCATCCAGACCGTTCGCGCGTCCTCGCCCCAGCCGTTGATGCGGTGAAACCCGAACAGCAGGGCGGCCCAGCTGGCGGGATAAAGGCCCCACCGGACAGTGCGGCGGATGAGGCTGTCGGGTTCTGCGAGTCATCGAAAGGCTCCGGTTCAATTGTGGACATATGTCTGCTATCGGACATATGTCTTGATAATCGGGCCATCCGGCTACCCAGCACACCGCAATGGGCCATTGCCGGCTAAGCTGACAGAAAGGCCGACCGATGTCCGACACGCCGGACCGCCGCAGCCTGCGGTCCCGCCGCCTGTTGTCGGAGGCGCTGCTTGGCCTGCTCCAGGATCATGACTGGGCCGACATCAGCGTGCAGATGATCTGCGGCCGGGCGGATGTGGCACGGTCCACATTCTACGCGCATTTCCAGACCAAGCAGGATGTTGCTGGATGAAGGCTTCATCGCAGGGCGCGGCAGAAGTTGAACGCCGGATGCGGGCCCTGCCCCCCGACCCTTCGCGGCTGGCGACGCTGGACTGGCTGGCGGACCATGTCGCCGGTTCACAGGGGTTTCTGCGCCGGGTGCAGGGGTCGTCGGCAGGGTCGGTCATTCAGGCGCGTTTCCGGCAGATGACGGGTAACCTGATCCGGCGCGATCTGGAACGCCTTTCGATGCCTGCGACGGATGCCGAAATGACCTTCCTGACCGGCGGCGTGTTCGCTGCTATCGACGACTGGGTCGGCAAGGGCTGCAAAGAACCCCGCAAGACCCTGACACGCCGCCTGCGCGCGCAGATCGACGCCGTGCTTGCGGCAAAGGATCAGACGCCCGCGTAAATCTCCGCGACCCGCCCGACCGCCGCCTCGGCCGCCATCTCCTCGGATGCCCCCGTCCGCCGAGAGGTCAGCTCGACCACCCCGTTCGCCAGCCCGCGCGGACCGACCGTGATCCGCCAGGGCAGCCCGATCAGGTCCATCGTGGCGAACTTGGCCCCGGCGCGTTCGTCGCGGTCGTCGTACAGCGCCTCCAGCCCCTTCGCTGCCAGCGCCTTGTAAAGCCCTCGCAGGCGGTGTCGGTGCCGACATCGCCCTGCTTCAGGTTCACGATCCCGACCGGGAAGGGCGTGACACCTTCCGGCCAGATGATGCCCTTGTCGTCGTGGGAGGCCTCGATGATCGCGCCCAGCAGGCGGGACACGCCAATGCCGTGCGACCCCATCTCGACCGGAACCTTGCCGCCGTCTGCGGTGGTGACGGTCGCGCCCATGGCGGCCGAGTACTGCGTGCCGAAATAGAATATCTGCCCGACCTCGATACCGCGGGCCACCTTGCGACGCGCCTCGGGCACGGCATCAAACAGCGCCGCGTCATGCGTCTCATCCGTCCGCGCATAAAGCGTCGTGAACTCCTTGCAGACCGCTGCCACGGCGTCGCGGTCGTCATAGTCGATCACGCGGTCGCCAAGGCGCAGGTCCGTCACCGCGCTGTCGTAGAAGACCTCGCTTTCGCCCGTGGACGCCAGCACAAGGAATTCATGCGTGTCATCGCCGCCGATGGGGCCGGAATCCGCCCGCATCGGGATCGCCGTCAGGCCCATGCGTTCGTAGGTGCGCAGATAGCTGACCATGTGGCGGTTGTAGGCATGCAAGGCGGATGCGCGGTCCACGTCGAAATTGTAGCCGTCCTTCATCAGGAACTCGCGCCCGCGCATCACCCCGAAGCGGGGGCGCATCTCATCCCGGAATTTCCACTGGATGTGATACAGCGTCAGCGGCAGGTCCTTGTAGGACGTGACATGGCTGCGGAAGATATCGGTGATCATCTCCTCGTTCGTCGGGCCATAGAGCATCTCGCGGTCCTGCCGGTCCTTGATGCGCAGCATCTCCTGCCCATAGGCATCGTAGCGGCCGGACTTCGCGCCAGAGGTCGGCGGGTTGCAGGGTGGGCATCAGGAGCGGGATATGCCCTGCCCGCTGCTGCTCCTCATGCACGATCTGCTCGATCCGGCGCAGCACCCGCAGCCCCAGCGGCAGCCAGGAATAAATCCCCGCCGCCTGCTGCTTGATCATCCCCGCCCGCAGCATGTAGCGGTGCGACACGATCTGCGCCTCGGCGGGGTTTTCCTTGAGGACAGGCAGGAAGTAGCGGGTCAGGCGCATGGGAGGTCCCTTGGCGGCAGGATGGATCGCCGAGGGGTTTAGGCGAGCGGATGGGGTGTGGCAAGGCTCGGCGGGCATGTCCCGCGGTGGGACATTTTTTCAGCCGTTCTATTTCAAGGGGTTAGCGGCGCGTCTTAGCCGCTGTTTGCGTTTGGAGAGCTCATCCGGAGCGGGCATAGGTCGGCCAAATCCCGAGAGCTACAGCCTCACCGGCTCCGATACCCCGCCCGAGAGCAGATCCTCCACGAACACGGCCGCGAACTGTGCGCGGCCCGACACGTCCGCCTTGGTGTAAATGCGCGTCAATTGCGCCCGCACCGTCCCCTGCGCGGCGTTGCGCAGGACGGCGATCTCGGCGATGTCCATGCCCTTCAACGCAAGCATGCCGACGTCGCGTTCCGCCGCGGTCAGCGACCATGCCTGGAACTGCCGGTCGATGACCTGCGCCAGCGCGCCCGAGGCGACCGCCAGCGCCGTCTCCTGCGCGCGCATCCTGTCCAGCGTGACCTTCAACTCCCGTCCCGCGAAGATGATCGCAGCCATCAGCGCGGCGGTCACGGTGCCTTCGTACAGGACATGCCAGTCGTGCGGGCTGTCCATGAAGTCAGACGCGACATCGCCGATGTAGAAGAAGGCCGCGACCGCCTGAAGCACCAGAAACACCGCGAGGGCGGCAGGACGCCGCCCCCGTGTCCGCCTGCCGACGGCTGTTGTCGCGATCGTGTCCGCCATGCCGGGTCCTATTCGCCGTTCACGTCGTGCGGCCTCCGCCCGAACAGCATCGGCGGGACCAGATTGCGCCGCATCGCGCGGCTTTCCACCGCTACGCCTGCGACATGCAGACCGGCGAGGATCAGCATCAGATTCGCGGCCAGGGCGTGTATCGTCCTCAACGGGCTGCCGTCTTCTTCGCTGCCTTCTTCGCCTCCCTCGCCCGTCTCCATCATCGACCAGTCGCCAGAGGCCAGTACGTGCTCCTGCCGGGCCAGTTCGAACGGGCTTGCCCTGGTCATCATGAATCCGGTTGCGATGACCACCGCCAGAGACGCCCACAAGGCATAGACCATGATCGCTCCCGCCGGGTTGTGGGACCGATACGCCCGCGGCCGGTCCGCCACAAGGTGGTACAGGTGCCGCACGGCCCCTGCCGGGTCCGGCGGAAACGCAGTGAACCGCGCCTCCGCCGCACCGAACACACCCCAGCCCATCCGCAGGATCAGCAGCGCTGCCGCCGCCCATCCGATGGCGACATGCAGGGCGCTTCCGCCCTGCGTGACCAGGCCGTTCAGGATGACCGCCAACGCGATGATCCAATGGGTCAGCCGCACGACCGGGTCCCACAGATCGGGCGGACCGGAACTGCGGGCGGCGTCATCCGGTCCTGCGGGCGTCTGCATGTCAGTCACCGTCTTTGATCGACAGGACCGCACCGGTCTTAGGATCGACCGTGACTTCCATCAGTTTGCCGCTGACATTGTCCGTGCAGCGGGCGTCGATCTTGCCGCCCTCGGCCTCGAATCCATCGACCGTGCAGCCGAGCTTGGCGAGAGAGGCCTTTGCGGCTGCCGCGCTGGTCCCGACAACGTCGCCGACGACCGGAAGCGCGAACGACGCCGCCGGGACCGACAGCGCAACAGCGGACAGGGTGCAGACTAGGATGAGGGTGCGTTTCATGTGAGGTGCCTTTCGTTTGGGCGGCAGGGATTGCCGCAGTCAGGGCCGGGAGCTGCGTCATTGCAGCGTGCCGGTGACTCCGACCTGCACGTCCGGACCGCGCCCGTCGATCCTCCGATTGCTTAGGGCCGGGCGAATAAGCGGATGCTGACGGCGGGATTTCGCCGGACGCATTGCGGCCGTCCGCCCCGCTTCCGACGGAAGCGTCAGCATCAGCCGTATCCATGCTGCGACGGGCATGCCAAGGTCCTGCCGGACCCTATCGGCAAAGGAACCGCACCCATGCACACGACATTCGACATCGTCATCATCGGCGGCGGCAATGCCGGCCTCGGGGTGTCCAAGATCGCCCATGCGGCCGGGAAAACCATCGCCTTCATCGAGGAACGCGATTTCGGCGGCGTCTGCCCCAACCGCGGCTGCACACCGAAGAAGGTGCTGGTCGCCGCCGCCCATGCGCTGGACCAGATCGAACGCGCCAAGGTGCACGGGATCGCGGTCGGCCCAGCAAAGCTGGACTGGGCGGCGCTTATCGCGCGCAAGGCCGGGATCATCGCCCATATCCCCGCCGCCATGAAGGGCGTCGCGGAAAAGCGCGGCACCGTGTTCACCGGCCGCGCCGCCTTCACCGGGCCGAACACCGTCCGGGTCGGCGACGACACGCTGGAGGGCAGCCCACATCGTCATCGCCACAGGGTCGAAGACGCGACCGCTGCCGATCCCCGGTGCCGAACTGATGATCACCTCGGACGAAGTGCTGTCCGAAACCTCCCTGCCGTCCGAGGTCGTCTTCATCGGCGGCGGCGTCATCGCGATGGAGTTCAGCCATGTCTATGCCCGCGCCGGTGCCAAGGTCACGATCCTGGAACTTGCGCCGCAGTCCTTCTCGGCCGGATGGATGCCGATGCCGTGGCGATGCTGGCGGCCGAGACCGAACGGCTGGGCGTCACCATCAAGACCGGCGTCAAGGTCAATGCCATCGAACGGGCTGGCGGCGGGCTTCAGGTCCGGTTCGAACATGACGGCGCAGCGCAGACCGTTCAGGCCGCGCGCGTGGTCAACGGCGCGGGGCGCATCGCCAATGTCGATGGTCTGAACCTCGACGCAGCGGGCATCCGGCATGACGGGATCAGGGTCGAGCTTGACCCCTATCTCCGGTCGGTCTCGAACCCATCCGTCTGGGTCACGGGCGACGCCGTTGCAACCACCGCGCAGCTGTCGCCAATCGCGACCTACGAAGGGCAGATCGTCGGGCACAACATCGTCAACGGGCCGAGCCAAAATGCCCGACTACACGGTCCTGCCGAGCGCGGTCTTCACCGTCCCTGCGCTCGCCAGCGTCGGGCTGACCGAGAAGGAGGCTGCGGACCGGGGGCTGGACGTGACGGTCACCAAGACCGACATGACCGGCTGGTTCTCCGCCAAGTCCTACGGCGAGACGGTGGCCTGGGCCAAGGTGCTGGTGGACAAGGCGTCGGACAGGATCATCGGGGCGCATCTGGTCGGGCACCACGGCGAAGAGCTGGTGCACCTGTTCGCCCTTGCCATGCGGCACGGCATCACCGCCACCGACCTCCGCGACCTCCCCACGGCCTACCCGACCTTTGCGTCGGATCTGAAGAACCTGTTCTAGGGCGGGGGCGGTCGGGCGGAGCCAAGTGGCGGCATCTGTCTAACGGCCAAGGTCGCGGCTGCTTGCGAAACAGGTGCCGATCCTCCAATTAGGGCAGGAGGCCCACAAGGAGACCGCCCTCATGGCCCTGCCCGTCCGGCAGCAGACGATCTACTGGGGCATCGCGGCGGCGGTGTTCTTTGTGCTGCTCTGGGGCCTCGGCTCGGTCCTGCTGCCGTTCCTCGTCGGCGGGGCCATCGCCTATTTCCTCGATCCGGTCGCCGACCGGCTGGAGCGCGCGGGGCTGGGGCGGACGGCAGCGACCGCAACAATCACGATCATCGCGGTCATGGCCTTCGTCATCCTGGCGCTGCTGGTCATTCCGACGCTGGTGCGCCAGCTGGCGGGTCTGGTGAACGCAGCACCGACGATTGCGACGGAACTGCAGGACTTTCTGACCAAGAAGTTCCCCTCGCTGATGGACAACGAAAGCGTCGTGCGCGACACGCTGAATTCCATCGCCAGGACGATCCAGGCGCGCGGCGGCGAGCTGGCCACGGGGCTGCTGTCCAGCGCGCTCGGCGTCATCAATGCCGTCGTCTTCATCGTCGTGGTGCCGGTGGTCGCGTTCTACCTTCTGCTCGACTGGGACCATATGGTCGCGCGCATCGACGCGCTGGTGCCGCGCGATCATGTGCCGACGGTGCGCCGCCTTGCGTCGCGAGGTTGACCGCGTGATGGCGGCCTTCGTGCGCGGGCAGGTCAGCGTCTGCCTGATCCTCGGAACCTTCTATGCCATCGCGCTGATGCTGGCGGGGTTGCAGTTCGGACTGATCGTCGGGGCCATCGCGGGCCTTGTGACGTTCATTCCCTATGTCGGCGCGCTGATCGGCGGCGGGCTGGCGGTCGGGCTGGCGCTGTTCCAGTTCTGGGGCGACTGGCTGTCGATCGGCATCATCGCCGCGATCTTTGCTGTCGGGCAGTTCCTGGAAGGCAACATCATCACGCCGCGTCTGGTCGGCAAATCGGTCGGGCTGCACCCGGTCTGGCTGCTGTTCGCGCTGTCGGCCTTCGGCACGCTGTTCGGCTTTGTCGGCCTTCTGGTCGCGGTGCCGGTCGCGGCGGCACTGGGCGTCATCCTGCGCTTTGCCATCGGGCGCTATACGGAAAGCCGCCTCTACAGCGGGCTGGAAGGGCTGAAGGACCGCGCGCCCGCGAAAGCCCGGGACAACGACATAGATGCCGCAGCTGACCTTCGATCTGCCGCTGCGCACGGCGCGGGGGCGCGGCGATTTCTTCATCTCGCCCGCCAACCAGCTTGCCCTGCGGACGCTGGATGCGACGGCGGCGTGGCCGTCGGGCAAGATGCTGCTGGTCGGGCCGGACGGGTCGGGCAAGACCCATCTGACGCATATCTGGGCGGAAGAGGCGCGGCGCGACGATCCACCCGGCAGCCCGCCTGCCCGCCGAGCCAGCGGGGCCGCTTGCGGTCGAGGATATCGGCGACGTCGCGGGCGACATCGCGGCCGAGACGCAGCTGTTTCATCTGCACAATCTGGCGCAGGCGGGGGGCCATGCGCTGCTGATGACGGCGGCCTTGCCGCCTGCCGCGCTGGACTGGGCGCTGCCAGACCTGAAAAGCAGGCTTCTTGCCACGGCGACGACAGTGCTGCTGCCGCCCGACGACGCGCTTCTGGCGCAGGTGCTGGTCAAGCTGTTCGCGGACCGGCAGCTGGCGGTGCCACCGACGCTGATCCCCTATCTCATCTCGCGCATGGACCGGTCGTTGTCGGCGGCTGCGGTTCTGGTGGAGGCGCTGGATGCCCATGCGCTGGCCACCGCGCGCCCCGTCACCCGGGCGCTGGCGGCAGAGGTTCTGGACAAGGGCGCAGGGGACGCGCCATGATCGCCGTCACGCGTCTGTCACATTCCCCTCGCATACCGCCGACATGACCCAGGCAGATTTCCTCAAATCCCCGCTTCCCGATCCGGTCGAACTGCCGGATGCGGTGCTGACCGGGCCGAAGCGCTTCTTCAACCGCGAACTCAGCTGGCTGGCCTTCAACTGGCGCGTTCTGGACGAGGCGAAGAACCCCCGCGTGCCATTGCTGGAACGGCTGCGGTTCCTGTCGATTTCGGCGACCAACCTCGATGAATTCTACACCGTGCGCGTGGCGGGCCTGCGCGAACTGGCCCGCGCAGGCAACGTGACGCCCGCCGCCGACGGGCTGTCGCCCGCCGAACAGCTGCGCCTGATCAACGCGGACGCACGGCGGCTGATCAAATATCAGCAGGCGGTCTGGGTGCGCCTGCGCAAGGAAATGGAGGTGGCGGGGATCGAGCTCATGACCCGGTCCGAAGCTGACCCGAAAGGACGAGCGGTTCCTTGACGACTATTTCCTGAACAAGGTCTTTCCGATCCTGTCGCCGCTGGCCATCGACCCGGCGCATCCGTTCCCGTTCATCCCCAATGCGGGCTTCTGCCTTGCGCTGGAACTGGAACGGTCGGGCGACGGGCGGCGGATGCGGGCGATCCTGCCGGTCCCGCAGCAGGTCGCGCGGTTCGTCGCCCTGCCGGAAGGCGCGCGGTTCCTGCCGATGGAGGAGCTGCTGCTGCTGCATCTGGAATCCCTGTTCCCCGGCTACCGCGACACCGGCCACTGCACGTTCCGGGTGCTGCGCGACAGCGATCTGGAGGTCGAGGACGAGGCGGAAGACCTGGTGCGCGAATTCGAGACGGCGCTGAAGCGCCGCAGGCGCGGCCAGGTGATCCGCATGAAGATCACCACGGGAGCCCCGGACGCGCTGAAGGCGCTGATCATGGACGAAACGGGGGTCACGGCGGACGAGGTTGTCGAGGTCAAGGGTCTCTTGGGCATGGCGGACCTGAAGGAACTGGTGCTGGACAGCCGCCGCGACCTGCAATGGCCGGCCTTCAGCCCGCGCGTGCCTGAACGGGTGCAGGACCATGACGGCGACATGTTTGCGGCAATCCGGCAGAAAGACATGCTGCTGCATCATCCGTACGAGACATTCGACATGGTTATCCGGTTTCTGCAGCAGGCGGCGACCGACCCGAACGTTCTGGCGATCAAGCAGACGCTCTACCGCACCAGCCGCGACAGCCCGATCGTGACCGCGCTCTGCGAGGCGGCCGAGGCGGGCAAGTCGGTTACGGCGCTCGTGGAACTGAAGGCGCGCTTTGACGAGGCCGCGAACATCCGCCAGTCGCGGCGGCTGGAACGGTCAGGCGCGCATGTCGTCTACGGCTTCACCCAGTACAAGACCCACGCCAAGATCAGCACGGTCGTCCGGCGCGAGGGCGAGAACCTTGTGACCTATACGCATTACGGGACCGGCAACTATCACCCGATCACCGCCCGCATCTACACCGACCTGTCGCTGTTCACCTGCGACCCCGCACTCGGGCGCGATGCGACGAAGGTCTTCAACTATCTGTCGGGCTATGTGCAGCCCGAGGGGCTGGAGAACCTTGCGATCTCGCCGATCAGCCTGAAGGCGCGGCTGCTGGACCTGATCGCGGCCGAGGCTGACCACGCGCGGGCGGGCCGTGAAGGCCGCATCTGGGTCAAGCTGAATTCGATCATCGAACCCGATGTGATCGACGCCCTCTACGCGGCAAGTTCGGCAGGCGTGAAGATCGACATGGTCGTGCGCGGCATCTGCGGGCTGCGGCCGGGCATCCGGGGACTGTCAGAGAATATCCGCGTGAAATCGGTTGTCGGGCGGTTTCTGGAACACAGCCGGATCGTCTGTTTCGGCAACGGCCAGGGCCTGCCATCGAAGAAGGCGCGCGTGTTCATCTCTTCGGCCGACTGGATGGACCGCAATCTCAGCCGCCGGGTCGAGACGCTGGTCGAGACGCGCAACGACACGGTCAAGGCCCAGATCATGAGCCAGATCATGGCGGCGAATCTGGCGGACGAGGCGCAGAGCTGGGTGCTGCGCCCGGACGGCCAGTATGTCCGCGATCTGGGCGACGGGCATGCGGGCGACCTGTTTTCCTGCCACCGGTTCTTCATGGACAACCCGTCGCTGTCCGGGCGGGGTTCCGCCGGTGCGTCCGACGTGCCGCGTCTGGCCCATGCTGCGGACTGACGCGACGGATTGACGGAAACGGGGGCGCTGGCCACAGTGCGCGCCCAGACACCCGGGGGGGTTCTTGCGATGGACGGACAGACCGACGCGCCCGGCGATGAGGGTGGCCGTTTCGGCAGGCCATTGTTTGAGGATCCGTCCGCGCGCGCGCTGTCGCGTGTCGGGGTTGTCGACATCGGGTCGAACTCGATCCGGATGGTCGTGTTCGACGGTGCCGCCCGCAGCCCGGCCTATTTCTACAACGAAAAGGTCATGGCGGGCCTGGGCCAGGGGCTGGCTGAAACCGGCCGTCTGAACCCCACGGGCCGGATGCGCGCGCTGGCGGCACTGCAGCGCTTTGCCATTCTTGCCCGCGGCATGCAGATTGATCCCTTGACCTGCGTGGCGACGGCCGCCGTGCGCGAGGCGGCGGACGGCCCGGAATTCCGCGCCGAGGTTGAACGCGAGACTGGGCTGAAGCTGTGGGTGATCGACGGCCAGGAAGAGGCGCGGCTATCGGCGCAGGGCGTGCTTCTGGGCTGGCCCGAGGCGGAGGGGCTGGTCTGCGACATCGGCGGCAACTCGATGGAACTGGCCGAGGTGTCGGGCGGCACCATCGGACGGCGGCTGACCACCCCCCTGGGCCCCTTCCGGCTGGAGAAGGTTCCGGGCGGCACGAAGGGTCTGGACGCGCATGTCCAGCGCATCGTCGAGGCGGCGAATGCCGAGATCGGACGCCGCCACGACCGTCTCTACCTCGTCGGCGGATCGTGGCGGGCGTTCGCGCGGATTGACATGGAGCGTCGCAAATACCCGATGACCGTCCTGCACGAATACCGCATGACGCCGGTCGAGGTGCAGGCGACGGCGAACTTCATCGGCCGGCATTCGGTGTCAGACCTGCGCGCGATGACCGGGATCGGGCAGGAGCGGATGGCGCTGATCCATGTCGCCGCGCGGGTGCTGAGCCGGGTCGTGCAGACGCTCGACCCGAAAGAGATCGACATTTCCAGCTACGGCATCCGCGAGGGGCTGCTGTACGAACAGATGCCCGACCAGCTGCGCCGCCGCGACCCGCTGATCGAGGCCTGCCGCCATGCCGAGGCGACCACGGCGCGGATGCCGGGCTTCGGCAAGAAGCTGTATAACTTCATCCTGCCGCTTTACGCCGACGCGACGCCGGGGCGGCTGCGGCTGGTCAAGGCGGCCTGCCTTCTGCACGACACCAGCTGGCGGGCGCATCCGGACTACCGGGCGGAACTGTGCTTTGACAACGCGACGCGGGCCAATCTGGGGGGGTTAAGCCATCAGGAGCGGGTGTTCCTGGGCCTGTCGCTGCTGCACCGCTACAAGAATTCGCGAGCCGGGACGCGGCTGGAGCCGCTGTTCGCGCTGCTGTCCGAAGAGGAGATTCTGGCGGCGGAGGTGCTGGGCAAGGCGATGCGGTTCGGCGCCATGTTCTCGATCCAGTCGCCGGGGGACGCGGGGGAACTCCGCTGGAACGCAGGCGGGCGAGTGCTGGAACTGGTGCTGAACCCGGCGACCGAGCCGCTGTTCGGCGAAGTGGCGCGGGCAAGGTTCCTGTCCTTGGCGCAGTCGCTGAAGGCGGAGACGCGGGTCGGGGTGGCCGAGAAGGCCGCCTGAGAGGGCGGTTTCAGGGGCGGAATCGGGCTTCTCGGGGCGTGTCCACATGTGGACATTCTAGCAAGACTTTGAAATGGTTTGGTTTTCTGAGATTTGTTAGGGGGTTGGTAAGGATTGGGGAGGGGGAGGCCGTCGAATCCGAACCTGTATAGTGAGACGCTGTCCGGCAAGGTGGCGCGGGCGCGGTTCCTGCCGCCGGGGCGGTCGCTGAAGGCGCGGTGGCGGGGTAAGCGATAGCCGCATTTGCCCTATGGCAGACCGCTGCTTCTCTTGCCTGATTTGGCCCGTGACAAATCAGGCCGCGCCTGCCTGCCCCTCGGCAGGCGCGAAGCCGCGCCAGCCGCAGGCACGCGCGTCCTGATTATCGCTGTTCGGGCTAAGCTGCATCGGCCCCTTGGCCGTGCGCCGCATGCGCGGCTTTGGGCCAACAGGGCCGCGCGACCTGCCACTGGCAGGTCGGCAAGAGCGGTCCTCAACCTCCCCCTACAAATCCACCTGTCCGTCCGGCCCCACGCTCCCCGGCATCTCCGGCCCGAACACGCGCTTCCGCCGGATGATGATGTCCCCGTTCGGCAGCATTTCGGGCGGGTGATAGGCCGACAGGTCGCCGACCTTGCCCGCCAGATCGCGCAGCGCCGGTTCCCATTCGGCCAGCGCCTCGGTCAGGCCCTTGCGGGCCTTGTCGAGTTCCGGCTCCATCTTGTCGATCATCTGCCGCAGGATCAGCTTCGCGCCTTCCTCGATCAGGCTGAAGCCTTCATCGGTCGCGCCGGGGGTCGCCTGGGAGGGTGTCTCGGCCAAGGCTGGGGGTGCCAGGCCCACCGGCAGGCCAAGCGTGACGATCAGGGCGAGCGTGCGTTTCATGACCCCAATATAGCAGTTCCCCGGCGGTTTTCACAGACCCGCGCCCTACAGGTCCACATCCACCGTCACCGGAAAATGATCCGACGCCGCCAGCAGCGCGTTGCGCAGGCCTTCGTCGGCATAACACTCCGGGTCGTCGAACGGGTGCCAGATGCGCCAGACGGGGGCGCGGCGGCGCAGGTCGGGCGAGACCATCATGTAGTCAAGCAGTGCCGAGAAATAGGACCGGGTTTCGGGCAGCCAGAACCGCGCTGTGGACGGGCTGGCCGCGAGCTTTTTGCCCAGCGCCACGCGGGCATGGGGGTCGTAGAGCCGCGTCTCCTTCGGTTCGTTCCAGCCGGTCACGATCTCCACCCCTGACCGCCCGAACATCTGTTCGTATTCGTCCAGCCCCGGGCCGTCGTTGAAATCGCCCATCACGATCAGGTTGTCGCCCGCCGCCAGATGCTCCAGCACCCTTTGGCGCAGCCAGAGGCACTGGGCGATCTGCTCGTGGCGGCTCGCGACCCCCAGCCGCTTGACCGAGGCGTCGTCGGTCGCACCATGCGGGGCCTTCGATTTCATGTGCACGCCGATCATGCGGAACGCCGCGCCCGCCGCCGTCACCGCCGCGATCTCCAAGGGGGGCTTGTTGAAGCTGAGCAGGTCAGGACGCCCGTCGCGGTCCACATCGACGGCGTGGTGGCCGTCGAAGCGCGGGGCGATGCCCTTGGCGACTGCGTTCCTGACGCCTTTCGGATCGTGGCGCACGGTCAGCTTCGCGGGATCGTAGAGCAGGGCGATTTCCTGCTGGGTGGTGTTCTGATAGCCGAGCAGCGCCTTGGACTGACGCAGACCGAACCGCCGCGCGACGCTTTCCAGCATGGGGACGGTCTGGCGGTGGGCATTGTTGTCGGGTGCCTCGACCACCATGACCGCGTCTGCATCCAGCTTGCGCAGGCACATGGCCGATGCCGCGCAGCTGTTCGGCCCGTGTGACCTGATAGCGCGACGACCGCTCGCCATCCTCCAAGAGGCGGCCATGGCTGTCGAAGAGGTTGACGAACCATTCGACATTCCAGGTGGCGATGCGCATCAGGCGGCGGTCCTGCGGCTGATCTCTTCCCAGGCGCGGTTGACGGCGACCAGCCGTTTTTCGGCCAGCCGGATCGCCTCGGGCGGAAGGCCGCGCGCCAGCATCGCGTCGGGATGCGTGTCGCGCACCGCCTGCCGCCAGGCCGCGCGGATGACATTCGGGCGGGTCGGTCGGCAGGACGCCCAGAACGTCATGCGGGTCGGCCACCGCATCGGGCACGAAGCGCGCGGCAAGCGTGCGGAAGGCGCGGTCGGCCAGCCCGAAAATCCGCGCGACTTCGCGCAGGAACGCCTCTTCATGCGGGTGATAGCCGCCATCCGCGACGGCGATGTGGAACAGCCCCTCCAGCAGGTCGGTCAGCACGCGGTCGCCCGCGCCGAACATGCCCGCGATCTTCTTGGCATAGGCGTCGAATCCCGCCACGTCCTGCCGGGCGAGGTTGAAGACGCGCGCCGCCTGCGCCTCGTCCTCGGGCGCGATGGTGAAGACCTCGCGGAAGGCCGCCACCTCGTCCCGCGTCACGGTGCCGTCGGCCTTGGCCATCTTGGCCCCCAGCGCGATGACGGCGATGGTGAAGGCGACAGAGCGTTCGGGGGGGTGCGCAGCCTGTCGAAGACCTTGGACAGCCCTTCGCCTTTGGCGAGAGCTGACAGAGCGTCGGCGATGCGGGTCCAGATCGACATGGGCGCGACCATAGCTGCGGCGCAGCATATTGTCAGCGGGGGTTGCGCAGGGGCGCGATCAGAGGATTTTCACCAGAAACACGGCGTCGAGATAGCGGCCGAACTTGCGCCCGACCTGCGGCAGGGTGCCGTGATCGGCATAGCCGAGCGCCTTGTGGAAGGCGATGCCTTCGGGGTTTTCGCCGGACACGACCGCGACCATCGTATGCGCGCCCCGGTCGCGCGCGTGGTCCTCGACCGCCGTCATCAGGGCGCGGCCGACGCCCCTTCCCTGCGCGGTCGGCGCAAGGATGATGGTGTGCTCCATCGAGGTGACATAGCCGTTGCCGCCCGCGGAACTGGCCATAGGTGGCAAAGCCGAGGATGCGGGGGCCGTCGGCGGCCACAAAGAACTCGCGCCCGTCGGCACGGCGGTCGGCGGCCATGCGGATCAGCGTCTCGGGCGTGCGGATGTCGTCGGCGAAGGTGATCGTGGTGTCGCGCAGGACCGGTTCCCAGATGGTGGCGACCTGGACCATGTCGGTATCGGTGGCGGGACGGACGATCATGCCAGCACCCGAGGGCCGCGCGGGGTGTCGAAGGTCGCGCGGAAGCCCTTGGGTCCGGTTGCGAATGTGACGCGCGGGTCATCCAAGGGCAGTGCCGCGCGCAGGCTTTCGGCTTCGGGGCAGATCACCTCGAACCGGGTCAGGCGGATGCCCTGATCGGGCAGGCGCTGCGCGGGGTGCAGGTCGCCCTGCCATTCGATCAGCGCGGGGTAGGCGTCGGCAAAGGGCAGGACGCCGGTTGCCGGTATGCCGATGCGCCAGCGGAAGTCCCCGCGCGACAGGGGCGTGGCGACGCCCGCACCATCGGGTGCCACCGCCAGCGCCGCATCGAGGTCATCCGTCCGGCAGACCCAGTTGGTTATGCGCGGGGGCCCGGTGAAGCGGTCCAGACCGAACCAGCGCGGCCAGGCGGGTCCGGGCGCGTCGGGATCGATCGCGATGACCTCCAGATACAGGTCCGGGCCGAGGCCGAGCAGGCGGTTGTGCGTGCCCATATGGGAATGGTGGCCGATGGCGGACAGCGTGACGCCGAGCGCGGCTTCGACGGCGCGCGTGCCCTCGTCCAGCGTCCCTGCCGACACCGCGATATGGTCGAATTCCAGCATGCACCGCCCCGTTCCGGCGGGCATCCTGATGCGGCGGCTTCGGCAGTTCAAGGGCGGGCGGCGCCCGGGTGCGGTCTCAGGCCGCAGGCGGTTCCCATAGCTCGATATGGTTGCCTTCGGGATCGACGATCCGCGCGAAGCGGCCGTACGACCCGTCGCCGTCCCAGTCGGCCCGCCGTTCGACGGCCAGCCCGGCTTTTTCGAGCCGCGCGACCAGCGCATCGAGGCCCTCGACGCGCAGGTTCAGCATGTGGAGCTTGTCCAGCGGAAAGTAGTCGGACTTGAAGGCGAAGGGTTCGAACACGGTCGGCCCGCCGTCCTGCATCCAGACCGGCTGATCGGTCGGGAAGCCGAGGTATTCCGCATACCAGGCCTTCAGCGCCTTGGGGTCGTTGGCGCGGAAGAAGAGCCCGCCGATGCCGGTGACGCGGCCCACGGCCTTATTCCGGGACATGGCAGACCGCCTCGATATTGTTGCCGTCGGGGTCCAGCACGAAGGCCCCGTAGTAATCCTGATGGTAATGCGGGCGCATGCCCGGCGCGCCGTTGTCGGTGCCGCCCGCCTTCAGCGCCGCCGCGTGGAACGCATCGACCGTCGCGCGGTCCTTGGCGCGGAAGGCGATGTGGACGCCGGACAGGGCGGGTCTGCCGGTGCCGATCCAGAAATCGGGATGCCCCGCCCCGAAACCCGCGTGCCAGCTGCCCGCCACTTCGGGCGTGATTTCGCGGAACAGGGTGTAGCCCAAGGGGGCAAGGGCGGCGGTGTAGAATGCCTTGGACCTTGCATAGTCCGTGACGGGATAGCCGACATGATCGAGCATGGCGATGTCCTCCTGCGGTCCGATCTTCGGTCAGGAACAGCGTCAATGCAATGTCAGCCCGCAGCGCCCCGGATCAGCCGCAGAATATCGCGCGCCGCCGCCGGGATGTTGGTGCCGGGGCCGAAGATCGCGCGGACCCCGTACTGTTTCAGCACCGCATGGTCCTGCGCCGGGATCACGCCACCGCAGATGACGATGACGTTGCCCGCGTCCCGGTCCTTGAGCGCGTGGATCAGTTCCGGGGCCAGAGTCATGTGCCCCGCCGCCTGGCTGCTGATCCCGACGATATCCACGCCCTGTTCCACGGCCAGCGCCGCCGCCTCGTCGGGGGTCGAGAACAGCGGGCCGACCGTCACGTCGAAGCCGATGTCGGCAAAGGCGCTTGCGATGACCTTGGCACCCCGGTCATGGCCGTCCTGACCCAGCTTGACGACCAGCATCTTCGGCGCGCGGCCTTCGGTGACGGCGAAGTCCGCCACCTCGGCCCGCACGGCCTGATATCCCGCATCCCCTTCCCAGCCCGCGCCATAGACGCCGGACAGGGTTTTCACCTCGGCCTTGTGGCGCCCGAAGACCTGCTCCATCGCCTCGCTGATCTCGCCGACCGTCGCACGCGCCCGCGCCGCATCGACCGCCGCCGCCAGCAGGTTGCCGCTGCCCCGCGCCGCCGCCGTCAGCGCGTCCAGCGCAGCACCACAGGCCGCCTCATCCCGGCCCGCGCGCACCGCCCGCAGCCGCGCGACCTGCGCCTGCCGCACCGCCACGTTGTCCACGTCGCGCACGGAGATCGCGTCTTCCTCGGCCAGACGGTATTTGTTGACCCCGACGATCACCTCTTCGCCCCGGTCGATCCGCGCCTGCCGCTTCGCCGCGCTTTCCTCGATCCGCAGCTTCGGCATCCCCGACATCACCGCCGCCGTCATGCCCGCCCAGCGCCTCGACCTCTTCCATCAACGCCCAGGCCTTTTCGGCCAGCTCCGCCGTCAGGCTTTCGACGTAGTAGGATCCTGCCAGCGGATCGACAGTGCGCGTGACGCCCGTCTCTTCCTGCAGGATCAGCTGGGTGTTCCGCGCGATCCGCGCCGCGAAGTCCGACGGCAGCGCCATCGCCTCGTCAAAGCTGTTGGTGTGCAGCGACTGCGTGCCGCCCAGCACCGCCGCCAGCGCCTCATAGGCCGTGCGCACGATGTTGTTGTAGGGGTCCTGTTCCTGCAGGGACACGCCCGATGTCTGGCAATGGGTGCGCAGCATCAGGGATTCCGGCTTGGTGCGCCCCGAACCCTTCCATCACCCGGTGCCACAGCAGCCGCGCCGCGCGCAGCTTCGCCGCCTCCATGAACAGGTCCATGCCGATGGCGAAGAAGAACGACAGACGCGGCGCGAAATCATCGACCTTCATGCCCCGCGCCAGCGCGGTCCGGACATATTCCCGCCCGTCGGCCAGGGTGAAGCCCAGCTCCTGCACCAGGTTCGCGCCCGCCTCCTGCATATGATAGCCGCTGATGCTGATCGAATTGAACTTCGGCATCTCGGACGCTGTGTATTCGATGATGTCGGCGACGATCCGCATCGAGGGTTCGGGCGGATAGACATAGGTGTTCCGCACCATGAATTCCTTCAGGATGTCGTTCTGGATCGTGCCTGACAGGGCGGCGCGGGGCACGCCCTGCTCCTCGCCCGCGACGATGAAGCTGGCCAGAACCGGGATCACCGCGCCGTTCATCGTCATGCTGACCGACACGCGGTCCAGCGGAATGCCGTCGAACAGGATCTTCATGTCCTCGACGGAATCGATCGCGACGCCCGCCTTGCCGACATCGCCCCGTCACGCGGGGATGGTCGCTGTCATAGCCCCGGTGCGTGGCCAGATCGAAGGCGACGCTGACGCCCTGCTGGCCGGCGGCAAGGGCAGCGCGGTAGAAGGCGTTGGATTCCTCGGCGGTGGAGAACCCGGCATATTGCCGGATCGTCCAGGGGCGGCCCGCATACATCGTCGCGCGCACGCCGCGCGTGAAGGGGGCCAGCGCCGGGCAGCGAGCCGAGATGCGTCAGGCCTGCCAGGTCGTCTTCGGTGTAAAGCGGGCGGACGGCGATGCCTTCGGGCGTCTGCCGCGTCAGGCTGCCGGGGTCGCGGCCCTTCAGCTCCTGTGCCGCAAGCGCCCGCCAGTCGTCATTCTTCCCGCCCATCGCGTCCGGCCTTCATCCCGCAGCGCGCAGGGTTTGTCCCTGCCCCTCGCCCTGCCTATATCACCGGACGGAGGATGTGAACATGCGCGCGATGATGTCCGCTGCTGCTTTCCGCCCTGATCGCAGCCTCGGCTGCGGCCGGGGAAGGCATGGCGACGGTGGCCACAGCGACGGCTTTTGCGGTCACGCTGGCAGCTGACGCCGATCTTGGCAGCTTGCGCGGGGAAAAGCGCCCGCTCGTCGTCTTTGCGGACAGCGCCGACGATCCGGCCTTTCATGGAACAGATGCGCCTGATCGAAGGCCGCTGGCCCGAACTGGCCGACCGTGACGTGGTCGTCATCGCGGACACCGACCCTGCCGCCGCCTCGGCGATCCGGACCAAGCTGCGCCCGCGCGGCTTCATGATGGTGCTGATCGACAAGGACGGCACCGTCGCCCTGCGCAAGCCGTTTCCCTGGGACGTGCGCGAACTGATGCGCGCCATCGACCGGATGCCCGACCGGCGCGAGGAAATCCGCAACCGCGCGTGGCAAGCCGCTTGGGCGGCGCGTCCGCCGCGCCGCAGCGTCAGATTAGCGTGACGCCCGGCTACGACCCGCAGCCCCTCAAGGTCCGCCGCGTATCGTTCTTCCAGCGCCGCCTTCTGCGGCCGGCGGAAGCTGGGCGGGCGGCCCTTGACCTCGCCCAGCATGGCCAGCCGCGCGGCCAGCGCCTTTCCTGCAAGGGTCGGGTCTTCCTTTCTCAGGCGATGAATCTGCTCGACCTGGCGGCGCAGATGCGCCGGATTGATGCGCGCCGTGACCGGTTCCAGACCGTCTGTCCCTGCCAGACCCGCCAGCGCCGCCACGACGCGGGTCATGCCGTCCGCGAAGGTCTCCTGCGGCCACAGCAGGATCGGCACGCCGGGAAAGACCGCGCGCAGGTCGCGCACGACATCGGCCCAGCCGCGCCCGCCCTGCGCCAGCGCGTCGCCCAGCGCGCCGAAGGGCGGCAGCGGATGGCGCGGCAGAACATAGGCATAGGCCGACGGCCACCAGCCCGCATAGCCGCGCACGGCAAACGCGATCAGCGCGGGCCGCGCCGGCAGGACGGTGGCATATGCGGCAAGCCGTGCGGCTGCGTCCGGGTAGATCGTCCGGTGTTTGAGCGAGGCCGGCATCGTTCCGATCATGTTCTCGTCGGACAGGATCAGACGGGTCGCGCCCTGGCGCCCTGCCTCTGCCGCGTCCGCGGCAAGCCTGTCACGCAGAAGGCCCAGCCGGTCGCCAGCGACCGCGTCGCCCTGCGCCGCCCGCCGTGTCAGCTCGGCGACAGGCGCGAAATCCGGCACGGCGCGCAGCGTCTCGGGCGACCGGAACGCGACCCCCGCCGCAGCCAGACGGTCGCGGTTTTTCTCCATGCAGCGGATCAGCGCCGTCGATCCCGTGCGGTGCGCGCCGAAGTGAAGGATCAGGTCCATTCTGGTGCCCCATTCGGCCCGGACATCGGATTACCCGCCTTTTGCAAAGGTCATCGACGTGCCTGCGGGCAGTGTGGGCGCGAACCGCGTCAGCTTTTCGCGCAGCGCCGCCCGCTCGGTCGGACTGTCGGCATAGAAAGTGACGCGCCAGTCACCCAGACGGCCGACCGGCGGGTCCATCACGAGGTCCGCCACCTTTGCCCACCCGGGGCCTAGAGCCCTGCCGAAGTGTTTTTCATAGACCATCGCCACATGAATGCCGCGCCGTGCCAGCAGCGGACCGGCCCAGCCATCCGGCGCGGTGCCGCCCGCCCGCGCGATCAGCGCCTCGCGCGAGCCGAGACCCCAGAGATCATAGACGAAGTTGTCGTTCCGCCAGGCGACCCAGCCGAGATCGTTGACGGCGACGGGCGCTTGCAGTTCGGTCTGCACGAACCGCGCCATCTGCGCGTGCTGCAGGTGGATGGCTGCGGGGTTCCAGGCGTATTCGCGGTAGAAATCGACCTGATAGGCGGGCACGCCCGCGACGACCGCAAACGCGACACCCGCCAGCGCAATGCGTCCGGCCACCCCGCGCCGCATCGTCAGCAGCAATGCCGCGACCAGCGTGAACAGGACGTAATGCTCGTACCGGTGCATCCAGCCCAGCTGCGCCACCACCAGATGCGCCGCCCCGGCCAGCCCGGCAGCCGCAAGCAGCCGCCGCGCCGCGCCGCGCTGTGCTGCGGCCAGCGCCAGCGTCAGGATGACCAGCGCCGCCAGATACAGGCCCTGCGGCTTGGCGAGGTTCAGCGACAGGTTCTTCGCAATCCGGGCCATGCCCGTAACGCCGGGGTCGCCCAGCGTCATCTTGGCGATCACCGATCCCGGCAGGGCGTCGAGGCCGAGGTGGACCAGAAACACCGAGAACAGGCCCAGCGGGACCAGCACGGCCAATGTCAGCGCCAAAGCCGCGCGCCACCGCCCTGCCAGCGCGATCAATCCGACCGCGGCCAGCGACAGCGCCAGCCCTTCGTAGCGCAGCAGCGGCGACAGGATGACCGCCGCAAGGAACCACCCACGCAGCCGCCCGTCATTCAGGAACCGCCACAGGCCCAGCAGCACCGCCAGCGCCGCCGCGCCGTGCAGCATGTTCTCCATGCCGGTGAAGGCGACGCCCTGCATGTTCAGCCCGAAGGGTGCCAGAACGGCAATCAGCCCGGCGACCAAGGGCGTCAGCGCGCCGCATGCCGCTGCCTCTGCGATCGCCAGCCCGAACAGCCATGCCGCCAGCGCCAGCGCCGCGAGGTTCCACAGGAAGGGCAGCGCCCATTGCAGATCGGTTCCGGGAAAGGGCGTCAGCAGCAGGGGATAGATCACCGAGGACGACGCGCCGACGGCCTCGCCCGGGTTGACGCCGTAATGCCCGCGCGCGATTTCCTCGGCCATCGCCAGATGGATGTAGACATCGTCGAGCGGGTATTCGAAGACGCCTGCGTAGACCCGCGCCGCCGTCTGAAGGCCCGCAAAGGTCAGCAGCGCCGATATCAGGCACAGCGGCGCAACCCAGCCAAAGCTGCGGACCGCCACGCGCGGCGTCGCACCCGTTGCCGCCGTCACGCGCCCGCCCCCGTCACGCGAATTCCAGGATCACATCGTCCACGCGCAGGCTCGCCCCGGCCGCGACCGCGATGCGCTTGACCACGCCCTTGCGTTCGGCGCGCAGGATGTTCTCCATCTTCATCGCCTCGACGGTCGCCAGCGCCTGCCCCTCCTGCACCTCGTCGCCCTCGGCCACGGCGATGGACACGATCAGCCCCGGCATCGGGCAGAGCAGATAGCGCGAGGTGTCGGCGGCGGTTTTTTCCGGCATCAGCCGCGCAAGATCGGCCTGACGCGGCGTGCGCACCAGCACACGCAGGTCTGCCCCGCGTGTGCGGATGCGCATTCCCGACGGAATCTTCCCGACCTTCAGGATCATCGGCGCATCATCGACCGTCAGACGCGCCAGCGGCTGCCCCGGCGTCCAGTCGGACGCAACCCTCCGCCCCGTGCCGTCTGCGAATGTCACGGTCGAGCCTTCGCGGTCCGCCGCGATCGAGACGGGAAAATCCTGTCCCTGCAGGCTGACAACCCACTCGGTTCCGACCCGGCGTTCGTGGTTGTCCATCCGGCCGGAAATGCGCGTGCGGCGGATTTCCGCGACCCGGTGCATCGCGCAGACTGCCGCCGCGACGCGGCGCAGCTGGTCGTCGGGCAGGGTCGCGCCCTTGAAGCCGTCCGGGAATTCCTCGGCGATGAAGGCGGTCGTGATGTCCCCTGCGACAAAGCGCGGATGGTCCATCACCGCCTGGCAGAAGGGCAGGTTGTGCCCGATCCCCTCGACTTCGAACGCATCCAGCGCATCGCGCATGCCCGCGATAGCCTCGGCCCGCGTCGGACCCCAGGTGCAGAGCTTGGCGATCATCGGGTCGTAGAACATGCTGATCTCGCCGCCCTCGTAGACACCAGTGTCGTTGCGGACGGCATGAGTTGAGGTCGCAACTTCGGCAGGCGGGCGGTAGCGCGTCAGGCGGCCGGTCGAGGGCAGGAAGTTACGGTAGGGGTCTTCGGCATAGAGGCGGGATTCGATGGCCCAGCCGTTGATCTTGAGGTCGGACTGTCTGAACGGCAGCTTTTCCCCCGCCGCCACCCGGATCATCTGCTCCACCAGATCGACCCCGGTGATGAGCTCGGTCACCGGATGTTCGACCTGCAACCGCGTGTTCATCTCCAGAAAATAGAAATTCCGCTCGCCATCGACGATGAATTCCACCGTCCCCGCTGACGTATAGCCCACCGCCTTCGCCAGGGCGCAGGCCTGTTCCCCCATCGCCTTGCGCGTCGCGGCGTCCAGGAACGGCGACGGCGCTTCCTCGATCACCTTCTGGTTCCGGCGCTGGATGCTGCATTCGCGTTCGTGCAGATAGACGCAGTCGCCGTGGCTGTCGGCCAGCACCTGAATCTCGATATGGCGCGGCTGGGTCACGAATTTCTCGATGAAGATGCGGTCATCGCCGAAGCTTGCCGCCGCCTCGTTCTTCGACGAACTGGAACCCTTCGCGCGCCTCGGCATCCGAATGCGCGATCCGCATCCCCTTGCCGCCGCCGCCCGCCGAGGCCTTGATCATCACCGGATAGCCGATGCCTGTGGCGATCCGCACCGCTTCATCCGCGTCCGCGATGATGCCCATATGGCCCGGCACGGTTGAGACCCCCGCCGCCATCGCCAGCTTCTTCGACGTGATCTTGTCGCCCATCGCTTCGATGGCCCCGGACGGCGGGCCGATGAAGACCACGCCCGCCGCCTCCAAAGCCGCAGCGAAGTCGCGGTTTTCGGACAGGAAGCCATAGCCCGGATGCACCGCCTCTGCCCCCGTCGCGCGGACCGCCTGCATGATCCGGTCGATCACGATGTAGGACTGCGCGGCGGGCGACGGGCCGATATGCACCGCCTCATCCGCCATCCGCACATGCAGAGCGTTCCGGTCCGCGTCGGAATAGACCGCGACCGTGGCGATACCCATCCTGCGTGCCGTCCGGATGACGCGGCAGGCAATCTCGCCCCGGTTGGCGATCAGAATCTTGCTGAACATCCGTCCCCTCGTATCCCCGGCCCCGGGTCGGTCAAGCCTTGGGTGATCGGACACGAAAACACCACCCGGGCGCAAGGGCCGGGTGCAGGCGTCAGCCAGAAGGTCTGGGCGTATCTAGGGGCGGCGCTTGCAACCCGGAACGTTCAGCTGGTCGCAGAAATATCCCGCCGCGCCGCCGATCACTGCCCCGGTTACCGGATTGACGCCGACGGCATCCGCGACAACCGCCCCGCCCGCCGCACCGACCAGCCCGCGTTCCGCGTCGGTCTCCAGACAGGCAGAGAGCGACAGCACCGCGGCCAGCGCCGCCAGCGAGGGTTTCAGAAAGGATCGCTTCGACATGGGTCCATCCTTTTACGGGGGGCACAGCGCCCACCGCTCAGGATGCATCCCGACGCAGGGCGCGGCGCAAGGGCCTGACCCGGCCCTGCTTCCCGGCAGGCAGCAAAGCGCCGTCCGCAATCGCTGCGAACGGCGCATTGCCGCTGGTCGCCGCAGGCCAGCCGAAACCGGCGCTGCCGTGCCGTCAGTTATTGCACAGGGTCACGTTCAGGTCGTCGCAGAGCACGCCGCCCAGGCCGCCGATGGCCGCGCCGGTGACGATGTTGGTGTCAAGCGCATCTGCGACAACAACGCCCGCTGCCGCACCTGCAAGGCCGCGCTGGGTGTCGTTCTGCAAGCATCCCGCCAAGGATGCGACAAGTGCGCCCGCAAGCGCGAGTTTGGTGAACTGCATCGATACTGCCTCCGGCAAGTTTGTTATTGCCGAAGACTCTACCCCATCGTTCCGGCCGCGTCAGAAAATTCGGCGTGATCCCGCCGCCGTCGGCAGGCCAGCGCCGATCCCTGACAGAAAAATGGTCTGGCCGGGGTGTGGCCAGACCATTCAGAAGGGGAAGGGTAACGGTACTTAAGTCAGGCCGCAGACTTGCTGGAGAATGCCGCCTCAACCTTAGCTTGCGCGATTGAGCGGCGGGCGCAAAGCCAAACTTGCGCGGCGTCTGCGGATCGGCGGCTTGCTGCTGCGGCGGAGCGGTGAGATGCGCTGAAAGACGCCTAAACCGGGCGTTCAGAGGTCGCCGAACACCTCGGGGAACGACGCGCGCGCACGGGCCGCATCGATCCGCAGCAGCGCATCATAGCTGGCGGGGTCGAACGGATCCGTCGCCGGAACGACCTCGCGGCCGAACAGCCAGGACAGGCGTCCGGCGTCCAGATTTCCGCGCTCGAACGGGTCTTCGCCGAAGTGTTCCCACAGCGCCGCCAGAAACGCCGTATCGGCAGCCCGGTCGACGTTCGACCGGTCGCGGTAGCGTTCGCGCGCCACGATCGGCGTCACCCCGCGCGGGTTGCCCCGGCGGATGACGAACTGGAAATCAGAGCCCGGCAGACGCCCCGGAAAGCCGCGATGCTTCAGCATGCCGCGTCTTTGCCATCAGGCCGCGCCCTGCGCGCAAGTCCCCGCACCCCGCGTCAGGACGCGACGTTGCCTTCCTGCGTGACGCAGGCCGCGACAAAAGCAACGAATACGGCTGCCAGCAGCACGTTCAGCATGGTGATCTCCTGCGTCGAAGGCGATCATCCGGTGTCCGGTGCCGCCTGCCTCATACGATTGTTATGCGATCGCTGTTCCGCGACCTGTCGTTCATCCTATCAGGAACAGCCGCCGGACCCCATCCGGAACGGTGTCGGCTACGCGAATGTGACCCGGTTGCATCATTCGCGGGTCGCATGAATCCCGGCCCGCAACATGCTGTGTCTGCGTCAGAAAAGCTCCAACATGCAGTCCCCTTCTTCGATCCCGAAGGCATCGAAGAACTGCGTCGCCGCCTCGTCCGGGATGCCGAATTCGACCGGGCGGTCGGACAGGCTGATGACGATCTGCTGCGGCTGCGGCCCGGTCGAGGCGATGCGCGGCAGGGCATAGGTCCGGCAGAGCGCCAGCATGTCCGCCTGCGCCGCCTCGGGCGTGACCGTGCCGCCGTCGCGCGCGATGGAAGGGGCGAGAAAGCGGAAGCGGAAGGTCAGCCCCTCTGGTCCCGCCGCGTCGCTGATCGTATCGACCCAGGTGACGGTCTGGCCGGAGGGGACGGGGATGGGCTCATCGACACCTGGCGGCGACCACCCCTGGAAACCGTCGCCAGCGCCAGCGCGGACAGCGCCGGAAAGGCCGCCCGAAAGCGCGCGTCCTTAAAGCGGAATATTGTCATGCTTCTTCCAGGGATTCGTCAGCTTCTTGCCCCGCAGCGACGCAAAGGCCCGCGCCACCCGGCGGCGCGTCGAATGCGGCATGATGACCTCGTCAATGAAGCCGCGTTCCGCCGCAACGAAGGGGTTGGCGAAGCGGTCCTCGTAGTCCTTCACCCGCTGCGCGATCTTGTCCTTGTCGCCCAGATCGGCGCGATACAGGATTTCTGCCGCCCCCTTCGCCCCCATCACCGCGACTTCCGCTGTCGGCCAAGCATAGTTGAAATCGCCCCGCAGGTGCTTTGACGCCATCACGTCATAGGCCCCGCCATAGGCCTTGCGCGTGATGACCGTCACCTTCGGCACTGTCGCCTCGCCATAGGCGAACAGCAGCTTCGCCCCGTGCTTGATGATCCCGCCCAGTTCCTGACTGACCCCCGGCAGGAAGCCCGGCACATCGACCAGCGTCAGAACCGGTATCCCGAAGGCATCGCAGAACCGCACAAATCGCGCGGCCTTGCGGCTGGCGTCGATGTCGAGGCAGCCGGCCAGCACCATCGGCTGGTTCGCCACGACGCCGACCGTGGACCCCTCCAGCCGGATGAAGCCAGTCACGATATTGCCCGCGAAATCCTTCTGTATCTCGAAGAAATCGCCCTCATCCGCGACCTTCAGGATCAGCTCTTTCATGTCGTAGGGCTGGTTCGGGTTGTCGGGGATCAGCGTGTCGAGGCTGTGCTCGATCCGCGCGGGATCGTCGAAGAAGGGGCGCACCGGCACGCGGTCGCGGTTCGACGCGGGCAGAAAGTCGATCAGACGGCGGAGTTCGTAGAGCGCCTCGACATCGTTCTCGAAGGCACCGTCCGCCACGCTCGACTTCTTCGTATGCGTGCCCGCCCCGCCAAGTTCTTCCGCCGTCACCACCTCGTTCGTGACCGTCTTCACCACATCCGGGCCGGTCACGAACATGTAGGACGTGTCGCGCACCATGAAGATGAAGTCGGTCATCGCGGGGGAATAGACAGCCCCGCCCGCGCAGGGGCCCATGATCATGCTGATCTGCGGCACGACGCCCGAGGCCAGCACATTGCGCTGGAACACCTCGGCGTAGCCCGCCAATGACGCGACGCCTTCCTGGATACGTGCGCCGCCCGAATCCGCGATGCCGATCACCGGCGCGCCGTTCTGCATCGCCATGTCCATGATCTTGCAGATTTTCTGCGCATGGGTTTCCGACAGCGACCCGCCGAAGACGGTGAAATCCTGCGCATAGACATAGACCATGCGCCCGTTCACCGTGCCCCAGCCGGTGACAACGCCGTCGCCCGCCGGGCGGTCCTTTTCCATGCCGAATTCGGTGCAGCGGTGCACGACGAACATGTCGAATTCCTCGAACGAGCCTTCGTCGAGCAGCAGTTCCACACGCTCGCGCGCCGTCAGCTTGCCCTTGGCGTGCTGCGCCGCGATGCGTTTTTCGCCGCCGCCCATGCGCGCCGCCTGCCGCCGCAGATCAAGTTCCGCCAGAATGTCCTGCATTGTCCCTCCGCGGATGGCTCCGCCCCCTTGCCGACCAGATTGCAGGTGAATTCGACCGGCCCCAAGCGAAATCCGCTGATCCCCCGCTGGTCATTGCGCGCCCGAGGGCCTAGCAGACGGGAACATCCCCTTCCCAAGGCCCGGCCATGCCCGCACTCCCGGTTCCCGTCATCACTATCGGTCTGCTGATCGCGTCGAACGTCTTCATGACCTTCGCGTGGTATGGCCACCTGAAATTCAAGACCGCCCCCCTGATCGCCGTCATCCTGGTCAGCTGGGGCATCGCGTTTTTCGAGTATGTCCTGCAGGTGCCCGCGAACCGCATCGGCCACGGCCATTTCAGCGCGGCGCAGTTGAAGACGATTCAGGAGGTCATCACCCTGACCGTCTTCGCCGTGTTCTCGGTCACCTATCTGGGCGAGGCGTTGCGATGGACGCATTTTGTGGGCTTCGGCTTCATCGCGCTTGGCGCGTGGTTCATCTTCGCGCCCTGGGCGCAGACCTGAAAGGCAGACCCGTTGAACGCTCCGCTCCCCTCCGTCCGCTTCCTCGACCGCCAGACCGCGCCGCATGTCGGCACCCTTGTGGCCATGACCGGCCTCAGCGCCCTGACGATGAGCGTGTTTCTGCCCTCGCTGCCGCGCATGGCCGCGTGGTTCCAGACCGACTATGCCTTCATGCAGCTGTCGGTCGCGCTTTATCTGGCGATGAACGCCGTCCTGCAGGTCGTGGTCGGGCCGATCTCGGATGCGATGGGGCGCAGGCCGGTGCTGATCTGGGGCTTTGGGCTGTTTCTGGTGGCCACGCTCGGCTGCATCTTCGCGCCGACCGCCGGTGTGTTCCTTGCCTTCCGGATGCTGCAGGCGGTGATCGTCGTCGCCATGGCCCTGTCGCGCGCCATCGTGCGCGACATGTACGACCAGTCGCAGTCGGCATCGGTGCTGGGCTACGTCACGATGGGGACCGCCGTCGTGCCGATGATCGGCCCCGCCATCGGCGGCTGGCTTGACCAGCATTTCGGCTGGCAGGCGTCATTCTGGCTGCTGTTTGTCACCGGCGCGGGCGTGCTGGCGCTGATCTGGGCCGATCTGGGCGAAACCGCCACATCGCGCAGCAAGCCCTTCGCCGAGCAGGTGCGCGAATACCCCGAGCTTCTGCGCTCGCCGCGCTTCTGGGGCTATTCCATGGCCGCTGCCTGCGCGTCGGGCGCGTTCTTCGCCTATCTCGGCGGCGCGCCCTTTGTCGGGAGCACGATCTACGGCCTCGATCCCGGGCAGCTGGGTCTTTACTTCGGCGCGCCCGCCATCGGCTATTTCGCGGGGAACTTCCTGTCGGGCCGCTATTCCGTGCGGGTGGGAGTTGACCGGATGATCCTGGGGGGCACGCTTCTGATCACGCTCGGCATGGGCTTGTCGCTGATCGTCTTCGCCCTTGGCCACGGGTCCGCCGAGGCCTTTTTCGGCTTCATGGTCTTTGTCGGCCTCGGCAACGGCATGACGATCCCGAATGCCACGGCGGGGATGCTGTCGGTCCGCCCATCGCTGGCGGGGACCGCATCGGGTCTGGGCGGTGTGCTGATGATCGGCGGCGGGGCGGCGCTGTCGGTGCTGGCCGGGCATCTGCTGTCGGCAGAGAGCGGGGCGATGCCGCTGATCTGGATCATGTTCCTGTCGGGTGTCGCGGCGATCCTGTCGATCCTGCTTGTCATGGCACGCGCGCGGTCTCTGGCGCGGGCCGCGTGACGCGCGCAGACACCGGAATGCCGCGCGCACGGCTTGCGCACTGACCGCCTTGCGCCCACCCTGCCCGCGATGACAGCCAGCATTCCGACCGACCCTCTGATCCTTGTCGAAGCCGGTCCCGGCGGCGCACCTGCCGCCTTTGCGCATCCCCGCCGGATCCTCCGCGCCGATACCGCGTCCGAGGTCCCGGGCGCGCTGGATGCCATCGACCGCGCCCGCGCGGACGGGTTCTGGCTGGCCGGGATGCTGTCCTATGAGCTTGGCTACACGCTGGAACCTCGCCTTGCGCCGCTTCTACCCGCGAACCGCGACCAGCCGCTGATCCATCTCGGTGCGTTCGATGCGCCCCAAGCGCCGCCGCCCATGCCCGACGACGCCTCGCGCATCTTCGCGGTCACCCCGTCCTGGGACGCCGACGCCTATGCCCCCGCCTGCGCCCGCATCCTGAACCTGATACGCGCGGGCGACATCTATCAGGCGAACCTGACCTTCCCGGTCCATGCGAACTGGGAAGGCACGCCGCTTGGCCTGCACGCAGCACTCCTCCGCCGCCAGCCGGTGCCGCATGGCGCGGTCGTGCAGCTTCCGGATGCACCCGCCGTGGTGTCGCGGTCGCCCGAACTGTTCTTCGCCACCGACACCGCAGGCCGGATCGAGACGCGCCCGATGAAGGGCACCGCCCCGCGCGACCCGGACCCGGTGCGCGACGCGGCCCTGCGTGACGCGCTGGGCGCAAGCGCCAAGGACCGCGCCGAGAACCTGATGATCGTCGATCTCTTGCGCAACGACATCAGCCGCGTCTGCCGCCCCGGTTCTGTCCGCGTGCCCGACCTTTACCGGGTCGAGACCTATGCGACCGTGCACCAGATGGTCAGCCGGATCACCGGCGATCTGATCCCGGGCACAGGATTCTCGGACATCCTGCGCGCACTGTTTCCCTGCGGGTCGATCACCGGCGCGCCGAAGATCCGCGCGATGCAGATCATCCGGGAACTCGAGCCCGCCCCGCGTGGCGTTTATTGTGGGGCGGTGGGCTGGATCGCCCCCGACGGTACCGCATCCTTCAACGTCGCTATCCGGACGCTCACCCTGTTCCCGGACGGCCGCGCGCGGTTCGGGGTCGGCGGCGGGATCGTGCATGACTCGACGCCCGAGGGCGAATATGAAGAGGCGCAATGGAAAGCGCGCTTCACCAGACCGACCTCCGCCTGATCGAGACGCTGCTGTGGGACGGCTCGGCCTTTGCGCGGCTGGACCGGCATCTGGCGCGGCTCGCCGCAAGTGCAGCGCTTCTGGGGTTCGTGCATGATCCGAGGGGCGTGGCCCGCGCGCTTGCGGCCGTGGATGGCCCAGCGCCCATGCGCGTGCGCCTTACGCTGGGGCGCGCGGGGGATGCGCGGATGACTGCGGCGCCCCTGCCCGAAGCGAAAGCCGAGTGGCATATCGCGGTTTCGCTCGTCCGGCTAGCGTCGCGACGACCCGCGCCTGCGCCACAAGACGACCGACCGGGCGCTGTATGACGAAACCCGCGCCGCATTGCAGGACGGGATCGACGAGATGATCTTCCTGAACGAACGCGACGAGGTCTGCGAAGGCACCATCACCAATGTCTTCTTCGACCTCGGCGACGGTCTCTGCACCCCGCCGCTGACCTGCGGCTGCCTGCCCGGCGTTCTGCGCGCCGATATGCTGGCGACGGGTCAGGCCCGCGAGGCTGTGCTGACCGCCGCCGACCTGCCCCGCGCACAGCTCCGGGTCGGGAACTCGCTGCGCGGGCTGATCGCGGCGACGCTACTTCCTTAGCCCTGCCTCGATCTGTTCCAGCCGCCCCATTATCTCGTCCAGCCGCGTGTCCAGATGCGACAGGCGCAACGCATCGACCTTGTCGTGCAGCGACATGATCTCCAGCTCGGCCTTCAGGTTCACCTCGTAGTCGTGCGCCATCGCCTCGCGGTCCTTCTCGGTCTGGCGGTTCTGGCTCATCATGATGACCGGGGCCTGCAGGGCCGCCACCATCGACAGGATCAGGTTCAGGAAGATGAACGGAAACGGGTCGGGCGCGCGCGCCGCTGCCCAGGTGTTCATCCCGACCCAGCCCAGCAGAATCCCCATGAACAGGAAGATGAAGGTCCAGGACCCGCCGAAGGCCGCAACGCGGTCCGCCACCCGCTCGCCCAGCGTTGCCCCCTCGGACACCGCGACATTCCGCGAAATCGCCGCCCGCTGGGCGATCCTGTGCAGCACCCGCTGCTCGCGCTCGGGCAAGGTGTCATAGCCCTTGTTCAGAAGCCGCTCGGCCAGTTCCCGGACTTTCGCATCCATGACGCATCCTTTCCGTGACGTGCGGTTCGGCCGATCCCGGCCCTGCGGAACAGATACGCCCCGGTGGTCGCCCGCGCCAGCAGTGCGGACCTCTCAGCGCCGCGCGCGCCGCCAGCCTGCCGCCTGCGCCTCGGCTTCCGAACAGAACCAGCGCTCGCCCTTGCCCGCAGCTGATCCGCGTCGCGTCGTAATCCTCCTGCCCCGGCAGGTGATAGATCTGGCCCGAAGCCGAGATGTTGCCCTTGATCGCGCAGCCCGCGGCCCCGCAGCCGCGCTGGCCTGTGCGACAGGCGGCAACCTCGGCCCGGAAGTCCTCGGGCCGCGCGGCACGGCCCTGCCACAACCCGATGCCCGCGACCGCCGCCTGCTTCTCCTGCGCCAGATAGCGCCGCGAGTATTTGAGATAGGCGAAGGCCACCCCGTCGCGCACCAGCCCTTCGGCAATGTCCGCGCCACGTCGCCGCGCAGGTTGCAACCAGACGCCCGTAGCGGTCGCGTTCGCTTCCCTCGCAGGTCACGCGGCTGCCCGCGCACCCGCCGCGCCAGTTCCTTCGCAGCCCAGCCCCCGCAGTCCCATCCCGACCCGTCCGCGCGTTCGCAGACCTGCCCATGTTCCGGCGCGTCGATGCCGAAGATGCGGACCGTATCGCCCGCGATCTTCAGCGTATCGCCGTCCACCGCCCGCGCCCGCCCGGTCAGGGTTTCGGCGGCGGCGGGCAATCCCGTCGCAAGGCAGAGGCAGAGGGCAGAACAGGAACCGCATGGGGCCAGTTCACCTGAACCCCCTCCGAACGCAAAGGAATTGTTAACCTTGGTTAACGGCGATCAGGGTCAGCGCTGCGCGGTCTGCCAGCGCGGGCTGACCCAGGGCTCGGCATTCGACGGGGCCAGCATCGGGACGGCCCAGCATATGGTCCGCCGCCTTTTCGCCCGCCATGATCGACGGCGCGTTCAGGTTGCCGTTCGTGATCATCGGAAAGACCGAACTGTCCGCGACGCGCAAGCCCTCCACCCCGATCACCCGCAATTCCGGGTCCACCACGGCCATCGGATCATCGCGCCGCCCGATCCGCGCCGTGCCGCAGGGGTGATAGGCCGTCTCGACATGCGCGCGCAGCCAGTCGTCGATCTCGGCGTCCGTCCCGACCCCCGCCCCCGGCTGGATTTCGTGCTTCACGTAAGGCGCAAACGCCGCCTGCCCGAAAATCTCGCGTGTCAGGCGCACGCATGTCCGGAACTCCGCCCAGTCGTCCGGGTGGCTCATGTAGTTGAACCGGATCACCGGTGCCGCCGCCGGATCGGGTGACCGCAGCGTCACCGACCCGCGCGACTTCGACCGCATCGGCCCGACATGCGCCTGAAACCCGTGCCCCTCGGCCACCGCGCGCCCGTCATAGCGCACCGCGATGGGCAGGAAGTGATACTGGATGTCCGGGATAAGGCACGCCCGCGTCCGACCGGATGAAGGCGGCACTTTCGAACTGGTTGGACGCGCCGATTCCGGTGCCCGTGAACAGCCACTGCGCGCCGACCCAGGCCTTGCCGAACAGGTTCCAGTATTTGTACAGGGTCACCGGCAGGGCCGAGGCGTACTGCATGTAGACCTCCAGGTGGTCCTGCAGGTTCGCGCCCACGCCCGGCCGGTCGGCCACCACCGGCGACGCCATGATCGCGGAGATGTCGCCGCCGGACCGATCCCCGACAGCATCAGAAGTTTCGGCGTGTTGATCGACGATGCCGACAGGATCACCTCGGACCGCGCCCCGATCACCTCGATCCGCCCGCCGCGTTCAACCTCGACCCCGACGGCGCGCCCGTCGCGGATCGTCACGCGCCGGGCCAGCGCCCGGATCAGGCGGGTGTTGGGGCGCTTCAGCGCGGGGCGCAGATAGGCATTCGCCGCCGACCAGCGCCGCCCTTTCCAGATCGTCGCCTCCATCGCGCCGAAGCCTTCCTGCTGCGCGCCGTTGTAGTCGCCCGTGACCTCGTATCCCGCCTGCCGCCCGGCATTGACGAAAGCGTCGAACAGCGGGTTCTCGCGCGGCCCCCGCGTCACATGCAGGGGGCCGTCGGTGCCGCGGAATTCGTTCGCCTCGCCGCCGTGCCAGGTCTCCATCCGCTTGAAATAGGGCAGCACATCGGCAAAGCCCCAGCCCGCCGCGCCCTGATCCGCCCAGGCATCGAAATCCGCCGGATGGCCGCGCACAAACACCATGCCGTTGATCGATGACGACCCGCCCAGCACCTTGCCGCGCGGCGTATGCAGCACACGACCGCCCAGATGCGGTTCGGGTTCCGTCTTCAGGCCCCAGTCGTACAGCGCCATGTTCAGGGGATAGGACAGCGCCCCCGGCATCTGGATGAACGGGCCCGCATCGGTCCCGCCATGTTCGATCACGATCACCGACTTGCCCGCCTCGGCCAGACGGTAGGCCAGCGCGCAGCCCGCAGACCCAGCGCCGACGACGACGTAGTCCGCCTCGTCGGTCTGTGCCGCGCGCGCCTGGCCGATGCTGCCCGTCATGTCAGTAGGGTGCCTCGACCGGCCCGAGGTTCACGTAGACGCTCTTCACTTGCGTGTAGTGCTCGACCGCCGCCTTGGAATTCTCGCGCCCCACGCCCGACATCTTGACCCCGCCGAAGGGCGCCTCGACCGGCGTCAGGTTGTAGGCGTTGATCCAGGTGCTGCCCGCCTGAAGGGCCGCCGCCATCCGGTGCCCGCGCGCCATGTCGCGGGTGAAGACCCCGGCGGAGAGGCCGAATTCCGTGGCGTTGGCCCTTGCCACCACCTCGTCCTCGTCGTCGAAATCCAGCACGGCCATGACCGGTCCGAAAATCTCTTCCCGCGCGATGGTCATGCCGTCGGTCACATCCGCGAAGACAGTCGGTTCCACATAGAACCCCGTGTTCATCGCGCCCCGGCCACCACCCGTCACCAGCCGCGCGCCCTCGGCCCGGCCCTTGGCGATGTAGCCCAGAACCTTGTCCAGCTGCGCGGCGCTCGCCAGCGGCCCCATCTGCGTCGCCTCGTCCAGCGGATCGCCCAGCCGGATCGCCTGCGCCCGCGCGGCCACGCGGGTCAGGAACCGGTCCTTGATGCCCTTCTGCACAAAGACCCGCGTGCCGTTGGAACAGACCTGCCCGGCCGAATAGAAGTTCGCCATCATCGCGCCGCCGACCGCATCCTCCAGCGATGCATCGTCGAAGATGACCAAAGGCGACTTGCCGCCCAGTTCCATCGTCACATGCCGCACGCCGTCCGCCGCCATCGCATAGACGCGGCGGCCCGTGGGCACCGAGCCCGGTCAGCGACACCTTCGCCACGCGCGGGTCCGTCACCAGCGCCGCCCCCACCGCGCCGCGCCCCTGCACGACGTTGTAAAGACCGGCTGGCAGTCCGGCCTCGACGAAAATCTCGGCGATCTTCAGCGCGCAGAGGGGCGTGGTTTCGGACGGCTTGAACACCATCGAGTTCCCGAAAGCCAAGGCAGGCGCGCCTTTCCAGCAGGCGATCTGGGTCGGATAGTTCCACGCCCCGATGCCGACGCAGACGCCCAGCGGCTCGCGGATCGTATAGACGAAATCGCGGCCCAGCGGGATCGTCTCGCCCGTCACGGTCGGGGCCAGCCCCGCGAAATATTCCAGCGCGTCCGCGCCCGATGCCGCGTCTGCGACGAGCGTTTCCTGCAGCGGCTTGCCGGTATCCAGCGTCTCCAGCACCGACAGGTCGCGGTTCCGTTCCCGGATGATCGCCGCCGCGCGTTGCAGCACGCGCGCCCGCTCCACCGGTTTGCGCGCCGCCCAGTCCGCCTGCGCCCGCTTCGCTGCCGCCAAAGCGCGTTCGATCACCGCCGGCGTCGCCTCATGCACCCGCGCGATCACTTCGCCCGTCGCGGGGTAGATGACGTCGATCACCGCACCGGCGGTATCCTCGACATAGGCACCGTCCACGAAATGGCTGGCCACAGGCTGGGCACGCATCGTCATTCCCCCCTCGGGAATCGCTTGGATTCCTCAAGAATGTTCAGGTCCATGTGGTTGCGCATGTAGCGTTCGGACGCCTTCTGCAGCGGCTGGTAATCCCACGGGTAATAGGCCCCGTTGCGCAGCGCCTCGTAGACCACCCAGCGCTGCGCCTGACTGGCACGCACCGCGGCGTCAAAGCGGTCGAGGTCCCAGAACCCCTCTGCCTCGGATCGCAGTCCCGCCAGAAGTGCTGCATGGGCCGGGCTGTCGGCCAGGTTCACCGCTTCGTCCGGATCGGCCTCGAGATTGAACAGCTGGTCCGGGTCCAGACGGCAGAGGTTCAGCTTCCAGCGCCCCTTGCGCAAGGAGACCATCGGCGCATCGGACCCTTCCGCCGCATATTCCACCCGCACCGGCGATATCCGCATGCCGCCGCGCGCAAGCGGCAGCAGGCTCTCGCCATCCGTCCAGGGGGCCACCTGATCCATCGCCGCGCCCGCGATGTCGCAGAGCGTCGGCGTCACATCGAGCGTCGAGACAGGCGCATTGACCAGCCCCGGGGCGATGCCCGCGCCTGCGATCATCAGCGGCACCCGGGCAGAGCCGTCGCGGAAGCTCATCTTGAACCAGAGGCCGCGTTCGCCCAGCATGTCGCCATGGTCGCTGGCAAAGACGACCACCGCCTCTTGGCGCGTGTCTTTCAGCACCGCTAGAAGCTCGCCGATCTTGTCGTCCACATAGCTGATATTGGCGAAATACCCCCGTCGCGCGCGGGCCACATGATCTGCGGTGATGTCCGATTTCCGCCAGTCGCAGGCATCCATCAGCCGCCGCGAATGGGCATCCTGTTGTGAATAGTCTACCGGCGGCACACGCGGCGTCAGATGCACACAGTCTTCGTAGAGGTCCCAGTATTTCTTCCGCGCCACGTAGGGGTCGTGCGGATGCGTGAAGCTGACGGTCAGGCACCAGGGCCGCGCATCCCCGCCGCGGGACAGGTCATAGATTTTCTGCCCGGCCAGAAATGCCACCTCGTCATCGTATTCGTACTGGTTCGTGATCTCGGCCACGCCTGCGCCGGTGACCGAGCCGAGGTTGTGATACCACCAGTCGATCCGTTCGCCGGGTTTGCGGTAATCCGGTGTCCAGCCGAAATCGGCAGGATAGATGTCGGTCGTCAGGCGCTCCTCGAACCCGTGCAGCTGATCGGGACCGACGAAGTGCATTTTTCCTGACAGCGCGGTGCGATAGCCCGCCCGCCGAAGGTGATGCGCAAAGGTCGGGATGCTTGACGCGAATTCCGCCGCATTGTCGTAGACGCCTGTGCGTGACGGCAGCTGCCCCGACATGAACGACGCCCGCGCGGGCGCGCAGAGCGGCGAGGCGGTGTAGGCATTCGCGAACCGCACCGACCGCGCCGCCAGCGCTTTCAGGTTCGGCGCATGCAGCCAGTCTGCCGGACCGTCCGGGAACAGCGTGCCGTTCAGCTGGTCGACCATCAGGACCAGGATGTTCGGGCGCGTGCCGTCCGCCGTCGTCATGCCTGAAGCTCCCGCTCCAGATAGGCCGTCACCAGTGCCGCCGCCGCAGGCCCCGACGGCATGTTCGACCCCAGCGCCTCGCGGATGTAGACGCCGTCGATCATCGCCGCGACGCCGTCCGCCACCGATCCCGCACGCGCGCCCACCAAGGGGCGCAGCGCATGGCGCAGGTTCGACCCCAGGCGGCGCTGATAGATCAGCAAGAGACGCCGCGCATCCGGCAGGCTCTGCGCCAGCACGTAGAAATTCAGCCAGGCGCCGACGGTATCGCGCCGGAAGCTCGTCGTCGTGAAACTCGCCCGGATGATTCCCGCCAGCCGCGCCTGCGGCCCGTCCGCCACCGCCAGCGCGCCCCGCACCTCGGCCGAATAGAGCGTCATCACATGCCGCATCGCCGCCAGGAAAATCTGCTCCTTGGACCCGAAGTAGTGATGCGCCAGCGCGCTCGACATCCCCGCCCGCCGCGCGATCTGTGCCACCGTCACGTCCAGCGACCCCGCCCGCCCGATTTCGGCGATCGTCGCGCGGACCAGCGCGTCCTTGCGGATCGGTTCCATTCCAACTTTCGGCATGCTGCGGGACCCTGCCCGATGTCCTGGCAATCTGATGAACCTGATCTGGCTACATCTCCGTTTATTGACTCGTCAATCAATAAAAAGTCATGCTCTATTCGTCTCGGACTTTCCGAGGGGCCGGGCTTGCGCTAGGCTTCCGGTCACATGGGGAAAAACGGCGCTGCAAACAGCCGGATACGATAACCAATCAGGGAGACGACCAATGACCATCCGTGCCGCCCTTCTTGGGGCTACCTTTCTTGCCATCGCGGGCCAGGCCTTTGCCGAAGGCTGCGATGAAATCAGCTTCTCGGATGTCGGCTGGACCGACATCACCGTCACGACGTCGGCGACCAAGCATGTGCTGGAAGCGCTGGGCTACAGCGTCGAGTTGCAGGTGCTGGCCGTGCCGGTGACCTTTGCCGCGCTGGAATCGGACGATGTCGATGTGTTCCTCGGCAACTGGATGCCCGCGCAGGCCGCCGCGATCCAGCCCTATCTGGACAGTGGAGAGATCGAGGTTGCCGCCGAAAACCTGACCGGCACGCAATACACTCTGGCGGTGCCGACCTATGCCTATGACGCGGGCCTGAAGACCTATGCCGACATCAACACCTTCCGCGAGCAGCTGGACGGCAAGATCTACGGGATCGAGCCGGGCAATGAGGGGAATGGCTATCTGGTCAGCCTGACGGAAAAGAACACCTACGGGCTGGAAGGCTTCGAGGTGGTCGAAAGTTCGGAACAGGGGATGCTCGCACAGGTGCGCCGCGCCTATGACGACAAGGAACCGGTGGTGTTCCTGGGCTGGGCCCCGCATCCGATGAATGCCAACTTCGACATCAAGTACCTGACCGGCGGCGAGGATTTCTTCGGCGGCGCAGGTGTGGTCAACACCGTCACCCGCAAGGGCTATTCCGCCGAATGCCCGAACGTCGGCAAGCTTCTGACCAACCTCAAGTTCGATCTGCCGATGGAAAACATGATCATGGGCCAGATCCTGGACGGCGGCATGGATGCAGATGACGCGACGATGGACTGGATCAAGGCCAACAAAGACACCGTC
Organism: uncultured Alphaproteobacteria bacterium; assembly: GCA_963819585.1. Taxonomy (GTDB): domain Bacteria; phylum Pseudomonadota; class Alphaproteobacteria; order Rhodobacterales; family Rhodobacteraceae; genus JAOADN01. The sequence goes on from CAWFWP010000002.1 coordinate 178,137, forward strand.
CTGGCCTGGGTCGCGGGCGTGACCGCACTGGACGGCAGCGATGGCACCGCGGCTGTGACGGCGGCCTTCGGTTACTGAGTCATGCGTCTGCGGATGGCCCCCGGGTGAACCGGGGGCCATCCGCAGACCGCGGGCCGCAGCGGCCCTTCCCCCTCGCGGTCGAGCGGCTGCTGCCCGGCCAATCCCTTCTCGCAACACCCCGAGGTGCCCATGGAATGGCTGACTGACGCGAAAATCCCGATCGGCGACTGGGCCGAGGCCGGATTTGAATGGCTCAAGGACAATTTCAGCTGGTTCTTCGACGCAATGTCGTCGTTCATGGACGCGCTGATCGACGGCATCCAGTGGGCGCTGCTGTCGCCGCATCCCCTTGTCATCATTGCGATTTTCGTTGCGATCACCTGGATGCTGCAGCGCAACTGGAAGATCTGCCTGCTGGTGGTGGTGGGGTTCCTGTTCATCCTGAACCAGGACTACTGGGAAGAAACCATGCGCAGCCTGACGCTGGTGCTGTCGTCCTGTCTGGTCTGCATGGGCGTCGGCGTCCCCATCGGCATCGCCTGCGCGCACCGGCCGCGCCTGTACCGGGCCATCGTGCCGCTGCTCGACCTGATGCAGACCCTGCCGACCTTCGTCTATCTGATCCCGGCCATCGTGTTCTTCGGCACCGGGGTCGTGCCGGGGCTGATCGCCACCGTGATCTTCGTGCTGCCCGCCCCGATCCGGCTGACCTATCTTGGCGTCTCATCCACGCCCAAGGCGCTGCTTGAGGCGGCGCAGGCCTTCGGGGCCACCAAACGACAGGTGCTGTGGAAGGTGGAACTGCCCAGCGCCCTGCCGCAGATCATGGCGGGACTGAACCAGACGATCATGCTGTCGCTGTCGATGGTCGTGATCGCCGCACTGGTCGGGGCGAACGGCCTCGGTGTGCCGGTGATGCGGGCGCTGGGACAGGTGAACACGGCGCTTGGGTTTGAAAGCGGCTTCATCATCGTCGTCGTGGCGATCATGCTGGACCGGATGCTGCGGGTGACACGGACATGAGCGCGGTTATTTTCGACAAGGTGAACATCGTCTTCGGCGATAAGCCCAAGACGGCCCTGCCGCTGATGGACAAGGGGCAGGACCGGGCCACCGTGCAGAAGGCGACAGGCCAGATACTGGGCGTGCACGACTGTTCGCTGACGGTCGAGGACGGCGAGATTCTGGTGCTGATGGGGCTGTCCGGGTCCGGCAAGTCCACCCTGCTGCGCGCCGTCAATGGCCTGAACCCGGTCTGCCGGGGCGATGTGCAGATCAAGACCAGCACGGGCATGACGTCGGTCACCAAGGCCGACGAGGCGACGCTGCGCGGGATCCGGCAGAACACCGTGGCGATGGTGTTCCAGCAGTTCGGCCTGCTGCCCTGGCGGACGGTGCGCGACAATGTCGGGCTGGGGCTGGAACTGCGCGGGCAGGACGAAGCGACGCGGCGCGGCAAGGTGGACGAGCAGCTGAAGCTGGTCAACCTGTCCGAACGTGCCGACGCCCTGGTCGGCGAGTTGTCCGGCGGGATGCAGCAGCGCGTCGGCCTGGCCCGCGCCTTTGTCACCGACGCGCCGATCCTGCTGATGGACGAACCGTTCTCGGCGCTCGACCCGCTGATCCGCGCGCGGCTTCAGGACGAGCTTCTGGAACTGCAGGAGAAACTGCACCGCACCATCATCTTCGTCAGCCACGACCTCGACGAGGCGTTCAAGATCGGCGACCGCATCGCGCTGATGGAAGGCGGGCGGATCGTGCAGTGCGGCACCGCGCGCGAGATCTTCTCGAACCCGGTGTCGGATTACGTGGCCGACTTCGTCAACCACATGAACCCGCTGGGCGTGCTGACCGCGCATGACGCGATGGTGCCCTATCCGGGACCCATCGACTGCACCGGCGAGACCGGCCCCGAAGTTCCGATCCGCGACGTGATGAGCATGCTGCGCGGCGATGTGCGCGCCGTGCGGGTGGTGGCCGACGGCAAGCCCATCGGCCAGGTCACGCGCGAAGCGGTGCTGGCGCGGCTGCTCAATCCAAGGGGCGCGGTGGTGAAGGGGTAGGGGCGGGTGCCGTTTCGTTTGCGCCAGGGCAACCGAAACGCAGCGGTTCACGGGTGCTTCGGCCACGTTGTCGGCACGGCCGAAGCAGCTGTCTGAAGCAAAGTGTCAGGATGTCGCCGTCACCGACGGGGGGTCATTCTTATTGATCGAGCCGGAGATCATCGACACCAGCCGGTCCAGCGCGGCAAAGAACACTTCGATCCCAAAGCCGACAAGGAAGGCGAGCGTCAGCGCTGCGACCGAAACATCCGTGATGCCGATGCCTTGGATCAGACTGCTCGGTGCCCAGACCCAGGCCACAGAGACACCCGCGAACATTCCCATGCAGACGCGCAGGATGACCTTCATCACGCCCGGCTCCGGCAACAGCGGATCAAGGAAGTTCCGCATAAAGAACATCATCGCGCCGAGCGCCCCGTAAAGGCCCGGGAGGAGCCAGAGACCCAGCACATCGATCCAGCTGGTCAGGAAGGACTTCATATAGGCCGAACCGCTGGACGGGTCATTCTGGGGGCGGTCGATGTCGGCGATGCAGTAGACCTGTCGGCGCAGTGAATCCCGGTGCGTGATGTCCGATTGCAGCGACTTCAGCGCCTCGACCGCTTGTGTCGTCGCCTGCTCGGTCAGGCAATTGACCGGCGGGGGATTTGCCCCCACAGGATCGCCGCCGGGCAACGCTGCCCCTTTCTCATTGGCAGCGTTGGCCGCTCCCGCTCCGTCGAAGAAGCCGAGGAACGTGTTCTTCGCCCGGTTCCACTGCGGCAGGAACACGATGGACTCGATCTGAAGCTGCCCGAACTCCATGCGGTTCTGCTCCTTGCGCGCGTTGATCGCGCGCAGTTCATCGATCTTGTCTGAGACGGGCATATCGGGCAGCGCTGCTGCACCTTCCGTCGCCGTCTGACCGCTGGCGAAGAAGACGAGCTCATTGACCAGCCTATCCTGCGGCAACGCCTCTGCCGCAGCGACCTCTGCCAGAAGCGCGGTCGCCTTCTTCTGCCAGATCGTATAGTAGCCGCAGACAAACATCAGGACGACGGCCGCCGTCAGGAACAGGAATTTACCCGCCTTTTTCGTTGAAGTGATCTTCGGGGATTTCTCGAAGGGGTCCCAGTTCCGCAGGTCCGCGAGTGTGACGGGATGGATCGCAGCGATTCCGAGACTAAGGGCGTGCTGCAACTCCACGATCGCCGTGTTCGACCAGCTGACACCGCCGGACTTCACCTTCTGCAGGGCGGTGAAGAGAGAGTCGTCCGCGAAACGCCCTGTCCGGACCCCGTACCGGGCGACCCGGAACGCGTCGTCGAACAGCTCGATCAGATCATTGTCGTTTTCCATGTCCGCACTCCTACCCGAAGGTGCCCGGTGCCCAGCCCGTCGGCATCGGGCAGCTGCACGATTGCCCCGGCGAACCTGTCGGCACCGCCCAACACCACCCGTCGGAGATAACGCAGATCGAGCCGGGGATGTGCGGGGGAAGGTTCTGGGCCGTTGCGGGAAGCGCCACAAGAACTGCGGCAAGCGCAATAAGTGTCTTCATCTTAATCACCCTTGATCAAACGCAGGCCGGAGAAAGCATCGGAAATAAAATTGGTCGGTCTTCAACTGAAAGGAGAATACCACGTCCTCCCCTCTCCGTAAACGGTCACCCCATCACCAGCCCCGCCGCGATGCTCCACATCGTCGCGCCGACCACCGCGTCCAGCACCCGCCACGCGCCCGGCCTGGCGAAGACCGGTGCCAGCAGCCGTGCGCCATAGCCGAGCGTGAAGAAGAAGACGAACGACCCGGTGGCCGCGCCCGCCCCGAAGGCGGTCGCCCGCCCCGGATACTGCGCCGAGACCGAGCCGAGTAAGACGACCGTATCCAGATAGACATGCGGGTTCAGCCAGGTCAGCGCAGCCACCGTGACCAGCGCGGTGCGCAGGTTGACCGCCCCGCCGCCCGCCGCCGCCAGTGCCCCCCCGCCGCGCCAGGCGGACAGGAACGACCGCGCACCGTACCAGACCAGAAACGCGACGCCGCCCCACAGCAGCAGCGGCCCGATCCAGGGGGCCGCCCCCGTGACGGCCGCAAAGCCCGACACGCCCGCCACGATCAGCACCGCGTCGGACACCGCGCAGAACAGGCATGACCGCGAACACATGCTCGCGCCGGATGCCCTGCCGCAGCACGAAGGCGTTCTGCGCGCCGATGGCAAGGATCAGTCCCAGCGACAGGCGGAACCCGGCAAAGGCCGCCTCAAGCACCGGCGGCCCTGCTCAGGGCAAGCAGCGCAGCGACCGCGGCATCCCGGTCGTCCCAGCCGACGAAGATATGGTCGTGATGGACCCCTGCGATCACGTTCGCGCTGATCCCCTCCGCCGCCAGCGCCCCCGCGATGGCCGCTGTCAGCCCCACCGCCTCCAGCGCCGAATGCACGGTCAGGCTGATCCGCGCGAAGGCCGGGCCCGGGTCGATCCCCGCCGCGCGCAGCGCCGACGCCCGCGCGATCAGCGTCAGTCCTTCGTCCTCTGCCACCGTCGCGAAGATGCCCGCAGGCGGCGTTTTCCCGATGGGCAGGCGGGCAAAGGCGTAGGGATCGTCATGCAGCACCGGCTGCATGCTGCCGATCAGCACCTGAAGATCGTGTTCGCCGGTCATCTCGCTGTGCCGTCCCTGCCCCACCCATGCGCCGGGCCTGACCTAACTCATGCCGGATAGTTAGTCCTGTTAATTATTCTGTAGATGGATAAGCATCACTAATGCTCGACCCTGACCAGCTCTCCGCCCTCTCCGCCATCCTGCGCACCGGCAGCTTCGACCGCGCCGCTGCCGCGCTGCACGTCACGCCGCCCGCCATCTCGCAGCGCATCCGCGCGCTCGAGGACCGCATCGGCACCGCCCTGATCGTCCGGGGCCAGCCCTGCACCGCGACCCCGGCGGGCGCACGGCTCGCCCGACATGCCGAAGATGTCGCCCTGCTCGAGGCCGCCGCGCTGTCAGACCTCGGCACGGCCGCCGCGACCGCCACCGTGCGGATCGCTGTCAACGCGGACAGCCTTGCCACCTGGGTCCTGCCCGCGCTCGCCGCCGTTCCGGACCTGCTCTTCGACATCGTGATCGACGATCAGGACCATTCCGCAGCTCTGCTGAAACGCGGTGAGGTGCAGGCCGCCGTCACGTCGCATCCCGGCCCGCTGCAGGGCTGCGACACATATCCCCTCGGTGCGCTCCGCTATGTCGCCACCGCTTCGCCTGCCTTCGCCGGACGCTGGTTCCCCGATGGCGTGACCCGCGACACCTTGGCCCGTGCACCGGCGCTCCGTTTCAACGACAAGGACCGCCTGCAGGACGACTGGGCTGCGGCCATTGCGGGAGAACGCATCGCCTTGCCCACCCACCGCATCGCTTCCAGCACTGCCTTTGTCGAGGCGGCGTACCTTGGCATCGGCTGGGGCATGAACCCCGAACCCCTTGTGCGCGGGCATCTGCAGGCCGGACGTCTGGCTGCGCTTGTCCCCGATGCGCCGCTGGATGTCCCGCTTCACTGGCAGGTCGCCCGGCTGACCGCTGCGGCGCTGAAACCCCTCACCAATGCGATACGGCGCGGCGCGGCAGCCGTCCTTATCGCCTGAGCGCGCCCTCGTCCCAGCCGAGGCCCGCCAGATCGCCGCCCCGGAACCGCGCATCGTCATCCATGAAGAATTCGTCCAGCTGCGGCGGTTTCACCGATGTGCCTGACAGCATCGCATGCGCCTGCCCCCGGTGGTGCTGGTCGTGCAGGAAGATGTGCATCAGCGTGTCGGCCAGCGTCTCGGTCTGGATGCGGTCCGCGCGATGGATTTGGACGGGGCCGTCCAGATCGGCGGTCTGGCAAGGCGGTCGCAGAAACCGACCGTCCAGCGGTCGAGCCTGCCCTGCTCGTCGGCAAGGTCCTCAATTGTCGCGCAGGGTTCGGGATCGGCCCATGCGGCGGGGCCAAGCGTGCCGCCCTGCACGGCGTCGAGATAGAAGCGGTCGATGACCAGGATGTGGTTCAGTGTGGCCTTGAGGCTGGGAAAGAACGACACGCGCGGCGCTTCCCATTCGCCGGGCCGCAGGGCGGCGCAGGCCTCATGCAGGCGGGCATTCGCCAGCAGCGCGTTCCGGGCAAGGCGGCGGAAGGGATAGCACGGATCGAACATGCCGCAGACAAGCATGGCCGCGCGCAGGGGTCAAACCGTCTCGCCCGCAATTCGCCGCAAAGCCCGCCTAGGCTTCGGCCCGTGACCGCGACCCGACCGCACGCCCCCATCGCCAACCGCTCAGCCCTTGCGGGCTGGGTCTTCATGGCCATCTGGGTGGCCATGCTGGTGATCTTCACGTGGCTTTTCATCCGCGAGGGCGGCTTTCACCAGTTCAGCCGCGGCATCGAGCTGGCGATCATGGCAGTGTTCTGGCTCGGCGGTCTGGCAGGCGTTGCGCACGTCCTGTCAGCACCTCTGATCCGGGTCGAGCGCATCGGCGATGATCTGACCGTCACCGAGCGCTGGCTGTTTTCGTCGCGCCGCCACCGGCTCCCATCAGGCACACCACCCCCGGCCACCGTCATCGCCGAACGCGACAGCGAGGGGGACACCTACTACGCCTGCCGTCTGACGCTGCCCGACGGTCACCCGGTCGATGTCTTTCGAAGCCCGGTCAGGGCCGAGGCCGAAGACGCGCTTGCACGGCTGGCCGGTCTGGCCGCCTGACAGTGACCCGCGCCGGGCATCCCTGACCCCGGGCCGCTAAAGCCCGACCAGACAGAAATTGTTGCCCTCCGGGTCCGTCATCACCGTATAGCCGGTGCCGTCACGGACGCGGGCAGCGCCAAGAGCGGTCAGGCGGGCGATCTCGGCCGCGCGGTCGGCGACCGCGATGTCGAAGTGCAGCCGGTTGCGGCCGGGCCGCGGACCGGGGCGCAGATGAAAGCACAGGCGCGGTCCGGGGCCGTCGGCCATGACGCTGGTGTCGGTGTCGGGTGTCAGCCCGAGCAGGGCGAGGCGTGCGATTTCCGCAGCGTCATAGGGCAGCACCGCATAGCCGTCGATCACGGCGCACCAGAAGCGCGCCAGCCGCGAAGGGTGGTCGCAGTCGATCACGATCTCTTTCAACTGCCCCAAGCCACAACCCCATCCCCGGCCCGTGCCGCATGGTGCGGCACGTCAGGCCAGCGCCGCCGCCACTTCGTCACTCATATCGAAGTTGTGGGTGACGGTCTGGACGTCGTCATCCTCGTCCAGCGTGTCGATCAGCTTCATCAGCTTTTCCGCCGTCTCGAGGTCCAGCATCGTGCGCGCCTGCGGATTCCAGATCAGTTTCGCCGTCTCGGATTCGCCCAAGGACGCCTCCAAGGCCGCGACGACATCCCCGAACGCGTCCTGCGCGCAGGTGATCCAGTGGCCCTCTTCGTCGGATTCCACGTCATCCGCCCCCGCCTCCAGCGCCGCCATCATCACCGTGTCGGCGTCGCCCGCCGACGGGCAGATAGTGGATCTCGCCGACCCGGTCGAACAGGAACGCGACCGAGCCGGTCTGGCCAAGCTCGCCGCCCGCCTTGCTGAAATAGCTGCGCACGTTCGACGCGGTGCGGTTGCGGTTGTCCGTCAGCGCCTCGACGATGATGGCGATGCCGTTCGGGCCATAGCCCTCGTAGCGGATTTCCTCATAGGTATCGGCGTCGCCGACCTGGCTTTTCTTGACCGCGCGGTCGATCACGTCCTTCGGCATCGACACCGCCTTGGCCGCCTTCACGGCCAGCCGCAGGCGCGGGTTCATGTCCACGTCGGGCATCCCCATCTTGGCGGCGACGGTGATTTCCTTCGCCAGCTTCGAGAACATCTTCGAGCGCAGCTTGTCCTGCTTGCCCTTGCGATGCTGGATGTTCGCCCATTTGGAATGGCCGGCCATGATGGTCCCCTGACGGCTGGAATTGACCGGGCTGGCTATAGCCGAGGCAGGCGCGGGGCCGCAACCCCGGCGGGGCTCAGCCGTCGTCGCGCGACACCGGCGTGCGGAACGCCGTCGCAACCCCGTCGCCCGAGGTGACGGTCACCTCGGCATAGGGTGCCACCGCCGCGCCCAAGACTGGCTCCAGCGGGTTGCGCGCCGTGATCGCCACGGCATAGGACGCCCCGCCGCAGCCCGCGAAGGTGCCCGCGCCGCCGGTCGGTTCCAGCGTTGCCGTGCAGGTTTCGCCGTTCGTGAACTGCACCGCAAGCAGCGACCCGCCGATGCTGACCGCATCCGGTCGCGGTGCAGACCCGAGCATGGCGCACGCGGCGACCGGCAGGATCAGAGCCAAGGCAAAGCGTTTCATCACAACACCTTTCACAGCGGCCAGACCACCGGGATCAGCAGACAGGCCACGATGGCCGTCACGATGTCCAGCGGAATGCCGATCTTCACATAGTCCGAAAACCGGTAGCCGCCCGGACCATAGACCATCATATGCGTCTGATACCCGATCGGCGTCGCGAATGCGACCGACGCCGAGAACATCACCGCGACCGCGAACGGGCGCGGGTCATAGCCGAGCTGGCGTCCCAGTTCGATGGCGATGGGCGTGAAGATAACGGCCACCGCGTTGTTCGACAGGAATTCGGTCAGGATCAGCCCCAGCAGATAGACCGCCGCGATCACCGCCCAACCCGGCAGACCCTCCAGCGCCGGTTCGACCGTCTCGACGATCAGCTTGACCGCACCCGACTGGTCCAGCGCCTCGCCCACCGCCAGCATCCCGAAGATCAGCGCCAGAAGACGCCCCTCGACGAATTCGAACGCCTCGTCCGCGTCGATGCAGCGGAGGAGAAGGATGATGATGACGCCCAGAAAGGACAGGACCAGGATCGGTGCCACATCCAGTGCCGACAGGATCACGACGCCCGCCAGCACGCCGAAGGCGATCGGGGCCTGCTTGCGGCGATAGGGGCGCACCTTCGGGTGCGTGATGTCGACCATGTCCTGGTCTTCGGCCAGCCGCGCGATGTCTTCGGCAGACCCCTCCAGCAGCAGCGTGTCGCCCACGGCCACGACCAGATCGTCCAGCCGGCGCCCGATGTTCTGGTTCCGCCGGTGCGCGGCCAGCACATAGACGCCATAGCGGCGGCGCAGGCGCAGTTCGCCCAAGTGACCGTCCCACCATCCGGCAGCCCGGCGTGATCAGCACCTCGACCGTCTCGGTCTGGACCGATGACAGCTTGTCCACCAGCCGCAGGTCCTTGTTCTGCTGCAGGCCCAGCAGTTCCGCCACCTCGGTCCGCAGCACCACGCGGTCGCCCGCCTCGATCACCACCGGGGCCAGGTCGCGGCGCAGCGACGCATCACCGCGCAGGACGTCGATCAGCCGCACGCCGTCGCGCTTGAACAGATCGATCTCCATCGCCGGGCGACCGATCAGATTCGACCCTTCCGGAATCGCCACCTCGGTGAAGAATTTCATCTTGCGCCGGTCCGACAGAAGCGAGCCGAGCGAGGTGCGGTCGGGCAGCAGGTAAGGCCCCGCCAGCCACATGAACAGCGCCCCCGCCAGCGTGACGGCAATGCCGACGGGTGCGATTTCGAAGATGCTGAAATGCTCCAGCCCTTCTTTCACCGCGACGCCATCGACAAGGATGTTGGTCGAGGTGCCGATCAGCGTGATCATGCCGCCCAGAACGGTGAAGATCGACAACGGCAGCAGCAGCTTCGAAGCTGCCAATCCCAGCTTCTTGGACAGCTGGATCACGACCGGGATCATCACCGCCACGACCGGCGTGTTGTTCATGAAAGCCGACGCCGTCACGACCGACCCGAACAGGCCCGCGACGGTGCCCCTCGGGTTCCGTTCCGCCCCGCGTTCGAACACCCGCGTCAGATGCTCCAGCGCGCCAGTGCGCACGAGACCGCCCATGATCAGGAACATGAAGGCGATGGTCCAGGGGGCCGAATTCGACAGCACCTTGGTCGCCACATCCACCGGCAGGAACCCCGCCGCGATGAACAGGGCCGCCGTGCCCATCGCCACGACTTCGGCCGGGTAGGTTTCGCGCAGGAACAGAACGAACATCCCGCAGACGATCAGAATGGCCAGCAAGGCCTCGGTCGTCGGCGAGACGAATTGAGTCAGGTCGAACATATGCCCCGGCCTTTTCGCATCCGCAGCACCTTTATCATTGCTGCGCCGCAAAACAAGTTTGCTGTCTCAGGCGGGTTTCGCAGAAGAAACAGTGCGCGGCTGCACCAGGAATATGCCCGCGAACATGACGCCCAGCGCCAGCCAGACCAGCGGCGGAAAGCGCTCTCCCAGAAGGCTCATCGCCCAGAGGACACCCGACCCGGTCACAAGATACGCGGTCTGCGACGCAAAGACGGCCCCGGCCTGCCCCACCAGCCAGACGTAGCCTGCATACATCAGCGCATGGATGACCGACGAGACGACAAGCGCATATTCGGGCGCACCATAGGCGCGGACCGGATCGATCCACTGGCCGGTGCCGATGGCCAGCGGCAGCGCGATGGCCGCGCCAACGGCGGATGCGCCGCACATCAGCACGATGGGATCAAGACCGGCCGTGCCCCACTTGCCTATGATATTGCCTTCGAGCGCATAGCAAAGCGGGCCGAGCAGCGCGATCAGCACCCAGAGCCGGGTTGCACCGGTGGTGGCGCTGTCCGCCCCGGCGGTTCCGGCTATCGGCGCCGAGGCGATCATGACGATGCCGATGAGACCCAGCACAAGCCCCCCGAAACGGACCGGATTGAACCGTTCGGCCCGGATGGCGAGGGCAACCGGAAAGGCGATCATCGGCACGGCCGAGATGATGATCGACATGACGCCCGCAGGCAGGTGACGATAGGCAGCATAGGCGATGCTGTTGGGAATGACCGTGCCGAGAAGCGCGATCAGAACGCACAGAGCCAGTGCTTCGCGCGTCATCGGCACCCGTGCGCCGCGCAGCATCGCTATCGCGCCAAGCAGCGCCGCGCCGATCAGCGCCTGCCAGAACAGGAGGCCGAAAGGCCCGAAGCCGGTCGAGACGGATATCTTCGACAGCGACTGGGTCAGGCCCCAGCCTGCGCCAAGGGTCAGAAGGATCGCCAGCATCCAGCCGCGCCCGACCGGCCTCACGGCATCGCCCCGGCCAGCCTGCCGCCGACCCGGACCGAAGCGACCCGCAGCGCGCGGCCGGTCTTGTCGTCCGTTTCCACGAATGTCCCGCAGAGCGTCGCCTCACCGTTCGCGGGCGTGAAGCGGTCCTTTGCCATGCCGGTCACGAAGCGCCGCATCGGTTCCAGCTTTTCCATCCCGATCACGCTGTCATAGTCCCCGCACATGCCCGCATCCGACTGGAACGCCGTGCCGCCCGACAGGATCTGGGCATCCGCCGTGGGCACATGCGTATGCGTGCCGACGACCAGGCTGACGCGCCCGTCGCACCAGTGGCCGATCCCCATCTTTTCGGATGTCGCCTCGGCATGGACGTCCACCAGTGCTGCCTGCACCGCGCCACCGGGCGGATGCGACCGCAGCACCCCGTCGATGGCGCTGAACGGGTCGTCGAAGGGCCGCTTCATGAACACCTGCCCCAGCACCTGGGCCACCAGCACCTTGCGCCCGCCCGGCGCGTCGAACACCCGCGCGCCCTGGCCCGGTGCCGTCCGCGCAAAGTTCAAGGGTCGCAGGATGCGCGGCTCGGTCTCGATGAACGATGCCATGTCCTTCTGGTCGAAGGCGTGGTCGCCCAGAGTCACGCAGTCCGCCCCCGCTGCAAGCAGTTCGCGCGCATGGTCGGGCGACAGCCCCGCGCCGCTTGTCGCATTCTCGCCGTTCACCACGACGAAGTCGGTCGACAGGTCGCGCCGCAGCCCCGGCAGGCGGGCCGTGACCGCCGCCCGGCCCGACCGGCCCATCACATCGCCCAGAAACAGAATGCGCATGCCACTGCCTAAGCGGGCGTTGACCCGAAGGCAAGCGGCCCGCCTTTCAACCGCAGGATGTATTTCGGCCTGAAAAGGGCTGATTTCGTTAAGATTTATTGACCTCTTCGCGGCGCGCTGCGTAGACCGGGGCACTGGGTTCACGTCGCGGGGGCGATTATGGGGTTAAATAGGGTTCGTTCGGCAGTCGCTCTCTCAGCGATCGCCCTCATGGTGGCGGCAGGGTCCGCCTTCGGCACCACGATGACATTCGATGATGTGCCGAACGAAGGCGATGCGCTCTACGACGAGAATTTCGTCAGTTTCTATAACGAGCAGGGCGTCCGCGTGTCATCGCAGTCCGGTGCCGTCGCCTATGATCGCACGCCGGGGTCGATCCTGGTCGCTGACTCCGGCACCGGGTTTGCAACCGACCTGACCTTCACGAGCAGGAGCACCTTCAGCGTGCAGAGCCTGACCCTGAACTCGCTCGGCTACAGCTTCTCGCGTTATGTGCGCACGCTGAAGGACAACATCGTCGTTACGGGATACTCCGGCGGATCGGTCGTCGCCTCGGCCACCTTCCGGCTGGCGCGCGGCTTCAACGATCTGCAGAAGCTGGTCCTCGGTGAAGGATTCACCGGCCTTGACAGCTTCGTCATCTCGCTGATCAACCCGTACGAGTTCCCGCAGTGCGACATACCATGCGGCCAGTTCGAGCTTCAATCCGTCGATCTGACGCTGGACCCGGCCCCCGTGCCGCTGCCCGCGACAGCACCCCTGCTTGCCGCAGGCGGGCTGGCGCTGTTCGGACTTGCGCGCCGACGCCGTCGCGCCTGATGCCTCAGGTCATGCGGGCACGATCACGCCCGCGTCGGTGACAATCAGGTCCAGCTGCTGGTCCGTCGCGTCGTGCGGGACCGCCGCTACTTCCTGCGCGGCGAATGCAAACCCGACTGCCAGCACAGATCCCCGCGCCCGCAGACCCTCCAGCGTCCGGTCATAGAACCCGCCGCCATAGCCCAGCCGGTATCCGCGGCGGTCGAAGGCCAGCAGGGGCACGATCAGCACCGCAGGCTCCATCCAGTCGCCCGTCTCGGGCACCTGCGCGCCGAACTCGCCCGGAACCATCGCCGCTTTCGGCGTCCATGTGCGGAACCGCAGCGGCTGCCCCTTGCCGATGATGACCGGGACGCCGACAGGCCCCGCATGTCCGCCCATCGCCAGCAGCGGGTCGATTTCGGTCCGCATCGGCATGTAGCCTGACAGCGGCCGGTTCCCTGTGCTCGCTCAGCACACTGGCCAGAAACTTTGCGTCCGCCGGACCGCGCGCCGCGAACGCCGCCTTCCGCCGCGCATAGGCTTCCGTCCGCGCCGCAGCCTTCGCATCCGTCATCGTCAAATCAGCACCACCGTCGCCAGCCCCAGAAACACGAAGAACCCCACCACATCGGTCATTGTCGTGACAAACGTCCCGGACGCCAGCGCCGGGTCGAAATCCAGCCGCTCCAGCGCCAGCGGGACCAGCGTTCCGGCCAGCGCCGCGACGATCTGGTTGATGATCATCGCCGCTCCCACGACCCCGCCAAGCAGCCACGACCCGAAGAACGCATAGCCGACGACACCCATGATCGCCGCAAAGATCAGGCCGTTCATCAGCCCCACCACCGCCTCGCGCCGCACCACGCGCGGGGCGTTCGACGCGGTCAGGTCCTTGGTCGCCAGCGCCCGCACCGCCACCGCCAGCGACTGCGTCCCGGCATTGCCGCCCATCGACGCCACGATGGGCATCAGGGCAGCCAATGCCACATAGCTTTCGATGGTGCCCGCGAACCGGCTGATGACGAAAGCCGCGAAATTCGCGGTCAGCAGGTTCACCAGCAGCCACGGCGTCCGCTGCCGCACGGTTTCCCAGACCCCGTCGGCGATGGAGCTTTCCTCGCCGACGCCCGCCATCAGCAGCACGTCTTCCTCGTGCTCCTCGTCCAGCACCGCCATCGCGTCGTCGATGGTGATGACGCCGACCAGCCGGTCATGTTCATCCACCACCGGGGCCGAGATCAGGTGATACTGGTTGAAGGCATAGGCGACGTCGGCCTCTTCCTCCATCACCCCGACCGTCCGGAAGCTGTCCTCCAGGATGTCCCGCAGCCGCACGACGCGCTTTGACGCCAGCAGCTTGCCCAGCGTCACATATCCTGTCGGGCGATGCTTCGGGTCGATCAGGATGACATGGTAGAACTGCTCGGGCAGCTCCGTCCTGTCGCGCAGGAAATCGATTGCCTCGCCCACCGTCCAATGCTCCGGCGCCGTCACCACCTCGCGCTGCATCAGGCGTCCGGCCGACCCGTCCGGATAGGCCAGCGCGCGTTCCACCGCCATGCGGTCCGGCTCGGGCAGAACCCCCAGGATCATTTCCTGCTGGGGTTCTTCCAGGTCCTCGATCAGATCGACCACGTCGTCCGATTCAAGCTCGCGCACCGCCTCGGACAGCACCTCGTGCGGCAGCGACCCGATCACTTCCTCGCGGATCGATTCGTCGATTTCCGACAGGATTTCCCCGTCGATCCCCTTCGACCACAGCCCCAGCAGGTCGCGGCGTTCGGACGCGGAAATCTGTTCCAGCAGGTCGGCGATGTCGGCGGCGTGCAGCGGCTCCATCGCGGCGTCGATCGCGTCGTGATCGCCCGCCTGGACCGCCGCAAGGATCGCATCGACAGTGCGCTCGTCCAGCGCATAGTCCTCGTCGATGCCCTCGGGGTCCTGAAGATCGCTCTCGGCCACGCTGCCACTCCTGCCCGCGTGCCTTCCGCTACGCCGGAACGCGCCCGAAGGCAACGCGGGTCAGGGCCGGATGCGGCGCGCGACCCGTTCAAGTCCGGCCCGAACCGCATTAGGGTCGCGGCGGGCAGACCGGGGATCGCCGATGACAGACCTTCTTCTGGGACAGACGCTGTCCTACACCGGCGATCCCTTCGTGCAGGGGCCCGCCGCCGCCGCCCATTCCGCGCGCGGCGGCGTCCTCATCGACGACGGGATCATCCGCGCCGTGGGCCACGCCGACGACCTCGGCCGCCTGCACCCGCAGGCCCGCATCACCGACTATGGCGACGCGCTTCTCAGCGCCGGTTTCGTCGATGCGCATGTCCATTACCCCCAGACCGCGATCATCGCGTCCTGGGGCAAGCGGCTGATCGACTGGCTGAACACCTACACCTTCCCCGAGGAGATGCGCTTTGCCGACCCTGCCTATGCGGCCGAGATCGCTGACCGCTACCTTGACCTGACGCTGGCGAACGGCACCACGACCGTCTGCACCTATGCCACCATCCACCCCGCATCCGTCGATGCGATCTTCACCGCCGCACAGTCACGCGGCCAGCGCCTTTATGCGGGCAAGACCTGCATGGACCGCAACGCGCCCGGACGGCCTCCTCGACACCGCGCAATCCGCCTACGACGACAGCCGCGCCCTGCTTGGGAAATGGCACGGCGTTGACCGGCTGTCCTACGTCATCACCCCCCGCTTCTCGCCCACCTCCACCCCCGAACAGCTTGCCGCCCTGGGCGCTCTGTGGCGGCAGAACCCCGACTGCCTGATGCAGACGCATCTGTCCGAACAGCCGGATGAGATCGCCTGGGTGCGTGACCTGTTCCCACAGTCCCGCGACTACCTCGACACCTACGAAGCGCAGGGCTTGATCGGCGAGCGCGCCCTCTATGGCCATGCAATCCACCTGACCGCGCGCGAGAAGGACCGGCTGGCCGAGGCCGGGG
Source organism: uncultured Alphaproteobacteria bacterium (assembly GCA_963819585.1). Taxonomy (GTDB): domain Bacteria; phylum Pseudomonadota; class Alphaproteobacteria; order Rhodobacterales; family Rhodobacteraceae; genus JAOADN01. The sequence continues at coordinate 193,898 of CAWFWP010000002.1, forward strand.
CGGCCCTTGTCCATTGCCCGACATCGAACACCTTCATCGGATCCGGCCTGTTCGACATGTCCCTGACCCAGCGCCTCCGCGTCGGCCTTGCCACCGACACCGGCGGCGGGTCGTCGTTTTCCATGCTCCGCACGATGGCCGCCGCCTATGAGGTCGCGCAGCTGCGCGGTCAGGCGCTGCACCCGTCGCAGCTCTGGTGGCTGGCGACGGTCGGATCGGCCCGGGCACTCCATGCAAGCCACCAGATCGGCAACCTCGCACCCGGGATGGAGGCCGACATCGCGGTGATCGACCTGTCCTCCACCCCCGCCATCGCCCAGCGCGCGGCGCGTGCGGGCGACATCTGGGAGGCGCTGTTCCCGACGATCATGATGGGGGATGACCGCGCGGTCAGGGCGGTGTGGGTCGGGGGAAGGCTGCGCAGCTAAGTCCTGCCGACCCGCTTTCCCGTTGCCTGCCCGCCCGCGACCTGCGCTACTCCTTCACGCCCAGCCGGAACCGCCCAGATGATCATACTGCGTGCGCTGACCCCCGACGAATACTCCGCCTACATGGCACGTGGTGTCGCCGATTATGCCGACGACCTTGCCAGCAACTACCAGTTGCCGCCCGAACAGGCGGCGGTCGAGTCCGCCCACGCTGCCGCGCAGCTTCTGCCGCAGGGCCAGGAGACAGCGGGGCACCTCCCGCTGGCCATCGCCACCCCGGACGAGGCCCTGATCGGGTATCTGTGGTTCAGCGAGACGCCCGAAACCCAGAGCGCCTACATCAACGATTTCGAGATCCTGCCCGAATACCGGGGCAAAGGTTATGGCACCGATGCCCTGTCCATGCTGGAAAGCCAACTGAGAGCAAAAGGCATCAAGCAGATTCGCCTGCGCGTCGCCGTCAGCAACGGACGCGCCGAAGCGCTTTACGCGAGGATTGGTTTCTTCACCACCGGGATCAATATGGCCAAGACGATCTGACACTGCGAAGCCGCCCGGCGGCAAGGGAAAGCCCGACCCTACCCCCGATACCCCCGCACATCCTCCAGCAGGTCCATCACGTCCCCGTCCTCGATCCCCAGCGCCGCCATCTGCGCCGCGATGTTCTCCAGATACTCCCGGCTCGACCCCAGCACACCGACACCGGTTGCGATCAGCTTCACCTGTTCGTCCCGCGTCAGGTCCGGGAAGATGACGGGCGAGGCGTGGTCGGCGACGAAGGCCAGCGCCTCGACTGTGCCCTGCGCCGTCGTCACCGGAGCAAAGACCGGCGTATAGGCCGACCCCAGCCCCTCGCGCCGCCACAGGATTTCCGTCTCGCGGTCCGCCACCTCCGCCGCGATGCGGAACACCAGCCCCTCGCAGCCCGGCCGCCGTGATCCAGCCCTGCCATCAGCCCCGGCGCGTCGGGCGTGCCGCGCGCATAGGTTTCCGACAGGCAGAACCGCCGCGCATAGCCCGCGATCCGGCCCCGGCCGGACCTCGGCATAGACAAAGGCCGGGTCCCACATCAGCGAGCCATAGGCAAAGACCCAGATGTCGCGTCCCCAGACGACCCGCCAGAACCGCCTGCCGCCGCGCCTCGCGGTCCGCGTCGGTGTAGCGCCAGTCGGCGGGCCGCCCTGCGGCCAGCATCGCCGCGTCGAAATCCGACGGCTGGAAGGTGCGGAAGAACGATGTCAGCGGGTCCGTGATCCGGCCGCGCAGACCGGGATGATGCGTGAAGGGGTCGTCCGTCATGCCGCCCTATCCGACCGGTCCGAGCCGGTCATGCCACGCGGCGAGACTTTCGTCGGGATATTCGTCGAACGTCCGGTCGCCCTCTGCAACAGCGGGCGTCACCCACGCCGCCTTGGACGACAGCATCATGTGCCAGTGATGCGGCGGCATGGGCAGCTCCGTGTCAATGGCCGAGGCATGCGGATAGACATTGTCCGGCCATCGCGGGTCATAGGCCCACAGCGCGCTGCCGCAGAGCCCGCAGAAATTCCGCTCGCAGCTGCTTTCGACCGTGCCGCCCGTCGCAGGGTCCGCGACCTGCGCGCGGTACACGCGCAGATGCTCGCGCCCCGTGACCTCCATCGCGGCGGTATCCGCGCCGATGTTTATGGCATAGCCGCCCGCCCCGGCGGTCTTGCGGCAGATGCCGCAGTAGCAGCGGTTGAACGGGATGGGCGCTGTCGAGCGCACGGTGAACGTCACCGCCCTGCAGTGACACGATCCTTGCAGTTCCATGGATGCCCTTGTTGTCCAACTCAGCCGCCCGCCACCTGGCGCGCATAATCCGCCGCATCGTACCAGCCACGCGACGCGCTGACCTTGTTATCGGCGTCGAAGTCCCACTCCTCCCACCCCGCTATGCGCAGCGGTGCGCTGGTGCCGGAATGATGGCCGGTGAAGGTCCAGAGATAGACGACATGGTCTCCCGCCACGCGGATGCCGTCGCAGGTCAGCGACAGGTCCGGCACATCGGCGAAGAACCCTGCCGCCATCGCGGCGACACCGGCGCGGCCCTCCCACGGTGTGCCCCGGTTGATGACGATGCCGCCGTCGGGCGCGTAGAAGGACGAAACCGCCTCGGGCTGGCCCGAATTCCAGGCGGCGGTGTAGGCGTCGGCGATGCGCTGCGCCTGATCTTGCGTGACGGGCATGGGGGCTCCTGATGCAGCCTGAAGTCCGGATCATTCGGCCTTGCCGGTCGCCCGAAGTCAATCGCGCCTTGCGCGATCCTTGATGCACCGAACGTTGCGCCAATCCTTGACGAAGTCCTAATTCGTCCTCGCAAGCCTTTGATTCCATTCATCCGGGCGAAGGCCCCTGCGTGGGACCTCGCAAGGCCCGTTCGTTCCCTACCCCATCAGCGCCCTTGCCAGCCGCCCCTGATCCCCGATCACCCGCCCCATGTCCACCGTCTCGACCCGCCTGTCCCGCACCACCTGCCGCCCCTCGACGAACAGGTCGCGCACGCCGCCCGACCCCGCACAGAACCAGCGCCGCGACCGGGTCCCAGGCCCCCGCCGCCTCGATCCCGCTCACGTCCCAGACCGCGATATCGGCCCGCCGCCCGACCTCCAGCGCCCCGCAGTCGTCCCGCCCCAGAACCTGCGCCCCGCCCAGCGTCGCCACCTCCAGCGCCTCTCGCGCCCCCATCGCATCGGCCCCGCGTGCGACCCGTTGCAGAAGCATCGTCTGCCGCGCCTCGGCGATCAGGTTCCCCGCGTCGTTCGACGCCGACCCGTCGACCCCCAGCCCGACCTTGACCCCCGCATCCCGCATCGCCCGGACGGGTGCGATCCCCGACCCCAGACGGCAGTTCGAACAGGGGCAATGCGCCACCCCGGTGCCCGGTCCGCGCGAACAGCCCGGTCTCGCCCGCATCCAGCTTCACGCAATGCGCGTGCCAGACGTCCGCGACCGGTCCAGCCGAGGTCTTCGGCATACTGCCCCGGGCGGCAGCCGAACTTCGCCAGCGAATAGGCCACATCCTCGTCATTCTCGGCCAGATGGGTGTGCAGCATCACGCCCTTGTCCCGCGCCAGCAGTGCCGCCTCGCGCATCAGGTCGCGGCTGACCGAGAAGGGCGAGCAGGGGGCGAGGCCCACGCGGACCATCGCGCCCGGCGCTCGGATCGTGGAAGGCATCGACCACCCGGATGCATGTCGCTCAAGGATCGCGCGCCTCGCGTTTCGACCAGGCTGTCCGGCGGCAGCCCGCCCGCGCTCTCGCCGATGCTCATCGCGCCGCGTGTCGGATGAAAGCGCAGCCCGATCTGCCGCGCCGCGTCGATGGTGTCGTCCAGCCGCGATCCGTTCGGGAACAGGTAGAGATGGTCGCAGGTCATCGTGCAGCCCGACAGCGCCAGCTCCGCCAGCCCGGCCAGCGCCGACACCCGCATATGCTCCGGCCCGAAGCGCGCCCAGATCGGATAGAGCGTCTTCAGCCAGCCGAACAGCAGCGCGTCCTGCCCGCCCGGCACGGCGCGGGTCAGCGTCTGGTAGAGGTGATGGTGCGTGTTCACGAGTCCCGGCGTCACCACGCAGCCGCGCGCGTTCACCACTTCGCCCGCCGTGGTCAGTCCAAGCCCCACGCCTGCGATCACCCCGTCCCGGATCAGCACATCGCCGCCCGCGATCTCGCGCCGCGCGGCGTCCATCGTGACGACGACATCCGCGCCCCGGATCAGAACCTCGCGCATCCCTTCCGCTCCATTTTCGGTCCCGAAGTATCCCGGGGTGCCGGGGCAGCGCCCCGGCGCTATCCGTTCAGAACCGCCATCGCCGCTGCATGCACCGCCCGGTTCGCCGCCGCCAGCACCCGGCCCCCCTGATGCACCGGCGCGCCCGTCCAGTCGGTCACGACCCCGCCCGCCGCCTCGATCACCGCGATCGGGGCCTGCACGTCATAGGCCTGCAACCCCGCCTCGACCACCAGGTCGATCTGCCCTGCCGCGATCAGCGCATAGGCGTAGCAGTCCGTGCCGTAGCGTGTCAGCTTCACCTGCGGGACCAGCCTGCGGAACGCAGCACCCTCGTCCGGCGTGCCGACCTCGGGGAAGGTGGAAAACAGGATCGCGTCGGACATCGGCCGCGCTGGCCGCGCTTTCAGCGCCGACCGGCCCATCGGCCCGACGCATTCCGCCACGCCGAAGCCGCCCGCGAAACGCTCGCTGATATAGGGCTGGTCGATGATCCCGAAGACCGGCCCGTCCGCATCCGACACCGCGATCAGCACGCCCCAGGTCGGCGTGCCAGACAGATAACCGCGCGTGCCGTCGATGGGGTCGAGCACCCAGGTCAGGCCGCTGGTGCCCGGTTTCGCCCCGAATTCCTCGCCCAGGATCGCATCGTCCGGCCGCCGCGCGGCCAGGATCGCCCGCATCGCCTGTTCCGACGCGCGGTCCGCCACCGTCACCGGGTCGAAGCGGTCGGTTTCCTTGGTTTCGGCCGACAGGCCCGCAGACCGGAAATGCCGCAGCGTTTCCACCCGCGCCGCATCGGCCAGCGCATGGGCCGTCGCGATCACCTCGTCCCGATCTGCTGTGGTCAGCCGCATCCAGTCCCCGCTTTCGGGTCAGCGGTATCCGCAGGCGTGCGACCGGTCAAGCGACCGGCCACCTGACGGTCGTCAGGCCGCGTCGGACAGGACCTTGGCCAGTTCGAACAGCCGTCTGCGCTGCGCTTCGGGAATTGCGTAGTAGGTGCGCACCAGCAGCAACGCCTCTTTATCCGCCATCAGATCGCCCGAGTCGTTATCCGCTGCCGGATGATCCCCCGCGAGACCCTCGAAGAAGAAGCTGATCGAGACGCCCATCGCCGAGGAAATGTCCCAAAGCCGCGATGCCGACACGCGGTTCATCCCGGTCTCGTATTTCTGGATCTGCTGGAACTTGATGCCGACCTTGTCGGCCAGCTGCTGCTGCGTCATGCCCACCATCCAGCGCCGATGGCGGATCCGCTTGCCCACATGGACGTCGACCGGGTGTTTCACGCAATCTCTCCCACAAACTGAACGCTCATACAGTAATGTAAGCACAATTCGTGCCAAACCTGACCTGTAGGCATTAGGCCGGTCGATTTTCCCGGAAATCATCAAAGAATCTTGTTAGAACCTTTGTAGTCGGGCTGAGAATGCTGCAAATTCTTTGGAAGACTGCGCCCGACCCCCCGGATCTGAGCGCGGCACCAGTCGCCGAACGGCACAACCCAATGCAAGTATTGCATTTCGCAATTGCAACTTTTGCGTGTTTTGCAGAACGCGAAAGCACGTTGTGTTCCGCTTCATCTGGATCGGACCCCACAGGGGTGCCACACTCGGCGCAGATCGCTCCATCCGCATTCAGGATTGCCCCGACATGGAGGCCTTTCAGGTCACGTCCCACGACACGCCGCCCGCCTGGCGCAGTGTCGCCGACCCGGTGCCCGGGTCCGGTCAGGCACTGATCCGCGTCGCCGCCGCGGGGCTGAACTTCGCCGACCTCTTGATGGCCGGGGGCACCTATCAGGACATGCCGCCTCTGCCCCTGACGCTGGGCCTGGAACTTGCGGGCACGGTCGAGGCGCTGGGCCCAGGCACCGCCGGTCCCGCCCCCGGGACGCGGGTCGCTGCCCTGCCGGGATCGGGCGGGCTGGCCGATCTTGCGGTCGTCGCCACGGACCGGCTGATCCCGATTCCCGACACGATGCCCTTCGATGTCGCCGCAGGGTTCCAGATCGCCTATGGCACGAGCCATATCGCGCTGGTCCAGCGCGCGCGGCTTGTTCCGGGCGAGACGCTGCTGGTGCTGGGTGCGGCGGGTGGTGTCGGCCTGACGGCGGTGGAAATCGGCGCGCTGACCGGGGCGCGGGTGATCGCCGTCGCACGCGGGGCGGAGCGGCTGGCCATCGCGGAAGGAGCGGGCGCGCATCACCTGATCGACAGCGACGCAGGCGATCTGCGGGACCAGGTGCGGGCGCTCGGGGGGGCGGATGTCGTCTACGATCCGGTCGGGGGCGCGTCGTTCGACGCCGCGCTGCGCTGCCTGAAACCGCTTGGCCGCATCATCGTCATCGGCTTTGCCAGCGGCGAGGTGCCGCAGATCAGGGCGAACCACCTGCTGGTCAAGAACATCGACGTCATCGGGGTCTATTTCGGCGGCTATTCAGCCTTCCGCCCCGACCTTCTGGCCGACAGCCTGTCGACCCTGATCGGCTGGCACACCGAGGGCAGGTTATCGCCTCGCATCAGCCATCTGCTTGCCCGCGACCAGGCGCAGCGCGGGCTGGACATGCTCCGCGACCGCGCCGCTACCGGCAAGATTGTCGTCGCCTTGCAGTAGGCCGCCGTTGCCATAGGCGCAGCGCAGATGTGCGCGCAGCGCCCGCGCCGCCGGACCCTTCTGCGTGCCGGAATCGTAAAGGCAGATCAGCAGCTGACCCAGATCAGGCAGCGCATTCCCCGCCTCGATCACCTCGACCGCATCGGGCAGCGCCCCCCGCATCCGCGCCGTAATCGCCAGATCGGCCGACACCGTCGCCTCGATCACCTGCTCGCACTCGCCTTCAAAGCCCATTTCCCAGGGAATGCCCGCCTCGGTCAGCGCACCTTGGGCGATAGGCCGGAAAAAGCAGGTGTCCTTGAATCCCAGCCGCACCGGTCGGCGCTGCCAGGCCGTGCCCTCGGGCGCGCCGACCCAGACCAGATCGCGCCGCGCCAGCGCCTCGCCGCCCGGACCTGCGGTCGGTTCGGTCGTCAGGATCATGTCATACTGGCCCTTCTCGAACCCCTCGCGCAGAATACGCGTGAAGGACGACGCCAGATTAACACGCATGCGCGGGAACTCCTTGGCCAGTGCCTTCAGGATGCCCGGCATCTGCGGATAGACGATGTCATGCGGCACGCCGAGGCGGATTTCACCCTCATAGCTCGCGTCCGTCATCCGCGACAGCGCCTCGTCGTTCAGGTCCAGCATGCGCCGCGCATAGGCCAGCAGCTGTTCACCCTCGGGCGTCAGGGTCAGCTTGCGCGCGGCGCGGCTGAACATGTCGCGCCCCAGCCCCTCTTCCAGGCGCTTCAGCTGCATCGACACCGCCGACTGCGTCAGGTTCAGCAGCCCGGCCGCACGCGTTACGCCGCCGACATCGGCGACTGTCACAAAGGATCGCAGCGAGGTCAGATCGAGGTTGCGGGCCATATCACGGTTCCTGATGTCAATTCTAACAATCATTCATTTCCGTAATGTGACCGATCCTGCGATAAGGATCAAGGAAATTCATCGAAGCCAGCCTGACACATCACGGAAAGCAGAGGTTCATCATGGCACACAGCATCGCACATCCCTTCCGGCCCGCCGCACCGCAGGTTGCCGGCTTGGCGGTCATCGGGCGCATCCTCGGCGCGCTGGCGGTCCGGCGCGAGCGTCGGTCGCTTCTCGACCTCGACGACCACCTGCTCAGCGACATCGGCCTGACCCGCGACGAGGCACGGCAGGAATCCGAGCGCGAGGTCTGGGACGTGCCCGCGAACTGGACCAGACGCTGAGATCGCGACGCGCGCGTGGGCGCAGCCGGTCGCCGCACCGATTGCCCGCCTGCATTCCTGACCGAAACACTTGAATTATGGCGCACGGCAGTCCAATATCGGCAGCAAGGTCGGACGGAGACGTGACAGCTGAGACCAGCATGTTAACCGGAGGGATCCATGGCACAGTATCAGACGATCAACACGGGCCGCATCGGCACGCGGACCGCCGAGATCGACCAGGGCCTTCGCGCCCATATGAACAAGGTCTACGGGCTGATGTCCGTGGGCATGCTCTTCACCGGCGGGGTCGCCTGGGCGGTCGGGTCGAACGACATGCTGCTGTCGATCTTCCGCGACCCGGCAACGCTGCGCCCGAACATCCTCGGCTGGATTGTCATGTTCGCGCCGCTGCTGATGTCGTTCGGCTTCGGCGCGGCGGTCTCGCGTCTCAGCCAGGCCGGGCTGCAGCTGTTCTTCTACGCCTTCGCAGCCGTGATGGGTCTGTCGCTGTCAGCTGGATCTTCGCGGCCTTCACCGGCATCTCGATCGCGCAGACGTTCCTTGTGACCGCAATCTCGTTCGCGGGCCTGTCGCTCTGGGGCTACACGACCAAGCGCGACATCTCGGGCTGGGGGTCGTTCCTGATCATGGGCGTGATCGGCCTGATCGTCGCCTCGATCCTCAACATCTTCCTGCAGTCGCCCGCGCTCTACTTCGCGGTGTCGGCCATCGGCGTACTGATCTTCGCGGGCCTGACCGCGTACGACACGCAGAAGATCAAATCGGACTATGTGATGCACGCGCAGAGCATGGATCAGGAATGGCTGGGCAAGTCGGCGATCATGGGGGCCGTGAACCTCTACCTCGACTTCATCAACATGTTCATGTTCCTGCTGCAGTTCCTCGGCAACCGCGAGTGACGCTGACGGCATGACGGACAGGCAGGGCCGGGGGAAACCCCGGCCTTTTCGATTCCACTAGAGCCTGTCCGACAAAAGTGGAATCCGGTTTTGCCGAAAGACAGGCGACAACGAAAAACCTGAAGCATGTCTGACGCTTCAGTCTGGGTCAGACACGCTCTAGGCTATCCCGGAAGAACCCGCTGCATCCGCACTGCCGGAAAATCGATGCCCGGCCGCAGCGGCACCGTCACGAGGGCAACTTCGGTGAACCCCATCGCCGCATAGAACGGGACGGCCATGCGCGTCGACAGGCAGTCGAGCATGGTGATCCCGGCATCCCCCGCCTCGCGCAGAACATGCGCCATCAGCGCCCGCCCGATCCCGCGCCGCACCGACCCGTCATCCGTCACGAAATGCCGGATATGCCCGGTGCGCGCCTGCCGTGCACCGCCGTCGGGCGTGCCGGTGGTCCAGCCCCCTGCCCCCAGAACCCGGCCGGACGGTTCGACCGCCAGATAATATGTCCCGCTTGTCACAAGCTCTGGGCGCGCGCGGCTGATGATCGGCAGCGCCGTCACCATGACAGATGGCGCGTAATGCCCTGCCAGCAGGCGCGGATAGCTTCGCGCCAGAAGCGCATCGACGTCCGCCAGATCGGACCGGCCGCTGGCGCGGATCGTGATCGTCTCCAACATACCCCAAACATAGCCTCAGTTGTCCGGAAAGCAAAAGGCCGCACCCTTCGGCGCGGCCCTTGCAGTCCACGGACAGGATCAGAATTACTTGATCTTGCCTTCCTTGTATTCGACATGCTCGCGCTTCACGGGGTCGTATTTCTTGACGACCATCTTTTCCGTCATCGTGCGCGCGTTCTTCTTGGTCACGTAGAAATGTCCCGTGCCCGCGCTCGAGTTCAGCCGGATCTTGATCGTTGTCGGCTTCGCCATTGTCGTCACTCCTGATACGGGCGGGCACCCCGGATGGGCGCGGCCCGCGAAATCTCTCGAAGTCCGCCTTTTAGCGATGCGGACCGCCCTGTCAAGGCGACAGGGGCGGCCCGGCTTTGTCCGTTCTCAAGCGGCGGGCAACGGCCCCAGACCGACCGAGGCGTGGATCGCATCGCGCGCCGCCGCATCAAGGCCGAGGGCCGCAGACAACTGCCGCAGATAGGCGATTTCGGCCGGGTTGGTCATCTTGATCGCCGTCAGCGACGTCGCATAGACCTGCGTCTTCATCGTCGCCCCCGTGGCCGCGACCAGACCCGCCATGTCCATCGGCCCGTTCATCTCGGCCTCCACGAAAGCCTTCTCCTCGGCGGTGGCACCCGTCAGATGCGCCATGATCGCCGCGCGTTCTTCGTCGTCAATGGCCCCGTCGGCCTTCGCCGCCTGGATCATCGCGCGAATCATCAGCCGCGCGTTTTCCTCCATCGCCGCCGACGCCCCGGTCCCGCCCGTCACCGCCGCGATGGCCTTTTCGAACATGTCGGTGCCCGCCGCCGCCGCCCCGCCCATCGCGGTCGACAGCTGCCCCATGCCTTTTTCGGTCGCGTCAGCCGCTGTGCCGAGGCCAGAGCTCATCTGGTCGAGCATGCCCTTGACGGTCTCGGCACCGACCGGCAGCCCCATCTTCTGCGCCGCCTCGCCGATCTTGTCGGCCATGCCGCCGGGCGCCTGCGCCTGCTTCAGCATGTCCTGCACACCCGGCATACCGCCGGACTTGCGGTATTTGTCGATCCCTCGCGCAGCGGCAAAACCCATCGCAAGCGTGGCAAGTGTCTTCATAAAGCTCATGGTGGCAGCCCCTTCTGCTAATGCTGACGGGACTATACGCGTCCGACTGTGCCAGTCATAGCTGCTTGGCCGGGGAATTCGGCGCATACCTGCCCATGCCGGCCGGATGAGATTTGCGCGGACGGCCTGTAAGCCGGGTTCTGTCTTCGGGGTTGCCCCCGATGGATGACCATTCCTCTCGCCCCGTCGTTACCGGCGGGGTCCAGCTGCCAACCCGGGGTCCGGGATCGAAGCATCCCTGCGGCGATATCCCCGGTTGCCCGGTGATCAGCCCCGCAACGGACCCCCTATTCGGCATTGCTCCCGGTGGGGCTTGCCTTGCCGTCCCGGTTGCCCGGTCCGCGGTGGGCTCTTACCCCACCGTTTCACCTTTTCCCGCACGGATGCGGGTAGTCTCTTCTCTGTGGCGCTTTCCCTGGGGTTGCCCCCGCCGGGCGTTACCCGGCACCGTGTCTTCATGGAGCCCGGACTTTCCTCGATCCCCTGGCTTTCGCCAAGGAGTCGCGGTCATCCGGCCGTCCGCGCGCCATCGCAGTATGTGCCGATGCGGCCCCGGTCAAGGGTGTTGCCTTCCGCCAGCCTGCCGCGCCACGGTCGCGGCAGATCACCGGGATGCGCTGCGCATCATGCTGTTCTACAGTTTCTTCGTCTTGCTGACGGCCAGCCTGTTCATCGGCATCGGCGCGACCGCCTTGTTCGATCTCTGGGGCCTGATGCGCGCAAAAGTGGCGGGCGACGCGGCCCCCGACTGGCGCTTGGCGGGGCGCTGGTTCAGCCATGCGCTGCGGGGCCGCGTTTTCCACGATGACATCGCCGCCGCCGCCCCGGTGCAGCGTGAACAGCTTTGGGGCTGGCTTGGCCACTATGCCATCGGCGTCCTCTACGCCGCCGTGCTGCTGATCTTCTGGGGCATGGGATGGGCGGCGGCCCCGACCCCCGGCCCCGCCTTGATCGTGGGGGTCGTGACCATCGCGGCAGGCTGGTTCCTGATGTCGCCCGGCATGGGCAACGGCTGGGCCGCCAGCCGCAGCGCCACACCCTGGCGCGACCGCGCCCGGGGGCTGATCGCGCATGTCGTCTTCGGCCTCGGGCTCTACCTGTCCGCGCTGATCTGGGCCGCGCTGGCGGGATAGTCGCGGGCCAGCGCAGCGACCGCTTCCCTGTCCAAGGCCGTCAGCGGACCTTCGGCCCACGGCCGGAACCGCAGCCGGAATGCCGCGAGCAGCGCATCCGGCGGCGCATCCGGATAACCGAAGGCGCGTGCCGAGGCCGTGAAATCCGCCCCGTCTTCGCCGTCCTCCGGCCAGACCGACAGGCCCGCCAGCGCCAGCCTGCGCCAGTCGAACCGTGGCCCCGGATCACGCTTGCGCTGGGGGGCCATGTCGGAATGCCCGATCACCCGGTGCCGCGGAATGCCGTGCCGCGTCATCACGTCCGCCAGCAGCCGTTCCAGCGCCGCCATCTGCGCCTCGGGAAACGGCGCATCCCCCGGATTGGCCAGTTCGATCCCGATGGAGGCCGAGTTCACATCCGTGATCCCGGCCCATTCCCCGGCCCCCGCGTGCCACGCGCGCATCGCTTCATCGACCAGCGGCAGCGCATGTCCCGCTTCGGACACCAGCCAGTGCGCCGACACCTCTGCCGCCGGGTCGCAGAGCCGCGCCTCAGCCTCGGCGCAGGTCGGCATCGCGGTATAGTGAATCACGATCAGGGACGGCGTCACCCCGTCGCGGCGCGGTCCGAAATTCGGCGAAGGGAACGCCGGAACCAACCTTATCCGCGCGCCTTCTGGAACGGCGTCGGGTCCCATTTGCAGGCGAACCCGTCACCGTCGGGGTCAAGGTTCTTGGAATCGCGCTTCGGTCCGCCCGCGTTCAGGAAGGTTTCCTGCGCCTCGGCGGGCGAGGCATAGCGCAGGCAGGCCTTGTCGTGATCGGCCAGCGCCAGACCCGACCGCTCAAAGGCCTTCTGGCCCAGACGGTTCTGCGCGTTGATCGCGTATTCGATGATCGGCGACACCGCGTTCCCGGTACGCTCCGGCAGCGCCGTCGGCGCGATCTCGACATACTGCGCCTTGTTGGCCTCGATCCGCGCCTTGTCCGTCTCGATCGTTTCGCGTGACGCGACGGCACCGAAGTCGTTCTCGTCCGAAATCCCGGTGTTGTTCGGATCGACCACCGGCACCGCTGCCGGATCGACCGCCGCGACGCCGATGGACGGGTCCGTCACCGGCACCGTCGCCAGCGTCCCGTTCAGCGGTGCACCGCCCGCCGGAAGCGTCCCCGCCTCGGCTGCCGCGACCGCCGCATAGATCTCCGGCGGCAGCGGCGCACCCGGCGCTGCGGCCACTTGCGTCACCGGCGCGCCCGCGCCCGCGACCGGAACACCGAAGCCGGGCGGCGGACCGTTCCGCAATTCCGCCTCGCGCTGCGCCTGATAGTCCGCCGCCGTGCCGAACCCGACACCGCCGACCTCCTCGAACGGTTCGGGCTGCGTGCAGGCGGCCAGTGCTGCCAAAGCCAGCGCAAAGATCGGGGCAGTCAGTCGCATCGGGTCTTCCATTTTGTCAGCGGACCGGTCAGGCCCGGATCGCGCGGGGCCTTACCACCATTTCGCCGGTTTGGCCACAAACCCCGCAGCGCGCTCCAGCACGTAGGCGTGATTGAGCAGGTCACCCTCTTCCCAGGGCCGCCCGATCAGTTGCAGCCCCAGCGGCAATCCCTGCCGGTCGAGGCCCGCCGGAACCGCGATGCCGGGCAGACCGGCCAGGTTCACCGTCACGGTGAAGACGTCGTTCAGATACATCTGCACCGGATCGGCATCCGCCATCTCGCCCAGACCGAAGGCGGCGCTTGGCGTCGCGGGCGTCAGGATCGCATCGACGCCCGTCGGCGAACACCGTCTCGAAGTCGCGCTTGATCAGCGCGCGGACCTTCCGGGCGCGGTTGTAATAGGCGTCGTAGAAGCCCGGCGCTCAGCACATAGGTCCCGATCATCACCCGGCGCTGGACTTCCTTGCCGAAGCCCTCGGCCCGGGTCTTTTCGTACATCTCGGTGATGCCGTCGCCCTGCGCCAGCTTCGCCCGGTGGCCATAGCGCACGCCGTCATAGCGGGCGAGGTTCGACGAGGCTTCGGCAGGGGCCACGACGTAATAGGCGGGCAGCGCGTATTTCGTATGCGGCAGGCTGATGTCGCGGATCACGGCACCCGCATCCCGCATCATCGCCACGCCGTCGGACCAGAGCTTCTCGATCTCCTCCGGCATCCCGTCCATCCGGTATTCCTTGGGAATGCCGATGACCTTGCCCCTGATGTCGCCGGTCAGCGCCGCCTCGAAATCCGGGACGGGCAGGTCGGCAGCTGGTCGAGTCCTTCGGGTCATGCCCCGCCATCGCCCCCAGCATGATCGCCGCATCGCGCACCGTCTTCGTCATCGGCCCCGCCTGATCCAGCGACGAGGCAAAGGCCACGATCCCCCAGCGGCTGACCCGGCCATAGGTCGGCTTGATGCCGACGATCCCGGTGAAGGCCGCGGGCTGGCGGATCGACCCGCCGGTGTCGGTGCCGGTCGCGGCAAGGCACAGGTCGGCGGCGACGGCGGATGCCGACCCGCCCGACGACCCGCCGGGCGTCAGCGCCGTGTCGTCGTTGCCGCGCCGCCACGGGTTGACCGCATTGCCGTAGCACGAGGTCTCGTTCGACGAGCCCATGGCGAACTCGTCCATGTTCAGCTTGCCCAGCATCACCGCGCCCGCGCCGAACAGCTGGCTCGTGACGGTGGATTCGTATTCGGGCTGGAACCCCTTCAGGATGTTCGACCCGGCCTGGCTCGGCACGCCCTTGGTGCAGAACAAATCCTTGATGCCCAGCGGAATGCCGCACATCGCGGGCGCATCGCCCCTTGGTCAGACGCGCATCCGCCGCCCGCGCCTGATCCAGCGCGATCTCCGGCGTCCTGTGGACGAAGGCGTTCAGCCCGTCGCCCGCGTCCATCGCCGTCATGCAGGCCATCGTCAGGTCGACCGCGCTCGCCTCGCCCTTGCGCAAGGCATCCCGCGCCGCCGCGATGGTCAGGGAGTTCAGGGTCATTCCACCACCTTCGGCACCGCAAAGAACCCCTCGCGCGCGTCCGGCGCGTTCTTCAGCACGGCCTCGGCCATGCCGCCGTCCGTCACCACATCCGCCCGCCGTTTCAGCCGCATCGGCGTCACCGACACCATCGGCTCCACCCCTGTCACATCCACCTCGTTCAGCTGCTCCATGAACCCGATGATCCCGTTCAGCTCGCGCGCGAGGGCAGGCAGATCGCCCTCGGGCACCGCAGATGCGGGCAAGCTTCGCCACTTTCGCGGCTGTCGCGGTATCGATCGACATGGTGTCACCTGATGGTCGTGGTCGGGTGCCGTTTAGCGCCCTGCCCCGCCCCCTGCAAGCCGCAGCACCACCCAGCGCAGCGCCATCGCACCCAGCAGCAGGATCACGTTCGTGACCACGCCCACGCCGATTGCGAATATCTGATCCGGGCTGTCCGGCTGCATCGTCATCGGGATGATCGCCGCCACGAACACCACCCCCATCGCCATCGGCGTCATCAGCCCCATCGCGCCCCGCGTCCGATAGGCCGTCAGCATCATCGCCACGATCAGCCCGATGCGGAACGGGTCGGTCAGCTGCGACAGGAACATGTCACTCATGCGGCTCTCCCTCCGGCACCGCCTTCATCGCCCGCATGGGTCCGCGTTGCAAGATGACCGCGCACCAGCACCCGGATCATCTGCGCCAGCATCACCGCGTTGATGAGATGCCAGATGAAATGCGTGCGGCGCGAAGTCGGACTATCGCTGACAATGCGTCCTTCTTGCTACTCAAAAACTCGGCCGCAGGCGGCGCTGACATCACTGCAAGCCACACACAACGAAAACACCGGGATGCGATGCCTAGCGGCGGCGTGTCCGATCGCGCGACAACAGGAGATGTTTGGGTGTAATCTGTGGCACAATATTTTTCCTTACCGCCTAAGGACAATTTGGTTGACCAGCATGCATAGAATCTTTTCCGCGTTAGGAATCGCCGTGCTTCTCACCCCGCCGGCGGTCGCGCAGGACAATGGCATCGCGACACAGGCTGATATCAGGGCATGTGATGAGCTGGTTCAGCGACGCGCATCGGGGCAAGTGCTGACAATCGCCGAGACCGCAAAGTTGTTAGTATGCTACGGAAATTCGGATGAACCTTTGCCCACCAAGCCGCGCCGCGGCTACATGACGTATCAGCCGCCGCCAGACATTCTTGGCGATACCGAACGATTTGCTGCCATGGCGCTACATGGGCGAGATCAATAGCTGATGTATCGCGACGATCTCCTGCTGGCGATTGAAAAAGCCGCCATCGTTGGGCTGTCGGCGGGTGTATTTGCAATAATCGTTTTTATCGCGGTAGCCGCAATCGCGGTCTCGACGCCCAGGCGCTCCCAACCGAGGAGCAGCAGCGGCTGGTTCCGCGTTCGTTTCGGCCCTTGCTTGGAATTGTCGTCGGAATGACCATGGCCGCCAGTCGGACGCCGGTGGTAGGTAACATACTGCCCGGTGCGTTGACCTTCATTGGGGCCTTCGCCGCCTACCTCGTCACGCGCGAGAAGGCCGAGTCGGAAGTAGTTGCGAGACGCCGTTGCGGGCTTCGTAATGTTGCTGTTCTTAGGATCTGTTCTCGGCGCGTTCGAGCGTGATCGTGCCCTAGGAGAAGTGGAAGCCGCAAAGTACAACTTGAAAAAGCTAATGCGCGAGGCGGATGTCGAATTTCTCATCGGGAGCTACAGAGCATCGCGCGGTTTGCCGCCCGTGACGTCGGATCGGTTTCCACCAAGCCCGCCGCCGAGACTCCCTAGCTTACAGTACGTCAGGCATCCGTGGCGACCACCGAAGATTGAGATCGCCCGTCATCGCGCCATCCCGTCCCGCCGGGCCTGTGCGAGCACCCGGATCATATGCGCCAGCATCACCGCGTTGATGAGATGCCAGATGAAATGCGTGCCGACCGGCCAGATACCGGCAAAGCGGCCCGTCCGCCGACCGGAACGCGATGGAGATCAGCAGCAGCCCTGCACCCAGCAAAAATCCCCGCGCCGCCGCCGGGTTCCGGTCGCGCAGCAGCCAGGCATAGAACAGGATCAGCACCGGCACCGGCATGTAGCCCGCAGACGACCCGAGACCCGGCAGCAGCGACCATACGGGCACCGTTGCCGCAGCGTAGGGCAGGAATGCCACCGCCGTGGCAATGGCCCAGCCTGTCCGCAGCCGCAGGAGGTCACGGCTGGCGGCAAAGACATAGATCAGGATGAAGGCCGCGATGGGCAGCACATCCGCCAGTTCCGCGATCCGCGTCGCCTGCGTATGGAACATCCACTACCCGATGCCGATGATCCCCAGATTGACCGCCAGCGCCCGCGCCACCGGATAGCCCCGCGTGGCGGGCCAGACCCACAATGCCGCCAGCAGAAACGCCAGATTGGTCAGCGCATTCAGCGGCTCGGACCAGTAGTCCGGCCCGGTCCGTTCGCAATACGCATCAACCGCCTGAAACCAGTCCACCCGAATCCGGCCCCTGTCCGCGTCATCGACACTACGCAGCCAGGCAGGGGATTCCAATGGTTCCGTGCTGGACCGGCAATCTTACCCCGGTCTTGATGCGCCTTGACTGGCCGCGCGTTTGGACCTCTCCTCCGCCCCTGTCCGGCCCGGAGGAGAGCGCCCATGGCTGCCCGCAAAGTGCAGATCGATGCCCGACCCGCGCCCGTCACCTTCGATCCCGATCCTCGGCGATCATCGTCGTGGACATGCAGAACGACTTCGGTTCGGAAGGCGGCATGTTCGACCGCGCCGGAATCGACATTTCCGGTATCCGGCAGGCCACCGCCACGACCGCGCCGGTCTTGGCTGCGGCCCGCGCTGCCGGCATCCCGGTCGTCTATCTCCAGATGCAGCATCGCACCGATATGGCCGACATGGGTGCCGCCGACAGCCCGCACCGTCAGCGCCATGCCCGCCTCCGCGTCGGCGAAACCGTCACCGCCCCGGACGGCAGCGACAGCCGCATCCTCATCGCGGGAAGCTGGGGTGCGCGGATCGTCGATGACCTGACGCCGCAGCCCGGCGACATCGTGGTGCCGAAGCACCGCTTCAGCGGCTTCTTCGAAACACCGCTGCACACCATTCTTCAGGGTCTTGGTGCCAAGCACTTGATCTTCACCGGCTGCACCACGTCGGTCTGCGTGGAATCGACGATCCGCGATGCCATGTTCCGCGATTATCAGCCGATCCTGCTTGCAGACTGTACGGCGGAACCAATCGGCGCGGGCAACTCGCGGTCGAACCACGATGCCTCGCTTCTGACCATCCAAATGCTTCTGGGCTGGGTCTCGGATTCCGAAGCGTTTATTGCCGCGCTTGCGGCATGACCAGCAGGATGACCCGGCCCCTACGCAGAGCATGCCTGAACTGGAGACCCCATTGAAACTCACCTGGCTCGGCCATTCCGGCTTCCGCCTGGAGACCGAAGGGGCTGTCATCCTGATCGACCCCTGGCTCAGCGGCAACCCGGTGTTCCCCGAGGCCCGCCGGGCCGAGGCCATCGCCGGGGCCACGCATATCCTGCTGACCCACGGCCACGGCGACCATACCGGCGACGCGCTCGCTATCTCCAAGGAACTGTCGGTCCCGATCTTCGGCAGCTATGACCTGATCACGTTCTGGGAAGAGGCCGAGGGCATCAAAGGCACCGGCTTCAACAAGGGCGGCACGGTCAGCATCGGGGCTGCACGCGTCACCATGGTGAACGCCAGCCATTCCTCATCGCTGGCAGGGCGGGAGGGGCCGATCTATGCAGGGCACGAGGCAGGCTACATGATCGCGGCCGAGGGGCATGTGATCTACTGTCTCGGGCGACACCGACATCATGGCCGACATGGAGTGGATGGCCGACGTCCACAGGCCCGACATCGGCATCCTGTCCTCTGGCGGGCATTTCACGATGGACATGGCCCGCGCCGCCTATGCCGCGAAGCGGTATTTCGATTTCCGGACGGTCATCCCCTGCCACTACCGCACCTTCCCGATCCTCGAACAATCCGCGAAGGTGCTGATCGACGGACTGCCGGGCGTCAGGGTGCTGACGCCCGGCGTCATGGAGCCGGTGACGCTGTAAACCGGGACAGGGGCGTCATATCGGACCCTGTCCGCGCTACAGCATCCAGGGCGCGCGCAGGTCCCGCAGGCCCAGCAGCGGTTGCGGCCTGTCGCCCAAGGGCGGCAACCCGACATCGGCCCGCAGCCGGTCCGGGATGTCCTCGGCCCGCATGACGCGCGGACCTACCCCGGCAAGCGCCGCGCGCAGCAGCGCCCCCAGGCTGACCCGCAGGCCGAACCGGTCGATCATGTCCCGCATCGCGCCCTGGGCAACGATCCGGTCGTCAAAACGAAGTGCGTTCATGATGGCAATCCCCGGATGCCTCTCGCATCGCGGGTCCTCTGGATTGAAATTGCGGAAATGCTGCCCCTCATACGGGACGGCGAAGACGGTTCAGGAAAAGGCCGGATGCCCGATCATGGTCCGCACCCCGGCGGGGGCGGACCCGATACGCCGCAGAACGGCGGCTGTCAGATCGGTCGGTAAGACGAACCGGCCGGACAGGCGGGGACGGTCGAATTCATACTGATCATCGATGCCTCCCTCTGTTGCGGCAGTTCAGGCCGGACCTCTGCACCCGAATCCCCCGATCCGGCAAGTCCGGAAATCCCTACTGCACCGCAATGCAGAACGCTGTTGCCGCTGCGTCACATCCGCCGGGTGGTGCCGTCACTCGCCCCGGATCACGCCCGCAAGGGTCCCGAACAGGTCCGCGTTCCCCGCGATGATCCCGCCGGTCGCAAAGACATCGCGCCCCCTCGCGCACCGCGCCGACCAGCCCGCCCGCCTCGCGCACCAGGATCATGCCCGCCGCCATGTCCCATTCGTGCAGGCCGCGTTCCCAGAACCCGTCGAACCGCCCCGCCGCCACATAGGCGAGGTCCAGCGCCGCCGCCCCCCAGCGCCGGATGCCCGCGCATTGCGGCGACAGCCGCGCCATGTCCTGCAGCGTCGCGGGCAGCGCGCCCCGCGTGCCATAGGGAATGCCCGTCGCAAAGACCGCATCCGCCATCGACTTGCGCCCCGACACCCGCAGGCGGGATTCGTTCATCCAGGCCCCGGTGCCCTTTTCGGCCACGTACATCTCGTCCTTCGCCGGGTCGAAAACGACGCCCGCGACGATCTCGCCCTTGTGCTCCAGCGCGATGCTGACCGCCCAGTGCGGCAGCCCGTGCAGATAGTTCGTCGTGCCGTCCAGAGGGTCCACGATCCAGCGCCGCGTCGGGTCCTGCCCCGCCGTCTCGCCGGTCTCCTCGCCCAGCCAGCCATAGGTCGGGCGACCGCCCATCAGCTCTTCCTTGATGATCCGCTCGGCCTCGCGGTCCGCCTTGGTCACGAAATCGCCCGGCCCCTTCGACGGATACCTGAAGGTTCTCCACCTCGCGGAAGTCCTTGACCAGCGACCGCCCCGCCTTGCGCGCGGCCTTGATCATCAGGTTCAGGTTGGCACTGCCTTGCATGTGTCGGGCGCTCCGGGATGGGTCAGGCGGTCGCTATAGTCGCGGCCTGTGGCGCAGGAAAGGGGGACGGCCAAGGGTCGGCGGACGCTCACTGCGCGCGCCAGTTCCGCCGCAGAAGAACACCTCGGGCCCGTCCTCCTCGACCAGCCGCTTGCCCGCGATCCGCCAGAACCGGTTGCCCACGGCGCGCACAAAGCTGCGGTCATGGCTGACCAGCAGGCAGGCCGCGTCATCGGTCCGCAGCTCGCTCTCCAGCGCTTCCTGCCCCTCGATGTCCAGATGGTTCGTCGGCTCGTCCAGCAGATAGAAGCCCGGCCGCGTCAGCCGCAGGATCAGCATCGCCAGCCGCGCCTTCTGCCCGCCCGACAGCGTGCCGGTCGGCCGGACCTGCCAGTCGATCCCGATACCCGCCCCCGCCAGCATCACCCGCGCCGCCTGATCGCCGACATCAAAGCGCGAGCAGACGGCCGCCAGCGGCGTCTCCGCATCCGGCAGATGCGTCAGCCCCTGATCGCTGAACCCCGAGCCGGACCGAGGGCGCGGCTTTGATCCCGTCAACGACCCCGCCGAAAGCCCGCGCAAGCGCCTGGACCAACTGCGTCTTGCCCGCCCCGTTCGGGCCAAGCAGGACCACCCGGTCGCCCGGCCCGATCCATTTCTGCCCCGTCCTGAACAGCATCCGCCCGTCGGGCGCGCATATCTCAGCATCCTCCAGCGTCACCAGCGCCTTGGCATGGCTGCCCGACCCTGCCAGCCTTATCGCCCCTGCCGACCGGTCGCGGTGCGCGGGCCGTGCGGCCTCTTCGATTTTCTCCGCACGTTCATTCAGCTGCTTCGTCTTGACCACCAGTAGGTCGCTGCCCGAATTGATCCCGATGTTCTTCAGCTTCGCCGCCTGCCGCCGCAGCTGGTCCGCCTTGCGCAGGTCATTGGCGAACTGCCGTCCCTGCGCCGCGTCCGCCTCGTCCAGCGCCGCCCGCGCGTGGGTATAGGGCAGCGCGAAGACCTGTGACCGTTCCGCGCGCAGGAACAGCGTCCGGTTCGTCACCGCATCAGGAACGCGCGGTCATGGCTCGCCACCACCACCGGCAACATCGCGCGGCAGGCGCGCCAGCCAGCCCTGCAGCCGCCCGATCCGGTGCAGGTCCAGATGGTTCGTCGGCTCGTCCATCAGCAGCAGGTCCGGCTCTGTCACCCAGACGCGGCCCAGCATCGCCATCCGCTGCCAGCCGCCGCTCAGGGCCCCGACCGCCACCTGCCGCAGATCAACCGGCACCTCCAGCTCATCCAGCACGATGTCGACCCGCCAGCCCTCGCTGTCCGCCTGATCCGGCGGAAGCGCGCCGCGCACCGCCTCGGCCAGGGTCATGCCGGACACATCCTCAGGCACCTCCTGCGTCACATGCCCGACCCGGAGGCCGCGCGACCGTGTGATCTCACCGTTCGTTGCCTCCGCACGTGCCCGCCAGACAGCGCAGCAGGGTCGATTTCCCCCGCCCGTTCGCCGCGACAAGGCCGATGCGGTCGCCGGGCTTGATGGTCAGGGTCAGGTCGGAAAACAGGGGGGCCGCCAGCATCACGCCAAGGCCGCGCAGGGTCATCAGGGTCATCGGAACATCTCGTCTGCCGCGCCGGTCATGCGCCCGCGATGGGCAACCGGCTTTCAGGGTTCGCCGACAGCGGAAGAGACCGCGCCAGCCCGACAGGCAGACCAGAGTTCGATTACACATCCGGCCCGCCCTGCACCGTCAATGCAGGGCAGATACAGGCCCATAGGTCAGATGCCGCAGAAGCATGATGCAGCCCTCCCTCGGGCGAAAGCGACGACACACTGAACTTAGCGCGGGCGCACATTCATGGCAATCGCCGCGCCTGCCCGCCGTGCGTCGGTGCCTTTCCCGTCGCCGCCTATCCCTCGACCGCCGATCCGGAACGATCGGCCGAGGAAGAACCGCGCTTCGGTCGAGGCGTCAGGACCCGCCGGGTCGGCATGGCTGCCTTCGGGCGAACCGCCGGACCAGGCATGTCCCAGACCCTGCACCGTCCAGAATTCCCCGTCCGGTCCGCAGGTCCGCGACCATCCGCGCCCGCCGGTCGTGCCGCTGTCCTGCGGGCCGGGGCCGATGCCTGCCGCCAGCGCCGCGCCGTTGCGCGGCGATACCGTGGCATCGGCATCGCCGTGAAACACGATCAGCGGCACCTTCGTGCGTCCCGGCCGTCCTGCCGCGCGCTGGCAACCCGAGGGCCGGGAAGGAACGGGCCGCGCCCGAAGGCGACCGGAATGCGCGCCCGCAGCCGCGAACCGTTCAGGGTATTCCCCGCCAGAACCGCAGCCATGGCACCGCCCGCCGACAGTCCCGCCACGATACCGGCCCGGTGCGATGCCCTGCGTGGCACTGACGCTGTCGATCATCGCCATGATCAGTGCCGGTTCGCCCCACCCCGCGCCTGATGGTCCGGTTCGAACCAGTTCCAGCACCCCATCGGATTGAACGCCCGGCCCTGTTGGGCGAAGCACATGCAGACCCTCACGCACGCAAGGTCGTTCATGCGGGTGCCGGGGGCGAAATCCTCGGGGTCCTGCGTGCAGCCGTGCAGCATCACCACCAGCGCGGGCTCGTGCGCGGCACCTGCGGCACGAACAGCGCCATAGTCCCGACGCCCCGCCGCCGCCGTGACCTGGCCGCGCGGCATCTGCGGCATCCGGCCACCCTGACGGGACCGGGCCTTCGGCCGTCCGGGCAAACTGCCCGGAAAGCCGTCGCCCGCTCCGGCCGGCGGCGGCGTACCGCCATCGGCAAGCCGCCCCTGCAGCAGAGCCGTCGCCTCGGCCGCGCGTCCAGGCGCGGACGAGGTCCAGCGCCCGCGCCATATCCGGCACGCCGCCTGTCATCTTCGTCATCGGTGTCGTCCTGTCGTCGGTTTCAGCCCAGCCGGTCGGCCAGCGCCTGTTTCAGGTCCGCGGACGCCTGCAGGCGTGCAGAGGACGGTAATGAGGGCGATGGTCGCCCGCGCGAGCGTGGGGTCGATGTCGGCGCGCAGGATCGCAAGTCCCAGCACCTTGATGTCCAGGGTCTGACCAGCCGCCTGCACCGCCAGCAGATCGTCGCGCGACCAGGCCCGGATGCCGAGGTCAAAGCTGTGCCGGACCGTCGCCGCCTCGGTCTGCGCCTTGTTCCGGTCAAGCTCGGCCCGGATCGCCGCGCGGATCAGATCGCTGCGGTTGGTGTAGAACCCTTCGCGCACCAGCAGGTCGATCCGTCCCAGATCGTAGTGACCAAGATTGACGGTGATCTTCAGGTTTCGGGGAGGCGGAAACAACGGTGGATTAAGCGGGCATCGCGATCATCATGGATACATAATCCATATACCATCCATGCAGATGTTTTCAAGACAATGCCAGAACCGCTACTGCCGCTGCAGCTTCACCGGCTCGCTCCGCCCCAGCCGCAGGAAATGCCCCATGAAGGGCTTGCCCGCGTCATCCTCCCGCACCGCCGCATACATCCGCTTGACCAGCCCCTTTTCCGTCACCGGGCGCGTCACGTAGTCCGGCTGATACTTCACCTCGCGCAGCACCCAGTCCGGCAGCACCGCCACGCCCCGGTTGGCCGCGACCAGCATCAGGATCACCGCCGTCAGCTCGACCTGCCGCACGCCCGCCGGTTCCACCTTGGCGGGCGTCAGCAGTTCGGTGAACACGTCCAGCCGCGACCTGTCCACCGGATAGGTCAGCAGCATCTGATCGCGGAAATCCTCCGCCTCGACGAATGGCTTCGCGGCCAGCGGATTGGCCGCCGACGCCACGAAGACCGGCGCATAGTCGAACAGCGGGCTGGAACTGCACGCCGTCCAGCTTCTCGGGGTCGGAGGAGATCACCAGATCCACCTCCTCGCGCATCAGCGCGGGCAGCGCACCGAAGGCGAGGCCGGGCCGGATGTCCACATCCACCTCAGGCCAGGCCCGGCGGAACTGCTCCAGCACCGGGAACAGCCAGTCGAAACAGGCATGGCATTCGATGGCGATGTGCAGCCGCCCCGACTTGCCCGACCGCAGCGCGCGGAAATCCTCGGCCAGCGCGTCCACCTCGGGCAGCACCCGCTCCGCCACCCGCAGGAACCGCAGGCCCGCCGCCGACAGGCGTCATCGGCTTTGACCGCCGCACGAACAGCTCCACCCCCGTCTGGTCCTCCAGCCCCTTGACCTGATGGCTCAGCGCCGACTGCGTCATGTTCAGCATGTCCGCCGCCCGGGCCAGCCCCCCGGCCTCATGGATCGCCTTGACCGTCCGCAGGTGCCGCAATTCGATATACATGCGCCGAACCTCATATTGATCGTGAGGATTATGAATTTGTCTCACCTAACGCCGCGTGAGACAAGGGGGCAACAGAAGGATCGCCCGCACCATGTCCAAAGCCCCGCGCATCTCGTTCGAATTCTTCCCGCCGCAGACGCTCGATGCGTCCTTCCGGCTGTGGGAAACGGTGCAGACGCTGGCCCCGCTGAAGCCCGAACTTCGTGTCCGTCACCTACGGCGCGGGCGGCACGACGCGGAAGCTGACGCATGAGGCGGTCACGACCATCGGGCGCAACTACGGCGTCAACGTCGCGGCCCACCTGACCTGCGTGGACGCGACCAAGACCGAGACGCTGGCCATCGCCGAGGCCTATGCCGAGGCGGGCGTGACCGAAATCGTGGCCCTGCGCGGCGATGCGCCCAAGGGGGCCGACCGCTTCGTGCCGCATCCGATGGGGTTCGCCAGCAGCGTCGATCTGGTCGAGACGCTGGCCAAGACCGGCAAGTTCACCCTGCGCGTCGGTGCCTACCCCGAGGCGCATCCCGATGCGCCCGACACCGCCGCCAACGTCACCTGGCTGAAGCGCAAGATCGACGCGGGCGCGTCATCGGCCATCACCCAGTTCTTCTTCGAGGCCGACACCTTCTTCCGCTTCCGCGACGCCTGCGTGAAGGCGGGCATCACCGCGCCGATCATTCCGGGCATCCTGCCGATCATTTCCTGGGACGGCGCCAAGCGCTTCGCCATCCGCTGCGGGTCGCATGTGCCGCTGAAGCTGGAAGAGGCGTTCACCATGGCCAAGCGCGACGGGCGCGAGGAACTGCTGTCGCTGACCCAGTGCACCGTGCTCTGCGACCGGCTGATCCAGGGCGGGGTCGAGGATCTGCATTTCTACACGCTGAACCGCCCGCACCTGACGCGGCAGGTCTGCCATGCGCTGGGCGTCACCCAGGACACGGTGCTGGAAAAGGTCGCCTGAGGCGCTAGACCCGCCCGACCCGCGCCAGCCCCGGCACACTCCCGAGCACGCGCCGAGGCCACCGCCGTCCCGTGCAGGCTCTCGGACGGATCAGCCCCGACCACGCGCTTTGCGCGGAACAGGAACAACTTGCCCCAGCCCCGCGTCGTGCCGACCGAGGGCGCGGCCTCGTCCACCGGAAAACGTGCCCGCCAGCCGTCCGGCAGCGACAGGCCGTGCGACTGCACGCGGTCCAGCATCCAGACCAGCGGGATGTTCGCCAGCGGCCGCGCGGCGTCAAACCCGCCCAGATGCCCGCCCACATCGCCGTGCGCGCCCCGGAACCAGACCTGCTCGATCCGGCCCTTCCAGCCTGCACCGCTCGTCGCATCGCCGTCCGTCCGCCACAGGATCGGGCTCGAGCACCGCGCGGGTCTCGTCCCGCGCCAGCGCCTGATAGCCGTGCCGCACCACCCGGCTCAGCGCCTGGTTGTGGAACTTGTGCTTCGGCTCGGTCAGCATCCACAGGAACGGCAGCCGCAGCCCCAGCGCCTTGACCGTGTCGAAGACCCCGATCATCTCGACCATCACATCCGGATGACAGAACTTCTCATGGAACACCCGCTGCCCCGGTCGCGGTTCCGGCGACTGATAATAGCGGTAGGCCAGCCGGATGTTCCGCTCCGTCGCCTCGGGCGATCTCAACAGCCCCACGCGGTCGATGATCCCCGCCAGTGACCGCACCGCGAAGGCCCCGCGCGAATAGCCCAGCAGATAGATGCGGTCGCCCGCGCGGTAACGGGTCGCGAGCCAGCCGTAGGCCCGCAGGATCTGGTCGTCGATGCCGCGCCCCATCGCGACATCCGCGATCTCGCGCCACATCTCCCACTGCACGCCTGCCTCATAGTAGATCGACAGCGGGCGGACATGCGGGGCGGCCTGCAGCAGGCGGTAGATCTGCCCGATATTCGTCTCCGACCCCGGCTCCAGCGATGACATCGTGCCGTCGATCAGGATCACATGGTCGGTCTGCCCGCGCATCGCGCGCATGGGGGCAGGCTGCGTCTCGACCCGGCGGCCAAGGCGCAGCCATTCGGCAAATCTGCCCCTAAGCTGCCGCACCCTTCGCCCTTGCCTCCTGCATCATCGCCCAGACCCTGTGCGGGGTCAGCGGCATGTCCACATGCCGGACCCCCATCGGCCACAGCGCATCCAGAACCGCGTTCGACACCGCCGCCAGCGCGCCGACCGTCCCCGCCTCGCCGCAGCCCTTCATGCCGAAGACATTGGTCGTCGAAGGCGTTGACTCGGTCGTGAACGCAACGAACGGCACATCTTCGGCGCGCGGCATCGCGTAGTCCATGAACGTCGCCGTGAGCAGCTGGCCCGACGCGTCATAGACCGCATCCTCCATCAGCGCCTGGCCGATCCCCTGCGCGACCCCGCCATGGATCTGCCCCTCGACAAGCGTCGGGTGCATCAGGTTGCCGAAATCGTCCGTGACGGTGTAGCGCACCACGGACACCTGCCCCGTCGCGTCATCCACCTCGACCTCCGCCACATGGCAGCCGTTCGGGAACGACCGAGCCGGCAGCGTCTTCATCGCCCGGTGCCGCAGCAGGTCCGCGCGCCCCGCCGCCCGCGCCCGGTCGGCCACGTCCATCACTGTCAGGAACCGGTTCGCCCCTTTCGCGCGGAACGCGCCGTCATCGAAGGCCACCTCCGCCTCCGCCACACCAAGCTCGCCCGCCACAAAGGGCGTCAGCGTCCCGATCATCTGGTTCACCGTGCCCAGCGTCGCGTTCGACTGCACCGTCACCGACCGCGACCCGCCCGTGCCGCCGCCCCATTCGATCCGGTCGCTGTCGCCCTGGATCGACCCTGATGCGGTCCGCCGGTATCCCCGTCCGGTCCGACAGGAACTGCGTATAGACCGTCTCGTGCCCCTGCCCGTTCGACTGCGTGCCGACCATCAGGCTGACCGTGCCGTCCGCCTCGAACGCGATATCCGCCGCCTCTTTCCGGTCGCCCAGGATCAACTCGATGTAATACGCGATGCCCATGCCGCGATGCTTGCCCGCCTTCGCGGCCTTTTGACGGCGCAAACCGAACCCTTCCGCGTCAGCCTCGGCCCGCACCCGGGCCAGCACCCGCCCGAAATCGCCCACGTCATAACGGCTGCCCGTCGGCGTCCTGTGCGGGAACTTGCGGATGAAGTTCTTTTCGCCGCAGCACCCAGGGGTCCACGCCCAGCTGCCGCGCCGCCATATCCATCACCCGTTCCAGCGTCATGATCGCCTCGGGCCGACCGGCCCCCCGATAGGCGTCAATCTGGCAGGTGTTCGTGAAAATCCCCTTGCAGCCCAGCCAGGCCGCCGGAATGTCGTAGGACCCCGTCAGAACCTTGGCGAACAGCTCCGACTGGATGAACTGCGCGAAGTTCGACGAATAGGCCCCGAGGTTCGACAGAACCTCGACGCGGTAGGCGAGGATGCGGTGATCCGCGTCGAAGGCCATCTCGGCCAGCGCCTCCAGATCGCGCCCGCCGTTGTCGCTCAGCATGCCCTCGGTCCGCTCCGCCACCCAGCGCACCGGGCCGCCCCGTCACCCGCGCCGCCTGCGCGATCACTGCATATTCCGGGTATCCCATCGCCTTCATGCCGAAGCCGCCGCCCACATCCGGCGTCGTCACCCGCACCTGTTCGGGCTTCAGCTTGAACGCCCGCGCCAGCTCGTCCCGCAAGGGCCAGACACCCTGGGCAGAGATCGCCACATGCAGCCGCCCGTCCACCCATTCCGCATAGGCCCCGCGCGGCTCCATCGGGTTCGCGATCACCCGGTTGTGATGCACCGGCAGGCGCACGACATGCGCCGCGCTTCGCAAAGGCCGCCTTCACCGCCGCCGCATCGCCCACATGCCAGTCGAACACCACATTGTCCGGCACGTCGTCATGCAGCGCAGGCCCCCCCGGCGCAACCGCCAGATGCACGTCCCGCTCGGCATAGTCCGCGATGATCGCCTCGGCCGCGTCGCGCGCCTGGTCCATGCGTTTCGGCCACCACGACCGCCACCGGCTCGCCCACGAACCGCACCCGGTCCGTCGCCAGCACCGGGCGCGTCACCTTCGCCCCGCGCCCGCCCTGCGGCAGCTCGATCCGCTCGTACACCATGTCCAGCCGCATCTTGGCCGCCCTCAGGTCCGCCGCCGTCAGCACCGCATGAACCCCCGGCATCGCGCGCGCATCCGCGACGTCCAGCGACAGAAGGTCGGCATGCGCATATTGCGACCGCACAAAGAACGCATGCAGCGCGCCGTCCGGCACGGTGTCGTCCAGATAGCGCCCGCCGCCGGTCAGGAACCGCACATCCTCGAACCGCTTTGTCGTCTGGGATTTTCCGAAAGCCGTCATGGTGCCCCTCGCCCTGTCAGAATGACAGTAGTCGGGCCGCGGGGGGTGTCCAGTGGGGAAGGCCAGACCTGCGCGCCGGCCGTTGCCGCAAGGCCCGGCATGAAAAAGGCCCGCGCACCGCGCGGGCCTCGGTCATTGCGGATACGGCCCGCTCAGTGCAGCGCCATCGCCGTTGCGATCGTCATCTCGCCGAAGCCGTTGAACCGCGTGTTCGTCACCGTCGAATAGGCGCCCATGCCGTGGAACACGACATAGTCACCTTCCGTCATGTCGCCCGGCAGCGGGATATCCCCCGGCAGGCGGTCCACCAAATCGCAGGTCGGCCCGAACACGATCCGGTCCACCGGCGCGTCCGTGCAGCGCACACCCTCGGGCGTGATCACCTCGATCCGCTCGACCATGCCGATGATCGGCATTTCGGCCAGACCGCCATAGACGCCGTCGTTCAGGAACACATGCGCATCGTCGCGGATCGCCTTGACCTTCGTCACCAGGCTGAAGGCGTCACCGCACATCGCCCGGCCCGGCTCGCAGACCAGCGCCGGGACTTTCGCACCGAAAGCCTCGGCCGCAGCCTTGCCGATCACGTCGAAAATCGCCTCCAGCGTCAGCACGCCTTCCCGCGTCCGCTGCGACGGGAAGCCGCCGCCGACGTTCAGCCGCGCGATGGTCACGCCCGCATCTCGCGCGATGCCCGCCGCCGCATGGATGAACTGCGACCACAAGCGTCAGGTCATTCACCTGCGTGCCCGGATGGAAGGTGATCGACGGCGTGAAGCCGCAGGCCACGACTTCGCGCAGCAGCTCCGCCGCCACATCCGCCGTCGCGCCGAACTTCGCGCCGAAGTTATAGGCCGATCCCTTGACCGGCAGCTTGAAGCGCACCGACACTTCGGTGCCCTCGGCCGGGACCATCTCGGCCAGCTTCGCCAGCTCCGACCGGCTGTCCACCGAATAGACCGTCACGCCATGCTCGACCGCAAAGGCGATCTCGGCCCGCGACCGGACCGGATTGTGGTAATGCAGCGCCGCCGACGGGGCCAGACGCCGGATCATCGCGATCTCGTAAGGCGAGGCCACGTCAAAGCCGGTCACGCCCGCCGCGATCAGATTCTGGATCACCATCTCATCCGGGTTCGACTTGACCGCATAGGTCACAAGTCCCGGAAATCCGTCAAGAAACCGCCGCGCGGTGGCCTGCAGCGCCATCGGCGCAAAGACCAGCACCGGGTTCTCGGGCGTCTGCGTGCGAATGAGTTCGCTGGGCGAAGCCCAGATCGTCTTAGAAAGCCCCATCGGCGTGTTCCCTTTGCCAACAAGGCGCAGCCACCTCTTGCCCCGGCAGAACGGGTCGGGAGACGCTTACGCGGTCTGTCCAACCAGGCCAGGTGCGCATCCGAGGCGCCCTTTTCCTGTCACTCAACGATGCGGGATATGGGACACATTTTCACCGATCAAAAGTGTATATTTGCTTCGATCTTTCGTTATAATGACGAAGAACTTAGTCAAATCGCCGGTGTTGCGGAATGGACGATCTCGACCGCTCGATGCTGACCCTGCTGGGGGCCGATGCCCGCATATCGGTGGCGACGCTCGCCCGCCGACTAAAGGTTGCGCGCTCCACCATCCAGGCCCGCCTCGAACGGCTGGAGACAACGGGCGTCATCGCCGGATACACCGTCAAACTCGGCGAAGCCGCCCGCCAGGGCCGCATCCGCGCGACCGTCCTTCTGACCATCGAACCCCGCGCGCAGGCCAACGTCCTGACCCGCCTGCGGTCCATCCCCGAGGTCGAGCGTGTCCACACCACCTGCGGCCGCGTCGATCTTCTCTTGCAGGTGGCGGCCCCGTCGACAACCGCCCTCGACCAGGTTCTCGACCAGATCGGCGAGATGACGGGGGTGCGGCAGAGCGAGAGCCTGATCCACCTGTCGACGAAGATAGACAGGGCGGTGTGATGACCGGGCCTGACCATCCGGAGGTCTCCATCCGCGACGCGCGTGCTGACGATGTGGCGGATGCGGTGGGTTGTATCGTGAAGGCCTTTCGCGCCGATCCTCTCATGCGGGCGTTCTTCCCCGGCCAGCCCGCTGCACGCGACGCTTCGGTCGCGCGGTTCGCCGAGCTCCTCATGCGCGCCCGGCTGGCAATCGATGCTCCCTTTTTTGTCGCGACCAAAGCTGCGCGGATCGGCGGCATAGCGATGGGCTATGCGCCCGATCCCGCCGCATGGCCCGACGATATTCAGGCAGAGTGGGACAGCTTCCTCGCATCCACACACGGCCTCGCGGACCGGTTCGACGATTACGACCGTGCCACCGCGCCGTTCGGGGACCCGCGCCCGCATCACTATCTGGGCGTCCTCGCCGTCGATCCGGATTTTCAGGGTCAGGGTCTTGGCGCGCGCCTTGTCGGCGCGTTCTGCGCGCTGGCCGACGGCGATCCGGCCTCGGCAGGTGTGGCGCTCGACACCTCGAACCCTGAAAACCTCGACTGGTATGCCCGCTTCGGCTTCACCGCGATGGGCTCAGGACCGGTCGGCCCCGCGACGGTCTGGAGCCTGTTCCGACCACATGGCCGGTGACGGCAAAGGTCAGCCTGCCGCGCCGCACGGGGCCGAACGACCCGTTGCTTTCGCAGCCCGACTGGCTCACCCTGCCAACCGGGAACCGGGGAGGAACCTGACATGACCACCGACGATCACGGCGCACCCTGCTGGTACGAACTGACCACCGGCGACCTTGAGGCTGCCCAGACCTTCTATGCGAACCTGCTCGGCTGGTCCTGGGCCAATGCGGGGATGGAGGGCTTTGACTACCGCCTCGCCTCGATCGGCGGCGCGATGGTCGCCGGGGCGTCGATGGGCGCTGGGCCTGGCATGCCGCCCGCCTGGCTGACCTATTTCGCCGTCACCGACTGCGACAGCGACGGCGAAGGCCGTCGCTGACGCGGGCGGCGCGGTCCACATGCCGCCTGCCGACATCCCCGGCACTGGGCGCTTCGCGATCCTTGCCGATCCGCAGGGTGCGTCCTTCGGCATCCTGCAACCGCTGCCGATGGCCGACGGGTCCACCGGCGGCGCGTTCGATCAGCTGAAGCCGGGCCACGGCAACTGGCATGAACTGATGACGACCGATCCGAAGGCGGCGCTGGCCTTTTACGGCGCGATGTTCGGCTGGACCGAGAGCCGGTCGATGGAGATGGCCCCCGGCATGACCTATCACATCTTCGCGCATGGCGGCACCGACATCGGCGGCATGATGGCCATTGCGCCCGGCATGCCCGGCCCCGGCGCGCCCTTCTGGCTGCCCTATTTCGGGACCAGTTCCGTCGCCACCGCCATTGACCGCGTCAAGTCGGGGGGCGGTCGTGTCTTCAACGGTCCGCAAGAGGTGCCGGGCGGCGCGTTCATCAGCGTGATGGCCGATCCGCAGGGCGCGATGGTCGCCGTGGTCGGATCGGCTTAGGCTTTCCGCAAACACGCGATGGCGGACGGGCACTGCGTCAGTCCGGCAGCGCCCTTGCAATGACCGCGGCAAAGAACGCATCCCGCTCCGCCTGCGGCATCGCGCTGATCCCTGCCATCGGGCGCGACAGGATCAGGTCGGCCAGCCCATGCGCAGCCACCCAGGCCGCTGCCACATCCAGCGTCGGCACCCCATCCGACCGCACCTGCCCACCGACTGCCGCCACCTGATCGGTCAGGTGCCGATAGGCCGCCCGCGCCGCGACATCCAGTTCCTCGGACTGGAAATCCGGCCGCTTCGACGAAAACATCAGCCGGTACAGCGCCGGGCTGCCCAGCGCGAAGTCGATGTATCCCAGCCCCGCCGCCAGCATCTGCGACCGCGCATCCGGGGCGGCTGCCGCCTCGCGCGCATGCTGCGTCGCCAGAAACCGCCGGAACCCCTCTGCCGTCAGCGCCGTCAGCAGCCCTTTCGCATCGCCGAAATGATGCGCCGGGGCGGCGTGGCTGACGCCCGCGCGCTTCGCCACCGACCGCAGGGAAAACCCCTCGATCCCCCGTTCCGCCAGTTCCGCCTCGCCTGCCGCCAGCAGCGCCGCGCGCAGGTCGCCGTGGTGGTAACGCGGCCTGTCGCCCGCAACGCTGTCTGAGATCTCGTCCATGCCCCAGTCCTACCGCCTCATCTGGACACTGTCAAAATATTATCTTGACAGCGGACAGATTTGCCCTCACCTTCATCTTGTCACTGTCAGGATAACGTCCATGTCGCCCGAAACCCTTTTCCAGATCGCCAATCCCGCAGCCCTCCTCGGCTGGGTCGCCCTCGCGCTCTCTCCCCTCGCCCCTGTCTGGGCCGACCGCATCGCCGGAACCGTCATCCCGCTGCTGCTTGCGGTCGCCTACACCGCCCTCATCCTCACCTTCTGGTCCTCCGGCAGCGGCGGCTTCGACACCCTGCCCAACGTCATGGCCCTCTTTACGTCCCCCGGCCTCGCGCTTGCCGGATGGGTCCACTACCTCGCCTTCGACCTGCTCACAGGCGCCTGGATCGCCCGCACCGCCCGAGCCGAGGCGATACCGCACTGGATGGTCCTGCCCTGCCTTGCCCTCACGTTCCTCTTCGGCCCGGCAGGCTTTCTCGCCTTCCAATCCGTCCGCGCCGTCACCCGCGCGCGCCAACCCCAAACCGTCTGAGGTTCCCAGATGACCGATCTCTCCTTCTCCGCCCCCGCGGCCCGCCCCCGCATGCCCGCGCTCCTCACCCGGATGTTCCGCGACGCGCCCCAGTTCACCACCCTCACACTTCTCATCGCCCTTTCCCTCGCCCCGACCCTCGCCGCCATGCTGACCGACACCCGGCTGTTTCAGGACACCGACAACTGGACCAAACCCGTCAAGTTCCAGCTCGCCCTCCTCCTCTACCTCGCCACCCTCGCCTTCTACGCCCGCTGGCTGCCCCCCGGCCTCGGCTCTCGCCGCAGCTTCCGCATCTGGACCGCCGTCGTCTGCGCCGCCATCGTGGCCGAGCTGGCCTGGATCATCCTTGCCGCCGCCAACGGCACCGCGTCGCATTTCAACACCGCCACCCCCGCGATGGCCCTCATCTACGGCCTCATGGGCCTCGCTGCCGTCACCCTCACCACCGGCAGCCTCGTCTTCGGCATCGCCATCGCCCGCAATCCCGCCACCGGCCTGCCCACGGCCCTCCGCGTGGGGCTCGCCTCAGGCCTGATCCTGACCTTTGTCCTCACCGTCATCGTCGCGGGCTACATGTCCTCGACCACCGGCCATCTCACCGGCCCCGCGACCGGCGCGACCGTCCCCGTCATGGGCTGGTCGCGCAGCACCGGCGACCTCCGCGTCGCGCATTTCCTGGCCACCCACGCCATGCATGCCGTCCCGCTTGCCGCATGGGCCGCTGCCATCGTCCTGCCGACCCGCCCTGCAACCCTCGCCACTATCGCCGCCGCCGCGCTCTACACGGCCCTTGTCGTCTTCACCTTCGTCCAGGCGCTGCAGGGCCAGCCCTTCCTTCCCTGACCCTTCCCCTTCGCTGCCCCTGACGCTAAGACGGCCCCGATCAATGCGGGGCCGCCCTTATGCCGATGGAAACCAACTTCAACGCCGACCGAGGCCGAGGCCCGCATCGCCAAGGCATGGGACGACGCGCAGGCCTTCCGCGCCGGCGCCAACGCGAAGCCCGGGGCCGAGGCCTTCTCCATCCTCATCCCGCCGCCGAACGTCACCGGCAGCCTGCACATGGGCCACGCCTTCAACAACACGCTGCAGGACATCCTGACCCGCTGGCACCGGATGCGCGGCCACGACACGCTCTGGCAGCCCGGCACCGACCATGCCGGCATCGCCACGCAGATGGTGGTGGAGCGCGAGCTGGCCAGGACCGCAACCGCCGCCGCACGCGAGATGGTCGCGGGACGAATTCACGGGCCAGGTCTGGGAGTGGAAGGTCCGGTCGGGCGGCACCATCCTCGAACCAGCTCGACCGCCTGGGTGCCTCCTGCGACTGGAGCCGCGAGGCCTTCACCATGTCCGGCGCCCCCGGCGCGCCGCGGGGGAGGAGGGCAATTTCCACGACGCCGTCATCAAGGTCTTCGTCGACTTGTACAACAAGGGCCTGATCTACCGCGGCAAGCGCCTGGTCAACTGGGACCCGCATTTCGAGACCGCCATCTCCGACCTCGAGGTCGAGCAGATCGAGGTGGAGGGCCACATGTGGCACTTCAAATACCCGCTGGCGGGCGGCGAGACCTACGACTACGTCGAGACGGACGCCGACGGCATCATCACGCTGCCGCGAGACGCGCGACTACATCTCCATCGCCACCACCCGGCCCGAGACCATGCTCGGCGACGGCGCGGTCGCGGTGCATCCGTCCGACGACCCGCTACGCCCCCATCGTCGGCAAGCTCTGCGAGATTCCGGTCGGGCCGAAGGAACACCGCCGCCTGATCCCGATCATCACCGACGAATACCCCGACCCGGACTTCGGCTCGGGCGCGGTCAAGATCACCGGCGCGCATGACTTCAACGACTATGGCGTCGGCCACGCGCAACGGCATCCCGCTCTACCGGCTGATGGACACCAAGGCCGCGATGCGCATGCGACGGCTGCCCTACGCGAAGCCGCCGAACAGGCGCAGGCCTGTCCCGCGCATGGCTGGTCGCAAGGGCTACGCGACCCCCGGCTTCGCCGAACAGCCGCTGAACCCGTCCGAGGCCGAGATCGACGCCCTGAACCTCGTCCCCGACGACCTGCGCGGGCTGGACCGCTACGAGGCGCGCAAGCGCGTCGTGGCCGCAGATCGAGGCCGAGGGGCTGGCGGTCATGGTCCCGAACCCGGCGTTCGACACGTCCGCGCCGAACCTCGGGCCCGACGACGCCGACGATGCCCCCGCGTTCTTCCCTATGTCGAAGCCAAGAAGATCATGCAGCCCCACGGCGACCGCTCCAAGGTCGTCATCGAGCCGATGCTGACCGACCAGTGGTTCGTCGACACCGCGAAGATCGTCCAGCCCGCGCTCGACGCGGTCCGCGACGGCGCGGACCAGCATCCTGCCCGAGCGCGACGAGAAGGTCTATTTCCACTGGCTGGAGAACATCGAGCCCTGGTGCATCTCCCGCCAGCTCTGGTGGGGGCACCAGATACCGGTCTGGTATGGGCCGGAATCGACGACGACGTTCTGCGAGCGATCCGCTTGTGACGAGGCGGCAGGCAACTGCAGAGCTGCCAGCTATCAACGCGATTCTGCGCCGCAAGGCTCGAAGTCACGACCGTCGAAGCTACCGACGTCTACGGCGTTTCGCAGCAGGACAGCTTGGAGCAGGGCGACGATCTCGGACATTGTCGACAGCAATGCGTCTGCTCGGACGATGGACCGACAGATGGCGAACGCGACATCCGATCTGGCCGCGACCCCGACGTCCTCGACACCTGGTTCTCCTCCGGCCTCTGGCCGATCGGCACCCTCGGCTGGCCCGAGGACACGCCCGAACTGCAAACGCTACTTCCCGACCTCCGTCCTCGTCACCGGCTTCGACATCATCTTCTTCTGGGTCGCCCGGATGATGATGATGCAGCTGGCCGTCGTGAACGAGGTGCCGTTCCGCACCGTCTACGTCCACGCCCTCGTCCGCGACGAGAAGGGCAAGAAGATGTCGAAGTCGCTCGGCAACGTGCTCGACCCGCTCGAGCTGATCGACGAATTCGGCGCCGACGCCGTGCGCTTCACCCTCACCGCGATGGCCGCGATGGGGCGCGACCTGAAGCTGTCCAAGGACCGCATCGCCGGCTACCGCAACTTCGGCACCAAGCTCTGGAACGCCGCCCGCTTCGCCGAGATGAACGGCGCCTGGCCGCCCCGCGTATGGCAGGAAGCCATACGGCTGCCGTACGCGCGCTGGCACCCGCCACACGGTCAACCGCTGGATCATCGGCGAGACCGCCAAGACCCGCATCGCGGTGGACGCGGCGCTTGAAGCCTTCCGCTTCAACGACGCCGCCAACGCGCTCTACGCCTTCGTCTGGGGCCGGGTCTGCGACTGGTACGTCGAACTCGCCAAACCCCTGATGGACGGCGAGGCGGCGCGGCCGAGACCCGCGCCACCATGGCCTGGGTGCTCGACCAGTGCTGCTGATGCTGCACCCGATCATGCCCTTCATCACCGAGGAGCTGTGGGGGCAGACCGGCCACACGCGGCAGCTGCTCGTCCACGCCGACTGGCCGACCTACGGCACCGAACTGATCGACGCAGCCGCCGACGCCGAGATGGACTGGGTGATCGCGCCTGATCGAGGACATCCGCTCCGTCCGCGCCGAGATGCACGTGCCCGCCGGCCTGAAGCTGCCGCTGATCCAGACCGCGCTCGACGACGCGGGCCGCACCGCGCTGGCCAACAACGCCGCCATCATCGCAGCGCCTCGCCCGGATCGACGGCGTCACGGAAGGGGCAGCACCCAAGGGCAGCATCACGATCACCGTGGACGGCGGCACCTTCGCCATCCCGCTTGCGGGCGTCATCGACGTCGGCGCCGAAAAAGCGCGTCTTTCCAAGGCGTTGGAGAAACTGGGCAAGGAAATCGCCGGGCTGGCGGGCCGCGTGAACAACCCGAAATTCGCGGTATCCGCGCCCCCCGAGGTGGTCGAGGAAGCCCGCGAGAACCTCGCCCTGCGGCAGGCCGAGGCGGCAAAGATCACCGCCGCGCTGGCACGTCTTGCGGACATCGGCTGACCTTCCAATGAGACCCAAATATCCCCGCCGGAGGCAGAACTTTCATGCCTCCGGCGGGGAATTTTAACTCATTGGAAACCCTGATGCGCCAGACTGAGCGCACGGTACAGGCGGGGACGCCGATGACCGTCTCGTTGGAAGACACCCTGCCGAGGTTCGCCTTGCAGGGTTGCCAGCGCGCGCGCTTCGGCTTCCTTACGCCATGACCGGCCCCCGCCTCACGCCCCTCGCCCTGTCGCTCCCCTCGACGGTCCCCTTCACCGGACCCGAGGCGCTGGAACGCCGCAGCGGCATTCCCTTCACGGCCCGCCTCGGGGCCAACGAATCCGGCTTCGGCCCCTCGCCGCTGGCCATCGAAGCGATGGGACAAGCCGCGCGTGACGCCTGGATGTACGGCGACCCCGAGGTGCACGACCTGCGCCACGCCATCGCCGCGCATCACGGGATCGACCCCGCCCATATCGCGGTCGGCGAGGGGATCGACGGGTTGCTGGGGCTTCTTGTCCGCCTGACGGTCGGCCCCGGCGACGCGGTCGTGACCTCGGACGGGGCTTACCCGACCTTCAACTTCCACGTCACGGGATATGGCGGGACGCTGCATAAGGTGCCCTACAAAGGCGACCACGAGGACCCCGAGCGCGCTGATCGCCCGCGCGTTCGAAACCGAGCGCGAAGCTGATCTACCTCTCCAACCCCGACAACCCGATGGGCACCTGGCACCCCGCCGCCGACCATCGCCGAGATGATCGCCGCCGTCCCCGATGGCACGCTCCTGATCCTGGACGAGGCCTATGCCGACCTCGCGCCCGACGGCACCGTCCCGCCCCTTGCCCCAAACGACCCCCGCGTCGTCCGGATGCGCACCTTCTCCAAGGGCTACGGCCTGGCAGGCGCGCGCGTCGGCTATGCCATCGGGCATCCCGACCTGATCGCTGGCCTTCGACAAGGTCCGCAACCATTTCGGCCTGTCGCGGCGTCAGTCAGGCGGGGGCGATGGCCGCGCTATCCGATCAGGTCTATCTCGCTGATGTCAAAGCGAAAGTCACCACCGCCCGCGACGCCATCGCCGCAATCGCCCGCGCCCACGGCCTGACGCCCATCCCTTCCGCCACCAACTTCGTCACCCTGGACTGCCGCCGCGACGGCCCCTTCGCCACGCGCGTCCTGACCGAACTTGGCCAGCGCGGCGTCTTCATCCGCAAGCCCGGCGTCGCCCCGCTCGACCGCTGCATCCGCGTCACCTGTGGGCCACCCGAAGCCCTTGCCGCCTTTGCCGCCGCCCTGCCCGACGCTCTCGCCGCCGCAGAAGGAGCCTGACCCCATGCACATCCTGATCCTCGGCGCGGGCGGCATGATCGGCCGAAAGCTCGCCCAGCGGATCGCCGCCGACGCAGCCATCGGCACCCGCCCCGTCACCCGCCTCACGCTCGCCGACATCGCCGCCCCGCCACTTCCCGCCTTCACCGGACAGGCCGACGCGATCGCGGCGAACCTTGCCGATCCCGGTGCCGCGACCCGCCTTCTCGCTGACCGCCCCGACATCATCTTTCACCTCGCAGCAACTGTCTCGGGCGAGGCCGAGGCGGATTTCGACAAGGGCTACGCCGTCAATCTCGACGCCTCGCGCGCGCTGTTCGAGGGCATCCGCGCCCTGCCCGGCTACCATCCCCGCCTGATCTTCGCCTCGTCCATGGCCGTCTTCGGACCG
The DNA here is from genome assembly GCA_963819585.1 of uncultured Alphaproteobacteria bacterium. GTDB lineage: Bacteria > Pseudomonadota > Alphaproteobacteria > Rhodobacterales > Rhodobacteraceae > JAOADN01. The sequence continues at coordinate 233,315 of CAWFWP010000002.1, forward strand.
CCCTTTCCGCCCGCCATCCCCGACGATTTCCACCTGACCCCGCGCACCAGCTACGGCACGCAGAAGGCGATGACCGAGCTTCTGATCTCGGACTACACACGCCGCGGCATCTTTGATGGCTTGGCGCTGCGCCTGCCGACCATCTGCATCCGCCCCGGCGCGCCGAACCGCGCCGCCTCCGGATTCTTCTCGGGCATCCTGCGCGAACCGCTGGCGGGGCTGCCCGCCGTCCTGCCCGTCCCCGACACCGTCCGCCACTGGTTCGCCAGCCCGCGCGCCGCCGTCGGATTCTTCCTGCATGCCGCCACGCTGGACAGCGATCAGGGTCGGCCCGACCCGCGCGCTGAACATGCCGGGCCTGTCGGCGACGGTGGCCGAGGAAATCGAAGCGCTGCGCCGTGTCGCGGGGCAAAGCGCGGTCAACCTGATCCGCCCCGAGCCCGACGAGACCATCGCCCGGATCGTCGGCGGCTGGGCCGAGCGTCTCGATGCGACCCGCGCCGCCGACCTCGGCTTCACCGCCGAGAGCGACTTCGACCAGATCATCCAGGCCTATCTGGAAGACGACCGCCCGGCCTGACGCGCCTCAGCCCGCCGCGATCACTGCCGCCGCCGCATCCAGCGCCCCGCCCCCGTGCGGCACTTGGCACACGCGCATGCCCGCCTCCATCACCGCCAGCACGCCCAGCGTCATATGCGCGTTCACATGCCCCATATGCGCCACCCGCAGGAAATCGCCGTAGTCCGCCGGACCCCGGTTCGGCCATGCCGAGGCCGATGCCCAGCGTCACGCCTGCCTGCCGTCTCCGTCCATTCCCGCAGCCGCGCCGCCCCGCCGCCGCCGATCCGCGCCGCCGTCACCGACCGCCCGCGCCAGTCCGCCCGGCCCACGTTCATGCCGATGTCGCCGCCCGCGCCCCAGGCGTCGAACGCCGCCCAGACCGCCCGTGCCAGCACATCATGCCGCGCCCAGGCCGCTTCCAGCCCCTCTTCGTCCAGCAGCATCTTCAGCGCTTCGGCCAGCGCGAAGAGGTGATGCGTGGCGCGCGTGCCGTTGAAATAATGCCAGTCCTCCTGCGGCTCCGCGCGCGGCCCCCAGTCCCAATAGGGCGTGCGCAGGTCGGGGTCCTTCGCCAGCGCCTTCGCCCTGTCCGAAAACCACAGGAAGCACAGGCCGGGCGGCGTCATCAGCCCCTTCTGGCTGGCCGCGATCAGCACATCCACACCCCAGTCGTCCATCCGGATCGGATCGCAGCCCAGCGACGCGATCGCATCCACCACCAGCAGCGCCGGGTGCCCCGTCGCATCCATCGCCGCGCGCACCGCCGCGATGTCGTTGCGGATGCCAGTAGCCGTGTCGACATGCGTCAGCATCACCGCCCCGATGCGGCCCTCGCGGTCAGCGCGCAACGCGTCGCCGATCTGCGCCGCATCCGCCTGCGTCCGCTTGCCGAAGTCGATCAGGTCCGTCGCTACACCCATCCGGTTCAGCACCCGCGCCCAGGATGACCCGAAATGCCCCGTCGCCGGCACCAGCGCCCTGTCGCCGCGCGACAGGATGTTCGCCGCCGCCGCCTCCCACCCCGCGTGGCCGTTGCCGATGTACATCGCCACATTCGCCTGCGTCATCGCGACCCGCTTCAGGTCCGCGCCACAGCCGCCATCGCAGCGCTCTGTTCCGCCGCATAGATGTTCGGCGACGCCCGGTGCATCGCCGCCAGAACCCGGTCCGGCATCACCGACGGACCCGGAATGGCGACATAGCTCCGACCGCTCGACAGGCTCATTCCGGCACCTCAGGCATTGCTTCGCCCCTGCTATGGCCCGCGCCCAAGGCAGGGTCAACCGGCCTCGCCGCAACCTCGGTCACGGCCCCGCCGCCTTGCTTCGCCGGCTGCTTCACGATAGATCGCCCCCATCCTCCGGCGGCCTGCGCGCAGACCTGCCGGACCGCCCGAAAAGGCCCCGCTGGAACCTTGACCCTGCCGTCCGATCCCCAAGGCGAGTATGCCTCGCGCGCGCTGTTCGGGCGCTTCTGGCGCGACTACCTGCACGCGCACCGCTTCCGCATGGCGCTCGCCTTCCTCATCATGACGATCGAGGGATCGTCGCTCGCCGTTCTCGCCTGGATGCTGAAGCCGCTGTTCGACCGCATCTTCGTGGCCAAGGACGGCAGCGCCATCTGGTGGGTCGGCGGCGCGATCCTCGGGCTGTTCCTTCTGCGCGGCGCAAGCCTGATCCTCAGCCGGATGATCCTGACCCGCATCGCGCAGGCCAACGCCGCCGCGATGCAGGCCGACCTCTTCAACCATATCCTGGGGCTTGACGGTCAGTTCTTTCAGACCAATCCGCCAGGCGCCCTGATCGACCGCATCGTCGGCGACACCGGTGCGCTGCAGGGGATATGGTCGGCCATCATCCTCGGCGTCGGCCGCGATCTTATCGCCATTGTCTCGCTGTTCGGTGTCGCCGTCGCCATTGATCCCTGGTGGACCCTCGCAGCCCTTGTCGGCACCCCGCTGCTGATCCTTCCCGCACTGGCCATCCAGCGCTACATCCGCCGCAAGATCCACATCGTGCGTCAGGTCTCGGGCGAGCGCACAGTGCGCCTGGACGAAGTTCTGCACGGCATCAACGCGGTCAAGCTGAACCGGATGGAAGCCTTTCAGGGCGACAGGTTCGCCCGTCTCCTGGACCGCATCCTCGACGTGCAGGTGAAGACCGCAGGCACCCGCGCCGCGATGCCCGCCCTGATCGACGTCGTGACCGGCATCGGATTCTTCGCCGTCCTCGTCCTCGGCGGTCAGTCCGTCATGCGCGGCGAACGCTCGGTGGGCGAGTTCATGAGCTTTTTCACCGCGATGAGCCTTGCGTTCCAGCCGATCCGCCGCCTCGGCGACCTCGCCGGGACGTGGCAGACCGCCTTTGTCAGCCTCAGCCGCGTCTATCGCCTGTTCGACACGCAGCCCTCGCAGACGGCCCCCTCCGACCCGCAGGACCCGCGCCGCGGCGACACCGCCATCGCGTTTCAGGACGTGCGCCATTCCTACGGCCAGCAGGGCGTCCTGCGCGGCCTGACCTTCACGGCCGAGGCCGGCAAGACCACTGCGCTGGTCGGCCCGTCGGGCGCGGGCAAGACCACCGTCTTCAATCTGCTCACCCGCCTCGCCGATCCCGACAGCGGGCGCATCACGCTCGGCGGCACAGATATACAACGCTTCGATCTCGGCCAGCTCGCGCGACCTGTTCTCGGTCGTCAGCCAGGAATCCGCGCTGTTCGATGAAACCATCCGCGACAACATCCTTGTCGGCCGCCAGGACATCGAGGCCGATGTCCTCGACCGGGCCGTTGCGGCCGCCCATCTCAGCGACTTCACCGATGCGCTGCCGCTCGGCCTCGACACCCGTGCCGGGCCGCGTGGCTCGGCGCTGTCCGGCGGTCAGCGCCAGCGCGTCGGCATCGCCCGCGCCATCCTGCGCGACAGTCCCGTCCTTCTGCTGGATGAGGCCACGTCAGCCCTGGACGCCGCCAGCGAAGCGGCCGTTCAGGACGCGCTCGAAAAGCTCTCCGCCGGACGCACTACCCTTGTCATCGCGCACCGCCTCGCCACCGTGCGCAATGCCGACAAGATCGTCGTCATGCAGGACGGGCGCGTGGTGGAAGAGGGCCGCCACGAAGACCTTGTCGCGCAGAACGGGCTTTACGCCAGCCTCTGCCGCCTGCAGTTCGCGGAGTGATGTGCCGATGACCATGACACCACCTGCCGGAGAGCCCGCCACCGACCGCAGCGTCCTGCGCGTCACAGGCTCGGCCCGCGAGACGTTTCTTCAGGGGTTGGTCAGCAACGACCTCGGCCGCCTGAAGGACGGGCTGGTCTATGCCGCGATGCTGTCGCCGCAGGGCAAATACCTGTCCGACTTCCTGCTGGTCCCGCAGCCCGACGCGATCCTGATCGACGTCGCGGCACCGTTCGCCGACGCCCTTGCCCGCCGCCTGACGATGTACCGCCTGCGCGCCGATGTGCAGATTGCCGCCGCCGACATCCCCGTCACGCCGCGGCCTTGGACCTGCGCCGGACGGTGCCTTCGCCGACCCGCGCCACCCGGCGCTCGGCTGGCGCGCCTATGGCCGCACCGCCGCCGGGACGGCCGCCATCGACTGGGACGCGATCCGCGTCGAACACCTGATCCCGGAAACCGGGATCGAGCTGATCCCCGACGAAACCTATATCCTCGAAGCCGGTTTCGAACGCCTGCACGGCGTCGATTTCCGCAAGGGCTGCTATGTCGGGCAGGAAGTCACCGCGCGGATGAAGCACAAGACCGACCTGCGCAAGGGGCTGGCGCGCGTGGCGGTGAACGGCGCGGCCTCTGTCGGCGCCGAAATCACCTCCGATGGCAAGGTGGTCGGCACGCTGTTTACCCGGTCCGGCGACCAGGCGATTGCCTACCTGCGTTTTGACCGCGCAGGCGGCCCGATGCTGGCTGGTGCAGCGCGAGTCGGAATTGACGTCCCTCTGGCCTGAGTCCCCCGCAGGTCTATTCGGGTAGGAAAGGCCGCGATTTGACAGGATCGCGTTTCGGTGGCTTATTTCATCAATTGTCGTTTAGGGGTGAATTCATGTTCGGTCCCGGACTTTTCAGGCTTTTTCTCGCCCTCATGGTGGTCGTCAGCCATGCGAGTCCGGGGAAGTTTGGCGTCGCGGCGGTGATGGTCTTCTTCTGTCTCAGCGGGTACTGGGTCACCCGCATGTACTGCGAGAAATACCTATTCTATCCTGCTCCGATCCGAAGTTTCTATCTGTCCCGCTTTCTCAGGCTATGGCCCGCGTTCGCAGTCGCGATTTTTGTCGCCATGCTTTTGCGGGCAATCCGCGGCGAAAACGTCACGTTTTCGCAACTGAAGATCCTGTCGATGCTGGGCGCTGCATCCGGGGTGCCCGATCCGCTGGAAATCTCGTGGTCGCTCGATATCGAGCTGCAGTTTTACCTGCTGTTGCCGTTCCTCCTGCTGGCAGCGTCGCGCCTTTCGGCAGGCTCCGCAGCCGTGGCTGCCGCGTCGCTCACGGTAGCAGGGTGGGCCATGGGATACTTCATCGGGCTTCAGACCGTCCTGCAGTATTTTCCGGCGTTCCTGGCCGGCGTGGCAATCTGGAAATACCGGATTTCCGTGTCGCGTCGCGTGGCGCTTGTTTCGGCGGTCGCCTTTCTTGGCATCGGCCTCCTGTTGTACATGAACGAGACGACACGCGGCATCGTCGCCCAAGCGCCGATGCCGCGCCGCGTGACCCGCGCCGTGTCACTGGTCTGGGCATTGAGTCTGGTTCCGTTTGTCGCATGGAACGTCCGGCAGGCTGGCGGCGTTCTGGACCGCGCGATGGGCGATTTTTCCTACAGCCTCTATCTGATCCACTTCCCCATAGTCGCCACGATCAAGTGGATGACGGACGGCGAAGTCTCGGTGTTTCTGTCTGTCGTCAAAGTCGGGATGAGCCTGATTGCCGCGATTGTGTTTTTCTGGGTGATCGACCGGCCATTTGAACGGTTGCGCCAGCGCATCACCGCGCTGCCTGCCGATGCCAGGGTCCTTGCCGTTCCATAGCGACCGGCCCGCACCAGGCGGCCCCTTGGCTGGCACACCGATGGCGCGGCCGCGTCAGATGGACACTCCGAACCCTAAAGCCGCCCTTCCGCCCGCAGGATCGAAACTGTCAGCCCCGCCTTCGCCATCAGCGCCGCCGAGGCCGCGTTGAAGCTGTGATAGCTTGTCGTCCATTCCCGCGCGCCCGCAGCACGGAACCGCGCCTTGACTGCTTCGATCAGTGCCGTCGCCACACCCTGCCGCCGCGCGGACAGGGACCGTCGCGATGTGATGCAGAACGCCCCGGCGCCGCGCCAGCGTCAGGGCGTCGTCGGGCGTGTCGAGCACCTCGCAATAGGCATAGCCCAGATCGCCGTCATCCCCTTCGGCGATCAGCGCGAAGTGACCCGGTCGCGCCAGCAGATCGCCAAACAGCGCCGCGACCGCCGCCGGATCAGTCGGCCACTTGAAGATGTCCGGCCGTTCGGCAGCATGCAGCGCCTGCACGACCGCGTTCAGCGGCACCAGCCGTGCCGCATCGTCAGGCCCGACGGCGACAATCCGCATCAGGCCACCCTCATGCCCGTTCCGAATATTCCAGAAATTCCGTGTGCACGATGATGTCCTCGTCCGGCCCGATGAACGGCGGGATCATGATCCGCACGCCGTTGTCCAGGATCGCGGGCTTGAAGCTGTTCGCCGCCGTCTGGCCCTTCTGCACCGGCTCCGTGTCCACCACCTTGCAGCGCACCTTCTGCGGGATCGTCACGCTCAGCGCCTCGTCCCCGAAATACTGCACCGTCGCCGTCATCCCGTCCTGCAGGAAGGGCCGCCGGTCGCCCAGAAGCTCGGCATCCAGCTCGGTCTGCTCGTAGGTCTCGGAGTCCATGAAGACCAGCCGCCCGTCCGTCTCGTACAGGAACTGCTGGTCCTTGCGGTCCAGCGTCACCTCATCGACCTTGTCCTCGGACCGGAAGCGTTCGTTCAGCTTTCGCCCGTCACGCAGGTTCTTGAGTTCCACCTGCGCAAAGGCCCCGCCTTTGCCCGGTTTGACATGGTTGACCTTCACCGCCGCCCACAGGCCGCCGTCATGCTCCAGGATGGCTCCGGGGCGGATTTCGTTACCGTTGATCTTGGGCATGTTGCAGAACCATGACAAAAAGGTTGCCGGAATCGGAAGCGTCCCTATATATGCCCCTGCGGGGCGGGACAACCGGACTAAATCCTGTGTGCCTTCCCGCCCAGTCATGCGCCCTGCACATGACAGACATTCGTTACAGGCCATACCGAATCGCGGCGGAATATCGTTATTCAGCCAGACTTGGGAAAGCGCAAGAGCAATAAGAAAAGGTCAGAAACCATGCGTGACTTCGTCGACGGCACCGCCTTCAACTATGAACAGGGTCAGCGCAGCCGCAAGCTGTTCGCGGCCGTGGTGCTTGCCGCGCTCGACGATGCCATTGCGGATGACAAGAAATACGGCAACGGACCGGAACAGATCGCCCGCTGGGCGCGGTCCCGCGACGGGCGCGAAGTGCTGTCCTGCGCCGGGATCGACCCGAATGAGCGTGTGGTGACCGGCCTGATGGATTTCGTCTCCAAGGGCGTGCGCACCTCGGTTGCGCTGTCGCGCGAAGAAAGCGAACGCCGCCACGCCGCCGAAGAGGCCGAGGCGGAAGCCGCCTGACAACGGTGTCGGCACCGCACTGAACGAACGCGCCGCAAGGCGCGTTTTTCGTTTCCGCTCAGCCCCGGAACATCAGCGCGAACATGATCCCGGGCGCGGCCTCGGCCAGCATCGCAGCCGCGATCAGCACCCGCCCCGCAAGGCTCCGGAACCGCCGCCAAAGCACGACAGACAGGGCCAGACAGGCCGCAATCTCCAGCGGGCCGATCATCTGGCCGTGGTGGTGTCGGTCCCAGTAGCTGAACGGGCTGCGGAACACCCAGTCCGACAGCGGCCAGAACATCCGCCGCGCGTCTTCGTTGTGCAGACCGAAATCGCACGCCAGATGCAGCAGCCCCGCACCCGCGAAGGCCGTCAGGACAGGGCTTTTCCACCAGAGCGCGAAGGCCAGCAGCACGCCCCAGAGGACAAAGCTGTTGTCGACCGCAAAGACCGCCTGCCAGGCATCCGAGAAATACATCTGATCAAAGATCACCCGCGCCGGAATGCCGCCGACCCAGCGTGACCAGGCCACCATGAGGTACAGCGAGACGTCCGGCAGCAGCGACCCCGCCACGGCCGCCGCAGTGACCCTCGGCTGGCCCGCCCGCGCGAACGCCGCCGCGCCGAAGATCAGATGCGCCGGGGTGTTCAGATCATGCCTCCACTCGCGGTCCCGCGCCTGCCCGCCGCGTTCGATCTGCAACAGGATTTCCGTGCCGGAATCTGCGGCGCAAAGGCCTGCGCAGCTGGTACGTTGCGCCGCCCCGGCCGCGTCCGCAACACGCATCAGGCCCGTGCGGGCCTTCTTTCCAGGACGGATGCGAAAAAAGGCCGCGAGGGCTTGATGACCGCAAACTTCGTCAGAGGCCGATCACCCGGCCGATTGGGGGCCGCCCCTCACCTAACGTCAGTGCCCTGTCGGCCAGCGGCCCGGGTCAGACCGGCCGCTCGCCATCCATCGCCTGCGTGTCCAGCGCCCGCGCGATTTCGCGCCGAACCAGCTTGCGGACGTTCCGGGTGATCCGCTCGCCGAGCGGGCCCTGAAGTTCCTGCCGGATGATCTCGGCCACCAGGTCGCGCAGCGCATCCGCGTCGATCACCAGATCGTCCGCCGGATCGAACAGCCCCGCATCCTCGGTGGCATCATCCGGCACCGTGTCCGACACTTCGCCCAGGCCGAACGCCCCGTCCGCATCGCGCGCAACATCGACACCGCCTGCGTCTGCGCCGCAGGCTCCGTCGGGTCGGCACCGGACCGGTCAAGGCCACCGTCCGTATTTGGGTCCACCACAGGGTCCTGGCCGGGCGCTCCGTCATTTTCCGGCTCCGGCGCGGGCGCAGGGGCAGCTGCCACGCCGGTATCGGCAGCATAATCGGCCGGGCGGATGATCCGCGGGCTGCGGAAGGCCGCTGCCCCGAACAGCACCGCACCGCCCGCCGCCGCGCCGCTGCCGGGTGAACCCGCGTCCGTCTCATCCGACGCAGGACCGGCCTCGGCCATGTCGGACTGGACGCCTCCGTCCTGGTCCGCCACGCGCCCGAAACGCATGGCATCGCCCGCCACCGGCGCGACCATCAGGTCATCGTCGGACGTCGGTTCCGCTGAATCGACCGGCGCGTCCCCGCCCTCATCCGCATCGGCGTCCCCGGACTGCCACATGGGCGCGGACCGCAGGGTCGCCGTGCTGGTCCGCAGGCTTTTCCACGGCGGCGCAGCACCCGCATCCTCATCGCGCACATCTGCACCGGCTTCCGCCGGGTCGCCGTCTTCCGCCGCATCGGGCGATGGCGCGGCTTCGCCGACATCCGCAAAGCCCGGCATCCCCTGCCCGCCCGCTTCGGCAAGGTCCGATTCTTCGGTCTCGAAGGCGTCGTCGATCCCTGCGACCGCTGCCTCAAGCTCGGCAATCGTGTCCTCCAGCGTCCCCGCACCCTCGGCCGGGTCTGCACTGTCCGTCGGAATTGCCGCATCTGCGTCGGCATCGCGCAGCCAGTCGCCGCCCGCCGCGTCCGTTTCGTCCGCAGCCGCCTCGGCCGGCGGCTCCGCAACCCGGAACGCAGGCGTCAGCACCAGCTTCGCCACTGCGGCGTCGCCCTCGCCCTTCACCGGAGGTCCGGGCGGCAGGCCACCCTCCACGCGCGGCACGGCCTTGTCCGGTCCCCGCAGATCTTCCGAGACCAGCCTGCGGATCGACGACAGCACATCTTCGATTTCGACATTCGTCATCGGATCAGACATCGGACTTTCCTTCGGCCAGGACCGCTCTATACCCCCCGCCCGTCCGCCCGACAACGCGAAGCGTCGCGTCAGTTCTTCCCGATGGCCTTGAGGACACGGTCAAGGCTTTCGCCCTGCACGCTTGTGACCGGTGCCTTGCGCACCGCATTGTAATAGGCCGCCGGATCATAGGTCGGAACGCCAAGGTTCAGGTGGTCAACCGTTAACAGACCCATAGCCGCCAAAAGCGAATAAATCCCTACCTGCAGATTGGCTTCGGCCGTGATCCGGTCGGCCTGCGCGTCCAGAAGCTCCTGTTCCGCGTCCAGCACGTCCAGCGTCGTCCGCGCGCCAAGATTCGCCTCTTCGCTGATCCCGCGATAGGCCACCGTCGCCGCCCTTATCTGGCGGTCGATCGCCTCGATCTGCGCCCGCGTCACCGTCAGGTTCGACCAGGCGATGCCCACGTCCTGACCGATTCCCACCCCCGCCTGCAACAGCGCCGACCGCGACTGATCGCGCCGCGCGATCGCCTGCCGGTGCGCCGACGATTTCGCGCCGCCCGCATACAGCGTCTGCGACATCTGCAGCCCGACCTGGCCCGTCGTGTTGTCGCCGTCATTCGTCGCGCTGGCACCAAGGTCGATTTCCGGCATCCGCTGCGCCGCCGCCAGTGCCACACCCAGCTCCGCCGCCGTCACCTCGCGCTGCGCCTGCTTGACCTGCGGGTGCGTCCGCTGCCCGATCGCCTTCGCCTCGTCCAGGCTGCGCGGCAGGGCGGGGGCCTTGGGGGCCGCCGACAGCCGCCCCGGATACTGCCCCGTCGCCGCCTTGTAAGCTTCGCGCGCAACCGCCAGGCCGCCTTCGGCCGCCGCAAGGCCCGCCCGCGCCGCTGCCAGCCGCGCCTCGGCCTGCGCCACCTCGGTCCGCGTGATGTCGCCCACCTCGAACCGCGCCTCGGCCGCCTCCAGCGCCTCGCCGATCACCTTCACCGAATTGTCGTTGATCGCCACGCTTTCTGAGGCGCTTTTCACGTCGAAATAGGCGCGGACAGCCCCCAGCAGCACGTTCTGCTCGACCCCGACAAGCGCCTCGCGCGTCGCCAGCACGGTTTCCTTTGCGACCTCGATGCCCAGCTTGCCGCGCCCGAAGTCATAGATCGGCAGGTTGGCACTCAACTGCAGGCTCGATGCCGTGCCGTTTCCCTGCGCAGTCTGCGCATAGCCCGCCTGCAGCACATAGCTGATGACCGGGCGCAAGGATGCCAGCGCCTGCGCCGCATCCTCATCCGCCGCGCGCAGCACCGCGCGGTTCTGGTCCAGCAGGTTCGAATTGCGATAGGCCAGCACCAGCGTGTCGGCCAGCGTCTCGGCCGTCACCGGCAGCGCCGGCAGCGACAGCGCCACGGCCACAAGCAGGGGTTTCAATCGGTCGAACACCAGATCACCTTCCTTACATCCGCCGCATCGTCGGGGCCGTCCGCCTTACAGCGCAAAGCCCTTTGCCATCCTGAACCCCGGCAGCACCGGGGCCGCCGCGTTGAAGGCAAAGCGCCAGCCGACCTTGCCTTGCGCCTTGTGCCCGACACGCGCCGTGCCAAGCGCCCCTTCCATATAGATCGCGCCGATCCGCCCGCCATCCTTCAGCTGCGCCAGCAGCGCCTCGGGCACCGTTTCCACGCCGCCCTCGATCAGGATCGCGTCATAAGGTCCCGCGTCGGGGGCACCCGCCATCAGCGCGCCCTGTACGACCCGCACCCCAGCCGCGCCCGACGCGGCAAGCCGCGTCCGCGCCTCGGCGGCCATGCCCGCGTCGTCTTCGACCGCGACCACCGACCCTGCCATCCGCGCGATCACCGCCGCCGAATAACCCAGACCCGCTCCGATATGCAGCACCCTGTCATCCGGACCCAGATCAAGCGCGTCCAGCATCTTGGCCAGCGTGCGCGGCTCCAGCATCACACGGCCCGCAGGCAGCGCGATGTTCTCGCCCATATAGGCCGCTTCGACCTTGGGCGCGGGCACGAACGCCTCGCGCGGGATCGTCAGCATCGCCTCGATGATCGGGAACTTGGTCACATCGTTCGGGCGGACCTGTGTATCCACCATCATCGTGCGGCGTTGTGCAAAATCAGGCATTTGTCAGATCACTTTAATCGGGAGTGAACGATCATTCTCATCGCGTGGCCCGTCTTGCCACAGAACCTTTCGCCCCGCAACCGCCCCGCCTGTCCCGTGTCTGCGGCAGGCGCGAGGGCCAGGCCCAGCGCCCGTTCCGCAGGCAATCCGAACGGACGGCGGCGGTTCCGCGCCGGGTTGCGCCACCCGTGGCCTTGCGCTACATCCCCCGCACCCTGCGGCGAGTTGGCGGAGAGGTTACGCAGCGGATTGCAAATCCGTGTAGATCGGTTCGATTCCGATACTCGCCTCCAGGGTCCCCTGACATCAGAACGGCGGACCCACGTGCTCCTCTACCGCCTCCTGTTCTCCCTTCTCTTCCCCCTGCTCCTGATCCGGGCCGCAGCCGAGGCGTTGCGGTCGCGCAGCCTTGCACCCCTGACCGAGCGGCTTGGCCTTGGTCCTGCCGCCGAAGTCCCGCCGATCTGGATGCACGCGGCCTCGGTCGGCGAGGTCACGTCCCTCCGCCCGCTGATCGACCGGCTTCTGGCCGCCGATCCCGGCCTCCGCCTTTCCATCACGGTCAACACCGCGACCGCCCGCAGCCTCGTCGCAGGATGGTCCGACGCGCGCATCCGCGTCGCCTTCGCGCCCCTCGATCACCGGCTTGTCCTCGCGCGCTTCCTTGGCCGCACCCGGCCCCTCGCCTGCATCACCGCCGAAAGCGAACTCTGGCCGAACCGCCTTGCCCTGCTGCGCGACCGCGGCATCCCGTTCATCCTCGTCAGCGCCCGCCTGTCTGCACGTTCCGCCCGCCGCTGGGCGCTTGTCCCCGCGCTCTCCAGCACCCTCTTCGGCCCCATCGCCTATGTCTCGCCGCAGGACGCGGCATCGGCAGACCGCTTCCGCGTGCTCGGGCTCGACCCCGCCCGCATCGGCCCTGTCCTGCCGCTCAAGGCCCTCGCCGCCATGGCCTCCCCCGCCCCTGCCGACGCCGTTCTGCCGTTCCAGCGTCCCTTCACCCTGCTCGCCGCCTCGACGCATGAGGGCGAGGATGCGCCCGTGCTCGACGCCTATCTTGCCGCCCAGTCGCGCCTTCCAGCCCTGCGCCTGATCATCGCCCCTCGCCATCCCGCCCGCCGCGACGGGATCGAGGCGCTGATCCTCGCCCGTGGCCTGACCTTCGCCACCCGCTCGCGCGGCCAGCCCGCCCTGCCCGAAACCCAGGTCTATCTGGCCGACACGATCGGTGAGATGCCGCTGTGGTATGCCGCCTCCGGCATGACTTTCGTCGGCGGATCGCTGGTGCCCAAGGGCGGCCACACCCCGTTCGAACCCGCCGCCGCCGGGTCCGCCATCCTGTCCGGCCCCGACACCGCCAACTTCGCGGCACCTTTCGCGGCCCTGCGGACGGCGGATGCGATGACCGAGGTCACCGACGCCGCGTCGCTGGCCCACGCCGTCATCGACCTCTCCGACGCCGGTCTCCAGCGCCTCCGGGCCACCGCCGCCCGCCAGGCGCTGGCCCCGTTCTCCGGGTCCGAAGCCCTGACAGCCCTCGCTGCCGTGATCGCCGCCGCCGCCCGCCGCAGCACACCTTCGCCTGACACCGGGCCACCTTCACCGGCCGACTGACGCGGAATTGACGCAGGACCTGTGGAAAACTCACGCGCCCCTTGTGGCAAGTGCCCGGATTTTATGATATTCCTGCCATACGACCGGCACAAAGACCGGGTTTAGTTTTGGCAGGTTAGAAAGGGACGGCCGCAGGGTCGTCCAGGTGCATGATGAAAAAGTCCGACGCGCTCCGCCAGGGTGCCGAAGCCGCCCTGACGCAATACGCCGCCCTGTGCTTCCGCAGCGACCCCTCCGCCGGGACCGAGGTGCTGCTTATCACCAGCCGCGAAACCGGACGCTGGGTGCTGCCCAAGGGCTGGCCCATGCGCAGCCGCACCGCAGGCGAATGCGCGCTCCGCGAGGCTTTTGAAGAGGCGGGCGTTCAGGGCGATCTGTCCGGCGACTGCCTCGGTGTCTACGGCTATCTCAAGCTGATGGGCGACGGGCGGTCGGTACCCTGCGTCGTCTCGGTCTTTCCGGTCCGCGTGTCAGCGCTGCAGGAAAAATTCCCCGAAAAAGGCCAGCGCGAACGCGCCTGGTATTCACCCGCCCGCGCTGCCGACCTTGTGGCCGAACCCGAGCTGAAACAGATTCTCGGCGCTTTCGGCACCGCTTGAGGTCCCGCTGCAGGCCGAAGGACGTTGCTTTCCCGACGGCAATGATTAGGTAACAGCAGGGCGACAGTGCCCCCGCAAGGCCAGCCTCCGAATGATCCGCTACGCCCTCACCTGCGACGCCGACCACAGCTTCGACAGCTGGTTCCAGTCGGCCGCCGCCTTCGACAGCCTCGTGGTCGCGGGCCATGTCACCTGCGCGCTCTGCGGCTCGCCGCGCGTCGCCAAGTCGCTCATGGCCCCCACTGTCCGCACCGACCGCCTGCCAGTTGACGCCAAGGGTCCTGCATCCGAAGCAACGCCGGTGCCGACGCCCGCAGCACCCCGGGTCCTCTCGACGCCCGAGACGCCGCTCGAGATCGCCATGGCCGCCATGCGCCGCCAGATCGAGGAAAACTCCGACTATGTCGGCCTGAACTTCGCCGCCGAGGCGCGCGCGATCCACGACGGCGACGCGCCCGGCCGGTCGATCTGGGGCGAGGCGAACCATGACGATGCCCGGCAGCTGATCGAAGACGGCATCGGCGTGGCACCTCTGCCCTTCCTGCCGCAGCGCCGCGTGAACTGACCCCGCCGCCGCACGCCCGCCGGGTGCGCTATCCTGTCGCGGCAGATGCCAAAAACCTGTTACACGAATCCGTCACGGTTTCCCGCACGGCAAGCCGCCGCAGACGCGCGCCATTCAGCAGGAGCTGCCCGATGAAGGACTATGAAAACGACTATCCCGATTTCCGCGCCTCGCCGCACCACGAACATGGTGACGAGCGTCCGTCGAACGCCTCGGCCAACCCGACCTTCTATGACGTCATCGAAACCCGGCTCGCCCGCCGCGGCTTCCTGATGGGCGGCATGGCCGCCATCGCCACCGGCGTCTTCGGATCGGGCCTCACCGGCCGCGCCGCCCTTGCGCAGACCGCCTCGCCCTCGGGCCTGCTCGGCTTCACCCCGGTTCCGGTCTCGCTCGAGGACAAGGTCGATCGTCCCCGCCGGATACAAGGTTCAGGTCCTCGCCCCCTGGGGCACGCCCGTCACCGGCGACATGCCCGCCTATGTCCCCGGCGGCGCGACCGGCGCTGCGCAGGGCGCGCAGGTCGGCAGCCACCATGACGGGATGCATTTCTTCCCGATCGACGGGTCGAACGATGACGGCCTTCTGGTGATGAACCACGAATATATCGAACCGCGCTACATGCATGCCGTGAAATGGGCCGGACAGGCGCTCGACGCCGATAGCGTCGTCTTCAACGCCGACGGCAGGCGCGACGATGATGAGGTGCTGGCCGAGATCAGCGCGCATGGCTGCACCGTCGCCCGCATCACGCAAAGCCGCCGACGGCAGCTGGGCCGTCGTCGCCGACCCGATGAACCGCCGCATCACCGGCCTGACCGAAATGACGATCTCCGGCCCCGCCGCCGGATCCGCGCATCTGGTCACGAAATTCTCGCCCGACGGCACCCGCACGCGCGGCACGCTGAACAACTGCTCCAACGGCTACACGCCCTGGAACACCTACATGGCGGCGGAAGAAAACTGGGCCGGCTACTTCCTCAGCACCGGCGAACAGCCCCGCGAACATACCCGCTACGGCGTTTCGGATGAGGCGACACGCTATGGCTGGGACAAGGCCGCCTCCGCCGCCGACGAGTATATCCGCTTCAACGCCACCGCCACCGGTGCCAGCGCAGCCGAGGATTACCGCAACGAACCGAACACCTTCGGCTGGATGGTCGAATTCGACCCCTTCGACCCGGCGTCCGTCCCGGTCAAGCGCACCGCACTTGGGCCGCTTCGCCCATGAAGGCGTCGTCTTCGCCCCCGCCGTCGCGGGCAAGCCCATCGTCTGCTATTCCGGCGACGACAGCCGCTTCGAATACATCTACAAGTTCGTCTCCGCCGAACCCTACGACCCGGCCACCGCCTCGGGCGCGCTGCTCGACGACGGCACGCTTTATGTGGCGAAGTTCAACGAGGATGGCACCGGCGAATGGCTGGCGCTTGCCCCGGGCCAGAACGGCCTGACGCCCGAGAACGGTTTCGCCGACCTGGCCGACATCCTCGTGAACACCCGCCTCGCCGCCGACCAGGCGGGCGCGACCAAGATGGACCGCCCCGAATGGGGCACCGTCGATCCGAAAACGGGCGAGGTCTATTTCACCCTGACCAACAACAACCGCCGTGACCTGACGCAGGTCGATGCGGTCAACCCGCGCGCCGAAAACAACTACGGCCAGATCGTCCGCTGGCGCTACGACGGGGCCGACCCCGCCGCCACCGCCTTCACCTGGGACCTGTTCGTCATCGCCGGAACCGCCAAGCAGTCCGCCACCTTCAAGGATGAGGCCCTGGGCGAGGACAACATCTTCGCCTGTCCCGACGGCATCTGGTGCGACGCGAAGTCGCGCCTCTGGATCCAGACCGACATGGGCGACATCGGCCCCGCCCAGGAAGGGCCGCTGAAGGATTTCGGCCTGAACCAGATGCTGGCCGCCGACCCTGCCACGGGCGAGATCAAACGCTTCCTGACCGGCCCCTGGGGGCAGGAGATCACGGGCATCACCGCGACACCCGACGGCAAGACGATGTTCATCAACATCCAGCACCCCGGCGCGCATGCCACTGCCGAGGAGTTCGCCGCAGGCAAGTTCGGCTCCGGCTTCCCGGACTACGACGGGTCGGTGCCCCGGTCCGCGACGCTGGTCATCACCCGCGACGACGGCGGTGTGATCGGGGCCTGACCGCCCCTCCGTGCTGTGACCCTGCCGCGCGCGCCCCGCGCGGCAGGTTTCTGCTTGGCGCATCGCAAAGGCGCCCCTATCGTCATGGTCGGTTCCCTAACGAGCGTCCCGTTCATGCCGCCCCTGCACCGCCCCGCCGCCATTCTCGCCCTTGCCGTCTCCCTGCTCGCCGCCGCCCCTCCGGCCACCGCGCAGGACCTTGTCGCCGCCGACAATCCCACGAAGATTCTCGAAATCGCCCGCGGCTTCGGGTCAGCCGAGCTTGAGGCCGACAGCGAAGGCGCGCCGCTGATCCGCGCCCGCATCGACGGCACGCGCTATTCGGTGTTCTTCTTCGGCTGCGACGAGGGCAAGGATTGCACCTCGATCCAGTTCTGGACCTATGCCACCGCCCCCAAGGATGCGCTGAAGGCCGTCAACGACTGGAACCGCGACCGCCGTTTCGGCAAGGCCTATATCGACGCCGACGGTGACGTGGCGATCGAGATGGACGTGAATCTCTGGGGCGGCGTCACGCCGAAGAACCTCGACGATACCTTCGACTGGTGGCGCATCGTTCTGGAACGCGCGGGCGAGGTGTTCGAGGATGCCCCGGCCGCCCCCGGAAACGCCGAACCCGGGGCCGACGGCAAGACGCTGTAGGGGCGACCATCCCGGTCCGCTAACCCACCACCCCCATCGCAAACCCGTCCCAGCCCTTTGCCCCAACCGTCTGGATCGCCGTCGCCTCCACCGCCGGCATCCGGCCCAGGGCCTCGATGAACGCCCTTGTCCCGATCACGCCCGCATCCGCGCTTGCCGCATCCGTCACGTCGCCACCCGCGCACCACATTGTCGCCGATGATCACCGTCCCCGGCCGCGACAGCCGGATCGCCCAGTCCAGATAGGCCGGGTTGTTCGGCTTGTCGGCGTCGATGAAGATCAGGTCGAACGGCCCGGCACCCTCAGCCGCCAGCCGCTCCAGCGATGCCAGCGCCGGACCCTCGCGCAGGTCCACCCTGTCCGCCACGCCCGCCGCCGCGAAATTCGCCCGCGCCACCCTTGCGTGATGCGCCTCAAGCTCCAGCGTCACGACCCGGCCGCCCTCGGGCAGTCCCCGCGCCAGCCAGACCGTGCTGTAGCCGCCCAGCGTCCCGACCTCCAGCACCCGGCGCGCGCCCGCGATCCGGACCAGCAGCGACAGGAACTTCCCCTGCACGGGCGACACGTCGATGGCGGGCAGACCCGCCGCCGCATTCGCCGCCAGCACCCGTCCATCACCGCATCCGGCGCGTGCAGATGCCCTTCCATATACGCGTCCACCGCCGCCCAGTCCGCCTTCCCGTCCATGCCGCCTCCCGCTGCCGCCCGCGCTTGCGCGCCCCGCACCCTTCGCATAAGACACGCGCGGCTTTCGGGACAGGCTTTAGGGACAGGCGATGCCGCTTCTGGTGATGAAATTCGGCGGCACCTCCGTGGCGGACCTCGCGCGGATCAGGAACGCCGCCGAAAAAGTCCGGGCCGAGGTCGCGCGCGGCTACGACGTCATCGTCATCGTCAGTGCCATGTCCGGCAAGACGAACGAGCTTGTCGGCTGGGTCGAAGCCACCTCGCCGCTCTATGACGCCCGCGAATACGACGCCGTTGTCGCCAGCGGCGAAAACGTCACCGCCGGTCTCATGGCCCTGACCTTGCAGGAAATGGACGTGCCCGCCCGGTCATGGGCCGGATGGCAGGTGCCGATCAACACGACCTCTGCCCATTCCCAGGCCCGCTTCGTCAGCATCCCCCGCGCCAATATCGACGCCAAGTTCGCCGAGGGCTTCAAGCGTCGCCGTCGTCGCCGGGTTTCCAGGGCGTCAGCCCGAAGGCCGCATCACCACGCTCGGCCGAGGCGGGTCCGACACGACTGCGGTCGCCTTCGCCGCCGCCTTCGCCGCCGAACGCTGCGACATCTACACCGATGTGGACGGCGTCTACACGACCGACCCGCGCATCGAAAAGAAGGCCCGCAAGCTCGACCGCATCGCGTTCGAGGAAATGCTGGAACTTGCCTCGCTCGGGGCCAAGGTCCTCCAGACCCGCTCCGTCGAACTGGCCATGCGCTACAAGGTCCGCCTGCGCGTGCTGTCCAGCTTTGAAGACACCGACGAACACTCCGGCACGCTTGTCTGCGACGAGGATGAAATCATGGAATCGAAAGTCGTCTCCGGCGTCGCCTATTCGCGCGACGAGGCCAAAATGACCCTGATCCGCGTCGCCGACCGCCCCGGCGTCGCCGCCGCGATCTTCGGACCGCTGTCGGACGCAGGCGTGAACGTCGACATGATCATCCAGAACATCTCCGAGGAGGGGTTCACCGACATGACCTTCTCCTGCCCGGTCAATCAGGTGAAACGCGCCGAAAAGGCCATCGCCGATGCCCACGACAAGGGCGACTTCAGCTTTTCCGAGATCGTCGTCGATGATGACGTCGCCAAGGTCAGCGTCGTCGGCATCGGCATGCGCAGCCATGCGGGCGTCGCCGCATCGATGTTCGCGGCGCTTGCGCGCGAGAACATCAACATCAAGGTCATCACCACGTCCGAGATCAAGATTTCCGTCCTGATCGACCGGAAATACATGGAGCTGGCCGTGCAGGCGCTGCATCAGGCCTTCGGGTTGGACAAGGCCGCCTGAGGCCGGCCTGCCGTGCAACAGCGCGGCTGATCGCTCACCGCACGAAATTGAATGGCGCGGTGCCTTGCGCCTCCGCCCGAAAGGCGGACAATCCGCTTTGCCGTCCCCGTCCCGGAGCGTCCCGCCATGCCCGTCATCGACCAGTCCGCCATCGTGCCCCGCACCGGCACCATCTACCCCGAACCCTATGCCGCGATGATGAAGGGCCGCTCCTCGCTCCGCCTCGGCGATGCGGGCGGCCTGACCCAGTTCGGCGCGAACCTCGTCATCCTGGAACCCGGCGCGCCGTCCTCTCTCCGCCACTGGCACAAGGCCGAGGATGAATTCGTGATGATCACCGAAGGCGAATGCACCCTGATCCAGGATGCAGGCGAAACTGTCATGCGCCCCGGCGACTGCGCGGCTTTCCCGGCGGGCAGCCCCGATGGTCACCAGTTCGTCAACCGGACGCAGAGCATCGCCAAGTTCCTCGTCGTCGGAACCAAGGCGAAGCACGAGGTCGCAACGTACTCGGATGTGGATTTCCGCCTCGTGTCGGACGACGGCAAGGTCGCCTTCACCTACAAGGACGGCACGCCCTGGGCAGGCCCGCGATGATCGTCCGGCAGGGCACCGCGCCGCAGGACGAAGGCGAAGGCGGCGGCCTTCTGGTCTATCTGTCCGAACGCGGGTGGCCTGACCCAGTTCGGTGCCTATGCCGATACCCTCGCCCCCGGCGCCGCCACCGGCGAGCGTCACTGGCACTCCGCCGAAGACGAACTTCTCTACGTCCTCAACGGCACTGCCACCGTCATCGATAGCGACGGCCCGCATGATCTGGTGCCCGGCGACGCGGCTGTCTGGCGCGCGGGCGTGCCAAACGCCCATTGTGTGCAGAACAGAACGGATGCCCCCTGCACCTACCTGATCGTCGGCACGCGCGTCGCCCGCGACATCTGCACCTATCCCGACAGCGGACGGCGGCAGGTCAACCACGACACGACGTGGGAAATCCTGAATACCGAAGGCACCCGGATCAAGGGCGGCGACCTGCCCGCGCATCTTCTGAACCTGCCCGCCGACTGGACGCCGCCTGCCGCAGACCCCTGGCCGCATCCGTCCATCGTCCGCGCCGCCGACGCCCGCCCCGACGCATCGACCCCGGATCAGGAAGCCGTCCTCGGGGCCTTCACCGCCCGCCTCTACTCGGACACCGGCGGGCTTGCCCAGTTCGGGGCCTTCACCGAAACGCTGGCGCCCGGCGCATCCTCGTCGCACCGCCACTGGCACCAGGCCGAGGACGAATTCCTCTACATCCTCGACGGCACCCCCACCGTCATCGAAGACGACGGCCCGCATGACCTGATCCCCGGCGATGCGGCTTGCTGGCCCGCAGGCGTCCCGAACGCCCACCACGTCCGGAACCGCACCGACCAGCCCTGCACCTACCTTGTCATCGGCACCCGCCTGCCCTCCGAAACTGTCCACTATGCCGACGTCGACCGCCTTTACATACGTCAGAACGGCGTCGTCAGCCGAACCCGCCGCGACGGTTCGCCGCTGGAGACCGGTTGACCTCGTCCGCGATCGCCTGACAGCAGCATTTCACGCTGCGTCAGACATGCATCGGTCCACCTGCTGTGTTAGCGGTGAGCCACTAACCACGCCGCCGTCGGCTCCCTCCGGGTCGCTCGTCGGCTCCGCGTCCAGTCTGACAGGAGCGCCCGACATGACCGACTTCACCACCGCCACCGGCCCCGACGGCGTCGCGGTCATCACTTGGGACGTCCCCGCCCGGTCGATGAACGTGCTGTCCTACACCGGCCTGGCGGAGCTTGAGGCTGAATTCGACGCGGCCCTTGCCGACCCGGGGGTGAAGGGCATCGTCATCACCTCGGCCAAGAAGGATTTCGCGGGCGGCATGGACCTGAACATCATCGCCCGGATGAAGACCGACGCGGGCGATGAACCGGCGCGCGGCCTGTTCGACGGCATCATGGGCATGCACCGGATTCTCAGGAAGATCGAACGCGCAGGGACCGACCCGAAGACCCTGAAAGGCGGCAAGCCCGTCGCCGCCGCCCTGCCCGGCACGGCGCTCGGGATCGGCCTTGAAATCCCGCTCGCCTGCCACCGCATCTTCGCCGCCGACAACCCGCGCGCAAAGATCGGCCTGCCCGAGATCATGGTCGGCATCTTCCCCGGCGCAGGCGGCACGACGCGCCTCGTGCGCAAGCTCGGGCCGATGATGGCCGCGCCCTTCCTGCTCGAGGGCAAGACCGACAGCCCGGCGAAGATGAAGGCCGCAGGCATCGTGGACGAGGTGGTGCCCGCCGAAGACCTGCTGGCCCGCGCCCGCGCATGGGTCCTGTCCGCGACCGAGACGGACATCGTCAAGCCCTTCGACCAGAAGGGCTACAAGATGCCCGGCGGCGCGCCCTATTCCGCGCCCGGCTTCCCGACCTTCGTCGGGGCGTCCGCGATGGTGCTGGGCAAGACGCAGGGCGTCTATCCCGCCGCCAAGGCGCTTCTGTCCGCCGTCTACGAAGGCGCGCTGGTGCCTTTCGACACCGCGCTGAAGATCGAGGCGCGCTGGTTCACCCACGTGCTGATGAACCCCTCCTCCTCCGCCATGATCCGCAGCCTGTTCGTGAACAAGGAGGCGCTGGAAAAAGGTGCCAACCGCCCCAAGGTGCCCGACCAGTCCGTCAAGCGCCTCGGCGTCATCGGCGCGGGCATGATGGGCGCAGGCATCGCCTATGTCAGCGCCAATGCCGGGCATCGAAGTGGTGCTGATCGACGCCACGCAGGAGGCCGCCGACAAGGGCCGCGCGCATTCCGCCGACCTGCTCGACAAGGGCATCAAGCGCGGCAAGGTCACGCCCGCGAAAAAGGACGAGGTGCTGGCCCGCATCACCGCGACCACCGACTACGCAGCCCTCAAGGACTGCGACCTGATCGTCGAGGCGGTGTTCGAGGATGTGAAGGTCAAGGCCGACGTCACCGCCAAGGTCGACGCCGCCACCGCCGCCGGCACGATCTTCGCCACCAACACCTCCACCCTGCCCATCACCGACCTCGCCCGCGCCTCGGCGCGCGCGGCGAACTTCATCGGCATCCACTTCTTCTCCCCGGTGGACAAGATGAACCTGGTCGAGATCATCCGTGGGAAAGAGACCTCCGACACCGCCGTCGCCAAGGCGCTCGATTTCGTCCGCGCGATCCGCAAGACGCCCATCGTCGTCAACGACGCCCGGTTCTTCTACGCCAACCGCTGCATCATTCCCTACATCAACGAAGGCATCCGCATGGTGGCCGAAGGGCGTCGAGCCCGCGCTGATCGAGAATGCCGCCAAGCTGGTCGGCATGCCGCTCGGGCCCCTGCAGCTGGTGGACGAAACCTCCATCGACCTCGGCGTGAAGATCGCCAAGGCGACCAAGGCCGCGATGGGCGATGCCTATCCCGACGGCGCGGTCGATACGGTGCTGTTCGCGATGGCCGATCAGGGGCGGCTGGGCCGCAAATCGAACAGCGGTTTCTATGCCTATGACGAGAAAGGTCAAAGAACCGGCCTCTGGGATGGGCTGGCCAAGGCTTACCCCGTCGCGGATGCGCAACCCGACCTGACCGACCGTGCAGCACCGCCTGCTGATGGCGCAGGTGCTGGAAGCGGTGCGCGCGCTGGAGGACGGCGTCCTGACCGACATCCGCGAAGGCGATGTCGGCGCGATCCTCGGCTGGGGCTTCGCGCCGTGGTCGCGGCGGGCCGTTCAGCTGGCTC
The DNA here is from genome assembly GCA_963819585.1 of uncultured Alphaproteobacteria bacterium. GTDB lineage: Bacteria > Pseudomonadota > Alphaproteobacteria > Rhodobacterales > Rhodobacteraceae > JAOADN01. The sequence continues at coordinate 256,287 of CAWFWP010000002.1, forward strand.
GACATCATCGGGGCGGGCAAGGCGGTCGAGATCTGCGACGGCGCTGACCAAGGCGCACGGCGCCGCGCTTCGCCGCGCCGAAGCTGCTGCGCGAGATGGCGGCCAAGGGCCAGACGTTCTATGGCCGCTTCGGCACCGTGATGAAGGCCGCATAGCGGCCTTCATCAAAGCCTCACGACCCGCCCTTCGGCACCACGCGCCAGACCGTGTTGCCCACGTCATCCGCCACCAGCAGCGCCCCGCGCCTGTCGATCGCGACGCCGACCGGGCGTCCCATCGCCTGCCCGTCCGCGTCCAGGAACCCCGTCAGGATATCCTTCGGCCTGCCCGAAGGCTTGCCCCCCGCGAACGGCACGAAGATCACCTTGTAGCCCGATGGCGGCTCGCGGTTCCACGATCCGTGCTGCCCGACGAACGCGCCCTGCCCCAGCACCGGCGGCAGCACCGCGCCCGCATTGAACGTCAGCCCCAGCGACCCCGTATGCGCGCCCAGCGCATAGTCCGGGCTGATCGCCTTGGCCACCAGATCGGGGCGCTGCGGCTCCGCCCGGCTGTCCACATGCTGCCCGTAATAGCTGTAGGGCCAGCCATAGAACCCGCCCCGCTTCACCGAGGTCATGTAGTCTGGCACCAGATCGCTGCCGATCTCGTCGCGTTCGTTCACCGCCGCCCACAGCGCGCCGGTCGAAGGCTCCCATGACAGGCCGTTCGCGTTGCGCAGGCCCGATGCAAAGACGCTCGTCGCGCCGGATGCGATGTCGATCCGCAGGATCGCCGCGCGGTTCACCTCTTCGCCGATCCCGTTCTCGCCGACATTGCTGTTCGACCCGACGCTGACATACAGCGACCGGCCGTCGCGGCTGGCGATCAGGTCCTTGGTCCAGTGATGGTTGATCGGCCCGGCGGGCAGGTCCGCCACCTTCCGCCCGCGCGCCGTGATCGCGGTCTCGCCCGCACGGTAGGGGAATGCCACCACCGCATCCGTGTTCGCCACGTAAAGCGTGCCCCCCGCCAGCGCCATCCCGAAGGGCGAATACAGCCCCGTCAGGAACGGCGTCCGCATCTCCGCCACCCCGTCCCCGTCCGCATCGCGCAGCAGCGTGATGCGGTCCGGGCTCGGCACCCCCGCCCCCGCTCGCTTCATCACCAGACCCATGACGAAGCCCTTCAGTCCCGACCCCGCATCATGCAGCTTCGGCGCATTGCTTTCCGCCACCAGTACATCCCCGTTCGGGAGCACATGCAGCCAGCGTGGATGGTCCAGGCCTTCCGCAAAGGCGTTCACCGCCATGCCCTGCGCCGCCACCGGCGTCTGACCCTCTGCCCAGTGCACCGCAGGTGCGATGTTCACTGTCGGGATCAGCCCGGGGTTCGGCGCGGGCAGCACCGGTGCCGTGCCATAGCCCGACGCCACATCCACCGTCGCCTTTTCGCAGGATGACAGCACCAGCAGCGCCGCGCCCGCCACCGCCGCACCGGCCAAAGCCGTCAGGACTGTCTTTTTCACGTGTGTTCCGATCCGGAAAGATGGTCCGGCAACCGCCCCTCCGCGTCACCGCCGCGGCGGGCCTGCCCGCGTGGTCAACGCCCGGCCCGCGCTGCGGTTCCCGCGCCCGCCCGCCTCAGCGCCGCCCGGCCCCCGTCGCCAGCAGCCCCGCCGCCACGATCAGCGCCATCCCCGCCACCGCCCGCAAGCTCAGCCCGTCGCCCCAGATCACCCAGGCCCAGACAGCACTCGCAGGCAGGATCGCGTATTCGAACACCGACACTGCCCGCGCATCCGCCATCTGATAGGCCCGCACCATCATCCCCACGCCGATCACGGACCCTGTCGCCTGCACCAGAGTCCACCACAGGAACGCCCCCGACGGCCAGACCGCCCCGCGCAGGATGAACCCTTCCGGACCCGCCGGCACTGCCGGGTCGATCACCGTCAGAACCCCCATCCCGATCAGCCCGAAAATGCCGATCACCGCGAAGAACGCCCACAGCAGCGTCGCGGCACTCTCCCGCCCGCACCATTCCCGCGTCGCGATGTTGCCCAGCGCGTACAGCGCGCCCGCCGCCACCGGCAGCACGCTGGCCACCCCGAACCCCTGCTGACCCGGCCCCAGCACAAGAACGACGCCCGCAAAACCCAGCGCGACCGCCGCCGCCTCCACTGCGCTGATCGGCCGCCCATAGGCGAAGCGAGAGATCAGCAGAACGAAGACAGGTGCCGTGAACAGTCCTGCCGCGACGACGGCCACCGGCAGAAATCCCAGACAGCCGAAATACACCAGTATCCCCGCGCCGTGGATCACGCTGCGCCCCAGCACCGCGCGCCCGTTCACCGGACGCAGCCGCAGGCCCAGCGGGACCGAGGCAATCCCGATCAGCACCAGCGCCATCGCCGTCCGCGTCGCATGGAACTGCCACAGCCCCGCATCCCGCGCGATCACCTGCACCCAGTTGTCGGTGAACCCGATGATGACCGCATAGACCAGGATCGCGCCAAACGCGGCAAGCGTGCGGTTCGGCGGGGCGGCGGTGCGGGGGCCAGGCTCATCGGGGCATCCTTGGGTGACTGGGGACACATCGCCCGGACGCCGCAATGCTGTCACGCCCGATTGCGACGCCGCGCGGTCGGCTCTCGGCCGCGCACCGCGGCCCATCTCGGACCCCTGACTGAATCCGCCCCCCCGCGATCCCAGGTCGTGACAGGCCCCGATGCACAGCAGAGGGCCGCGTCCTCCCTCGGGGGTGGGCGTCCAACGATTAAATAGGCGCTTTATGGTGCCGCGATCTCCCAACGCCTGAGCGGGTTGGACCCGTGCGGAGCGCCCCCCCCGGGGGGAGGGGGACGTCGCCATGGGTCGGTTGAACCAATGGGGCAACCAATGGCAACCCCGGCGGGCTTCGCCCTGATTCCGGGCCAGTAGGAGAGTTGTGCGACAGGTCCATTCCTTCCCCACAGTTTCCCCCCAAGCAGTGCCCCAGCCGTTCCAGCAGCTGCTCCTCCAGCTTCCGCTTCGCCGTACCAGCGCCCGTTGATGCGCGTCCATGCCCTCACAGTCTTCAAGCTGCCCGACAGTGTCGCTCCTGACGAGACCTTATCCTTCGGAGTAACGCTCCGTCCGGTAATGACGGCTTTGAGCTCATAGCGGTCACGGCAACGGAATCGCGGAGCCAGATCGATTATCCTGTCGATGACCGAGGGAGGCAGGATGATCTGGCGGGCTGTAGGTACAAACAAAGGTGTGATCAAGGGATGCGCCGACCATACCTATGTACGATATGTGCCTTCGCCGATGGTCGTGAATTTCGCCAAACAAGTCGCTACTGGGTTGGAATGATGCGCCTGTGCAGACTGATCAGCTCCGCTCTGGGCATTGCGCCAACCCTTGCGGCTACATCGAGCAGCGAGAATTGACAAAACGTGAAAATTGGACGACATTAAAGTCTCACCTGTCGACCAATTGAGGAATATCAACTTAACGAACGAAGCATTGGAGGTAACAATGACTTTCATTACTCAACTTGTTGGCGTGCTCAAAGAGGAATGGGAATGGTTCGGCAAAGATTTGGCCGACGGTAAAGACAAGAAGGTGAATGGTAAGGCGAAGGAAGCTTCGTGAAGCCTTATTCAGCCGGGTTGGAGACTATTGGCTCACGATTCCAACGGCCGGTATGACAATCTCGTCAAAGAATCATGCGAAGGCTCTTGGAAAGCTTGATGGCACCGTCAGGTCAGTGCCTTGGTCTGCGGCATTCATTTCATACTGCATGCAGAAGGCGGGAGGGGGAAACCAGTTCCCGTACTCTGCCGGCCACGCGAAGTGGATCGTTCGGTCCATCAAGAACAAGCAGGAAGGCAAAACCAAAGCGGCACTTGTCGGATACAAGACAGATGAGTTGGCGCTCCGCGTTGGCGACCTCGTCGGGGCTCCGAGGGAGAGCGGCGTGACCTACAAGAACGCGGTGGCCAAGGGCTGGTTCTCGAGCCACACCGATGTGATCGTGGAAATTGACCTTGCAAACAAGCGGGCCTATGCCATCGGCGGCAATGTCGGTCAATCGGTCGCACGAACCGCGTTAAAGATCGATGGCAACGGAATGCTGACCGACACAAGCCGCCCATGGTTCGTCCACATCCGGAACAATATCGAGCTAAAACCGGCCGGCCCAGCGGCCACGATGCCGCCGCAGGCGGGATAGAACCGATGCCTTAGCGCGCCTCACTCGGCACCAAGGATCACCCATTGGCAGCGACGCGGGCCTCGTCAGTGACCATAGTGCTGCCGTGCATTCGGGAAGTTCACTTTTAGCACTAGCAAAAGGAGCGACAATTACGACAGCACTTCTTCCAGGTGGACTCTGTGGATTTATGGGATGACTGAAACGCGAGGTTATCTCTGGTAAGGCGAGAGTTAAGTTTGGCCGGGAAATGGATGCCCTTGTTGTGTTTTAGTCGTGGACTTTCCAAGGTAGATCGCGGCTGAGAAGTCGGTTTTAGCCGAGAAAATTTCGTCGCTCGTGTTGCCTGGCTTACATCCGCTCCGTCCGCCCATCACAGCCTCCTCCTCACGTCATCCGCCCCCCCCTCAGTTCCCCCCCAGCAGCCCGCCCAGCCCGTTCAGCAGCTCCTCCTCCAGCTTCCGCTTCGCCGCGTCCTCCAGGTCCTCGCCCGGCTGCACCTCGACGCCCAGCTGGTCCGCCAGTTCCGCCTCGGCCTTGGCCCGCAGCGCCTCCTCCTGCTTTTTCAGCTCCGCCTCGGCCAGCGCCTCCAGGTCCAGCCGGAACGACAGGTCGTCCCACGGCCCGGTGATCCGCAGCGGCACGCGGCGGTCGCCCGTCCCGTCCGCCCCCGGCAGCGCCACCGGCACCACACGGTAGTCCAGCGTCCGTTTGCCCAGGTCCGCAACGCCGGTCCCCGAGGCCGTCACCAGCGGTGCCGCCAGCCGCAGGTCATCGTTCCGCAGCACGCCCCCTTCGATCACATAGGTCGCCGTCAGGCTGTCATAGGTCGTCTCCTGCTCCGCCCCGACCCGCTCGGCATCCAGGAACCGCAGCATCCCCGCCAGGTCGACGCCCTTCACCTCGCCGTCGCGCAGGGCCAGCGACCCCTCGCCCGACAGCCCCGCCATGATCGCCTGCACCGATGTGCCCGACCCGAGGAACTTGACCGCCACATCCCCCGTCCCGGTCAGCCGGTCATAGCCCGCCACCGATCCCAGCAGCGCCTGCACATCCACCCCCGCCGCCTTCAGATCGCCCCCCACCGACAGGCCCTTGCGGTTGTTCATCACGACCTGCCCCGACATGGTCCCCCCGAACGCCCCGATCCGCGCGATGTCGATCACGCCGCGCGACCGGTCCACACTCAGCGTCGCGTCCACCGGGGCCAGCGTCACGCCGCCCGCCGCCACGCTCTCCGCCTGAATCCGCACCTCGGCATCCATCAGCCCCAGCCCCGAGGCGTCGATCGCCTCCGTCGGCCAGCCCTTCGCGCCCCGCCGCGCCGCCACCGCCCGACCCGCCGCCGCCCGTCCCCGCCACCGCCTCCGGCAGCACCAGCGCCCCCGCCGTCAGCCGCGCCGTCAGCTTCGGCCTGTCCCCCGCCGTCGTCAGGTCCGCGTCGCCCGTGAATGCCGTCCCGTCCAGCGCCAGCCGCCCGCCCCGCAGATGCAGCGACCGTTCCGCCGTCCAGGTCAGATCGCCCGACAATTCCGCCCGCTCCCGCCCCAGCCCCTGCGGCAGCCGCGGCAGGTCCTGCCCCAGCACGCCCGCAAAGCCCGCCGGGTCCACCAGCACCGCCTCCACCCGCCCCGTCGGCCGCTGACGGCGCAAACCCCGCCCGCCCCGTGAACCCCACCTCCGACGCGCCCGAGGTCAGGCGCATCGTCACCGGCACCACCTTGCCCGACAGCGCGCCCGCAAGGTCGCCCACCTCCGCCGCGCCCGACAGGTCCGTCCCGTTCACACGTCCCGCGAACTCCGCCGTCCCCGGTTCCCCGCCCCCCGGCAGGCGCAGCGTCACGTCCAGCGCCTGCGCTTCCCAGGTCGTCCCCGCGCCCTCGTCGGTGTAAATCACTGTCCCGTCCGTGATCCGCCCCTCGGGCAGCACCAGCCCGGTCACATCCGGGGCCGCGCCCGCCGTCCCCGTCCCGCCGGAACCCGTCCCGCCGGAGCCCGCATCCGCCGGGCCCGCCGCCTTCGCCCAGTTCACCGTCCCGTCCGCCCGCCGCACCAGCCGGATCACAGCGCCATCCAGCACCACCTGCCGCACCCGCACGTCGCCGCCCCACAGCGCCGCCGCCTCCACCCCCACCGTCAGGCTCCGCGCCTCCAGCAGCGGCGCACCGCCCCCCGGCCCCGCGACCCGCACATCGCTCAAGGTCACGCCCGGCTCGGGCCACAGAGTCGCGCGCACGCCGCCCGTCGTCATCTCCTGCCCCGTCGCCGCCGCGATCTGCCGCCCGACGAGTGCCGCCACCCTGTCCGACGGCATCAGCAGCAGCGCCGCCACCGCGACGACCGCCAGCATGACCAGCCCGACGACTATCCTGATGATCCACCGCATCGCCTGCCCCGCCCGTTTATTGACGCGAGTCTAGGCCCCGCCGCCGACCCCGCACAAGTCACAGCTGCGCAACCCGGGGCCGATGCCCCGGTTCCCCCCTCGCAGCCCCTGCCCCCGCGACGCGAGCACGCGCCCGTAGGCCGGGGTTCACCCCGGCACCACCCCACCCGTAGGGTGCGCATTCATTGCGCACCATACGCCCGCGCTCACTCCTCGCGCTTGCCCCACAAGCCCCGTCATCACCGCCGCCCCCACCGCCGCGATCAGCCAGCCCGCCAGCTCCACCATCCAGCGCCCGAAGAACCCCGCCTTGCCCCACGGCCCCCGGTCCTTCGACGGTGCCCACGCCGCGACTTGCCCCAGCTCGACGATGGGCAGGAACAGATCGAGCGCATAAAGCGGGGCCGAAAACGTCTCGTAATCCTTCGCTGCCCGCATCGCGGGCCAGCTTCCCTCGGGCATAACCGTTGGCCCCGTCCAAAGGAACAGGGGCATCACGCAGCCCCCCGCCCTTGCCGTTGCAAACCCCTGAGCGGCAGGCAGTGGACACCCCGCCGCACTCGCAGCCTGCCATTCGGGCGAGGTCAGGATGACGTCGGAATTGGGCGCGAACTGACCGCGGGTGTAGATGGTCCCGGTCAACGCCGCGGCCAACCAGATCACAAAAGACGCGATCAGCGCCCGCGCGGGCAGATGCCCGTATCCGAACAGCCAACGGAATACGAAATTCCAGACCGACCGCACATCCATAACAAGACTACGCCATGCCGAATGCCAGGTGCCGTCGAGCCCGTGGGTTGCCCGCCGCCACTCCGCCAGCCGTGACGGGACTCCCGCGCATATCTAACCACTGCGGCCGCCATCCCATCGCCAGAAGCTTCCGCAAGCTAGCGTGCACATAGGGCTGAGGATCGAAATTGGCGGACTGCGTTCGCCGATCTATATCTGGACTCTGGAGCGTTCCTTGCTCGCCGGTAAATGCCTCTTCTGCCGTGATCATTGATCTCTCCCACTTACGATCCAGCAACGCTAACCGCTCTCGCGTCGTTATACGTGTTTCGATCCGCCCGTACCGAAAGCCTGACAGTTTCGCTTCGTCACCGGACCTCCCCAGCTCGGCATGTCATCCCACAGCACATCCACCTGCGCCTCGGACAGATCGACCGCCGTCCGCTCCCGTCAAGCGTCTCCAGAAAAACCATGAGCCAACTCTCATCGCACGACCGTTAAAGACTCTCCACTTAACTGGCCACGCCGAAAAAGTTAGGATCTCCCGCGATCGCCCCAAACCACCACCCCCCCCCCCTTGCACCGTCAGAAAGTTCACCTCTCCGGCCGCGTTGAAGCCGTCCCGCAATGCGGCGCATCGCCCCGATTTCTGCCGCGCTAAAATCAAGTGCCAGCGCGCGCCCCGGGGATGCGCAAAGATGCTGCCGTGAAAACAGATAGGCCCCCAATTTTTGCACGAAGAAATTCACCTCACCTGTCGGCTGAACCCGTCGCGTAGAAACACATCCGCCCCGATTTCTAAAGCATCACAATTCAGCGCGAGATCCGCCGGATGCGCAAAGCTGCCCCCTGCACAGGAAAAATTCCCCGGTGATCTTCGCGCTCGATAAAGCTCACTTCACCTGTCGCGCTGAACCCTTCAGCCAGAAAGCCACTCGCCCCGAAATCAGTCGCACCGCAGTCAAGCGCACGGCCCTCCGGATACTGCAAAGTGCCGCCGACGCAAGTCCAGCTGCCCGCCGACCTTTGCCCCTCGGAGCGTCGCCTCCCCGGTAGCAATCAACCCGTCGCTCAAAAAGACGTCCGCCCCGAATCTAGCCGCAGTCACAGTTCATTGCGCGGCCCGACGAATGCACAAAAGTGCCTCCGGTACAGTGCCAGCGCTCCTCCGATCCATGCACCATCGAGGTCAACCGGGCCAACCGATTTGAACTGATCCCGCAAGTGCCCAGTGCCTTCAGTACACAGCCGATGTAGATTGATTCCCGGAATCACGCAGCCCGGAAGGAACAGCGCCCCCAGATACGCATCTAGGAAGACCGGCTCGCGTTTCAAAGGCACACACGGTGGCAAACAAGTCCAGTTGCGTCTCGCAGTTTTCAAAATCTAGCTCACCCGCGATCCAGAGCCCCTCGAAATATCACTCCTTTCGGGTTCACCGGGTTCTCCGAATCTCCACCCAGAAAAGCAGAAACCTGATCAACCCGCCCCGAATCGTGTTCCCCTCGGTCGCCTCATCCGGACGTTCTCTCCATCTCGGCATACTTCTCCCGCCTTCGCCGTCCGCAACAACTCCTTCTCCGCCGCACTCAGCGGTCGGCCGTCGAGCACCTCCTCCAGCGTCGGCCTGTAGGTCGGAACCCGTCCGTCATCCCCGTCACCCCGTCTCCAGCGCGGCCAGCCTGACAGGTTTCCCAAACGCATCAAGTCCCCCCCCTGTCATCCCCGCGAAAGCGGGGACCCACCGGTTCACCGCCGCCCTTGCCCGCCCGCAGCCCCGCCCACAGCCCTGCCCATACCGCTCCGTCCTGCGCTCCAAATGGTTTCCCAATGGTTAACGATTTCCGAATTTCGTTTTAATTTCATATACTTACAGATTTGTCCACATGTGGACACGCCCGTTTTCTTCCCCTTGCCCCCGCCCCCCGCCGCCCTTTATATCCCCACCCCATGTCCCAGAACCCCCCGAACCTCCGCCCCGACCTCGCAAGGTCCGTCATCCCCGACCAGCGCCGCCCCGGCCAGCCCACCATCGGCATGGTCAGCCTCGGCTGCCCCAAGGCCCTGGTGGACAGCGAACGCATCCTGACCCGCCTGCGGGCCGAGGGCTACGCGATCTCCCCCGACTATCAGGGCGCCGACGCCGTCATCGTGAACACCTGCGGCTTTCTCGATTCCGCCAAGGCCGAAAGCCTGGAGGCCATCGGCGAGGCCCTTGCCGAGAACGGCCGCGTCATCGTCACCGGCTGTCTGGGGGCCGAGCCCGCCTACATCACCGGCGCGCATCCGACCGTGCTGGCCGTGACCGGGCCGCAGCAGTACGAACAGGTTCTCGACGCCGTCCACGCCGCCGTGCCCCCGTCGCCCGACCCGTTCATCGACCTGCTGCCGGCGACCGGCGTCACCCTGACGCCCCGCCATTACAGCTACCTGAAGATTTCCGAAGGCTGCAACCACGCCTGCAAATTCTGCATCATCCCCGACATGCGCGGCAAGCTCCTGTCCCGCCCCGCCCATGCCGTGCTGCGCGAGGCGGAAAAGCTGGTTGAAGCCGGGGTGAAGGAGCTGCTGGTGATCTAGCCAGGACACCTCCGCCTACGGCGTGGACCGCCGCCATGACCGCCATCCCTGGCGCGACCGGCAGGTGAGAACCCACATCACCGATCTGGCCCGCGAACTGGGCGGGCTCGGGGCCTGGGTCCGCCTCCACTACGTCTACCCCTACCCCCATGTCCGCGACCTGATCCCGCTGATGGCGGATGGCCTGATCCTCCCCTATCTCGACATCCCCTTCCAGCACGCCCATCCCGACACCCTGCGGCGGATGGCGCGGCCAGCGGCCGCGGCCAAGACCCTCGACGAGATCGCCGCCTGGCGGAAGGTCTGCCCCGATCTGACGCTCCGCAGCACCTTCATCGTCGGCTACCCCGGCGAGACCGAGGCTGAATTCCAGACCCTGCTCGACTGGCTGGACGAGGCGCAATTGGACCGGGTGGGGTGCTTCCAGTACGAAAACGTCGCAGGCGCGCGGTCGAACGCCCTGCCGGACCATGTGCCGGAGGAGGTCAAGCAGGAGAGGTGGGACCGCTTCATGGCAAAGGCGCAGGCGATTTCCGAGGCCAAGCTGGCGGCCAAGGTCGGGCGGCGGATCCTGGTGATCGTGGATGCGGTCGATGATGACGGGGCGACGTGCCGCACCAAGGCGGATGCGCCGGAGATCGACGGGCAGCTGTTCGTGGATGAGGGTTCGCGGGGCTGGCGCCGGGGGACATCGTGACGGTGACGGTGGAGGAGGCGGGGGAGTATGATCTGTGGGGGAGGGTTCGACATTAAGAATCAGGAGCGGCCCCCTATGGAGATCGGAGAATAGCCCGACGCTGACACAAGCAGCCGAAAATTACCGGAGAACGCGGGATGAACGGAGAATGTATCGGACGGGCGGAATGGCAAATTAAGCGGCAAACTATAAGAGAACTCACCAACCAGGTATGCCCCGTCAACATCTGTTACAACACCGACGGCTCCAATTTCCACCAGCAGCTGAAGGCACGTGAAGTCATCCTCAAAATCCGGCAACTTCCCGCGCATTCTCCGAAATGCTAACACAAAGTCGCCATATTTAAAAGTCGCGGAATTTGTGGCAATATTACGCCGCGAGGATCTTCTGCCATCGGGAAGACGCTTTTGTATCCGTTAAAAACACCTTGACGAACGATGCGCGGTGTCACTTTCAGTTGGGATCAACAATAACGCTAGGCGGAAAAGAAAATGTATCTGCAGCACCGAATTCGAACGCCGACTTGGCAATCTAATTCAAGGAGGTAATGAATTGCCGCGGCAGCAACTGCGCGCGCCGTAGGATGTATCCAAAGTGGGCTCCTCAACTCGCAGCCCATTCTATACCTCGCGAGGAAAGAACGTGTGCATAAACGTATCAAGATCATCTCTGTCCTTCAAATCAAGATTTGCAACTTTGTTCGGAACCGAAGCTGGAGCCTTGAGTTTCACAAATGCGCGAAATCTGATCGCAGCAAGATGTGGATTACCTCCCAGCTGCTCCAATGGCGAAAAAGCTCGCTATCGAAGCTGTTATCTGAATTGCCAGAAATTCGTGTAAGTCTTGGATACACCTCAGCAGGGATGCAGCACCGCACTTCAATAGGAACGTTGGTTACCTTAAAGGAGTTTATTCCATGAGCAGCCTGAAATGGCGGCTGAACCTGAGTATTCGAGAGGTCATCCTTCGATGTGTCCAGGTACAACGCACTTTAACTCCCGGTCCGACCGTATTCGAAGTGCAACTTGCCGAGCATCGTCGAAAGACGAACTTGCATCAAGGAACGAGTTTAACCCTCAAGAGCGTCTTTGATTTGCGAATCAGTCTTTTAGAACCCCAAGGGCCAAGCTAGAGAATTTTCCCAATCTATCCTTTTCAAGACGACGAGAGAAGTCAGGTAGAGCGTCAGAACACTTGGTTCATTGGTGGAATTCTTTTTCCCTGCGAAAAATCCCCGTAAATATGAAGCTCCAAATAATCTTCTCCCATAGAACAGAGACTGTTTCCTTTACAATTGCAGCCGAAGCGGATGCATCGATAGCCTGACGACCTCCGGGCATGGCCCTTATTAGGCACCTCAGCTATGATGGAATACTTCTCTGACAGCTTTATTGCACTTAATATCGATGTCTTTCCAGAACCTCGGCGGCCAATAATTAGAAACGGGCTAGTTCTAATAGAGTGCTGGACCAAGTTAGTTTTGTCAAGGATGGAACCAGAGGCCGCCTCATCTATTTTTTCCGTCGCATTCGGACCGAAAGGCTGCTCCCAAGTAAGAACGTCTTCGAGTTTCATTGATTTTTCCCCGACAACCTATAATAAAATTAATGATAGAATATTCTTTCTACAGCAAAAAGTCAAAGGAGTTCTTTTCGGACAGCACTTGCTGGCTCTGCCCCCTCACCCCACCCAAACCCCCGCATCCCGGCTCTGATGCAGCACCCGCACCACTCCTACCCGTCGCCCTCCACCCGGTAACCACATCGCGTGCGACCCGGCCAGCAGCCGCCTCAGCCCCGGCCCGACGTCGTCCGCCGGTGCCGCCCAGAAACTCGCCCCTGCCAGCGCCTATCGCCTCTCCAAGGCGTCCGAATACCGGTCTGCCTGCGCCATCGCCCATTGCCTGACGCCAAAGAACCAGATGTCGCGCAGGTCATCACGCGCGCCGCGAGAGAGATGACTTCATTCAGCATCTGCTCCGCTTCCCAGTCCGCCTTCCATTCTGCCCGCCATTTCAAGGGCTCGAACGCACCCGCTCGCCTCGCCCTCCGCGATCAGCGCCCGCAGCTCCGCCAGCCTCGCCTCGCGCTCCTCCAGCAGCCGCAGCCCCGCGCGCACCACTTCGGACGCGGACCCGTAGCGCCCCGTTCCCACCTGCTCCTCCAGAAACCGCATGAAGTGGTCGCCCAGCGCGACCGAGGTGTTCTTGCCCATGATGCCGCTCCTCGATGTTACCAACCGATGGTAACACGGGCCCCGCACCCCATCAACGCCCCCGCCGCAGCCCGGACCGCCGCCCCCCTTTCACCTTGACCCAAATACTCCGGGGTGAATGCGGCCGTCAGGCCGCAGAGGGGCAGCGCCCCTCGCCGCGGCCTACCCCACCATCACCACGACCCAGGCCACGCCCCCCGCCAGTGCCGCCAGCGCCACCATCGCGCTGCCGCAGTCCTTGACCTTGCCTGCCCGCGCGTCCTGCCCCGGCCAGAGGTGGTCCGCGATCTCCTCCACCGCCGTGTTGCCCAGCTCCGCCGCCAGCACCAGAAGCCCCAGCGCCAGGATCAGCCCGCGTTCGCCCGGCGTCAGGTCCAGCGCCAAACGCCAGCCCCACCGACAGGACATTCATCACCGTCCACTGCCGCAGCGACTTTTCGCTCGCCCAGGCCGCCCGCCAGCCTTGCCACGACCATTTCGCCGTGTTGCCGAACCGGCGCAGTTCCGCCCCGATGATCCCCCGCATGCCCGCCTCCGCGCTGTCCCCGCGACAGGCTAGCCCGCGCCGCCCGCCCGCGCCAGCCGGACGGCCCTCAGACGCCGCCCGCCCGCAGCCGCGCGACCGTCGCGCGCACCACGCCGATCCGCGCAGCGTTCGGCGGGTGCGTCCCCAGGAACCGGTTGCCCGGATCGGGAATGCGGGAAAAGAACGCGGCCCCCAGCACCGGGTCATATCCTGCGTCCAGCGCGATCTCGGTCCCCAGTTCGTCCGCTTCCAGCTCGAAATCCTTCGAATAGGTCCGCGCCCCCACGGTCGCCCCGATGTCCTGCGCGCGCCGCACCGCCGCAGCGTCGCCGCCCGAGGCTGCCGCCAGACCGCCGAGGATGATCGCCCCGGTCATCGCCGTCTGCCGTTGGCGCGGGATGTGCGACAATATGTGGTGGCTCGCCTCGTGCCCCATGATGAAGGCCAGCTCATCCGTGTTGCGCGCCTCGGCGATCAGCGGGATGGTGAAGGCGATCACCGGGCGACCCTGCGCGTCCAGCGTCTGGAACGCGTTCGGCGGCTGGCCGGGACGGTCGTCGACGACGATCCGGAAGTCGCAGTTGGCGCCGTCCGTCCGCGCCCGGCATTCGGATTCCGCCAGGGGCTCCATGCGTGTCACGACGCTGACGAAATTGCGCGCGGCGGTCTGCGCATCCGGCGGCGGCAGGTCGGGCCCGGTGACGACCGGACCGGGCGATGCCTGCGGATAGTCCGCCTGCGCGTAGGGGTCCGTGCAGGCCGACAGGACGGCCAGTGCTGCAAGGATGGCAAGCCTTCTCATGGGCCTCTCCGGTCTGCTCGGGGTCAGCGTAGCGGGTCGGGCGGGCGACCGGAAGGGGCGGGGCGCGGCGCTCACCGGGTTTTGCTCGGACGCCCGACGCCTGCCCGGATTTCCGGCCCCAGATTCCGGCATTGAGGCCCCGCGCGCCCCGCGCTAGGCTGGCCCCATGTTCACCATCGAGCACGATTTCGACGCGACGGTCATCACCCTTGTCGATGAGGGTTCGACCCATCTGGAAGAGGATGTGACGATCCAGGGCTTCGAGGAATGCGTGACGGTCGAACAGTACGACGCGCGCAAGGACGAGGTCGTCAAGATCGTGATGTCGATGGCCCAGGTGCGGGAGCTGGCGGCGGCGCTGAACCTGCCGGAAGGGGTGTACAGGCTGAAGCGGAAGGGGTGACGCGAGTAAATTGCCTTACCTTTTGATAACCTGAGCATGTTTTGAGTCCAATCAATTGGTGGTAATGAATGGAATTCCTAGACGCTATCTTTGGCCCTGCAGGTTGGCCTAGATATGAAGAATACAATAGTTCAACCAAAGATTTAATTTCTGGCGTAAAGACTTTTTTAGAAGTTGCTTTCATTGGTGGAGTTGTCGGCTGCCTCATGTCTGTTGTCGCGTATCTTCCAGTGTCTAACTCCCACAGCGGGAGGAGATCACTCCTACAAGGCCTTGTGGTACTCTTGACGATCTTCATTCTTCCCTTTGCTATTTCTCACGCTACTGGCGACTATGAAAATGGCTTTATGTCGCTGCTGGTCGCTCTGTTCTTTCTCACCGTCCTAACGGCTACTCTGGCGCACAAGCCGATGCGGTATAGACACATCTTCAAGTCGGAAGACGCTGTCTTTCGACCCAACTTTCCAAGCGTTTTGGGCGTCGTCATTCTTGCAGTTCTTGGCGGCCTGCTCGGGCATGTAACCGGCACTTCTCACAGTGACATTTTCGGTCAGCTTGCTCCCGCGATCTTCGCTGTTGCAGTAACGGTGGCAGGTTTCTTCGTAAGTTCCCTGTCATCTGATGCCCTCGAAGCGGTTCGGAACAAGGCGCTCGAAGGCTATGACTTGAGGGCATTGACCGCGCAGTCGCTTGGTTTTGTCCTGTGCTTCTTCCTGTTATTTCAGATAGGGGAGCGATGGTCACTACCGCAGCAGGGGATCGATGCCTGCAAATCAGTTTATGCGAAATCCTGATTTCTACTTTGAACAAGCTGAACTCAGAAGTCAGCGCGATCACGTTTGGCTGGAGCCTTGTGAGAAGATAATGCGGAAGTGGTTTGGAGGATCTGTAAGTTTGGACTCTAACAACTGACGAGACACCCATAGCGGAATAGCGCGTGCAGTCTGGCGCGGCTCCGGTCCGAAAAGACGGCCTTCATTCCAGGCCGAATTCCTTGCGCACCTTTCCGATGGGCACTGACCTGCCTGCGTCAAGGTCGGCGACCCCTTCCGCGATCTCCCCGGCGAGCCAGTCGTCATAGCCCGCGACCGGGGCTTCCAGCTTGTCAGGGGCGTTGGTCCACGTACGCGCCGTCTTGAGATCAGAGGCTTTGTTCATGGGCAAAAGCTAGCGCAGGTGGTAGCTCTCTTCAACCGCCACGCCACCCCGGACACCCCCAATGCCCACCGCCTTCCTCACCGATGAACGCACCTTCTGGCACGGCGGCGGGGCTTACGCCTTCACCTTCCCTCTCGGCCCGTTCGTCCAGCCCGGCGCGGGCCTGCCCGAAGGTCCCGAGACCAAGCGCCGCCTGCTGAACCTGATCCACGTCTCGGGCCTCGCCCGCGACCTGACTCTCTCCTCCGCGCCCGAGGCGACCCGCGACGACCTCCTCCGCGTCCATCCCGCCGCCTATCTCGACGCATTCAAGGCCCTCTCTGACAAAGGCGGCGGCGAACTCGGTCTCCGCGCGCCCTTCGGCCCCGGCGGATACGAAATCGCGGCGTTGTCCGCCGGTCTGGCCACCGCCGCCCTACTTCGACGTCCTGCAAGGGCGCGCGACGAACGCCTACGCCCTGTCCCGCCCGCCCGGCCATCACTGCCTGCCCGACTTCCCCAACGGGTTCTGCCTGCTGAACAACATCGCCGTCGCCATCCGTGCCGTGCAATCCGCCGGTCTTGCCCGCCGCATCGCGGTGATCGACTGGGACGTCCATCACGGCAACGGGACCGAGGCGATCTTTCTGGCGGACCCCGAGGTGCTGACGATCAGCCTGCACCAGGACCGCAATTACCCCCTCGACACCGGTCAGGCCTCGGAGCGCGGCACCGGCAAGGGGCACGGCTTCAACATCAACATCCCCCTGCCCCCCGGCACCGGCCATGCGAGCTACCTCGAATGCTTCGACCGCATCGTCATCCCCGCGCTCCACCGCTTCCGCCCCGACGCGGTCATCGTCGCCTGCGGCTATGATGCGTCAGCCTTCGATCCGCTGGGGCGCATGATGGCCACAGCCGAGACATTCCGCCTGATGACCCGTGCCGTGATGCAGGCGGCGGATGACCTCTGCCGGGGCCGCGTGATGCTGGTGCACGAGGGCGGCTATTCCGAAGCGCATGTCCCCTTCTGCGGCCATGCGGTGCTGGAAGAGATGTCGGGCAGCGCAATCCGCGCACCCGATCCACAGGCCGACACGCTGGTGAAGCGTCAGCCGGGGG
This sequence comes from uncultured Alphaproteobacteria bacterium, assembly GCA_963819585.1. Classification (GTDB taxonomy): domain Bacteria; phylum Pseudomonadota; class Alphaproteobacteria; order Rhodobacterales; family Rhodobacteraceae; genus JAOADN01. Next base: position 273,059 of record CAWFWP010000002.1, read on the forward strand.
CAGTGTGGCAGCGCCACGTCAGCGATCACATTGCGGAACTCGCGCAATATTTCCTTTGACCGCGCGCGCGAAGTCACGGCATGTCAGCCGCGCGCACTCCGCGCACCGATGCGCCGCCGCGCATGGTGACGCGCTTATCCCTCGGCGAATGCGACAGGCCCCCCTTGACCGACGCCCGACCCGAGGCCACCGCCTCGCCCCTGCCCGCAGCCAGCTGGGTCCAGATCCTCTCCGAAATACCGCGAGCCGAACGAGGTGCGCAGCACGTTTGAACTTGCCGTCAGCCTGGTGCCTTTCCTGGTGCTCTGGGCGCTGGCCTGGTGGGCGCTGTCGTTCAGCGGCTGGCTGGCACTTGCCATCGCACTGGCCAACGGCGCGTTCCTGGTCCGTATCTTCATGATCCAGCACGACTGCGGCCACGGCAGCCTGTTCCGCAACCGCCATGTCAGCGACTGGGTCGGGCGGGTCCTCGGCGTGCTGACGCTGACGCCCTATGATGTCTGGCGGCGGACCCATTCGATCCACCACTCGACCGCGGGAAACCTCGACAAGCGCGGCATCGGCGACGTACTGACCCTGACGGTCGAGGAATACCGCCAGCGTACGCTGACCGGCCGCCTGCTGTACCGCCTCTACCGCAACCCGGCGGTGATGTTCGGCCTCGGGCCGTCCTATCTGTTCCTGCTCCAGAACCGCCTGCCCTTCGGGCTGATGCGCTCGGGCGCGCGCTACTGGATCAGCGCGATGGGCACCAATGCGGCCATCGCCCTGGCGCTGGGGCTGGTTCTGTGGTTCGGGGGCTTCATGCCGATCCTGCTCGTATTCCTGCCGACCGCGCTGATGGCGGCCTCCATCGGCGTCTGGCTGTTCTACGTCCAGCACCAGTTCGAGGACACGCACTGGGACGACGACGACGACTGGCAGCTGCACGACGCCGCCCTGCGCGGCAGCTCGCACTACGCCCTGCCGCCCGTCCTGCGCTGGTTCACGGCGAATATCGGCGTGCATCATGTGCACCACCTCTACAGCCGCATCCCGTTCTACCGCCTGTCCCAGGTGCTGCGCGATCATCCGGCACTCGCCGACAGCCAGCGCATGACGATCCGGCAGAGCCTGTCCTGCATTGGCCTGCATCTGTGGGACGAACGGAACCGCCGCCTGACATCCTTCCGTCAGGCCCGCGCGACCTACGGCACGATCTGACGGCAGAGCAGCCGGTACAGCGGCATCTTGCACTGCGCGCGGTCCTGCCCCACACCTCCGCAGCACCTTGCGAGGATCACCTGCCGATGACCACGCCCAACCCCGCAGCGATGGAGTTCCTGCTGACGCGCCGCTCGCGCCCCGCGCGGACGCTGACCGCGCCGGTTCCCACCCGCGATCAGCTGACACCGATCCTGACCGCCGCCGCCCGCGTGCCCGATCACGGCAAGCTGGAGCCGTGGCGGTTCGTGGTGCTGGAGCGCGCGGCGCTGCTGCGCCTCGCCGGTGCGGCCGAGACCTTGGGCCACCGCCTGAACCTCGACCCCGACCGCATCGCCAAGGGCGTGTCGCAGTTCGCTGACGCGCATCTTGTCGTGGCTGTCGTCAAGCGCCCGCTGCCCACCGACCGCATACCCGAGATCGAACAGACCCTCTCCGCCGGCGCCGTCTGCCTGACCCTGCTCCAGGCGGCATTCGCGAGCGGCTGGGGGGCCTGCTGGCTGACCGGCTGGCATGTCGCCGATCCGGGCTTCTGCCGCGATCACCTCGGCCTCGCCCCCGGCGAATGGGTGGCGGGCCTGATCCATATCGGCACCGAGACCTCCGCGCCCCCGGACCGTCCCCGCCCCGACATCGCGGCGATCACGACCTGGGTTGCCGGCGTGATCATCCGCGCCTTCTTCCTCTCCCTCGGCCAGATCGCCGACGGCCGCTTCCTGCGCGTCCTCCTCCTCGGCGTCGCCCTGTCCCTCGCTCTTCTGATCGCCGTCTATGCAGGCTTCCTCTATCTGCTGATCGGCCTGATCCCCGACTCCATCGACCTGCCTTGCGTCGGCGAGACGACCCGCGTCCACGAACTCCTCGGCGCAGGATCGCTCCTTCTGATGATCGGCCTCTCGGTCTTCCTCATGGTTCCCGTCGCCGCCGTATTCACCGCGCTGTTCTTCGACGATGTCGCCGCCGCGGTCGAGGCGCGCCACTACCCGCCCTGCCCCCGGTCCCGCGTCAGCGCCTCTCAGACGGCCTGATCGCCTCGGTCAACTTCTTCGGCGTCCTGATCGCCGTGAACCTGCTGGCGCTGATCCTCTACGCCTTCGTCGGCCCGTTCGCGCCCCTGATGTTCTGGGCGGTCAACGGCTGGCTGCTGGGGCGCGAGTATTTCCAGACCGCCGCCATGCGCCGCCACGGCCGCGACGGCGCGCGGGCGCTTTACCGCGCCAACCGGGGCCGTGCGTGGCGCGCGGGCATGCTGATGGCGGCCCCCCTGTCGCTGCCCTTCGTCAACCTGCTGATCCCGGTTCTGGGGGCCGCGACCTTCACGCATCTGGTGCAGATGACGGCGCGGCGCTAGTCAGCCGGAGCCGTCGTTTCCGGCCCCATCCGCCCGAACACATCCAGATCACGGATCGTGATCCCGCCCCACAGGATCACTGCCGTGATGACCGATGCCAGCGGCACCGCCACAAGCGTCGTCACCCAGGCCTTGCGTTTCACATTCTCTTCCGACGGGGCCGAGGCAGGCGTGCCCGGCACCACCGCGCCCGCATCGGCCTGCGATTTGAACCGGATCGGCAGCACGATGAAGAACACCATGAACCAGGTGACGGTGTAGAGCACCAGCGCCGCCGTGATCGACATCGCCTCAGACCTCCTCAAGCTCGATCAGGCAGCCCATGAAATCCTTCGGGTGCAGGAACAGCACCGGCTTGCCATGTGCCCCGATCTTCGGCGTGCCGTTTCCCAGCACCCGCGCCCCGTCCGCCAGCATCCGGTCGCGCGCGGCGATGATGTCCTCGACCTCGAAGCACATGTGGTGGATGCCGCCCGAGGGGTTCTTCTCCAGAAATCCCGCGATGGGCGATCCCTCGCCCAGGGGGTGCAGCAGTTCCACCTTGGTGTTCGGCAGGGTGATGAAGATCACCGTCACCCCGTGGTCCGGCTCATCCTGCGCCTGCCCCACATGCGCGCCCAGCGTGTCGCGATAGCGCGCCGCCGCCGCCTCAAGGTCCGGCACCGCGATCGCCACATGGTTCAGCCGTCCGATCATGCCCGCCCTCCGTCGCCTGACACCCGATCCATACTCCGCCTCCGCGCCCGGCGCATCCGCCTTTACAGCCCGTTAGGTAATGCCTGTCTTACTCCCGGCAATGACCAGACCGAACCCGCTGCGAGGGGACACTGCATGCCCGACGAACTCCACGATCTCTTCCACTTCCGCGGCCCCGTCGCGGGGCGGCCGCTGACCGGCACCACCATCCTTTTGGTCGAAGACAGCCGCTTTGCCTGCGACGCGATGCGCCTGCTGTCCTTGCGCTCCGGCGCGCGCATCCGCCGCGCCGACAGCCTGAAATCCGCGCACCGGCATCTGCAGTGCTACCGGCCCGGCGTCGCCATCGTCGATCTGGGGCTGCCCGACGGGTCGGGCATCGATCTGATCCGCGATCTCGCCGCAGGTCCCGTGCGTGTCCCCGCGATCCTCGCGCTCAGCGGCGACACCGCGCGCGAGGGCGAGGCGCGTGCGGCCGGGGCCGACGGGTTTCTCGCCAAACCGCTCGAAAGCCTCGCCGAGTTCCAGCGCGCCGTGCTCACCGCCCTGTCCGGACGCGGCACCGCTGACCTGCGCTTGATCGCCCAGACCGGTACGGTCGAGCCTGACATCATGGCCCTGCAGGACGACCTGACCCATGCCGCAAGCGTGCTCGACCAACCCGCCGACGCCCGTGCGATCGCCTATGTCGCGCGCTTCGTCGCCGGCATCGGCCGTCTTGCCCGCGACCGCGACCTTGAAACCGCCGGGGCCGACCTGTCGCGCGCCGCGTCCGCGGGACTTGCCCCCGATGCAGCGGTCCGCGCGCTCAGCCTGCTGATCCGCAGCAGGCTCCGGACCCGCGCCGCGATCTGACGCAGCCGGATCGGTTTTCCGTGCCCGGAACCCGCGCACTGCGCCGGTCCCCGCCGCTCGGCAGCGAACGGCGATCTGCCCTGTGGCGGACAACGCAAAGGCAGGCTAGGAGTTTCCGACACCCGCGACGGAGGCCCGCGATGACCCTGACCACCCGCCACTTCGGCCGCACCGGACGCGAAGTGACCGCCATCGGTTTCGGCGCCTGGGCCATCGGCGGCTCGTGGGGCGACGTGACCGAGGATGACGCGAAAGCAACGCTGCATGCAGCGCTCGATTCCGGCGTCACCTTCATCGACACCGCGGATGTCTACGGCGACGGCCGGTCCGAACGCCTGATCCGCGCGGTTCTGGCCGAACGCCGGTCAGACCCGCCGTTCGTCGCCACAAAGGCAGGCCGCCGTCTCAGCCCGCATGCAGCCGACGGCTACACGCCCGCCAATCTGCAATCCTTCATCGACCGCAGCCTGACCAATCTCGGCGTCGATGCGCTCGACCTGCTGCAACTCCACTGCCCCCCGACCGAAGTCTACTACCGCCCCGAAATTTTCGGCGCGCTGGACGATCTGGTCGCAAAGGGCAAGCTCCGCGCCTACGGCGTGTCCGTCGAAAAGGTCGAAGAGGGACTTAAGGCCATCGAGTATCCCGGCGTAGCGTCCGTCCAGATCATCTACAATATCTTCCGCCAGCGCCCCGCCGCCCTGTTCTTCCCGCAGGCGCGCCAGCGCGGGGTGGCCGTCGTCGCCCGGGTCCCGCTTGCCAGCGGGATGCTGACCGGCAAGCTGACAGTCGCCAGCACCTTCGCCGCCGACGACCATCGCCAGTTCAACCGGAATGGCGAGGCCTTCGACATGGGCGAGACGTTTTCGGGCGTGCCCTATGACGTGGCCCTGGCCGCCGTTGACGACATCCGCCCGCTTGTGCCCCAAGGGGCCACGATGGCGCAGTTCGCGCTGCGCTGGATCATGATGCAGGATGCCGTGACCGTCGTCATCCCGGGGGCACGCCGCCCAGACCAGGCGCGGTCGAACGCAGCGGCCGACGCCCTGGCACCGCTTCCGCCCGATACGATGGCGGCGCTGCGGGCCATCTACGACGACCGCGTCGCCCCCCACGTTCACCACCGCTGGTAGGCCCGCGCAAGGTCAGAGCGCCGGGTCACTCATCACGATCACCGGCCCCGTCAGCGACATCAGGCTCTGCCGCTGCCGCCCCTCGGCATCGAAGTTCGCCGGGTCCAGCCACGCCTGATAAGCAGCCTTCAGCGCAGGCCATTCCCTGTCGATCGCCGCGAACCATGCCGTGTCACGGTTGCGTCCCTTGACCACGACCGCCTGCCGGAACACGCCCTCATAGCTCAGGCCCAGGCGTATCGCCGCGCGCCGTGACGGCAGGTTCAGCGCGTTGCACTTCCATTCGTACCGCCGGTATCCCGCCCCGAAGGCCCAGTCCATCATCAGGAACATCGCCTCGGTCGCAGCCCGCGTCCTCTGCAGGGTCTTCGAATAATTGATATGCCCGACCTCGATGGTCCCCGCTTCGGGCGTGATGCGCAGATAGGTCGCCACGCCCTCTGCCCGCCCCGTCTCGCGGTTGCGGACCACGTACATGAACGGATCGGCCCCGCCTTCCATCCCCTCCAGCCACGCCCGATAGGACGCGCCATCCGCGAAGGGGCCGTACGGCAGATAATCCCAGATCGCGTCGTCCACCCGGTTCGCCGCGAACAGCTCCTCCCAGTGGCGGCCTGCGTCCAGCCGTTCCAGCACCGCATAACGCCCCGTCAGCACCGCCCCATCCGGGCGGCGCGGCACCGTCCAGCCAGGCACCGGCACCCCGAGCCTGCGATCATCCTCACCCATTCCGCCGTCCCTCCGCCCGATCCTCGACCGTTGCACAAATGGTCACAGGCCGTGCGCACCGGCAACGCTTTTCCCGCAAATCGCGCCGAAAATGCCGGGATGCTGTCGCGCGCCCGTCCCAATCATGCCGCAATCCAAGGGCACGTTCAGGTCAGGACGTTGGGGAGCCCGACATTGGACCCGGGCTTGGGAGTGAGAAGATGAAAGACGCAGCCATCCGTATCGCATCGAACGAACGCTTTACGCGCGCAGCACACTGGGCCGTGTTCGGCCTCGGTCTGCTGTCGCTGTCCTTCGCCATCGCTGCCACGGCCGCCTCGGCCTTCTGATCGCTGCGCCCGGCGCGCATCGCCGGGCCGAACGCCCGCCTCTACAGCAGGATCCCGGGATCCTCACCCAGATCTAGGCCCGGGAACACCCCGCCTTCGATCACACCGCGGTCAAAGCCGAACATGCCCCGCATCGCCCAGCCCGCATAGGCGCGCACATCGCCCGTCGGCATCAGGTCGCGCCCGCCATAGAGGTCGGCCTCGGCCAGACCCGGCCAGCGGCCATAGACGCGGCCCCCCCGCACAGCGCCTCCCGCCATCAGCATCGCGCCCCCCGTCCCGTGATCCGTGCCCCGCGATCCGTTTTCCCGTGCGGTCCGCCCGAATTCCGTCACGGCCAGCACCGTCGTCTGCGCCCAGACCGGCCCGAGGCCCGCCTTCAGCGCCAGGATCACCGCCTGCAGCCGCTCCAGCGCCTTGCCCATCATCGGGGCCTGTCCGCGATGCGTGTCCCAGCCGGTCAGAGAGAATGACGCGATCCGTGTCGCCCCGCGCAGCTTCTCTGCCGCGAACTCCGCCAGCGCGATGCCCGCCTGCGCATTACCCGATACTGCGCCCGGCAGTATCGCCGGGTCGGTCACGTCGTCGGACATCCCGGCCTCGCCCGCAGCCAGCACCGGCTCTGCACCCAGTTCCATCGCCTGCTCGGCCGCCTCGCGGAACAAGGCATCGTCGTGATAGACCGCCTCCAGCAGCAACCGCGCCTGTGGCGTCAGCGACAGCTTCGCCTCGGGTGCCCAGGACGATACCGGCGCGCGGCCCTGCAGGATCAGCATCTCCTCCACGCCCACCGAAAACGCCGTCTCCGCCGTCGCGCCCGGCAGCACCTGCACCAGCCGGTTCAGCCAGCCCTCGCGCGCCGCCGGGTCGGGCACGTCCGGCCCGGTCCCCGCCTCGAGGATGTCCTGCCCGTCGAAATGACTCCGCTTGTCGCGGTAGGGGGTCGAGACGGCATGGGCGAAGCCCAGCTCGCCCGCCTGCCACAGCGGCATCAGCCCCGCCAATCCGCCATTCAGCGCAAAGAACCCGTCCAGGTCCGCCGCAGGCGTGTCGCCCACCCCCGGTCCGGTCTTCAGGTTCGGGCGGTAAGCGCCCAGCATCGGGTCGCCGTAGGGCTGCAGCACATCGAGGCCGTCCATGGCCCCCCGCAGCACGATCACCACAAGCCGACTGTCGCCCGGCACACTGGCCAGCGTGACGGTTGAAATCAACGGATGCGCGGCGGCCGAGCAGCCCAGCACCGACGCGCCTTTCAGGAACAGTCTGCGTGACAGCATCGCCGCCTCCTATCGTCTGTTGAAGCCGGGCGAGGCCAGGATCAGCCCGATCCCGTCTTCCCGCGTCTCGGCCCGTTCCGCCGCCCAGACCAGCGCCGCATCCGCCTGCCCGCCCAGCGCCGTCCCGACAAACTCGCGCGGGTCGGGCAAAGCGCGCGCCGCCGCCGCCACAAGCCCCGCAGGCGACCGCATCGCCCAGTCGATCCGCGCCGCCATGCCCTGCGGCGTGACCCAGGCCTCGGCCTCTTCCGGCCAGCCGTCAGGCCCCGGGGCCTGCAGCCAGGGCTGCCCCATCACGTCCAGCTGATCCGTCAGCAGCGCCCGGAACCGCCGCCGGGGCATCGCCACGACCGTCCGTCCGTCCAGCCCCAGCGCCCTTGCCCCCGCCAGCACATAATCCACCGGCCAGCGCACCTTCGCCCCCGGGTCCGCCCAGGCCGCCGGATGACCGAGCATCGCCGAACAGACCGCCGTCAGGTCGCCCCCCGTCGCCGCGAACGCATCCGCCATCGCGCCCACCAGCCCCGCATCGGGCGTGTCAGACACGAAGTGCACCGCCAGCTTCCGCGCGATATGTCTGGCCGTGTCGGGATGCACCGCCAGATCGTCCAGCGCCGCAAGGACGTCCGCCAGCTTCGCCGGGTCGCCGCCATAGCTGACGCCCAGCATCGTCTCGGCCCCCGGCTCGGCATTCGCCAGCGCGGAAGTCCGGTACCCCGTCATCCGACAACGCCAGCCCCGTCAGAAGCTCCGCGAACTGCCGCACGTCGTCTTGTGTATAGGCCCCGCCGACGCCCAGCGTGTGCAGCTCCAGCACTTCCCGCGCGAGGTTCTCGTTCAGGCCCCCTCGTTTGCGTTTCTGAGCCGTCGCCGAATTCGGCCCGATGGACCCCACCTGCGTCAGGTAGATCATCATCATCGGATGCGTGACCGCCGCCTTCAGCATGTCCGCGAACCGCCCCGCCACATGCGGGCGCACCGCATCCTCGATGAACGCCGGGGCCAGCGCCCGGTGTCGCGCATTGCGCGCCCTTACCGTGAAGTGGTCGCTCCAGAACAGCACCAGCCGTTCGCGGAAGCCAACAGGCGCATCCATCCACCGCGCCGCCATCGCGCGCCAGGATTCGACCAGCGCCGCGTTGATCTCGTCCTTCAGGTCCTTCTGGGCCGTGCCCGTGGCCTTGTCGCGGTCCGACCGCTTGGCGGGCGCATAGCGCGCCACCATGTCCATCGCCGCCGCCGTCCGCACCGCCGGAAAGGCGCCGGCCAGATCATCCGGTCCGGCCAGTTCCGCCAGCAGATCGCCCGCGTCGGGGTCGCGCAGCCGCATCGCCGGGCCAAGCCCCGCGCCGAACCGGATCGCCCCGTTCGCCCTGTCGCCTGCCATGCGCCTCCTCCTTGCCCTGCTCCGTTATACGCAGGGCACCGCAGGGTCCGTCGCGGGATCAGAAGCTGAACCCCGGCGGATAGTCGTGAAAGCCGTCGAAATCCGCCTTGCCGATGGCCGCGCCGTTCGCCCGCAGGATCGCAAAGGCCATGCCGGTGTGGAACAGGAAATTCGGCATCCCGAACAGATGCAGGAACGCCGCCCCGTCCTGCTCCAGCTCGCTGAACCCCGCGACATGGCGGATCGTGCGGCCCTCCGCCCCATCGAAGGCCGCCGGCGACAGCGCGCCCAGCGCCGCCCGCGTCGCCGCCAGCCGCTCGCGCAGCCCCGCCGCATCCGTCCCCGCAGCGACATCCTGCGGCACCGCCCGCCCCGCCAGCGGATAGGACACCCGCAGCGACAGGCGCATCGCGGTGGCGAGCTGCTGGCCGAGAGGGAACATGTCGGGCGCAAGGCGGCGGGTCAGCATGTCGGGGGTCGCATGGGCGATCAGCCCCTCGATGCGGTCGAGGTAGTGCAGGAAGACCGGGACCGAGGCGGTGTAGAGGGGTGGGTGGGGGTTCATCGCGGGTTTACTTCTGTTCCGGTAATGTTCATGCTGGACGTCCTCAACAGGGAACGCAATATGTTGGACATGGGCAGCACAGCGGCACAAGACCTGCAGCGATTCCTCGGGGAAGACAAGTTCGGATGCGTTCTGGCCGATCCGCCTTGGCGGTTCGAGAACCGCACCGGCAAGGTCGCCCCGGAACACAAGCGTCTGTCGCGCTATCCGACCATGACCATCGAGGAAATCTGCGCGCTGCCCGTCGCGGACCATGTCGAGGACCGCGCGCACTGCTATCTCTGGGTGCCCAACGCGCTTCTGCCCTGGGGCCTGCGCGCCCTGAACGCATGGGGGTTCGAATACAAGTCGAACCTGATCTGGCACAAGGAACGCAAGGACGGCGGGTCGGACGGTCGCGGCGTCGGTTTCTACTTCCGCAACGTGACCGAGGTTCTGCTGTTCGGGGTGCGCGGCAAGAACGTGCGCACGCTCGCGCCGGGTCGCCGTCAGGTGAACTTCATGTCCACCCGCAAGCGCGAACATTCGCGCAAGCCTGATGAGCAGTATGAACTGATCGAGGGCTGTTCGTGGGGGCCCTACCTGGAACTGTTCGGCCGCGGGGTGCGTGATGGCTGGACGGTCTGGGGCAATCAGGCGGACGTCGACTGGAAGCCGGACTGGAAGACCTATGCCTATAATTCGGGGCTGGCGGCGGAATAGTCGCCGACCGCAGACAATGGCAACCCGATCAAGAGCAGAGGACACGGATTTCCGACACCGCGCCTGATGCGATCATCCAGTTTTGACCAATGCGTGGTGGCTGCACCGAACTTATCCGCCACGAAGGACTGCGCGAATGCCTCGGCAAACGGAACCTGCTTTTCAACAAGCGCAGCCAACATCTTCATCTGACGTTCGGTGCGCTCCTTCATTCCCCAAGCCTTAAGTTCGGACGCATCGACTATGCCTTCCCGCCGAATCGTGGAAGCCACGATTCGCGTCATCGCAGATTGCAGAGCCGACCCGCGCGTCACCAGAACGCCCAGCGAAATCGCCCCCTGCGCGTGAAGCCGTTGGAAATTCTCAAGATCGCGGTCGAAGAACGGGTCCTTGTTGTTCCACTCGATTTCCAGCGCGAGCGTCCCGTTCGGGCAGCGCTTGACGTGATCCACCTCGTGAGAGGTCGCTTCACGCTCAGTCCCATCAACGATGGTCTGCACGATGAATTCGTGTTTCCGCCATCCCTGCGCATACAGCGCGTCGCGCAGCCGCATCGTTGATGCTGCCTGACCGCCGCCGCTCTTTATCAGTTCCCTCGCTGGCACCGTGAAGCCCAACAACGCACCGACCAGACCGGAAACTTCGTCTGCGAAGTCCCCCGACAGGATCGCCTGCGCGTGGTTCCGCGTCGCCACATCGAAGCCAGAGGCGGTCAGAACGTGGAACACCTTACACCCCCTCCACCACCCGTATCCCCAGCTCCCGCATCTGCGCGTTCGTCGGCTCGCTCGGCGCGCCCATCAGCAGGTCCTCCGCCCGCTGGTTCATCGGGAACAGGATCACCTGCCTGATGTTCGCCTCGTCGGCCAGCAGCATCACGATCCGGTCGATGCCCGCAGCACAGCCCCCGTGCGGCGGCGCGCCGTAGCGGAAGGCCTTGACCATGCCGCCGAAGCGCTTTTCCACCTCGTCCGCCGGATAGCCCGCGATCTCGAAGGCCTTGAACATGATCTCGGGCGTGTGGTTGCGGATGCCGCCGGAGATCAGCTCATAGCCGTTGCAGGCGAGGTCGTACTGGAAGGCATGCACCTTCAGCGGATCGCCGTCAGCGCCTCCAAGCCCCCCTGCGGCATCGAGAAGGGGTTGTGGCTGAAGTCGATCCTGCCGTCGTCGGTCTTCTCGAACATCGGGAAATCGACGATCCAGGCAAAGCGGAAGCAGTCCTCCTCGACCAGCCCCAGTTCCCGCCCGATCTCGTTCCGCGCGCGGCCCGCGACGGCCTCGAAGGTCGCGGGGTTGCCGCCGAGGAAGAAGGCGGCATCGCCGAGGCCGAGGCCAAGCTGCTGGCGGATCGCCTCGGTGCGTTCGGGGCCGATGTTCTTGGCGAGGGGGCCAGCGGCTTCCATGTCTGGTGGCGGGTTCAAGCCAATCCGCTGCGCAGTTGCCGCAGCGACTGTCAGCAATCTGCAAGCATCGAGATCAGCCATCTCTCGGAGACTGCCACATCCCCAACTTGCATGTAGTTTCACGCGCTGTTCTCGGAGAATCTCACTTCTGGTTTTTAACTCGTCAGAAGTCTTCGCTCCGCCAGAAGATATACCCCATCCCCGGCAGCCCTTCCTTCTGGGCGAAGGCATTCATCCGGTCCGCGAACTTGCGCGACCCGCCGCCCGGTGCGGGGATGGCCCGAACCTCGTTCCCCTCCTGCTCCAGCAGCTTCGCAAAGATCGCGAACCCCGACCCCCGGAAATGCTCGCTCACCACCTGCATCCTGATCGGGTTGCGCAGGTCCGGCTTGTCGGACCCGTACCACAGCAGCGAATCCCGGTAGGAAATCAGCGGCCAGTCGGCATGCACCGTCTTGCCCTGCCCGAACTCCTCGAAAATCCCCTGCATCACCGGCTGGACCGCCGCAAAGACGTCCTCCTGCGTGACGAAAGCTCATCTCCAGGTCCAGCTGATAGAAGTCCGTCGGCGACCGGTCCGCCCTCGGGTCCTCGTCGCGGAAGCAGGGCGCGATCTGGAAATAGCGGTCGAACCCCGCCACCATCAGCAGCTGCTTGAACTGCTGCGGCGCCTGCGGCAGGGCGTAGAACTTGCCCGGATGCAGCCGCGAGGGCACCAGAAAGTCCCGCGCGCCTTCGGGCGACGATGCCGTGATGATCGGCGTCTGGAATTCGTTGAACCCCTGCGCCCACATCCGGTTGCGGATCGACCGCACCACATTCGACCGCAGCATCATGTTCGCATGCAGCCCCTCGCGCCGCAGGTCAAGGAACCGGTAGGTCAGCCGCGTCTCCTCGGGGTAGTCCACATCGCCGAACACCGGCAAGCGGCAGGTCGTCGGACGGTCCCAGCACCGTCACGCGCATTCGCATAGACCTCGATCTCGCCGGTCGGCAGCTTCGGGTTGACCAGCGAAGCATCCCGCGCCTTCACCCGCCCGTCGATCCGCACCACCGTTTCCGCCTTCAGCCGCTCGATCCCCGCAAACGCCGGTGAATCCCCGTCCGCGATCACCTGCGTGATGCCGTAGTGGTCGCGCAGGTCCAGAAACAGCACGCCGCCGTGGTCGCGCACCCGGTGCACCCAGCCCGACAGGCGGACCGTGGCCCCCGCGTCAGAGGCGCGGAGATCGGCACAGGTATGGCTGCGGTAGGCGTGCATTCTGGTCCCCTTCGGCGGGCTTGCGGCGGTCCGGGTCATACATCGTGAAGCCTGCCCGAAGTCAAGTCGGCGGGGCGGGCCAACGCCTGGCCAATACCGCCGCCCAATCCCCCAAATACTGCCGCAATCGCCGCCTACTGCAGCGTTGAGCATAACGGACGTGGCCGCCGCCTGATGACCGACAGCACCCTCCGCGACCGCCGCATCGCCGCAGCCATCGCCCTTGTCTGGGCCGTGGTCCTTCTCTGGCTGCGCTGGGGCAGCTGGGGCCAGGACGCCGCAGCGCTCTACATGGCCGGACATTTCTGGCAGACGGGCGAGACCGGCCTGATCTATGCGGCACCCGACATGTTCTTCGGCGGCACCGCGCCCGGCTGGCTGCCCGCGATGACCGCGATGGGGGTCGGCCGACCGCTTCGCTTATCCTTTCGTCTATCCGCCGCTCTGGGCCGTGCTCCTTGGGCCGCTGACCGGGATGCTCTCGCCGCAGGGCTTCCTGAACACCCTCCTGCTTCTGCAGATCCCGATGCTCGCGGCGATGCCCTTCCTGACCGCCCGCATCGCCCGGCCAAAGGCGATCCGTCTGCCTATCTGGGTCGCCATCGGCCTTGCGCTTATTTCGCTCCTGATGCCCGGCATATCGGCGCTGTACTTCAACCAGCCGACCATCACCGCGACCTTCCTCGTGCTGCTCGCCGCCGAACGCATGGGCTCCGGACGCCCCGCCGCCGCCGGAACGGCACTTGCACTTGCGGCCGCTCTGAAATTGTCACCCGCGCTCTTCGCCCTTGTCTTCGTTTTCGACCGCCAGTGGCGCGCGCTGGCCGTCTTCGCGCTTGCGGGCGCTGCCCTCGCGGCCCTCAGCGTCGCTCTCGCCGGTCCGGCCCTGCATCACGACTTCCTTGAGGCGCTGCGCCATGCCACTGCCCACGTCGTTCTGGGCCAGAGCAACAGTTCGCTCCGCGCCCTGATCCTGATCGCCGCCGCAGCGCTGTCGGGCGAGACCGGGGTGGCGCTGGCCGCGAAGCCGCTCATCGTCACGCCCTGGCTGCCCGAAATCGGCCTTCTGCCCAGTCTCGCCTTCGCGCTGGCGCTCGCCGCCCTCATGCCGCTCGCCCGCATCGGGGACGCCACGATGCGGCGCACGGTCTCGCTGCTTGCCCTCGGCATCATGGTGCCGCTCTTCGGTCCGATCGGATGGACCCATTACTACCTTCTGCCGATGCTGCTCGCCCCCGCCCTGCCCGCGCTCCTGCCCGGACGGGCCACCGTCGCCCCCCTCGCAGCGCTGGTCCTCATGCTGCCCTATCCCCTGTTTCTTCTCTCCAAGACCTTCGTTCCCGGGCAGACGCTCTACGTCGGCCTGACCACGCTCGCATGGCTCTGGCTGCTGGTCGCGGTCATCACCGGTCTGCGCGCAACCGCCGCAATCCGCGAGCCGACCGCGCAGACCCGCCTGACGCCGCGCGGATCGCGGCCTGCCGCGCTATTGCACAAACCGCACATTCCCGCACAATCAGCACCCGTTTTCCTGCGTTTCTGCACAGAAATTCATTCCATGCTTGCCGAATGGGCATTTGGGGCGTTTCATACCGCCACGGCCGCGGACAGGCCGGAAATCCTGCCCGCGACAGGGTCACAATAAGAACGACCGGCAACGGACGGAGGGAACCAACAATGGCTTCGGACTATTCAGACAAGGACCACAAGGAGGATATCAAAGTCCTCCACGGGATGGGCTATGCGCAGGAACTGTCGCGCTCGATGTCCAAATTCTCGAACTTCGCAATCAGCTTCTCGATCATCTGCATCCTCTCGGGCGGCATCAACAGCTTCGCGCAGGCCATCAGTTCGGTCGGCGGCGCAGGTGCCGGCATCGGCTGGATCGTCGGCTGCCTGCTCTCGGGCATGTTCGCCCTTGCCATGGCGCAGATCGCCTCGGCCTTCCCGACTGCGGGCGGCCTCTATCACTGGGCCTCGATCCTCGGGAACCGTTTCTGGGGCTGGCTCACCGCATGGCTGAACCTGCTCGGCCTCATCACCGTGCTTGGGGCCATCAACATCGGCACCGCCTATTTCTTTGCCGGAACCTTCGGCGGAATGTTCGGCTTCACCGGCACTGACATGCAAGTCGTGACCTTCGTGGCCGCGATCACCATCCTTCAGGCGCTCTTCAACCACCTCGGGATCAAGGTCACGACGATGCTGACCGACATTTCGGGCTACATCATCTTCGCCACGACCGCCGTCCTTGTGCTGGCCTGCCTCTACTTCGCGCCCGCCATCGACATCTCGCGGCTCTGGACCTTCACCAACTATTCCGGTGAAGCGGGCGGCAACGTCTTCCCGCAGTCCGACAGCATGGGCTATCTCTTCCTGCTCTGCCTTCTGCTGCCGGTCTACACGATCACCGGCTATGACGCCTCGGCCCATACGTCCGAGGAAACCAAGGGTGCCGCGATGTCCGTGCCGAAAGGCATTGTCACCGCCGTGTTCTGGTCCTCTCTGATCGGCTGGATCATGATCTGCGCCATCACCCTTGCCATCCCCGACATGGCGGTCGCCGCCGGTCAGGGCTGGGGCATGTTCTTTGCCACCATGGATTCGGTCCTGCCCGCAACGCTGAAAACCATCCTCTACCTCGGCATCCTGATCGCGCAACTGCTCTGCGGCCTTGCCACCGTCACCTCGGCCAGCCGCATGCTGTTCGCCTTCTCGCGCGATGACGGAATGCCCATCGGCTCCAAGGCGCTGGCCTCGGTCTCACCGAAGTACCGCACGCCGGTCAATGCGATCTGGACGGCGACGGTGCTCTGCATCCTCTACGTGGTGCTGGCGATGACGATCAAGGTCGCGGGAACCTCGATCTACGTGATCGTCGTCAACTCGACGCTGGTCTTCCTGTTCCTCTCGTTCACGGTGCCGCTGATCGCAGGGCTCTTCGCCTACGGCACGGCCAAATGGCCGAACCCCGGCCCCTGGGCGATGTCGGCAGGCCTCTACAAGCTCGTCACGGTCCTGGCCGTGATCGGTATGGCAGTGATCCTCTACATCGCCATAGCCCCGCCGAACGAACGCGTGCTCTATGTGGTGCTGGCCTTCCTGGTCCTCGCAATCGTCCTGTGGTTCCTGGTCGAAAACCGCCGCTTCGAAGGCCCGCCTACGGGTGACCGCATCGCCGCGCGCAAATCCGCCATCGCAGCCGCCGAACGCGCCGTCGGCGAGGCGACCTGACCCCCGGAGACGGGATGACGAACCGGAACGGCCGGGGGCAACCCCGGCCGTTTCCCTGCCCGGCCCCCCGCTTTCCGCCTATACGCCCCCCTGACCCAGCCAAGGCGAAGGACCGATGACGCAACCCGCCGTTCCGCGCCGCCCCCTTCTCACCGCCCCCTCCGCGATCCTGATCGCCCTCTTCGTGCTCCTTTGCCAGATCATCGTCAGCCGCGCCTCGGCCGATCTGTCCGCCCTCTGGCTTGCCGGAGAATTCTTCCGCGACGGCCGCCCCGACCTCGTCTATCCCCACGACACCACGCTCTTCACCATGCTGCCCCCGCCGGAATGGTTCGCCCGCCAGACCGCTCACGGCGCAAAGGGCGATGTCTTTCCCTATCTCTACCCCCCGCTCTGGGCAGCACTTGCCGCCCGCCTCGGCGCTTACGTCGATCTCTCCTCTGTCCTGCGCGTCGCTGGCTATCTGAACCCCGTCCTGCTTGCGGGTTGCGTGGTCCTCGCCCACCGCATCGCCCGCACCCTCATCCCCCAGGAACTCTGGCTGATCGTCGGCCTGATCGGCCTGATCGGCACGCTCATCGGTTACGTCGCCGTCCTGCAGGACCAGCCGCAGATCCTCGTCGCCTTCCTGACCCTTCTGGCCGTTGAGCGGTCCGAGGCCCGCGCACCCCGCACCGCCGGGGCCGTCCTGGCACTGGCCGCGGCGCTCAAGGTCTTTCCGGCGCTGTTCGCCCTGATCTGGCTTTTCGGCCGCAGTCGCCGCGCAGCAGTCTGGTTCGGCGTCTTCGGGGCCGCCCTTGGTGCGCTGTCAATCCTTCTCGCAGGCTGGCCCCTGCATGCCGATTTTTTGCGCATGATACAGGCCGTCTCCCGCACCGCGATCACCACCAGCGTCAATTACAGCATCGACTCCGTGCTGCTCCAGCTTGCAGCCCCTGAAACGATGACCATGATTCCCAATCCGGCACGCGCGCCCGTCGAAGGAGGCGTTCTGGGCTGGAACGTCATCCCGAAACCCGTTGCGATGTCGGTCTACGGCATCCTTCTCCAGGTCCTCACAATCGGGCTCGCCGCCCGCGCCCTCCGCTCCGCGCGCGACACATTCCGCCGCGCCGCCATCTGGGGCGCCGCGATGACCGCGCTCGCCCTCACCGGCCCGGTCGGCTGGTCCTACTACTACATTGCGCCCGCCGCCTTCCTGCCCCTGATGATCGTCTGGTTCGGCCCGTTGCGCGGCGCCGTCGTCCTGACCGTGCTTCTGGGCGCGATCAGCGTGCCCTCGCTGGCGCTCGACCTGCCCGGCATCGGGACAGTGGCACCCCAGCAGCTTGCCGGGGTGGTTGTGATGACCGTCTTCGGCATCCTGTTCGCCCGCGCCGGACTGGTCCCGAAGCCCGCCGCCGCGGCCTGACCTTCTGGTCTTTCCTCTTGCACTTCGTCGCCCGCATCGTCGAATGGATAAATTCATCCATTCTGCGCGACGGATTCCTCCAGCTTCCGCGTTTAGTGTTCCTCACCGGTCCAGCCGACCCTTATTTGCAGGAGCTTCCCGCGCATGAAACCGACGTCCGCAATTTTTACCGGCGCCGCGGCGGCCGTTCTCGCAAGCCTCGGCTATTTCGGATACGCTCAGATCGGCGGCGGTGCCGACCTCTCGCGCTATGCCAACACCAACATCAACCTCGGGACCGCAACACCCCCCGCATCCGCAGCCAACTGCGGCGACAGCCCCAGCCATGACCGGATCATTTGCCTCGCAGACCAGCTGAAGGCGGGCCTCTCCCCCGAACTCCTCGCCGAACTAGAACGCCCCTACACGGTCGCCGAGGCGAAGAAGTGGAGCAACTTTCCTCCCGTCGGCTATCCCGACCGTGTCGGGCCCACCCTCGGCGACTTCACACCCGAACAGCGTGGCCTGATCAAGGCGATTCTTCAGGACGCAGCGAGCCTCACGTCGAACGAAGGCTACGACGAACTCGAGCAGATTCTGAACGCCGACGACTATCTTGCCGCGAACACCGATGACGGTGCCGGGTTCTCCTCGTCCAACTACCACATCGCCTTCGTCGGCACCCCCGCCGCGACCGGCACGTGGGAGCTTTATTTCGGCGGCCACCATTTCGCGCTGTCGAACACCTACACTGACGGCGTGATGACCGGCGCGACCCCGTCATTCCGCGGGGTGGAGCCGTTTGTGCCCTTCACCCAGAACGGCCGCGAAAACGCCCCGATGCTGCAGGAACAGGCCGCCTTCGCCGCCGCCCTGACGGCCCTTTCGCCGGAAGAACTCACCAAGGCGACCCTCTCAGGTACCTTCACCGACATCCTCGCCGGTCCGCAGAAGGACGACGCCATCCCCGCCGCAGCGGAAGGCCTTCGCCTTGGCGAGGTGTCGGCGGACAAGCAGGCGCTCGTCTTGACCGCCATCGAAACCTACGTCCGGGACATCTACGCGACAGGCGCAGACGCCATCATGGCAAGATACGGGGCCGAGATTGCCAATACCTATCTGGGCTTCACCGGCACTCCGACCGTCGATGCCGAAAACGACTATGTCCGCATCGACGGCCCCTCGGTCTGGATCGAGTTCTCGCTGCAGCCGGGCCGGTCCATCGAGGGCATCCACCCGCATTCCGTCTGGCGCGACAAGGCGGCGGACTACGGCGGGAACGAATGAGGCCAGGGCGGCGGCAGGCCCCCCGACGTTCCGCTGCGACGGTGCCATCCGCCAGGTCCGCACCCATCCGGCCTTTCTTCGGCGGCTGGCCCTGCCCGCCCTTGCGCCCATCCCTCGCATGGCTATAACCCCGGCAATTTGCGCAATGCCAAGGGGGCCACGGATGCCGAAGCGGACCGACATCAGGTCGATCATGATCATCGGCGCGGGGCCCATCGTCATCGGACAGGCCTGCGAATTCGACTATTCCGGCGCCCAGGCCTGCAAGGCTCTGCGCGAGGAGGGCTACCGCGTCATCCTCGTCAACTCGAACCCCGCCACCATCATGACCGACCCCGGCATGGCGGACGCCACCTATATCGAACCGATCACGCCCGAGGTCGTCGCCAAGATCATCGAAAAGGAACGCCCCGACGCGCTGCTGCCCACCATGGGCGGGCAGACCGGCCTCAACACCTCGCTGGCCCTCGCCGACATGGGCGTACTCGACAAATTCAACGTCGAACTGATCGGGGCCAAGCGCGAGGCCATCGAGATGGCCGAGGACCGCAAGCTGTTCCGCGAGGCGATGGACCGCATCGGGCTGGAAAACCCCCGCGCCACCATCGTCACCGCGCCGAAACTGCCGAACGGCAAGCCCGACCTCAAGGCCGGCGTCGCAGAATGCCTTGCGGCGCTGGAGGATATCGGCCTGCCCGCCATCATCCGCCCCGCCTTCACCCTCGGCGGCACCGGCGGCGGCATCGCGTATAACCGCGATGACTTCGAGGCGATCTGCCGGTCCGGCATCGACGCCAGCCCGGTCGGCCAGATCCTGATCGACGAAAGCCTGCTCGGCTGGAAGGAATTCGAGATGGAGGTGGTCCGCGACACCGCCGACAACGCGATCATCGTCTGCTCCATCGAGAACGTCGATCCGATGGGCGTCCACACCGGCGACAGCATCACCGTCGCCCCCGCCCTGACCCTGACCGACAAGGAATACCAGATCATGCGCAACGGCAGCATCGCCGTCCTGCGCGAGATCGGGGTGGAAACCGGCGGGTCGAACGTGCAGTGGGCGATCAACCCGGCGGACGGCCGCATGGTGGTGATCGAGATGAACCCGCGCGTCTCGCGGTCGTCCGCACTCGCGTCCAAGGCCACCGGTTTCCCAATTGCGAAAATCGCCGCCAAGCTGGCGGTCGGTTACACGCTGGACGAACTCGACAACGACATCACCGGCGTCACGCCCGCGTCGTTCGAGCCGTCCATCGACTATGTCGTCACCAAGATCCCCCGCTTCGCGTTCGAGAAGTTTCCCGGCTCCAAGCCCGAACTGACCACCGCGATGAAATCCGTGGGCGAGGTCATGGCCATCGGCCGCACGATCCATGAATCGCTGCAGAAGGCGCTGGCATCGCTCGAAACCGGCCTGACCGGCTTCGACGAGATCGCCATTCCCGGCGCACCCGACCGCGCCGCGATCCTCAAGGCCCTGTCCGAACGCACCCCCGACCGGATGCGCCTGATCGCGCAGGCCATGCGCCACGGCCTGACCGATGACGAAATCCAACATGCCACCGCCTTCGACCCGTGGTTTCTGGCCCGCATCCGCGAGATAATCGAACAAGAGGCCATCATCCGCCATGACGGCCTGCCGACCCAGGCCGACGCCCTCCGCCGCCTCAAGATGATGGGCTTCACCGACGCCCGCCTCGCCCACCTGACCGGCCGGGACGAGGCGCAGGTCCGCCGCGCCCGCCGCAACCTCGGCGTCACCGCCGTCTTCAAGCGCATCGACACCTGCGCCGCCGAATTCGAGGCGCAGACGCCCTACATGTATTCCACCTACGAACACCCCGCGATGGGCGACGTGGAATGCGAGGCGCGGCCCTCGGGCGCGAAGAAGGTCGTCATCCTCGGCGGCGGCCCCAACCGCATCGGCCAGGGGATCGAGTTCGACTACTGCTGCTGCCACGCCTGCTTCGCGCTCACGAAAGCCGGCTACGAAACCATCATGATCAACTGCAACCCGGAAACCGTCAGCACCGACTACGACACCAGTGACCGGCTCTACTTCGAACCCCTCACCCTCGAACACGTCCTCGAAATCCTCCGCGTCGAACAGGACAACGGCACGCTCCACGGCGTCATCGTCCAGTTCGGCGGCCAGACGCCGCTGAAGCTCGCGCAAGCCCTCAAGGACGAAGGCATCCCGATCCTCGGCACCACGCCCGACGCCATCGACCTCGCCGAAGACCGCGAGCGGTTCCAGAAGCTCCTCAACACCCTCGGCCTCAAGCAGCCCGTCAACGGCATCGCCTCCACCCCCGCCGAAGCCGTCGCCATCGCCGACCGCGTCGGCTTCCCGCTTGTCATCCGCCCCAGCTACGTGCTGGGCGGCCGCGCGATGGAGATCGTGCGCGACCATGACCAGCTGACCCGCTACATCACCACCGCCGTCACCGTCTCGGGCTCATCCCCCGTCCTGCTCGACAGCTACCTCTCCGGCGCCATCGAGGTGGACGTGGACGCCCTCTGCGACGGCACCAACGTCCATGTCGCCGGGATCATGGAGCATATCGAGGAGGCCGGCGTGCATTCCGGCGACTCCGCCTGCTGCCTGCCGCCGCATTCCCTCTCCGACGACACCGTCGCCGAGTTGAAACGCCAGACCGTCCAGATGGCCCTCGCCCTCCATGTCGTCGGCCTGATGAACGTCCAGTTCGCGATCAAGGACGGCACGATCTATGTGCTGGAGGTGAACCCCCGCGCCTCGCGCACCGTCCCCTTCGTCGCCAAGGCCACCGACAGCGCCATCGCCAGCATCGCCGCCCGCCTGATGGCAGGCGAGCCCCTGACCAACTTCCCGATGCGCGACGCCTACCCCAGCGGCGTCGGCCCCGACACGCCGCTGCCCTACGCCGACCCGATGACGCTGGCCGACCCGAAAACCCCGTGGTTCTCCGTCAAGGAGGCCGTCCTCCCCTTCGCCCGCTTCCCCGGCGTCGACACCATCCTCGGCCCCGAAATGCGCAGCACAGGCGAGGTCATGGGCTGGGACCGCACCTTCGCGCTCGCCTTCCTCAAGGCCCAGATGGGGGCGGGCACGATCCTGCCCGAAGGGGGCCGCGTGTTCCTTCAGCATCAAGGACATGGACAAGACCCCCGACATGGCCGCCGCAATGCAGGCGCTGGCCGGCATGGGCTTCACCATGATCGCCACCCGCGGGACGGCTGCGTTCCTGAAGGCGAACGGCGTGGCGGCAGAGGTCGTGAACAAGGTCTATGAAGGCCGCCCGAACATCGTCGACCAGATGAAGGACGGCCGCATCGCGCTGGTGATGAACACGACCGAGGGGTCACAGGCGGTATCGGACAGCCGCGAGATCAGGGCGGTCGCGCTCTACGACAAGATCCCGTATTTCACCACGGCGGCGGCGAGCGTCGCGGCGGTGCAGGCGATGCAGGCAAGGGGCGAAGGGTACGGGGTGAGGACGTTGCAGGGGTGAGGGGTCACCAACGCTCAATCGCCGTTTGGCTGTCGGACATCGTCTTGCCGACCTGGTGTACCCTCGTTCCTTCGGACTTCGATTGAGCGCTCGTAGTCTTGTCTCGACCCCGGCTCGACTTGATCGTACTCCCGCAAGCTTCTCTGAAATGAGTTGCTGAAGCTAAAGTCTTGATCTTGTTTTGTTTTGTTCATGTTGACCTCCCTGTGGTCAACAAACTGTAGCAAACTACACCAGATGTTGTAATCTGCGTTCGTTAGCTATCTACAAGGTGTTGCATGATCTCGCTCGTGGACCCCGAACTCATCGTCGGGATCGTTGGACGTCTGGGCATCGACACCAATGGCATTTTCAATGCCATTAAGGAGGCGCTCCACACACTTCGCTACGAGACACATCGTATTAAGATTACTGACTTCGTTCGGGCCAAAGAATCCCTCGCTTGGGGTATGTGAGTTTCCACTCGAAAAGCGATACGAAAGCTACATTGCGGCATGCAATCGTGTCCGCGAGGAAACGGGCCAAGACTTCTTCTTCGCATCCTACGCCGTCGAACGGATTAGAGCCATTCGAAGGACGGCTGCGCCAGAAGGCGCGTCAGTTCCTTTGCGTCGCACCACATATGTGATTGATCAGTTGAAACGGCCAGAAGAGGTAGATTTTCTCAGAAAAATATATGGCCAGCAATTCATCCTAATTTCGTGCCATATGCCGAGAGAAAAGCTCCGCGCGCGATTGGCGCAGAAGATCGCAGAAGGTCATGCCGACAGCCCAAAAGCGGAAGCCTGGGAAACTGAAGCAAAGCGACTTATTGATATCGATGACAAAGAGGCGAACAAACCTCATGGGCAGCGAGTAAGCGATGTTTTTCCGTTGGCCGATCTGATCGTGGATGCTTCAGAAAAGTCTTCAGTTAGCGATCTTATTTCACGATTCTTTCGAGCACTTTTTGGTGACTTCTCGACCTCTCCGACACAGGACGAGTATTTTCAGAATCTAGCATACCATGTTTCACTTACTTCCTGTGACACAGCTCGTCAGGTCGGCGCAACCATAGCCAGATCAGGAGAAATTCTCGCCACAGGGTTTAACGAAGCGCCTAAGTTTGGCGGTGGAACTTATTGGCCCAACGAAGAAGTTGACGGGCGTGACATTGCAAAAGGGCGAGATTACAACACAGTTCGCAAACGGCAGATGGTCGTGGACATCGTGCAACGTTTGCGCGACGCGGGTCAACTGGTCCGCGGAAAACCCACAGATACCGAAATTGCGGACATTTTTCTTGATGCAAAAGACGCTCCTTTGAAGAAGTCTCAAATCATGGACACACTAGAATACGGGCGTGCAGTTCATGCTGAGATGTCTGCCTTGGCGGCCGCACTTAGGCTGGGGCTGTCCGTGAAGCACGCGAATCTTTACTGCACGACCTTTCCTTGTCATAACTGCGCTAAACACATCGTAGCAGCCGGAATAGAGCACGTTATTTATTTAGAACCATATGCCAAGAGTTATGCTGGCGATTTATATCCAGACGCAATTAGAGTCGACTCTGGAAGGGATAGCGAGGAAAAAGTTTCATTCCGTCAATTTATTGGAATCACGCCTCTTCGCTATAGAAGTCTTTTTGCAAAGGAGCGCCTGAAGGACGAGAAGGGTAATGTCAGACAATGGAGTCCATCGACCGCCCAACCAGTCATTGATTCACTTGATCAAGGGCATCCCGCTCGAGAGGCTATTTTCCAGAAGCATGTTAATGACACGATAGTTACTGAAGGCAGACACCATCTCGGGCAGTCGTAGTACCAACAACGTGCGCGCCCACCATCCCTTCCCCCCGATTTGACGCGGGTCAAATCGCGATGCGCCTGCCTGCCCGTGGCAGGCGCATTCGCGCCAGCCCAGTCAGGCGCATCCCGATTGGATGGGTGCGGCCTGCTGAACCACCCCCCTCGGGCCCCGGCTCGCGCCTCCGCCCGACCATCGTGGCCGACAGGCCACTGGCCTGTCGTCTGGTCACGCCGGAAGCACCCGTAGGGCGGGGTTCACCCCGCCGTCTCCTCACGGCTCCCCGTCTATCACCGCAAAGGCATCGATGATCGGCTTGCCATTCGTCGTCGGAAATCGGTTGCCCAGAGAGGCCTTCATGTGCTCGATCACGCTGATGACGCGCCTGCGGCTTGACGTGTAGGTGATGCCGACGCTGCCATCCGCAAGCGCGGCGCACAGATTCAGGCAGCCGATCGACGCCAGAAATCCGATCCCTGGGTGGAACAGGATTTCCGACCTGACGCCCGTGTCCTTCAGTTCGACGCCCGGTCGCGGCAGGACGTTGATCATGTTGCTGTCCGCGAAGCCCAACGTCTTGTACTTGGTCCCGGCCTGCGTGAACAAGGGATAGCGTCCGGCTTCGACCCTAAGACCCTGTTGCTTGCCCGTCTGACCATTGTTCCCGGGGCCGGGACGTTCGGCGAAGGCACCGGACAGATCGTCGCCGGTCTGAATGACACCGTCGAGAAAGACCTGATAGCTGCCGACGGTGCGCTTGCGCCCGTTGGCCGGATTCGTCTGCATGGATGTGCGAAGGAAGTGGATTTCCCAGCCCGAGCCGGTGATCGGCATAATGACCTCCCATGAAAATGCGTGTTTGAAAACCGTCCAGACAGTTTAGCAGAACCCAGTCGAAATTCAATCAAATCGGCGCGGCGGCGTGGAGCCGATCACATCATCCCCACCCCCAAACCTTTCCGCTTCCTTAAAACGCCCCCGTAACCCCTTGATTCCAAACACCCCGAAAACGGTCCCGAACTCGGGACCGCCCTCATCACCCCTAAAACCGCCACCCCCCGAACAGCAGATCCACCCCCACGGTCCGCTCGTCATACACGTCCACCGTGGACTGCCGGTCGGTCAGGCTGACCCGGACCGACATCTTCTGATTCACCGGCCCCGACACACTGACCCCCGTGATCCGGTCGGCCCTCGGCAGCCCGAACACCGTCCCGCCGCCCTCCGTCTCCTGCCGCAGCGAAACGCTGACCGGACGCCCGCCGACCTCCCGCGTCACTCCGATCTCCAGACTGTCGCGCAGGTCGTGGAACGCCACCCGCTCCGCCGTCTCGCCCCGCGCCCAGACCGCCCCGATCCCCGGCAGCGCCCCTGTCCAGTCCAGCGCCAGGCTGTCGCGGGCATGCGTCCCCCGGTCCAGCCGCCCGACCTTGAGGCCGACCTCGTGGTCGCCCCTGCCCAGCGCGAACAGCCGGCTCAGCCGCAGCGACAGCTGCCGGTCATCGGTCGTGCTCAGCGCCTTGTCCTGATAGGTCGCGGCACCACACAGGTCCACCCAGACCCAGTCGGCCACCGCCCGGTTCAGGCACAGCCGCGCCGAGGCATCCGTCCGCGTCAGCCCGGTCCCCGGCGCGGCGCCGTACGGACAGAGACAGCCCGCCGGTCATCACGGTCCGCGCCGCCACCACATAGGACTGCTCCGCCGACAGCGACGCGCCGATGATCACGCCCGGCTTGGCCTGCTGATCCTCGGCGATCTGGAACGGCAGCCCGAAAAGCGTGATCGAGTCACCCGGAAAACCGCCGTTGAGGTTGCCGTCATAATACAGCTGCGGCGCGCTGCGCACCCGCAGCGGAAGCGGCCCCGCCGGACCGAAAAGCCCCTGCGCGCGCCCCAGTGCTGCCACCGTCCCGAGGCCCCCCGGCGGCCGCCGCGTCGCCAGCGAAAACAACAAGAGCCGGGCCGACGGCGACTGCGCCGCCTCCTGCCACGCCTGCCGTGGCGTCTCGGCCCGCACCGGCAGCGCCGCCAGCGCGATCAGCAGTGCGGCCTGGATCGTCCGGCGCAGGATCACGCCGTCTCGTCTTCCAGATGCAGCTTCATGTCGATCAGCACCTTCTGGATCGCCAGCGTCTCGTTCAGCAGCCGCTTCGCCTCGTTCGCGCTGATCCGGCCGTCGCTGATCGAGATGTTGTATTCCGCCATCAGCTGCGCAAAGCGCTGGCTCAGCGCCACCACGTCCTGGTTCACGCCGCCCTTCTTGTTGCTGACCGTATCCTCATGGAATGCCAGCGTTATTCCCCGCAGATCGGCCAGGGCGGCGGTGACATGCGGAAACTTCGCCGCCGCCTCCAGCGCCGCCACCACATCGACCGGCATGAAGCGGTCGGCATGTTCGGGATCGTCGGAATAATAGCGGCCCAGCGACGCCTTCGACTTGCCGCACAGCGCCGCCGCCGTCTCGATCCCGACGTCCTTCACCAGCGCTTCGCTGTGTCTTTTCAGATAGTTGCCGACCGACATGCCGTGACCCCGTCGCTGCTCGCCCCAGACGTGTGGGGAATTCCCGCGCTGCATTCCCATTAGCCGCATGTCCTGCCCGTGTCACACAAAAACCGTTCCGACCGGGGTTTTGCGATGGCCGGAACGGGTGTGCGAGTGACCGGCAATTCCCAGGCCGGATGGGTGGCGTCCGCCGCGCGTCCGGCGTTTCGGGACGGCGGAGCGGGGGGTTCCCCGCAGCTGCGCGGCGGACTGTCCTTGTGGTGAATGGTGCGGTGTTGTTTTCGGGGGTGTCCTGTCGCAGGGCACCCCCGGGGGCTTTCGGCGGCTTGAAATCCCCCCCGTCCGGGCGTCTAGAACCCAGCCCTATGGCCAAGCTGCATTTCCACTATTCGACGATGAACGCGGGCAAATCGACGCTGCTTCTGCAGGCGGCCTACAACTATTCCGAAGGCGGAATGGCGACCTATCTGCTGACCGCAGGCTTCGACGACCGCGCGGGCAACGGCAGGATCGGCAGCCGGATCGGCCTGGTAGCCGACGCCGATACGTTTGGCCCGACAACAGATCTTTTCAACAAGATACGCGACCGTCTGGCAACCGGCCCGGTTGCCTGCGTCTTCGTGGACGAGGCGCAGTGGCTGTCCCGCGATCAGGTCTGGCAGCTGGCGCGCGCGGTTGACGACCTTGGCGTGCCGGTGATGGCTTACGGCCTACGTGTCGATTTCCGGGGCGAGCTGTTCCCCGGATCGGCGGCGCTGCTGGCCCTTGCGGACGAGATGCGCGAGGTCCGCACGATCTGCCATTGCGGGCGCAAGGCGACGATGGTCGTGCGCAAAGGGACCGGACGGGCGGGCGCTGACCGAAGGCCCGCAGGTGCAGGTCGGCGGCAACGAAACCTATGTCAGCCTCTGCCGCCGCCACTGGCGCGAAGCGGTGGGCGACTTGCCGGACCGGGCCGCCCCGAGACCAGAACTGTGAGCGCAGCGTCACGCCGGTTTCAGATTGCGTCGATCTTTGCCTGCTACGCGGTGGCGGGCGTGTTCTGGGGGGCCTATGTCGCAACGCTTCCGGCCTTTCAGGCGATTTCGGGTCTGAGCGAGGGGCGCTTCGGTCTTCTGATCACCGCGACAACCATCGGCGGGATCGTCGCCATGCAGGGCCTCGGGCGCGTGCTGCACCGCGTGCAGGCGTGGGCCATACCCGTCTGCCTGACGGGCTTCGCCGCCGGTATGGTCCTGCTCGGCCTTGCGCAGGGACCGCTTTCCATTGCGCTTGCGTTGCTCGTCGCCGGGGCCGCGTCCGGCGCGCTCGACATCTCGCTCAACATGCGCGTCGCGCGGATCGAGGGCGACTTCGGGATACGGCTTTTCAACCGGGTGCACGCGCTGTTCCCGTTCTCGATGCTGGTCGTCTCGGCCCTTGTCGGACTTGCGCGCGAGGCAGGGGCCACGCCTGCGATGGTCTTTCCGCCGCTTGCGCTGCTGCTGGTCGTCGTCGCGGCGGTAGAACGGCGCGCGGGCGCGCATCAGCGCCCTGATACGGACACTGCGAAGGGCAAGGCCCGGCTCCGGCTGCGCGGCGTTCTGCTGACCCTCGGCGCGCTCGCTGCCATCGGCGCGGTCATGGAGGGCGGCGCGCATGTCTGGTCGGCGATCTATGTCGAACATCCGCTGGCCGCCGGTCCCGCGCTGGCTGGATTTGCCTCGGCGGCAATCACGCTGGGACTGACGGTCGGCCGGCTTGCCGCGCATCAGGTCGAACACCGCTTCCGCGACATGACGATCCTGCGCGCTTCGGCCCTTGTCGCGGTTCCCGCCTTCCTGATCCTTGCCGCGTCAGACAGCGCGCCGGTCGCCATTCTCGGCTTCTTCCTTGCGGGCATCGGGATCGGGCCCATCGAGCCCGCCGTCTTCCGGTCGGTCACGAAACGGCATCAGGGCCCGGAACAGGGCCGTGCGCTGGCCCTGGCGACAGGGCTCGCCTATGTCGGGTATCTGGCCAGCCCGCCGGTGTTCGGCGCGATCATCCAGGGGCTCGGCTGGCCGCAGATGTGGATCGTCGCCGGGGCGTTCGGTCTTGCCGCTTCGGCGCTGACCCTTCGGATTCCGCCCGCCGGCGCAGACCCTGAACCGTCCGGTCCGGCCTGACCGAAGGTCAGCGCGGTTCCGGTGTCAGACGCGGTATCCGTTTTCGTCCAGACCGTCGTCGTAGCTCTCGCCCTGCACGTCGTCCGGGACCAGCCAGCGTCGGCCGAGATACGTGCCGAACATGATGGAAATCACGGCGACTGGCGCCGACCAGGCCAGCGTCGCCATCGTCGACAGGCCTGTCCCGATCAGGTCGCCTCCGGCAATCACGGCACCGGACCCCATCAGCAATGCGCCCACCGCCATGCGCCCCAGCGTCGGGTTGGCTTCGCGGTGGTGGTCGCGGTAGAACCCGCGGAACCCAGCACCGATGAAGCCGCCCAGAAGCACCCCGCCGACCAGTCCGGCCCCGAGCATGGTCGACGCATCGGCAGGCCCGATCAGGAACTGCACGGCCTGTCCCAGCGGGGCCGCAAAGTCCGGGCCTTCGACCGGCACCTGCGCGATCGTATGCTCATGCACCCAGGTCGTTCCCGCAAGACAGAAGGCGACGGCCAGTCCGACGGCGACGGCCCAGAGAAGGCGCGAGGGCGAGCGGCGGAGCGGCATATAGGCCAGACCCAGCGCAATGCAGACAGCAGCCACGATGACAGCAAAGAAAAAGGCCGACAGACCGACCTGCCACGACAGGAAATGCGCCACACCTTGCGCGATTTCGGCCGTCTGCGCAGGCATAGCCATGGCGCGCAGGGGTGCCAGCGGTCCGGCCTGCAGCGCCATCGCGCTGATCCCGAGGACGGCCACGATGACAAGCGCGCGCAGGTCGCCCGCGCCGACGCGCACCAGCGCCTCGAACCCGCAGCTTCCGGCCATCGCCATGCCGTAGCCGAACATCAGCCCGCCGAGCACGCTGGCCCAAGGCGTCCAGAGCACCGCCTGCGCAGGGGTCGCCAGTATGCGTACATAGCCCATCGACTCGAGCGTGAAGGTCGCGACGATGGCGACGCCGACGGCGATGCCCCAGGCCCGCACGCGGCGCTGGTCACCCATGTCGCGCATCGCGCGGATCGCGCTGAGCGTTCCGAACCCGCCGAACCGCGCGGCAAGGCCAAGAATCGCCCCGGTCGCAAGACCGATCAGCGCGGCAATCCATCCGATGGGCAGCGCGTCCATCAGATGCGGCCCTTCGGTGAATATCGGTGTGGCGGGGTCATGCAGTTGTCCATGCCTGCCGGGGTGCCAGAGGCTTGGGGCAGCACTAAGGCGGCAATCGGCGGAAATCGCGTCATCGGCATCTGAACCGGCAGCGGATTTGCGTTATGGCGCAGGATGTTGCCGAACCGCACCGCCTAGCCGTTATGCAGAAAATCGCCGTAGCGCCCGCCCCAGAAAATCAACGGCTCGCCGTCGCGCATCGCGGCGCGCGTGACCCGGCCCACCAGGATCGCATGGTCGCCGCCTTCGTGAACGGCATGGGCGCGGCAATCAAAGCGCGCAAGCACGCCGGGCAGAAGCGGCATGCCGTCATCGGTCAGCGTGTCGGGCAGGCCCGCAAAGTCGCCGCCCGACCGGGCAAAGCGCAGACCGAGGTCCAGCTGATCGGCCGCAAGAACGTGAATGGCATAGCGCGCCGCACTGCGGAACGCCTCGAACCGGGACGACCGCTGCGCGGGACACCAGAGCACAAGCGGCGGGTCGAGCGACACGGCGGTGAAGCTGTTCGCGGTGATCGCAACCGGTCCGGCAGCACCCATCGTCGTCACGACCGTGACACCGGTCGCATAGCGCCCCAGCGCGTCGCGGAATGCGCGCGATGTCTCCGGTCCGGGGTCGAAATGCTCCACTGTCCTGCCTCGCGCCTCTCGCCCACCATATGGGCGGCGGCGGCGCGGTTTCAAAGCGGAAAGATGCGGACCTAGCCCCAGACACCGACCGGCAGGGGCGTGAAACCGGGGAATATCGCGCCCATGTCCTGCGCCTTCATATGTCCGGCCATCACCTCGGCCAGCACCGACCGGTAGTCCGTCGTCACCGCCAGGTCTGCGCCCTCCTCCAGCGCCTCGTTCTTCAGGCCCGGCCAGTTGCCCAGCATCCGCCCGCCCTTTGCCTGCGGACCCAGCACCATCATCGCACCCGCGCGCCCGTGATCCGTCCCGCCCGAGGCGTTGGCGCGCAGGCGGCGGCCGAATTCCGACTGGATGACAACCGACACCTCCTGCTGACGCGGCCCGAGGTCGCGCCAGAAGGCCATCAGGGCAGACGACAGACCCAGCGTCAGATGTCCGAACTGGTCCGCCTGACCGACATGGGTGTCCCAGCCGCCGTAGTCCACCGTGGCGATGCGCAGGCCCAGATCGGACTTGATCGCGCGCGCCACCGTCATCAGGGGCTGTGACAGCGGCGAATCCTCCGGGTAGGGCACATCGGGCTGATAGGTCAGCGCCTCGTTCGTCTCGGCGTTCCAGACCCGCGCGCCGACCGCCTCGGACAGCGATGCCAACTGCGCCACCGTCGCGCCCAGCAGCGGATGCGCACCGAACCCTTCCGCAAGACGCGCCCGCAGCGACGGGGCCAGCCAATGCCCGGCTGCGGCCATCAGGTCCTGCAATTCATTCGCCACGGCCGCGCCCGACCCTGCCAGGCTGCCGGGCATCGACGATCCGACGGCCAGCGCAGGCAGCGGCCCGCCCGGGCGGGTCGCGGCCAGCCACCGGCTCAGCCATCCGCCGCCCGCCGCTGCCGTCCCGGCCGCCTCGATCCGCGCCTCGGCGTCAAAATGGCTCCGCGTCGCCTCGGCAAGCCCGGTGGCATGGATCACCGACAGATCGCCTGCGTCATACAGATCGGCCAGCGCGCCCGCCTGCGGGTGGAACCGGAAATCCGCGTCCGCGATAGGGTTGCGCAGGACCCGTCCCGCCGCATCGCCGTTGCGCAGCACCCGCAGCGGCTCGGACCGGGCGGCGATATAGTCGGCATCGCCAGCGGGTGCCACCAGCGACAGGCTGTCGGCCCCGCCGCGCAGGAAGATCACGACCAGAATGGGTTCAGACATCGCGCACCCCCTACCGCAACAGCACTTCGGGGCTGAGCGCCGCAAAACTGAAGGCCAGCGCGATCAGCCCGCGCCGTTCATCGGGGTCTTCCGGCAGCGTGTCCTCCGGCCCGGCACCAAGCGCCGTCAGGTAGGACGCGCGCAGCACCTCGGGGTCGGTCCCCAAAACACCCGCCCAGTGGTCCGCGACGCCTGCGAAGGTGACTGTGCCGGGCGCTATTGCCTGACCCAGATCAGTGTCGGTGATCCCGGCCCAGGGTTCGTGCGCGTAAAGTGCAGTGTCGACCATGCGCGCCAAAACCGTCGTGTTGGCCCAATCGGCAAGGACATCGGGGTGGCCGGTCGGCGGCGGGTATTCGTGCTGACGCCAGCCGGCTTTCGACAGTTCCCAGCGGAACGCCGCCTCGGGCGACATGACATCGGCCCCAGACGCACGCAGCAGCGCCGCCAGGTATTCGAACGGTCGCCGCAGCTTGGCGGCGGGCACCTGGAATTCGGGCGACAGCGCCAGCAGGCGGACAACCTGCGCGATCTGGTCCGGCGCATCCGAGGCCGCCAGAAACAGATCGGCCATGCGACCGATCAAGCCTTCGTCCGGCTCGTCCGTCAGAAGTCGTCTTGCGATCTTCGTGCAGACGAAGCGTGCCGTGCCGGGATGCGTCGCCAGCATGTCCAGCACATCGTTCCCATCCGCCATCGGGGCGCGGTTCGCGGCAAGCTCGCGGCCCAGTATCCGCTTCTGGTAGGGGTCATGCCAGCTTTCGGCATAGTGGAACCGTCCGTCCACCGGGGCCATCTGCCCTTCGGCAATCCAGCGACCATCGCCGATGGTCCAGCCGGTGAAGGCCCGCGCGACCTCGAGCACGTCGCCGTCGATGTAACCCTTTGCCAGCCCGTCCTCCGCGCCCGGCACATCGTGCCAGTTCCGGTAGCGGTCGTTCAGATAGTTGCCCGCACCCAGCGTGTGCAGTTCCAGCAGTTCCCGCGCGAAGTTCTCGTTCGCGGGGCTCGCCCGGCTGTCCGCGTTGCCAAGGTAGTTCAGCATCGCAGGCGCGCGCGCCACATCGCCCAGCATCGCGCGGAAGTTGCCCAGCGCATGGCCGCGCAGCATCGCGTCATAGGCCGGGAAGAACACCGCCGTACCCTCGAACTTGGTCGCCGACACATTGAAATGGTCGTGCCAGAACTGCGTCATCACCTCGGCCAGCTGCGCCTTCGCATGAACCGCGCGGATCAGCGACGCGGCGATCACCTCGTCCGCCGGTCGGTTCCGGTGCGCGTAGTCCATCGGTTTCGTGAAATCGAGCAGCGGCACCAGATCGGCAGGATCGGCTGTCAGCGCCGACAAGGGGCGCAGTTCGTCCAGCGCGGGCCAGCTGTGCCCTTCGCCATCATCGCCAGCGTCGTACGCGATACGCAGGCGCGCGGCGGAAAGCCGTGCGTCGAGGTCAGGGTCAGGCCCGGGTGCGAGCTGAGCGTCGAGCCAGGCCGCAGCCCCCATGTCGCGGAAGGCGGCCCGCGCCGCCGGCGTCGTGCCGAAGGTCAGCCGGTTCAGGACCAGATCGGCGGTGTCCTGCGCCAACGCGCTTGCCGCAACCGGGCGAAATGCAAGCGCCGCGGCGGCGGTGCCAAGAAGGAGGCCGTGAAACGCGCGACGGGTCAGCAAATCGGTGCCTCGCACTCGGAACGAACGCGGAGACCCTAACAGGCGTCGGGAATTGTGGGAACGATGCAGGCGGACCTACGCGGAATGCTGCCAAAGGATAGGCCGGGCGCGTCCCCCGGCCAGCCTTCCGGCCACAGTCCGCAGGATGTCAGGCGTCTTCGTGCCCGGTATCGATCAGCCAGCCGCCGGGGCCAGCGATCGCGTCGGGAAGCGAGATGATAAGCACTTCGCGGATCAGAAAACAGACCAGCAAGCTTCCGGCGATTTCGTCGAAGGAAATTTGGCTCAGGATCGACACGGCACCACTCCACTCTGGACCTGCTGCCGTTCTGCCGGGCGAAAACGGCAGGACTGTGTCACCTCGCGGGCATTCATCGTGCGTTTTCGTGCCCGGATTCCCGTTGTCCTTGAACGGGGGCGCTTGACCGGCGGCCTCCTTGCCCGATACCCCGGCATCGGACGCGACCGCCCGGATCGCCGAAGGGGTTCTGCAATGCTGTTTGCCTATCGAGAGGCGGCGGGACGGCTGGAGCGGCTGGGGCCGGACGCCGACATTGCCGCCGCTGTCTGGATAGACCTCTGGCGTCCGCAGCCTGAACAGGTCTCCAGGGTGGAAGCCCTGGGTGTCGAGGTTCCGACGCTGGCCGACATGGAAGAGATCGAAATCTCCAACCGGCTCTACCGCGAGGGCGACGCCGACTACATGACCGTCGTGCTGCCCGGTCAGACGACCGAAAAGACCCAGGTGTCCGGCCCGGTCACGTTCATCCTGACCGGCCCCCGCCTGATAACGGTGCGCCATCACAGTCCGCGGCCGTTCGAAACTTTTCCCGACCGCGCCCAGCGCACGGCGGCAGGCTGCCGCACCTCGGCGCATGTCTTCCTCGGCCTGCTCGAGGAAATCGTGGCCAGGCTCGCCGATCTTCTGGAAGGCTCGGGCAAGGCTCTCGACGGGATCACCCGCGACATCTTCGACGGTACCGCGACCCGGCGGCCGCAGGTTCTGGAACGCGCACTGGCCCAGGTGGGCCGCGAGGGCGAGGCGCTGGGGCGTGTCCGTCTTGGTCTGCTGACGCTGGAACGCGCGGTCAGCTATTTCACCCAAGGCACCGACAAGACCGGCAAGGGCGACGACCTGCGCCAGATCGTCAAGGCCAGCTTCCGCGACATCCAGGCGCTGGAGGTGCATGTCGATTTCCTGTCTTCGCGGCTGGCCAATGTCACCGACGCGACGCTTGGCATGGTCAACCTTGCGCAGAACACCACTGTGCGCATCCTGTCCGTTGTCGCGGCACTGTTCCTGCCTCCGACGCTGATCGGCACCGTCTATGGCATGAACTTCCGCCACATGCCCGAACTTGGCTGGGTCTGGGGCTATCCGATGTCGCTGGGGCTCATGGTGTTGTCGGCGTTGGTCACCTATCTTTTGCTGAAATGGAAGAAATGGCTGTGACACACCTGACGAACGGACCCCGGACATGACCGACGCCTTCACCGCCCCCGGCCGCTTCTGGCGCGGCAACCTGCACACCCATTCCACGCGCTCGGACGGTGTGCTGAAACCGGAAGAGGTCTGCCGCCGCTACCGTGCCGAAGGCTATGACTTTCTGGCGCTGACCGACCATTTCATCGGGGCCTACGGCTATCCCATCGTGGACACGGTGCCCTTCCGCACCAACACGTTCACCACCATCCTCGGCGCCGAACTGCATTCCGGCCCGATGCTGAATGGCGAGCTGTGGCACATCCTCGCGGTCGGCCTGCCGCCGGACTTCGTGCCACCAGCCAGCCCCGATTTCCGTGTCCATCCCGGGATGGAGACCGGTCCCGACCTGGCCGCCCGCGCCCGCGCCGCCGGGGCCTTCGTCGCCGTCGCGCATCCGCAGTGGTCGGGCCTGACGCTGGCCGATGCGCGCAGCATCGAGGCGGCCCATGCGGTCGAGATCTACAATCACGGCTGCTGGTCGGGCTGCGACCGGGCGGACGGCTTCGGCATCGCGGACCTGCTGCTGACCGAGGGGCGGCAACTCAGTCCTCTGCGCCACTGACGATGCGCATTTCCAGCGAACCGGACCATTTCGGCGGCTGGGTGATGGTGAAGGCAGCGGAGCGAACGAACCCGAGGCGCTGGTTCAGGCGCTGAAGGACGGGCACTATTATTCCAGTCAGGGGCCGGAAATCCGGGGCATCACGATCACGGAAAAGACGGTCGATGTGGAGTGTTCGGCGGCGGTCAGCGTCATCATACAGGGCGCGGGCACCGGCGCGCGGGCGACCCACGGCCATTCGATGACGCGGGCCTCGGTCAGCCGCGAACGTCTGAGCAATTCGCCGTGGCTGCGCGTGACGGTGGTGGATGCGGCGGGAAAGCGGGCATGGTCGCAGCCCTACTGGACCTGACGGGGTCCTAACCCGCCTTTCCCTCCAGTCCGGCGCTCGCCTCTTCCGATGCGCCCGGGATGCGCATTTCGAACACGTCCGTCACACTGGTGTAGTCGTAGTAGCCCAGCCGCGCGAGCGGGCGGATGCGCGCCACGTCGATCTTGCCGCTGGGCAGCAGGACGTCATCCGCCACATGGATGCGCGTCACCTCGCCATACACGACATCGACCCAGCCATGCGCCGACCGGCCAGGCAGGCGGTGCGTGGACAGGTAGCGACACTCGAAATGACATGGGCTTTCGGCCACGCGCGGCCCCGGCGCGTCGATGCAGGCCGCCTTGGTCTCGCCCGCCTTGTCGAACTCGTCCACGCCGTCCGGCCATTCGACCGAACTGATGTTCACCGCCTCGCGCAGGGCGTATGTCGCCATGTTCCAGACGAACCAGCCCGTCTCCTCGGCATTGACGACCGTATGCTTGCGCCGCCCGTCCGAATACTGGTTCGCCGCGAACATCACCATCGGCGGGTCGAAGGACAGGTTCTGCCACTGGCTGTAGGGCGCAAGATTCGCAATTCCAGCGCTGTTTACCGTTGACAGCCACCCGATCGGGCGCGGCACCGTGCATGACTTGAACGGGCTGTAGGGCAGTGGGCAGGGTTCAGACGCAGGCGCGTACTGCATCAGACGACCCGCAGCGCCAGACAGCGCGCCGGAACCGTCCCCACCTCGTTCGGCATCGACCCATAGGGCGCTGTCTCATCCGTCACCGCCACGCGCCCCGCCCTGACCATGGCGCTGATGGCCGCCCCGACACCTGCCTCCCACACCGTCTCTTTCACCGTAAGCACCACCGCCCCACCTGTCCGGCACGCCCGCACCAGTTCCGGCAACCCCTCGGCCCCGACATGCCCGCTTGTGAACACGCCTGTCGAGATGATCCCCGCGAACTGCCCGTCCGCGAACGGCAGCGGCCCGCCAAGCGCCAGATGATGGAACGCGCGGTAGACGCCCTTCGCCCGCGCGACCGCCAGCATCCCTTCGGAGATATCCAGCGCCTCGATGTCGGGATACCCAAGGATCGACAGCAGCGTCCCGATCAGCCCCGTGCCCGCCCCCGCGTCCAGGATCGGCCCGGCACCCTTCGGCACAGCACGCACGAACATCGCGCTGGCAACCGCAGGATGCCGATAGCCCGCCGCGACCATGTCGGCATCATAGGACGCGGCCCAGCCGTCATAAAGCGTCGCGATCTCTTCGGGTGATTTCGCGTCATAGACAGCACCCAGATGCCCGTCGTGCTGCACTGCCGCCATCCTATGCCTCCGGTCTGGCCAAGGTCCCGAACTTGTGGAAACCTGACCATAAGCCGGGGCCGAGGGGAAGCGCGAAGCAGATGGATGACACAGCGCTTCGCAGGCTTGCGGCGACGATCCCGGCTTTGTCGGGATATGACGGCCGCTTCATCCGCATGGGCGGTCTGACCAACCGCGTGTTCCGCGCGGGCGACGCGGTGCTGCGCGTTCCGGGTGACGGAACATCGGAATACATCAACCGCGCGAACGAGGCCGAAGCGGCGCGCGCGGCGGCGGATGCGGGCGTCAGCCCCGAGGTGCTGCATTTCGACGATGCGGGCGTGATGGTGACGCGGTTCATCGACCATGCCGTGACGATGTCCCCCGCCGCCTTCCGCGACCGGCCCGGTGCGGCGGCGCGCGCGGGCGAGGCGTTCCGGCGGCTGCATCTGTCCGGCGCGGTGTTTCCGTTCCGGTTCGAGCTGTTCGCGATGATCGACGATTACCTGCGCATCCTGTCGGGAAAGGATGTGGCCCTGCCCGGCGGTTATCACGAGGTGTTGGCCGAGGCCGAAGGCGTGCGCGGGGCGCTGGCAGCGCACCCCGCGCGGTTGGCACCCTGCCACTGCGACCCCTTATGCGAGAATTTCCTCGATACCGGGGCACGGATGTGGATCGTCGATTGGGAATATTCGGGCATGAACGACCCGATGTGGGATCTGGGCGATCTGTCGGTCGAAGGACAGTTCGGCGACCATCAGGACGAGGCGATGCTGACCGCCTATTTCGGCAGCGAGGCCCGCGCGCCCGACCTCGGTCGGATGGTCATCTATAAGGCGATGTGCGACCTGCTCTGGACGTTGTGGGGGCTGATCCAGCTGGCAAATGCCAATACCGCCGATGACTTCCGCGCCTATGCCGACGGACGGTTCGCGCGCTGCAGGGCGCTGATGGCCACGCCCGATTTCGCGCGGCATCTGGCGGCCGTCAGGGCGGGGTAGGCGCGCGGGGCCTGCAGCGCCGTCAGCGCCCGGCAATCGCCTCGATCTCGGCCAGATAGGCGGGCGAGGCGAGACCGGCGACGACCAGATAGGTCGCGGCCGGGGCCGGGCCGTCACCGATGAACGCATCGCGGCGCGCGCGGTAGGTCGCTGTCGCGGCGGGCGACGGGTCGGTGACGTAGATCGTCAGCTTGATCAGATCGGACTTGGTCATCCCTGCGGCGGTCAGCGCCGTCCCGACATTCGCAAAACACTGGTCGAGCTGCGCCTCAAGTCCCTCGGCAACGGTTCCATCGGGGCGGACACCGATCTGTCCGGACAGGATCAGAAGCTGCGTCTGCGCGCCGACCGACGCGGCGTGGGAATAGCGCGACCCGGGCGGCGCGATCCCGTCAGGGTTCCAGAGTTTGAAGGCCATCAGGCGGGTCCTTTCGCGTGACGTCGGAGTGCCGCATCGAACGCTCAACGGGCAGGCGGGGCGTTGTCAGGCGGCCTTCGCCTCGTGCCGTGCCATCACCTCTGCCAGCGTCGCCACGGCGCGCTGCACGTCCGCCATCGTCGTGAACAGCGGCGTGAAGCCAAAGCGCAGATAGTCCGGCGTGCGGAAATCGCCCACGACGCCCCGCGCGATCATCTCCTGCATGATCGCATAGCCGTCCTTGTGGCGGAAACTGACCTGGCTGCCGCGTTTCGCCGGGTCGCGCGGCACGCCGAGGGTCAGCGTCGGACACGACGTCTCGACCCCCTTGATGAAGGCTTCCGTCAGCTCGACGGACCGCGCCCGAAGCGCCTTCATGTCCACCTTGTCCCAGATGTCCATCGACGCCTCCAGCGCCGCCAGCTGGATGATCGGCGGTGTGCCGACGCGCATCCGCTCGATCCCCGATCCGGGGCGATAGGTGGTGTCGAAAGTGAACGGTGTCTCGTGCCCCAGCCAGCCTGACAAAGCGGGGCGCACCTCGGCCTGCATCCGCGGGGCCACATAGATATAGGCCGGGCCGCCGGGACCGGAGTTCAGGTATTTGTAGGTGCAGCCGACCGCGAAATCGACATCGCAGCCCGCCACGTCGATCTCCATCGCGCCCGCCGTATGCGCCAGATCCCAGACCGTCAGCGCGCCCGCCGCGTGCGCCTTGGCGGTCAGCGTGGCCATGTCATGCAGTCGGGCGGTGCGATAGTCGGCCTGCGTCAGCAGCAGGACCGCGACATCCGCTCCGATATTCGCCTCGACCTCTTCCGGTGCCACCTTCTTCAGCACATGCCCCTGACCCAGCGTGCGGATCAGCCCTTCGGCCATGTAGAGGTCGGAGGGGAAATTGTTGATGTCGGTCAGGATCACCTTGCGGTCGGGGCGCAGTTCAAGGGCCGAGGCCAGCGCCTGATAGACCTTGATCGACAGGGTGTCGCCCAGAACGACCGATCCCGGCACCGCCCCGATCAGCCGCCCGATCCGGTCGCCGATCTGGCCGGGCATGGTCATCCAGTTCAGCTTGGTCCAGCCGCCGATCAGCACGTTGCCCCATTCTTCGGTCACGCAGGACGCGATCCGCGCGACCGCGGCCTTGGGCAGCGGGCCCAGCGAATTGCCGTCCAGATAGACGACCCCTTCGGGCAGGTGGAACATCTCGCGCGTCGCGGCAAAGTCGGTCATGGCAGTCTCCCTGATTGGTCGGGAAACTAACGCAGCCCCAGGGGTCTTGGGAAGCCATGCGGCGAAATAATTTCAAGCTCAAAAGGTTTCGGCTACCGATGCCTGTGACAACGGCAGAGCCGCAGTCCATACTGCCCCCATGTCCGATACATCCGTGCTCCGCCGCCTGCTCCGCCAGTGGGAAAGCCCGCCGACCTGGCTTGCGGTCTTCCTTATCCTCGCCTGGGCGCAGTCCCGGTTCCTGCCGATCCTGCCCGTGCCGCACTGGCTCCGCCTGATCGGGCTGGCCCTGATCGTTGCCGGGGCCATGCTGCTCGTCGCCTCTGCCGTCGCCTTCCGCGCGCAAAAGACCACCATCCTGCCGCGCGAGGTTCCGCGCGCGATGATCACCACTGGTCTCTACGCGCGGTCGCGCAACCCGATCTACCTCGGCGACGCGCTGATGCTGACCGGGGCGGCGCTGGCCTGGGATGCCGCTTCGCTGATCCTTGTGCCTGTCTTCATGGCGGTCATCTCCCTCCGGTTCATCCTCGGCGAGGAAGCGGGCCTGCGTGCTACATTCGGCGCGGAATTCGACGCCTACGCCACGCGGGTGCGCCGCTGGCTGTAAGCCGCCCTGCTGCCCGCCCAAATGCCTTGTGAAACAATCTTGCGCGATGTTATGACGGCCCGGATCATTTCCGTCCGCCAGACATGGCCGACCGCACCGGGGGGCATCCGTTGAAGATCGGAACACCGAAGGAAACGACCGAAGGCGAAGCCCGCGTCGCGATGACGCCGGAAAGCGCGCTTCAGCTTCAGAAACTCGGCCATGACTGCCTGATCGAGGCCGGTGCCGGTGCTGCCGCAGGCTTTACCGACGCGGCCTATCAGGCGGCGGGCGTGAAAGTCGTCAAGACCGCCGCCGCGCTCTGGAAAGAGGCGGACGTGATCGCCAAGGTGCGCGGTCCCTCGGATGCCGAAGCGAAAAAGCTGCGCGACGGCCAGACCCTGATTTCCTTCATCTGGCCCGCGCAGAACGAAAAGCTCTTGGACATTGCCAAGACACAAGGTGCCACGGCCATCGCGATGGACATGGTCCCCCGCATTTCCCGCGCGCAGAAGATGGACGCACTGTCGTCCATGGCGAACATCGCAGGGTATCGCGCGGTGATGGAGGCCGGGAACAACTTCGGGCGCTTCTTCACCGGTCAGGTGACGGCGGCGGGCAAGGTGCCGCCCGCCAAGGTGCTGGTGATCGGCGCGGGCGTGGCCGGTCTGGCCGCCATCGGCACGGCCACCAGCCTTGGTGCGATGGTCTACGCCTTCGACGTGCGTCCCGAAGTGGCCGAGCAGATTGAATCGATGGGCGCGAGCTTCGTCTATCTGGAATTCGAGGCGACACAGGACGGGGCCGCGACGGGGGGCTATGCAGCGCCGTCCTCCCCGGAGTTCCGCGAAAAGCAGCTGGCAAAGTTCCGCGAGCTGGCCCCCGACATGGACATCGTCATCACCACTGCGCTGATCCCCGGCCGCCCCGCGCCGAAGCTGTGGCTGGCCGACATGGTGGCCGCGATGAAGCGCGGCTCGGTCGTGGTCGATCTCGCCGCCGAACGCGGCGGCAACTGCGACCTGACGGTGCCGGACCAGAAGATCGTCAGCGACAACGGCGTGACTGTTGTCGGCTACACCGACTTCCCCAGCCGCATGGCCGCGCAGGCCTCGACGCTTTATTCCAACAACATCCGCCACATGCTGACGGACCTCACGCCCAAGAAAGACGGCGTGATCGTCCAGAACATGGAGGATGACGTGATCCGGGGCGCGACCGTCACCCATGCCGGTGCCGTCACCTTCCCGCCGCCGCCGCCCAAGATTCAGGCCATCGCGGCGGCCAAGCCCAAGGAAAAACCGAAGGAACTGACGCCCGAGGAACGCCGCGCGAACGAGGCCGCCGCCTTCAAGGCGCAGACCCGCAGCAGGTCACGCTGCTGGCCGTCGGCACGCTTCTGATGCTGCTGATCGGGGCCTATGCGCCGTCCAGCTTCATGTCGCACTTCATCGTCTTCGCGCTGGCCTGCTTCGTCGGCTTCTCGGTCATCTGGAACGTGTCGCATTCGCTGCACACGCCGCTGATGGCGATCACCAACGCGATATCAGGCATCATCGTGATCGGCGCGCTGCTGCAGATCGGGTCATCCAACTGGCTCGTCGTGATCCTGGCGGCGATCTCCGTCCTCATCGCCTCGATCAACATCGTCGGCGGCTTCCTCGTCACCCGGCGCATGCTCGCCATGTTCCAGAAATCGTGAGGGGCCAAGCCATGAGCATCGGTATCACCCAGGCCGCCTATATCTCGGCCGCGATCCTGTTCATCCTCGCCCTCGGCGGCCTCTCGGGTCAGGAAAGCGCCAAGCGCGCCGTCTGGTACGGCATCGTGGGCATGGCGCTGGCCGTCGTCGCCACGGTCTTCGGGCCTGACAGCGGCCACCTGTGGCTTGTGTTCGTGATGTTCGCCATCGCCGCCGTCATCGGCTGGCAGGTCGCCATGCGCGTGCAGATGACGGAAATGCCCCAGCTGGTCGCCGCCCTGCATTCAGCTTCGTCGGCCTCGCCGCCGTGCTGATCGGCTACAACGCGCATCTGGAGCTTGGCACGGTTCAGGGCCTCGATGAGGCTGCGAAAGCCGCCCTCACCGGATTTGCCGCCGTCCTTGCCCACAAGACCGGCGTCGAGGTCGCGATCCTGAAGGTCGAGGTGTTCCTCGGCGTCTTCATCGGGGCCGTCACCTTCACCGGGTCGATCGTCGCCTTCGGCAAGCTGGCGGGCAAAGTGGACGGCAAGGCCACCAAACTGCCCGGCGGGCACCTGCTGAACGCCGGGGCCGCGCCTGCTGTCCGCTGCATCCTGCTGATCGCTCTACGTCAACGGCGCGGGCATGTGGGCGCTGATCCTGATGACGCTCGCCGCGTTCTTCATCGGCTATCACCTGATCATGGGCATCGGCGGGGCCGACATGCCTGTCGTCGTCTCGATGCTGAACAGCTATTCCGGCTGGGCCGCCGCGGCCATCGGCTTCACCCTGGGCAACGACCTCCTGATCGTCACCGGCGCGCTGGTCGGCTCGTCCGGTGCGATCCTGTCCTACATCATGTGCAAGGCGATGAACCGGTCGTTCATCTCCGTCATCCTCGGCGGCTTCGGCAACACCACCGGCCCGGCGATGGAAATCTCGGGCGAACAGATCGCCATCGACGCCGAAGGCGTCGCCGCCGCGCTGAACGACGCGGACATCGATCATCATCATCCCCGGCTACGGCATGGCGGTGGCGCAGGCGCAGCAATCGGTCAGCGAACTCACGCGCAAGCTGCGCGCGCGCGGCAAGACCGTGCGCTTTGCGATCCACCCCGTCGCTGGCCGCCTGCCCGGCCACATGAACGTCCTGCTGGCCGAGGCGAAGGTGCCCTACGACATCGTGCTGGAGATGGACGAGATCAACGACGATTTCCCCAACACCGACGTCGCCATCGTCATCGGGTCGAACGACATCGTGAACCCGGCGGCACAGGAAGACCCGAACTCCCCCATCGCCGGGATGCCGGTGCTGGAATGCTGGAAGGCCAAGCAGGTCTTCGTGTCCAAGCGCGGCCAGGGCACCGGTTATTCCGGCATCGAGAATCCGCTGTTCTACAAGGACAACACGCGGATGTTCTACGGCGACGCGAAGAAGTCGCTGGATGGGCTGCTGCCGATGATCGAGTGAGCAAGGCCCTTGCAGACGGACGGTGCGGCAATCTGGGTCAAAATGCTGACCAGCCGGTACCCTGCGGACTTAGCGCCTGACATAAATTCGCCCGGCGTCTACGCGCTGTTTCTGCGCAGCGGGGTGCTGGGAAAGATTTCGCCTGCCGAAGACGGGCTTCTCTACATCGGGATGACGGATTCAAGTCTGGAAGCGCGCAAGCACTTCCGACATAAGTCCAGCGGATTTTCGACGCTGCGCCGGTCGCTCGGCTCCATCTTGCGCGCGGAACTTGATCTGGTGCCGATACCGCGCAGTCCCGGAAGCTCCAAAGCGAATTTCATGTTCGCAGCTGACGGAGAGGGCCGATTGACCCAGTGGATGCTGGCCAATCTTAGCTATGCGTTTGCTGCGTTCTCCGGAGATCGCCGCGCCTTGGAACGGCAACTTATCCGCGACCGGCAACCCCCTTTGAACCTGACCGGGTGGAAGAACCCTCAGGCGGGAAACATCAAGGCTCTGCGAGCGCTCTGCCGCCAACTGAGCTAAGCGGTCGGCAGGTCTCGCGCGGCCACCCCCGCCATCGCCGTGTCAGTTCCCCCTTACCCGCGTCCGCGTCACCGTCACGCTGCGGCCGCCCGCACCCGTGCTGGTGATCGTCTTGATCGTCCCGCCGCTGTCGGTCACGCGGGTCGCCGCGCGGTCCACCGCGCGCGCGCCCGGTGTCGTCAGTATGCCGGTCCGGTTGCAGGACAGCGTCTGATCCCCGTGCCCGCAGGAAATGCTGCCCGTTGCCGTGCCGCCGCGCGGCCCGGTCACGTCCCAGCTTTCGGCTGACGCCGCCACCGGCACCATCACCACCGCCACAAGGGCCATCATCACTTTTGTCATTGCCCGTCTCCTCGTTCACCGCCCCCGATGCAGGTGAAACGCAAGGAGCGAC
The DNA here is from genome assembly GCA_963819585.1 of uncultured Alphaproteobacteria bacterium. Lineage (GTDB taxonomy): Bacteria > Pseudomonadota > Alphaproteobacteria > Rhodobacterales > Rhodobacteraceae > JAOADN01. The sequence goes on from CAWFWP010000002.1 coordinate 317,446, forward strand.
CCGTTCCGTCGCATGATCCGGGGTCATTTTGTGCCGGGCCGGACGGGCATTTCCCCGTATTCCGGTAAGCGCCCGAAACCGCAGGGCTTTCACCTTGCCTTTGACCGGCACCCGGCTACGGTTCCGGCTGAGCCCCAGCGGACACCTGCCCATGCCCATCGAAGACCACCCCTTCCGCTACAAGCTGGTGAATGAACTGCACGCGCGGCCCTTCCCGTCGCTCGACGTGCCGTGCACCGCCGTCTACGTGGCGATCAAGGAAACCGGCAACTCCGCCGCCCGCGACCGCTCCAGCGACACAGCACATCTGACGGCACTTCTCGACCGGCACGGCGCGGGCCATCCGCCGCCCGGGGCCACGCATCATGCCGCGACCCTCGGCAAACATGACCTGAAATGGGAAAGCCACACCGAATTCGTGACCTATTCGGCCTTTGCCAAGGGCGTCTCCGACCGCCCCTTCGACCCCCGCGACGCCGAGGTCTTCGATGCCGACTGGCTGGCCGACGCCCCCGGCAAGCGCATAGCCGCGATCCTTGTCCGGGTCGAGACGATGCCGGAGGACCGGGGCGAGGTCACCGCCAAACTGGACGACTGGTTCGTCGGCGAAAGCCTCGCCTGCTCGGCGGTCGTGGACGAGGCCGCGATCATCGCGGGCGATTTCCAGATCGACCCGGCAGGCCAGATGCGCTTTGCCGTCTTCGTGCGTCCCGGCACCGGCCAGCGCCGCGTCGGCCGGATCGTCCAGCGCCTGTGCGAGATCGAGACCTATCGCGCGATGTCGATGCTGGGCCTCGGCCGGGCGCGCGAGCTTGGGGCGAGGCTGAACGCGATCGACCCGAAACTGTCGGCACTGGTGCAGACAATGGCCGATGACCGCAACGCGGCGGATTCCGAACTGGACGACCTGCTGTCGATCTCGGCCGAACTGGAGAACCTGTCGGTGCAGCATTCCTTCCGCTTCGGTGCCACCGGCGCCTATGAGGCGATCGTGAACCAGCGCATCGAGGTTCTGCGCGAGACACGGTTCGAAGGCCGCCAGACCTTCGGCGAATTCATGATGCGCCGCTACGATCCGGCGATGCGGACGGTCAAGTCGGCGGAACGGCGGCTGGAGCAGATGGCGACGCGCGCGCAGCGGGCGGGCGAACTGCTGCGGACGCGGGTCGATGTCGAACGGTCAGCGCAGAACCAGAAGCTTCTGGAAAGCATGGATCAGCGCGCCGATCAGCAACTGCAGTTGCAGCGCACGGTGGAAGGACTGTCCACGGTGGCGATCAGCTATTATGGCGTCAACCTTGCATCATACCTGGCCTTTCCGGTGACAGAACCGATGGGTCTGACCAAAGTCATGACCATGGCAATGCTGACGCCAGTGGTTTTCGGGTTGGTCTGGCTGATGGTCAGGCGCATTCGCAAAGGCCTGCACTAAGATACGGGCGCTTTGCGTCTGGTGCAGTAGAGCTGACTGGCTTCTGTGATGATGACGCTCAGAAAATGTTCGCCGGACAGATCATGCGGGTTTTCGCGCGGGCCGTTCATCGTCATCCCGACGGCCGCCATCGCTTCTTTCAGGTAACCGTCGAGGATGACGAAGTTCGGCAAATCAAATTGCTCTTGTCCGGTCCGAAACAGCTTGCCATAGGGAGCTGCCTGCCCGTCCAGCCCGATGAACGCATAGTTGGTATCGACGATCACGACAGCACCGACGTTGGCCCCAGCGTCGTCAATACAATCCCAGGTCCCGTCGGCAGTCACCCCCGCTACCTTGGCACCGGCAGGCAGGGCCGCCAGCAAAATGAAACTTAAAACCGCATACTTGAAATATCTGTCCATATTCGGCCCCATCTGATTGATATGACTAGAGGACGCCCACGTTTTACTGATTATCAAACTATCCTACCCAGTTCAGTGCACTAAGTCACCAAATCGATGGAGGTTTGTCGTCGCTGCGCGCGGGCTGTATCAGCGCCCCCTGATGCGCGGGTCCAGCGCATCACGCAGCCCGTCGCCGATATAATTGACCGACAGCACGGTCAGCGAGATCGCGATGCCCGGCCAGACCACACGCTCCGGATAGGTCCTGATATCCGCGATCCCGTCGTACAGAAGCCGCCCCCAGGTCGGGAAATCCGGCGGGAACCCGAGGCCGAGGAACGACAGCACCGATTCCGTGATGATCGCAGCCGCAATCCCCAGCGTCGCCGCCACCAGAACCGGCGACAGCACGTTCGGCAGGATGTGGCGCAGGATGATCCGCCGGTTCGGCGTGCCGATGGACCGCGCTGCCAGCACGAATTCGCGCTCCTTCAGCGCCAGCACCTCGCCCCGAACAACCCGTGCGGCCTGCATCCAGCTGGTGATCCCGATGGCCAGCACGATCAGCAGGAAGGTCCCCATGCGCGGCCCAAGAACGCCGCTGACCGGGTCACGGAACAGCATCATCATCACCAGCAGAAGCGGCAGCAGGGGCAGCGCCAGGAACAGGTCCGTCAGCCGCATCAGAATGCCATCGAGCCGCCGGAAGTAGCCCGACAGGATCCCGACCGACGTCCCGATGAAAATCGCGACCAGCATCGCGACCGTGCCCACGGCCAGCGACACGCGCCCGCCGTACATCATCCGCGCGAACATGTCGCGCCCCAGCTGGTCGGTTCCCATCGGATGCGACAGGCTCGGCGCCAGGTTCCGCATCTTGAACATCTTCACCGTGTCCCGTTCGATGAAGTTCGGATCGATCCGCCACAGGAACGGCCCGATCAGCACGGCGAAAAGCAGAAAGCCTAGGATGAAAGCCCCCGCCATCGCCCCCTTGTGCGCGCGGAACTGGTCCCAGACGTCGTTCCACTGGCTGCGCGCCTTCGGCACGGCAACCGGCACCGCGGGGCGGTCGAGGGGCGCGTCAGTCATAGCGGATCCTTGGGTCGAGGATGCCGTAGAGCACATCCGCGATAAGGTTGAACGACACGATGAGCACCGCGAAGATGAAGGTCAGCGTCTGCACCGTCGGCAGGTCGCTGACGTTGATCGCCCCGATCAGCGCGGCCCCGATCCCGTTGATCTTGAAAATCTGCTCGGTCACGATGGCCCCGCCGAAGATCGTGGGCAAGCCCAGCGCGATGACCGTCACCACCGGGATCAGCGAATTGCGCAGCACATGCTTCAGAACCACGGTGCCTTCGCCCATGCCCTTGGCCCGCGCGGTGCGCACATAATCCTGCCCCAGATTGTCCAGCATGGATGACCGCGTATACCGGCTGATCTCGGCCGCGTTGAACAGCGCCAGCACCGTGACCGGCAGCGCCATCTGCATGACCATCTTGTAGGCCGAGGCCCAGTCGGTCACCCGCAGCTGGGTGTCATAGATCGTGGGAAACCAGCCGAGCTTCACCGAAAAGATCAGGATCAGCAGGTTGCCGGTGAAGAAGGTCGGCACCGAAAAGCCGATCATCGAAAAGAACGTGCCCGCCTGATCGAACCAGGAATACTGGCGATAGGCCGAATAGATGCCGATGGGCAGCGCGATCAGCGCGCCGACCAGATAGGCGGTGCCGATCACCGTCAGCGTCTGCGGCAGCCGTTCGCCGATGATCTGGAACACCGGCACCTTCGACTGCCAGGAAATGATCCGCTGCGCCCCACCGGCCCAGTCGGTGCCGAACCAGCCGTCCAGCGCATACAGCGGCTCGATCCAGAAGAACTGCTTCAGCCACAGGAAGTAGCGCACGAACATCGGCTGGTCCGCGCCCATCGCCTTGATCATCTTCAGCCGGATTTCGACAGGCACCGTCAGCGGGATTTCCGACATCGGGCTGCCCGGTGCCAGATCGACGATCAGGAAGATGACCAGGCTGATCATCAGCAGCGTCGGAATGGCCAGCAGCAGTCGCCGAAGAACAAAGGTCAGCATGCGGTCGGTGCGCCTTCAGATGCGGGTGCGGAAACGAAAAAGGCTGCGGATGCGCGCGGCACCCGCAGCCCCCGTCACATCACTTCACGCGGAACCAGTCCGATGCGTTCCACAGCTCGCTGTCCCAGGTGTTCAGGACGACGCCGCCAAGCGTGTTGGAATGCGCCGACAGACGGCCGCGATCCACCAGCGCAATGGACACATGGCCGTCCTTCGTCACCATGTCGTTCAGCTTCTTGACCAGTTCATAGCGCTTCTCCGGTTCGGCCGTCGAAGACAGCTCTGCCAGCATCGCGTCATAGGCCGGGTCGCAGAAGCGGTTGATGTTCTCGCCCTGCCACTGGTTGTCCGGCCCAGGGATCTTCGAGCAGAGGTACTGCGTCATGTAGGGTTCCGGGTCGGTTCCGTCGAAGTTGTTGGCGAACATCTGCACGTCCGCATAGAACTTCTGGAACGTGTCGGGCGAGCCGGCGTCGCCGCCGAAGAACACGCCCGGGTCGATGGATTTCAGCTCGACCTCGACGCCGAGTTCCGTCCACCAGCCCTTGATCAGCGCCTGGAAGTCCTGGCGCACCGGGTTGACGGTGGTCTGATAGAGGATCGCGAATTTCTTGCCATCCTTGTCGCGCACGCCGTCGCCGTCGCTGTCGGTCCAGCCCGCGGCCTCAAGCAGCGCTTTCGCGCCTTCCATGTCCTGCTTCAGGCAGGCCGTGTTGTCGGACGCATAGACCTCAGGGGCAGGCACCACGTTGCAGGTCGGCCGGCCCGCCGCACCGTAGCCGATATCGACCAGCGCCTGGCGGTCGATCGCCATTGACAGCGCATTGCGGATGTTCACGTCCGAGAGGATCGGATGCGGGTGCTTCACCGTCGAGCGCTCACCCTCCGCCAGGTCCGGCGAGGGGTCGGTCAGGTTCACTTCGATCCGCTCGACCAGCGTGCCGAACGCATTGATGAAAACGCCCTTGCCGCCCGACGCCATCTGCGCCTGCAGGTCAGGATTGATCTGGGTGTTCCAGGCATAGTCGAACTCGCCAGTCTCCATCACCGCGCTGGCCGCCGCCTGCGCGTCGCCGCCGCCTTTCAGCGTCATCGTCGCAAAGGCCGGTTTTGCCGGGTCACGGTAGTTCGGGTTCGCGGCCAGAACGACCACGTCGTTCACCTTGAAATCCGTCACCATGAACGGACCGGTGCCGATCGGCTTCGAATTCGGCTCGGCACATCCCGCCGCTGCCGCACCCAGGCACTGTTCGAACTGCGCCTTCTGCAGGATCGGCGCGGTGCCGCCCGTGAAGGGCTGATAGGGATAGGGCTTCGGGGCCGCGAACTTCACCACAACCGTCTGCGGGTCCGGCGTCTCGACCGCCGACACGCCCTCGTATTTCGCGCCCTGCGCGCAGCCGCCTTCGGGATGAGTGCAGTATTCCCAGGTGAACTTGACGTCTTCGGATGTCACCGGTGTTCCGTCCGACCACATCAGGCCCGGAAGCAGCTTCCACGTGATGCTGGTCAAGTCGGCCGAAACGCCGCCGTTCTCGACCGTCGGAATACCTTCGACCAGGCGCGGGAACAGCTCGCCCTTCTCATTGAAGCCCGCAAGCGGCTCCAGCACCAGAGACCCCGCCTCGATGTCCTTGGTCCCGGACGAGATATAGGCATTCAGGCCCGACACGGCCTGATAGTACAGGACCTTGACCTCGCCGTCGGACCCCCGCTCGGCAAAGGCCGCCGGGGCCAGCGCCATGACGGCGGCAGCGCCCATAAGGGCTGATTTCAACTTCATCTTAGTGCTCCTTGTTGGATTGGCTCGATTGCCTCGGGTCGGCCGGTTGATCCGGCCCTGATGTTATCGCTGGTCACGAAATGGCACGAAGCAAACCGCCCCGGCGCCACTTCGGTCAGTTTCGGTTCGTCGGTGCGGCAGATCGCCTGAACCTCGGGACAGCGCGTGCAGAAATTGCAGCCCTTCGGCGGGTTCGCCGGTGACGGCACGTCGCCCTGCAGGATGATCCGCTTGCGGCGCTTTTCGATCCCCGGGTCCGGCTCCGGCACCGCCGACAGCAGCGCGCGCGTATAGGGATGCAGCGGGTTCTCATACAGCGCGTCGCGGTCCGCGATTTCCACGATCTGGCCCAGATACATCACCGCCACCCGGTCCGCGATGTGACGGACCATCGACAGGTCGTGGCTGATGAACAGATAGGTCAGGCCCAGCCGGTCCTGCAGGTCTTCCAGCAGGTTCACCACCTGCGCCTGGATCGACACATCCAAGAGCCGCGATGGGTTCGTCGCAGACGATGAACTTCGGATTCAGGGCCAGCGCACGCGCGATCCCGATGCGCTGCCGCTGACCGCCCGAGAATTCATGCGGATAGCGATTGGCAAAGACCCGGTTCAGCCCGACAGCGTCCATCAGTTCGTAGACCCGTGTCGGTCCGCGCCTGCGCCTCCAGCTTCGAATGCTCCAGAAGCGGCTCGCCCACGATGTCAGAGACCGTCATCCGCGGGTTCAGGCTCGCCTGCGGGTCCTGGAACACCATCTGCATGGCGGGACGCATCTTGCGCAGTGTCTCGGGGTCGGCTGCGGCGATCTCGACCCCGTCGATCCTGATCGACCCGCCCGTCGGATCGTACAGCCGCAGGATCGTCCGCCCCGCCGTCGACTTGCCGCAGCCGGATTCGCCCACCAGCCCCAGCGTCTCGCCCTGACGGATGTCGAAACTGATGCCGTCCACCGCCTTCACGTCACCGACCTTGCGCCGCAGAAGCCCGGCATGGATCGGGAAATACATCCTGAGGTCCCGCACCTCGACAAGGTTCCGTGCAGGGGTCGCATCAAGCATGCGCTGCCTCCGCCACCGGCCTTGTCGCCACCGGGGCATCCCAGTGGCACGCCACATCGTGCCCTGCCCCGACCGCGCGCCGCTGGGGGTTTTCAGCCGAACACCGGTCGAATGCCTGCGGGCAGCGCGCCCGGAACGGACAGGCATCGGGTGCCGCGCGCAGGATCGGGGGCTGGCCCTGGATCACGTTCAGCTTCGCCGTCCGCTTGCCCGAGACATGCGGGATCGTTTTCAGCAGCGCACGGGTGTAGGGGTGGCGCGGATCGGCGAACAGGTCGCGCACAGCCGCCTGCTCCACCACCTGCCCGCCATACATGACGATGACCCGGTCCGCGATGCCCGCGATGACGCCCAGATCATGCGTGATCCAGATGATCGCCATGCCCAGCTTCTGGCGCAGGTCGCGCACCAGTTCCAGAATCTGCGCCTGGATCGTCACGTCCAGCGCCGTCGTCGGCTCGTCCGCGATCAGCACCTTGGGGTCGCAGGCAAGGGCTATGGCAATCATCACGCGCTGCCGCATCCCGCCCGAGAACTGGTGCGGATAGTCGTCGAGCCTGCGCTTGGCATCCGGGATGCCCACCAGTTCCAGCAATTCCTGTGCGCGCTTCCGTGCCCCTGCCTTGTCCAGCCCCATATGGCGGCGCAGCGGTTCCATGATCTGATAGCCGACCTTGAAGACAGGGTTCAGCGATGTCATCGGGTCCTGGAAGATGAAGCCGATATCCGCGCCCCGCACGGCCCGCAGATGTTCGGGCGTGCATTGCAGCAGGTCCTTGCCCCCGAACAGCACCTGCCCGCCCCGCACGTCCGCAGGCGGCGACGGCAGAAGCCCGATCAGCGACATCATCGTCACGGACTTGCCCGACCCGCTTTCGCCCACAACGCCCAAAAGTTCACCGGGCCGCAGATCAAAGCTGACCGTGTTCACGGCATGAACCTCGCCCCCGCGAGTCCTGAAAACGGTCTTCAGGCCCCTGACATCAAGGACAGGTTCAGCCCCATCGGGCATAGGTCGCTCCCCGGTCGCCGTGTTGTTGCGGTTCTTGCCGTCATTGCGCCCTGTATCCAGGGGCATGCAGGTTCTACCTGCGAGTGTCAGACATTTTTCGCAGTGCGGCAACAACCATTCTGCCCGCCGTGCCGTGGCGTCACAACGGCAGGATGCTTGTCCTGCCGCGCGCCCGCGTCGTCGGGCCTGTCCTCGCCGCAATGGACTTTGCCGCCCGGTCATGGGTTAATTCCCGGATGACCGGCCGTCTGACACCGCTTGACCTGCTTGACCGGCTGATCGCATTCCCGACCGTCAGCCGTGACAGCAACCTGCCGCTGATCCACTGGCTGCGCGACTATCTGCAGGGACTTGGCATCTCTGCGCATCTTGTGCCCGATCCGTCCGGCACCAAGGCTTCGCTTCACGCCACTGTCGGCCCCGATGTGCCCGGCGGTGTCATCCTTTCGGGTCACAGCGATGTCGTGCCGGTGGACGGGCAGACCTGGACCAACGATCCCTGGACACTGACGCAGCGTGACGGGCGGCTTTACGGGCGCGGCACCTGCGACATGAAAGGCTTTGTCGCGCTGTCCGTCTGGGCACTGGCCGAGGCGTCCCTACGCCGCCTCGCGCGGCCCCTGACACTTGCCGTCAGCTATGATGAGGAGGTCGGCTGCACCGGCTGCCTGCCCCTTGTCGCCGACCTCGCCGCACGCCTGCCCAAACCCGTCAGTGTGATCGTGGGCGAGCCCACCGGCCTGCGGGTCGTGACCAGCCACAAGGGCGGCACCGCCTACAAGGTTCACCTGAAGGGGCACGAGGTGCATTCCGCGCTGCTCCATCAGGGCGTCTCGGCGATCCTGGAGGCCGGGCGGCTGATCGCCTGGGTCAACGCGCAGAACGACCACGCCCGCGCCGCCCAGCCGACGCCGCTTGCCGCTTTGTTCGATCCGCCCTGGACCACGATGCAGGTCGGCATGATCGACGGCGGCACGGCCCACAACATCACGGCGGGCGACTGCCGCCTGACCTATGAGATGCGCGTGATCCCGGATCAGTCGCCCGATGCCCACGCCGCAGCCTTCGAGGCCGAGTCCGAGCGGATCGCGCGGGGGATGCGTGGCGTGCACCCTGGCACCTCCGTGACGCTCGACCGCTATTTCAACCTGCCGCCGCTCCGCCCCGAGGCGGACGGCCCCGCCGAAGCGCTGGCGCGCCGTCTGACGGGCAACAACGGCACCCATGTCGTCGGCTACGGGACCGAGGCCCCGCATTTCCAGACAGCGGGGTTCTCGGCGGTTGTCTGCGGCCCCGGCGACATCGCCGTCGCGCATCAACCCGATGAATATCTGCCGGTGCGGGAATTCGAGGCGGGTCATGCCTTCATGCGCCGGTTGTTGGACGATCTGGCGGGCTGACGAGAGCGCATTCCGAAAAGTGTGTAGCGGTTTTCGGAAAAAATGCGCGCAAAATCAGGAATCTAAAGCGGTCTGCGTGATTCATGAATCAGGCAGACCGCTTTAGCCGCTACACCGGGTTGATCAGCTGCCGCCCTTCGGCAAACGCGATCAGGTTCTCGACCGCCATCATTCCCATCGCTGTCCGGACCTCCAGCGTCGCTGTGCCCAGATGCGGTAGCAGCGTCACGTTGTCCAGCCGCCGCAGCGCCTCGGGCACCACCGGCTCGCGTTCATAGACGTCCAGTCCTGCACCGCCGATCCGTCCGCCCTCAAGCGCCGCGATCAGCGCCGCCTCATCCACCGTATCCCCGCGCGAGATATTGATCAGATGTGCATGCGGCCGCATCGCCGCCAGCGCCGCCGCTCCGATCAGGTGCCGCGTCTCCGCCCCGCCCGGCACCGCCACCACCACTATGTCCGCCGCCGCCATGACCGCTTCCAGCGTCGGCAGCTGACGCGCGGGCATCCCCGGATCGGCCACCGGGGACCGGTTCACGAAAACCACCTCCATCCCGAAGCCGAAATGCGCACGCCGCGCGATGGCCTTGCCGATCCGTCCCATGCCGACGATGCCGATGGTCTTGCCGGTGACATGCAGTCCCAGCATCTGCACCGGGTGCCAGCCCTGCCACTGCCCCGCCCGCACCAGCCGCTCGCCCTCGGACGCGCGCCGGGCCGACATCAGGATCAGCATCATCGCGATATCCGCCGTCGCGTCCGTCACCGCACCCGGCGTGTTGGTGACCGCGATCCCCGCCGACTTGGCCGCCACGGCGTCGATATGGTTGTAGCCGACCCCGAAATTCGCCAGCAGCTTGCAGCGGGGGGCAGGGATTTCGGCAAAGACATCGGCCCGGTAGAGGTCGCCCAAGCGTCGGCAGCACCGCGTCGAAGTCACGCAGCGATGCGACCATCTCGTCCCGCGTCATCACGTCCGTCCGGTCGCGGTAGGTCACATCGAAGGCGGCCTTCGCGCGCCCGACCACCGCATCCGGCAGGTTCCGCGTGATCAGGACCCGCATCAGAACAGACGCCCGCCGACCGGGACCTCATGCCCCGGCCCGATCAGCACCACCTCGCCCGTCTCATCCGGGACGCCCAGCGTCAGCACCTCGGACATCACCGGCCCGATCTGGCGGGGCGGGAAGTTCACCACGGCCAGCACCTGCCGCCCGACCAGCTCGTCCAGGGTGTAGTGCTTGGTGATCTGCGCCGATGACCGTTTTTCCCCGATCTCCGGCCCGAAATCGATCCAGAGCTTATAGGCCGGTTTCCGCGCTTCGGGGAACGGTTCCGCCCGCGTGATCCGGCCCACGCGGATATCGACCTTCATGAAATCATCGAACGTGATCGTCACTTCCCCAGCTCCCGCCCCCGGTCCGCCGCCGCCTTCACCGCCCGCTTCAGAAGTGCCGGAAAGCCCGTATCCTCATCCATCAGCACCCCAAGCGCCGCCGCCGTCGTCCCCGCGGGCGAGGTCACGTTGATGCGCAGCTGCGCCGGGCTTTCCGACGGCCTGCTCTGCCAGTGCCCCCGCCCCTGCGACCGTCGCCTTGGCCAGTTGCATCGACAGGCCCGCAGGCAGCCCCTCGGCCTCGCCCGCCGCCGCCAGCGTCTCGATCAGGTGGAAGACATAGGCCGGGCCTGACCCGCTGACCGCCGTCACCGCGTCCATCTGATGCTCGCCCTCCAGCCGCACCACCTGCCCAACTGCGCCCAGCAGACCCTCGGCGAGCCGCATATGCGCCTCGGTCGCCCGCGCATTCCCGGTGATCGCCGTGATCCCCCGCCCGATGGCCGCAGGTGTGTTCGGCATTGCCCGGATCACCGGCGATGTCGCCCCAAGCACGCTTTCATAGCTTGCAATCGTTGTCCCGGCGGCGACCGACAGGAACAGCGTCGCCCCGCCGCCCATCGCCGCGATCGAGGGCAGGGCCGCCCCCATCATCTGCGGCTTGACCGCGATCAGCACGACCGCAGGCGAGGCGGGCAGGCCCGCGTTCAGATGCACGCCCGCCCCCCGCACCCAGTCCGACGGGTTCGGGTCGATCACCCAGACCGAGGCCGCAGGCAGGCCCTGCCTCAGCCAGCCTTCCAGCATGGCCGACCCCATCTTGCCGCAGCCCAGAAGCACCAGCCCCCGGGCCTTGACCGCATCCATGTCCATGAAACCCTCCGCCAGCCCCGGCGAAGGTTAGGCGCGCCCGTAGGCCTCGGCAATGGCGACCTGCATCGCCTTTTCGGGGCTGTCATCGCCCCACGAGACCAGCTGGAACGCCGGGTAGAAGCGTTCCGAGGCCGATACTGCCTGGCCGATCAGCCGGTCGATCTGTTCCGGGCAGGCCGTCTGCCCCCCGGTCAGCACCAGACCATAGCGCCAGACCATCAGCTTCTGTTCACGCCACCAGGTGAAGGCCCCCGACCAGACCATGTCGTTCGTGCGGTTCAGCACGTCGTACAGGTTCGCCAGCTTGTCTTCCGGCGGATCCATCTCGAACGTGCAGATCAGCCGCAGCGTCTCGTCATAGCCCGACCAGGCCAGCGTGATCGAATAGGTCCGCCACTGCCCCTCGACGGCCATCGCGATCTGGTCATCCGTGACCCGGTCGAACTCCCAGTCGTGGTGTTCCGCCAGCGTTTCGACGATGTCGATGGGATGCAGATCCTCGGTTCCGAGGAATTCTTCGGAGAGTGACATGCCCGGGCCTCTTTTATCATTAGCCTCAAGCGGGCCTTGACCCACCAAAAGCTGGGTGTCCGTAATAGAGGCGGCGTTTGCCTGCAACCGCCCCTACAAGATATGGTGTAGGCAAAGGGGAAATGTGTAAAGCGTTATTTTCGTGACAAATCCCTTTGTCCACAGGATTTCTGCGCTGCGGCAAAGTCAGGCGGCACGCCGCCTTCCGGCCCTGCGGCGCATGGTCCACACGATCCCGGCGACCACGGCCGCCAGCAGCAGTGCTGCACCCGCCCGATGCTCGGCATGGCGGAGTTCGCCAAGGACGCGGACCACCGCATGGCCGAATAGGAACCCGACTCCGGTCCAGAGCGCTGCCCACACAACGGCCGCTGCCGCATTGCATGCAAGAAACCGGCCTGGCCGCATGCCCGCCAGCGCGATGACCACCGGGCCGACGATACGGAACCCGAACAGGAACCGGAACATCAGGGCAAAGCGGTCCGGATGCCGCACCACCGTGTCCATTGCCGCCCTGCCAACCCCGGACGACAGCGCCCGAAGCACGCGCGGATGCGTCCGGTTGCGGCGTGCCAGGTGAAAGACCAGTTGATCCGCCGACAACGCCCCGAGGGTAGCCGCAGCCCAGACACCGACGGGTGACAGCAGCCGCTGATGCGCCGCAAAACCGGCGACCGACAAGATCGTTTCACCCTCGACGAAGGTCCCAAGAAAGACTGCCCAGTAGCCCCAGGCGGCGATGAAGGCCTCGATCCCGTTCATGTGCCCATGTGCCAGTGCCGCAGGGGCATGCGCGTCAGATCGCCCGTCCGCTGTCCACGTCGCGGTTGCCTTCCCAGCGTGTCGCCTTTTCGCGCGACCCGGGAAAGAAATACGATCCCTTCCAGTTCGCGCCCAGCCAGTTGCCGATGAACTCGATGCGCGGATTGTCCCAGCCCGGCTGTCCGCCCGATTCAATATGAATAGGGAAGGACTTGCCGGGGTCGTAATGCGCCACGTTTTCCTCGAAGGTCAACCATTCAACGGGCACACTGCCGGTATTGTAGCGGTCCTTCTTGTTCCTCACGATGCGCCAGATGTTGTTGATCCCGATCGCGTTGCCAGCAGCCGTGTGGTCGATCAGGTTCCGCCGCCAGATCACATGGCCCTGCGCGCCGCCGATCGTGCCGACATCCGCATGCGGAGCGGTCCCGTTCACCGCCCATTGCGGACCGAAGTAGCATTCTTCGATCACTTCCTCGCCACCCGGCACGCCGTAGGTATAGGTGTGATCCTGCGGAAACCCCTCGAACCGGCTGCGCCGCAGCATCCGCATCCTGCCTGTCCGCAGGGCGTCGCCCGCGCCGCGCTCCTGCCCTGCCAGCGCCTTCGACGGCCCGCCCGCTTTGCCGAACATTCCGTGGATTTCGATGAACTCGGCCCATTCGAGGTCGCCCTCGACGCCGATCTGCACCGGATACAGCGGCCCGCCGCTCTTCGGGCCCCTGACACCGGTGGACAGGATATTCGCAAGGCTCGCGCGGCCCTTCACGTGGATACCACGCCCGCCAAGGTCCCAGCCGTCCAAGGTGACGCCCCCGGTCAGGATCACATTCGTCTCGGTTAGCGTCGCGCCCTTCGGCAACGGGTCTTCGCCTGCCATCTTCAGGCCGTTGGCGGACATGATCCCGTTCGGCGTGGTCTTCTTGCGCAGGCCCTCGATGAAACCCCGAAGATCGGTCGCAGCCACTGCCGGTTTCACCTGCGCGGCGACGGTCAGCGCCAGACCCGCCGCGCCCGCCATGACAGCCCTGCGGTTCATCACGGCAGTCATTTCCACAGAACCGTCAGGCCCCGTCCCCCTTGGCCTTGCGCGCGGGCTTCGCTGCCGCCTCCATCGCGTCGAGACGGGCCTTCAGCGTATCATTCTCTTCCCGCGCCTTCGCGGCCATCGCCCGCACCGCATCGAATTCCTCGCGCGTCACAAAGTTCCGGTCCGCCATCCAGCGGTCGACCCAGCCCTTCATCGCCGTCTCGGCCTCGGTCCTGGCACCCTGCGCAACGCCCATCGCGTTTGTCATCAGCTTCGACAGATCATCGAAAATCTTGTTGGACGTGTTCATCGCGGCACCCCGTGCAAAACTGCAACCTATATGGCCCCGGCACCTTCAAACCTCAAGGTTGACAATGCCGCAGCTGCCCGGTCAGTCAGTCACGACCCGGAGAGATCATGCACGCCGCCATCCCCTTCCCTGACATCGGGCCGAACCTGTTCACGATACCCGTTGCGGGCTTTGAGTTCTCGCTGCGCTGGTATGCGCTGGCCTATCTCGCTGGCATCCTGATCGGCTGGCGCATCGTCACGGCGCTGATGCGCCGCCCGGCGCTCTGGCCCGCCGGGCGCGCGCCGATGGAGTCATCCCGCACGGATGACCTGCTGACGGCGATCATCCTTGGCGTCATCATCGGCGGTCGGCTCGGCTTCGTCCTGTTCTACCAGCCGGGCTACTACCTGACCCACCCTCTCGACATCGTGAAGGTGTGGGAAGGCGGCATGTCCTTTCACGGGGGGTTCCTGGGCGTCGTGGCAGCCGGTCTGCTGGTTCTGCCGCCGTCACGCAGTCGCGCCCCTGCAACTGGCCGACGCGCTTGCCCTTGCCGTTACGCCCGGCCTGTTCCTCGGGCGGATCGCCAACTTCATCAACGCCGAACTCTGGGGCCGTCCGACCGATATGCCGTGGGGCGTGATCTTCCCCGGCGATGCCGCGCAGACCTGCACGGGCGTTGCCGCCGGAACATGCGCCCGCCACCCGAGCCAGCTGTACGAGGCCGGGTTGGAGGGGCTGGTGCTTGGTCTGATCCTGCTGTTGCTGCTGCGCCGTGGCGCGCTGAATGCCACAGGCCGCATCACGGGCGTCTTCCTGATCGGCTACGGCCTCGCACGCTGCTTAATCGAACTGTTCCGCGTCGCCGACGCGCAATACATCACGCCGGAAAATCCCCTCGGCCATGTCATCGGCAGTGCGGCGCTTGGCCTGTCGATGGGCCAGCTTCTGTCGCTGCCGATGGTCGCCGCCGGGCTTTGGCTTTTCCTTCGGTCAAGACCCGCAGCCTGACCGACCGGATGACCCCGCTCGCCCGCATCCTCGCCCGACAGATCGCCAGCGAAGGGCCGATGCGCCTGTCGGACTACATGGCTGCCTGTCTGCTGCACGCCGAGCACGGCTATTACACGACGCGCACCCCCTTCGGCGCTGCGGGCGACTTCACCACCGCCCCCGAAATCAGCCAGATGTTCGGCGAGATGATCGGGGCCTGGCTCGCGCAGGTCTGGACCGATCAGGGCCGCCCCGACCCGTTCCTGCTGGCCGAACTCGGCCCTGGTCGCGGCACACTGATGGCGGACGCCCTGCGCGTGATCGCCCGCCTGCCCGCCATGCGCTCTGCGCTACGCCTGCATCTGGTCGAGGCCTCGCCCGCCCTCCGCGTGCGCCAGGCGCAGACGCTGCCCGATGCCGCGCCGCGATGGCATAACGACCTCTCCACCCTGCCCGACGGCCCCTTCTTCCTGATCGCCAACGAGTTCTTCGATGCCCTGCCGATCCGCCAGTTCGTCCGCACCGGCGACGCCTGGGCAGAACGTCTGGTCGGACTGACCGATGGCGCGCTATCTCTCGGACTTGCCCCGCCCCGAGCCATCGCCGATGCTGGCAAACCGCCTTGCCGACACGCGCGACGGCGATGTCGTCGAACTTTGCCCCGCCCTGCCCGCCATCGCATCCGGCATCACCGAACGCATCGCACAGGCTGGCGGCGCGGCGCTCGTCATCGACTATGGCGGCTGGGGCAGCCTCGGCGACACGTTTCAGGCCATGCGCGCGCACGGCTATGCGGACCCGCTGGCCGAACCCGGACTGGCCGACCTGACGGCCCATGTCGATTTCCGCGCCCTTGCCGACGCCTTCGCGGCGGGCGGCGTCGTCGGTCACCGCTATGACCGATCAAGGCGTCTTCCTCGAACGTCTCGGCATCACTGCCCGCGCGCAGGCCCTTGCCCGGTCGCTAGACCGGTCCCGCGCGCGACGCCCATATCGCCGCGCATCGCCGCTTGACCCACCCGCGGGAAATGGGAAGGCTGTTCAGGGCAATCGCCTGCCATCCGGCCGGGAACGCCGCCGCCCCCCGATTCGAGCTGGATTCGACGCCCCACGGGACCCCGCCTGATGCCCAGCACGATCGAGATCATCACCCATCCGTCGCTCGACCCGCTCCGGCACGGATTCTTCACCCGTCGCGGCGGCGCATCCTCCGGCATCTTTCAGGGCCTGAACTGCGGCACCGGCAGTTCGGACCAGACCGAGGCCGTCACCGTCAACCGCGCCCGCGTCGCCGAGGCGATGTCTGTGGCACCGGAAGCCCTGGTCGGCGTACACCAGGTGCATTCGCCCGATGTCGTGACCGTCACCGGCCCCCTGTCCGCATCGCAGCGCGCCGACGCGCTGGTCACCGCCACGCCGGATCTGGCGCTGACGGTCCTCACCGCCGATTGCCAGCCCGTCCTGTTCGCCGACACCGATGCGCAGGTCATCGGCGCGGCGCATGCCGGCTGGCGCGGCGCGCTGTCAGGCGTGCTGGAGGCGACAGTCGACGCGATGGTGGCGCTTGGTGCCCGCCGTGACCGCATCCGCGCCGTCATCGGCCCGTCGATCAGCCAGCAGTCCTACGAGGTCGGCCCCGAGTTCGTCGACAGCTTCCTCGCCGACGACGCCGGCAATGACCGCTATTTCGCGCAGGGCAAAGCCGACCGCGCGATGTTCAGCCTGCAATCCTACAGCCGCGACCGCCTGCGCGCCGCTGGCATCGGCGACGCCGTCTGGACCGGCCACTGCACCTATTCCGACGCTGCACGGTTTTATTCGTACCGCCGCAGTCAGCACGAGCATCAGGCCGACTACGGCCGCCTGATTTCTGCGATACGCCTCTAGGCCGCGCCGGGCGAATGCGCCGCCCCCGAAGGCATCACATGCCCCGATTGGCCCGAATTCCGCCCCAATCAAACCGTGCGACAGGCACCTGAGTATCTTCCAAGCCATTGAAAGTGATGAGTTAAGCCGAATCTCGCCGCGACAGCCTCCACATCGCTTTGTTTCCGGTTTCAGCGACAAAACTCTGCCTCATTGCCGGGCAACACTGCACCGCAGGCAGACAGCGCCCGGGCATCCGAACGAACAACGACCCGGGGCGAGGAGAGAGCGATGAAAACGACGCCCCGCTGGTTGATCGCGGTCCTGCGCGAAAGCGCGCTGGAGCAGCCCCTTCTTCCCTGGCAGCGCAGAGACCTGACTGCCGACCACGCGGCAGCCCCTGCCGCCATGCTGTTCCGCGCCGACGCCGCGCAGCTGCGGAAAATCGCCTGATTCTCCCGCCACTTCCCCGGATGGTCCTGCGTTAACCTGATCACGGACAGATTGCGTGGACAAAGCCGGTTCGGCCACCCGCATTGCCACGGATCAAGACCTAAATCATCGGATTATTTTGACAATAGGCCGCGCTTCGGACATTCGTTTCCCTGTGACCCGTGGCTTTCGGTGGGGACCGGCGCGGGTGGTTAACCAGTTTGGAAGGCTTTTGTAATGATGTCTTATCCCCACCGCGCGACGGCGGC
Source organism: uncultured Alphaproteobacteria bacterium (assembly GCA_963819585.1). Classification (GTDB taxonomy): domain Bacteria; phylum Pseudomonadota; class Alphaproteobacteria; order Rhodobacterales; family Rhodobacteraceae; genus JAOADN01. The sequence continues at coordinate 334,995 of CAWFWP010000002.1, forward strand.
ATCGCCGTCTTTGCACCGCCCCATAATCGGTCGCGGAACCCCCGTTGAAAAGCGCACAATCCGCACGGTCGCCCTGACCCGGCGCTATGAGATCTCGTGGCTCGCCGTCTCCGGCATGGTCGAGACCGCGACGAAACTCGCCCCCGCCACGCCCGAATTCGAAGAGGCCTTCTCGGCCCTCGCGCGCGGCACAGTCATCGCCACCGCCGACGGCCCCGTCGCCATCGAAGACCTGTTGCCCGGAGCCCGTGTCGTGACCGCCGAGGGCCGCACCGAAACCGTCGTCTGGATCGGCTCGATGACCCTCTATCCGCCGCGCGCCGTGCCCGATAAGGCTCCCGTCGCGATGACCCGCATTACCGCCGACGCGCTGGGGCTCAACCGCCCGATGCCCGACCTAGTGCTCGGCCCCCGCGCCCGCATCCTGTTCCGCGACCCGCGCTGCCGCGTGGCCACCGGTCTTGACGCGGCCTATGCGCCCGCCGCAGCCCTTATCGACGGCGAATGCGTCATCGCCGTCACCCCCGTGGCACCCATCGCGGTCTATCACCTCGTCCTGTCCGGGCACGGGTCGGTCCGTGCTGCCGGGATCGAGATCGAAAGCTATCACCCGGGCGCCGGGTTTGCCGAAGTCGTCGACCCGCAGCTTCAGGGCCTGTTCCTGTCGCTGTTCCCGCAGATGACGACCTTCGCCGATTTCGGGCCTGTCGCGCATCCGCGCCTGTCCGCAGACGAATTCGCGGCCCTGCTTTAGCCCGTCCGCGTCGCCATTAGGCGCGTCCCTGACCCCGCATCGCGTCTCGGTGGGGTCAAGGGGCGCGCCCGATACGGTTTGCGCGGGGCCGTCCCGGCATCGCGCAAACCGGCCCTTACCCGCCCCGCGCCACGCGCTCCTCCAGAATGTCGAACGGCACGCCCGGCTCGTCCTTCGCGCCGCGGATCACCAGACTGGTCTTCACGCTGGCCACGTTCGGCGCACGCAGCAGCTGTTCGGTCAGGAAGTTCTGAAAGGACGACAGGTCGGGCGCCACGCATTTCAGGATGAAGTCGATCTCGCCGTTCAGCATGTGGCATTCCCGGACCAGCGACCAGTCCCGGCAGCGTCCCTCGAAGGCCGACAGGTCCGCCTCGGCCTGGCTGTGCAGCCCCACCATCGCAAAGACCTGCACCTCGAAGCCCAGTTCGCGCGGGTTCACATCCGCATGGTATCCCCGGATGTATCCCGCCTCTTCCAGCGTCCGGACACGGCGCAGGCAGGGCGGCGCGGAAATACCGACCCGCCGCGCCAGCTCGACATTCGTCATCCGCCCATCCGCCTGCAGTTCGGCCAGGATCATCCGGTCGATATCGTCCAGCTTGTTCGCGGCCATGATGTCCCCGGCGTTTTCCTAAAACTACCGAATGGCGCGCAGATACGCAATAAAGTTTCAGACTTGCGCAATTTCTATTCTTCGGATGCTGCCCGTCCTGCCGGGGCTTTCCCCTCGCCGCCCGGGTGATTATATCGGTCCGACCCAGCGCGAAAGGCCCTGCCATGTCCGACCGCCGCCATACCCGTGTCCTGATCATCGGCTCCGGCCCTGCGGGCTATACAGCCGCCGTCTATGCCGCCCGCGCCATGCTGAACCCTGTGCTGATCCAGGGCATCCAGCCCGGCGGCCAGCTGACCATCACGACCGAGGTCGAGAACTGGCCCGGCGACACCCATGTCATGGGTCCCGACCTGATGGTCCGGATGGAGGCGCATGCGACCGCGATGGGGGCCGAGGTCATATCCGACCACATCTCCTCGCTCGACCTGTCGCGCCGCCCCTTTACCGCGCATGCCGACAGCGGCACGACCTGGACCGCCGATGCGGTGATCCTTGCTACCGGTGCGCAGGCGAAATGGCTGGGCCTGCCGTCCGAGGAACATTTCAAGGGCTTCGGCGTCAGCGCCTGCGCGACCTGCGACGGATTCTTCTATCGCGGAAAAGAGGTCGTCGTGATCGGCGGCGGCAACACCGCGGTGGAAGAGGCGCTGTTCCTGACCAACTTCGCCACCAAGGTCACGCTGATCCACCGGCGCGACCATCTGCGTGCGGAAAAGATCCTGCAGGACCGCCTGTTCAAGCACCCGAAGATCGAGGTGATCTGGAACCACACGGTCGATGAAGTCCTCGGCGCGCACGACCCGCGCGGGGTCGAGGCCGTCCGCGCCCGCAACGTCCAGACGGGCGAGACGCGCGACATCCCCTGTGCGGGGTTCTTCGTCGCCATCGGCCATGCGCCCGCGTCGGAACTGGTGAAAGATCAGCTGGAGCTGCACAACGGCGGCTATGTGAAGGTCACGCCGGGCTCGACCGCCACCTCGATCCCCGGCGTCTTCGCGGCGGGCGACCTGACCGACCACATCTACCGCCAGGCCGTCACCAGCGCAGGCATGGGTTGCATGGCGGCCCTTGATGCCGAGGAGTGGCTGGCGGCAGAAGAGGCGGGCGTGGCGAAGGCGGCGGAGTGATCCGACCCGTCTCGGGCCGCTACTGGCGAAGTGTGTTCGAGGCGGACGCCGACCGCGTGCTGGACGGCGCGCGCAACCCCGAGGGCCGCTATCACCATGACGGCCAGCCCGCGCTCTACCTCTCGCCCAGCCCCGAATTCTCGCGCATTGCCATCGACGTCTACCTGCGTCCCGATGATGCGCCGCGCGTGATCGTTCCTCTTGATGTCGCGCAGGCCCGCCTCGCCGACCTGCGCGACCCGGACACGCAGCGTGCCCTCGACCTGAAGGGCCACGAGGCCAGCGTCCCCTGGCAACCCGAACGCGCAGCAGGCCATCCGGCGACAAGCTGGATCGCCAGCGACGCGGCGCGTGATGCAGGGGCTGACGGGATTGTCTATGCCGCCCGGTCCGACCCGGACCGCTGGCACATCGTTCTTTTCCGGTGGAACGACACCGGCGGCGCGACCGTCCGTCGCGCCGGGCCGTCGCTTCCGTTCCAGCCGGGTACCGCCTGAACTTTCCGGACAGCCAGGGACAGACCGCTCGTCCTTCGATTCCCTTAAGACGCGGGACAATCCATCCCGTTCATGCTGCATTGCAGCGTCACTGGCCCTTTCCGTCGTAACCCACCCCAATTCACTTGAAATCCAAGCGCTTTCAGGTCTAAAGCCCCGCGCGGGCGCGATCATCCGGATCGCCATTCCCAATCACGAAGGCGCATTTCAGTCATGTCCCAGTCGTCCACGACCAAGTCCAACCTGACCCCGATCCCCGAGCTGTTCGTCCCAGCGTCCGAGGCGCAGGCGCTGAAGGACAAAGCGGGCGCGATGCCCTCGTGGGACCTCACCCCCCGTCAGGCGTGTGACCTGGAACTTCTGATGAACGGTGGCTTCAACCCGCTGACCGGCTTCCAGTCGCAGGCCGACTACAACGGCACCGTCGAGAAGATGCGCCTTTCTGACGGCACGCTCTGGCCGATCCCCGTCACGCTCGACGTGACACAAGCTTTCGCCGACAAGGTCGTCCCCGGCACCGAAGTAGCGCTCCGCGACGCCGAAGGCGTGATCCTGGCCGTGATGACCGTCACCGACCGCTGGACGCCCGACAAGCCCAACGAGGCCGCCAAGGTCTATGGTGCGGACGATCTGGCCCATCCTGCCGTCAACTACCTGCACAACATCGCCGGTCCGGTCTATCTCGGCGGCCCGGTGCGCGGCCTTCAGGCCCCGGTGCATTACGATTTCAAATCCCGCCGCGACACGCCGAACGAACTCCGCGCCTATTTCAAGAAGGTCGGCTGGACCAAGGTCGTCGCCTTCCAGACCCGCAATCCGCTGCACCGCGCGCACCAGGAACTGACCTTCCGCGCCGCGCGCGAGGCGCAGGCGAACCTTCTCATCCACCCCGTCGTCGGCATGACCAAACCCGGCGACGTCGATCACTTCACCCGCGTCCGCTGCTACGAGGCGGTGATCGACAAATACCCCGCATCCACCACCACGATGAGCCTGCTCAACCTCGCCATGCGCATGGCGGGCCCGCGCGAGGCCGTCTGGCACGGCCTGATCCGCCGCAACCACGGCGTCACCCACTTCATCGTCGGCCGCGACCACGCCGGCCCCGGCAAGAACAGCCAGGGCAAGGATTTCTACGGACCCTACGACGCGCAGGTCCTGTTCAAGGAGCATCAGGACGAGATCGGCGTCACGATGGTCGACTTCAAGCACATGGTCTATGTGCAGGAAAAGGCCCAGTACTACCCCGCGAACGAAGTGCCCGAGGGCGGCACCGTGCTCGACATTTCCGGCACCGAACTCCGCCGCCGCCTGCGCGAAGGCCTCGACATCCCGGAATGGTTCTCGTTCCCCGAGGTGGTCACGCAGCTCCGCAAGACCAGCCCCGCGCGCGACAGGCAGGGCTTCACGGTGTTCTTCACCGGCCTGTCCGGGTCGGGCAAATCGACCATCGCCAACGCGCTGATGGTCAAGCTGATGGAAATGGGCGGGCGTCCGGTGACGCTGCTCGACGGCGACGTGGTGCGCAAGCATCTGTCGTCGGAACTCGGCTTCTCCAAGGAACACCGCGACATCAACATCAAGCGCATCGGCTATGTCGCCTCGGAGATCACCAAGAACGGCGGCATCGCCATCTGCGCGCCCATCGCGCCCTACACCGCGACCCGCCGCGCCGTGCGCGAGATGATCGAGGCCTTCGGGGCCTTCATCGAGGTGCATGTGGCGACATCGATCGACGAATGCGAACGCCGCGACCGCAAGGGCCTCTACAAGCTGGCGCGCGAAGGCAAGATCAAGGAATTCACCGGCATCTCGGACCCCTACGAGACGCCCGAGAAGCCTGAACTGCGGGTCGAGACGGAAAACCAGGAAGTCGACAACTGCGCGCACCAGGTGATCCTGAAGCTTGAGGAGATGGGGCTGATCCGGGCCTGACCTCTGCCCGGTCCGGGCCGCCGGACCGGGGTCGCCTTGGCCGCGACTGTTAAAGTCCGAACCATTTCCGGCCACGTTCCCGCGTGACGCGCGGGTTCTGTTAACCACGTCCAGTTACCCCTGTTGCGGCCGCCACGGGGGACCTGCGCATGGCCGAAAGCTGGATCTGGTACTCGGCCAAGACATGGCCGTCATTTTCGGACAGCAGCCAGAGCAGCATCGGCGACGGTGCCAACGGCCTGCGGATCGGGACAAACCGCACGACCCGCATCGACTGGAGCGATGCCAACAAGGACGGCATCATCAGCGATGCGGACACCGACGACCGGGTCGGCAGCAACGGCGATACGGTCCGCGTCGGCGATGCGGTAAAGACCGTCAAGGAAATCGGCCTCTACCAGAACTGCGAAATCACCGCCGGGGGGCAGACGTACCACGTCAAATCGTCGTCACCGTGTTCACGGACGGCACCTACGGCACCCGCCTGATCGATGGCGAGTTCCCCAAGGGCCTGAACATGGACAAGGTCACGGACATCCGGCTCGGCACCTGGGACGGGCGGGAATACACTGGCCTTTACACCAGCGCGTTCGACGACCGGTTCGTCTGCTTTGCCGAAGGCACCCGGATCGATACGCCCGGCGGTCCGGTCGCCGTTGAGGCGCTTCGGCCGGGGATGATGGTCAGCACGCTGGACCATGGGCCGCGTCCCTTGGTCTGGGTCGGGCGGCGCAGCGTCTGCGGGACCGGCCGGATGGCCCCGATCCTGATCCGGAAAGGTGCGCTCGGCAATTCCGCCGATCTGCGCGTCTCGCCGCAGCACCGGATGCTGATTTCCGGATGGCGTGCCGAACTCTTGTTCGGCGCGGGCGACGTGCTGGTTGCGGCAAGCCACCTGGCCGACGGAACCGCGGTCCTGCGCGCCCCCTGCGCCACCGTCACCTATGTCCATCTTCTGTTTGACCGGCACGAGATCGTGCTGTCCGAAGGCATCCCAAGCGAAAGCTTTCACCCAGGCATCGTGGCGCTCGACCGTCTGGGTGCCGCCGTCCGTGACGAAATCCTGTCGATCTTTCCCGACATCCTGTCAGCCCCCGGTCATGCAAGCACTGCGCGCCGCTGTCTGACCGGACACGAGGCGCGCGCGCTGATGGCCGCCTGATCGGGCTGGTTGCGCGGATGGGACGGGATCATCCCGAAACCGCTGGCAGAAGCCGTCCAACCTGCCGTTGGAACCTGGCCGGAATTTATGATATCCTTCGCCCATTGGTTGAAAATCATTGGAGCGCTGGTCATGGCCCTCAAGGAAAGCCTGTTCTTCGGCGCGTTGGGCGGCGTCTGCCCGACCATCGCGCAGCTTGCCGGATCGTACTCGGCAAAGCCCTCGCAACCCCTGCCCGAACTTGGCCTGCTGTTCGGCATGGGGCTGTTCGCGCTTCTCGGTGCCATCATCGCCACGGGTTTCGGCGCGAAGGAAATCAAGGCCGCCATCGCCGCCGGCATAGCCGCCCCCGCCATTGTCACCAACATCGTCTCGGGCGTCGCCAACCAGACCCCTCCGATCGTCGAAGTCCCTGCCGTGACCGCCTCGCTCCTGTCCTTCGGCGCCGCGTTCGCCCAGTCCGAGGACATCGGCACGGGCCGCCTGATCGACCCGACACTGTACGGCGGCGGCCGTGTCATCCAGATCGTGCCGCAGATCACAGGCGGCGTGGCAGGGTTGAACCTTCCGGTCTTCGCGCAGATCGACGGACAGACCGGCGGCAGCCCTGTTCAGATCGGCACCATCCTCACCGGCGCGCCGCAGATCGTCCCCGTGCCCGAAGGGACAACCGCGCTGATGGTCGGCCAGCAGTCGGTCCCCCTGACCGACGGCACTGTCAGCGTCGATGTCGTGATCGACACGGCCCCCACCTTCGGCGGCGATCTGCTGTGGGCCTTCGGCGGCAAACGGACCTATGCGATCGAGGATGTGACGCTGGTGCCGCGATAGCGGCAGGCCCGTTCTGCCCGCTATCGCGGCGTCCCGGTCTCACCGCGTGCGCATCATCCGCAGCAACAGGCCGTCCTTGAACACGAACTGGTGGACCATTGCCATTGCCGCATGGCCCAGCGCCAGGATCATCAGGACGTTCATCGTCAGCACATGCAGGTCCGCCGTCGCCTCGATGCCGCCGAACCAGGTGATCGCCCCCAGCGCCGGAACCACCAGCATCAGGCCGTAGAGCAGCCACTGGCCCCACACGCTCGCCCGGTCCAGCAGCGCGTTCCCCGACGCATGTCTGGGCGTATCCGTCACCGTCCGCGCGATCAGCCGCAGCACGACCAGCCCCAGGATTGTCGACCCGACCCAGACATGAAATGTCGGCGTCCATCCGGCCGGAACCTTGCCTTCCAGCGTTTCGTCAAAAATTTCGCCCATTCCCTCGCTGACGAGATAGTTCGCCACGATCAGCACCGCGATCAGCCAGTGCAGGGTGATCTGCACCCACGTATAACTTGCCCGTTCGTCCATGGCCTCGTCCTCTTGATGAACCACATTCCGGCCCCCGACCTATGCCGCAGGACCGCGATGTGCCATCTGACCGAGGAAAGATGCCGCTATGCGATCAGGTCTTATGCAGAAAGTTTATGCCGCAGTGCGGCATGTATCCGACGATGCGTCTGCGGATCATCCGTTGTAGGCATAGACGATGCGCTTCTCTGCCGGGATCAGCAGGATCATTCCGATGCGTCCGAACGCGTAATAGCTGCCGGACGCGGCCAGTGCCCGGTTCACCATCCCCTCGATCCCATGATCGAACGGAATGCAGAACCCATAGCGGAACATGTACTGCGCGATCCCCGCGCCATGACCGCACGACTCGGCGCGCGCCTCGCCGTCCCAGATATTCAGATCGCTCGGGTCGTCCAGTGCCGGAAAAGGCGTCTCGTGCCAATCGAAGTAACGCCCCTGCCAGCCCGACGCCTTGTTGGGCGGCATCGCTGCGAGCCACGCGATTCCACCGTGGGACAGCCCATCCTTTAGCGCATCCGGCATCTGATAAACGATGATCCCGGTTTCATTGCCGCCAGGTCCGAAACCCCAGGATTCTTCCGCCACGTAGCTGATCCAGCTGACGTTCATGGCTTCGGGCACAAAGGGCAGATGGTGCGCACGGACCACCAGCGCCCATCCCGCCCAGACCAGCGCGGCCCCGGCAATCACCGTCAGCGCAAGGCGCTTCATCACCGACCGCCGGATGGTCCGACCGGCCTCAATGCACGCTGACCGGCGCGAGGTCGTTCTGCCGCGCGAGATGGAACGCCAGCCTGCGGTCCGCGACCAGCGCCAGACGCTCGCCGTCCGCGTCATGCACCGCATAGATCGTGGTCAGCCCTTCGGCCTGGTCCTGCACCTCTTCCGGCAGGTCGGCCACCGCCACCTCGCGCACATAGGCGATCCGACGGTCGGCTGCCGCCCCGAGTTCCGGCCCGAATGCGTATTTCGCGTTCATATTCCTGCTCCTTCGCCTCAGCCCTGCTTGATGCGGATCGTCTGCACGACGCTGTCCGCGACCTGCCGCTTCAGATCGATATGCAGAAGCCCGTTTTCCATCTCGGCCCCCGCCACCTCGACCCCCTCCGCCAGCACGAACGACCGCTGGAAGGCCCTGGCCGCGATGCCGCGGTGCAGGAACACGCGGTCAGCACCCTCATCCGCCTGCCGCCCGCGCACGACCAGCTGCCGGTCCTCGACAGTGATCGCCATGTCAGCCTCGCGGAACCCAGCGACGGCAAGCGTGATGCGGAACCCGTGTTCCGAGGATTGTTCGATGTTGAAAGGCGGATAGCCTTCGTTCCCGGTCTTTGCCGTCCGCTCCACCAGCCGTTCCAGCTGATCGAAACCCAGAAGATAGGGATGAGCCGTGAAGGTCAGTTTCGTCATCGCGGGACAGGTCCTTGACAGAAGCGACTTGGCGATCTTCAGCCCCGATTGCGGCAGCCTTAAGGGGAATATGGGTCGCGCAGGGTGTGGCTGCAAGATGTGCCGCTAGGCGCGGCCGGAACCCGTTGCTATAGTTTTGGTGCAGCTTGCCCAACTCAAGGCCAGACCGATCCGATGAATGCCCCGTTCGAGATGGACAACGACGAAGTCCTCCGTGTCAGACTTGCTGTTCTCCGACGCGAACACCGCGACCTGGACGAGGCGATTCATGTCCTCGAAACGTCGGGCCGGGGTGATCAGCTGACCCTGAGGCGCCTGAAGAAACAGAAGTTGGTCCTCAGGGACCAGATCGCCCGGCTGGACGATATCCTGACCCCCGACATCATCGCCTGAAGCCCGGTTGAACCCCCGGCCCCGCTGGCTATAGTGCGCGCCTTACGCGAAGGGGGCCGCGCATGGATGTCAGGGTCGGGATCATCATGGGGTCGCAGTCGGACTGGCCCGTGATGAAGGCTGCGGCGGACATCCTCGATGAACTCGGCGTTCCGTTCGAGACAAAGATCGTCTCGGCTCACCGAACGCCTGACCGCCTCTGGGACTATGGCAGGACCGCCGTGTCGCGGGGCCTTCAGGTCATCATCGCGGGTGCGGGCGGGGCGGCCCACCTGCCCGGCATGATGGCGTCCAAGACCCGCGTCCCCGTCATCGGTGTGCCTGTCGAAACCAAGGCGCTCAAAGGCATGGACAGCCTCTATTCCATCGTCCAGATGCCGCGCGGCTATCCCGTCGCCACCATGGCCATCGGTGGCGCGGCCAATGCGGGCCTGATGGCCGCCAGCATCCTTGCGCTCAACGACCCGGGCCTGGCGGGCCGCCTCGACCACTGGCGCGATACGCTGTCGGCCTCGATTCCGGAGACGCCGCTTGACGACTGATCCCCTGCCGCAAGGCGCAGTCATCGGCATCCTTGGCGGCGGTCAACTCGGTCGGATGCTGTCGGTCGCGGCATCCCGCCTCGGCTTCCGCACCCATGTCTTCGAGCCCGCCGCGAACCCGCCCGCAGCCGATGTCGCGCACGCTGTCACCACCGCACCGTACGAAGATGCCGCCGCCCTTGCTGCATTCGCCGCTGCGGTCGATGTGGTCACCTACGAATTCGAGAATGTGCCGACCTCGGCGCTCGACCTCATCGAAGCCACGCGGCCGATCCGTCCGAACCGCCGCGCCTTGGCCACGTCGCAGGACCGCATCGCCGAGAAGGACTTTCTGAGCAGCCTCGGCTTGATCACCGCAGCCTACGCGGCTGTGGGCAACCTTGCCGATCTTCAGGCCGCTGTCGCCCGCATCGGCACGCCCGCGATCCTGAAGACCGCCCGCATGGGGTATGACGGCAAGGGCCAGGTCCGCCTGTCCTCGCCCGCGGACGCCCCTGCCGCCTACGCCGCGATGAACGGCGCGCCCGCCGTCCTCGAGGGCTTTGTGACCTTCGACCGCGAGATCAGCGTCATCGCGGCGCGCGGACTGACCGGCGAAATCGCAGCCTTCGACCCCGGCGAGAACGTTCACGACGCAGGCATCCTGCACACGACCGCGGTACCTCCGCGGATCACGCCGTCGCAGCGCAGCGACGCGGTGCTGATCGCCGCCAGCATCCTGAATGCGCTCGACTATGTCGGCGTTCTGGGCGTCGAGCTGTTCGTCACAAAGGCCGGCCTGATCGTGAACGAAATCGCCCCCCGCGTACACAATTCCGGCCATTGGACGCAGAACGGCTGCGCCGTCGATCAGTTCGAACAGCACATCCGCGCCGTCGCGGGCTGGCCGCTCGGCGACGGGTCGCGGCATTCGGATGTGGTGATGGAGAACCTGATCGGCGACGACATCCTGCGCGTCCCTGCCATCGCCCGCGAACCTGGCGCGGCGTTGCACGTCTACGGCAAGGGCGCACCGCGCCCCGGCCGCAAGATGGGACATGTGAACCGCGTGACCGCGCGGAAGTAGGCGGCAGCGCGCCTGTGCTTCGCCCGAACGCCCGTCTTACGCCGATTTAACCCGCCTGCCGCAGATTTGCGCCACGACGTCGGAAGAAAGCAGTATCGGCCCCGACCGCCCGGACTTCCAGCCGGACGGACGGGGGACCTGTTCAGAAGCCATGCATGGCGGGGGCCTGACACGCCCCGAAGGTGCGGGAACATCCATTCCCGCCGGTATCCGCTTCAGGCGGGCCCGCCGTTTCTTCGGTTCCTTCGTCTTTCACATCAAGGCGAAACCGCAGCGACCATCGCCAGACGCCGCCGACCCATCGGTCCGCGCGGCCCCCGCAGTCACGGACGGCCATCAGGCCGCGCCGGTCTTCCTGCTGCCTGCCTTTGCCTCGGCATCCCGCTGCGCCTCGACATAGGCGCGCAAGACGGCGTTCATGCGGCTTTGATAGCCTTTGCCCTGACCCTTGAACCAATCGACAATCCCGCTGTCGAGCCGCAGCGTCATCTGCCGCTTGGCCTGAGGATAAACCACCTTGGCATTGCGGAACCATTCCGGCGGTGTTTCCGGAATATCCGAATAGTCGATGTCCTCATCCGGCAATGCTGCCAGTTCTTCTATCGTCAAGGGTCGGTCATAGCGCTTCGTCATATTCATCTCTTTCCATGCGATTGGCAGGCCGGGCAGAAATGATCCGCACGCGACCACGCCTGTCGGTGTGGATGATCACAACTACCAGAAGTGACCGAATTCGACCTAGCGTCCTAAGCCGCTCTTCCCCGTAGTCACGTCGCAGGTCCCGCTCCGTCAGGACGGTTCCGGAAAAGGCCGGAATAGTCTGTTCAAAGCTCAACCCGTGCTTGTCGATGTTCGCCTGGTTCTTCCGTTCATCCCATTCAAACGTAGCTTCATTTGTAACTACAATTCGGTCCACAAGTCAATCTCTCTGCCAGCGCCAGCCCGACTTGATACCGACAGAATGAATAAATCGTTAAGGCCCTTGGCCTTACGCCGCGTCCAGCAGCCCACGCCCCTTCAGCAGCGCCTCGACCCCCGGCATCCTTCCCCGGAACCCGACATACGCCGCCTCAGCGTCCTCCGACCCGCCCGCCGACAGGATGTGCCGTTCCAGCCGCGCGGCCAGCCCCGCATCGAACGGATCGCCCGCCTCCTCGAACGCCGCGAAGGCGTCCGCATCCATCACCTCGGACCACATGTAGCTGTAATAGCCCGCCGAATAGCCGTCGCCCGAAAAGATGTGGGCAAAATGCGGCGTCGCGTGCCGCATCCTTATCGCGTGCGGCATCCCCAGACCCGCCAGCACGTCCGCCTGCATCGCCATCGGGTCCGCCGGGGCCGCGCCTTCGTGGAACGCCAGATCGACCAGCGCCGACGACACATACTCCACTGTCGCAAACCCCTGATCGAAGGTTGCCGCCGCCATCAGTCGGTCCAGCATCTCCTGCGGCATCGCCGCCCCGGTTTCCGAGTGACGCGCGTGCTTTTCCAGAACCTCCGGAACCTCCAGCCAGTGCTCGTACAGTTGGCTCGGCAGTTCCACGAAGTCCCGCGCGACATTGGTGCCCGAGATGAACGGATACGTCACATCCGACAGCATCTGGTGCAGCGCGTGGCCGAATTCGTGGAACAGTGTCCGCGCGTCGTCATACGACAGCAGCGCCGGGCTACCCGCCGCAGGCTTGGCAAAGTTGCAGACATTGACCACGATCGGACGCACCTCGCCGCCCAGCCGCTTCTGGCCCCGGAAGGTCGAACACCAGGCACCCGACCGTTTCGACGGACGTCCGAAATAGTCGCCGATGAACACCGCCAGATGCCGTCCGTCCCGCGTCACCTCCCATGCCTTGGCATCGGGGTGGTACAGCGGAACCTCCAATGCCCGGAACGACAGGCCGAACAGGCGCGCCGCCACATCGAAGGCCGCCCCGGTCATCGCGTCCAGCGACAGGTAGGGTTTCAGAACCCCCTCATCCAGATCGAACTCCGCCTTGCGCCGCCGCTCCGCGTAGTAGCGCCAGTCCCATGCCTCGAGGTCCCCGTTCACGCCATCGGCGTGCATCATCCCGGTCAGCACCCGCGCGTCCGCGTCCGCCTTGGCCTTCGCCGGTTCCCAGACCCGCATCAGCAGATCGCGCACCGCCTGCGGGGTCCTGGCCATTTCGGGCTCCAGCTTGTAGGCCGCGAAACTGGCATAGCCGAGCAGCTTCGCGCGTTCGTCCCGCAGCGCCAGTATTTCTGCGGCCAGTGCCCGGTTGTCCGTCTCGCCGCCGTTCGCGCCCCGCGCCACCCAGGCCGAACACGCCACCTCGCGCAGATCGCGGCGCGGGCTGAACTGCAGGAAGGGCACGATCAGCGACCGGTTCAGCGTCAGGCAGTATCCCGGCAGCCCGCGCTCCTCTGCCGCCGACTTCGCTGTCGCCACCACGAAATCCGGCAGGCCCTGCAGGTCGGCCCCGGTCACCGGCAGATGCCAGTCGCGTTCCTCGGCCAGGATGTTCTGCGAAAAGCGCGTGGTGATAACCGCCAGCCGTTCCTTGATCGCCGCCATCCGGTCGCGCGCAGCACCGGTCAGGTCCGCCCCCGCCCGCACGAACATCCGTCGGTACAGCTCCAGCACCCGGGCCTGCTCGGCGTCCAGACCCAGGCCGTCGCGCGCGTCCCACAGCGCCCTCACCCGCGCCCACAGGGCCGGGTTCGTCAGCACCTCGGTCGAGAATGCCGCCATCTTCGGGGCCAGATCACGCTCCAGCGCTTGCCGCGCGGGCGTCGCATCCGACCCGGCAAGATTATAGAAAACCCCGCCCACCCGATCCAGCACCGCCTCGGCCAGTTCCATCGCCGCGATCGTGTTGGCGAAGGTCGGCGCGTCGGGACTGTCCGCAATTGCGCTGATCCGCGCCCTGGCGTCGGCCAGTGCCGCCTCGAAGGCGGGCGCGAAATCTTCATCCCTGATCGCGGCGAAGGGCGGCATGGCGAAGGGCGCGGTCCAGTCGGCAAGCAGCGGGTTGGTCATCGGGTGGGTCCTTTCGCGGGCATGTCGGAAAAGACCTAGCCCAAGGTGCCGCCACTGGCCACAGTGCGGGGCAAGGGAGAGCACCATGCACGATCACAATGCGCCGAGGGGTCCGCAGACCACTGCCATCCATGCGGGCGAGGCCCCCGACGCCGCCACCGGCGCATCCGCCCCCGCGATCCATATGTCCTCGACTTTCGTCGCGGACGAGCCGCTCGGGTTCTCGGCGCATGACATGGGGCCGGACAGCCCCTTCGTTTATTCCCGATGGGGAAATCCGACCGTGGCAATGCTCGAGGCCAAGATCGCCGCGATGGAGGGGACGGCGGCCTGCCTCTGCACCGCCAGCGGCATGGCGGCGGCGGCGGCGATCTTCCTGACCGTGCTGTCGGCGGGCGATCATGTCGTGGTATCAGACATCTCCTATGCCGGGGTCGCCGAACTTGCCCGGAACACCCTGCCCCGCTTCGGGATCGAGGTCAGCTTGGCCGACCTGTCGGACCCTGCGAACCTTGCCGCTGTCCTGCGCCCGAACACGCGGCTGGTGCATTGCGAAAGCCCGGTGAACCCGATCTGCCGGCTGACCGACCTGTCGGCCATATCCGCGATGGCGCATCAGGCGGGCGCGCTGGTCAGCTGCGACAACACCTTCGCCTCGCCCGTCGGACAGTCGCCCGCTGCCCTCGGGGTCGATCTGGTCATGCATTCGGCGACAAAATACCTCTGCGGTCACGGCGATGCAGTCGGCGGGGCGGTCGCCGGTCCGCGCGACCTGATCGAGCGGCTGCGGATTGAGGCGGGCATCCATCACGGCGGCGTCCTGTCGCCGTTCAACGCCTGGCTGATCGCGCGGGGAGCGGCGACTTTGCCGATCCGCATGGCGGCGCATGCGAAAGGCGCGCAGGCGGTGGCTGAATGGCTGGAAACTCGGCAGAGCGTGACGCGCGTGATCTATCCCGGCCTGCCCTCGCACCCGCAATATGATCTGGCGCGGCGGCAGATGACCAGCGCCTCGGCGATGATGGCGTTTCAGGTCGGCGATGCGGCGACGGGCGAGCGGCTGGCACAGGCGATGATCGACCGGTTCGACTTCATCCACTACGCCGTCAGCCTCGGCCACCACCGGACGCTGATCTACTGGCTGGGGACGGACGGGATGCTGGCCGGGGCATTCAAGGGGTCGGCGGCCAGCGCTGCCGCCTACCGCGACTGGGCGGGCGAGGGGATTTTCCGGCTGTCCGTGGGGCTGGAGGATGCCGACGACATCATCGCCGATCTGGCGCGCGTGTTGTGATGCGCCCTACCTTTCGTGCTGCCCGCGCAGCCGCCGCTCCAGCCGCCGCAGCAGCAGCGACAGCGTGATCGTCAGCGTGAGGTAGATCAGGGCCACGACGTTGTAGGTCTCGAAATACCGGAAATTCCCCGCCGCCGTCACCTTGCCCATCTGCGTCACATCCGTGACCCCCAGCACGCTCACCAGTGAGGAATCCTTCACCATCGCCACGAAGTCATTGCCGAGCGGCGGCAGGATCATCCGGAACGCCTGCGGGAAGCTGATGAAGCGGAACCGCTGCCAGCCCGACAGGCCCAGCGCCTTGGAGGCTTCGATCTGGCCCTTGTCCACCGCCTGCAATCCCGCGCGGAAAATCTCGGCGATGAAGGCCGAATAGGCCAGCGCCAGCGCGATGACCGCGCGCCACAGCAGCGGCACGTCGCGGGTCCGTAAGGGGTCGATCCCGGTCCAGCCGGTCGCCCAGTTCCAGGCGATGATGACGGCGGGCGTCGCAGCGAAGGCGATATAGAGCAGCAGCACGATGATCGGCACGCCGCGCATCACCTCGATGTAGAACCGCGCCGCCTGCCGCAGGACCAGATGCCGCGACAGGCCCGCGACGGCCAGCCCGAGGCCAAGCGAGCCGATGCCGACAGGAACGCGATCAGCCGTCACCAGGATCGTGATGCGGATGCCCTTGGCGAGCGTCGCCAGCGCCTGCGAATAGACCTCGTCCGCGAGGACGCGCCAGAACAGCCACGCCCCCAGCGCCACAAGGACGACGAGCCACCAGGGAAAATCGGTGTCGGGCTTGGGGTTGGGCTGCATGTGCGGCGGCCCCGGGACAGGGTCCGGGGCCGTCAGGCGATCATTCGCCGAACTTGTAGTCGAGGAACCACTTCTTGTTCAGCGCGTCGATGGTGCCGTCGGCCTTCATGCTGGCGATGGCTGCGTTGATGGGTGCCACAAGGTCCGACCCTTTCGGGAAGATGAACCCGAAATCCTCGGACGCGAGCGGCTCGCCGATGATCTTCAGCCCGCCGTCCGACGCCGCCACATAGCCGTTCGCGGCGGTCGAATCCGACAGCGTCAGGTCCACGTCCCCGGCCTTCAGCGCCTCCAGCCCCGCACCGAAAGTCTCGAACTTGACCACGCGCGGGTTTTCCTCGTTGCCGTCCAGGATGTTGTAGATCGCCGCATAGAACGGCGACGTTCCCGGCTGCGCCGAAACCAGCAGTTCGGGGATCGCGGCGAAGGACGCCGCGTCGGTGAAGCGGCTCTCATCACCGCGCACGATCATCAGCATCTCCGACCGCATGTAGGGGTCGGAGAAATCGACCTTTTCCTTGCGGTCGTCCTTGATCGTGATGCCGGTCATACCGAGGTCGTACTGGCCTTCCGACACCGCCGGGATCATCGCGTCCCAGCTGGTGTTCTCATATTTCACCGTCATGTTCAGGCGTTTGGCGATCTCGGCCATGCCGTCGTATTCCCAGCCGATGGCTGCGCCCGAGGCGTCGAGGAACTGCAAGGGCGGATAGGCGTTTTCGGTGACGACGGTGATCTCGCGTCCGGCAAGATCGGGCAGACCTTGAGCTGCGGCAGGCAGGACAGACAGCGCGGCAAGGCCTATGGCGGCAAGGGTGGTCTTCATGGCTCAGGCTCCCGGTTGGTTTTGACCGGAAGGTAAAGGGTTGGGCGGCAGAGTCCAGATGTCAGGCGGCATTGCCTCCGCACACCGCGCAGTCCGCCCGACGTTCCACCGCAATGACCCGGTTCTCGCCGTAAAGCGCGTCGTATATCATCAGCCGACCACGCAAGCTGTCGCCCGCGCCCGTGATCTCCTTGATCGCCTCGGCCGCCATCATCGACCCCACCACGCCCGGCAGCGCCCCCATCACCCCTGCCTCGGCACAGGGCGGCGCAAGGCCGGGCGCAGGGCGGTCGGGGAAGACGCAGGCATAGCACGGCGCGCCGCGCGCGGGGTCGTAGAGGCTCAACTGCCCCTCCCACTGCGTGATCGCGCCGGACAACAGCGGCTTCCGCGCCGCCGCCGCCGCCGCGTTGACCAGATAGCGCGTGTCGAAATTGTCCGACCCGTCGAGGATCAGATCGTAGTCCGGGAACAGTTGGCCCGCATCCGCCGCCGTCAGGCGGCGGTTGTAGGGGCGCACGATCACGAAGGGGTTCAGCGCCTTGATCGCGGTTTCGGCAGAGAACACCTTGGGCATGCCGATCCGGGCGTCGGTATGGATGATCTGCCGCTGGAGGTTCGAGTTCGACACCGTGTCGTCGTCGATCACCCCGATGGTCCCGACCCCCGCCGCCGCGAGATACATCAGGACCGGCGAGCCGAGGCCGCCCGCGCCGATCACCAGAACCTTGGCGTCCTTCAGTTTCCGCTGGCCCATGCCGCCGACTTCGCGCAGCACGATATGGCGGGCATAGCGGTCAAGCTCGGCTTCGGTGAACCGCCCGGCTACGGGCATCTGGGCGGCAGGCCCGTCGGGCGCAGCCCCCCGCCGCAAACGCCGGATCGCAAAGGCGTAGAGCCCTGCGGCCCCGATAACAACGGCAAGGGCCAGCCAGCCGCGGATGTTGTATCCGATCATCTCGGCAAAGAAGACCGCTATCGCGATCAGCCAGTACCAGCGCAGACGCCGGAGAACGGGGTCGAGCGGTCGCCGGCCGAGAATCGCCTGGCCGATGTCGAAGACCGAGACGAGAAAGACCGTGACGAAAGCCTCCAGCGTCATTCGCGCCCCGTCGAGCCGAAGCCGCCCGCCCCCCGGGCCGTGTCCGACAGGTCCGACGCCACCTCAAACCGCGCCTGCACGACCGGGGCCACGACCATCTGCGCGATGCGCTCGCCATGCCGGATCGTGACGGGTTCCGTGCCGAAGTTGATCAGAAGCACCCCCAGGGGCCCGCGATAGTCGCTGTCGATGGTGCCGGGCGTGTTCGGCAGGCTGATCCCGTATTTCAGAGCCAGACCGGATCGAGGGCGCATCTGCGCCTCGAACCCGTCCGGGATTTCGACGCGCAGGCCGGTCGGCACCACGGCGCGCTGCATCGGGGCAAGGGTGAAGCCAGCCGCGCGGTCAGACGCGGGCAGGTTCGCCCGCACATCCGCCCCCGCCGCGCCCGCCGTCGCGTAGGACGGCAGCGGTACGTCCGGGTCCGCCCAATCCTCGCGCAGAACGCGGATCACCGGACCAGTCGCGCCATTTCCGTTCATCTTGGCCCAAATACTCCCGCCGGAGGCATCCGCCCTATCCGGCCAATGCGTCGGCTATTTTCCGCGCCAGCCGCCGCGCCACCTCATCCTTGGGCAGGCGCGGCCAGACGTCCGCCCCCTTGTCCGAGATCAGCGTCACGGCGTTTTCCGCCCCGCCCATGATCCCGGTTGCCGGCGACACGTCATTGGCGACGATCCAGTCGCAGCCCTTGCGCGCCCGCTTGGCCGTTGCGTGGGCCACCACATCCGTCGTCTCGGCCGCAAACCCCACGACCAGCTGTCGGGCGGCCTTTCTTCAGTCCCGCGACCGTCGCCAGAATGTCCGCGTTCTCGGCGAATTCCAGCGCCGGGGCGCGGCCGGACCCGTCCTTCTTCATCTTCTGCGGCGATGCGTTCGCCACGCGCCAGTCCGCCACCGCCGCCGCGAAGACCGCCGCATCCGCAGGCAGCGCCGCCTGCACCGCCGCCAGCATCTGCGCCGCCGTGTCCACCCGCACCACCGTCACGCCCGCCGGCGGCGGCACGCTGGCCGGGCCGGTCACAAATGTCACCGTTGCCCCCAGATCGCGCAGCGCTGCGGCCAGCGCCGCGCCCTGCGCACCCGACGACCGGTTGGCGATATAGCGCACCGGGTCGATGGGTTCGTGCGTCGGGCCCGACGTCACCAGCACATGCCGCCCCGCCAAGCGGGCCGCCACCCAGCGCCGTCTCGACCGCCGCGACGATTTCCAGCGGTTCGGCCATCCGCCCATACCCGAATTCACCGCAGGCCATGTCGCCCTCGTTCGGTCCGACCGTCAGCACACCGTCGGCCCGAAGCGCCGCAAGGTTGCGCCGCGTCGCCGGATGGTCCCACATCCGCACATTCATCGCGGGCGCGATCAGGACGCGCTTGTCGGTCGCCAGCAGCAGGGTCGATGCCAGATCGCCCGCCAATCCGCTCGCCATCTTCGCCATCAGGTCAGCCGTCGCCGGGGCGACCACGATCAGGTCGGCGGCGCGCGACAGTTCGATATGGCCCATCTCGGCCTCGTCGGTCAGGTCGAACAGGTGCCGGTAGACCTTTGCGCCCGCCAGTGCCGATGCTGACAGCGGCGTCACGAATTCCTCGGCGGCGTGGGTCAGGACCGGCGTGACGGCGGCCCCGCGTTCGCGCAGCCGACGGATCAGGTCGAGCGACTTGTAGGCCGCGATGCCGCCGCCGATGATCAGAAGAATGCGCCTGTCTGCCAGCATTTCCGCCCGTCCGGTCCACGCCCGACAGGATTAGGCGGCGCGGCGCGCAAAGACAAGCAACGCACCCGGGGTCGCGTTCTACGTCAGAAAGTGCGCAACCTCGCGCGACTGGCCTTCCAGACTGCGGCGCATCTTGGCAAAGGCCGCCGCCTCGAGCTGGCGGATGCGTTCCTTCGACAGGCGCAGTTCTTCGCCGAGGCTCTCCAGCGTGCGGGGTTCATCGCGCAGTTTGCGTTCCGCCACGATGTAGCGTTCGCGCGCCGTCAGCGACCCCATCGCCACTTTCAGCCAGCCGCGCAGGGTTTCCGCGTCATGCGCCTCGGCCACCGTTTCGGATGCCTGCGCGCGGTCATCCTCCAGCGCCTCGATCCATTCGCGACCGTCCTCGTCCGACGACTGCGTCGCGTTCAGCGAATAGTCCGATCCGGAGAGGCGGCCCTCCATCATCTCGACATCCGCAAGCGGAACGCCAACCTCACGCGCGATCCGTTCGCGCAGCTGGTGCCCGTCCAGTGTCTCGCCCGCCTGTTCCGCCTCGCGCTCCAGCCGCGCCTGGACGCGGCGCAGGTTGAAGAACAGCGACTTCTGGCTGGACGTGGACCCGGTGCGCACCATCGACCAGTTGCGCATCACGTAGTCCTGGATCGACGCCTTGATCCACCACACCGCATAGGTCGAAAACCGCACGCCGCGGTCCGGGTCGAACTTGTCGGCGGCCTTCATCAGGCCGAGCCCGGCTTCCTGGATCAGGTCGTTCATCGGCGCGCCATAGCGGCGGAACTTCGACGCCATCGAGATCGCCAGCCGCATATAGGCCGTGATCAGCCGGTGCAGCGCCGCCTCGTCGCGCTGATCGCGCCAGGCATAAGCCAGCTTCAATTCGGTTTCGGCATCCAGAAGTTCGGCCTTCATCGCCTTGCGCGAGAAACCGTGGTCGCTGTATCCGTCAAGAGGCATGTTCTACCCTCCTATCGCGGTGCGTCTGACCAATTTGACTAAGATACGGTAAAAATCAGTGAGCGGATCAATCAAACCCTCGGCACCCGCGCGCCTGACGCTTGTGCTCGGCGGGGCGCGGTCCGGCAAATCGGCATTCGCTGAAAAATTGGTCATCGGATCGGGTCTTTCGTGCCTCTACATCGCCACTGCGGTCAGGTCCGACACCGAAATGGCGGCCCGGATCGACCGGCACCGGTCTGACAGGGCCAACACCTTCCGCACCCTGGAGGTTCCGCTGGACCTTGCCACCGCTCTGCGCGGCCTTGGCCCCGAAGAGCACGCCCTGATCGACTGCGCCACGCTCTGGCTGTCGAACCACCTGCTGGCCGGGCATGACTGCGACACTGTCTGCGACGATCTTGTGGCAGCGCTGGCGGACTGCCCGGCCAGCGTCGTGATCGTTTCGAACGAAGTCGGCTTCGGCCTTGTGCCTGACACACCGCTCGGGCGGCAGTTCCGCGACGCGCAGGGTCGCCTGAACCAGGGTCTGGCGGCCAGCGCCGATACAGTGGTCTTTGTCGTAGCCGGTCTGCCGATGGTCCTGAAAGGCGAACTGCCTCCCTTGGCATGACCCCAGCCTCATCACGCCCGGTGATGACCGACGCCGCATTTCATCATTTCACCCTGCGGCCACTCCTGCGTTAGGTTCGCCCCGCATCAACAGACGGGGCCACCATGACCTATAATCTCGCCATCGGCGACCGCACCTATTCCAGCTGGTCGCTGCGCGGCTGGCTGCTGTTCGAGAAATTCGGGATTCCCGTCAAAATCGAAACCGGCATCCTCTACACCGATAACCTCTATCAGATGCTCGCCCGCTATGCCCCGGCGCGGCAGGTGCCTGCGGTGCGTCTGCCCGACGGCGAGGTGATCGGCGAAACCATTGCCATCGCCGAAACGCTGGCCGAACGCCACCCTGATGCCGGCCACTGGCCTGCCGACCCCGCCGCCCGTGCGATGGCGCGCTATATGGTCGCCGAAATGCATGCAGGCTTCCGCGACCTGCGCAATGACTGCCCGATGAATCTGGCTAAAAGCTACCGCGACAGCCTGCCGCGTGCGGAGGTTCTGCGCGACCTCGCCCGGGTCGAGGACATCTGGTCGCGTGCCCGCGACCGGTTCGGGGCGGGAGGCCCCTGGCTGTTCGGCGCCTATTCCGCTGCAGATGCCTTCTACGCCCCCGTCGCCACGCGCATCGCGGCCTACAACCTGCCCGTCAGTCCCGCCGCCGCAGGACTATGTCGATGCGCATCTGGCCGATCCTGCCTTCCGCCGCTGGCGCGCCATGGGCTGGGCAGAGCATCTGGAACAGCCCAGCTACCGCATGCCCTATGCCGAACGCCCCTGGCCCGGTCCCGCGCCCGGGGCGGCCGAGATTGCGGACGGCCCGTCCGTGAATGCGGCCTGCCCCTATTCCGGGGATGCGGTCACGCATTTTCTGTCAGCTCGACGGTCAGGTCTGGGGTTTCTGCAACGCCTTCTGCCGCGACAAGACGATGGCCGACCCCGAGGCATGGCCGAAATTCACGGCGATGGTCGCTTCCCACCGCAAAGCGGCCTGACTCCCGCAAGGCGCCGTCGCGCGTTAACCATTCCTCAACCCCTTGCCAGCTAGGCGTTAACCATTCTTGGCGGAGGCGGATGAATGGTCGCGCGCACCTATACGGTAGCCTTCGAGGGGGTCGAGGCGCGGATCGTCGAGGTGCAATGCGCGGTTGCAACCGGCATGCCGCATTTCGCCATCGTAGGCCTGCCCGACAAGGCGGTCAGCGAGGCGCGTGACCGCGTCAAGGCGGCGCTGAACGCGATGTCCATCGCCCTGCCGTCGAAGCGGATCACGATCAACCTGTCGCCCGCCGACCTGCCCAAGGAGGGGTCGCATTTCGACCTGCCCATTGCGCTGGCCCTGCTCGCCGCCATCGAGATCATCCCGCATGAGGATGTCGAGGCGACCGTCTCGCTGGGTGAGTTGTCGCTGGACGGGCGGCTGATCCCGGTGATCGGCGCTCTGCCCGCCGCAATGGCAGCGGCGGGCGAGGGCAAGCGGCTTCTGTGTCCGCGCGAATGCGGGCCCGAGGCGGCCTGGGTGGCCACGGTTCCGGTCCTCGCCGCCGCGTCGCTGACCGACGTGCTGCGGCACTACACCGGGCAGTCGCCGATCACCCCCGCCAGCCCCGGGAGAGGTGACCCCCGGCCCAGCCGCGCGCGACCTGCGCGACGTCAAGGGCCAGGAACGCGCCAAGCGGGCGCTGGAAATCGCGGCGGCCGGGCGGCACCATCTGATCATGGTCGGGCACGCCGGGGTCGGGCAAGTCGATGCTCGCCGCCCGCATCCCCGGCATTTTGCCGCCGCTGACGGCGCCCGAGGCGCTGGAGACAAGCATGATCCATTCGCTGTCGGGTCTGCTCGACGAAGGCGGGATCAGCCGCGCGCGGCCCTTCCGCGAACCGCACCACACGGCCAGCATGGCGGCAATCGTCGGCGGCGGGCGGAACGCGAAGCCGGGCGAGATCAGTCTGGCGCATAATGGTGTGCTGTTCATGGACGAATTCCCCGAGTTTCCCCGCGCCGTTCTTGAAACGCTGCGCCAGCCCATCGAGACGGGCGAGGTGGTCGTTGCCCGCGCCAATGCCCATATCCGCTATCCCTGCCGTTTCATGCTGGTCGCGGCCGCCAACCCCTGCAAATGCGGCTTCCTGACCGATCCGACGCGCGCCTGCGCCCGGGTGCCGTTGTGCGGCGAGGACTACCTCGGGCGCATCTCCGGCCCGCTGATGGACCGGATCGACCTGCGGGTGGAGGTGCCGCCGGTGGCCTATACCGACCTCGACATCCCGGAATCGGGCGACAGTTCGGCAACCGTGGCGGCGCGCGTGGCGGACGCGCGCGACCGGCAGGCAGAGCGGTTCGCGGGGCACGACCATGTGCGGGTGAATTCGGATGCCGAAGGGCAGCTTCTGGAACAGGTGGCGACGCCGGACACCGAGGGGCGCGACCTTCTGGTGCGGGTCGCCGAGCGGATGGGCCTGTCGGCGCGGGGCTATCACCGGGTGCTGCGGGTGGCGCGCACGATTGCCGATCTGGCGGGGTCGGAAGGCGTGCGGAAGGCCCATGTGGCCGAGGCGGTCAGCTTCCGGCTGACATTGCAGGCGACGCCGTAGCGGCTGCGCGGCTAGCCCCGCCGCTTCGCCTCGATGACCTCCCAGATCAGCGCTGCGGTGTTCGTCCCGTCGAACCGCTCCAGCTCCTGTATGCCGGTCGGCGAGGTCACGTTGATCTCGGTCAGCCAGTCGCCGATCACGTCGATGCCGACGAATATCTGCCCCTTGTCGCGCAGGGTCGGGCCGATGGCCGCGCAGATTTCGCGATCGCGGGTCGTCAGGCCGACCTTCTCGGGCCGCCCGCCGACATGCATGTTCGACCGCGTCTCGCCTTCCGCAGGCACCCGGTTGATCGCCCCCACCGGATCGCCGTTGACCAGGATGATGCGCTTGTCGCCCTTCGTCACCGCAGGCACGTATTTCTGCGCGATCAGCGGCTCGCGGTTGATGCCCGCGAACAGCTCGTGCAGCGAGGCGAGGTTGCGGTCGTTGGGGTCGAGCCGGAACACCCCCGCGCCGCCGTTGCCGTAGAGCGGCTTCAGGATGATGTCGCCGTGCGCGTGCTTGAAATCGCGGATCGTCTGCAGGTTGCGCGCGACCAGCGTCGGCGGCGTCAGGTCGGGGAAATCCAGCACCAGCAGCTTTTCGGGATAGTTGCGCACCCAGAACGGGTCGTTGACCACCAGCGTCTTCGGATGGATGCGGTCCAGAAGATGCGTCGTGGTGATGTAGCCCATGTCGAAGGGCGGGTCCTGCCGCAGCCAGACCACATCCTGGGTCGCCAGATCGACCTCGGCCTCGTCCCCCAGCGTGTAGTGGTTGCCGACCTCGCGCCGCACCTCCAGCGGCCAGCCCCGCGCGAACACCCGCCCTTCGCGGTAGGCCAGACGGTCGGGGGTGTAGTAGAACAGCCGGTGCCCGCGCGCCTGCGCCTCGACCGCGATGCGGAACGTGCTGTCGGCGTTGATGTTGATCGGACCGATCGGGTCCATCTGGAAGGCGACGTTCAGTGCCATGCGGCTGCCCCGGGCTTGTGTCAGGCACCCAGTGATGGCGCAGCCCGAGGCGAGTTGCAATCAGCCCGCCGTGTGGCCGGAGATCGGCGGCGGTCAGTGCCCGATGGCGTTCCGCACCACTTCGACGCAGCCGCTTGCGTCGACCAGTGCCACATCGAAGCGCACTTCGGTGTCCTGTCCGCCGGGTTCGTTTGCGATGAATTCGCTGGCCGCCGCATAGATGCGGTCCATCTGACGGGGCGTCAGGCGTTCGGCAGCCCAGGCGAAAGTCTCGGCCTGCTTCACTTCGATGAAGATCATCGCCGACCCGTCCCGCGCCACCAGATCGATCTCGCCCGCCGAGCCGCGCCAGCGCCGCGCCGCGATCGGATAGCCGCCGGATCTCATAGAGACCTGCGACGGTCTCCTCTGCCGCCAGCCCCGCGTGATAAGATCGCAGCCCGCTCATACCCGCCTCATTCCCCTTGCTGACCATACCGGCTGCATCCCAAGTTTGCCACGGGAAAGCGACTTCTTCCCTAACGGCCGCTCTGCACCGCCCCGATGCGCAGGGCCGCCTGATAGACATCGCGCCGCGGCAGGCCCAGCGCCTCGGCGACCTCAGCCGCCGCATCCTTGACCGACAGTGTCGCCAGCGCGTCGCGCAGCGCCCGGTCGAGCGTCGTCGGCGTCGGCAACCGGCGGGGCCGCGCGGTCGATGACCAGAACGATTTCGCCCTTGAGACTGCGCGCCGCCGTGTCCGATGCCAGCCCTTCAAGCGTGTCCGCGCGTCACCTCTTCAAACCGCTTGGTCAGTTCGCGGCACAGCGCCGCCTTGCGCGCCCCGCCGAAGGCCCGCACGCAATCCGCCAGCATTCCGCCGATGCGCTTGGGGCTTTCGTAGAAAATCAGGGTCGCCTGCACGTCCGCCAGGTCAGCCAGCCATCGGCGGCGCGCGGCAGCCGTTGCGGGCGGGAACCCGGCAAACAGGAAGCGGTCGGACGGCAGGCCGGACACGGTCAGCGCGGCCAGCACCGCCGACGCGCCGGGTGCCGCAAAGACCTTGTGCCCCGCCTCGGCCGCAGCGCGGACAAGGTCAAAGCCGGGATCGGCGACCAGCGGCGTTCCGGCCTCGGACGCATAGGCCACGGACCGTCCTTCGGCGAGCAGGCCCAGGATGCGCGGGCGCGCCGCGGCCCCGTTGTGGTCGTGGTAGGCGATCAGCGTCCGCCCGCGCGAGGGGGATGCCATGAATATCCATCAGGTGGCGCAGCGTGCGGGTGTCTTCGGCGGCCAGCACCTGCGCGTGGGCCAGAAGGTCGAGCGCGCGCAGCGTGATGTCGCGCGCGGCCCCGATAGGAGTTGCGACCAGATAGAGGCCGGGGCCGGGTTGCTTCGGGTCGGATGTCATCGTCGGGACCCTCTCCGGCAAAGTTTACTTCGCGCGGCATTGCGCTTAGGTTCGCCGCACGTCGCCGCACTGCCCCTGAACCCTGCGCGCCACGCGCGGCCCACCGAACCCTGCACCTGTCGAGGACCGTTCCATGTTCCCCATTTTGCCGCTCACCCGCAAGCCGCTCCGCGCGCTGGCCGTCGCCGCATCGGCCCTGTGGCTTGCCGCCTGCGACCCGGTCGGGCTGGCAGGCGGACCGACGCTGTCGCGCGGGCGCGCCGGTTCAGGTGGCGCTTCTTCTGCCTGCGGGGTCGGGCAATTCGGGCGACGAGGTCGTGGCGCAGAGCCTGCGCAACGCCGCCGAACTGGCGATTGCCGATCTCGACGGCGTGCAGATCGACCTGCGCGTCTACAACACCGGGGCCAGCCCCGCTGCCGCTGCCGATGCGGCGCGTCAGGCCGTGGCGGAAGGCGCCAAGGTCATCCTCGGCCCGGTCTTTGCCGATGCGGCGAACGCCGCAGGCGTAGCCGTCGCGGGCGACGGCGTGAACGTCCTGTCGTTCTCGAACAACACCGATATCGCCGGGCGGAATGTGTTCGTCCTCGGCTCGACCTTCCAGAACACCGCGAACCGCCTGGTCGGCTATGCCGCGCGGCAGGGGCGAGGGCGTATCCTGGTCGTCAAGGACCAGTCGCCCGCAGGCGATCTCGGCGGGCGCGCCATTGCGGCGGCTGCCTCCGGTTCGGGTGCGTCGGTTGTCGGCACCGCCAGCTATGCCTTCTCGCAGCAGGGCGTTGTCTCGGCCGTGCCCGGCATCGTCGCGCAGACCCGCTCCAGCGGTGCGAGCGCAATCTTTTTCACCGCCGACACAGCAGGTGCGCTGCCGCTTCTGACGCAGCTGATCCCGGAAGCGGGCATCAGCCCGGCGACCACGCAGTTCATCGGCCTGACCCGCTGGGACATCCCGTCCGCGACGCTGGCGCTGCCGGGTGTGCAGGGCGGCTGGTTCGCCATGCCGGATCCCGGCCTGACAAGTCAGTTCGAGGCGCGCTATACAGCGGCGTACGGACAGGCCCCGCACCCGATCGCGGGGCTTGCCTATGACGGCATTGCCGCGATCGGTGCCCTTGCGCGCAAAGGCGGGCCGAATGCTCTTTCGGCCTCGGCGCTGACGCAAGGGTCGGGCTTTGCGGGCGTCAACGGCGTCTTCCGCCTGCGCCCCGACGGCACCAACGAGCGCGGTCTGGCCGTCGCGCAGATCCGCGACAACCAGGTGGTCATCCTTGATCCTGCCCCCCGTTCCTTCGGTGGTGCCGGTTTCTGACCCGGCCGAACCCTTGCTGACCGATCCGCAGATCGGCCCGGGGGCAACCCTTGGGCCGGGCGAAGCGCCCGATCTTCCCGGGATGCGCCTGATCCTGGCTGCCAGTCTGGCAGGGGTTCCGGACGCCAAGGCGCGCCGCGCCGTTCTGGTGCGCGAACTTTCAGCCCTGCGCCGCGCCGGGGCAGAGGGGATCGAGGCAGCCTTTGCCCGGAACCCGCGCCGCGCACAGGACACCGTGCGCGCCTATGCGGGCCTGACCGACCGGATCGTGACACTCGCCTTCGAGACGGTGACGAAACTCCTGCACCCGTTGTCCAACCCGACCGAGGGCGAGCGGCTGTCGGTGATCGCGGTCGGGGGATACGGCCGGGCCGAAATGGCCCCCTATTCGGACATCGACCTTCTGTTCCTGACGCCCTGGAAAATCACGCCCTGGGCGGAATGGGTCATCGAGACGATGCTGTATGTCCTGTGGGACCTGCGGCTGAAGGTCGGACATGCCAGCCGGACGGTGAAGGACTGCCTGCGCCTGGGGCGCGAGGACATGACGATCCGGACAGCACTTCTGGAGCACCGCTTCATCGTCGGCGACAAGGCACTGGCGGCGGAACTGCACCAGCGCCTGCAGCACGACCTTTATCGCACCACCGGTCCCGAATTCGTCGAGGGGAAGCTGGCCGAACGCGATGCGCGGCATGACCGGCAGGGCGGACAGCGCTATGTGCTGGAACCGAATGTGAAAGAGGGCAAGGGCGGCCTGCGCGACCTGCAGACGCTCTACTGGATCGCCAAATACCTGCATGGCGTCGACGAAGCCGAGGCGCTGGTGGGTCTGGGGTTCCTGCGCCGCGAGGAGTACGAGGCCTTCCGGCAGGCTGCGGATTATCTCTGGGCCGTGCGCTGCCATCTGCACCTGATCGCCGGGCGCGCGATGGACCAGCTGGCGTTTGACCTGCAGGTCGAGGTGGCCGCGCGCATGGGATACGAGGATCATGCCGGACGCCGCGCGGTCGAGCATTTCATGCAGGACTATTTCCGCCATGCGACCCATGTCGGCGACCTGACCCGCGTTTTCCTGACCGCGCTGGAAGCGCAGCATGTGAAACGCGCGCCGGGGCTCTACGGGATGTTCCGGCGCAAGAAAAAAGTCCGCGACGGATTTCGCGTCGTCAACAACCGCCTGCATGTCGCGGATGCCGCACGGTTCCTTGGCGACAAGCTGAACCTGCTGCGGATCTTCGAAGAGGCGCTGCGCACCGGTCTTCTGATCCACCCCGATGCGATGCGGCTGATCGCGTCGAACCTGGACCTGATCGACGAGGACATGCAGGGCGACCCCGATGCGGCGCAGCTGTTCCTCGATCTGATGCTGAAACACGGCAACCCGGAACGCGCGCTGCGGCGGATGAACGAACTGGGCGTGCTGTCGGCCTTCCTGCCGGAATTCGCCCCGATCGTCGCCATGATGCAGTTCAATGTCTATCACAGCTACACGGTCGACGAGCACACCATCCAGTGCATCTCGAACCTTGCCCAGATCGAACGCGGCGAACTGATCGAGGAACTGCCCATCGTCAGCGGCATCCTGAAGGATGCCGGGGTCAGCCGTCGGGTGCTGTATGTTGCGCTGATCCTGCATGACATCGGCAAGGGCCGCCCCGAGGATCATTCCATCCTGGGCGCGCAGATCGCGCGGCGGGTCTGCCCGCGCCTCGGCCTGTCCGAAGACGAGGCCGAGACTGTCGAATGGCTGGTCCGCTACCACCTTCTGATGTCGGACATGGCGCAGAAGCGCGACATCGCCGACCCGCGCACGGTGCGGGACTTTGCCAAGGCGGTGAAGACGAAACGCCGGCTCGACCTGCTGACGGTGCTGACCGTCTGCGACATCAGGGGCGTCGGGCCGAAGGCCTGGAACAACTGGAAGGCCATGCTGCTGCGCAGGCTCTACCGCGAAACGGCGGATGCGCTGGATGCCGGTCTGGAAACCGTGAACCGCGACCAGCGCACCGACGAGGCCAAGCGCAGCCTGCGCGAGGCGCTGGGTGACTGGGACGCGCGCGAGATCAAGGCCGAGATCGCGCGGCACTACGACCCCTACTGGCAGGGCCTTTCGCCCGAGGCGCAGGTGATTTTCGCGCGGCTGCTGCGGGCCATCCCCGACGACGAGATCCGGATCGACATCAAGCCCGACCCGGACCATGACGCGACGCGCGCCTGTTTCGCGCTGACCGACCATCCGGGCATCTTTTCGCGCCTTGCCGGTGCGCTGGCACTGGTCGGCGCGAACGTTGTCGATGCGCGCACCTACACGTCCAAGGACGGCTATGCGACGGCGGTGTTCTGGGTGCAGGACGGCGAAGGCCGACCCTATGAAGAGGCGCGCCTGCCGCGCCTGATGGCGATGATCGACAAGACGCTGAAGGGCGAGGTCGTCGCCCGCGACGCGCTGAAAGATCGCGACAAGATCAAGAAACGGGAACGCCAGTTCCGGTTCCCGACCTCGATCACCTTCGACAACGAGGGGTCGGACATCTACACGATCATCGAGGTCGATACGCGCGACCGTCCGGCGCTGCTTTACGATCTGACGCGGACGCTGGCGTCGAGCAACATCTATATCGCCTCGGCCGTGATCGCGACCTATGGGGCGCAGGTGGTCGATGCGTTCTATGTCAAGGACGCCTTCGGCCTGAAGCTGCATACGAAATCGCGGCAGGAGGCGCTGGAGCGCAAGCTGCGCCAGGCGATCACCGAAGGCGCGGAAAGGGCGACCGCCTGATGCGACCCATCCTGCTGGTGCGCGGCTTTCTGACGGTCGGGGCCTGGACGCTGCTGAGCCGCATCTTCGGCTTTGCGCGTGATGTGCTGACGGCAAACTACCTCGGCACCGGGCCGGTGGCCGAGGCGTTCCTGGTGGCCTTCGCGCTGCCGAACATGTTCCGGCGGTTCTTTGCGGAAGGCGCGTTCAACACGGCCTTTGTGCCCCTGTTTTCGAAGAAGATGGAGGCGGGCGAGGACGCGCAGGGCTTTGCCGAGGATGCGATGTCGGGGCTGCTGTTCGTCACGCTGATCGTGACCGTTCTGGCGATGGTCGTCATGCCCTGGCTCGTGCTGGCGATGGCGGGCGGGTTCGCGGGTGACGCACGGCTGGCGCTGGCGACCGAGATGGGGCGCATCTGCTTTCCCTATATCCTCCTGATCTCGCCCACCGCGCTGCTGTCGGGCCTGCTGAACGCGGGCGGACGCTTCATCGCGGCGGCGGGTGCGCCGGTGCTGCTGAACATCCTGTTCATCGGGGCGATGCTGCTGGCCGACCGGATGGGCTGGGACATGGGGCTGACGCTGGCCTGGGCGACGCCGGTCACCGGGCTGGCGCAGCTGGCGATGGTCTGGATCGCCGCGGCGCGGATGGGCTATCCCTTGCGCCTGCGCCGCCCGCGGATGACGCCGGACCTGCGGCGGCTGGTGGCCATCGCCGGGCCTGCGGTGCTGGCGGGGGGCGTGGTGCAGATCAACCTGCTGGTCGGGCGGCAGGTGGGGTCGTTCTTTGACGGGGCGATTGCCTGGCTGTCCTATGCGGACCGGCTGTATCAGCTGCCGCTTGGCGTTGTCGGCATCGCCATCGGCGTCGTGCTGCTGCCCGACCTGTCGCGGCGGCTGAAGGCGGGGGACACCGGCGGCAGCCGCCATGCGCTGAGCCGCGCGACGGAATTCGCGCTGTTCCTGACCTTTCCCGCCGCCGTCGCGCTGGTCGTCATCGCGGTGCCGCTGATTTCGGTGCTTTATGAACGCGGCGCGTTCACCGCCGCCGATACCGCCCCGACCGCGCTGGCGCTTGCCGTTTACGGCGTCGGCCTGCCCGCTTTCGTGATGCAGAAAGTCCTGCAACCGCTCTACTTCGCGCGCGAAGATACGCGCACGCCCTTCCGTTTCGCCGTCTGGTCGATGGTCGTGAATGCCGTCCTCGCCGTCGGGCTGTCGCCGCTTTTCGGCTTTGTCGCTGCGGCCATCGGCACCACGGTCGCGGGCTGGATCATGGTGGCGCAGCTTTGGTGGGGCACGCGCGGCATGGGCGAGGCCGCGCGTGCCGATGACCGGCTGCGCGCGCGCCTGCCGCGCATCGCCGTTTCCGCGGTCGCAATGGGACTGGGCATCTGGGCCGGGGCGGCGGCGCTGGAGGGCGCAGCTCGGGCAGGCCGGGCACCGCTACTGGGCGCTGGCGATCCTGTGCCTCGGCGGGCTTGCCGTCTATGGGGCGGCCAGTCTTGTCACCGGCGCGTTCCGCCCTTCGGACCTGCGCGCGGGCTTTGCGCGTCAGCGCTGACGCAGGCGGCGGATCAGCTTGGTCGGGCCGCCGGGGCCGACAAGGAAAGACAGCGCCGAACCCCGCGGCGAAGCCGGACAGATCGGCGATCCATGTCTGGTCGCTTCCGAACAGCAGGCCGAACAGCAGATTGATCCCCATCAGGAAGCCGATCATCGTGAAGGCCTGGGCGCGGTTGGCGTTGGCAGCACCCGAGCCTGGCCCACTGAATGAAGGTGAATGCGCCGATCAGCCCGTAGACCGGCGGGAACGCCCCGTAGAGGGCAAGCCGCAGTCCGGGCACGGCGGAATAGACGAGGCCCGCGACAAGGGTCGAGACGATGAAGACGGCGATCACACCGAAGGGCGAGAACACATCGCCCACGAACTTGCCCAGCGCCAGCAGCATGGCGACGGCGAACACCGCGCTCAGGAAGGACGTGTGGACAAAGGGATAGGACAGAAACCGCTGCATCAGCGACAGCGGATACTGCCCGAGCGAGATCATCTGATCGAGCATTTCGGGCGGCAGGGCGAACCGCTGCAGCGCATCGTTGCGCCAGCCGATGCCGAAGGCCCCGCCCGCCAGACCCAGATCGCCCGCGCTGAGCACGATTTCCATCGCGGCGATGGGCAGGACCAGCAGCCAGACGACGGGCGGCACAGGGTTCAGAGGTGAGGTGTTGTAGCCGCCCTGCATCATCTGCCCCGTTGTTGACGCCCCTGCCCCCCAGCGATATGCGAGGCGGACGCCAAACGCCAGCCAGCCGATGGCCGCCCTTTCAGCAGCCGGACACAGCCGATGACCGCACCCAACGCCGCCTTCACGCCCCGCATCTTTTCGGGCATCCAGCCGTCGGGCGGGCTGACGCTGGGCAACTATCTCGGCGCGCTGAAGCGCTTCGTGGAAAAGCAGGACGAGGGGATCGAGACGATCTACTGCCTGGTGGACCTGCACGCGATCACCGTCTGGCAGGATCCCGAGCGCCTGCGCCAGCAGACGCGCGAAGCGGCGGCGGGCTTCATCGCTGCGGGCATCGACCCGGCGCGGTCGATCCTGTTCAACCAGAGCCAGGTGTCGGCCCATGCCGAGCTTGGCTGGGTTCTTCAACTGCGTCGCGCGTCTGGGCTGGATGAACCGGATGACGCAGTTCAAGGACAAGGCGGGCAAGAACGCCGAGGCCGCGTCGCTGGGCCTGTACGCCTATCCGGCGCTGATGGCCGCCGACATCCTGCTGTATCACGCGACGATGGTGCCGGTGGGCGAGGACCAGAAACAGCATGTCGAGCTGACCCGCGACATCGCGGCGAAGTTCAACCACGACTACGGCGTGGATTTCTTCCCGCTGCCGGACCCGGTGATCGAAGGTGCGGCGACACGGGTGATGTCCCTGCGCGACGGGACGAAGAAAATGTCGAAGTCGGACCCCAGCGACCAGAGCCGGATCAACATGACCGACGATGCCGACACCATCGCGTCGAAAATCCGCAAGGCACGCACGGATGCCGAGGTGCTGCCCGAGACAGCCGCCGGGCTGAAGGACAGGCCCGAGGCGCGGAACCTCGTGAACATCTACGCGGCGCTGGCAGGCGAAAGCCCCGATCAGGTGACGCAGCACTTTGCCGGTCAGGGCTTCGGCACCTTCAAACCGGCGCTTGCCGACCTTGCGGTGTCAAAGCTTGCGCCGATGACAGAACGGATGAAACGCCTGATGGGCGATCCGGGCGAAATCGACCGCATCCTCGGTCAGGGCGCGGACCGGGCCGACGCTTTGGCGCGCCCGATCCTGGACCGGGTTCTGGACATCACGGGCATGATCCGGTCGCGCCGGGGCTGACGGCGGCCCGCTGTCATCTGGCCGTTTCAGAATCGGCCTAACCATCCTTATGCCCGGTAGCCCCGTACCGGCCATGCCGCCAGGCACAGCGACACCTCCCTATCCCCCGGGAGGTGTCGCACCCTGTCGGTGCGACCTTGGGCTTTTCTGCACAGCAGCATCGGCATCCGCGCATCTTGGTGATCTGGCGCACATGCATTAACTTGGGCGCAGCACCAAGGAGATCTGACCATGTCGTTCACTGCCCCGGCCGCGACCACGATCGGCCATGTCCATCTCAAGGTCGCGGACCTTGATCGCGCCATCGCGTTTTATTCCGGCCTGCTCGGTTTCACCGTGACCACGCGCTACGGGACGGGCGCAGCGTTTCTGGGGGCGGGCGGCTATCACCACCACATCGGGCTGAACACCTGGGAAAGCAAGGACGGCACACCGCCGCCGCCGCACCATACCGGCCTCTATCACACCGCGATCCTCTACCCCAGCCGCGCCGATCTGGCGCGGGTGTTCAAGCGCGTGGTGGATGCGGGCTGGGAGATCGACGGCGCGGCGGATCACGGCGTCAGCGAGGCGATCTATTTCCGCGATCCGGACGGCAACGGGGTGGAGATCTACCGCGACCGACCGCAGGCGGAATGGCCGAAGGACGAGACCGGGAACCTGAAGATGTTCAACGCACGGCTGGACCTGAAGGCTCTCCTGGACGAGGCTGCCTGAACCGCCTGCGGTCGGGGGGGGCGTCAGGCCAGCGCCGCCTCGTGCACCGCGATGGCCTCTTCGAGGTCGTCGAAGTAGCGCGCTGCGCCCGCCTCCATCACCAGCGCCGAGGTACAGAAGGCCCGCAGCATCGGGACCGAATGCGATACCATCAGCATCCCGGCGGTGCCGAGCCGTTCACGGAAGACAGCCAGCGATTTGGTCCGGAAACCCGCGTCGCCGACGGCGGTGATCTCGTCGACCAGATACCAGTCAAACCCCAGCCCCATGGACAAGCCGAAGGCGAGCCGCGCGCGCATTCCGGCGGAATAGGTGCGCAGGGGCATCCGCATGAAGGACCCGAGTTCGGAAAACTCGGTCACATAGGCGACCAGGGCGTCGGTGTCAGCGCCGTAGATGCGCGCGGCAAAGCGCGTGTTCTGGATGCCGGTCAGGTCGTTGGCGAAACCGCCCGCAAATCCAAGCGGCCATGACATGCTGCCCTGCCGGACGATCCGTCCGCTGTCGGCGGGCACGGTGCCCGCAATCATCCCCAGCATCGTGGACTTGCCCGCGCCGTTCCGTCCCATCAATGCGATGCGTGCGCCGGCGGGCAGCGTCAGCGAGAGATCATCAAGGATGATTTTCCGCCCGCCCGCCACCCGGTAGGATTTCGAAACGCCCTGAAAGCCGATCATGGCGGCGGTCCGTCAACCGGTCCGCGCGTCGCGGACATTGTAGAACGCGACGGCGAGTACCGCCCAGAGCAGCAGCAGGCCCAGACCCGCAAGGCCCGTCAGCAGTCCGCGCCGCGGGTACAGCGATGACTGTGCCAGCGTCGGTTCGATATGCACGGCCAGATACCGCGCCTCGCGCCGCGATTCCGCCCGCGCCAGCGCCAGATTGGTCAGCGCCTGCGTATAGGCCGCCTGCGCGAATTCGATGTCGGTCAGAATCGCTTCGTAGTGTCCGATGACCGCACTGGGGTCCGAAGCGCCTTGTCCTGCACCCAGAGCCGAGCGTTCGGCGGCGATCCGGTCCTGAATGGCTGCGATCCGACGGTTCGACTTGACCACGCGATGATCGGTGGGTTCGGCATAGGCCGTCAATGTGTCGCGGGCGATCAGCGCCGCCGCCAGTTCGGCCTGCAGCGCGCCGACCACGCCCATCTGGCCCGCGACGTCGGCCGCAGGATCGATCATCTGCGTCTGGTCCCGCAGTCGCGCAAGCTGTTCGCGCAGGGTGCGCAAGCCGCGTTCGGCATCCGTCAGGTCAGCCTCGGCAAAGCGGACGGTGTCGCGGCGTGCCTGATCGGACAGGTCGTTCACCAGCCGCCCCGAGTGCGCCAGAATCGCCGCCGCGATGGCCTGAGCGTCGGACGGATCGAAGGCATCGACACGCAGTGAAATCGTGCCCGCGCGGGTGTCGTGGGTCACATGGACCATCCGCGTCCAGTAGCGCAGCAGCGCTTCGACCGTGCCGTCGTCGCGGAAACCGAAGACCGGGTCGCCGTCACTTTTTGCAAATATCGCGCGGAGATTGAGTTCCGCATCGACCGCAGTGACGAGAGTCTGGCTGACAAGGAAATCCTGAAGAATATCCGTATCGGACGCCGACCCGCCGCCGATCTGCGTGATGGCACCAAGAACGCCCAGCGCTGATGCCCCGGACCGGTCTTCGGATCTGACCGTGAATGCCGCGTCCGAATGATACTGGTCCGCCGCGACTGCAAACATGTAGACGGCCACCAGAACAAAGGGCAGCACGACAAGACCCACAAAACTGGCTGCAAGCCAGTTGTGGCGGCGCTGCCGATGCGGGCGCAGCATGGCGACTTCCGCTACTGCGCGCGCGCCAGGCGGCGCGTCGGCAGAGGCGACCCTGAGGCCAGGCAGGCGAACGGCGCGGAATTCGGGAAACGGCAAGGAATGGGCGGTTGTCATGGGCGTCATCCTGCGCTGGTCGGGCAGACCGCCCGCACCCCCTTATCGCGTGCAATCAGAAATCATCGGTTAACCGTGATCGTGGCATTCTGCAGTGGAACAGCGCACTGGGGCCGACTTGTCCGCCATTATCGCATCCACCGGACCGACCCGTCCGCGAATTCTGGCGGCACTGATCCTGCGCGAGATGCTCGCGCGTTTCGGAACCGCGCGGGGCGGCTATCTCTGGGCGTTGCTGGAGCCCATCGGCGGAACCGTTCTTCTGGCCGCCACCTTCAGTTTTGTCGTTCAGACGCCCCCGCTCGGCGACAGCTTCCTGTTCTTTTACGGCACGGGGCTGATCCCGTTCCTGATGTACAGCGCCGTCGCCGCCGGTGCGATGAATGCGATCACGGCAAACCGGGGGCTTTTGTCCTATCCGGTGATCAGCGCGCTGGACACGATCCTCGCGCGCGGAATGCTCGATGCCCTGACCCATGTCGTCATCGCCCTGATCCTCATACCGGGGCTCGCCGCGGCGCTTTCCCTGTCCCTGCCCGCAGCACCCGGTGCCTTTGCCGCCAGTCTCGGCCTTGCCGCTGCACTGGGTCTGGGCGTCGGCACATTCAACGCGCTGCTTGTCGGCTTCTTTCCGGCGTGGCGGCAGGTCTGGTCGGTGCTGAACCGTCCCCTGTTCATCGTGTCGGGCATTCTGTTCATTCCCGGCAGCGCGCCGGATGGGCTGGCAGACGCCGTCTGGTGGAACCCGGTCCTGCATGTCGTGGGGGCGATGCGCGCGGCCTATTTCGGTGCGGAGCAGTCCGACCCGACGGGCATTCTCTATGTGCTGGCGGTTGCCGCCGCATTGTTCGCTGCCGGGGGCAGCCTGATCCTGCGGAATCAGGGCCGCCTTGTTCAGGGATGAGGTCTGAACGTTGAACAAGGCCGGGCAACACGTTGCTGTTCTGATGGCCACGCGGAACGGCGCACGGTTCATCGATGATCAGCTTGCCTCGATCGCCGCGCAGTCGCACCGGGACTGGTCGCTCTGGGTCGGCGACGATGGTTCGTCTGACGCAACGATCAGCCGGATCATGGCCTTCCGCCGGGCGCATCCTGACCGGGTCGTGCATCTGCGGCCAGGCCCCGGGCGCGGTGTGACGGCAAATTTCCTGGCGCTGCTGTGCGATCCCGGTATCCGCGCCGATCATGTCGCCTTCTGCGATCAGGACGATGTCTGGCTGCCGGGCAAACTGGCGCGGGCGCTGGACATGATCGGCAGTTGCGACGGCCCCGCGCTCTACGGTGCGCGGACGATCCTGACCGATGCGCGGCTGCGCGCCACCGGCCTGTCGCCGGATTTCCGCAAGGCCCCCAGTTTCGGAAACGCGCTGGTCCAGAACATGGCGGGCGGCAACACCATGGTGATGAACGCCGCCGCAAGGGCGCTGATCGCACGGGCGGGCCATCAGGTTGCCCCCGTCTGCCATGACTGGTGGGCCTATCAGATCGTGACCGGAGCCGGGGGCCGGTTCATCTTCGACCGCCGCCCGGCGCTGCTGTACCGCCAGCACGACGGCAACCTGATCGGCGCGAATTCCGGGACGGTGGCACGCCTGCGCAGGCTGCGCGCGTTGTGGCGCGGGGTGTTCCGCGACTGGAACGGGCGCAACCTGGCGGCGCTGAAGGCGGCAGCAGGCTGCCTGCGCGATGATCACCGCGAAACGCTGGAAAGGTTCGAAGCGCTGCGCCGGACACGCGGACCGGGCGCGCTGCATGCTTTGGCGGCATCGGGGCTTACCCGCCAGACGCGCGCGGGATCGCTTGCGCTTCAGATTGCGGCGGTGACCGGGAGGCTGTGACCTGGAGAGAGCCGCCGCCCCGTGGCGCAGTCAGAACAGCAGCATATCCCCGAGCAGCAGATCAGGATCGGCGATGTTGCGGATCAGGATCGTGTCGCCATTGCCGAAATCGAACCAGGCGTCCGTCCCGGCTGTCCGCGCATAGGTGCTGATGATGTCCGCCATCTCCATCCCCTGCAGCCCCGCGATCGCGTCGTCGAGCCAGAGCTGATCAACGCCGCTCTGAAAGTCGAGAACGCGGTCGGCGCCGAAGCCGGGGTTGAAAATGAACGCATCCGCCCCGATGTCGCCGAACAGCAGGTCGGCCCCGGCCCCTCCGTCCAGCGTATCATCGCCCTCGCCCCCGATCAGGTAATCCGCCCCGCCCCGGCCTGCGATCAGATCGTTGCCCTTCGACCCGGTCAGGACGTTGTTGCCCGCATCGCCCGCCCAGATCGTCGTCCCCGATGCCGCCCTGCATATCCTCGACCGAGTTGTAGACGTCGCCCGCCGCCAGCCCCGTGTTGCGCGCCGGGTTGGCGAGGTCCGCGATCAGACCGGTGAAGCTGTCGCCGTAATGCGCGCGGTCGGTGCCTGACCCGCCCGTCAGCGTGTCGGCCCCTGCGCCGCCATAAAGCACGTCGTTGCCATTGCCGCCTTCGAGCAGGTCGGCCCCGGCACGCCCGATCAGCTGGTCGTTGCCGTCGCGCCCGTACATGCGGTCATTGCCTGTGCCGCCATCGATGTTGTTCACCCCGGAATCGCCCCAGAGTTCGTCGTCGAAATTCGACCCCCGGAGCCCTTCGATGGACAGATAGGCATCGCCCGCCGCGTCGCCGGCATTCCGGGACGGCGTCGTCAGATCGGCCGTCACGCCCGCCAGCGCATCGCTGTAATGCGCGCGGTCAAATCCCGCGCCGCCGTCGAACAGGTCGGCCCCGGACCCGCCGATCAGGTTGTCGTTGCCGTTGCCGCCGATCAGCGTGTCGTTCCCCGCGCGGCCTGTCAGCCAATCGACGCCGTCCTGTCCGGACAGAAGATTGGCCGCCCCATCGCCGCGCAGGTCATCGTTGAAGAGCGTTCCGGTCAGGGCTTCGACGGACAGGAAGACATCGCCTGCCGCAATGCCTGTCCCCCGGGCCGGGTTCGTCAGATCGACGATCAGCCCTGTCGTCGCGCCCGAAAACACGACCGTGTCAAAGCCGGTGCCGCCGTCGAACCGGTCGGCCCCTGCCCCGCCATCGAGGGTATCGTCACCCGCGCCGCCCGAGAGGCTGTCGTTGCCACCGCCCCCGGTCAGGAGATTGGCCTGGCCATCGCCCCGCAGTGTGTCGGAAAAGCCCGATCCTGACAGCCCTTCGATCCCTGCAAAGCTGTCACCGAATGCAAAACCCGAGTTTCCGGCCGGTGCGGCAAGGTCGGCAGTGACGGCAGCCGTCGCGTCCGAGTAATCCGCCAGATCAATGCCTGAACCGCCATCGAGCGCGTCGGCCCCCGCCCCGCCCAGCAGGGTGTCATCGCCCGGGCCGCCGTCGAGTGTGTCGTTGCCGGCCCGCCCCTCCAGCCGGTCCGCCCCGCCTGCCCCGCCGAGCCAGTTCGCGCCCGCATCGCCGCGCAGAGTATCGGCGAAGGCCGATCCCGAAAGCCCCTCGATGCCGATGAACACGTCGCCTGCCGCCTCGCCCGTCGACAGGCCGGGCTGGGCAAGATCGGCGGTCAGGCCTGCCGTCGCGGCGGAATAGTCGGCGAGGTCGGTCCCGACGCCCCCGTTCAGCACATCCGCCCCGGCCCCGCCATTCAGCGTGTCGTCGCCCGCGCCGCCCCAGAGCGTGTCGTTGCCCTGAAGCCCGCCGAGCCGGTCGCCGAACACCGTGCCGATGATGCTGTCATCGGCAGCGGTGCCCGGATCGATCCGTCCGTTCAGGATGGTCTGCACCGGAGAGCGCGGCAGGTTCAGCGTGTTGGAATTTGTGAAGTCGGACGGCGAGCAGCGTGGTGAAACCCGCCGTCACGATTTCCACCGTCTCGGTGCCGTATGTCAGGAAGGCCCCGGTCGTCGTGGGCGTGACTGTCAGCTGCGACACATCGTAGAGAAGCGCGTAGTCCGACAGGTCGATCCGGTCGAAGCGCGGATCGAAATCGGTGATCCTGTCGGTCGCGCCGTCGGTCAGAAGAACGAACAGGTCGGCCCCCGCGCCACCCGTCAGCGTGTCGGCCCCTGCCCCGTCGACAAGGATGTCGTCACCCGCCGCGCCCGAGAGCGTGTCCGCGCCACCGCCGCCCATCAGGATGTCATCGAGCGCACCGCCGGTCAGGGCATTGCCCTGCGCGTCCCCGGTCAGCGTCACGCCGACCGGCCCGGTCCGCAGCGTGAACTGCGTAAGCCCGTCTTCCGCGCCCGAGGTGACAAAGACCTGCACCTCGCCCCCGACTGTCACCGCCTCAATCGCCGAGACATTGGCCAGCGCCGTGCCGTTCGTGTCGT
The DNA here is from genome assembly GCA_963819585.1 of uncultured Alphaproteobacteria bacterium. Classification (GTDB taxonomy): domain Bacteria; phylum Pseudomonadota; class Alphaproteobacteria; order Rhodobacterales; family Rhodobacteraceae; genus JAOADN01. The sequence continues at coordinate 375,522 of CAWFWP010000002.1, forward strand.
CAAGCGTCGTATCGAGGATCAGCCGCCCATCCGGCAGCATCCGGAAGACCGACAGCCCGTCATCGCCGCCGCCCGCGATGACATAGGTGCGCCCCGCGATGCTGACCGTTTCGATGGCCTCGACGGCCTGAAACCGGGTCGTCAGCGAATCCGCCACCTGATCGACCGGGATCAGTCCGGTCGGGTCGATCCGCAGGCTGGTCAGGGTCGATGATCCGGCCGAGGCCAGCAGCAGATAGCTGGCGGGTCCGATGGTCACGACCTCCATCGCCGTCGGCGTGTCGATGCCGAGGCCGTCCTGCGCGGCGATGGCCCCGGTCCGGGTCAGGCTGCCGTCGCCGTTCACACGGAGCGCCGTCACGCCGTTCTCGGCCGCTGACGCGACGAAGACCATCTGGGTGCCATTGACGCTGGCCGAGGTCATGGCGTTGATCCCGTCGGCGTAGGAATAGGCATCGTCGGGATAGGTCGCCTGCGGCGTCAGCGTCGTGGTCCCCGCTGCGATCTTCCAAGACATCACACCGCCGCCCGCCGGGGTACTGCCGTAGATCCAGCTGTCGCCGCCGATGCGGACAACCTCCAGCTCGGTCAGATCGCCTGCCACACCCGCACCATCCGGATAGCTGCGGCTGCCGCCGAAACTGCCGGATGACGTCAGGATGTTGCCGCCCAACTCGGGGCCGAAGCGACCGGACGCCAGAAGGATGGTCTGGCTGCCGACCTGCATCAGGTCGAGCCGCGTCGGGCCGATGGTGTCGGACAGGGGGGAATAGGCGGTCGTCGCGGTCAGGCTGGCGGCCTGGCCCGGTTGCAGCGCGAAGGTCATCATTCCGCTGCCGGGCTGCGCCCCTGCGACCAGCGTTGTGCCCGCTGGGCTGACGTTCACCAGCATGTCGGTGACACGCGCACCCGCACCGAGCGGGCCGGAAAACAGCGTCGTCACGAACTGAAGGGTTGCCATGCGGGGGCCTGAGCGATGATGCGTCATGCATCTGCTGAAGCCGTTAAGATCGGGCTAAGTCCGGCATTCGGAAGATGCGGCGCGCTGCCGTGGCTGTCAGCCGGTCCCGACGGGTGCCCGGCCCGCCAAGGCCGTCAGCTGGGCCACCAGCGCTGCGTCCGCGTCCACGCCCTGAGCTTCGGCATTCTTCCGCATCGCCGCCCGTCGGTCGCCCGGCACCCGTGTGCCCGGTTCGGCGGTCATCGCGCCCAGCATCTCTTCCAGCCGTTCGACAAATCCCGCCCCTGCCATCGGCCCCGGGTCAATCGCGATGAACGTCTGGCCCAGCTTCGGCGGCCCGCCCAGATCATCGCCCAAGGACGATGCGCGATAGGACCAGTTCGCCCCCGTCAGCCCCGCCGACAGAACCTCGACCATCAGGGCAAGACCGGCACCCTTGTGTCCGCCAGCTGGCGCGATGGACCCGCGCAAGCCCTCGGCGGCATCGGTCGTCGGACGGCCCTCCGCATCGAGTGCCCAATGCGGCGGAATCGCGCGGCCCTCGGCGGCGGCTTGGGCAAGGTTGACATAGGCGGTAGCCGAAGATGACGAATCGACGGTCAGCGGATCACCCGCGCGTGGCGCGCTGAAGGCCAGCGGGTTGGTTCCGAAAAACGGCGTCCGACCACCCCACGGGGCCATGGTGGACGAGGCGTTCGTGGTGGCGAGGGCGACAAGGCCCGCGCGGGCGAGACGATCGGTGAAATAGCCCAGCACGCCACAGGCATAGGCATTGGCGACACCGAGGATGGCGATGCCCTGCGCGCGGGCGGTTTCGATCAGCGCGGCCTCGCCCGCCTCAAAGGCCGGATGCGCGAAGCCGCCCGCCGCATCGACGCGGACCATCGCGGGGGCGGGCCGGGACATGGCGGGGACGGCAGTGCCGATGATTTTCCCAACCCGCAGATGGTTGCAGTACCACGGCAGGTAGCCAAGGCCGATGCCGCGTGTCCCTTCCGCCTCTGCCGCGCGGATCGACCTCGCGACGGGTGCCGCCTGCCCCTCGGATGCCCCGGCGCGCAACAAGGCGGCCTGCGCGATGCGCTCCACTTCCTCCAGACTGATCTGCATCGCTTCGTCCTGTCGCTGTCGCTTTCGGGTGTGACCAAAGCATGATTCCCTGCAAGGAATCGAGTGCCGGAAGGTCGCAGCGAAAGACGAGGAAATGGCAGGGATGAAAATTGCAGCCATACGGGCGACGCCCGTCCTCATCCCCTTGGAGGCTCCCTATCTCTGGTCCTACGGCGCGCTCGATGGGTTCACCAAATGCGTGGTCGAGGTCGAAACCACCGATGGCGTCACCGGCATCGGCGAAGCGCCGTCGCACGGAGCCGCGAAGATCCTTGATGCCTGGTCCGACAGGCTGAAGGGCCGTGACCCGCTCGACATCGCCGGTCTCGAACGCCTCTGTCTGCCATCGATGCCCGCGGCCCATTCGGTCACCGACCATGCCACGCGTGGCGCGTGGGGCGGCATCGAGATCGCGCTGTGGGATCTGCGGGGGAAGCTCTGGGGTCAGCCGGTGGCAAACCTGCTGGGCGGCATCCACCGCCGCGACATCCCGTTCACCGACTATTTCGGGTTCCGGCTGGCGCAGGACGGCAAGGGCGGCGAGCGGACCATCGCGCAGGTCGCGGACTATTGTCTGTCTCTGCGCGAGGCCTACGGCACGACGTTTTTTGAAGGCAAGGTCAACGATCCCAACCTCAACGCCAATACGGCGCTGGTCCGGGCGCTCCGTGACGCGCTCGGCCCGGATGCCATGATCCGCATCGACAGCAACCAGGCCTTCAGCCTGCCATCGGCGAGCTATCTTGCGCCCGCCTTCGAGGAGGCGGGGGTGCGGAACTGGGAAGACCCGACACCGGACTGGACGGGGATGCGGAAGCTGCGCGCCCACACCCGCGTTCCGTTCTCGGGTCACAACACCGACCTCGGCAAGGCGGTCGCCTACGGCGTGCCGGATGCCATCGTGTCGGATGTGGCGGGTTTCGGCGGGTTTTCGGCGGCGATGCGGTTTGTATCGGCCTGTCACGGCGCGGGCATCGACTTCTGGTGCTATTCGGGGGGATCGGGGCTGGAGACCGCGGCCTATCTCCACCTCTGCGCGGCGCATCCGCATATCCGCGAGCCGAACCAGTCGCTGCTGCGCTGGCAGCCGCTCGACGTGATCGCGGAAGGTCCGTTCGCGCCGAAGGGACAACATGATCGCGCTGCCGGACGGGGCCGGGGCTGGGGGTGACGCTCGACCGGAAGGGACTGAAGCGCTGCGCGGACCTGCTGGTCGAAAGGGGACTGCCTAACAAGTATCACGACCCGGATGTGCCGGGGGTGATGCGGCGAATGCCCTTGATCTGAAAAGACCTAAGGCCGCCGATCCGTCCGCCAATGGTCTGAAAACACGTCGGACCTCTGACGGCGGCCTGCCGGTCCCGATTGCAATAGTTCTGTGACACCAGCACCCGGACGCGGTGCCCAGTTGCAGAAAGTACCAGATGCCAGTCCTTGATCTTACCGGTCCAATCGCAGAGCCGGTCATCCGCTTTGCGCTCGACGTCGTCGCCATGACGATCCTGATCTTCGGGATGTTCTACCGGCGCTACCGCGACAAGGAACTGGCCACCTCGGCGTCCTTGTTCAACATCTTCGCCTTTGCCGTGCTGACCATCCTGTCGTCGGTCGAATTCAGCGTCACCGCCGGGTTCGGGTTGTTCGCGATCCTGGCGCTGTTCAGCCTGCGGTCGGAACAGATATCCAAGACCGAGATCACCTATTTCTTCGGGTCGATCGCGCTGGCCGTGATCTGTTCGGTGCAGGGCACAAGCCTGGCCCTGGTCGGCACCATCGCCGGTTTCGTTCTGCTGGCCGCCTTCATCATCGACCACCCGCGGATCCTGAAATCCGCGAGCAGTGCCAAGCTGACCCTCGACCGCATCGATCCGCATGTCCTGTCCGACTACGCACAGATGAAGGCCGACCTGTCGGCCCGCCTCGGCGTCGAGGTGATGACCTTCCAGATCGTCGAGCTGAACTATGTCAGCGACCTTGCCCGCATCAACGTCTTTTACCGCAAATAGGAGGTCGCCATGACCCTGCATGACCCTGATCTCGGCCTTGACTGGCTGCTGGACGGCTTCGCGCCGATCTCGCTCGACGCGCTGAACCAGAAGGCGGAGATGATGTCCCGCTTCGACAACAAATACGTGGTCGGCCGCGCGGCGCTGGAAAAGGTGATCCCGCATCTGACGGACCGGTTCGATATTCTCGACATCGGGCGCCGGCGCGCCTTTACCTATGACACGCGCTACTTCGACGATGCCGGGCACAGCGCCTATTACGAGCATCATCAGGGCATCCGCAAAGGCTTCAAGGTGCGCACGCGCAGCTATCTGGACGCGGGGCTCTGCTATCTGGAGGTCAAGGTGAAGGGCCAGCGGGGCATGACGATGAAGAACCGGATCGCGCATGATCCGGCGTCCAGCGGGCGGCTGACCGAGGCGGCGCGGGACTATGCGCGGACGACCTATTCGGAGCATTACGGCAAGCCGTTCCGCTATGACCTGCAATGGACGCTGGATATCCGCTACCGGCGCGTCACGCTGGTCGCACGGGACGGCGGAGAGCGGATCACGATCGACACAGACCTGCGGTTCCGGTCGAAGGACCGGTCGCTGAGTGTCGGGACGGACATGTTCATCATCGAGACCAAATCCGAACTGGGCCGGGGTCACGCGGACAAGTGCCTGCGCGAGCAGCATGAGCGCCCGATGTCGAGATGTTCGAAATACTGCATCGGGATGGCGAGCCTGGGCGAGGTATCGCGGTTCAACAGCTTTCTGCCGGTGATGCGGAAGCTGGGTCTGACGGGGCGGGGGATGACGGAGGAGCGGCGGGACCCGATGGCGGCGTGAAGGCGGCCTGCAGGCGAGCGTCGGAGATGCTCGGCCCCTGCCGCTTCCTGCGGCATCCTCTGGTGGCTGAAGGGGAAAATCAGGTGAAAAACGTGTGTCCACATGTGGACACGGGGTTATGTGACTGAAATACATAGGAAATCTGAAACAAGGGATTCTGTTAAGGGATTGGTAAGCGGGCCGGTGGGCAGCGCAAACGCCTCCAACACGACCATTGCTGCAACCACAAGCCGGGCGGGTGACTGCCCGTGGCATGGCGCCGCAACGATTGAACGGTGCGGTTAATGGTGCCCAGTGCATCCACATCTGAACGACGCGCCCCGCCGCAATAGCGCCAGCCCGCCGGGGTTATGAGCGATCAGAAATCGTCCAGTGGACGATTTCCGCGAAGAACGCCCGGCCCGTGGCCGGGCCATGCAGGCGCTCGCCCGGCGCCTTCGGCTTGAGTCCGGGCGGAAGGGGGCGCGCCTTTGACTGATTTCAAGGATGCAGCCACGCAGTCCTTACCCCGCCAACGCCTCCAGAAGCCGCCCCACGGCTTCGGCCCCCGGGTCGTTGTGCCCGGCCAGCTTGGCCTCGGCGATGTAGCTCGCGCGGCCCGCCTTGGCGCGCACGATACCGGCCGTCCGGTCCGCCCCTGTCCGCGCCGCCTTGGCCGCCGGGGCGATCCCGCCCGGCAGCGCCGCCAGCGCGGGTTCCAGCGCGTCGATCATCGTGCGGTCGCCGAGTTTCGCCCCGCCGACCTGGCGGATGCGGTCAAGGCCCGCCAGCAGCGCGCCGACAGTGTCGGCCCCGCCCGCTGACGCATCCCCGGCCGCGGCGAAGAAGATCGCCAGCAGCACGCCGGACGACCCGCCCATCGTCTGGGACAGTTCCTGCCCGATGGCGCGGTACAGCTGGGTGTGGTCGGCGAGCGGCAGGCGTGCCAGCGCGCCTTTCAGCGCCCGCGCGGCCCCGGCCAGCGTCGATCCTGTGTCGCCGTCGCCCGATTTCGCGTCGAGCGCGTTCAGATCAGCCTCGGCCCCGATCAGGATGTCGCAGCAGCGGGCGATGAAGGCGGCGGTCTCCGGGTGATCCGACGGCAGCGGCTGGATCGGCGTCAGCCCGTCGGGCAAGGGGCGCACGTTGACCGGCCCGACGCTCAGCGCGCCGGGCCAGGCATGGGCACCGACCGGATGGGCGAGCGCCTCGCGGAAGGCAGGGGTCAGCGGCAGGACCGAGACGGAAAAGCCCTGCATATCGAGCGAGGTCATCAGCGGCGCCGGGCCGACCATCAGGTCGATCTGCGGTCCGATGGCGGATTGCACCAGCTCCTCGGCCAGCACCGCCATTTCCAGGGGTGTCGCGCCGCCGAGGTTGTTCAGAAGGGCGACGAGGGGGCCGTTGCCCGCATGGGGCGCGAGCCGGTCGGCAACGGTGCGCATCGCTGCGCGGGCGGTGGTGAAGGACACCTGTTCGATCCCGGCCTCGCCATGGATGCCGAGACCGAGTTCCGCCATGCCGGGGTCGATGCGGTGTTCCTTGGGACTGCCGGGCACCGTGCAGGTGTCAAGGCTCATCCCGATCGACGCGGTGCCCGCGATGACCTGCTGCGCCACCCGTGTCACCGTATCCAGATCGGCCCCCTGATCCGCCAGCGCGCCCGCGATCTTGTGCACGAACAGCGTGCCCGCGACGCCGCGCGCCTGCGGCAGGTCGGGAAGTGCTATGTCATCATCGACAACGACCATGCTGACGCGCAGCCCGTAGGCGCGCGCACGCTCGGCGGCGAGACCGAAGTTCAGCCGGTCGCCGGTGTAGTTCTTGACGATCAGCAGGCAGCCCGGCTTGCCGGTGACGGCAAGGATGCCCGCAAGGACAGCATCGACGGATGGCGAGGCGAAGACATCGCCGCAGACGGCGGCGGTCAGCAGGCCCTGGCCGACGAAGCCGGCATGGCTCGGCTCGTGACCCGATCCGCCGCCCGAGACAAGCGCGACCTTCGACCGGTCCCAGTCGGTGCGGATGACGACCTTGATGTGCGGGTATCCGTCAAGGCGGGCAAGACGGCCGCCGCCGGTGCGCAGGGTGCCGTCGATCGCCTCGGTGACCAGGGCTTCCTTGGAATTGATGAACTGCGTCATGGGCTGATCCTCGGGGCGATGCGGTGTCCGGCGGCGTCGAAGTAAAGCGGGTTTTCGGGGGCGATCTGAAGGGCGGCACCGGGTTCAAGCGTGGTGTGCACGTCCGACAGGGTGACGATGGGGTGCCCGTCCAGCGTCAGGTGCAGCCGCGTCTGATCGCCCAGACGTTCGACGCGCGTGACTTGCGCCGGGCGGCCGCCATCGCCGCCCTGCCGGATATGCTCGGGCCGGAGGCCGATGGTGGCGGCACCGAAGGGCGCGGGGCCGAACAGTCCGGCGGGAACGGCGTTGATCCGGGGCTGGCCCAGACGCTGGGCAACATACAGGCTGACGGGGTTTTCATAGACCTCGCGCGGGGTGCCGAACTGCACGATGCGGCCCTGATCGAGCACGCCGATATGGGTGGCCATCGTCATCGCCTCGATCTGGTCATGGGTCACGTATAGCAGCGTGGCTTTCAGATCGTGGTGGATGCGCTTCAGCTCGATCCTGAGGTCGGCGCGCAGCTTGGCGTCGAGCGAGGACAACGGTTCGTCCATCAGGTAGATGGCGGGATTGCGCACCAGGGCGCGCCCGATGCTGACGCGCTGCATCTCGCCGCCGGACAGCCGGGTCGCCTTGTTGTCGAGCTTGTGCGCGATCCGCAGGACCGAGGCGACTTCGGCGACCTTTGCCGCGATCCTGTCCTCCGGCCAGTTCAGAACCGGCGAGCGGAGCGGGAAGGCGAGGTTTTCGCGCACGGTCAGGTGGGGGTAGAGCGAATACTGCTGGAAGACCATCGCCACGTCGCGCTGGGCGGGGGTCTCGCCGACAACGCTGCGCCCGCCGATGCGGATGTCGCCCGCGTCGGGGCGCTCGAGTCCGGCGATCAGGCGCAGAAGCGTGGTCTTGCCCGCGCCGGTCGGGCCGAGAAGCACGACGAACGCACCGTCGGGAATGGTCAGGGAGACGGAGTCGGCGGCCAATGTGCCGCCGAAGCGTTTGGTTATGTTGGACAGCAGGACCTCAGCCATGTGTCGCACCTTCATGCAGTGCTGATTTCACAGCTTTTCCAGTGCCTTCGTCGAAAATGGTCACCGTGCGCGCGTCAAAGGTCAGGCCGACCGTCTCGCCCGTCCGGGCGACCTGCCCAGATGGGGCGCGGGCCTTGAGCGTGCCGTTTGCGGTGTCGAGCGTGATGATCTGGGTGGTGCCGAGGTATTCGGAGGCCACGACTTTGGCCCGGTAAGGTGCGGCGTCGGACAGGGCGATGTGTTCGGGACGGACGCCGAACGCGATCTTGCCCTGCACCTCCATGGCAAGGCGCGGGATGGCGTGGTCGGCTCCGCCCATCGGGGCCGACGCTGCCCCGGCAGGCAAAGCACCGTCGAAGCGCAGGAAATTCATCGGCGGTGTGCCGATGAATTCGGCGACGAACATCGTTGCCGGGCGGTCGTAGATTTCCTGCGGCGTGCCGAACTGTTCGACAACGCCGTGGTTCATCACGACGATCTTGTCGCCCATCTGCATCGCCTCGAGCTGGTCATGGGTGACGTAGACGGTGGTCGCGCCCATCCGGTCGTGCAGGGCGCGCAGTTCCTCGGCCATATGTTCGCGGAACTCGGCATCGAGCGCGCCCAAGGGTTCGTCCATCATGAAGGCCGCCGGTTCGCGGACGATGGCGCGGGCGAGCGCGACACGCTGACGGTCGCCGCCGGACAGGCCGCCGACCGGGCGGTCGAGGATGGATTCGATGCCGAGGATCCGTGCGACCTCGGCGACCTTGATGCGGATCTTTTCCCTGGGCATGCCCTGGCTGACCAAGGGGTAGCAGATGTTCTTGCGGACGTTCATGTGCGGATAGAGGGCGAACATCTGGAACACGAAGGCGATGTCGCGCTGGCTGGCGGGCTTCTGCGAGACGTCCTGACCGTCGATCAGGACCTGCCCGCTGGTCGGCAGTTCCAGCCCCGCGATCATGCGCAGCGTCGTGGTCTTGCCGCAGCCGGAGGGGCCGAGCAGCATGAAGAATTCGCCGTCGGCGACGGTGAAGGAGGAAGACTGGACCGCCGTGAAGGCCCCGAATTCCTTGCGCAGGTTGCGGATGACGATTTCGGCCATGGTCTATTCCGGGAAGTGGCTGGTGATGATGAACATCACAGTGCCGACAAGGGTGACGACGAAGGACCAGGTGAACATCCAGAGCGCGAAAGGCTGCATCAGCATCACGACGCCGAGGCCGATCAGGACTGTTGCCAGCATCTCCCACGGGCCGCGGCGCAGACGGAGAAGGCCGTTAAGAAAGGCGGTCATGGGGTTGTCCCTGCATTGTGCGAGAGCCGCCGCTGTATCGGCCCCGAGGCGCGCCACGAGGTCCGAGGCTGGCTCGACCGACTTGATGTCGCCGACGCCCATGCCTGCGTAGAGGCAGGCGGAGGCAAGCGATCCGACGGCCCCCGGCATGGGCGTCGTGTCGCAGTAGCGCGGAAACTCCTCATCCCCGCGCCGGAAGACCACGTCGCCTTCGCCGGGCCGGTCCGGGGGCTGCGGGCATCCTGCGGCTTCCCAAGTGGTCAGTGTGTCGTTGCGCAGCACACGGTGCATGGCGTGGGGCCAGCCGATGTCGAAGCAGTTGGTGAAGACGGTGTCGCCGCCCGAGGCCGCGACGAGGGCGGCCTTGTAGGCGTCGTGCGATCCGGCCTCGGCCGTGGCGACGAACCTTGTGCCCATCATCGCGCCTGCAGCCCCGGCAGAGATGGCGCGCGCGATGGCTTCGCCGGAGGCGATGCCGCCCGCGGCGATAACCGGAACGTTGCCCGCTTCGGCCAGAACGGCGGGCAGAAGGGTGCCGCCGGGAGTCGTGCTTTGCACATGGCCACCCGCCTCTACCCCTTGTGCGATCAGGAAATCGGCCCCGGCATCGACCGCGCGGCGCGCGCCGGGGGCGCTGCCCACCTGGACGCCGACCCTGGCCCCTGCCCGATGCGCGCGCGCCATCCGGGCGGGGTCGATGCCCCAGGAAAACGTCACCACCGGAAGCCCGGCCCCCAGCGCAGCGTCGAAGGCTTCGCAAGGGAAGTGCAGGACAAAGTTGCCGAAGAAGCTGCGCCCGCCCGCCGCGCCGCGCACCGCCGTGACGGCGGCCCCGGCGGCCTCCGGGTCGGACCAGCTGAGGGCCAGCCCGCCAAGCCCGCCCGCCCGGGAGACGGCGGAGGCAAGCGCAGGCGTCGCGGCGGAGCCGATGGGGGCCTGAACGATGGGAACGCTCTGGCCGGTCAGCGCGAACAGCGCCGCGACCTGCTGGGGATAGACTATGGTCGTCATTTCCGCACCGCCCCGAAGGTGATCCCGCGCAGGAGGTGTTTGCGCAGCAGGATGGTGAAGATCATCACCGGCAGCAGGAACAGCGTGGCCCCGGCGGCAACGGCGGGCCAGTCCTGCCCGCCGACCCCGATGATGGTCGGGATGAAGGGCGGGGCGGTCTGGGCGGTGCCCGAGGTCAGGAGCACGGCGAAGGCGTATTCGTTCCAGGCGAAGATCAGGCAGAAGATCGCGGTCGAGGCGATGCCGGTCGCGGCCTGCGGCAGGACGACTTTGCGGAAGGCCTGGAACCGGGTGTAGCCGTCGATCAGCGCGGCTTCTTCGTATTCGCGCGGGATTTCGTCGATGAAGCCTTTCAGCAGCCAGACGGCGAGGCTGATGTTCACCCCGGTGTAGAGCAGGATCATGCCCAGATGCGTGTCCGAAAGGCCAAGCTGGCGGTACATCAGGAAGATCGGGATGGCGACGGCGATGGGGGGCATCATCCGGGTCGAGAGGATGAAGAACAGAAGGTCATCCTTGAGCGGCACCTTGAAGCGGCTGAAGGCGTAGGCCGCCAGCGTGCCGAGGAAGATCGACAGGAAGGTCGAGCCAAAACCGATGATGACCGAGTTCAGGAACCGCTCGCCGAACCGCGACGGGCCGGTGATGACCTCGTTCCGGCGGCGGACGATTTCCTCGGCGAAGTTCGCGGGCGGCGGCATGTTGGCCAGCTGCTCGGGCGTCGCCCGCGTGCGGTCGGTGAAGAGGTTCACATAGCCCTCGATCGAGGGCGAGAAGATCACCTTGGGCGGATAGCTGATGCTGTCCGGCCCGGTCTTGAAGCCGGTCGAGATGATCCAGGCCAGGGGCAGCAGCGTGATGACCATGTAGAGCGTCACGAGGATGCCCGCGACCCATTTGGACCGCGCCGAGGGTTCGGTGATGGAATAGGCGCTCATCTCTCCTTCACCTTGTTCAGGGCCTTCACGTAGATCGAGGCGAGGCCGAAGACGGTGACGAAGAGGATGATCGCATAGGCGCTGGAATAGCCCGTGCGCCACTTCTCGAACGCTTCGCGCTTGAGCTCGATCGAGGACAGAAGCGTCGTGTCGCCCGGTCCGCCGCCGGTCAGCAGCACGACAAGGTCGAACATCTTGAAATTCTCGATGCCCCGGAACAGCACCGCCAGCATCAGGAACGGCAGCACCATCGGCACCGTCATCGTCCAGAACTGCCGCCATTTCGACGCGCGGTCCACCTCGGCCGCCTCGTAGATGTAGTCAGGGATCGACCGCAGTCCGGCGAGGCAGATCAGCATCACGAAGGGCGTCCACATCCAGGTATCGACGATGACGATGGCCCAGGGGGCGAGCGCGACCGACCCCAGCATGGTGAAGGACGAGGCCGGAATGCCGGTCACGAATTCGACCGCGTAGTTGATGAGGCCGATCTGCGGCTGGTAGAGGAAGGTCCAGAAGTTGCCGACCACGGCGGGCGACAGCATCATCGGCAGCACGATCAGCGTCGTCATCAGGTCATTGCCGCGGAACTTGCGGTTGATGAGCCAGGCGAGCGTGAAGCCGATCAGAACCTGCAGGGTCAGCGTCCAGAACAGGAAATGCGCCGTGGCCTGCATGGTCTGCCAGATGTCGGGATCGGTCAGGATGCGCTGGTAGTTGCGCAGGCCGACGAATTCGACCGGTTCGTTCGGGCGGTTGGCGCGGAAATTGGTGAAGCTCAGGCGGATCGTCCAGATCAGCGGGAAGATGTTGATCGCCAGCAGCAGAAGGATCGTCGGCGTGACGAAAACCCAGGCGATGGCGCGGTCCGAGAGGCCGCGCACCCGGCGGGCAAGATCGGCGGCGTGGCGCGGGCGAGGCGGTCTGCTGGGAGTGTCGGACATTTGAGTTCTTCCGGGGCTTCTGGCTTGGCCGCGACGGGATCGCGCCGATTGGGCGGCCCCGGAGCTTGTCCGGGACCGGCCATCGCAGCCTAGTGGAGCGGGGCCCCGGATCAAGTCCGGGGTGTGACACCTCAGGGCGTCAGAGCTTGCCTTCGTCCTCGAAGGTGACTGTCCAGTCGGCGACCAGACCGTCCAGAGCCTCCTGCGCGGTGCCCTGTCCGGCCACGACATAGTCATGGAAGCGCTTCTGGCTGTCCTGCAGCAGCGTGGCGTAGCTGGGTTCGGCCCAGAAGTCCTTCACGATGGCCATCGCTGTCGAGGAAGGTCTGCGCGTAGGGCTGGCTGGCGGCGAAACCGGGATCTTCGACCACGGCGCGCAGGCACGAGAAGCCGCCCATCGACCACCATTTGGCCTGAACCTCGGGCTGGGCGAACCACTTGATGTATTCGAGCGCCGCGTCCTGCTTTTCGGAATAGGCGACCACCGAGATACCCTGCCCGCCCAGCTGCGCGAATTTCTCGCCGTCGGGGCCTGCGGGGTTGACCAGATAGCCGGTCTTGCCGCCGCCGACGTTGGGATCAACCTCGAACCCCGGCCAGGTGAAGGCGAAGTTCATCTGCATCGCCACCTGACCCGATTTGTAGGCGTCGATGCCTTCGCCCATATAGGCGTTCGACATGCCGGGCGGCGTGCAGCAGTCATAGAGCGACTTGTAGAATTCGAGGCCCGCGACCGCGCCGGGCGAGTTGACGAAACCGGCCATATCATAGGGCTTGTCGGGGTTGTCGTATTTGAACCCGAAGGAATAGAGCACGTCCATCGCGCCCATGGTGATGCCTTCGGACCCGCGCTCGGTATAGATCGACGCGCCATAGACGGTCTTGCCGTCGATCTCGCGGCCCTGGAAGAATTCGGCCACGTCCTTCAGTTCGGCGAAGGTCGCGGGGGCGGTCAGGTCACGGCCGTATTTCTCCTTGAACGCGGTCTGGATTTCCGGACGCTCGAACCAGTCCTTGCGGTAGGTCCAGCCGACCACGTCGCCGAAGGCGGGCAGCGACCAGTAGTTCGGCGTGCCCTTGGGCCATTCGGAATAGCCCGTCACGGTGGCGGGAACGAAGGCGTCCATGCTGATGCCGTTCGCGTCGAAGAAATCGTTCAGCTTGACGTAGTGGCCGCTTTCCGCGCCCGCGCCGATCCACTGGCTGTCGCCGATCATCAGGTCGCAGAGTTTGCCGCCGGAGTTCAGTTCGTTCAGCATCCGGTCGGCGAAGTTGGGCCACGGCACGAATTCGAAGTTCATCTTGTGGCCGGACTGCGGCCTCGAAATCCTTGGACAGTTCGACCAGCGCGTTCGCCGGGTCCCAGGCGGCCCAGCACAGCGTCAGGTCTTCGGCCTGCGCGGCCGAACCGAAGGCGGTTGTCAGCGCAAGGGCAGCCGTCGCGGCGAGATAGTGCGATCTCATCAGAGTAACTCCTCCCATCAGGGTTGCTGGCCGGGTCGCACCCGGTCTTCTTGACTGCCCCGACCATAGACGCGGCAGTACGGGGCTGTCCACAGAAATTTGAGGAACGTACCTCAAAAATTGACGACAAGGCCGTCTGTCAGGGCTATGCCACTGAAAACGCTTGCCTTTCCGTCAGTTGTTCAGTGCGACCCAGGCCGCGTTGCGGGCCGAAGAGCGGACGCAGGCATCGACAAAGGCGACGCCGGTCACGCCGTCGCGGATCGTCGGGAAGACGACATCGGACGGGATGTCCTGCCCCGCCAGACGGGCGCGAATCGCCCGGGCGGCTTCGGCGTAGATGTTGGCGAAGCCTTCGAGATACCCCTCGGGATGCCCGGCAGGCACCCGGCTGACCCGGGCCGCCTCGGGCGCCGGCCCCGCGCCGCCGCGTGTCAGCAGGCGGCGGGGCTGGCCCAGCGCGCCGTGCCACAGGTAATTCGGATTCTCCTGCGCCCATTCGATGCCGCCCTTGGTGCCGTAGACACGCAGCGTCAGCGCATTCTCGCAGCCGCTGGCGACCTGGCTGCACCACAGCATCCCGCGCGCGCCGCCCTTGAAACGCAGCATGACATGGCCGTTGTCGTCGACCCGCCGCCCCGGCACGAAGGCCTGCAGGTCGGCGGAGAGCGTGTCGAGTTCAAGCCCGGTGACGAAGGACGCGAGGTTGAAGGCATGGGTGCCGATGTCGCCCGTCGCGCCGCCTGCCCCGGTCTTGGCCGGGTCGGTGCGCCATCCGGCCTGCTTCTGCCCCGTCTGCTCCAGCGGTTCGGCCAGCCAGTCCTGCGCGTATTCCGCCTGCACGACCCGGATCTCGCCCAGTTCGCCTGCGGCGATCATCGCCTGCGCCTGCCGGATCATCGGATAGCCGGTGTAGTTGTGGGTCAGGATGAACAGCGCGTCGGATGACGCGGCGGCGGCCGCCAGCTTCTTCGCCTCGGGCAGCGTCGCGGTCAGCGGCTTGTCGCAGATCACATGGATGCCGCGCTTGAGGAATTCCTTCGCGGCCGGCGCGTGCATGTGGTTCGGCGTGACGATGGCGACGGCCTGGATGCCGTCCTTGCGCCGCGCCTCGGCCCGCGCCATTTCGGCGAAGTCGCCATAGGCGCGCTTCGGATCGATGCCCAGATCGGCCCCGGATGCCTTCGACTTTTCCGGCGTCGAACTGAACGCGCCCGCGACGAGGTCATAATGCTCGTCGATCCGCGCCGCGATGCGGTGCACCGCGCCGATGAAGGCATCGCGCCCGCCGCCCACCATGCCGAGCCGGATGCGCCCCTGCTGTCCGTCTGCCTTGCCTTCGATCGCCATGTTTTTCCCTCCCTCAGAGCCCCAGCATCCGCCGGTTCGCGGCGTCGTCGGTGCCGCCGCCCGCGAAGTCGTCGAACGCCTTCTCGGTCACCCGGATGATATGCGCGTCCACGAACGCGGCCCCTTCGCGCGCGCCGTCCTCAGGGTGCTTGATGCAGCATTCCCATTCGACGACCGCCCAGCCGTCAAAGCCATGCTGCGTCAGCTTGCTGAAGATGCTGCCGAAATCCACCTGGCCGTCGCCGACGCTGCGGAACCGCCCGGCGCGGTTGACCCACGACTGGAACCCGCCATAGACGCCCTGCCGCCCGGTCGGGTTCAGTTCGGCGTCCTTGACGTGGAACATGCGGATGCGGTCGTGGTAGATGTCGATGTGGTCAAGGTAATCAAGGTGTTGCAGGACGTAGTGCGACGGATCGTAGAGCATGTTGGCGCGCTTGTGGCCCTTCACGCGGTCGAGGAACATCTCGAACGTCACGCCATCGTGCAGGTCCTCGCCGGGATGGATTTCGAAGCAGATGTCCACGCCGCAGTCCTCGGCATGGTTCAGGATCGGCGTCCAGCGGCGCGCAAGCTCGTCGAACGCCGCCTCGACCAGACCCGCCGGGCGCTGCGGCCAAGGATAGAGGTAAGGCCAGGCCAGCGCGCCCGAGAAGCTCGCCTGCGCCGTCAGACCGAGATTCTTCGACGCGGTCAGCGCCAGCTTCACCTGATCCGCCGCCCATTCCGCGCGTGCCTTGGGGTTGCCGCGCACCTGCGGTGCCGCGAACCCGTCAAAGCCTTCGTCATAGGCCGGATGCACGGCGACCAGCTGGCCCTGAAGATGCGTCGAAAGCTCGGTGACTTCGATCCCGGCCTCTGCCGCGACGCCCTTGAAGGTGTCGCAGTAGTCCTTCGACGCTGCTGCCTTGGCCAGATCGAACAGGCGTGCGTCCCAGCTGGGAACCTGAACGCCACGATAGCCGCAGTCGGCGGCCCATTTCGTGATCGCGCCCCAGGAGTTGAACGGGGCTTCATCGCCCGCGAACTGCGCCAGGAACAGGGCGGGGCCCTTGATGGTCTTCATGTCTCTCTCCCTGTCGGTGGCGCCGGTTCTGCCCGCTGCCGGTTGTCTTTGCCGTTGAAGGTCTAAAGCAGGTTCTCGCGCAGGAAAATATCGATCCTGATGCGTTCCTGCGATTCCACGATTCCGATGCCGTCGACCCTGGCGCGCAGGACACGGAGGGCGGAGCGCACCAGATGCCCGACGTCCTGATTGATGACGGCGTCGATCCGGCGGTCAAGAAGGGACACGCGGTGCAGAGGGGTCAGTTCGTGGGCGATGATGGTGACAGAGCGGGGACTGGCCTGGCCGTCGATGGCGCGAAGGAGGCCGCGGTTGCCCGCACCGAGGGAATATACGCCGCAGAGATCAGGGGTATTGGCGAGGAGCCGGGTCATCAGGCGGGCGACGGTGTCGGGATCGTCGCGCGCCTCGACCGAGGGCAGGACGCGGAGCGCGGGAAATTCGGTGCGGAGCACATCGTCGAAGCCCTTGCGGCGTTCGACATGGTCGCGGGCGATCATCGAGCCTGCGACGACCGCAATGCTGCCGGTGCGCTGGCCAAGGAAGCGGCCCATCAGCAGTCCTGCGGTCCGGCCGGCCGCGATGTTGTTGATGCCCGCGAAGTGGTCGTGATGGGCGTCGGAGAGGTCGGAGATCAGCGCCACGACAACGGTGCCGGTGTCGCGCAGGCGGCGGACGGCGTCGCGGACCTCGGGCGTGTCGGGGGCCATGACGGCGACGCCGTCCTGCGCGGTCAGGCCATGCAGGTTCAAAGCGACGGCATGGGGATCGAAGGCGGGAACGTGGAGGACACGGACATCGACACGGTCAATTCGGGCGCGTTCGACGGCTTCGGCCACCTCGGCGTGGATGGAGGAGAGGAAGGCGGTGGTGGCTTCGGGAAGGACAAAGGTGAAGCGGTAGAGCCGCTGGCGGGCGAGGTTGGCGGCGGTGAGGTCGCGGACATAGCCGAGGGTCTGGATGGCGGTCTGGACACGGGCGACGGTCTTGTCACGGACGCCGGGGCGGGCGTTCAGGACGCGGTCCACGGTGGCGAGGCTGACGCCCGCTTCGCGCGCGATGTCGTGGACGGTGGGTTTCATCGCGGGCGCGTTCCGGGTTGAGCAGTCCTGGCGGGACGATAGGCCAGCGGATTGAGGTGCGTCAATCAAAGGGCGGGCGAACGGGCAGGTCTTGCACATTCAGGTCGGAACGGGATGATCGGCCCGACGCAGCGGACAGGATGATCCATGACCCCCCGACGCAGCCTGCTGTTCGCGCCCGCGAACCGGACCGAGGTGCATGACAAGGCGCTGACATCGGGGGCGGATATCGTCTGCCTCGACATCGAGGATGCGGTGCCGCCGGGGGCGAAGGCGGCCGCGCGGGGGGCGGCGGTGCCTTATCTCGCCGGGGCGACAGAGGCGGGACCGGAGCGGGTGGTGCGGATCAACAGCCTGCGGTCGGCGGATGGGTTGCGCGACATGACGGCGATCCTGAGTGCGGCACCGGGGCGGGGCGTGGTGTTCCTGCCGAAGGTGATGGATGCGGGCGAGGTGCGGCTGGCGCATGACCTTCTGGCCGAGAGCGCGCCGGGGCTGCGGCTGGCCATCCTGATCGAGACGGCGGAGGGGCTGGAGAATGCAGGCGCGATCCTTGGCGCAAGCGACAAGATCGTCTTCGCGCTGTTCGGGGGGGTCGATCTGGCGGCAGACCTGGGGGTGGCGATGACGCACGAGGCGCTGCTTTACGCGCGGTCGCGGCTGGTCCATGCGGCGGCGCGGGCGGGGGTTGATTGCCTTGACGTGCCGTGCCTCGCCTTCCGCGACGAGGGCGCGATCAGGGCCGAGGCCGAGGCGGCGCGGTCGCTGGGGTTCACGGGCAAGGCGATGATGCACCCGGCGGGCGTTGCGGCGATCCATGCGGTGTTCACGCCGTCGGCCGAGGAGGTCGCGCGGGCGGAGCGGATCGTGGCGGCCTACCGGGACAGCCCGAATGGGCTCGCGACGGTGGACGGGAAACTGGTGGAGCGTCCGGTGGTGCGGCAGATGGAGCGGGTGCTGGCGCGGGCGCGGGCCGGGGGTGCGGCATGACGGCGAAGCCGCTGGACGGCATAAGGGTTCTGGCGTTCGAGCAGTATGCGGCGGGGCCGTTCTGCAGCATGTATCTGGCGGACATGGGGGCCGAGGTCATCAAGATCGAGGACCCGGCGACGGGGGACTCCTCGCGCCATACGGGGCCGCACTTTCTGGGGCCGGGAAACAGCCATTTCTTCCAGAGCTTCAATCTGGGGAAGAAATCGCTGGCGCTGGACCCGCGGAAGCCGGGCGGGCGCGCGGTGCTGGAGCGGCTGGTGGCAGAGGCGGACATCGTCCTGAACAACCTGCGGGGCGATCAGCCGGGCAAGCTGGGGCTGACATACGAGATTCTGGGCAAGATCAATCCGCGCATCATCTGCGGGCATCTGTCGGGCTACGGGCGGACGGGGCCAAGGGCGCAGTGGCCCGCTTATGACTATCTGGCGCAGGCCGAGGCGGGGTATCTGCATCTGACGGGCGAGCCGGGGACGCCCTTGGCGCGGATGGGCCTGTCGATGGTGGACTACATGTCGGGCCTGACGCTGGCTTATGCGCTGACGGCGTCGCTGGTGGGGGCGCTGAAGACCGGGCGCGGATGGGACGTGGATGTGACGCTGTATGACGTGGCTATGCATCAGCTGACCTATCCGGCGGTCTGGTACCTGAACGAGGGCGACGCTATTTCGCGCAGGCCAAGGTCGGGGCATCCGTCGGTGGTGCCGTGCGAGCTGTTCCCGACGAAGGACGGGCAGATTTTCCTGATGTGCATCCTGCCGAAGTTCTGGGAGGCATTGTGCAAGGCGGTGGGCCTGCCGGACTTGCCGGGGGACGCGCGGTTTTCGACGCCGGAGGGGCGGTTCGCGAACCGGGACGCGCTAGCGGGGGTGCTGGATGTGGCGCTGGCAGCGAAGACGACAGCGGAATGGATGGAGGTCTTCGCGGGGACGGTGCCTGCGGCCCCGGTGAAGACGCTGAGCGAGGCGCTGGACAACCCCTATTTCGCGGAGACGGGGGGACTGCAGGCGGTGGACCATCCGCTGCGTCCGGGCCTGCGGGTGGTGTCGGGGCCGGTGCGGCTGGACGGCGCGCGGGCGGTGGCGCGGGCGGCACCGATGCTGGGGGCGGATACGGCGGCGGTACTGGCGGGGGCGGGCTTTTCGGGGGCGGAGATCGCGGCGCTGGCGGAGGCGGGGGTTGTGGCGCTGGGCTAGGCCGGGGGCCAGCCCCCGGACCCCCGGGGTATTTGGACGAAGATGAAGCGGTGATGGTTCAGGCAGGCGGGCCGACGGGTGCAAACCCCGTCAGGGATTGATCGGTTACCGCCCGCAGCAGCCCGATCACATCAGCCACATACTTCTCGGCTGTGGCATGGCCCTTGTCCGCCGTCGCCAGATGCGCCTCGCCCACCGTGCCCGCGGGGTTCAGGTCAGACGCCATCCAGCCAAAGGCGACCCCGCCGATGGGTGGGACGGACGCGGTTTCGGCGCTGGACCTGAAATCCCGCGCGGCGCTCATGTCCACGGTGTCGGGGCGGAACGCGAGCAGAAGCGAGGTTTCGACATCGCCGCCGTGGATGCCGAACGTCGTTTCCTGCGGCGAATACATCCCCGGCGGCGGCCCGAAGGCGCTCCAGCCGAGGCGGACGGCATACATCCCCGCCTGCACGCGAAGTTCGCGCGAGACGATGGAAATGAGGTCGGCATTGCCGCCGTGGCTGTTCAGGATGACGATCTTGCGGACGCCTGCGCGGGCGACCGACAGCCCGATCTCGGTCCAGACCCGCAGCGCGGTCTCGGCCGTCAGGGTCAGCGTGCCGCGCGCCCAGAGGTGTTCGTTCGACTTGCCGACCGCCTGCACGGGCAGGATGCGCAGGTCGAGATCGTCGGGGCAGCGCTGGCGGAGCAGTGCCAGCAGCCCTTCGTTGATGATCGTGTCGGTGCCGACCGGCAGGTGCGGGCCGTGCTGTTCTATGGCCGCCGTAGGCAGGATGGCGATGGTGCGCATCGGGTCGATGGCGGGGAATTCCGGCGCGCGGAAATCCTGCCAATCGAGGCGGCGGGTCATTCGGCAGCCTCCGGGTGCGCGGCAGGATTGCGCACCGGGACGGCGCGCCCGATGAAGGCGGTCCATCTTTGCGGCGACGCGGCCAGATGCGCGCTGCCGCGAGCCGTCGGTCGAGGAATCCATCAGGTAATGCGCGGCGAAGACGGTGCGCTTGCGCGGATGACATAGCCAGCCGACGCCGCGCGCCAGAAGGCGCTTGCCGGGTGATCCGACCGCGAAGGTCAACCAGCGGCTGGCCCCGCAGGTGGTGAAAATTCCGAGCCCGGTGATGTGGCGGAGGCCGGGGCGGATGTTCCTGTGCGTGTCGTCGGGCATCAGGAAGGCGACATCGGGCAGCAGGACCCGGTCGAGCCAGCCCTTCAGCATGGCGGGCAGGCCATACCACCATGTCGGATAGATGAAGATCAGCGTGTCGCACCACTGCACGTCGGCGCAGTGGGTATCGACGGGCTGGCGGTTCGCCGGGCAGTCCAGATAGCTTTGCAATTCGGCCGGTGTCAGCAGCGGCTGGAAGCCGTCTGCATAAAGGTCGGTCACGCGCGTGTCGGCACCGGCGGCGCGCAGCCTGTCCAGCACGGTATCGCGGACGGCGGCGGTGAAGCTGTCACCGGCGGGGTGGCAATAGATGACCAGCGCGCGCATCAGAGGGCCTTCATCCCGTCGCTGACTCTGCCCAGGAACCGGGCGCGGTCGGCATCCGTCGCGCGGTTCATGTCGTAGAGCGCAAGATAGCGGTAAGCCGGTGCAAGTGTCACCCCGCGCAGCACGCGGCCCATCAGGCGGCGGGGCGGATCGCCCATCAGAAAGGCGCGGTGGCGCGGGCCGCCATAGGTGGCGACGGCAGCGAGGCGGCGGATATTGGTCAGGTTCGGCTTCACCCGGCCGTCATCCAGCCGGAAGGATACTCCGGGCAGGAAGACGCGGTCGAGAAAGCCCTTCAGGATCGCGGGAAAGCCGAAATTCCAGACCGGGTGGACGAAGACCAGCGCCTCGGCGGCGCGGAGGCGGTCGACATAGGACTGGACCGGGGCGCAGTTGACGGCGGTGTCGTGGTAGCCGCGCCGCTCGGCGGCGGTCAGGACCGGCGCGAAGCCCTCGGCGTAGAGATCGCAGTCATCGACGTCCCAGCCGCGTCCGCGAAGCGCATCGACGACGCAGCTGTGCAGCGCGGCCCCGAAGCTTTCCTCGCAGGGATGCGCGAAAAGGACCAGCGCGCGGGTCATCCGGCGGCTTTCATCAGCCGGGGGAAGGCGTACATGCCGGTCGTAGGACCAGTGCGGGCTCGTCCCAGGCGATCATCTTGCCGGGGTTCAGAAGGCCCTTGGGATCTGCCTCGCGCTTGAACTCCAGCTGCCGGTCATCGACGGTCTGCCGCCCGCCCTCCTCGAGCGTGTAGCGGTGCGGGTTGAAGACCATGGCGCCTGCGGCTTCGTGCAGGCGCACGATCTCGTCCAGGCGTTCCTCGGTCGTGAAGCGGACGAGGCTGAGGCCTGCGAACATCGTCTTCCCGCCAAGGCGCATCACTTCCAGATGCTGGAGGACCTCGGGCGAGAATTTGGCGCGCATCTCCTCGATCAGCTCCAGCGGGCGTTCGGTGCCGTAGCCGACCTGAAGGTAGGTGATGGCCGGATCGACCTTGAGCGCGCGGAGCGTCGTGTGGTTCCAGCCGTATTCGAAGACAGCACCCGGCTCGCGGTCCCAATGGGTCGTGTCGGAGCGGTAGATGACCTGAGCGCCGGGACGGCGGGCGGTGAAGGTGGCGAAGGCGTCCATCGCGTGGGGCGCGACCATCAGGGCGAGGACGGCCTGACCGGCTTTGACGTGCGGCGAGACGCGCTGGAAGTAGTCCTGCGCGATGGGGGCCTCGAACACGGTGGCGAGCTTGATGAGGATGCCGTCCTCGTTCGCAAGGTCATAGGCAAAGCGCGCCGCATCGGCGAAGTCGTCCAGCGTCACGAACAGGTGCACCCAGTCATAGGCGGGGGCGAGCGGGATCTCGATTTCGGTGATGATGCCGTTGGTGCCGTAGGCGTGGCTGACGCGGTGGATTTCCTCGCCGGTGAATTCCAGGATGCGGGGCTCCGCCTCCATCGTCACGACGCGCAGGCGGATGATGTTGCCGAGGTCGCGCAAGGCACCCCAGCGGACCGACCCGACGCCGCCCGACCCGCCCGCGATGAAGCCGCCGATGGTGGCGGTGGCCCAGGTCGAGGAGAACATGCGGATTTCCTGCGCCGGAGTTGGCGATGCAGGCGGCGTCGAGGTCTTTCAGCAGGCAGCCGGGTTCGACGACGACCCGGCCGGGATGGACCGCCTTGACCGCGTTCATGTTGTGCATGTGCAGGATGCAGCCGCCCGCCAGCGGCATCGCCTGGCCGTAGTTGCCGGTGCCGGTGCCGCGCGTGGTGACTGGGACGTTGTGGCGGTAGCAGACCTTCAGGACCTCGATCACTTCGGCCTCGGTCTTGGGCGCGACGACGAAATCGGCGGTGACGTGGTCGAGACGGGCCTTGAGGACCGGCGAATACCAGAAGAAATCGCGGCTTTTGGCGCGGACCGACACCGGCTTTTCGTCAAGATCCAGATGGGCGAGGGCGGCCTTGGCGGCGGCGATGTCGGGCGTCGGTCATGCGGTCCCCATCAGATGGTCGAGTTCGGCATAGTCGGGAAGCGTGCGGTCGATCGCGCGGCCCGCCCGCAGCACGATCCGGTCGGATTGCGGGCGCGCGAAGAGTTCGGTCCACGTCCGCGCGCGGAAGATCACCAGATCGGCGGGCGCACCGGGGGCCAGCGAGGGCGGATCGAAGCCGCAGGCGCGGGCGGGGTTGGTCAGGAAGGCATGCGTCCAGTCCGGGTCGGAATGGTCCAGATGCCCGATGCGGGTCGCCTCGCGCATGACCTCGATCATGTCGAGATCGCCATAGGCGTAGAACGGGTCGCGGGTGTTGTCGGAGGCGAAGCTGACATTGATGCCGCGCGCCTTCATCTCGTGCACCAGCGTGATCCCCCGGTTGCGGGGGGTGCGGGCGGACTGGCGGTCCTGCAGGTAGAGGTTGCAGATCGGCAGGCTGACGATGTGGATGCCCGCCCGTGCGACAAGGTCCAGCGTGGCCATCGCATCGCGTTCGGGCATCGTGGACAGCGAACAGCAATGGCCGACGACGACGGGCGCGTGGAACCCGATGTCCAGCACGGTGCGGGCGATGTCGGCGCAGCGTGTTCGACGGCCGGGTCCATCGTCTCATCGACGTGGAAGTCGGCGGACAGGCCGCGGTCGGCGGCGAGGCGGAAGAAGGTGTCGAGCCGGTCCTGCAGGGTCGGCACCGGGTAGGTGACCATGCCCAGAACGCCGCCCGCTGCGGCGACCGTATCGGCGGTCGCCGCGAAGGGACCGTCCGCTTCGACATTCTCGCAGGCCACCAGACAGGCCGCCTGCAGCTCGATCCGGCCCGCCCATTCCGCCCGCATCTCGCGGAACACGGCCCAGCTGATGTCGTCCTGCGGCGGGATCGAATCGAGATGCGTGCGGATCGCGCGCGTGCCGTGCGCGTAGGCGCAGCGCAGCGCGAAATCCATCCGCGCGCGCACGTCTTCGGCCGACCAGCTGGCCTCGCGGTCGCCGCCCACCGCCGTCAGCGCGCCCATGAAGGTGCCGTCGGGGTTCGGCGTGCGCGGCCAGATGTGGCCCTTGTCCAGATGCGTGTGCATGTCGACGAAGGCCGGAAAGACCATCGCGCCCTTCATGTCCACGGGCGTGCCGCCCGACGCGGCGACACGTCCATCTGCGACCGACAGCGACGTGCGGACCAGATCGCCGGTTTGCCCGAGAAGACAGGCGGGGACGGTGACGTTTTCCAGCCGCACAGGCCCGTCCGGCAGGATCATCCCTCGCGCCTCACGGCGCTTTCGTGCCATTTGCGCAGGGCGAAATGCGACACGAGGGCGGTCAGCGCGAAGATCACCACGCCCACAAGGGCGATCAGGAACAGGGCCGCGAACATGCGCGGGATGTTCAGCCGGTAGCTCGCCTCGAGGATGCGGAAGGCGAGGCCGGACCCTGCCCCGCCGGTGCCCACGACATATTCCGCGACGATGGCCCCGATCAGGGCCAGGCCACCCGCGATGCGCAGGCCGCCGAGGAAATAGGGCAGCGCAGAGGGCAGTTGCAGGTGGATCAGCTTCTGCCAGCGCGTCGCCTGTAGATGCTGAACAGGTCGCGCAGGTTGTGGTCGGTGGATTTCAGACCCAGCGTGGTGTTCGACAGGATCGGAAAGAACGCGACGATCCAGGCGCAGATCAGAACCCGCGCGGTCGGCTCCTTGACATAGATGAGGATCAGCGGCGCGATCGAGACGATGGGCGTCACCTGCAGGATGACGGCATAGGGGTAGAAGACAGTTCGGCAAAGCGGCTCTGGTTGAACAGGATCGCCAGAAGGACGCCGCCGCCGACAGCGACGCCCAGCGCCATGACGGTGATCCAGAGCGTGACCTTGAGCGAGGCGAAGAGCATCGCCCAGTCCTTGACCAGCTGTTCCCAGATCCGACCCGGCGAGGGCAGGATGTAATGCGGGATGTCGTTCCAGACGACGACACCGGTCCCAGAGGACCAGCGTCCCCAGCACGACCAGAACCGGCAGCAGCCAGCGGGCGATGCTTTCCGTCCGGCGGGCGCGGGCGCGGCGCGCCTCCTCTGCGTCCCAGACGGCTTCGGCATTGTTGTCGGCGATGGTCATGCGTGTTCCCCCATCGCCTGCAGCAGGGCGTCCGACACGACATGCGTGTGGGCGGCATAGTCGGCCGACGTGCGGAAATCCATGCCGCGCGGATAGGGGGCGGCGATCTCGATTTCCTCGACCACCCGGCCCGGGCGCGCGCGGCCATGACGACGATGCGGTCGGACAGGAAGACGGATTCAAAGACCGAATGGGTGACGAAGATGACCGTGCAGCCGATCCGCGCCTTCAGCGCCAGCAGGTCGTCGTTCAGCCGCTGCCGCGTGATTTCGTCCAGCGCGGCGAAGGGTTCGTCCATCAGGATCAGGCGCGGCTTGGTCACCAGCGCGCGGGCGATGGAGACGCGCATCTTCATGCCGCCGGACAGTTCGCGCGGATAGGCGTCGGCGAATTTGTCGAGACCGACCAGCGCCAGCGTATCCTCGATCTCGCCTCGGACGCTGGCATAGGACTGGCCGCGCAGGCGGAACGGCAGATAGACATTCCGCGCCACCGTCGCCCAGGGCATCAGCGTCGGTTCCTGGAACACCACGCCCAGATCGCCCGCGTGCTGCCCGCCTTCCCACAGGATGCGTCCCTGCGTGGGCGGCATCAGCCCGGCGATCAGCCGCAGCGCGGTGGACTTGCCGCAGCCGGACGGCCCGAGCAGCGAGATGAAATCGCCCTCGTTCACCGTCAGGTTCATGTTGCGCAGCGCCGTCACGGTGCCGTTGAACACCTTGGCGATGCCCTGCATCTGCATCAGGCGCGGGCGCTGGCCAAGCGGGCGTGTCGGTCGGGGAACGGGTATCAGTCATCGCGAATGGCCGGGGGCGGGCAGACCCCGCCCCGGCATGTATCCTTACTGCGGCAGGCTTCAGGTCAAGCCCGACGCCCTTGTTCACGAACTGCGTCGTGTAGGCGGCCTTGTAGTCGATATCCGCCGGCACGACGCCCGCATCGACCATCTTCTTGAAGAAGTCCTCCATCTTGGCGTCCGTCATCGCACCGATGCCCATCGTCAGCGTGTCGCCGCTGAATCGACGATGCCGTTCGCCTTCATCGTGTCGACCGCATAGGCGATGGCCTCGTCCGACATGTCGGGATTGTCGGCCTTGATCATCGCGTTGGCGGCCGAGTTGTCGTTGTAGAGGTAGTTGTACCAGCCCTTGGCCGACCCATCGACAAAGCACTGGACCAGTTCGGGCTGTTGGCCACGGTGTCGGCCATCGTCTCGATCGTGGTCGAATAGGCGGTGTAACCTGCATCGGCGATCAGCCAGACGTCGGGCTTGAACCCGGCTTCCTTTTCCACCGCGAAGGGTTCGGACGACAGATACCCCTGCATCCCCCAGGTCTTGTTCGCGATCAGAGGGGCCGCGCTGAAGGTATAGACCTCGCGCTGTTCGGGCTTGAAGCCGTAGGCCTTCATCATCCAGGCCCAGAAGGTCAGCACGCCGCCGTCCGAGATCAGGACCTTGTCGAGCTTTGCGAGGTCGGCGAAGGATGCCGCCGCGCCGGGATGCGTGACGATGACCTGCGGGTCCTTCTGGAACGTCGCGGCGACGGCGACGACCGGCACGCCCTCCTGCGCCGACGAGAACACGTCCAGCGTCGATCCGCCCATGTTGAACATGATCTCGCCGGTCAGCATCAGCGCGCGGTTGTTCACCTGCGGGCCGCCGGGAACGATGGTCACATCGAGGCCGCAGGCCGCATAGGTGCCGTCGGCGACGGCCTGATAGTATCCGCCGTGTTCGGCCTGGGCGACCCAGTTGGTGCCGAACTTGACGGCGGTGTTCTGGGCCAGCGCGGGTGCTGCCGCCAGTCCTGCCAGCGCGGCAAAGGCGGTGGTGCGCCGCAGTGTTGTGGAAGTTTTCATAGGTCGTTCCCCCTGTGTGGATCTTCTTGATTCTGATGTCCGTATTTACGCAGCTAGTCGCGCAGGACGCCCGGACAAGCGCGCCGTGTAAATTGCCGTTGCGGGTCAGACTTGCCGATTCGGCGGAAAATTGCATCAGCGGAATGGGGTGCTGCCGTGGAATCAGGCAGATTTGGTCGTGCAGCAGACAGCGGGGTCGCCCCATGACAAAGAATCGCGGAAAAGGGGCGTGACCCGATGCCCGCCCGACCCGAAAGGACCCGCCCGATGCGCATGCTGAAGCCCGCCACGATCCGCCCGCCGTTCGCGGCTTATGCGCATGGGGTCGAGGTGCCGCCCGGGGCGAGGCTGGTTGTCACCTCGGGCCAGCTTGCAGCGCGCGCCGATGACAGCGTGCCGGAGGGCGCGCTGGACCAGGCGCGGCTGTGTCTTGCGAACTGTGCGGCGATCCTTGCCGAGGCGGGCATGGGACCGTCGGACGTGATCCGGATCAACGCCTTTGTCACCGACCGCGCGCATATGGCCGGCCTACATGCAGGCGCGCGACGAATGGCTGCGGGGCGTGGCGCGGCTGCCCGCATCGACGCTGGTGATCGTCGCGGGTTTCACGCGGCCCGAGTTTCTGGTCGAGGTCGAGGTTACGGCGGCGAAACCGGGCTGAAGAACGGGGCGCGCGCCCCTGCCGCCACCCACCGCCGCCTTGACATCGACCCGGCCATCCGCCAGAACCGCGCCCGACCGGGGCAGTAGCTCAGTTGGGAGAGCGCGTCGTTCGCAATGACGAGGTCAGGGGTTCGATCCCCCTCTGCTCCACCAATAGCCTCACGTTAAGCGATTGACAGGGCTTCGGTTATACAAGCGGTAGGTCCCTGCGGCTCAGGCCCGGTCGCCCGGCCAGGCTGCGCCGCTGTCGTCGAAGACATGGACCTTTTTCCCGTCGAACCTTAGCCCGACGATCTCACCGGGTTCAAGCCGACCGGCGGTGTCGTTTTCGGCATGCATCGGCCCCAGCGGCGTATCGACATAGACATAGCTGGTGTTGCCAAGGTATTCGACGACCGAAACCTTGCCCGTCACCTGGGCATTCTCAGGCGCGCTCAGACGGATGTCCTCGGGCCGCACGCCGATTTCCACTGCCCGGTCTCCGGCGAATTCGGTCACCGACCACCCCGGCAGCGACAGCGGCTGGCCGCCCGGCAGCGACAGGCGCAGGGCGTCGGGGGCCCAGCGAACGCTGGCCTTGACGAAGTTCATCGCGGGCGACCCGATGAAACCTGCCACAAAGCGGTTGGCCGGTTTGTTGTACAGTTCCAACGGCGATCCCGCCTGGCTGATCCTGCCCTTGTCCAGAACGACGATCTTGTCGGCAAGCGTCATCGCCTCGACCTGATCGTGGGTCACGTAGATCATCGTCGTCCCAAGATCGTTGTGCAGCTTGGCAAGCTCGAGGCGCATCTGGACGCGCAGAAGCGCATCGAGGTTCGAGAGCGGTTCGTCGAACAGGAACACCTCGGGGTCGCGGACCAGCGCGCGGCCGATGGCGACGCGCTGGCGCTGACCACCGGAAAGCTGGGCCGGGCGGCGGTCGAGAAGCGGCTCGAGCTGGAGCATTTTCGCAACCCGCTGCGCCTGCTCTTTCTGGACCGACCGCGCGGCCCCGGCGAGCGAGAGCGAAAAGCAGATGTTCTGTTCGACCGTCAGATGCGGGTAGAGCGCGTAGGACTGGAAGACCATCGCGACGCGACGCTTGGCGGGTTCCTCGTGGGTCACGTCGACCCCGCCGATCAGCGCCTGGCCTTCGCTGATGCTTTCGAGCCCCGCGATCATCCGCAGCAGCGTGGATTTGCCGCAGCCCGAGGGGCCGAGCAGCGCGCAGAACGAACCGTCCTCGACCGTCAGGCCAAGATTGCGGATGACGTCGACCGCGCCGAAGCGTTTGCTGATGTTCCTGAGTTCGACCGACGCCATACGCCCCTACCCCTTGATCCCTGCGGTCA
The DNA here is from genome assembly GCA_963819585.1 of uncultured Alphaproteobacteria bacterium. Lineage (GTDB taxonomy): Bacteria > Pseudomonadota > Alphaproteobacteria > Rhodobacterales > Rhodobacteraceae > JAOADN01. Next base: position 404,334 of record CAWFWP010000002.1, read on the forward strand.
GCATGATGGCCTGCGTCACCTTGCGCTGAAAAATCAGATAGACGAGCGCAACGGGCAGGGCCGCGAGAATGGCCGAGGCAAGGTCGCGCGCGTATTTGACGCCGAAGGCATCTGTGACCTGGGTGATGCCGACGGTGATGTTCATCTTGTCTTCGGCCGTGACGGCCAGGAAGGGCCAGAGAAACTGGTTCCAGGCGCCGATGAAGGTGATGATGGCAAGTGCCGTGGTGATGCCCCAGTTCATCGGCAGATACAGCCGGAACAGAAGCTGCATCTGCGTCGCCCCGTCCATGATCGCGGCTTCGCGGAAATCCTTTGGGACAGAGTCGAAGAACTGCTTGTAGATCATCACGGTCACGGGGGCGAGCAACTGGGGCAGGATGACGCCGGTCCAGGAGTTCAGAAGGCCGAATTGGCTCATCAGGACGAAGTGGTTCACGATCAGCGCGGGGATCGGAACCATGAAACTGGCGAGGATCAGCCACCAGAGCAGCCTGCGGCCCGGAAAGTTCAGCTGCGAAATGGCATAGCCAGCGGCCGCGCTCATCACGACCACGATGACCGTCACCGCGCAGGACGTGACGAGAGAGTTGATGTACCAGAGCCCGATCTTGGTGTTGAAGAGGACGTGGCTATAGGCCTCGAGCGTGAAGCGCTGGGGCCATAGCTCGATCCCCGGTCGGACGACGTCCTGTTCGGGTTTGAAGGTCGTCACAAGCGCCCAGTAGATCGGAAAGGCCCAGAAGATCGCGCCGATCAGCGTCAGGACGGTGAGGATCGCGCCGACCGCGTTGATCCGCCGGAGAAGCGCAATGTTCGGGGCGGGAACGGCGATGTCGGTCATCTGTCGCCCCGCGCGCGGAGAAGCTGGTACTGCAGCACGGACACGACGACGATGATCACAAAGAGGACAAGGGCCACCGTCGCGCCATAGCCGCCCTGGTTCTTCTGGAAGGCGGAACGGTAGATCAGCTGCACCATGCCCAGTGTGGCGTCGGTCCGGCCGCCTTGTCCGAAAAGATATATCTGGTCGAAAATCTTCAGCTGCAGGATCAGCTGGATGGTGGCGACCAGAACCGTCACGGGCCAGATCAGCGGCCAGGTGATGCGGCGGAACGCCTGCCAGCGGGTCGCGCCGTCAAGGGCGGCGGCTTCGTAGATCTCGGACGAGATGTTGCGCAGGCCCGCGATGAACAGAAGCACGTTGAAGCCGACAAGCCACCAGACGGTGATGAAGGCGACGGCGGGCATGAACAGCGGGAGGGTGCGGAAAATCGGGACATTCTCGCCCCAGATCGCGGCGATGGGGTATTGCAGGATGCCGAACTGGCTGTCGAGCATCCAGCCCCAGATGCGGTAGACCACCGAGACCGGCAGGATGTAGGGGAGGAAGAAGGCGGCGAGGACAGCGCTTTGCCACCAGCCCTTGAGGCGGTTCACGCCAAGCGCGATGACAAGGCCGAGGATCGTGCTGGGAATGACGCTGAGAAGGACAAAGTAGGCGGTGTTCCAGAAGGCGGTGGAGAAGAGCCGGTCATTGAACAGCTTGACGTAGTTCTTGAAGCCGATCCATTCGCCGGGGCCGATCAGCGGAGCCTTGGTGAAGGTCATGATGACCATCTTGATCGTCGGGTAGACAAAAAGGAGCCCGTAGACGGCAACGAAGGGCGTCAGCAGAACCAATGCGGTGATCACTTCGGATCGGCGGTAGCCTTGCATCCTGACCTCGGGCATTCACGGGTTGGCCGGCATCCCAGGACCATCGGGGATGCCGGCCGGTTTCAGGCAAAGACGGGCGTTATTCCATCTGGCCCTGAAGGTCGTCGCGCATGCCTTCCATGGCCTCCTGCGCGGTCATCTCGCCGTTGATGGCGGGCATCAGGAAGTTCCCGGCCGCATCGTAGACCGGCGAGGCGACGCCAGCCAGAACCGACTTCGGATCAAAGACGGCATTGTCGGCCAGCTTCGAATAGGTCGCGTTCGGCTGCATGTTCTTGAACTCGTCATTCTCGCGCGCGGCGTTGTAGGCGGGCAGGTGCCCGGCCGTCGCCCAGAACGTCGAATGCTTGTTCATCCAGGCGATGACTTCCATGACCGCCTTCGTCTTCTCAGGCGTCATTTCCTTGCCGACGTTGTTCGGGATCGCGAAGGCGTGGCTGTCGGCCCACGTTGCCGGATGGTCGAAGAACACCGGCAGTTCGATGGCACCCCAATTGAACAGCTCGCCCTTGGCGGCGAGGTCGGTCATCGTCGGCACTTCCCAGACGCCGTTGATGTGCATCGCGGCCTTGCCGCCGGTGAACAGGGCGATTGACGCCGGATACTCGGTTGCGCCCGGTGCAAGCCCGCCTGCCACCCAGCTCTGGATGACCTCGGTCGCCTTGACGGCCTTGTCGAGGTTGTCGCCCTGCAGGAAGCCGTCGGCGTTCAGGAACTGGCCGTCCTGCTGACCCATCAGCGACGAGAAGATGCGCCACATCGAGTCGCCCGCGGCAGAGTGGATGGACACGCCGTATTCCGCGCCGCCTTCCTTGAGCTTGGTCAGCGCGGCGGTGAAGTTATCTGCTCCGTCCAAGCCCTTGGGCAGACCGTCATCGCCCAGAAGTCCGGCAGCGCCGAGCATGTCCTTGTTGTAGTAGAGGATCACGGCATGGACGTCGAACGGCACCGCATAGAGTTTGCCGTCCGACTGTGCGGCGTCGATGCTGGCAGCCGGATAGTCGGTCATGGCAAGTCCCGCGCCGGCCATGTCGTCCGCCGTGATCTCGGCCAGAGTGCCGGTCGAGACGCCGAGCGGCAGGCGCGACAGGTGATAGGTCATCACGTCGGGGCCTTCGCCGACGGCTGCGGCGGTCTGGGCTTTGGTGTAGAAGGGCACGCCCCATTCAAGGGTGGTGGCCTGGATCTCGATGCTGTCGGCGTGTTCGGCGTTGAAGTCCTCGAGCAGCTTCTTCATCCGGACGCCGTCGCCGCCGCCGAGGAAGTCCCACCAGACGACGGTTTCCTTGGCCTGCACGCCCGTAGCCAGCAAGGCCGAGGCAAGCAGCGCCATCCTGAGCGATTTTCCGATCATGTTCATCCTCCCATTTGGGCAATTGCCCCTACGCCAAAGGTGTTTTCAGACGGCGGGCGCGCGCGGTCTGATCCGGTCTTCTGGCCGGATGCGGGCTTGCAGGCGGCAGGTGCCTGAACGAGGTGTTCAGACAGGATTTCCGCCGGACCCCTTCGGGATCAGGTTATGAAACCTTGCCGCTGCATGTCAACGGCATACCAGATATGTATCAGATTATATGATATGATGCAGCGACTCCTTTTCGGTCACGGTTGCAGTCTCGGCGGCACCAGATGCCGGGCCGGTCGCGGCGCGGACCAGGCAGTCAAAGAGATGCGCGGCAACGGGGTCGGCACCCGGCGGGTCCGTCATCAGCCGGAACGTGCTGGCCACCAGGCGACCCTCGCCGACCTGGCGTTCGGCGATAAGGGCGGCGGGCTTGTGGACCCATCCGACGGTGACGCCCGCATGCACCGGGCCGCCGTATTCCCAAGCGCGGAATCCGGTCATCACGTGATGCGGGATGACGCGGTCGAAGGACAGATCGACAAGCGGACCGCCGGGGATGTCCGCGAACGGACCCTTGCGGCGTATCCAGGAGAAGCCGGCGATCCAGTCGCCGCGCCACAGGGTTCCGTGACGTTGGACAAGGTTGATATTCGGCAGAGGGCCTTCGGGATTGCCGGGCAGGCCCGGGGTGTCGTCAACGACGGGGATGAAGGGCTGTTCGCGCCGACCCGTGTCAACCCTCAGATTTCCATTGGTTTTCACGGTTCCATCGGCAAGAACGACATAGCGCGCACCGGCCTGCATCCGCATGATGTCTGCGGCATCGAGCGCGTGTGAAAGGATGACATCCGCGGCGCCCGCTGCGACGACCGGATACCCCAGCCCCGCAGCATAGTCCGAAAGGGCGGGACTGCCGCTGGCCACTTTCGGCAGTCCGGATGTCGCGCGCCGGGCATAGAGGGCGATGTCGATTTGGTTGGTGGCAACGACTGCGCGGCCGACCGTGACGGATAGGTCGACGCGAAACATGCGGTTCCGGGCGGCAGCGGGCAGGAAGATGTCGATGTTGCCGAGGCTGGCGACGGATAGGCTGGCCGTGTCAGGGATGCCGATGGTGCCCGTTTCTCCGGTTTCGGCGCGCCAGCTGAGCGTCGCACCCGAAAGCGTCGCGCCGCCAGTTGCAACCGCAGGCGAAAAGCGGAAAATCTCGCCCTCGGTCCCGGAATAGCGATCGACCCCCGGCACGATGACGATGTCGGCATTGATCGTCGGAAAGACAGTGCCGAAAGCCCGCGGTTCCCGGTTCATATCAAGAAGTCCGTTAGACTCCCAGTGAACATCGGTGAACTCGGTGATGACATAGCCCATGATCGACGGATGGGCGCGCATTGTCTCGATCTGGTACTTCAGGTTTGCGAACTGGTACCACTGGGCCGCGGCGATATAGGCGTCAAAGCTGCCGAAGACGCTGTCGAGACGCAGGGCGTCGTACCGCCCCTCGATCCCGTGCGGATAGGCCGCGCCATCGCCCCAGGACGCCCCGGTTTCAAACCACCAGGGTTCGGACCCGTTCAGCGGCACGGTCGCGGGATCGGTCAGACCCCAGACGCCGAATTCCGACACCAGAAGCGGCTCGTCCCCGCGCCGTTCGGCATCGCCGAAGGGGCTGAAGGTCCAGTCCGCCCCTGCCGCGAATTCGCGGGTCAGCGCGTCCCATTCGACGCGGCGTTCCGGGACGGACCTGTAGTAGTGGAAGTCGTTCAGATCGGTCTTGACGTGGAAGTTGCCGTGGCAGGGCGAGTTGTCGACGACGAGCCGCGTCGGGTCGAGCGCCTTGAGCCAGTCGAACGTATCGCGGAGCCAGCGGCGATGCGTTGCATCCTCGCACAGGCGGGTGCCCCAGTCTTCGTTGATGAGGGTCCAGATGGCGATCGACGGGTGATTTCCGTCGCGGCGGAGAATGCCCTGCATCGTCTCGCGCATCCGCCGGGCCGAAGCCGGGGTAAAGGTGCCGACATTCGGGATCTCGGTCCAGATCACAAGGCCGACACGGTCGGCGACCTCGTAATAGCGCGGATCAGGCACCTTGATGTGGATGCGCAGGGTGTTGAGGCCAAGCGCCTTGGCCTTGCGCGCCTGATCCTCAAGGAATTCGAGCGACGGCGGCGTGACGATGCCGTCGGGATAGTAGTCCTGGTCCAGCGCGCCCCGCATATAGAACGGCTTGCCATTCAGAAGGATGCGGCCGTCGCGGGCCTCGATGCTGCGGAAACCGAAGCTATGCTCGGTCGTATCCACGACTTCATCGCGGATCAGATCGATCCGCAGATTGTAGAGGTCCGGTGTGTCGGGCGACCACGGGCGGATATCCGGGACATTCAGAGTGGTGTCCATGTTCGGCCCGGTGACCGGCAGCGTCGCTTCGGCAGCGACGGTGCCGTCCGGGGCGATCACCGTCAGGCGTGCCGTCGCGCCCGTTGCGGCATCCGTCGTCGTCAGTGTCGCCGTCAGTTGCCCGGTGCCAAGATCGGCGCGGATCGCGCAATGCTCCAGATGGCTGCGGTTGCGAGTCTCGAGCGTGACCGACTGCCAGATACCGCCGACCGGTCCGTACCAGCTCTGCTTGCCATGCGGAATCTCGGCAAAGGACAGGCCGTCCGCCGTCGCCGGATCGCCGTCCGGAAGGATGCAGACCACCTCAAGCTCGTTCTCCTCGCGCAGCAGATCACCGGGGATAATGCAGTCGAAGGGCAGGTAGCCGCCCTCATGGGCCGCGATAAGGGTTCCGTTGACGGACACTTCGGCGAGGTAGCTGACGGCCCCGAAGCGCAGCAGCACGACGCTGTCGGCGGCCGCCTTAGGGCGGTGGAAACTGCGGCGGTAGACACCGCGGCCCGAGGTCTGGCGGAGATCGGCGAAAGCCGCCTGCCACGGCATCGGGACGGGCGCGTCGCGCCAGTCGCGGTCATGTCCGTGACGGAACTGCCAGATGCCGTCCAGCGCGACCTGGAACCTCGCGCCGCCTGACTGATCTGGCATTCGCATCCCCGCCAATACGATTAGTTATAATATTATCTCTATTCTTCATCATCCGGGTTGGCAAGCGAGTCGGTGCGTCCTAGACCGGTTGCGGTGAAGGAGGCGGAATGAGCAAACGTGCCACGATGGTCGATATCGCGCTTCGGGCAGGCGTGTCGCAGGCCACCGTTTCGCTTGTCCTGAACGAAGTCGCGAATGCCCGTGTCTCGGCCGACACTCGGGCACGGGTGAAGGCCATCGCGGCCGAGCTCGGCTATTCGCGCAAGGGATCGCTGGCGCGGGTGTCAGGCGTGCCGCTGATCGGGCTGCTGATCGACGAGGTCACGACGACACCCTTCGCGACCCAGCTGATCGAGGGCGCGCGGGATGCTGCGGCGGCGCAGGGCTGTCTGCTGGCAGTGTTCTGTTCGGGGGGCGACAGCATGATCGAGCAGGCCGTGCTGGACCTTCTTGCAGCGTCCGGCGCGGCAGGCATCCTCTATGCAACGCTGATCACGCGCGCTGTCACCCCGCCCGCGCGGCTGCGCGACCTGCCTGCGATCCTGCTCAACTGCCATGATCCGCGACGCCAGTATCCGACGGTTCTTCCCGGCGATGTGACGGGCGGCATCGGTGCCACCGATGCCTTGATCCGGGCGGGACACAGGCGCATCGCGCATATCACGGGCGAGGACTGGGGCGAGGCGGCGCGTGACCGCGCGCAAGGCTATCGCCGGGCGCTGACGACGGCGGACATCGCGTTTGATCCTGACCTGATGGTCGGGCCGGCCTGGACCGTCGATTCCGGGCGGGCGATGACGCTGCAGCTTCTGGATCAGCCGGACCCTCCGACGGCGATCTTCTGCTTCAACGACCGTGCGGCCATCGGCTGCTACGAGGCGCTGCAGCTGCGCGGCCTCCGGGTGCCCGAGGATGTCTCGGTCGTGGGCTTCGACAATGAGGACTTTGTCGCCAACCTCCTGCCGCCCCTGTCGACGATGGTTCTGCCGCATGACGAAATGGCGCGCGTCGCGGTGGGACAACTTCTGGACCTGCGCGACGCGCCGGGGCCGTCCCCGCATCCGCGCCGGATCAAGATCGATTGCAGCTTTGTTCAGCGCCAGTCGATAGGCGCTCCGCCCGCCCGCGTTTGACCGAACCTGAATCGCTGATATAGATCGGCTGAATATCCACAGTTCGGACGCCCCGCCCATGAGCCGCAATTTCCTGATCGTCGATCCCGAGGACGGGATCGAGATATTGAAGGCCTTTGCCTCGCCCGCGCGGGTCAGGGTGCTGAAACTGCTGCATCTTCGCGGCCCGATGAACGTGAACGAAATCGCGGGTGCGCTGGGGCTGCCGCAGTCGAGCGTGTCGTCGAACGTGCAGATACTCGAGGATGCGGGCCTGATCCGCACCGAGACCCAGCGGGCGCGGAAGGGCAATCAGAAAATCTGCCACACGCTGTTTGACGAAGTGCTGGTGATGTTCAAGGAGGACGTGCGGGCGGCGGGCGACAAGGCCATCGAAGTCGCCATGCCGCTCGGCCTTTACACAAGCTGCGAGGTCTCGGCACCTTGCGGGATATGTTCGACCGAGGGCATCATCGGCCTTCTGGACGTGCCGGACACATTCCTCGATCCGGGCCGGATGAGCGCCGGTCTGATCTGGTTCACGCGCGGCTATGTGGAGTACCAGTTTCCGAACAACACCAAGCTGCTGGGCGGCAGCGTCACCTCAATGGAATTCGCGATGGAGCTGTCGTCCGAGGTGCCGGGCACGGCGGCGAACTGGCCGTCGGACATCACCGTCTCGGTCAACCAGATCGATGTCGGCACCTGGACCAGCCCCGGCGACTTCGGCGACAAGCGGGGCGTCTACACGCCGGCCTGGTGGAAGCTGAAGGGCAGCCAGTACGGTATGCTGAAAAGCTGGCGGGTGACGGCGGACGGAACCTATGTGGACGGGATGAAAATCTCGCCCGTGTCGCTGAAGGACCTTGATCTGGATACCCACAGATCGATCCGGCTGCGGATCGCGGTCCGAGAGGACGCCAAGCATCCGGGCGGCGTGAACATCTTCGGGCGCGGCTTCGGGAACTACGACCAGGACATCGTTCTGCGGCTGGCGACCGACCGCTGAGGCGGCGCGCTCCGCACGAACCGCTGCGCCGGACGCTTTCCGCTTGACCTCTGGCGCAGGATTTCCGATGTATATCTGTATTTCAGATATTATGATCGCCGAGCCGCGCAGCCCTGCGACGACGGGAGGAACCGATGAAAGCCAGCGTCACCGCGCACCGCGATTTTGTGATCTCCCGCATCGACGACCGTCTCTATTCGGCGTTCCTCGAACATCTCGGGCGGGCCATCTACACCGGCATCTACGAACCCGGCCACCCGACCGCCGATGCCGATGGCATGCGCGGCGACGTGGCGCAGCTTGTCCGCGACCTGAACGTCCCCTTCGTCCGCTATCCAGGTGGCAACTTCGTGTCAGCCTACAACTGGGAAGACGGCGTCGGGCCCCGCGGCCAGCGCCCCACGCGGCTCGATCTTGCCTGGCATACCTCGGACAGCAATGCGGTCGGCGTCCACGAATTCTCGGACTGGTGCGACACGGTCGGGACGAAGATGATGCTCGCCATCAACCTCGGGTCGCGCGGGCTGGACGAGGCGCGGAACTTCGTCGAATACGTGAACGGCCCCACGGGCAGCTACTGGGGCGACCTGCGCAAGAAGAACGGTCGCGCGGCCCCCTTCGACTGCCGTCTCTGGTGTCTGGGCAACGAAATGGACGGACCCTGGCAGGTCGGCCACAAGACGGCGGACGAATACGGCCGGCTCGCGGCCGAGACGGCCAAGACATTGCGCGCCTTCGACAAATCGCTGGAACTGGTGGTTTGCGGGTCGTCGAACTCCGACATGAAGACCTATCCCGAATGGGAACGGATCGTGCTGGAGCACACCTACGAGTCCGTCGATCACATCAGCCTGCACATGTATTTCGCGAACCGCGCGAAGAACACCGCGAACTATCTGGCGCTGAACCACAAGCTGGACCGATACATCACAACCATTGAGTCCACGATCAATCTGGTCAAGGCGAACAAGCGGTCCAAGCACGACGTCTTCATCAGCTTTGACGAATGGAACGTCTGGTATCATTCGAACGCGCAGGACCGTGCGATCCTGGACGGCAACGAAGGCTGGCCGCATGCCCCGCGGCTGCTCGAGGATATCTACAACTTCGAGGATGTGCTGCAGGTTGGCTGCATCCTGAACACCTTCATCCGCAAGTCGAACGTCGTCCGCATCGCCTGCATCGCGCAGCTGGTCAACGTGATCGCGCCGATCATGACCGAACCCGGCGGGGCAGCATGGCGGCAGTCGATCTACTGGCCCTATTACTTCGCCTCTGTCTTCGGGCGCGGGACGGCGCTGAACCTTGCCGTGAACTGCCCGGGCTACGATGCCGACGTGGCCGACAATGTCCCCTATCTCGACATCGCGGGCGTCCATGAAGAAGCCGGGGGCGCCGTGACGCTGTTCGCGGTGAACCGGCATGCAACGGAAACCCTTGCGGCCGAGGTCAGCCTGCAGGGCTTCGGCGCTGCGCGGGTGATCGACCACCAGGTGATGACACATGCCGATCTGGGGGCGGTGAACACGGGTGCCGGCCCTACCAACGTGGCACCGCGCAAGGGCAGCGGGGCATCGGTGGATGGGGGCCTGCTGTCCCTGGCGCTGCCGCCCTATTCGTATCAGATGATCCGGGTCAAGGTCGCGGGCTAGCTGTGAATTCCCAAAAGACTGTTCAGCACGGCAACGCTAACTAGGAACTCCGCGACCTGGCGGTCGAAGTCCCGCGCCATGAGGCGCTGGCCCGGCAGTTTCATCCAATGCATCTTGGTCGCCAGACACGGCGCCCGGTGCCGCCGTGCTGTCGATCAGCAGGGCAGCGGACCCTGCGACCGACGATGCGGGATGTCCACGGCCAGCGTCTTCTGGCGACCGCTCATTGTGCCGAGGTCCGGCACGTCCCAGTCTAGGCCGATCAGGCAAAGCAAGCTCTGAACGAAGCCATTCGTCTGCCGCAGCGCCATGCCGAAGAGCACCTTCATCGTCAGGCAGGTCGGCACGGTAACGTCGGTGAACACAGGCTGCCGCCCATGCCATGCCAGGATCGGACCAGCTCGTCAGCGACCCGCAGCGCTTGCGCGCCTGGCTACACGCGGGCCAGTTCAGGTTCCTGTAGGCTGGCGTGTTCGGTCTGCTCATCCATCCCAGCTACCCCGCTGGATTCACGAGATGAATCCCTCACAGGATTTGTGAAACAGAGCCGGATCATCGGTAACTCATTGAAAGTGCTGGAGTGTCTCTTGGGTCAGGGGTTCGCGCTTCCGAATTTTGTCGGCGATCTTTTCGGCGACCATGAGGATTGGCGCATTCACGTTGGCGGTCGGGATGTATGGCAGGATCGACCCGTCAACGATGCGCAAACCTGTGAGCCCGTGCACCCGACCTTCGCCATCTGTGACCGCCATCGCGTCCTGCCCCATCCGGCAGGTGCCGACCGGGTGATGCTCGGTGTTGCCGATGCTGCGCATCCACGCCAGTTCCTCGGCCCGCGAGCGGACCTCCCGCCCCGGAGCGATTTCGGTACCGCCCATGGCCGCCCACGGGGCTTGTCGCGCCATGTCGCGGGTCTGCGCCAGACCGTCGAGCATTTCCTCGGCGTCGGCGGGATCGTCGAGGTAATTGAACACGATTTCCGGGTGCGTGTCGGGATCGGCGCTGCGCAGGCGCAGCCAGCCCCGGCTTTTCGGACGCATCTGGCTAAGGAAATACTGGTAACCATGATCGATCCGCACCCGGCCCGCCTGAAAATCCGCAAGAAAGGGCAGGAACTCGTGCTGCATGTTCGCTATCCCGGTCTTCGGACCGCTGCTGAAGAATGCCCCGACCTCGAAAAAGCTGGTGGCACCCAGACCGCCCCGCGTCAGCAGCCATTCCAGCCCGATGCGCGGCCGGTTCCAGAGCGCCAGATCCGAGGCGATGCTGCGGGTGCCTGAGGCGCGGAACATCAGTGAGGCGACAAAGTGATCCTGCAGATTCTCGCCCACGCCGGGGAGATCATGGCAGACGGCAATGCCGGTTTTACGCAGGTGATCCGCCGGGCCGATCCCCGACAACAACAACAGATGCGGCGTTCCGATGGTTCCGGCGCTGAGGATCACCTCGCGTCCGGCGTGCAGCACTGCCGTCTCGCGGCCGCGCCGCAAGGCTATGCCCGTTGCGTGCCCCTTTTCCATCAGCACACGGTCCGCGCGCCATCCGGTCAGAACAGTTAGATTAGGCCGACGAGCTGCGGGGTGAAGATAGGCCACCGCAGCACTTTGCCGCCGCCCGCGGTGGATAGTGGCTTGCGTGACATGCACGCCTTCGATGCTGTCGCTGTTGTAGTCGCGGGCGACAGGCAGGCCGTAAGCCTCGCCCGCGCGCAGGAAGGCCTCATAGAAGGGATGTGCCGCGCGGCTGCGGGTGATCTTCAGCGGACCATCGCCGCCCCGGTTGGGGTCGCTTCCCGCCCTCGAAGCTTTCCATCTTTTTGAAGTAGGGCAGGCAATCGGCGAAGGACCAGCCGGACAGCCCCTCGGCCGCCCAGTGGTCATAGTCCGACGGGTGGCCGCGCACCCAGACCATGCCGTTGATCGACGAACTGCCGCCAAGACCCCTCCCGCGCGCCTGCCCAAGGGTGCGGCCGTTCAGATGCGGCTCGGGGCCGGTCACATATTGCCAGTTCCAGACCTTGCTTTCGATCGGCATGGTCAGGGCCGCGGGCATGTGGATGAAAAGGCTGCGATCGCGCGGGCCAACTTCTATCAGGCAAACCTTTGTCTGCGGATCTTCGGTCAACCGGGCGGCCAGAACGCAGCCCGCCGATCCCGCGCCGACGATGAGGTAATCATAGTCGCCCTTGGGCAGGCTGCTTTGGATTGGCATCGGTTCATTCCCCCGTGGTGATTTTTTGCGCGTTCAGGAAGGCCGCGGGTTCAAAGCCGCGTGCTATGGCCAGCGGGATCACAAGGAACTGCACGGGCAGGATTTCCAGTACCGGCAAGAGGCCGGGGGCGGTTTCGGGCAGGGCGAGGGGCAGAACGGCGGTGGAGGCCGGATCAGGGTTGGTGCCGATGGCAAGCACGCGCCCGCCCAGGGCGGCGATGCGGTCCACCAGCGTTTCGGTCAGGGGGCGCGCCGCACCTTCGCCCAGATAGACGATGGCGCAGAATCCCTCGCGGACCAGTTCCAGCGGGCCATGGCGGAATTGCCCGCCGGTCAGGCCTTCGCACGGAAGTTTCGCGGCCTCCTCGATCAACAGGGCCGCCATGGCGGCCGAGGCGTAGCTGTCGCCCCGACCGATCACGGTCAGAGGGGCGGTGTGGCCAAGGTGGCGGGCAGCAGCGTCTGCCTCGGCGGTCAGCGTTGCGATGAAGTCGAACACAGTCTGCGACAGTGCGCGCACTTCGCCCGCTGCACCCTGCGCCTTGCCCGTCAGATAGGCGACCACCAGATGGGCTGCGGCCAGACCGGCAGTATAGGTCTTGGTCGAAGCAGTGCGTTCCGGACCGGCATGGGTTGCAACAGCGATATCCGCCCACCGCGCGAGCGCGTTTTCAGAACTGTTGGTGATGGAAATCACGCAGGCCGGGCGGGTTGCGGCCTCGGTCAGGCGCCGCACCTCGCCGCTTTCGCCCGATTGCGAAATGGCGATGAGCAGAGTGCGCGAGGTGACGACGTCCGGGGCCTGTTGGGTCAGTTCGCCCGATTCCCACAGCAGCACCGGAATGGACAGCGCGCGCGACAGTGCCAGATGCCCCGGATGCGCCCCATGCAAGGACCCGCCCATACCTGTCAGGATCACGCGGTCGAAACGGTCTGCTTCCAGATCCGCGCGGACCTTGGCCAGCGCACTACCCCAGCTGGCATCAAAGGCCTCGCCCAGACGGTCAAGGATGCCGGGCTGTTCGGCGATTTCGGCAAGATAGGCGCTAGACATGAGGAATTCCTTCTGGAGACAGGGAGGCGAGTGCGGCCAGTCCCGCGCCGACCATGCCCGCTTCGTTTCCAAGGCGGGCGATGGTCAGCCGGCAATGGGCTGACAGGAAAGGCAGCGACCGGGCATCGGCGCGGTCGCGGATCTGGTCGACGAAAGGCTGCCCGAGTACGGATAGCCCGCCCCCGAACACGATGAGGTCGGGGTGAAAGCTTGCCCGCCAGCTGGCGACCGCCATCCCCAACCATCCTGCCATTTGCGCAACAAGCCGCTTGGCACCGGGGTCGCCCGCCAAGGCGGCGCGGCAGACGGCCGAGGCAGTGACCCCGTCCGACGCCCGCGCTTCGGCGGCGAGGGCCGGGCTTTCGCCGGTGCTGGACATCAAGGTGCCATCGCGGCCAAGAGCCCCGGCCGAGGCCACCGATTCCAGACAGCCCGTGCAGCCCTGCCGGCAGCGATATCGGTCTGAGGGATCAACATTGACATGCCCGCTGTCGCCCAAGGTTCCACCCGCCGTTTCCAGCGGTCGGCCCGCAACGACCATGGAAACGCCCACCCCGGTGCCGAGTGTAACCATCAGCAGGCGACCGGCCCGACCCTCCGGATGATGGCGCGCCTCGGCGACGGCGGCCGCGTCGGCGTCGTTCATGAGGGCGGCGCGCCCGGAGGGGCCGGACAGCGCGGCGGCAATCGGATTGCCATCAAGCGCTGGAACATTCGAGTTCAGACCGAGGCCGAGCGCGCGGTCGATATGGCCCGGATATGCTATGCCCACCGGCAGCCCGACGGCCCCGAGCGCCGCGATGGCCGCGCGATACTCGGCCAGGATGGCCGGAAAATCCGCCCCCTCCGCCAGCACCACCCGGCGCGAGTCCAGAAGTTGCCCGTCCTGCGAGATCAGCCCCACCTTGGTGCTGCCGCCGCCGATGTCCAACCCGATCGCTGCGCCTTTGGTCATGGCAACCCTCACCCCAGACGATAGCGCGCGACGCGCAGCGAAAATCCGGGGCGGTAGATCGAGCGGACGCGCTCGAACACCTTGTCTTCGGCGGTGACGGTGACGCGCCAGGCCACCAGCACCGGGTCGTCCGCCTTGATGTCGAGAAGCCGCGCCACTTCGGGCAAGGCCAGGTCGGGTTCGATCAGCGCATCTGTCCAGGCAGGCTCCAGACCCCAACGGTCGGCGAGCAGCTCGTAGAGCGAACCATCGTTGAAATCTGCCGGGTCCAGGTCAGGGAAAAGTGCCCTCGGCAACCAGGCATCTTCGACCGCGATCGGCACACCGTCGATCAGGCGCAGCCGACGCAGATGGACCTGCGGGCCGTCCTCGCCCTCGGCCACCGGCAGCTTCCCGGTCACAAGGGCGGGGAGCCTGCCGACTTCGCCGGTTTCAAGAATGCGGGTTCCGGGCTCCTGCCCGTTCCTTCGCACCTCGGAGGTGAAGCTGTGGAAGCCCGAAATGCCCGTGACGCGCTGCACGGTGGGGAACGAGCCGCGACCTTGGGCCGAATAGACGAGCCCCTTGGCCTCCAGGCTTTTCAGGGCCTGACGGACGGTGATCCGCGACAGGCCATATTGACGTGACAGATCACCCTCCGACGGAAGGGCTCGCGCCCGCTCCTCGTCGGTCAGAGCGGCAATCTGCTGCTTCAGGATTCCTGCCAGCTGATTGTAGGCAGGTACGCTGCTGCTGCGCCGGATGGCCTGCCGTTCCTTGATGTCGGTCGTCATGTGATGCTCCTCGCGCGCTCCGATCCGGCCATATGACTCGCAGAAAGAAGATTGCGCCAGTGTCGTCGATATGCTATCCGGATATTAGCATGTCATAACAACCTGTCAACCATATGACTGAGTCGATCCAAATAAGGGCATGCAGCAACGGAGGTACAATCCATGTCGTCAAGACTACTCGCCGCAACGCTGATGGTTTCGGCTGCGGCTTTCACCGGCCCGGCATTCGCCTTCGATTGGCGTCAGGCGGAAGGCACGGAAATCACTCTGCTGGCCAGCGAACATCCCTGGACAGCGGGCGTGCGCGAGCACCTGGCGGAGTTCGAGGCGTTGACCGGCATCAAGGTCAGCGTCACTGCTTTTGCCGAAGACCTGTATCTGGACCGCGCCAACCTTGCGATCCGCTCCGAAGAGCCGGTCGCCGATGTGTTCATGACCCTGATGGATGCGGCTATCTATGAACAGTTCAGCGTGGGCGGTGTGGCTCCTCTCTCGCCCTACATCAACGATGCCGCGCTGACCGACGCGACCTATGATTTCGCCGACTTCTCGCCTGCGTTGCTGCAGGGCGCAAGCTTCCCGCCCGGGGACCCGGCGGCCCAGCAATTCGCCATCCCGATCTCGATGGAGGCCTATATCCTGTTCTACAACAAGGCGCTGGTCGATCAGCACCTTGGCGGCGCGGTTCCGGCGACATGGGACGACCTTCTTGCAGGCGCGCAGAAGGTGACCGACGATGGCGCGGGCGAGGCTTTTGGTTCGGTCATGCGCGGTCAGCGGTCGGGCAGCCTTGTCGACACAATGACCGGCATCGTGCTGAACGCCTGGGGCGAGGCCGAAGCACCGCTTCCCTACAACATCTGGTTCGACGGCGCATGGGACAAGCCGCGCTTTGACGATCCGCGCATCGCGACCGGTCTGGCCCACTACGCAGGCCTGTTGAAGGCCGGCCCCGAGAATGCGCTGTCGTTCGGCTGGGAAGATGCCAGCCGCTACTTCGCGCAGGGCAAGGCTGCCTTCTTCGTCGATGCCAGCGTCTTTGGTCCGGGTTTCGAAGATACTGCAAACTCGACCGTTGCGGGCAAGGTCGGCTATGCCGTGCTGCCGCCCACCGATGGCGTGAGCGTCAGCGGGCACTGGGCCTGGGGCCTGTCGATGGCCGAGAACTCGCAGAAGAAGACCGCCGCCTGGCTTTTCATGCAATGGGCGACGTCGAAGGATATGGACGCGACCTTCGGCCTCAAGACCGGCGGTGCCACCCGCAGTTCGACCTGGGCCAACCCCGACTATGTTGCGGCGTTTGCTCCGGGGTACGTCGACGCCGTCAGCGCGCAACTTGAGCATACTCGCCCGACAATGGTGTTCCGCGAAGGCTGGGGCGAAGTGGTTCTGGTGATCGTGGATGCGATCCACGCGATCTATGGGGGTGAAGATCCGGCCTCGGCTGTCGCCACACTTCAGGCCGTTGCCCCCGAAGTGATGCAGTAGGAACCCCTCTGGCCCCGCCGCGCGCCGATGCGGCGGGGCATTGGCCAACCTTCCGAAAGAACCGCCAATGGCACATGACGTCGCACCTTCCCAGCCGAACCTCTGGCCCTACATCCTGCCAACCGTGCTGGTGCTGGGGGCCTGCACGCTCTACCCGATCGGCACGGTCCTATGGATGTCCCTGCACGATTGGACCTGGGGCGGGGACTCGGTCTTTTCGGGGCTGAAGAACTACCGGCTGCTGTGGGTCAAGGGTTCGTTCCTCATTGCCCTGATGAACACCGTCACTTTCGCGGTCTCGGCGGTGTTGGTCGAACTGGTTCTGGGGATGATCCTGGCGCTGGCTGCGAACCGGGTCTCGGCGGGTGCAGGCATCTTCCGGGTACTGATGATCCTGCCCCTGATGGTATCCGGGATTGCGGTATCGCTGGTGTGGAAGGTGCTGCTTGACCCGACCTTCGGCGTGATCAACGCCACCCTCGGCATGGTCGGCTTGCCGGAGCCGAACTGGCTCGGGTCTCCCTCTGTCGCCATGCCGAGCCTCGTCATGGTCGAAACCTGGTGGCAGACCGGCTTTGTCTTCATCATCCTTGCCGCCGCCCTCAAAAGCCTGCCGGAAGAGCCGTTCGAGGCGGCCCGGCTTGAAGGTGCCAACGGCTGGCAGACGTTCCGGCATCTGACCCTGCCGATGCTGCGACCGGTGATCGTTACCGTCGTGGTCTTCCGCTTGATCGACACGCTCAAGGTTTTCGACCTCGTTTTCGGCCTGACCGGCGGCGGGCCGCTGCGGCGGACCGAGGCGGTCCAGACCCTGACCTACCAGACCGCTTTCAAGTTCTCGAACTTCGGCGAGGCGGCGGCGATTGTCGTGATCTTCTCGGCGCTCATCTTTGCGATCTGTGCCACCTATGGCGCGTTGGACCGCCGGACCGGAGGCACCGAATGACCCGCGCACGGCGTGCCACCCTGCTGTCCTACACGATCCTGATCATCGCCGGGTTCCTGAGCATTTTCCCGATCCTGTGGATCATTGGTATCTCGCTCAAGACACAGGTCGATGCGTTTGCGATGCCCCCCAAACTGATCTTCGTGCCAATCTGGGACCACTATGCCAAGGTCTGGGCCGATGCGGCCTTCATCAAGAGCTTCCTCAACAGCCTGTTCGCGGCAATCCTGGGAAATCTTCTGGCTTTCGTCATCGGCATTCCGGCGGCTTTTGCGCTGAACCAGCGCCGGATGCCGGGGCGCGGGGCCATTCTCGCCTGGCTCCTGCTGTCCTATATGCTGCCCGAATTCCTGTTTGTGATTCCGATGTATGGCCTGTTCCAGGCGACCGGCCTTTACGACTCGGTCTTTGGCCTTTCGTTGGTCTATCAGACCTTCACGCTGCCCTTTACCATCTGGATGATGCGCGCCTTCTTCGCCGACGTGCCGTTCGCGCTTTACGAGGCGGCGCGGCTGGAAGGCGCGAAAAGCTGGCAGATTCTGCTGAGGGTCTATCTGCCGATGGCGGCGCCGGGCATTGCCGCGACGGCGATCCTGAACACCATCCGCATCTGGAACGAACTGGCCATCGCGCTGGGTCTGACCTTCGACAAGGCGCAGACCGTGACGCTCGCCGTTGCGGCTTATCGCGGCTACGCCTCGATCGACTGGGGGGCGCTGTCGGCGGCGGCCATCACCT
The DNA here is from genome assembly GCA_963819585.1 of uncultured Alphaproteobacteria bacterium. Lineage (GTDB taxonomy): Bacteria > Pseudomonadota > Alphaproteobacteria > Rhodobacterales > Rhodobacteraceae > JAOADN01. The sequence goes on from CAWFWP010000002.1 coordinate 422,372, forward strand.
CTATCCTGCCGATGCTGATCTTTGCCGTGCTGGCCCAGCGCCAGATCGTCGGCGGCCTGAGCCTCGGTGCGGTCAAATGAACAAAAACTTTCGCAGGAGGGCTAGCATGGCGGCCGTCGAGTTTCAGAATGTGGGCATCAGCTTTGGCACCGTGCCCGTCGTCCGCGACCTGTCGATAACGATCGAGGATGGCGAGTTCGTCGTCCTTGTCGGCCCGTCGGGCTGCGGCAAGTCCACGATCCTGCGTTCGATCGCAGGTCTCGCCGCGGTGAGTTCAGGCGACATGCGGATCGGCGGCAAGCGCATGAACGACGCCGACCCGGCCGCCCGCGACATCGCAATGGTGTTTCAAAGCTATGCCCTTTTTCCAAACATGACTGTCGCGGGCAACCTTGGTTTCGGCCTGAAGATCCGAAGCGAAGCGAAGGCGGAGATCGAGCGCAAGGTTGCCGAAGTGGCAGCTGTCGTCGGCCTTTCGGACCATCTGCACAAACGCCCCGGCGCGTTGTCCGGCGGTCAGCGGCAGCGCGTGGCGCTGGCGCGGGCAATTCTGCGCCGACCGGGGGTGTTCCTGTTTGACGAGCCGCTCTCGAACCTCGACGCCGAGTTCCGCTCGGCAATGCGGGCCGAGATCGTGCGCTTCCACCGCACCCAGGGCGCATCGATGGTCTATGTCACGCATGACCAGACCGAGGCGATGACGATGGGCGACCGGATTGCCGTGCTGGCCCCGCTGGCCGCCGGACATACCGCGAATCTGATGCAATACGGCACGCCCGACGAGGTTTACCACCGCCCCGCCAACCTGTTCGTCGCCCGCTTCATCGGCACGCCGCGCATGAACGTGGTGACCTTGCCGGTGGAGGGCGGAATGGTCCGCTTCGGGGGCCAGGACATCGCTCTGCCGCAAGGCGCCGTACGGCTGGATAGTGTCACTCTGGGCCAGCGCCCCGAACATCTGCGTCTTGGCCGTGACGGCACCCAAGCCGGACTGTCCGGAACCGTGGAGCATATCGAAAACCTTGGCCACGAGATGATCCTGACACTGGGCACGGATCTTGGCCCCGTTGTTCTGCGCGAAGCACGATCAGGCACAGTCCCGTCAATGGGCCAGTCGGTTCAATTGAGCCTTGATCCAAACCACGTCCACCTGTTCGATCCGGCGACCGAACAAAGGATCGAATGACTGCAACCCGTCGGAGTGTCTTGGGCATTTGAATGCCAAAGAAGGTTGGACGGCAGTCCCGTCTCTTCCGGCGTTCAGTCACCATCATTCAGTTGCCAGTTGGACCCACTCGCTGCGCACCCAAAGGTGAGAACTGCACAGACACATCTGTCCGCCACCAGCCATGACACATCGCTCCCCGCCAGCAATGATTTGGATCCAAATGTTCCAGATCAGGCGGGGGATTTCAGCGGATCAGGCCCACGGCTTGCAGGACCGACTGGGGGGCGGGCCTGCGCCAGATGCGCTGGTAGCTTTCCACGACATTGCCGCGTGTCACGGCGATGCCGGGCAATGCGATCCAAGCAGGGGTCGGCCGGCCCAGGAGCGTCAGGATCGTGGTCTGCGCGACAGCCACGCCCTGCGGGTAGGGCTGCTGTGCCGCGATCACAGAAAAAGCTGCGCCTTGCGCAAGGCCGATGGCGACATCTTTGCCCAGATCGACCGTGGCAACGGGGATTTGCTTTGCCTTTCGCCTCAGGACCTCGGCAGCTTTCAACGCGGGCGTGTCCCAGACCACAAACAGACCCGCCAGACCAGGATGGGCCCCGAGCATCGCCTCGGTCCGGCGCGCAGCCTCGTCGATCCGTGCGAAGCCGTCTTGCCTTATTGTCACGTCGGGGCGATGTGCGCGCATCCATTTGGTGAAGGCGAGCTCTCGTTCATTGGTGGCGAAGAAATCGGCTGCATAGCCCAGAAGCCCCACTTCAGCCTTCTGCGGCAGATGCGCCGACAGACCCTCTGCCGCAATCATGCCAAGGCCGAAATTGTCGGCCGAGACCAGCGAACAGTAGTGACGTCCCGGCAGCAGTCCGGTGGGCACGTTGTCCAGGAGCACAAGCTTGATTCCTGCCTCAGCCAGGCGGGCATGGGCAAGGGCGACCTCATGATTGGCCACTGGCAATGAGATGACGGCATCCGGCTTTTCGGCAAGAAGCTTTTCCAAGGCCTCGGCCTGCGCCTTGGGCGAGAACGCGCAGTCGATCACATAGGTCACCGCCGTGCCGCAATAGCCGAACGTTCCCACCATTCCCGAGAGAAGCTGTCTCGCCCAGTCGCTTTCCAGCGTATGCATCACGACAGCGACCCGAAAGCCGCGCGCCTTCGCGGCGACGCGGTCTGCAGGCAGCAGCGTCACGCGTTCAGGTGGCGCCGCACGTTCGCCATGGGGGCCGAGGCCGGTGATGGTCATGGCGCAGCCCGTCTGGGCGGCGGGACGGAAACGGGCGGGGGCGGAGCGGTGTCCAGGGTGGACCTGAACGCCGCAAAGCCCGGATGCAGGACGGGGCTGCCCTGCATCACCCAATCCTTCAGGAAGGTCGGCGCAAAGAGCAGCTCCGCCCCGACCCGCGCCGCCCCGACCAGCCCGGCAGAGGAGCCCATCTGACTGCGGATGATGCGCAGATCACGGGTGACCAAAGGATGGCTGGAGCCATAGACGGCCTCGCGGACGGCCGCGAGGATGATGTCGTTGGTCTGCACGATCGAGCCGGACAGGACGATCACCTCGGGATTGAGCGTATTGGTCAGCGTGGCCACGACCTGACCGATCAGACGGCCCGACGTGGTCGAGAATCTCGACACAGACCTCATCCCCCATCTGAGCGGCCTGCGCCACGTCGATCGCCGTGATCTCGCCGCCCCGGCGCAATTGATCGGCAAGGAAGGGGCTGCGTGCCGTTTCGGCCGCAAGGCGGCCTTCGCGCAGGATCATGTCGGATCCGGCCAAGGCGTCGAGCGTGCCCGTCCGGTCGCCCGAGTGCACCGGGATCGCCCCGATCAACCCTGTGGCCCCCAGCGCACCGCGATAGAGATGCCCCTCCGAGACGATGCCCGCCCCGATCCGCCGCCCAACCTTCACGAACAGCATGGACGACACGCCCTGTCCGGCCCCGGCATGAAGTTCGCCCATGGTCATCGTGTCGACCGAAGAGCGCATCCAGATCGGCACGCCAAAGCTGCGGGTCAGCATTTCGACCAACGGGAAGCCTTCCCACGCGGGGACTGCCGGTGGCGTACTTGTCAGGAAATCCCCCAGGGTGCCGGGAACGGTGCCGGGGACAGACAGAGAGATGCCCCAAAGCCCAGCGGGTGAGGTCTGGCGGTCCAGCGACCAGCGCAGCAGTGTCGTCAGCCGTTCGGCGAGCATCAGGGGCGGGGCGGTCAGTTCGAATTCTTCGTGGTGTTCGGTCAGCAGGTTTCCGGCCAGATCGGCCACCCCGACCCCAAGTGCGGTCTGGTCCAGCGTTGCGACCAGAACCCGGCCGCGCCGTGCTGCCAGCCGCACCAGACGCGGCGCACGGCCGCCCGTCGCGGTGCCCAGTTCGCTTTCGTCGATCAGGCCCAGATCGGCCAGCATGGCCAGCCGGTCCGACACGACCGAACGGCCAAGCTCGCTCTTCCGTTCCAGTTCCTGGCGGGTCGTCGGGTCATCGGCGCGAATCAGATTGAGGATTTCGACCAGCGAGGGGGCGGCCGTCTCGGCCGCCCGTGGCCGCCCCTTGCCTTGCACGACGGATGACGTCGCTGTCAGGTCGCGCAGCATGGCCTCGTCGATCCTCCCTTTTTTCTAGATAAATCCGGGCCTTCGCCTGATCAAGCGAATACTTATGCGGATATTCAGCAAAAGATATACTACTTAAGATCAAAATACATTGACTTGGCACGAACATCGATCCTAAGACGATCTACATCGGCTGGAGGATGCCGGTGAGCCAAGGGTTCTAGGGGCTCGCGGGGTTCAGGGGAGGGACACATGACTGCCTGGAAACTGGCCTATCACGCCAACTGCTGGGGCGCGCTGGGGGGCGACGCCGTCGGGGTCACCTCGATCAGCCAGCTGGCCTATCGCACCTTCGGCCAGATGGACCGCGCACTCAGCGAGATCGCGGCGGCCGGGTATCAGGGCGTCGAGCTGTTTGACGGCAACCTGCTGGACTATTCGGCGGCCGCGTTCCGGCAGCTTCTGGCCAGCTGCCGGTCTTGAGCTTGTGGCGGCTTACGCCGGCGGGAATTTCATCTTCGACGACATCCTGCCCGAGGAACTGGCCCGCGTGACCCGCGCCGCCGACCGTGCCGCAGAGCTTGGCGCGCCGCACCTGGTGGTGGGCGGCGGGGCCAAGCGTTTTGACGGTATCCGCGAGACGGATTATCACAAGCTCGCCGCCGCCCTGGACCGCGTGAAAGAGTTGGCCGAGGCGCGGGGCCTGCGGGCGCATTACCACCCGCATCTGTCCACCATCGTCGAAGGCCCGGCCAGCGTCGCCAAGATCTTTGACCTGACCGCCATCGACTTCGTCCCCGACACCGCCCATCTGGCGGCAGCGGGCGGCGATCCGGCGCAGCTGATCCGCGACCACGCGGCCCGAATTTCCTATGTCCACCTCAAGGGTTTCCAGCGCGAACCCTTTGCTTTCCAGCCGCTTGACCGCGGCGATGTGCCGACCCTGCCGATCCTGCAAGCCCTGCGCGATGTGGGCTTTCAGGGCTGGGTCTGCACCGAACTCGATGCCTGGGCCGACCCTGCCGAAGGGGCGCGCCTGAGTATGAACTACCTAAAAACCCACTGACAACCGGGGCTTGCCCCACTTCCGGGAGGAAAACACATGTTTACAAGACGCAGCCTTTTGGGCGGCGCGACCTTGCTCGCGCTGATGACCGCGATAAGCCCGGCCTTCGCCGGTCCGGACGAGGCTTTGGCCAAGCTGGTCGAAAGCGTTCTGTCCAAGGGCCCGAATGGCGAGGACCCTTCGCCTGCCTCGTCCATCACGCTGACCGACGACGAGCTGGCCAAGATCAAGGAGATGAAGGCCACCGCCGCCATCGTCATGCACTACGGCGGAAACGATTGGAGCCGGGCCCAGATCAACGGTCTGCAGACCCAGTTCGCCGCGATGGGGATCGAGGTGATCGCCGTGACCGATGCGGGCTTCAAGCCTGAAAAACAGGTCTCGGACATCGAGACGATCATGGCGCAAAATCCCAGCATCATGATCTCGATCCCGACCGATCCGACCGCGACCGCTGCCGCTTACAAGGCCGTGGCCGATGCCGGAGTGAAGATCGTCTTCATGGACAACGTGGCTGCCGGGCTGACGGCGGGCAAGGACTACGTGTCCGTCGTCTCCGCCGACAACTACGGCAACGGCGTGGCCGCAGCGCATCTGATGGCCAAGGCGCTGAACGGGGCGGGCAATATCGGTCTGGTCTTCCACGCCGCCGACTTCTTCGTGACCAGGCAGCGCTATGACGCGTTCAAGGCCACGATCGCCAGCGACTACCCGGACATCAAGATCGTCGATGAACAGGGCATTGGCGGCCCGGACTTCTCGGGCGATGCCGAAAAGGCGGCGGGGGCCATGCTGACGTCGCACCCGGAAATTCAGGGCATCTGGGCGGTCTGGGATGTGCCTGCCGAGGGTGTGATTTCCGCTGCCCGGAACGCCGGTCGGGATGACCTGATCATCACCACCGTCGATCTGGGCGAGAATGTCGCGATCTCGATGGCGCAGAACGGCTTTGTCAAAGGCCTTGGCGCGCAGCGCCCCTATGACGCCGGTGTGGTCGAGGCGATGCTGGCGGGCTACGGCCTGCTGGGCAAGGAGGCCCCCGCCTTTGTGGCGCTGCCCGCGCTGCCGGTCAGCCATGACAACCTGCTGGAGGCCTGGACGCAGGTCTATTCCACTGAGGCGACCGACAACGTCAAGAACTCGATGGCCAACTAAAGGCCCCGCGCGGGTGGAGGCTCTCCCGCCCGCGCCCCCTTTCAGGAGAGAAGTCATGACCAAAGTGATGAACGTCGCCATGATCGGCGGCGGTTTCATGGGCAAAGCTCATGCGATGGCGTATGCCGCGATGCCGATGTTCTTCTGGCCCGCGCCCGCCATCCCGCACCGCAAGGTGGTGGTCGATATGACGGACGGGGCCGCCGAAGCCGCCCGCCAGCGTTTCGGCTTTGACGAAGCCTCGTCCGACTGGCGCGCCGTGGTGGCCCGGCCCGATATCGACGTCGTGGACATCTGCACGCCCAACAACGTCCATGCCGAAATCGCGATTGCCGCCGCCAAGGCTGGCAAGCACATCATCTGCGAAAAGCCCCTCGCCCGCACGGTCGAGGAGGCGCGTGCGATGGCCGAGGCGGTTCGGCAGGCCGGGGTGATCCACATGGTCGCCTTCAACTACCGCCGCACGCCAGCCGTCGCCCTGGCGAAGAAATACATCGACGAAGGCCGCATCGGCCGCATCCTGAACTTCCGCGGCACCTATCTGCAGGACTGGTCGGCGGACGAGAATGGCCCGCTGTCCTGGCGCTTTCAGAAGAAGATCGCAGGCTCAGGCACGGTGGGCGACATTGCCACCCATGTGGTCGATCTGGCGCAGTATCTGGCTGGCCCCATCGAAGCGGTCAACGCCCTGACCCGCACCTACGTCAAGACCCGCCCCCTGCAACAGGGTGGGGTGGACAAGCTCGGCGCGTCCGAAAAATCCGCCACGGCGGAGCGCGGCGAGGTCGATGTGGATGACGAAGTCGTCTCGATGCTGAAGTTTGAAAGCGGTGCCATCGGCTCGCTGGAGGCAACGCGCAACGCCTGGGGCCGCAACAACTTCATCACGCTGGAGATCCACGGCACCAAAGGCTCCATCGCCTTCAACTACGAACGCCGCGACGAGCTGCAGGTGATGTTCGCCGACGATCCCGCCGACGCGCGCGGCTTCCGCACCGTCTACACCGGCCCGGCCCATCCCTATGGCCAAGGCCTTTGGCCGATCCCCGGGCTTGGCATCGGCTATTCGGAAACGAAGATCGTCGAATGCCATGACTTCTTCAGCGCGATTGCCACAGGCAAGCAGCCGAGCCCGAATTTCAATGACGGACTGGCCTGCGAACTGGTGGCCGACGCGCTGCTGCGGTCAGGCGAAACCGGGCTGTGGGAGGCCGTGGGAAAATGACATCCGCTGTCGTCATGAAGGGGATTTCCAAGGCCTTTGGCGGTGTCAAAGCCTTGGACAACGTGGATTTCGAGGTTCTGCCCGGTGAGGTCCACGCCCTTCTGGGCGGCAACGGGGCGGGGAAGTCCACCATCCTCAAGGTCTTGAACGGCGTTCACAAACCCGATGCCGGGACGATTGTGGTGGCGGGCGCGCCCCTGACCACCCACACGCCCGAAGCCTCGCGCGCCGCAGGCATCGCGATGAACTTTCAGGAGATGAGCCTGATCCCCACGCTGAGCGTGGCACAGAACATCTTCCTGACCCGGGAAGCCCGCACGCGCGCGGCCTTATCGACGACACGGAATCCGAACGCAAAGCCGCCGGGATCTTCGCCATGCTGGAGGTGAAGGTTGACCCCAAGGCCATCGTCGGCGGACCTCGGCGCCGGGCAAAAGCAGCTGACCGAGATTGCCAAGGCGATCAGCCAAAGCTCCAAGGTGCTGATCCTTGACGAACCCTCGACCGCGCTCGCGGTCTCGGATGTCGAACGCCTGTTCACCTTCCTGCGCAAGCTGAAGGCGCAGGGGGTGGCGATCATCTATGTGTCGCACCGCATGGACGAAATTGCCCGCATCGCCGACCGCGCCACCATCCTGCGCGACGGCAAGCATGTGATCACCGCGCCGCTGTCGGACCTGCCCATCGACGTGATGATCGAACATATCGTCGGCAAACGTTCCAAGGGTCTGGCCGATGTGGACCGGGGCGATGTGTCGCGCGGCGAGGTGTTGCTGGAGGCGCGCAACCTTTCCGGCCCGCACAAGCCCGATGATGTCAGCTTTACCCTGCACCGGGGCGAGGTTCTGGGTCTGGCGGGGCTGCTGGGGTCAGGCCGTTCGGCCTTGGCCCGGGTCATCGCCGGGGTCGAGCCCGCCAAATCGGGCGAGATCCGCATCAAGGGCCAGCCCATCGCCATCCGCAGACCCTCTGACGCCATCGGCGCGGGGGTGGCCTTGGTGCCCGAAGCGCGGGCGACGCAAGGCATCATTCCGGCCCATTCGGTGGCGACCAACATGGTGCTGGCGGTGCTGGACCGGATTTCCGCCAAGGATGTTGTCGACCGGCAGAAGGCCAAGGCGATCACCGATGACATGATCAAGCGGCTGTCGATCAAGACCGCCAGCCGCGATCACGCAGTCTCAACCCTGTCGGGCGGCAACCAGCAAAAGGTGGTGATCGGCAAATGGCTGGCCACCGACCCCGATATTCTGGTGCTGGATGAACCCACCGCCGGCATCGACATCGGGTCAAAATCCGAAATCATCCGGCTGGTGCGCGAGCTTGCGGCGCAGGGCAAGGGGATCGTGATGATCTCCTCTGAACTGTCCGAATTGCTGACCGCCTGCGACCGCATCCTCGTGATGGCCGACGGCCGCGCGCATCAGATGATCGACCGCGCCACGCTGGATGACCCGAACGAGCCCGACGCGGGCCACCGTCTGCAAGGGGCCGAGCGCCAGTTGCAGATCGAGATTCAGAAAGCCCTCGCATCCGAGGTTCCACAGACACAGGAGGTGTCCCATGGCTGACGCACGCACCACGCCGATGGGCGGCTTTATCGCCAACTGGCGGCAGAACATCATCTATATCGGCTTCGTGCTGATCTTCGTGGTCTTCGCCGTGACGCTCAGTCAGAAGGGCTTTCTGAACCCGACCAACCTTCTGAACATCATCCGCCAGACCGCGATGATCGCAGTCATGGCCGTGGCGATGACCTTTGTGCTGGCATCGGGAGAGATTGACCTGTCGATCGGTGCCGTGGCGGGCCTGGCAACCGTGACCGTCGCCATGGCGATTGCGGTGGCGGGGCCGGTGGCAGGCGTGCTGGCCGGGATTGCGACCGGCATCGCCGTGGGCTGCTTCAACGGCTTTCTCACAACACGCATCGGCATACCGTCTTTCCTGACCACACTCGCGATGATGGGCATCGCCAAGGGTGTCGCCATGTGGATTTCGGCCACCGCCGCCGTGCCGATCCTGTCGCCCAACTATTCCTGGCTGTTCGGCGGCGGCTCTGTCGGCCCGATCCCGGTTCTGTTGTTCTGGATGCTGCTCATGGGGGTCATCGGCCATTTCGTCCTGCGCCGCACCGGCTTTGGCCGCAGGGTTCTGGCCACCGGTGGCGGCGAAACCGCCGCCCGCTATTCCGGCATCGACACCGCCAACATCAAGTTCAAGGTGCTGGTCCTGTCCTCGACTGCCGCAGCCCTGGCCGGGATGCTCTACGCCGGCCGCCTGCAATCGGGCCGCTTCCAGCTGGGCGAGGGGGACGAGTTGTCCGTCATCGCCGCAGCCGTTCTGGGCGGCACCAGCCTGTTCGGCGGCAAGGGCACCGTTGTCGGCACCATCGTCGGCGCGCTGATGATCGGCCTGATCAACAACGGCCTGATCCTGATGGGGCTGGAGTTCAGCCAGCAGCTGATCGCCCGCGGTGCCATCATCATCCTTGCCGTCGCTCTCAGCCAGAAGCGGGCCTGACATGTACACGATCATCGGCACCGTCACCGCCCGCCCCGAAACCCGCGCCGAACTGCAAGACCTGCTGATGGCACAAGTGGCGCCCACCAGGGCGGAGGCCGGCTGCATCAACTACGACTTCCACGTCGATGCCGCCGACCCCTGCGTCTTCGTCTTTTACGAAAACTGGACCAGCCGGGCCGCGCTCGATACCCATCTGGCGATGCCGCACCTGCAACCGCTGTTCTCGCAACTCGACCGGCTTCTGGCGCGGCCGGTTGACATCCGACCGCTGACGATGCTCAGCACACCCACGTGACATCGGGCCGTGCGACATTCTCCCGGCCTCTTTTGCGAGCAGGGAAAGCCGACCCTGCACGAATTCGCCGCGCAGCCGATCCAACTCGGTCATGCCCGTTGTGCTATCCGACCTCCTGAGAGCCTCAGTTGGTGCTCTCCACATTTTCCGGGCAAGCCCAACCATCTGGAAGTCGGGTCGAAGGCTGAGAACAAGCAGGACGACTGGGAGCACTGGTCGAACGGACTGCAGCCAGACTTCCTCTAACCGTGACCCTGCCCTCCGCCGCTGAGGTAGCGGGCACCCGTTACACCCGCTCTGGCCTGCTGGTTTTACCACGGATCGCTGGCCGGGGCAGCCTCTGGGGCAGACTCAGCGACCCGCTACAGGCGTCTGCCTTGCCGTCCTTGCTCTCGGATTGGCTGGCTGGGGCGCTAGGATTCGAACCTAGGTATGTCGGTACCAAAAACCGATGCCTTACCACTTGGCGACGCCCCAACTCGCGGCGGTTCTTAGCTTCTGCCCCATGCTGCCGCAAGCCTGAAAATCCGCGCGGCGGCGTTGTGCACCCCGCGCGCGGCGGCTATCCCGCAGGCATGGGCCAGCTCCGGCAAATGACCGATGTTCTGATCCTCGGCGCGGGCGCGGCGGGGATGTTCTGCGCCATCGAGGCGGCGCGGCGGGGGCGGCGGGTGGTGCTGGCCGATCACGCCGCCGCACCGGGAGAGAAAATCCGCATCTCGGGCGGCGGGCGGTGCAACTTCACCAACCTTTCGACCGATCCCGACCGGTTCCTGTCGCGGAACCCGCGTTTCGCGCGGTCCGCGCTGAGCCGCTACACGCCGGCGGACTTCATCGCGCGGGTCGATGCGGCAGGGATCGCCTGGCACGAAAAGACGCTGGGACAGCTGTTCTGCGACGGTCGCGCGACGCAGATCATTGCCATGCTGGTCCGCGACATGGCGGAGGCAGGAGTCGATCTGCGGTTGGGCCAGAGCGTGGGCGAGATCGCGCAGGACGGGCGGTTCCGGGTGGGCATCGGCCCGGCGGTGGTCGAGGCGGAGAGCCTGATCGTGGCGACCGGCGGCAAGTCGATCCCGAAAATGGGGGCGACGGGCCTCGGCTACCGCATCGCCGCGCAGTTCGGGCTGGCCGTCACCGAGACCCGCCCGGCGCTGGTGCCCCTGACCTTTGCGGAGCAGGAACTGGAGGGGATGCGGACGCTGGCGGGGGTTTCAGTGCAGGCCCGCGTGACGAAGGACCGGGCCGCGTTTGAGGAAGGACTGCTGTTCACCCATCGCGGATTGTCAGGTCCGTCGATCCTCCAGATCAGTTCGTACTGGCGCGAGGGCGCGGCAGTGACGGTCGATCTGGCACCGGAGGCGGATATCGCGGCCGAACTTCTGGCGGCCCGGGCGACCGCAGGCAAGAGTGACGTGTCCACGGTCCTGGCGCGCCATCTTCCCGGGCGGCTGGCGGATTGGGTGGGGGCACGGGCGGGTGTCGCGGGGCGGGTGGCCGACCTGACGCGCGAGGCAGCGGACCGGCTGACGGACGAGGTGCACCGCTGGCAGGTCCGGCCCGTCGGGTCCGAGGGCTACCGGACCGCCGAGGTCACTCTTGGCGGGGTTGATACCGACGGGCTCGACGCGCGGACGATGCAGGCACGGGCCGTGCCGGGCCTCTATTTCGTGGGCGAGGTGGTGGATGTGACAGGGTGGCTGGGGGGCTACAACTTTCAGTGGGCCTGGTCGTCGGGCTGGGCGGCTGGGCAGGTCGTCTGACAGGATCGGGAACAGACACCCCGAAGGCCGACGCGCCTCAGATGCGCACAGGGTCCGACTTGGCGATCCCGTCAATCCGCATCAGCACGTCCAGCAACCCGGCCATCTGGTCCAGACGCACCATGTTCGGCCCGTCCGACGGCGCGTTGTCGGGGTCCTGATGGGTTTCGATGAAGACCCCCGCGATCCCCAGGCTGACTGCCGCGCGCGCCATGACGGGGGCGAATTCGCGCTGGCCGCCGGTCGATCCGCCCTGCCCGCCCGGCTGCTGCACCGAATGCGTGGCGTCCATGATGACCGGCCAGCCGGTCTGGGCCATCCGGGGCAGGCCGCGCATGTCGGCGACCAGGGTGTTGTAGCCGAAGGACGTGCCGCGTTCCGTCAGAAGGATGCGGTCATTGCCGGTACTGGCGACCTTGGCCGCGACATTGTCCATGTCCCAGGGGGCCAGGAACTGGCCCTTCTTGATGTTGACGGCTGCCCCGGTTTCGCCTGCGGCGATCAGGAGGTCGGTCTGGCGGCACAGGAAGGCGGGTATCTGGATCACGTCGACGACCGCCCCGGCCGCCTGTGCCTGCGCGATGTCATGGATGTCGGTCAGGACCGGGCAGCCGAATTCGGCGCGGATGTCGGACAGGATCGTCAGGCCAGCCTCGATCCCGATGCCGCGCGCGGCCCCAAGCGAGGTCCGGTTCGCCTTGTCATAGCTTGCCTTGAAGATGAACTGCGCGCCCGCCCTGGCGCACACCGCCGCCATTTCGGCCGCGATCATCCTGGCATGGTCGCGGCTTTCGATCTGGCAGGGGCCTGCAATCACGGTCAGGGGACGGTCGTTGCTGACCGTCGCGGACCCGATCTTCACGTCTTTCATCACGGTCATGGCGGCCCCTGGTCGGAATAGATCAGGCTGTCACCTGTTCCCGCAGGATCGACGCGGTGAGCGACAGCATCAGGTAGATGCCACTGAAGATCAGGAAGGCCAAGACCGTGTTTTCCACCCGGCGCGGATAACTTGCCTCGTCCGGGGCGATGGGCGGCACGCCGATCGACAGATAGCGCACCTGCCGGTTCGCCTCGACCCGCGATGACTCCAGCGCCTGAAGCGAGGTGCTGAGCATCAGCTGGCGCGTTTCCAGATCGGCTTCGGCGATCCGCAGCTGGCCGGTGATTTCGGCAAGGGACTCGCCGCTTTCCCGCCCCTCGGTCAGCTGTCCGCGCAGCTTGGCAATCGCATCCTCAAGCCGGGCTACATCGCCCTGCAGCCCGTCGACGCGCGCCTGGTTCGGTGCCTCATTGTCCAACAGCTGCTGCAAGGCAAGGCGCTTCTGCTGCATTTCCGTCTCGAGCGTGGCGACCTGCGCCATCACCGCCGTCGATTCTGAAACCGGGTCCAGCACGCCCAGCTGCACCTGCAGGTCCAGCACGCGCTGCTGCGCCTCGGACACCTTGGCTTCGGCATCCTGGAAGCTTTCCGTCGCACCCTGCATCTGGTCGCCGCGCATCCGCGCCGTCAGATGGTCGACCTGTTCTTCGGCATAGCCGATCAGGGCCGCCGCGAATTTCTGGCTGATGTCGGGGTCGGCGGCGATCACCTCGAGCTTCACGATGCCTTCGGTGGGGTCGTAGGATATCTTGACGTTCCGGGAGTAGAGCTTGAACGCGGCCTCGTTCGACGCAGCGGGATCGAGCCGCTGCAGCGGGTCGATGAACGGCTGGCTGAAATGCGCCTTGAACCCCAGGTCGGCATCCAGGCGCAGCATCGCATCCCGCGACTGAAGATAGCTTTGCACCGTGATCGCGTCCTGAGTCGTCGCGAACTGGGTGCCGCGAAAGATCGACCCCATGCCCCCGGCTGCAGCCGGTTCGGCCTGCTGGATGACGAATTCGGTCCGCGTGGCGAACAGAGGCGTTGCCACGGCATAGTAGTAATATCCTGCGACCAAGGTCGGAAGCAGCACAAAGGCGGCCAGCCGCGCGAACAGCATCAGCGTCTTGCGGCGGCGGCGGCGGACGATGTCGGCCTGGATGCGCTGAATTTCCGCAAGGCGCTGGGCGTCGTCCATCGGAAGCGGCGCGGCAGGCAGGTTCGGGGCCTGACGGACCGTCTGGGGCAGCTGGACAGGTTCGGTCCGCCCAACGGATGCACCCGCCTCGCCCACCACCAGTTCCAGGATGCTGGCATTCTGGAACGGATCGATGCCGCGCTTGCGCAGACGGCGCACGGCGTCAAAGTCGGACTGCACAGGGATCGCATGCTTTTCCGCGATCCGGCGCGCCATCCGCAGCTGGCGGCCCGTCAGCCCCTCGGCCCGGATCGCGGCCAGTTCCTTTTCTGCAGACGGCATCGGGGCTTCAGCCAGCATGTCCTGTTCTGCCGTGGGGAAAGGTTCGGTGCCGAAGCCGTCGTCAACCGGCGCGGCAAAACCCTGCATGCCGGGCCTGGTCGGGTCGGCGGGCGCAATCGGGGCGGCCGGGGGCCGCGGCGACGGCGTCGCCTTGCGGATGCGGAATTTCTTAACCTTGGGATTCGTAGTCATAGAGCCGTTTCGCCTCTTCCAAGGTTTCAAAGACATGCAGCTGGCCGTCACGCAGCACCGCGGCCTGGCGGCAGAATTTTTCCAGCGTCGCGGGCTGGTGCGAGACCACGACGACGGTCGATTTCTTCAGCCGGTCGCGCAGGATCGACCCGGCGCGGCGGTTGAATTCGACATCCGTGGTCGAGGGCATGCCTTCGTCGATCAGATACATGTCGAAGTCGAGCGACAGGAGCAGCGAGAATGTGTACCGCGCCCGCATGCCCGCGCTGTAGGTCCCGATGGGCTGGTCGTAGTACTCCTCGATCCCGCAGAGCCAGCGGCTGAACGCTTCGACATAGTCGGGGTCAAGCCCGTAGAGCCGCGCGATGAAGCGCGCATTCTCGGTCCCGGTGTGCTTGCTGACGACGCCGCCCATGAACCCCAGCGGGAACGATATCCGGCATTTGCGGTGAATCTCGCCCTCGTCCGGCTTTTCCAGTCCCGCCATCATGTTGATGATCGTGGTCTTGCCAGTGCCGTTCGCGGCCAGGATGCCCATGGAACGGCCAAGCTCGATCCGGAAAGACGCGCGGTCGAGGATGACCTTGCGCCTTGTGCCGGTCCAGAAGGACTTGCTGACATTCACGAATTCCAACATCGGTCGTCCTGGCGCTGCTCCGCCCTCTGCTTTGCCGCCTAGCATATTATCGTTAATTCGGGCGTTACGCAGATTTCATGGCGAATCTATGCCGGAACGGGCGGTTCGGCCAGCCGGAATTGCACAATCGCGTGCGCGGCAGGGTTCCCTGGCGTCAGGCGCCTATCCCGGAACCTTGGCCACCCGCAGCATCCGCCCCGCGATGATCGCCAGGAACGAGGCCGCGAAGCTGAACAGCGCACCCATCTTTGCTGCGTCCTGCACCGGTCCGGACGGAAACGCGACCGAGGCCACGAACAGCGACACGGTGAACCCGATGGCAGCGACAAAGCCCACGACCATCAGGTCGCGCAGCGCCATCCCCTTGGGCAGCCCCAGCCCCAGCGCGACGGCAGCAACCCAGCCGAACAGGAAGATGCCGACGGGCTTGCCCACGATCAGACCGGCCAGCACCAGCCATGTCGGTTCCGAGATGGCCGAGAATTCGACCCCGGCATTCGCCAGCCCGAAGAAGAACAGCACGATCTGCACCGGAACCTTCAGCGCATGCTCGATCCGGTTCAGAAGGTCGGTCAGATAGCGTTCCGCCTCGGCGAAGACACCAAAGCCCCGGTCGGCATGCGGGATGGTGGGCACGATCGGCAACAGGCCCAGCGCCGGGTGGATGCCAGCCTCCTGAAACCCGTACCAGCTGGCGGCAGCCGCGAACAGGTAGGGCCAGAACGACAGACGCTTGCGGACCCAGGTCGAGGCGGGGCGCAGCTGATTGCCCCGGTCCAGGCGGCGCGGCAGCCAGTTGAACAGGACGAACACCCCGACGGCGGCGGCCAGCGACAGAAGCAGCCAGCCCGGGGCCAGATCGCCGGTCGGGTAGAAGACCGCAAGGATGATCAGGCCCGCCGCATCGTCGGCAATGGCCAGCAGCAGCAGGAACCGGATCGCCGGGTGCCCGGCCCCGAAGACGATGCGCCCGACCAGATATGAGAATGCGATGTCGGTCGCCGTCGGGATCGCCCAGCCGCGCGAGACGGTCTCGTACACACCCAGCACCGCCGCGAGCCCGAGATAGACCACAACCGGCCCCAGCATCCCGCCCGCCGTCGCGATCAGCGGCGTCAGCGCCCGCCGTCCGCGCAACGACCCGCTTTCCAGAGCTATGGCTTCCCAGACCTCCTTGCCTGCGATGGCGAAGAAGAACGCCATCAGGACATCGTTGATCAGATAGTGCAGCGTCAGCGTCCGGACGACATCGCCGCCTTCGCCATGCGGATCGCCGATGACGAAATTGTCGATCAGCACCATATCGATGACGCTGTGATAGGACGCAGGATCGAGGTTCGCCCAGACAAGTGCGATAGCCGCACCCGCGATCAGCAGCAGCGAATACGTCGAAACATAGGTCCAGACGCGATACATGAGGCCACTCCGCTTCGGTCCGGGTGAGATAGGCGAAACAGGCATGGGTGGCAATGTGACCCCTGACATGACGCGATCCCGGCCCGCGCATCGCGGCCTGCCGCCTCTGCGCCCCGCAGTTCGCCGCGACCGCCACGGCCCATACGCCACGACCGGTTGTCTGGTTCCGACGCGGCGCGCGCATCCTGATCGCCGGGCAGGCACCGGGCGCGCGTGTCCACGCCTCGGGGCAGCCCTTCAGCGACCCCTCCGGCGACCGGCTGCGCGACTGGATGGGAATCGGACCTGACGAATTCTATGACCAGGACCGGATCGCGATCGTGCCGATGGCCTTCTGCTTTCCGGGCTATGATGCAAAGGGCGCGGACCTGCCACCGCCCGCGATCTGCGCGCGGACATGGCGGGATGCGGTCATGGACAGCCTCCGCCCGTCGGTCCGGCTGACGCTGCTGGTCGGCGGCCACGCCCAGGCCTGGCATCTGGGCGGCCGGGCTGATGTGACCGGGACCGTCGCCCGCTGGCGCGACCATGCACCGCGCGTTTTTGCATTGCCGCATCCGTCCTGGCGCAATACGGGATGGCTGAAACGCAACCCCTGGTTCGCGGAAGACCTGCTGCCCGCGCTGCGGGACGAGGTGCGTAAGGTGCTGGATGACAGATAAGCTGACACCACTCGATCTGGCGCATATGGCGGCGGACGCGGAACCCGACGATGACGCGGCACGCCTGCGTTTCTATGGCCTTCTGTCAGACACCGAACTGTTCCTCTTGCTGCGGACCGATGCGCCGGACCGAACGACGGAGGGCATCGAGCCTGCCGTCTTCGCGCTGGAAGAAGGCCGCTTTGCCCTGGCTTTCGACAGCGAGGAGCGGCTGGCGGAATTCACCGGCGAGCCTGCCCCCTATGCGGCGCTGCCCGGTCGGGTTCTGGTGCGTCAGCTTGCGGGCAGGAGCATCGGCCTTGGCATCAATCTGGGCGTATCCCCGGCCGCGGCCCTGCTTCCGCCCGAGGTGACGGATTGGTTGCAGTATCTGCTGGCGCAGGAACCTGATGCACCCGCCGAAAGACCGATCGCGTTTGAGACGCCCGAACCGGCAACGCTGGCCCTGGCCGGGGCCCTGACCGGCGCGGTCACCGCGATGACCGCGCATGCAGCGGCAGTTGTCCTGGTCACCGCTGTCTATCTGACCGGGCGACGGGCCGCCCTTGCCGTCGTCGGTGCAAAGGAACGCAGGCAGGCGGCGATGGCCCGGGCCGTCAATGACGCGCTGGCGTTTTCGGGAATGCCTGCGGCCGCCGTCGATGTGATGTTCCTGACGGCGGACGACATGCTTGCGGACACGGCACTGGCCATCGGAACAATGATCGCGCGGGGCCAGCCAGCGCCGGAGGCTGCGTCACCCGCCACCGGACCGGGGATGGACCCGTCAAAGCCCCCGCGCCTGCGCTGACGTCCGGTCCTCAATACCCCGCCGCGCGGTCCACCAGATGCAGGAAGGGCAGCCCGGCCTCGCCGCGCCGGATGTTCTCGGCGATCACCGGCGACGACGTGTCGGGCCGGGTGCCTGCGGCGATGTGGGGCGTCACGGTCACGCGGGGATGCGCCCAGTAGGGATGGTCGGGCGGCAGCGGCTCGACCCGGAACACGTCCAGCGTCGCATGCCCGATCTGCCCCGCATCCAGCGCCGCCAGCAGCGCCGCATCGTCGATCAGCTGGCCGCGCCCCGGATTGACGATCACCGCCCCGCGCGGCAGTAGCGCCAGCGTCCGCGCATTCAGCATGTTCTCGGTCGCCGCCGTCTTCGGCAGCAGCGTCACGACGATCCGCGCATCCGCCAGCGCCGCCTCCAGCCCCGCGTCGCCCGACAGGCAGCGGATGCCGGGGATGTCCTTCGGCGAGCGGCTCCACCCCGTCACCGGAAAGTTCAGGCCCATCAGAGCCCGCGCCGAGGACGCTCCAAGCTCACCAAGACCAAGGATCGTCACCGGGCGTTCACGCGCGAGGTTCGCGCTTTCGGTGTGCCGCCAGACACCGTCCTGCCCGCCTATATGCGCGTCCATCCCCAGATGGTGGCGCATGACATGGCCGACCACCCATTCGGTCATCGTCTCGGTCATCGCCGGATCGACCATCCGGCAGAGCGGTTGCGTCAGGGTCGGATTGGGCGCGATCTTCTCCACCCCCGCCCAGAGGTTCAGGACCGCCTTGCAGCGGGTGTAGGGTGCGAAATCGGCGATGATGCCGCCGGGCGCAAAGACGATGTAGTCGACTGCGGACGGATCACGTGCCGCGTCCGACAGAACGGCGTCGATCCCTGCATCGCGGAGCGACTGCGTCAGCGGCGTGCGGTAGTCGGGCCAAAGGTCGGGGCCAGCGGCGAAGAAAACGGTGACGGTCATCGCGGGCGGTGGATATGGGCGGACTGCACCAGCCCGAAGGCCATCAGCAGGATCATCAGGGCGGTTCCTCCGTAGGACACCAGCGGCAGCGGCACACCGACAACGGGGATCAGGCCCATCACCATCGACATGTTCACCGCGAAGAACAGGAAGAACGCGGTGGCGATGCCGTAGGTCAGCAAAGCCGCGTAGCGGTCGCGGTTCTGCATCGCCGAGACGATGCAGAACCCGATGATGAGCGCGTAGAGCGCCAGCAGCGAAATGGCTCCGACAAACCCGAATTCCTCGGCCAGCGTCGTGAAAATGAAGTCGGTGTGTTTTTCGGGCAGGAAGTTCAGCTGCGACTGGGACCCCTGCATGAACCCCTTGCCCGCCCAGCCGCCCGAACCCAGCGCGATCTGCGCCTGCATGATGTTGTAGCCTGCGCCCAGGGGGTCGCTGGTCGGATCGAGGAAGGTGTCGATGCGGCGGAACTGATAGTCCTTGATAAGCTGCCACGGCGTGCCCCGGCTGGCGAAGACCGCGTAGATCAGCCCGGCGACCGACCCGATCACCGTGCCGAAATACCACCAGCTGACGCCTGCCGCGAACATCACCGCGCCGCCGCCCATGATGAGCATCAAGGATGTGCCGAGGTTTGGCTGGGCCAGAACCATCGCGGTGGGGACAAGGATCATGGCGACCGGCACCAGCACCCAGAAGGGCCGCGACACCTTGGCGGGCTCCAGCCAGTCGTAATAGGCGGCCAGCAGCATGACCATCGTGACCTTCATCAGTTCGGACGGCTGCAGCTGGATGAAGCCAAGGTCCAGCCATCGCTGCGCGCCCTTGCCGAAATCGCCGAAAAGCTCGACGAGGATGAGCAGGACGATGGTGCCGAGATAGGCCACCAGCGAGACGTTGCGCCAGAACCAGATCGGAACGAAGGCGATCACGAACATCCCGGCCATGCCGACGGCGAAGCGTTTCATCTGCGGTTCGGCCCAGGTCTCGATGTTCCCGCCCGCGACGGAATAGAGCATCAGGAACCCGACCGAGGCCGTCGCCGTCAGCAGAAGCACAAGCGGCCAGCTCAGGTACAGAACCTTGCGCAGGCCGGTCGGGACGGTTTTGACGTTGTACTCAAGATAGCTCATGCGCGCGACTTGCCCCCGCCGGACACGGTCGCCGGGTCGATCAGCTTCATCTCGCCGCGCAGCGCCTCGACCTTGCCGCGCTGGCTTTCGGGGTAGATCTCGATCGGCGGATAACCTTCGAACAGCGCCTGCATCAGGATGTCGCGCGCGATCGGGGCCGCGACCGCCGACCCGCCGCCGCCATGCTCGACGATCACCGCGACCGCCACGCGCGGCGCGTCGAAGGGGGCGTAGCAGACGAACAGCGCGTGGTCGCGGCGGTCCCAGGGCAGCTGGTCGTTCGAGATCACGCCCGCCGCGCGTTCCGCCGCAGTGATGTTCCTCACCTGACTGGTCCCGGTCTTGCCCGCCATCAGCACCGACTTGTCCAGCACCCGCGACGCCTGCGCCGTCCCGCGCTTGCTGTTCACCACGTCGAACAGCCCCTGCCGGACATACCGCAGACTGGCATCGCTGAGCCCCAGCGACGGCGCTTCGGGGACCGGGAACGGGTCCTGCCCGTCCACCGCACGGACCAGACGCGGGATGACTTCCCGCCCTGCCGCCACACGCGCCGTCAGCACCGCCAGCTGCAGGGGCGAGGCCAGCACATAGCCCTGCCCGATCCCGGCATTCAGCGTGTCGCCGATCATCCAGTCCTTGTCGTACTTCTTCTTCTTCCAGTCCTTGTCGGGGGCCAGCCCCTCGCTGACCGCCGACATCGGCAGGTCGAACTTTGTCCCGAAGCCGAGCCGCCGTGCCATTTCAGAGATTTTGTCGATGCCGACGCGCTGGGCCACGTCATAGTAGAAGACGTCGCAGGACTGCTCCAGGCTCTGGGTCAGATGCACATGCCCATGGCCGCCGCGTTTCCAGCAGTTGAACTTGCGGTTGCCCAGTTGCACGAAGCCCGGACAGTACACGGTCTCGTCAGGGGAAATGACGCCCGCTTCCAGTGCGGCCAGCGCCGTCACCATCTTGAACACCGACCCCGGCGGATAGGCCCCCTGAACCGTCTTGTCCGCCAGCGGGCGGTGGTCGTTTTCGGTCAGAATCCTGTAGTCCGACGCCGAAATCCCGCGCACGAACAGGTTCGGGTCGAAACTCGGGGCCGAGGTTATCGCCAGGATATCGCCGCTGTTCACGTCGATGGCCACCGCCGCGGCGCTGTCGGCGCCGAGACGCTGCATCGCGTAGTTCTGCAGCCGGTAATCCAGCGTCAGCCGCAGGTTGGCACCCGGAATGCCTTCGTCGCGGTCCAGTTCGCGCATCACACGGCCCGTCGAGTTCACCTCGATCCGCTTGGTGCCTGCCGATCCGCGCAGCTGATCCTCGAGCTTCGCCTCGGCCCCCAGCTTGCCGATCTGGAACCGCGGTATCTGCAGAAGCGGATCAGGGTCGGTCAGCTTGGACAGGTCATAGTCGCTGACCGGGCCGACATAGCCGAGGACATGCGCGAAATCGCCCGTCATCGGGTAGACCCGGCTGAGCCCCACTTCCGTCGTCACGCCCGGCAGCGCCGGGGCGTTGACCGCGACGCGGCTGAAATCCTCCCAGCTCATGCGGTCGGCCACGGTGATCGGCAGCGTCGGGCTGCGGCGTTCCAGTTCCTTCAGCGCGTCGCCGATCTGTTCGGGCGTGAGCGGGATCAGGCGCGCCAGCCGGGCCAGAATAGCCTCGGGGTCGCCCGCATCCTCGCGCGTCACGGTGATCCGGTAATTCTGCTCGTTGCCCGCGATCAGCTTGCCGTTGCGGTCCAGGATCAGCCCGCGCGCGGGGGGCAGCAGGCGGATCTTGATGCTGTTCTCTTCGGCAAGCAGCTGGAACCGGTCTGACTCTTCGATCTGCATATGCCGCATGCGCAGCGCCAGCACGCCCACCATCGCGGCCTGCGCGCAGCCCAGAAGAAGACCCCGGCGGCTGACCAGCCGGGCGCTTTCGCCGTTGTCGCGCTGCGCCCGCCTCACAGCCGGTGCCCCAGGGCATCGACCGCGCCCGGTGCCACCTTCCGCAGCCCGAGGAAGAC
Source organism: uncultured Alphaproteobacteria bacterium (assembly GCA_963819585.1). Taxonomy (GTDB): domain Bacteria; phylum Pseudomonadota; class Alphaproteobacteria; order Rhodobacterales; family Rhodobacteraceae; genus JAOADN01. The sequence goes on from CAWFWP010000002.1 coordinate 444,259, forward strand.
ATGCGACAGGGCGACAACGGCAGGATAGGCGAGAAGCGTCGAAAGAAACTGCATCAGCACGGGCCCCAGTGCGATCTGCGGCACCATGAAAAGCGCAAGAGCCAGCCAGTTGGCAAGGGCCATGGCGGCGATTACGGCCCCGACCATCGCCCATTCCAGCGCAAAGGGCAGATCGCGGGTCAGCGCCTCGCGCGAACGCAGGAATTCGGTGCCGATGAGGACGATCAGCGCCCAGAGGCCGGGCGGGCGCATGGCGAACAGGTCAGAAACCAGAAACACCGCCACCAGCGATAGGGCTGGGGCATAGTCCGGCCTGCGCAGAACCCAGGCGATGGTCAGGCACAGCACAAGGTCGGGGCCGGGCCAGTCAGGCGGCAGGGCGCTGAGCGGCAGGAGACCCAGAAAGATCAGAAGCGCCGACAGCCCGAGATAGAGCGAGCGGTAGCCGATGCGCGCCGAGGCGACGGGATCAGCCATCGCCGGCACCTTCGCGCAGGGGCAGCCACTTCGGGCGGCAGGATCGGCGAAGTCGCGGCATCGGGCGCAAGGTTGGGGACCGGCGGCACCACCGGCGCGATCAGCCCGCCTGCATCGGTGATGACCTCGGCCGGGCGCGACCGCAGCACCCGAAGAAAGTCGAGCCGTCCGTAATCGGCCGACAGCAGCACGCGCTTGCGCCCATCCGGACCTTCGCCGACCTCGCCCACCAGCAGACCCGCCGGAAAAATCCCGCCATCGCCGGACGAAACCACCCTGTCGCCGGGGCGCACGGCCTCGGGCGTCTCAAGGAATTCGACCGGTGGTCTCGCAGTGTTGTCGCCCGCCAGAATGGCGCGCTGACCGGATGGCAGGATCGTCACCGGGATGCGGCTGGTCGCGTCGGTCAGAAGGATGACGCGCGAGGTGTTCTTCCCGACCCCGGCGATGCGCCCGACCAGCCCGAGGCCATCCATCGTCGCCCAGCCGTCGATGATGCCGTCGCGGCTGCCCACGTTCAGCAGCACGGACTGGCGGAAGGGCGAGCCGCTGTCGGCCAGAACCACGCCCGAGACCGAGGTCAGCTGCGGATCAAGCTGCACCTCGTTCTGGGCCCGCAGCTTGGCGTTCTGCTGCTCCAGCTGAACCGCCGCCTCTTTCCAGGCCTTCATCTTCTGCAGCTCTCGCCGCAGTTCCTGGTTCTGGTCGTAGAGCTTGGCATAGGACTGGAAGGCATCGATCATGTCACCGAACTTCGTCACCGGGACCAGCGCCCATTCAAAGCTCGGCACCACGCTGTCGATCAGCGACGCGCGGAAGCGTTCTACGCGCGGGCTGTCGATCCGCCAGACAAGGAAGGTCAGCGCCAATAATATGGACAGCACCGCGATCAGGATGCGGCGGACCGGCCCCCTGTAGTCCTGATCTGCGCTGCGGTCCCTTGCCACGCGAAACCTCGCCCAGTGACTGACGGTTGATCGGCCCGGCCCAAGCCTCAGCTGTCGTAGTCGATCACATGCCGGAGTTGCTTTTCATATTCCAGCGCCTTGCCGGTGCCCAGAGCCACACAATTCAGTGACTCGTTCGGCAATCGAGATCGACAGGCCGGTCTGTTCGCGCAGCGCAAGGTCGAGATCGCCCAGAAGCGCCCCGCCCCCGGTCAGCATCACGCCCCGGTCGACGATGTCGGCGGCAAGGTCGGGCGGCGTCGCCTCGAGCGCGGTCATCACCGCCTCGCAGATCGCCTGCACCGGTTCGGCCAGCGCCTCGGCCACCTGCGCCTGGTTGATCTCGATTTCCTTCGGCACGCCGTTCAGCAGGTCGCGCCCGCGGATCTGCATCGACGCGCCGCGCCCGTCATCGGGCATCCGCGCGGTGCCGATGGAGGTCTTGATCCGCTCGGCGGTGCTTTCGCCGACCAGGATGTTCTGCTGGCGGCGCAGATAGGAAATGATCGCTTCGTCCATGCGGTCGCCGCCGACGCGCACCGAACGGGCATAGACAATGTCGCCCAAGGACAAGACCGCGACCTCGGTCGTGCCGCCGCCGATGTCGACGACCATGTTGCCGGTCGGGTCGGTGATCGGCATCCCCGCCCCGATGGCCGCCGCGATGGGTTCGGCGATCAGCCCCGCCCGGCGTGCGCCGGCGGAGAGAACCGACTGCCGGATCGCACGCTTTTCGACCGGCGTCGCGCCATGCGGCACGCAGACGATGATCTTCGGCTTCGAGAAGGTCGTGCGCTTGTGGACCTTGCGGATGAAGTGCTTGATCATCTCTTCGGCCACGTCGAAATCCGCGATGACGCCTTCGCGCATGGGCCGGATCGCCTCGATGCTGCCGGGCGTGCGGCCCAGCATCAGCTTGGCATCCTCGCCCACGGCCAGCACCTGCTTCTTGCCGTCCTTGACGTGATAGGCGACGACCGAGGGTTCGTTCAGGACGATGCCCTTGCCGCGCACATAGACGAGCGTGTTCGCCGTCCCGAGGTCGATCGCCATATCCGACGAAAACAGACCACCCCACCAAGCCATGATACCCGCCCCGTTCCCCAAAACCGTATACTCCCGCGACTCAGATGGGCCGCAGGCAGGGGCGGCTTATAGGCGCAGGGTCGGCATAGGGAAAGGGCAGGTCGTCGGCCTCAGTTTGCGCAGCACCCGCCTAGGCGCACAAAACGGGCAGCACTTCAGACGCAAATGTTCGATCCGCACAAGGAATTCTGCAGGTGGCCTGATCTCAGATGCGCCTGCTGTGCGATCCGTGACAGAAGGCGAATTGTTGCTTTTCCGCATGCGGATTTGCCCTTTCCGAACATTCCCCGACCCGGCAGCCCGCGCCCTGCGCCGCTCCGCATTGACACCGGCACGCCGCCTGCCTCTGGTGACGCTGCGCGACGGCCCGCCATCCGGCCGCCCGGCGATGATCTTCACAATGCTGACACCCAAGCTGTTCACCACCGTGCGGACCTATGACGTGCCCACCGCGCTGGCGGACATGCTGGCCGGGCTGACCGTCGCGCTGGTCGCCATCCCGCTGTCCATCGCGATTGCCATCGCCTCGGGGGCGGAACCGGCGCAGGGTCTCGTCACCGCCATAGTCGCGGGGTTCCTCATCTCAGCCCTTGGCGGCAGCCGCGTGCAGATCGGCGGGCCGACCGGGGCCTTCATCGTCGTCGTCGCGGGCATCATCGGCGCGCATGGCTATGACGGGCTGGTCATCGCCACCTTCATGGCTGGCATCATCCTGATCGCCGCCGCCGTGCTGCGCGCCGGGCGACTGGCCGCCTTCGTTCCCGAAGCGGTCATCTATGGCTTCACCATCGGCATCGCGGTCATCATCGCCACCAGCCAGCTGAAGGATGCCTTCGGCCTGACCTTCCCCCACCGCGCCGATGGCTTTGCCGAAACCGTCACCGCCCTCTGGCAGACCCGCGCGACCGTCAACTGGCGCGCCATTGCCGTGACCGCCGCCACCATGGCGCTGATCGTCCTGTTCCGCCGTGTCGCCCCGCGCTGGCCCGGACTGATCGCCGCCGTCGCGCTGGGCTCGCTTCTGGCAGCCGCACTTGGCGGCGTCGACACCGTCGGGTCGCGCTATGGCGACCTGCCCCGGACCCTTCCTTCGCCTGCCCTGCCCGACCTGTCCGCCGCGCGCCTGACGGAACTCCTCCCCTCGGCGCTGGTCATTGCCTTTCTGGCGGGGATCGAATCGCTGCTGTCCGCGATGGTCGCAGACCGGATGATCCGGGGCAGCCACCGGCCCGCAGCCGAGCTTCTGTCGCAGGGTGTGGCCAACCTCGCCTCGGCGCTGTTCGGCGGCCTGCCCGCGACCGGCGCGATCGCGCGCACCGCAACGAATATCCGCGCGGGCGGCCGGACACCTGTCGCGGGCATGGTGCATGCCGTGGCGATCCTGCTGGTGATGTACGCCGCCGCCCCTGTCGCAGGGACCATGGCGATGCCCAGCCTTGCAGGCCTCCTGATCCTGACCGCGTGGAACATGAGCGAGCCTGCGAAATGGCCGGACTACCTGCGCCAGAACTGGCCCGACCGGATGCTGTTCCTGATGACCATCGCGCTGACCGTCCTGACCGATCTCGCCGTGGCTATCGGCACGGGGATCGCTGGCGGCCTTCTGCTGCGCTGGCTGCGCGGGCGCGGGTTGGTGCCGCAGGGCACCGTCACCTGACGCCACCCGTCCCCGTCAGCCCTGCCGCGACAACTCCAGCGCCACATCGACCAACTGGTCCAGGCCCGATGCGATCCCTTCGATCATGCCCACCCCCAGGAATTCCTCCTTCATGGCGACGGTGGCGAACAGGGTCGATACCGTGACAGCGGTTTCGCCGCCGCGTTCGTCCAGCGTCACTGTCATAACCATCCGCTTGGCGTGTTTCAGGTTCATGTCGCCGCCGACGCCATCCTCGAACGCCGTTGTCATAGACGATCCGGCTGTGCGGCACGATTTCCAGATAGGTGCCGCCGAAGGGTGGGCCCTGCACACCGTCCGGGCCGGTCATCGCCATGCGCCATTTGCCGCCGACCCGGAAATCGACCTCGCACATCGTGACCGGCCAGCCGACCGGGCCGAACCACCGCTTCAGATGCTCGGGCGCGGAATGCGCCTGAAAGATATAGCGCGCGGGAACCTTCATCACGCGGGTGATGGCGGCTTCGCGCAGGGCGGCGGGTTCAAGCATTGTCGTTGTCATCCCGGGTTTCCTTTCCCTCAAGCTCGGTTGCATAGGATTCCAGCTGGCCAAGCCGCGCCTCCCACAGGGCGCGGTATTGGCCGACCCAGGCATCGACCGCCGCCATCGCGTGCGGCTGCAGCCGGACGGGCCGGATGTTGGCCTGACGCCCGCGTGTCACCAGACCCGCAGCCTCCAGCACCTTCAGATGGGACGATATCGTCGGCTGGCTCAGCGCGAATGGTGCGGCCAGATCGCCTGCCGACGCCTCGCCCGCCATCAGCCGTTCAAGGATCGCCCGCCGCGTCGGGTTGGCGAGTGCCGCGAAGACTGATCCAGCGACTGCTGACATTGGCGACTCTCTATATTGATAGTTATCAATATAGAGAGTCTTCTATATCTTTGCAAGCTGAACCGTTCAGCCCGCATCCTTGTAGTTCACGACCTTGCGGTCGCTGTCCGGCGCCGACTTCTGCCGCCGCACGATCAGCCGGTTCAGCGCGTTCACATAGGCCCTGGCAGATGCCACGACCGTATCGGTGTCCGCCGCCTGGCCCGTGGCGATCTTGCCGTCCTCCTCGATCCGCACGCTGACCGTCGCCTGCGCGTCGGTGCCTTCGGTCACGGCATGGATCTGGTAGAGCTGCAGCACCACGTCATGCGGATAGATCGCCTTCACCGCCTTGAACGTCGCATCGACCGGCCCGTCGCCCTCCGCCGTGACCCGGTGGTCCGTGCCGTCCACCGTCAGGATCAGGTCCGCCGTCTGCGGCGCTTCGGTCCCGCAGACCACGCGCAGGAACTTTGACCTGCAGATGGTCATGCACGGCGTCCGACGCGGATTCCCGCATCAGGGCGATCAGGTCATCCTCGTAGACCTCTTTCTTGCGGTCGGCCAAGGCCTTGAACCGCACGAACAGGTCGTTCAGCTGGTTGTCGGCCAGATCGTAGCCCAGGTCCGCCATCTTGGCGCGCAGCGCCGCGCGGCCCGAATGCTTGCCCAGGACCAGGTTGGTTTCCTTCAGGCCCACATCCGACGGGCGCATGATCTCGAACGTTTCGGCGTTCTTCAGCATGCCGTCCTGATGGATGCCGCGATCTCATGCGCGAAGGCGTTCTTGCCGACGATGGCCTTGTTGAACTGCACCGGAAAGCCGCTGACCGTCGCCACGCGGCGCGAGATGCCGATGATCTTGGTCGTGTCGATGCCGGTCCGGTAGGGCAGGATGTCGTTCCTGACCTTCATCGCCATCACCACCTCTTCCAGCGCGGTGTTGCCCGCGCGTTCGCCCAGGCCGTTGATCGTGCATTCGATCTGCCGCGCCCCCGCCTCGACCGCCGCCAGCGCATTCGCCGTCGCCATGCCGAGGTCGTTGTGGCAATGCGTGGCGAAGATCACCTGATCCGCGCCCGGCACCCGTTCCAGCAGCATCGCGGATCAGCCGGCGCTTTCGCGCGGGTGCGGTGTAGCCGACCGTGTCGGGGATGTTGATCGTCGTCGCCCCCGCCTTGATCGCGATCTCGACCGTCTGGCAGAGGTAATCGTGTTCCGTCCGCGTCGCATCCATCGGCGACCACTGCACGTTGTCGCAGAGGTTCCGCGCATGGGTCACCGTGTCGTGGATGCGCTCGACCATCTGTTCCTTGGTCAGGTTCGGGATCGCCCGGTGCAGCGGCGAGGTGCCGATGAAGGTGTGGATGCGCGGGCGCTTTGCATGGCTCACGGCGTCCCAGCAGCGGTCGATATCCTTGTAGCTGGCGCGCGCGAGGCCGCAGATGACGGACGGTCTTCGCGCGCTTCGCAATCTCGCTGACGGCCGCGAAGTCGCCTTCGGACGCGATGGGAAACCCCGCTTCGATGATGTCGACGCCCATTTCGTCGAGCAGCTCGGCGATTTCCAGCTTTTCGTCATGCGTCATCGTGGCGCCTGGCGACTGTTCGCCGTCACGCAGCGTGGTGTCGAAGATCAGGACGTGGTCCTGCTTGGCTCGTGTCTGTCATGGCTTTGTCTTTCCGTTGAACTCTGGCGTCTGCTCCGGCGCTTGTCACCTCTGAGCGGTCGCGCCCCTTGGGCACGCTCAGAGGCGGATAAGAAGCAGAAGGCCGGAAAGCGGCAGCACGCCGGTGGCGGCCCGGACGGGTGCCTGCAAGGTCGCGGAAAGGCTGGTGCTGCGGATCATGGGGCGGGACTATAGGCAAACGGGCGCAAAGGGAAAGGCAAAAATCAGGGCAGGGCGGCTGCGGCAGAACCGCCATAGTCGGGTGAAATCCCACCGTGGCCCGCGACGGGATATGGCGCTTCGCCTGCCGCACTTCTATTCTGCGGCGCGAGGCAATGCCCGGGTCGATCTGGGTGACAGAACACGGGGACCACCCGGTTGAGCAAAGCGCAGAACCCCTATTCCGACCTGCCGCCGCGCGCCTTCTGGCGCAGCGGCGTGGCCGAGGCCGGGCTGTTCGGGCTGACCAGCCTGTGGTCATCCAAGTGGAAACTGCCCGCCGATGCCCGCTTTGCCACCTACGGGTCGTGCTTTGCCCAGCATATCAGCCGCGCCCTGATCGCGCGGCAGCTGCCCTGGGTCGATGCCGAACCGGCACCCGGCCGGACGCCTGCGGACCTTGCGAAATCCCATAGCTACGGCGTCTTTTCGTCCCGCACTGCCAACATCTACACGGCGGCACAACTTCTGATGCTGGCCCGTCTGGCGACCGGCGAGATGGCGGTCGAGGACCCCGAACTGTGGGAGGGCGGGGGCCGGGTCTATGACAGCCTGCGCCCCGCCATCGAACCGAACGGGTTTGCCAGCCGGGATGAAGCGCTGCTCAGCCGGGCGACAATGGCGGGTGCGTTCCTGCGGTCCATCGCAGATGCCGATGTCTTCGTCTTCACCCTCGGCCTGACCGAAGGCTGGGAGAACGCGGCCACCGGCCAGCCCTATCCGATGTGCCCCGGCACCACGGCAGGCGTGTTCGACGCCGACTGCGCATGTCTTCTGCAACTACACTTACCCCCAGATAACGGCCGACCTGCTGGCCGCCCGCGCGATCCTGCGCCGCGTCAATCCAGCGATACGCCTGCTGCTGACCGTCTCGCCCGTCCCGCTGACGGCGACCGCATCAGGCAACCATGTCCTTGTTGCCACCACCTATTCCAAATCGGTGCTGCGCGCGGTCGCGGGGGATGCGGCGGCCGGGGACGAGGCGACGGACTATTTCCCGTCCTACGAGATCATCACCGGCGCGCCGACCCGTTCGGCGTTCTTCGAGCCCAACATGCGATCCGTCGCACAGGCGGGGGTCGATCTGGTGATGTCGCATTTCTTCCGGGGCCTCGACCTGTCGGCCCCGGTCCGGACCAAGGGGCCGTCGAAGCGCGCGCTGGCCGAGGCCGAGGCGCAGGCGGCGATGAAGGCCGAGGATCTGGCCTGCGAAGAGGCGATCCTGGAGCGGTTCAATGACGCCTGACGCACCGCTCAACGACGACACGCCTTCAGCCGAAGATGATGCACCGGGGCCGGGCTTTGCCCCGGTGCCGGACCCGGAACTGATGATCCTTGGCGACAGCCACTCGATGGCGCTGAAGGCGGGCTGCGAAGACCAGGGGCTGGCAGCCGACCTTTTGTCCCTGTCCGGGAATATCTGGCATTCCGGACTGATCTCGTTCCACCCGACCTCGGGCCTGACGCTGAAGGGCCGGGTGCAGAAGGACCGGCTGGACGCGGCACGCGCCCGGCACGCGCCGCGCGGGCTGATCCGCCCCGATCTGCCGCTGATCGTGTCGGCCGGGTTCCATATCGGCCGCCTGGTGCCGCCCTTCGGCACACGTGGCCATGTCACCGATGCCGACGGCTTTGCCGCGGACGAAGACGGTCTCTTCGTATCCTCCGGCTTTCTGCGCGCCTATGTCCAGCATCACCGGGGCCAGCACATCTATACGCTGAAGCGCATCGCGCGGCGGGCACCCACGGTCATCGTGGCACCGCCGCCGGTCTATGCCGGGATCAACCACGAAGCCTTCATCGACACGATCATCGGCCTGATGCGGGCGGGCGGCCTGACCGTCTACGACCCCCGCGACGATTTCGCGCATCTTGGACACACCCTGCCCCCGGACTATCTGGCTGCGGACGGGGTGCACGGCAATGCGCGCTACGGGTCCGGGGTGATCGGCGCGATGCTGTCACGGGGCCTGATCCGGCGCAGGGCAGGCTGAAACGCCCCGCCAAAGGGGGGCGACGATGCGGTCACTGGTGATCGGGGCGACGGGCGGGATCGGCGGCGCGGTCACTGCAAGGCTGGGTGACCGGGGCGAGGTCCTGACCCTGTCGCGGCGCGACGGGCTGGATGTGACGGACGAGGCGTCGGTCAGCACAGTGCTTGGCCGGTTGGAGGGCAGTTTCGATCTGATCTTCGTCGCCACCGGTGCGCTCGGGACACCCGAGAAAGCGATCCGCGCCCTGACGCCGGACGAAATGGCACGCCAGTTCGCCGTCAACGCGATGGGTCCCGCGCTGGTCCTGAAGCACGCTTTGCGCCTGCTGCCGCGCGACCGGCGGGCGGTGTTCGCGGCCCTGTCGGCGCGGGTCGGGTCGATCGGCGACAACGGCCTCGGCGGCTGGTATTCCTACCGCGCGTCGAAGGCAGCGCTGAACCAGCTATTGAAAACCGCATCCGTGGAAATCGCGCGCAGCCACCGGCTGGCGATTGTCGCGGGCCTGCATCCCGGCACCGTCGATACCGCCTTCACCGAAGGCTACGGCCACGACAAGGTCAGCCCCGATCAGGCGGCGGCGAACCTGCTGGCGGTGATCGACGGTCTGACGCCCGCCCAGACCGGCGGGTTCTTCGACTTCGCGGGCAAGGTCGTGCCCTGGTGAGGCTGGCCCTTGTCCTCGGCGACCAGCTGACCCCCGGCATCGCTGCGCTGAAGGCGGCGGACCGCGTGACGGATGTGGTGGTGATGGCCGAGGTGCTGGGCGAGGCGACCTATGTCCGCCACCATCCGCAGAAGATCGCGCTGATCTTCGCGGCGATGCGCAAGCATGCCGAGCTTCTGCGGGCCGACGGCTGGACGGTAGCCTATGCGCGGCTGGACGACCCGGACAACACCCAGACCATCGCGGGTGAACTGATCCGGCGCGCGGCGGAGACCGGTGCGGACGGCGTTCTGGCGACGGAACCCGGCGAATGGCGGGTCGTCCATGATCTGGCGGCACTGCCCCTGCCGGTGACAACTCTGCCGGACGACCGGTTTCTCTGCTCCACTGCCGGCTTCGCCGCTTGGGCCGAAGGCCGCAAGCAGTTCCGGATGGAGTGGTTCTACCGCGACATGCGGCGGAAAACTGGCCTGCTGATGGACGGCGACCAGCCTGCGGGCGGGCAGTGGAACTACGACCGCGACAACCGCAAGCCCGCGAAGGCCGACCTGTTCCGGGCAGCAGCGCCCGAGGTCGCGCCGGACGCGGTGACGGAGGAGGTTCTGGCGCTGGTCGAGGCGCGGTTCGCGGGCAACTTCGGCTGCCTGCGCCCGTTCCGCTGGGCGACCGACCGGGAGGGGGCGCTGGCAGCACTCGATCACTTCATCGCCCACAACCTCACCGATTTCGGCACCTATCAGGATGCGATGCTGTCCGGCGACCCCTTCCTGCATCACGCGGTGATCTCGCCCTATCTGAATATCGGCCTGCTGACCCCGGCAGAGGTCTGCGCGGCAGCCGAGGCAGCATGGCAAGCGGGCCGCGTGCCGATCAATTCGGCAGAGGGGTTCATCCGCCAGATTCTCGGCTGGCGTGAATTCGTGCGGGGCATCTATTTCCATCAGGGGCCGGAATATGCGGCGCGCAACGTGCTGGCGCACACCCGCGACCTGCCGCCCGTCTACTGGGGTGCGCCGACGAAGATGGCCTGCATGGCGGCGGCGGTCGGCCAGACCCGCGACCTCGCCTATGCGCATCACATCCAGCGGCTGATGGTGACAGGCAACTTCGCGCTGCTGGCGGGGGTGGAGCCGGGGCAGGTGCATGACTGGTATCTGGCGGTCTATGCCGATGCGTTCGAATGGGTCGAGGCACCGAACACGGTGGGGATGAGCCAGTTCGCGGATGGCGGCGTGGTCGGGTCGAAGCCCTATGTATCGTCGGGGGCCTATATCGACCGGATGTCGGACTACTGCGGGGGCTGCGCCTATTCGGTGAAGGACAAGACGGGGGAGAGCGCCTGCCCCTTCAACCTGCTCTACTGGCACTTCCTGACGCGGCACCGGGAGAGGTTCGCGGGCAACCCGAGGATGGCGCAGATGTACCGGACCTGGGACCGGATGGAGGAGGGGCACCGGGAGAGGGTGCTGGCCGGGGCGGAGGGGTTTCTGGGGAGGATGGATGCGGGGGAGGGCGTGTAGGACGATTTCCGACCGCCTAGCGGACTCAAACGTCATCCGCGCAGAGCGAACGCAGGAGAAAAACAGAAATTGCGCTAACCGCGGAAAGGAATTCCTGACATTTTCAGTTTCGATTTGAGGGAGGCCTTTCCAATTGATTCAAACATTCTCTCAATGGCCATCTTTGCCAAAGGTGATGATGCTGATGGTCCAATTATCACTGAATCAATGATGTCCAGTAGTGAGAAAGCCTCATCAATCACACCGGGAATTCCCACTGTGGGTAGCTTAAGTTTCGGCTGTATACCAGATGGCCCGTTAAAATAGCTGAAATATCGCGTCAATAACGACCGCTCGTCTCGGTCCTTGAAATATACCAGTCGCCACTCCTGCTCTTCAGTGAATGCAATATGCTTTGAGAATACTGCAAACAAACAGAGTTGCCTAAACACCGCAAATGCAATCTTATATATACTATCATCGGGAAATCTATTACTTCGAATGAAACCTGCAACATCCTTTGCCTTTTGACGAATAAGCTCCTTCCTCTGCTCCCGGGTCCCATAGTACACAGGAGCAAGGGCAAGTGGGCTGTCGTCAATTACCGGAACCTTCGAACTGTCGAAGACAATCGCAGCTCCCTTTCCGTTCTGGCCATAACCCCTCCACATTGACAGCCGCCCATCTTCATCATCTGGATCGTGGCGTGAAAAACACATTACATAGAGATCAAGAACATGGTTGGAGCCGTATTCATCGTAGTAGTGATATAATGCGTCTGAGAAAACTCGCATCCTTAGTTCACTGCCAAGCGCATCCCGAATGTCAGAGCTGATGGAAAAAATATCGACCCCCTCATTTACACCAAATCTAACCTCTTCGAGGTCATTCATATAGAGCGGGTTTGAAAGCCAAACCTCCTCATTCCTCAATATCTTCTCAACATTCTCGAGTGACGTGTAATGAACGAGAAGTGGTGCAACTGTTGGAAACTCCATCTCGGGAACGATGTCAGCGTGAAGCAACTTCCAAAGGTCCTCATAGGCATTGTCAGTCGACATATTTACCTCCAAGACTGCGCGGCAATGTTGGCATAACTAAATCGAGGCTCATGGTCACGGGCAACTTCGCTCTTCCTGCTAGGGCCGATCTGGGCAGGGGTCTCGTCGGCGAGTTTGACAATCGCAGATTCCCAAGAGGCAAGGCCGGGTTGCAGCCCGCCACGATCAATATGCTTTGGCACAACCAATGGAAGATCGTTCACGAGCGATCTTCGCCTTAAAGAAGGGTCTTCGTGAAGACCCTTCTCTTCGCATGGCGGGGTTGTCTGTCCGGCATCCGCAATTTCCGTCAAACCCTAACGCGCGGTTAAATTGCCTTCGTAACCCATTGATTTCATTCAATCCGATGCATGGTCCCGAACTCGGGACCATCGCGGAATGGCGGGGTGAAACCCCGCCCTACGGGTTCGTCGCCGGGGCGTCCGCGCCCTCTGCCGGAGCCGCCGCCCCTTCCGCCGGAACCACTTCCGGGGCCGCCTTGGTCAGCGTCCCGTCCGTCCACTCCCCGGCTGTCGTCTCGCCCGTCGCATAGCGCATCGTGCCCTCGCCCTGCCGCTTGCCCGCCGCTGAACATCCCCTCATAGACATCCCCGTTGGCATAGGTCGCCACACCCTTGCCGTCGATCTCTCCCGCCTTCCAGCCGCCGACATAGCGGAAGCCGTCCTTCATCACGATCTCGCCCTGCCCCTCGCGCTGGCCCGCCACGAAGCCGCCGGTATAGATCGGTGCCGTCCGCATAGGTCGCCACCCCCTGCCCTTCGCGGTTGCCGTCCTTCCAGTCGCCGACATAGGAATAGCCGTCCGGGTAGGTCATCTTGCCCTTGCCGTCGTTCTTGCCCGCCTTGAACTCGCCCTCATAGACCAGGCCGTTGGCATAGCGCGCGATGCCCTTGCCCTCGATCACGCCCGCGACCCAGGTACCCTCATAGATCGAGCCGTCCTTGTAGGTGATCTTGCCGCGCCCGTCGGCCACATCGTTCTTGAACGTGCCTTCATAGACCGACTGGTCGGGGTAGGTGACCTTGCCCGCGCCCTCGATCCGCCCCTCGACCCAGTCGCCGTCGTAGACGTAGCCGTCGGTGCCCCGGAACACGCCCTTGCCCTGCCGCTTGTCCTCGGCAAAGCCGCCTTCATAGGTGTCGCCGTTGGCATAGGTGACCTTGCCGGTGCCGTGCCGCTTGCCGTTGACCAGAAGGCCTTCATAGACGTCGCCGTTGGCCTGCGTCAGCTTGCCCAGGCCGTTGATCTGGCCTTCCTTCCACGCGCCCACATAGGTCAGCCCGTCCTTGGTCGTCAGCGTCCCCTGCCCCGCGCGCTGGCCTTTCAGCATGTCGCCGTCATAGACGGCGCCGTCCGGGTAGGTGATCTTGCCCTTGCCTTCCTTGACGCCCATCACCCAGTCGCCGTCATAGGCATAGCCGCCCGGGCTCTCCATCCGGCCCTTGCCGTTGTGCAGCGCCTTGCTGAACCCGCCGGTATAGACGACGCCGTTCACATAGGTCGCGGTGCCTGCGCCGTCGATCTCGCCCTTCGACCCAGTCGCCGTCATAGGTGCCGCCGTCGGCGAAGGTGATCTTGCCCTTGCCGTTCGGCTTGCCCTTGGCGAACTGGCCGACATAGACCGACCCGTTCGGGAACTTCGCCGTGCCCTGGCCGAGGATTTCGCCCTCGACCCAGTCGCCGGTGTATTCATAGCCGTTGGGCAGCCGGTAGGTGCCCTGTCCGTGCTGCTTGCCGTCCTTGAAGGTGCCTTCATAGACGCCGCCGTCGTCGTACTGCTTGGTCACGACATCCTGCGCTGCGGCTGCGCCCGCGATCAGCAGGCATGCGGCGGCAAGCGCCGCGATCCCGCCCCGAACGCCCGAAACCCTGCCTGATGTCATATCCCCGCCCGCCCTTTGCCGAAGCCAAAGCTCGGCCCGTCCCGACCGTTTTCACCCGGACCGAACCCTATGCGCGGGGGGCCTTCGTTGCAAGATGAAGGCAGCGGCTGCGGCGATCACATGCCTGTCGGCGAAAGCTATGGTCTTGTGACAGGGACAATCATGCGGCTTTTCATGCCCGGCCAACCTGCTACATGGGGCGAAAGACCCCGGGGACACCTATGGCCGAGACATTTCGCCTGACTTTGGCACAGCTCAATCCGACGCTGGGCGCGCTGGAGGCGAATGCCGCGCTGGCCCGGCAGGCGTGGGAACAAGGCAAGGCTGCCGGGGCCGATATGGTCGCGCTGACCGAGATGTTCATCACCGGCTATCAGACGCGCGATCTGGTGATGAAGCCCGCCTTCTTCCAGGATGCGATGGCGGCATCGACGCGCTGGCGAAGGACGTCGCCGACGGCCCGGCGCTGGGCATCGGCGGCCCGTGGACCGACGGCGATGACCTCTACAACGCCTATTACATCCTGCAGGGCGGCAAGGTTTCGGCGCGCGTCCTGAAGCATCATCTGCCGAACGACACGGTGTTCGACGAGGTGCGGATGTTCACGTCCGCCGATGTCGGCGGCCCCTACCGGATCGGCCCGCTGCGCATCGGATCGCCGATCTGCGAGGATGCGTGGTTCGACGATGTGACCGAGACCCTGGCCGAGACCGGCGCGGAAATCCTGCTGGTGCCGAACGGGTCGCCCTATTACCGCAACAAATACGACCGGCGCGTCGGCCTGATGGTGGCCCGCGTGATCGAGACGAAGCTGCCGCTGGTCTATCTGAACATGATCGGCGGGCAGGACGATCAGGTGTTCGACGGCGGATCATTCGTGCTGAACCCGGGGATCGAGCTGGCGGCGCAGCTTCCGGTGTTCGAGGAAGCGATCCGGCATGTCGATTTCGAGCGGACCGACAAGGGCTGGCGCGCGGTCCGGGCCGAACTGGAGCCGCTGCCGGACGAGTGGGAACAGGACTATCACGCGATGGTGCTGTCCTTGCGCGACTATCTGGGCAAGAGCGGCTTCAAGAAGGTTCTGCTGGGCCTGTCGGGCGGCATCGATTCGGCGCTGGTGGCGACGGTGGCGGCGGACGCGCTGGGGCCTGCGAATGTCCGCTGCGTCATGCTGCCGTCGGAATTCACATCGAAGAATTCGCTGGATGACGCGAAAGCGGTGGCGCAGGCGCTGGGCTGCCGTCTGGACACCGTCAGCATAGAAGGCGCGCGCGACGCGGTCGAAGGGGCATTGTCGGGGCTGTTCGAGGGAACGAAGCCGGGCGTGGCGGAAGAGAACATCCAGAGCCGCCTGCGCGGGCTGATGCTGATGGGCCTGTCGAACAAGTTCGGCGAGATGCTGCTGACGACCGGCAACAAGTCGGAGATGGCGGTCGGCTATGCCACGATCTACGGCGACATGGCGGGCGGCTATAACCCGCTGAAGGACATGTACAAAACCCGCGTCTTCCGGACCTGCCGCTGGCGGAACGAGAACCACCGCGACTGGATGCTGGGGCCCGAAGGGACCTGTCATCCCGGAACGGGTCATCGACAAGCCGCCAAGCGCGGAGCTGCGGGCGAACCAGAAGGACGAGGATTCGCTGCCGCCCTATCCGGTGCTGGACGCGATCCTGGAACGGCTGGTCGAAGGCGACATGTCGGTGGCCGAAATCGTCGAGGACGGCTTCGACAAGGCGACGGTGAAAAAGGTCGAAGGGCTGCTGTATGGTGCGGAATGGAAGCGGACCCAATCCGCGCCGGGCACACGCCTGACGCCCAAGGCGTTCTGGCTGGACCGCCGCTATCCGATGGTGAACCGCTGGCGCGACAACGGCTGACCGCAGCCTGTCATCTGCCTGACGACGCGGATTATGCTAGACTGGTCCCGACAGTCATGGCTGCGGAGGTCGGATATGCGTCTGGAGGGCATAATGCGGTGGCGGCGGCTGGAGATCGGCGGCGACGGCGGCAAGTGCCGAGACGACGCTGCGGGTGATGTCGTTCAACATCTGGGGCGGCGGCGGGAACGAGGGCAAGGGAATCGAGGAGACGGTCGCGGCGATCCGCGCGGCGAACCCCGATATCATCGGCATTCAGGAAACCCGGCTGGAGGGTGAGGACTGCACCGCCGAAAACTGTCCCGCTCTGGGGTCATCCGTGGCCCCGGCTTTGGCCGAGGCGCTGGGCTTCCATCTTTACGAGCAGGCCGCTGCGAACGAAGCGCTGTGGTCGAACGCGATCCTGTCGCGTTTTCCCGTCGGTCCGGCCAGCCCGAACCGGTTGGGCGTTCCCATCGACGTGGAGGGCAGGACGGTCTGGATGTTCAACATCCATCTGGATGATGAACCCTATCAGCCCTACCAGCTGCTGGGCATCGAATACGGGCCTGCCCCGTTCATCAAGACAGGCCCCGAGGCCGAGGACTGGGCGCGGAAGACCCGGGCGGCGGGTCTGGCGCTGCTGACTGACGACCTGAAAGCTGCAGGGGATGCGGCGGCGGTGTTCGTGACCGGGGATTTCAACGAACCCTCGGCGCTCGACTGGACGGAGGCGGCGGTTGCGGCAGGGCAGAAGCCGGTGGCAGTGAACTGGCCGACGACGCGGTCGCTGATGGACATGGGCTTCGCGGATGCCTACCGCGCCGCGCATCCTGACCCGGTGGCGAAGCCCGCCTTCACCTGGACGCCGCGCTATGACGAGGCGGCGACGGACGATCACCCCGACCGGATCGATTTCGTCTTTGCGCGCGGCGACGGGGCTGGCGGTGAAGGACGCGGCGATTGTCGGCGAAGACGGCCCGCGCAGCGATCTGATCGTGATGCCCTGGCCGTCGGACCACCGCGCCGTTGTAGCCGAAGTGACGTTCTAGGGCGCTGCGAAACCCCTGAAGCATTTCCGTTCTTTCGGGAGGACCCGAACATGTCGGACAACAAGACCTTCGCCACAGCCGTCAGCGTCGCGGATTTCCTGAGTGCCGTGACCCCGGACCAGCGCCGGGACGAAGGCCGCGCGCTGGACGTGATCTTCCGCGAGGTCACGGGATTTCAGCCCCGCATGTGGGGACCCTCCATCGTCGGATACGGGCGCTATGCCTACCGCTACGAATCCGGGCGGACCGGCGAATCCTGCGCGACCGGCTTCAGCCCGCGCGGCAAGGCGATCTCGATTTACGGCGTAGACGGGATTCGCCGGAATGGAGGCGTTGTTGACGCGTCTGGGCAAGCACAAGCTGGGCAAGGGGTGCCTCTATCTGACCCGGCTGGCGGATGCGGACCAGACGGTGCTGCGCGAACTTATCCGCTGTGGCCTCGACGACCTGCGGACGCGGTGGCCGGTCTTTCCGGAATAGCGCCCTTAGAGCCGCCCCACCGTTTCGCCCTGCATCAGGCGCTTGACGTCCTTGATCGTGCAGAGCTTGGTCCCCGGCGTCATCACCGCCGCGCTGGCCGTGGCGGTGCCCCATTTCAGCGCCTGCGCAGGGCTTTCGCCGCGCGCCAGCGAATAGGTGAAGGCCCCGACGAAACTGTCGCCCGCGCCGACGCGGCTTTTCACCGGCACCTCGTAGGCCGAGGCGAACAGGCGTTCCTCGGCCGTCGCCAGCACGTTGCCTTCGGACCCGCGTGCAACGATCACGATGCGTGCAGCCCCGCCGGTCACCAGCGACTGCGCGAAATCAGCGCTTTCCCTCCGGGTCGTCAGCGGATGACCGGCCAGTTCCGCCGCCTCGTCATGGTTCATGCGCAGCACGTCAAGATGCGCGTCGCGCCCTTCGGCCACGCGGATCAGCGGCGCGCCGGAGGTATCGAGGATGTATTTCGCGCCCTTGCCCGCCAGCCGCGCGCCAAGGCGCACAGGAAAGTCGTCTTCGACGCCGGGGGGCTGGCTGCCGGATAGCACAACGTAGCCCCCCGCCGGGGCCGCGCGTTCGATGGCGTCCAGCGCGGCATTGGTCGCGGACCGCGGCCAGCGCGCGCCGGGCAGGACAAAGCGGTACTGCTGATGCGTGGTCCCGTCGAGGATCGAAAAGCTTTCCCGCGTCTCGCCCGGCGCATCGAACCCGGCCAGCGTCAGCCCGGACCGGATCAGCATGCCCGCAAGCCGTTCACCCGTAGCACCACCCAGCGCCACAAGCGCTGTCGAATGCCCGCCGAGGATGCGGATCGCACGGCTGACATTGATGCCGCCGCCGCCGGGATCCGTCTCAGGCTCGGTGCAGCGCAGCTTCGGACCCGCGACGACCTGCGCGCTCGACGTGGAAATGTCGATCGCCGGGTTCAGCGTGACGGTCAGGATCGGCGTTATCTGCGCTGTCGTCTTATGCACCGCATGTCCCCGCAGGCTGTCAAACTTCGGCGACACTGGCAGCTTTCCGGTGCCGCCGGAAGGGGGTGGGGTTCATTCCCACCAGCGGTCGATCTTGGCGATATCGTCGTCCGACCAGCCGAAGTGATGCGCCAGTTCGTGGATCAGGATATGCGCGACCAGCTGCCCAAGACTGACGTCGCCGCGCTCGGCCCATTCATCGAGGATCGGCCGGCGGAACAGCCAGATCGTGTCGGGGCGGTCGACCGTGTCCATCACCGACTTTTCCGTCATCGGCACGCCGTCATAGAGACCAGTCAGATCGAAGGCATCCTCGACATCCATCTCTTCCAGAACCTCGTCGGGCGCGAACTCCTCGACCCGCACGGCGACCGCCTCGGCCGCTTCCCGGAACGCAGCCGGAAGCTCGGCGACCGTGGACCTGGCCAGCCGTTCGATCGCTTCGATGTCGGGCGCGGCGCGCCCCAGCCAGTCTTCCATCTGCCCACTCCGCTCGGGACCCCTCATATGGACAAAACGGGCGCGTTGTGAAAGAGGGGCCGGGCTTCCGAAAGGCCATCAGTATGACTACGACCCGCTTCGCCCCTTCGCCCACCGGCTATATCCATGTGGGCAACCTGCGCACCGCGCTGATGGCCTGGCTGATCGCGCGGAAGGCGGGCGGAACCTTCATCCTGCGGCTGGACGACACCGACCGGGAGCGGTCGAAACAGGAATATGCCGACGGGATTCAGGAAGACCTCGAATGGCTGGGCCTGACCTGGGACCGGCTGGAGCGGCAGTCGGACCGGCTGGACCGCTATGCCGAAGCGGCGGACGGACTGCGGACATCGCGGCATCTGTACGAAGTGTTCGAGACCCCCACGGAACTGGACCTCAAGCGCAAGAAGCTGCTGAACATGGGGCGGCCGCCGGTCTATGACCGTGCCGGGCTGAACCTGTCGGATGCCGACCGTGCGGCCCTGCGGGCCGAGGGGCGCGAGGGCTACTGGCGGTTCAGGCTGGACCAGAACCGGATCGAATGGACCGACGGCATCCTCGGGGACATCTCGATCGACGCGGCCTCGCTGTCGGACCCGGTGCTGATCCGCGCGGATGGACAGGTGCTTTATACCTTCGCCTCGTCGGTCGATGATCTCGACATGGGCGTCACAGACATTGTTCGCGGCGCGGACCACGTGACGAACACTGCCACGCAGATTCAGATCATCGCCGCGATGGGCGGGCGGGTTCCGGGCTTTGCGCATCATTCCCTGCTGACCGGCGCGGATGGCGAGGGGCTGTCCAAACGGCTCGGTGCGCTGTCCTTGCGTGACCTGCGGGCGCAGGGCGTGGCGAAAGAGGCGCTGCTGTCGATGATGGCGCGGCTGGGGTCGTCGCAGCCCATCGAAGTGAAGATGTCGCTGGACGAGATCGCGGCGGGGTTCGACCTGTCGCAGTTCGGCGCGGCCCCGACACGGTTCGACCAGGACGATCTGTGGCCCCTGACAAGGCACGCGAACCAGCATGCGGCCCTTTGCCGAGGTGAGCGGGCTGATCGCCGGGCTGGGCGTGCCGGACGGGATGGCAGAGGCGTTCTGGGCCGTCGCGTCGCACAACATCACAAAGCTGGACGAGCTTGGCGACTGGTGGGCGCTGTGCCGCGACGGAGCGGAACCTGTCATGGCGGACGAGGACCGCGAGTTTGTGAAACAGGCGCTGGCGATGCTGCCCGCGCGGCCGTTCGATACGACAACCTGGGGCGAATGGACGAACGCCGTCAAGGACGCGACGGGGCGCAAGGGCAAGACCCTGTTCCGCCCGCTGCGTCTTGCGCTGACAGGTCGCGAGAGCGGGCCCGAGATGGCGGACCTGATGCCGCTGCTGCAGAAGGTGCCGGTCGTCTGACCAGACAGGGGTTGCCTAGTCGGCTGACCTTGCGTTAGGCATTGCGCGTCAGGATCGGGAGAACGGGTTCAGCACCCGTGCCGAAGGAGCAACCGCCCCGGTAAACTCTCAGGCAAACGGACCGTCCTGACCACGGAACTCTGGAGAGACCCCGGATCAATCCGGGGGCGCCGACGGGATAACGATCTCAGGCGAAAGGACAGAGGGGGCATCGAAGCGGGCCGGATTGGCGGCCCGCGCGCGATGCCGGTATTGATCCGACCGGCGAGTTGATGGGAGGGTGGGCCATGGCCGACCTGCAACGCACGCCGCTGTATGACCTGCACCTGCGCCTTGGCGCGCGGATGGTGCCGTTTGCGGGCTATGACATGCCGGTGCAATACCCGATGGGCGTTCTGAAGGAACACCTGCACACGCGGGCGGCCGCCGGGCTGTTCGATGTCAGCCATATGGGACAGGTTCTGGTGGTGCCGAAATCCGGGCAGCTGGCGGATGCGGCGCTTGGCGCTGGAGCGGCTGGTGCCGGTGGATGTGCTGGGCCTGGCCGAGGGGCGGCAGCGCTATGGGTTCTTCACCAATGACGCGGGCGGGATACTGGACGATCTGATGATCGCGAACCGGGGCGATCATCTGTTCCTTGTCGTCAACGCGGGCTGCAAGGATGCGGACCTCGCACATCTCAAGTCCGGTCTGCCCGACTGCGATGTCGGCATGGTCGCAGACCGCGCGCTGATGGCGCTGCAGGGGCCGGGGGCTGAGGCGGCGCTGGCGCGGCTGGTGCCGGATGTGGCCGGTATGGCCTTCATGGATGTGGGCATCCGAGCGTGGCAGGGGGTCGAGTTGTGGATTTCGCGGTCCGGCTACACGGGCGAGGACGGGTTCGAGATTTCGGTGCCCGAAGCGGTTCGCGGTGGCGCTGGCGGAGCGGCTGCTGGAGATGCCGGAGGTGGAGCCTATCGGCCTAGGCGCGCGGGATTCGCTGCGGCTCGAGGCGGGGCTTTGCCTCTACGGCCATGACATCGACACCGGCACGTCGCCGGTCGAGGCGGGGCTGACCTGGGCGATCCAGAAGGTCCGGCGCACGGGCGGCGACCGCGCTGGCGGATTTCCGGGGGCCGCGCGCATGCTGCGCGAACTGGCCGAGGGACCGACCCGCAAGCGCTTGGGTCTGCGCCCGGACGGCCGCGCGCCGATGCGCGAGGGGACGGAGATTTTCGCGGCCGAAGTCGGCGGCGACATGATCGGCACCGTCACCTCGGGCGGGTTCGGTCCCAGCATCGAAGCCCCGATGGCGATGGCCTATCTGCCCCCGGACCTGACGCCGGGCACCACCGTCTGGGGCGAGGTGCGCGGCAAGCGCCTGCCTGCAACCGTCGCCGCGATGCCGTTCCAGCCCACACGTTTCAAACGCTGAACCAACAGGGGATGACCATGAAATACACCGAAGATCATGAATGGCTGCGCGCCGAGGGCGGGATCGTCACGGTGGGCATCACGGCCCATGCCAGCGAGCAGCTGGGCGACGTGGTGTTCGTCGAACTGCCCGAGGCGGGGCGCAAGGTCAGCAAGGGCGAAGAGGTGGTGGTGATCGAAAGCGTCAAGGCCGCGTCGGACATCCTGGCCCCGCTTGACGGCGAGATCGTCGAGGTGAATGGCGATCTGGCCGACAACCCGAGCCTTGTGAACGAGGATCCGACGGGCAAGGCGTGGATGTTCAGGATGAAGGTCGCGGATATGGCGGCGCTGGACGGCTACATGGACGAGGCGGCGTATAACGCCCTGATCGGCTGAGGATTTTTCATGACCTACACGCCCGTATCCTACGACCCCTATGACTTCGCCAACCGCCGCCATATCGGGCCGTCGCCGTCCGAAATGGCCGAGATGCTTGAGCGCGGTCGGGGCCGCGTCGCTGGACGATCTGATCGACCAGACAGTGCCCGCGAGCATAAGGCAGAAGGACAAGCTCGGCTGGGCCCCGCTGTCCGAACACGGGCTGCTGGCGCGGATGCGCGCGGTCGCTGCGAAGAACCGGGTGATGACCAGCCTGATCGGGCAGGGCTACTACGGCACGGTCACGCCGCCCGCGATCCAGCGGAACATCTTCGAGAACCCGGCCTGGTACACGGCCTATACGCCCTATCAGCCCGAGATCGCGCAAGGGCGGCTGGAGGCGCTGCTGAATTTCCAGACGATGGTCTGCGACCTGACCGGGCTGCCGGTGGCCAACGCATCCCTGCTGGACGAGGGCACGGCGGCAGCCGAGGCGATGGCGATGGCCGAGCGCGTGGCAAAGGCCAAGGGGCGCGGGTTCTTCGTCGACCGGGGCTGTCATCCGCAGACGATTCAAGTGATCCGCACACGCGCGGCACCGCTGGGCATCGAAGTGATCGTCGGCGCGCCCGAGGAAATGGCGGTCGAGGGGCTGTTCGGGGCGGTGTTCCAGTATCCGGGCACCTACGGCCATGTGCGGGACTTCACGCCCGAAATTGCGGCGCTGCATGCGCGCGGGGGCGGTTGCGGTGATGGCGACCGACCTGCTGGCGCTGACCATGCTGAAGGAACCGGGCGCGATGGGCGCGGATATCGCCGTCGGATCGTCGCAGCGGTTCGGCGTGCCGCTGGGCTATGGCGGACCGCACGCGGCGTTCATGTCGTGCCGCGACGACTATAAACGGTCGATGCCGGGGCGGATCGTGGGCGTGTCGGTCGATGCGGCGGGACGGCGGGCATACCGGTTGAGCCTTCAGACGCGCGAGCAGCATATCCGGCGCGAGAAGGCGACGAGCAATGTCTGCACGGCCCAGGCGCTTCTGGCCGTAATGGCCGGATTCTATGCGGTTTTTCACGGGCCGGTCGGCCTGCGCGCGATTGCGGAACGGGTGCATTTCAACACCGTGCGGCTGGCCAAGGCGCTGCGCGCGGCAGGGGCCAAGGTCGCGCCCAAGGCGTTCTTCGACACGATCACGGTCGAGGTGGGCGTGGGTCAGGCGGGCATCATGGCTGCGGCGCGTCAGGAAAATCTGAACTTCCGGAAAATCGGAAATGACCGCGTCGGGATCAGCCTTGACGAGACATCGGACGAGGGCGTTCTGCACCGGGTGCTGCATGCCTTCGGGATCACCGTGGCACCGCCGCATCGCGCCACGCTGGGCTTCCCCGAGGCGTTGGTGCGCGACAACGCCCTATCTGACGCATCCGGTCTTCCACATGAACCGCGCGGAATCCGAGATGATGCGCTACATGCGCCGTCTGTCGGACCGCGATCTGGCGCTGGACCGGGCGATGATTCCGCTGGGGTCCTGCACGATGAAGCTGAACGCGGCGGCGGAGATGATGCCGCTGTCCTGGCCCGGATTCTCGACGCTGCACCCGTTCGCGCCTGCCGATCAGGCGCTGGGATACAAGGAAGCCATTGATGATCTTGCAGAAAAACTCTGCACCATCACGGGCTACGATGCCTTCTCGATGCAGCCGAATTCCGGGGCGCAGGGCGAATATGCCGGGCTGCTGACGATACAGGCCTATCACCGGTCGCGGGGCGAAGGGCATCGGGATGTCTGCCTGATTCCGGTATCGGCGCATGGTACGAACCCGGCCTCCGCCCAGATGGCGGGGATGCGGGTGGTGGTGGTCAAGTCGATGCCGAACGGCGATGTCGATCTGGCCGACTTTGCGCAGAAGGCGGCGGAGGCGGGTGACAAACTTGCGGCCTGCATGATCACCTATCCTTCCACGCACGGCGTCTTCGAGACAACGGTGCGCGATGTCTGCACGATCACGCACCGCTATGGCGGGCAGGTCTATATCGACGGCGCGAACATGAACGCGATGGTCGGGCCTGTCGAAGCCCGGCGGGATCGGCGGAGATGTCAGCCACCTGAACCTGCACAAGACTTTCGCGATCCCGCATGGCGGCGGCGGGCCGGGGATGGGGCCGATCGGCGTCAAGGCGCATCTGGCGCCGTTCCTGCCGGGCAATCCGGAGGCCGAAGGCAATGGCGCGGTCAGCGCGGCACCCTATGGCAGCGCCTCTATCCTTCTGATTTCATGGGCGTATTGCCTGATGATGGGTGGTGCGGGCCTGACCCAGGCGACCAAGGTGGCGATCCTGAACGCGAACTACATCGCCGCCCGCCTGAAGGGTGCCTATGACGTTCTGTTCGCGGGGCCGGGGGGCCGGGTGGCGCATGAATGCATCCTCGATACCCGGCCTTTCGCAGAAGCGGGGATCACCGTGGACGATATCGCCAAGCGGCTGATCGACAATGGCTTCCACGCGCCGACGATGAGCTGGCCGGTGGCGGGGACACTGATGGTGGAGCCGACCGAAAGCGAGACCAAGGCCGAGCTTGACCGCTTCGTCACCGCGATGCTGGCGATCCGGGATGAGATCAGGGATGTGGAAGAGGGCAGAATAGACAGGGAAAACAACCCCTTGAAACACGCCCCCCATACGGTCGAGGACCTTGTCGCCGACTGGGACCGGCCCTATTCCCGCGCCCAGGGGTGCTTTCCGCCGGCCAGCTTCAAGGTCGACAAATACTGGCCGCCGGTTGGCCGTGTGGACAACGTCTACGGCGACCGCAACCTTGTCTGCATCTGCCCCCCGGTCGAAAGCTACATGGAGGCTGCGGAGTAGAGGGTCGGGTCTGTAAGGTTCGCCTCACCCTGCCCCGCGCGTCGTCACCCAGGTGTTCCGCGTCGCGGGGGTGTCAAAGTCGAAGCCGAAGGTGTCGATATCGGTGGCATACCAGTCGGCGACAGTCTGAATGAGGTCAGGCGTGTAGAAGCTGCGCCAGTCGGGACCGGTCTTGGGGGCGGCGTTGTTGCGGCGGAGCGGCTCGGTCAGTCCGAAATAGCGGCGTTGCCTCGTCCTGAAGATGCTCCATGCGCAGGACATCGCAGCGGATGGTCCCGGCTTCGTCGGTGACGTAATCGCGCTGCGGATACCAGCCGCGGATGGCGCGGTGCCAGTAGAAGTCGCGGTGCCCGTAGATGTGCCGCTCCTCCAGAAACCCCGCGAAGGTCTCCGCGATCTGTTCCGGGGCGACAAGGCCGGCCGCGACGGCGCGCCGCCCGAACTGCCAGCGCGAAACGGTGCGCGCCCAGGGATTGCGGATGACGGCGACGCAGGACAGACGCGCGGTGACGGCAGGATGCAGGTCGCGCCAGCGGGCATGCTGAAAGCCGTGATGTTCCCCTTGCGCCTGCATGGCATCGCGGAGGGCGACGGTGTAGCGGCGCGAAATGTGGAAATAGGGGTCGGCGCCGATCAATCTGCCCGCAAGCTCGGGGTTGTGGCGCAGCGTGACGCCCGCATTCTTCGGGATGTGGACGAACATCCAGCGGGCGCGGCCGGTATGCCAGGCGAAGGTGTTGCGGAGTTCGCGGACAGGACGGAATAGAAACATCGGCATCGGCCAGTTTTTGTTCAAGGCACCTCTTAGTTTGGCAGAAAGCCGCGCACCAGCCTGAAGGGGGCGGTTTCAGGCCGATTTCCCGGTGCACCGGACACGGCGGCATGGCATACCCAAGTCGCTGCAGTGCAGCATAAGTGGTTGGGGGGTCGCCCGGGGACGCGGGTGGCTGCCGTTTTCAATGGGACGGTGCGACGATGAACGCAGTCTTGCGGCTGATCGGCAATTACAGGCTGTTTGACATCCGGTCGCGCGGCGGCCGTTCGCCGCTGCCCGAAGCGCCCGACGAGGACGAGAAATACAGCTACATCCGCCGCAACGTGCATGTGCTGGTGATCTTCTCGGTGTTCAGCTTCACCTGCGTGACGATCAGCACCGTGCGGCTCTACCTCGACCGCTGGTGGCTGTTCCCGTTCCTGCTGCTGATGGCCTACACCATCGTCTATTTCCTGTTTTCGCTGCGCATCAACTTCCTGACCAAGGATTTTGACCTGCGGATGCACCGCTTTCTGGTGCGCCAGTGGCGACCGCAGACCTATCCCAGCGTGGACGTCTTCCTGCCGACCTGCGGCGAGGCCATCGACGTTCTGCGCAACACCTGGACGGGCGTGGCGCAGATGCGCAGGCAATACCGGGGTCTGGTGATGGTGCATTGCCTCGACGACGCGCACAGTCCGGCGGTGCGCGACCTGGCGCGGGAATTCGGGTTCTTCTATCACGCGCGCCCGAACAAGGGCTGGTTCAAGAAGGCCGGAAACCTGCGCTACGGATTCCAGAATTCGGGCTGCGATTTCATCGCGATCTTCGATGCAGACTTCCGTCCGCGCCGCGACTTCCTGGACGAGCTTCTGCCCTATTTCGATCATGACGTGAGCCTGGGCATCGTGCAGTCGCCGCAGTATTTCGGCTTTGACGAAAGCCAGAACTGGCTGGAACGCGGCGCCGGTGCGGTGCAGGAACTGTTCTACCGCGCCGTGCAGGTCTCGCGGCAATCGCATCAGGGCGCGATCTGCGTCGGCAGCAACGCGATCTATCGCCGCGCCGCGCTGAACGATATCGGCGGGACGGCCCTGATCGAGCATTCCGAGGATGTGCATACCGGGTTCCAGCTGCGCCAGAAGGGCTGGCATCTGCTGTATGTGCCGATCGTGCTGGCCAAGGGTCTGTGTCCGTCCGAGCTCAAGGCGTTCTTCAAGCAGCAGTACCGCTGGTGCATGGGCTCGATGAGCCTTTTGACCTCGCGGAGCTTCTGGGACACAAAGCTGCCTCTCAAGACCCGGATGTGTTTCGGCAGCGGGTTCATGTATTACATCCACACGGCGGTCTACGCGGTCTTCACGCCGGTGATCCCGCTGGTCATGCTGACGAAGCTTCCCGAGCAGATCTGGCTTGCGAACTATCTGCTGGTCTTCCCGTCATTCCTTTATATCCATGTCGTCCTGCCGCTGTGGCACCGCAAGCCGCAGGGGATCGAGGCGGCCTCGGTGCGGATCGTCTATGGCTGGGCGCATCTGTTCGCGATCAAGGACAAGATTCTGGGTACGGCGAAGGAATGGCAGCCGACAGGTGCCGCGCATGCAACGGATCACAACTACACCATGTTCCGCCTTGCGGTTCTGGCCTTCAACATGGTGCCTGCGCTGATCTGGGTCAGCGCAGCGGCCCATTACATGTTCTCACGGTCGGTGTTTGACTTCCTTCCGATGTATGTTCTTGGCCTCTACTATTTCTTCGCGGTGCTCAAGATCGTGGCCTATCGTGATCCGGCGGCGAAACCGCGGCCCGTGCAGAGGGTCGAGCCTGCGCGGCTGATCCTGACGCGCCCGCAGCTGCGGCGCGAGGTCCTGTGGCTGGACCAGGCGCTGCGCTGCTGACGGCCGGACACGAACCTGCAGAAATCGCCCGTGCATCCGGGGCCGGAATGTGAAATGCTGCGCCGCAGCATAGGAGAGACTCATGCCGGGCAGGGTCATCACGGTCGCACAGCAGAAGGGCGGGTCGGGCAAGACCACAATTGCCGCCAATCTGGCGGTCGCCTATCTGCGGCAGGGGCTGAGCGTGGCGCTGCTCGACACCGACCCCCAGGGCAGTCTGGGGCGATGGTTCATGGCGCGGCGCGCGCTAGGGCGGGCTGATGGCCTGGAATTCTCGACATCCTCCGCCTGGGGCGTGTCCTATGAATGCGAGAAACTGCGCAAGACGGCGGATGTCGTGCTGATCGACACGCCGCCGAAGGTGGACGCCGATCTGCGCCCTGCGCTCCGCGAGGCCGATGTGGTTCTGGTCCCGGTGGCATCGAGCCATGTCGATCTCTGGGCGACGGACGGCGTGCTGGATCTGGCACGGCGCGAAGGCAGGCGGGCTGTGATCGTGATGAACCGGATGCGGTTGGGGACGCGGCTGTCGGCCGAGGTTGCAACGGCGGCCGGGGCGCTGTCGGCTGACTTGGCGGATGCGACGCTGGGCAACCGGACGGTCTTTGCGGAAACGCTGGGTCAGGGATTGGGCGTGCAGGAGGCCGGACGGCGCGGCGCTGCGGACAGCGAGATCGAAGCGCTGGCGCGCGAGGTGATGGACGGGTTCCCGGCGGGTTAGATCCTGCCTGCGTGCTTCAGAAATACCCATCCGGCATAGAGGCCGGCGGCGGCGAACAGGATGCCCCAGCCGGGACTGCCGAGGGCGAATTCGACCGCACCCCATGCCATCGGCAACAGAGCCGTGAGCCAGCGCCGCCAGACGGGGCGAAAAAAGTCGTGGTTCGGGTCAAGCAACGCCATGATGCCTGTCTAGGGCGTAGCCAGGTGCCTGTGAAGCCTTGATCGGCAGGGCGGTGCCCGGGGCCAGCCGCGCGCCGCGGCGCTTGCCCTCACAGACTGCGTGAGGGCTTTCTGTCCGACCTGTTCGATTTCTGACCAGCCACCCGGACGGCATCGGGTCAGGGCGTTTCCGCGGTGATGCGGCCCGACCTTTCTGCTTGCCGCCCTGCCAGCCCGACGGTAGAACGCGCGCTACGGAGGCGTGGCTGAGAGGCCGAAAGCACTCGGTTGCTAACTGAGCGAACGGGGAACCGTTCCGTGGGTTCGAATCCCACCGCCTCCGCCACAAAAGCCATGTTGCAAACGCCGCTTGGCCTGATCGCGGCTCGCCTCCTCCATAGGCTTCAGAGTGCTGGTCGTGGCCGCCACGCGAGGAACCGCGCGAAAATGCTGCCAATCCGACTCCGACTTGATAGCTTCAATCAAGTAGTGATCGTGCGGCACGACTTTGAAACGGGTTGATGGGTGGGACGGTGCTGAATCTCCGAGGTGCGGCAGTATCTGAACAGCCCGTCCTGAACGGTGCCGTTGCATCGCGGGGATGCGGTTGAGCGCGCACGGTCATATCTCTGTCTCGGTCGTCATTGCCGCGCGGAACGCTGCGGCGACGATTGCAGGGACCATCGCGAGCCTGCGGGCCCAGAGCTATGGCGACTGGGAAGCCGTCGTCGTCGACAACGGGTCTTTTGACGGGACGGCAGAGGTCGTGGCCGCGTCGGCCGCGGGCGACGCGCGCGTCAGCGTCGTGACGTGGCGCGAGCCGGGCGTTTCCGGGGCCCGAAACCACGGGCTGGCCAGCGCGCCCAGTGACTGGATCCTGTTTCTTGATGCCGACGACATGATCGGGCCGGGGCATCTGTCCGACCTTGTGGCGACGGCGCATCGGCACGCCGGTGCCGACGTGATCTACTGCGACTGGATGCTGGCTGCACCGGACGGACGAAAGGGATCGCGGCGCAGGGTCGATATCACCACCGATCCGGCATCGGCCCTGGCCGCAGGCTGCGCGTTTCCGATTCACGCGGCCCTGACGCGGGCGACGGTTCTTTCAGATGTCGGCGGTTTCGCACCGAGCCGGGGCATCTGCGAAGACTGGGACCTCTGGCAGCGCCTTGCTTTTGCGGGGGCGGTGTTCCGGCGCAGTGCCGCGCCGGTGGCCACCTATCGGTTGTCCCCTGGCTCGGCGTCCACCGATCTGTCGGGTTTCCTGGCGGCGGGTCTGGACGTGATCCGGAAGGGTCACGGGCATCTGCGGGCCGCAGCACCCGGAGACCAAGCCGACAGCGCGCCTGCCGAGACTGGGCTGGCGTTCTGGCTGGCCGGGCGAGCGCTGGGCGCTGGTCAGGATGCAGGCGCGCTTCTGGCAGCCGCGACGGTTCGTTATGACCGGGCGTTCGACGCTGGTGATGCGGCAGGCGCGATCCTGGACGGCATGATGCAGGGGCTCTGCAATCCCGATCCGGACTGGGTCGCGGTCTGGCCGGCCGTCTCCCCGCGTCTGATGGCGCTGCTGGCATCGCTTGAGCCGCGCTTTGCGCTGCCCGACTATGCGCGTCTTGTGCGTCGGCGGGCCGAACAGCTGATCTGTATTGGCCAGCCCGCGCCCGCACCGGTCCGGATCGGAACGACGCTGGTGCAAAGGTTCGATGTCGGTCGCACGCAGGATAACGTCCTGCTTCCTGAAGCCGTCGAGCGCTTGGCGGGAATTGTCGTCAGCGCTGGGCACGAGATCGGACGGTTCAGCCTGGCCCCGGTCGGCATGGCAGAGGCTGCGGCGATCGCTTCGGTGCTGTCCGACTTCATCGTGCCGACCGAATCGGCAGTTGCCGGTCCGGACCTTGCGTCGCCGCCCGTCGTGCTGGGTGCGGATGATGCCGACGCCCGACCGCCAGCCGCTCAATGGGAAGAGGTCTTTCTGACCGAAGACCCCTGGGCCTATGACAACCCCTATGAGACGCTGAAATACGAACAGACCCTTGCCGCGATCACGCCGGGTGCCGGGCGCGCGCTGGAGCTTGCCTGCGCCGAGGGGCATTTCACGCAGCGTCTGGCGGGCAGGGTGGGCACGCTGACCGCGACGGACGTCTCTGCGACGGCGGTTCGCAGGGCGCGCGAACGCTGCAGAACGCTTGGCAACGTCACCTTTGCCGTCATGGACCTGCTCCATGATCCGCTGCCGCCGGATCAGGACCTGATCGTCTGCAGCGAGGTTCTCTACTACTTTGAAGACACCGATGAACTGGCCCTGATCGCGGACCGGATCGCTGCGGCCCTGCGGCCCGGCGGGCAGCTGGTGATGGCGCATGCGCGACTCACCTCGGATGCCGACGGCCCGCATGCCACCGGGTTCGACTGGGGGCACCGCTTTGGTGCGCGGTCTATCGGCGCGGCTTTCCGTCGGGCGCGCGACCTGGTTCTGACGGACGAGTTCCGGTCCGACCTTTACATTATCCATGCCTTCCGCCGGCGCGAAGGGGTGTCTGACCCCAGTGCGCCAAGGATCGTCAGAATTCCGTTTGCCGACGACGTGCCGGATGAGGTGATGCAGCACGTCGACTGGGCAGGGCGCGCGCCCGACGCGCTTTTCCGCGAGCCACCCGGCGTGCCGGTCCTGATGTACCACCGCATCACGGATGATCCCGTCCCTGCGCTTGGCCGCTATGCCACAACGCCCGACGCGTTCCGGCAGCAGATGGGCTGGCTGGCCGACAACGGCTATGCCACGATCAGCGTGGACCAGCTGGAAGCAGCGATCTGGGAGGGCGCGGCCCTGCCGGAACGGCCCGTCGCGATCACCTTCGACGATGGCTATCTCGACAATCTGGTGAACGCCCTTCCTGTCCTGACGGACCTTGGCCAGACCGCCACGGTGTTCATCCCGACAGATCACGTCGGCGGAACTGCCGGATGGGACCGGCCCTATGGCATGCCCGCGCAACTGATGACGTGGGACGAACTCGGCACGCTTCGCGCGGCGGGCCTGACGCTGGCCAGCCACGGACGCTCGCACCGCCCGATGACGGCGCTGTCGTCGGTCGAACTGGCCGACGAACTGGCTGCATCGCGCGACGCGCTGTTCACGCAGCTTGGCATCAGGACAGCTTGCCTTGCCTTCCCGTATGGCATAACCGACGAAGCCGTTCAGCGCGCCTTGCTTGCCCAGGGCTACAGACTTGCCTTTACAACTGTGGATCGCCGCTGGCGGCCCGGTGACAATGTGATGGGCGTGCCAAGGGTCGAGATTCCGGGCGGGATATCGCAGGATGACTTCATCGCACGGATACGCGCTGGGTGATGTGACTACGGGTATGGCTGGTTGATCGGGCATCTTACAAACAAAGGACCACAGGGGTCGCGCTCGGTTTCAGGGCTGGGACGCGTATGTCCGGACCGCTGACAACCGTCGTGATCCCTGCATACAACTCGGCGTGGTCCGTCAGGGATACGCTGCTGTCGGTCCTGAACCAGACCTTGACGGCACTGGAAGTTATCGTTGTTGATGACGGATCGACCGACGATCTTGACGCCGTTCTTAACCCGAT
The DNA here is from genome assembly GCA_963819585.1 of uncultured Alphaproteobacteria bacterium. GTDB lineage: Bacteria > Pseudomonadota > Alphaproteobacteria > Rhodobacterales > Rhodobacteraceae > JAOADN01. Next base: position 476,280 of record CAWFWP010000002.1, read on the forward strand.
CAAGGCCGCCGATGACCGGCTGCGCGTCGTGCGGCAGGACAATGCGGGTCTTGCGGCGGCCCGGAACCGGGGTCTGGCCGAAGCACGCGGTGACTTCGTGGCTTTCCTGGACGCCGACGATCTATGGCATCCGCAGTTCCTTGAAAAGGTGACGGCCGCGTTGCGGGCCGACCCTGATGCGCCGTTTGTCTATGCCTATACCTTCCGGATCGACACCAATAACTGTCTCCTGCCATCGCCGCCGTGGCGGCGTCCCCCACGGAATGACTTTGTCGGCCTCCTTGAGGTGAATTCTGTCGGAAGCGGCAGCGCGTCGGTCTTCCGGAGAAGCGCGGTTGTGTCAGGCGGCGGCTTCGACACATCCCTGCGTGCGCGCGACGCGCAGGGGGCCGAGGACTGGAAGCTGATCCTGACCCTTGCGGCGCGCAGACCGCCGGTACTCGTGCCGGAACCGATGGTCGGATACCGCGTCGCGGGTGAGAGCATGTCGCGCAGCAGGCCGGATACTCAGCTGCGCGCCATTCACGCCGTGATGGACGATATGCGCCGGGCATTTCCAGCCACACCCGAACGCCACTTCCGCAATGCCCGGACGGTGATGAACGGCTGGCTGCTGCCGGCCTTTCTGGCCAAGGGCATGTGGCGGGACAGTATGCGGATGCTCTGGCAATCCTACGCGCTGAACCCTCTGTGGTTCCTGTCGCGCGATGTCCGGGCGATCCACGGCAAGAAGGCGCGGTCATTGATGACAAGCCGAGCCCCGCGTCAGCATCTTGCGGATGTTGTCGAGAACGGGACGCGGCCCTATGCGTTTCTGGCCCGGTGACTGGACGGCAGAGCTATGCCGCCTCAGTCCGCCATTGTCTGCCACCGGCGCGGCGGCGCCATGACGCCCAGAAGCCGGGAATCGCCTGACACGTCAAACGCATAGGCGTCCATGTGCATGTCGAATGCCTCGGACCAGTCCGCCCGCCAGACGCCGACCGACACGAAGTATGTTCCTGCGGACAGGTCCAGCCGGTCCAACCGGAGCGATATCCCGCGTGTGCCGCTGATCTGCGGCAGGTCGATGTGGTCCGTCTCGGAATTCGCGTCGAAACACAGCCGTCCGGAGGTGTCCGCAATGCTGACGCTGACCTGGACCTGCGTCGGCACCGCTGCGGCCAGTCGGAACCTTACCGTCAGCCCTTCACCGCTTGCAATGCTGGCCACCGCACGGCCCCCGGCATCCGACAGCACGACGTCGGAAACCGCGACCGCCTTGCTGCCGAAGCGGTTCGGACCATCCTCGGGTGCCGTGCTGGCTGACACAGCGTCGGACCCGGCGCGATGTGCAGCAGCCTCATAGGCATCGACGACCGCGTTGGGCTTCCCCTCGGCCCGGACATGGCCCGCATCCAGCCAGATCGCGCGGTCGCAGAACTGGCGGATCTGGCCCATGTCGTGGCTGATCAGCACGATGGCGCAGCCATCGGCCTTGAACGCCCCGATCCGCGCCAAACATTTCTCCTGGAACGCCAGGTCGCCCACCGCCAGCACTTCGTCGATCAGCAGTATCCGGGGATCGACATGCACGGCGATGGCAAAGCCCAGCCGCAGCTTCATCCCGCTGCTGTAGGTGCGCACCGGCTGGTCGATATGGTCGGCCAGACCCGCAAACCGCACGATGTCATCCATCCGCACCACGACCTCTGCCTTCAGAAGCCCGCACAAAACGCCGTTGATGACGATGTTCTCGCGCCCCGACAGGTCGGGATGCATGCCGGTGTTCAGTTCAAGCAGGCCACGCACGGGCGCATTTGCCGTGACGCTGCCCAGATCAGGCTGCATCACTCCGCCCAGCAAGCGCAGCAGGGTCGATTTGCCCGAACCGTTGCGCCCGATGACGCCCACCATCTCGCCCGGCGCGACGGCTACGCTGACATCCCGCAGTGCCCAGAACCGTTCGTCCGGGGAGCGACGAAGGAACCCGCCCTCGACCCAGGCGCGGAACGTCGGTGCCGTCGCCGCATTGCGATGACGGAAGCTTTTGCCGACCGTGTCGGCGACCAGTGCCTGCCGCATCACAGCTCCTCCAGAAAGCGCAGGCTGGCGCGGCGGAACAGAAACTGTGACAGCCACAGGAACGCCGCCGACACTGTGAGCACGATCCCAAGCGCGAACCAGTCGGGCCACATGTCGCGCATCAGGATGGCGCGGAACGCCTCGATGAACTGCAGCATGGGGTTGAACGCCAGAATTCCGCGCGTCGCGTCGGGAAGGGTGGTCGCGTCATAGAAGATGGGCGTGGCGAAATAGCCCAGCTGCAGCACGATGGGCACGATGTACTGCATGTCGCGGAAAGTGACGTTCAGGCCCGCGACAAGATAGGTGACGGCAAGGACGAAGACGAACATGGCGGCGATGACCGCCGGAATCGCGATCAGCGCCCAGCCGATCGTCGCCCCGCCGAACCACAGGATGACGACAAGCACCGGCAACGTCAGCACCAGTGTCAGCAGATGCGAGGTCGTGACGGCCAGCGGCAGCGCGGCGGTCGGGAAGCCCGGCTGCGCGATCAGGCCGGGATTCGAGACGATGCAGGTCACGCTTTCCGACGTTGCCCCCTGGAACCAGGACCAGACGACGATGCCGATAAACAGATGCGCGGCATAGTTGGGTATTTCCAGGGGCAGGATGACCTTGAACAGCAGGTAGAAGGTCAGCAGGAAGAGGACCGGGCTGGCCACCGCCCAGACGACGCCCATGACGGTGCTTTTGTAGCGCGATTTCTGGTCGCGCATGACCAGTACGGAAATTGTATCGCGCAGGTGCTGCAGCGACCGGCCCGGCAGGACTGTCATGGGCGCGACCCCAACAGCGGCGCATCGGGCGGCGGAACCTCTAGCTCACGCGCGCGTTCCTGCGCGTCGTGCCAAAGGCGGGGGGCGCGGAGCAGCCCTGTGATTTCGGCGCGCACGAAGTCGCGCCTGTGCCGTCCCGGGCGGATCATCCGCTTGATCTGCCAGTCCCAGAGCCACGCGCGTGCCGCAAAGCGCGCCACAGCCATGCGCGGAACGGTGCGGTTGCGAAGGCAGGCCAGCAGATAGGACGCAAAGCCCGAACCGTTGTCCATCAGCTGCCGCCGCAGCCCGTCGAAATCCGCGCGGTGTTCGTGCCAGACAAAGGCGGATGGCTCGTAGATATGCACGCAGCCGCGCGCCAGCGCGCGGTGAAACATCTCGATATCGCCTCCGCCGCGCGTCGCCGTGCCGACATCCAGCGCCGTGTCGAAAAGGCCCGCCTTGTCAAAGGCGCTGCGGCGGAATGCCATGTTCGCGCCGACGCCAAGCGCGCTCGACCACAGCAGGTCGTGCGGCCACATCGCGGCGGGATCGCGCGTCACCGCGTCAAAGCCTTTGCCCATTCCGCCGTAGACGTCCTCGAAATACAACCGCGCCTCGGTGTCCAGCTTCATCGGAACGACGAGCCCGGTGACAAAATCCACCGATGGGTCGGCGAATGCTGCGGCGAATCCGGCCAGCCAGTGGCGGTCGGCGCAGGTGTCGTCATCGGTGAAGGCGATGATATCATGCCGCGCTTCGGCCACGCCGCGGTTGCGGGCCCAGTCGAGGCCCGGACGGTCTTCCCGGACATATCGGACGCCGGGCGTGGCAGAGACAAGGTCGCGGGTCGAGGCGGATGAGGGCGCATTGTCGATGATCACGATGTCGATGTCCGGATGATCGAGATCCCGAAGCGCGCCAAGGCAGCGGCGCAGGGTATCGGTGCGGTCGCGGGTGCAGACGACGACAGAGATCGGCGGCTGGAGCGTCGGGTCAGGGCGGGCGATCCTGCGGGTGCGGATCAGCCGCAGGCAGATGCCATATCCGCCAGAACGGCGCGGCGAAGTGCTGGCCAGAATGCTCCATCAGGCGGGCGGGGCTTCGAACCAGACCCATCCCAGAGGGAGCCGACCGGCGCGGACCAGCACCTTCAGCGGGAACCCCATGTCGTCGGACCGGTCGGTCAGCGTCCAGTCGGCGACGTCCAGTTCGGCCAGGCGGATGGAATGGCCCGATGACTGATCGACACTGCGCGCGGCCCAGTCAGGCGCGTCTTTCGGCGTGCTCGACACCAGCTGCGCTGCTTCGACATGGATCGCCCAATGCCAGACCTCGTCGGCAAGATTGGCATCGATGTGCCGCTGCCCCAACCGCTCGAGCCCCGGTTCCGCATGGCGTCGCGCAATGACCCTCTTGCCGACGCGCAGGGTCAGGGCATCGGGCCGGGTCGTGCCGACGATGCTGCGGGCGGCAGCGAGGCCGTCCAGCAGGTCGATATCGGCAGTGCGTGGTGGGCTTCGCTGCGCCAGCGATCCTTGGCGCGCCGCATCGAGCGCGGCAAAGCTGCCAGCCTGCGCCGCGACGCCAAGCTGATAGGACAGCGCGCGGGACAGCGCCGTGACCCGTTCCCAGGGCCGGTAGAGGCGCAGCGCCTCCAGCACCGGCGCAAGGGACGCGGCCACCCCCAGCGCCGCACGGCCGACGGCAGGTGCCCGGAAACACAGGATGCGGAGCGCTGCAGCCCCCCGGGTCGGCGCGGTCATGGCCGCCGACCGCAGCCACGGGAACAGGGCCGGGTGCTTGACCGCAATCTGCGCGTCCGCGATCCCTTCATTCCGCGCGCGCGACAGGTTGCGGGCCGGGGTGCTGGCATCATGATGCAGGCCGCGCGCGTCGGGCGCATAGACAATCCGAACGCCGTCCTGTGCCAGCCGATATCCCAGTTCGTAGTCTTCGCGGCACAGCAGCGTCGTATCGAACCCCCCGATCGCCGCGAAAAGATCGCGTGGCACCGACAGGTTGCCGCTCATAACATCGGTATGGCCAAAGCGATAACCAGGTGCCGCCATCGTGCGGAACCGTTCCGTCCACCAGTCAGTGATCGCCTTGCCGAACCAGCCTGTCGCCGTGACTGCGGGTGCCGACTGCCCCACCACGGCAGCCCCCGGTGCCTGCTGCGCGGCATCCAGATGCGCCGCTAGAAAACCCGGGTCGGCCACGATGTCGTCATCCAGGAACACGATCCGGCAGCCGCGCGCCATGGCCGCCCCGGTGTTGCGCGCCGATGACGGGCCGCGCCCGACCGCCGCCGCGTGGCGCAGGGCAAAGGGCCAGGATTGCCGGTCCAGTTCGTCCGGCGTGTCGTCGGTGCCCGCGTCGATCACGACGATCACCTCGAACGCCTGCGGCCCGACGGTCTGCCCGCGCAGCGCGTCCAGAGTCCGCACGCAGCGACTCCCGCCGGTTGTGGGTCGGGATCACGACAGACAGCGGAAGACTGGCCGCCTCAGCCATGTCCGGCGGCCTTGGCGATGCGGCGCGCCTTCAGATAGGCGGCGGGGCCTTTCAGGCAGCCATGCAGTTCGGCAAGGATGACCGCGCGCGGCGCGGTGGCGGCGGGGCGGACAAAGCTGCGCACCAGTGTCGGCAACTGGTCATGCAGGAACCATCCCAGCGCCCGGCGCACCACGCCCCATTCCCGGTCGACCAAAAGCGACCGCGTCCAGGCGGCATAGACGCCGACGCCATAGCCGTGCACCGCCTTCAGCAGCTCGTCCGGTGTCCGGCGGTGCCGATGCCAGTTCAGCGCGGCAGGGTCGTAGACGATCGCGTAGCCGCCCCGCAGCAGGCGCGTGAAAAACTCGTGGTCGCCGCCCGACTGCGTCGGTGTGCCTGCATCCAGCGCCGGATCGAAATATCCGATCCGGTCTACCACTGACCGGCGCACCGCCATATTGGCCCCTGCCCCGATCTGTCCGGTGGCCAGCGGATGCGTCCCTGGCGCCCTAAACACCCGGCGGACAAAGCCGCGCTTGGAGAACCCCGCCAGACGCTCGAACTGTTCCTGCGCCGCGTTTTCCAGCTCATAGGGCATCGTCAGGCCCGTCACGCAGCCGACGTCGCGGTCCGCGAAGGGTGCCGTAATCGCAGCCAGCCAATGCCGGTCCGCTACCGCGTCATCGTCGATGAAGGCGACGATGTCGGTTTCGGCCTCGCGCAGCGCCCGGTTGCGGGCGTTGTCGAGACCCTTCCAAGGCTCCACCACATAGCGCACGCCGGGAAAAGCATCGACCACCTCGCGCGTCGCGGTCGTCGCGGGACAGTTATCGATCACCAAGATCGGCGCGGGCGGATCGAGCGCCACCAGCGCCGTCAGTGCGCGACGCAGGTCATCGGGCCGTTCGCGGGTGCAGATGGCTGCCGTCGCGGTCAGCGAAAGTGTTGGGTCTGCCCTCCGCAGCGCGGCCTCGGCCCGGCAGACCGACGCCAGTTCGAGCGTCAGCGGGCTGACCGCGCGCGCGGCTTCGAGCCCCGATATGCAGCCCTGCCGGACGCGGACCGTGACCTGTCCGACCGGACGCTGCCCTTCGCGGAGCAGGAGCAAGGCGTGGTCGTATTGTTCTGCCACCGTCCGTTCCTGCGCGGCGTCCTGAAGAGGAATGTCGAAAATCTTCGTGGCCATATCGATCCGCCGCGCCGGGGAAGTTGCCTGCGCCTGCACAGGGCCTAACGCGCGCGGCCTTGCGTCTCAAGCGTTCTGAGCGACCGCAACGTCGTCAGTGCGGCCGGCGGCGGCATCGTCACATCATCCATCGGACCGTTCCGCAGGAGCAGCGCGTCGCGCAGCTGCTCCAGACCCTCGCGCAGGGAAATGCCCGCTGTCCAGCCGATCGATCTTTCGGCAAGTGCGGGGTTTCCGACGAAACCGGGCACATCGAAGCTGCGGGCGGGCAAAACGGTCAAGGGCGAGGACGACCGCGCCACATTGGCAGCTGCCAGGGCCAGCTGGCCGAGGCTGCTGGAAACGCCCGTGACCAGATGCAGGACCGGGACCGATGCGCCCGCGTCAAGCTGCCGGGCGACGGTCAGGAATGCCCTGACGCAGTCTTCCACATGAACGAAGTCGAAGAACGTCTCGGCCCCCGAAATGCGCAGGCCCTGACCCGCCATCGCGCAGGACAGAAGCGAAGGGACAGCCCGCCCGGGATGGTCGTTGGTTGTGCCGTAGACGTTGGACAGCCGCAGGATGGCGGTCCGCAGTCCTCTGCGCTGCGCCTGCGTCACGATCCGTTCACTGGCCAGCTTCGACCGGCCATAGACATTGACCGGTTTCAGCGGGTCGTCCTCGCTGGCAGGCAGCTGGACGAGGCTTCCGTAGACTTCGCGTGAGCTGGCCAAGATCATCCAGGGCTGCCGATCCAGGCTGAGCGCGACCTCGGCCACATTGGCTGTGCCACCGATGTTGATCGCGTTGCAGAGGTCCGGATAATCTTCGCCCCAGGCGACGCGCGAAATCGCCGCCAGATGGATCACGCCGTCGCAGCCGTCCATGGCCGCCCGCAATGCGTCTGCGTCGCGGATATCCGCACCGTCGTGCCGCAGGTCGAACGGAACCACCTCGATCCCCGCGATCCGGAACAGGTCGGACAGGCATGCCCCGACAAGCCCGGAGCTGCCGGTCACAAGTACTCTCATCACACACATCCCCAATCGCACACCCGTCCAGGACGGCCCGACACTTCACACACCGATGGGCGAGGGGTCGTGAAGACACGGCAGAAAATCCACCGTTCCACGGTGCACCTGCCAAAAATGCTGGCCCGGTGCCGAACACCCATTCCACAGATGCCGTTATAGCCGATCCGGCTTCGCATCCGGAACGGCAATTGCCGGAATCACGCTGCCGATGCCCGGTTTGTGAGATGCTGGCGGCGAAAGCGATGCGACGATGACCATTTTGCATGTCGGGGAAACTGACGCCGCCCGACGCTTTCCATGTATGCGGGCAGAGGCGTCCAACACTTCGCGTCAGGGTGGCATATCGTGAACAAACGCGAAGATCCGCTGTGATTGTTTTGCATTTCCAATAGGATTGATTCGCTTCCGAAAGGGGGCGTCGATTTTGACTGTCTTGCCGGACCTGCGGAACTGTGGTGTTCCTCCACGAGGGATCGAGACAGGGGAAACGTGTGAACCGTCGGTCACTGAAGCAGGTCGGCCTGTACGGCGCCGCGCTGGTCCTTGCACTGTCGGTGTTCTTTGTGAACGGCCAGCCGTTGTTCTACTTCGACACCGGCAGCTATCTTGAGCAGGGGGCCAGGCTGCTGGGACTTGCGCGATCGGATGTCGGGACCTTGGGTTCTGGCAGTCCCGGGAGCCCGGCGCCGCAGCCCGCCGCGAACAGCGCGCCCGACGAGCAGTCCGCCGATGCAACGGTGGTCGGCAGCCGGTCGGTCGCTTACGGACTGATGATCGCTTTGGTTGTCGCACTGGCCGGGCTGCCCGGCGTGGTCGCGGTCAACTTGTCGATGATCTGGTTTGGCACATGGATTTTCGCCCGCAGGCTTGCGGCATCCGGACCGGGGGTGCTGCCACCGGGTCAACTGGCAGCGGTCGGGCTGCTGGCCGCCAGCCTGGGATCGCTGCCATTCTACGTCGCATTTGCAATGCCCGACATTCTGGCCCCTGCGCTGATCCTGATGATCGCGGTCCTGTTCGTTCATGCGGGCGCGATGACCCGGACCGAACGTGCGCTGGCGATCCTGATCGCGCTGTTCGCCATCGTCGCCCACATCTCGCATCTGCTGTTCGCCGTGCTTCTGATCCCGGCGGCGGTCTTCGCCAGCCCTGCGGCGGCAGGTCGCCGCATTCCGATGGTCCTTGCGCTGGCGGGGCTTCTGGCCGGGGCAGGACTTGCCGAGCGCTATGTCTTCGGAATGGCCGTCGAACGCTATCTGCACAAGCGGGTGGTCTATCTGCCCTTCGTCACCGCGCGTCTGATCGATGACGGGCCCGGCCTCCGCTTTCTGAAAAGGCGCTGCCCGGACCCCGCCTATGCGACATGCGCGCTGTTCGCGGCGTTGTCGGCGTCCGGCGACCCGTCGCGGCTCGATGCGCCGAACATCCTGTTCGCGCAGTCGCCGGAACGGGGGTCCTACAGGACGTTGCCGGATGCCGAAATGACCGCCGTGGCGGGCGATCAGGTGACTTTCGCCTATGACGTCGTTTCGGCTGATCCGCTCGGAGTTGCCGAAGCGATCCTGCGGAACGTCGCCGTCCAGCTTGGCTATTTCAGCGTTGAAATGACGATACCGTCACCGGACATGCTGGCCACGACCGGAATGTTCACCGACCGCCTGCCGCCTTCGCTGGGTGACGGCCGACTGATCGCCGCCAGCCCAAGGTGGGTGCCTGCGCTGATGGTCTGCCATGGGATTGTCTATGCGGGGTCCCTCGCCCTGCTCGGCTGGCTCGCCCTGCGCAAGCGGCTGTCACGCGCGGACTTGGCCCTGGTCATCATCGTTCTGGCGGGGATCGTTGCGAACGCCATCGTCTGTGGCGCTGTGTCCGAACCGGCGCACCGCTACGGCGCGCGTGTCATGTTTCTTCTGCCGCTGGTCGCGGCCATGCTCGGCGTCGCGCGCGGGTCGGACAGTTCCCGGTCCGCCGCATAATTCCTCAGTTGTTCGCCGAAGGGTCCGCCGTGACCCCGGCTTCGCGCGCAAGCGCCAGCAGGGCGGGATCGCCCGGATGCACCTCCAGCGATTTCGACAGCGTGTCAGCGGCGACGGCAGGATTGCCGGTGCGCAGCAGAAATCGCACGAACAGGACCGTCTCGCGCACCCCGTTGCCCGACGCGTTGACAGCATCGGCTAGGCTGCGGCCCGCAAGACCCTCTGACCCGCCGCTTTCGTAAGCCTCGGCAATCATCGTCAGAAGTTCCGGGTCACCGCGCGCCGCCGAAAGCGCCTCACGCAACGTGCTGATCGCGCCTGACGTGTCGTCGTCCTGCATCTGCCAGCGCGCCCGGAGCTTGAGTGCGTCGATCTGGTTCGGATTGTCCGCCAGCACAGAATCGACGATTTTCCGGGCGTCCTGCCTGCGTCCGACGTCGTTCAGCATGGCTGCCAGAGCGGTGCGGTGCCCCGGCGAGGCAGCCAAGGGGCGGCCCGGCTGCAGCAGCGCCTGCATCCCGGCGATGGCTTCGTCGAACTCACCACCCGCGAACCGGACGCCCGCTGCACCGGCACGATACCGGTCGGCGATCTCGCCAGCACCATAAAGGCCCGCGATGCGGTCGAGTTCCCCTGCAGCGGCGACCCCGGGGAAATTCTTTTCGACGTAATCGGCAATCGCCTCGTGTTCCTGGGGATCGTCTTTGTGCCGGGCCGCAAGGTCCCGCAGGAAGCTGACCGTTTCGTCCGGCTTTCCTGCCCCGAGATACCATTCCGTCAGCCAGACCTGCACATCCGTATTGTCCGGAAAGTCGCGGTACATCGCTTTCAGCTGATCCGCCCCCCCGGAACCGTCGCCGACCCGGGACAGGACGTTCAGCTTCATCATGTTCAGTTCCAGGCTTTTCGGCCTGTCGGCCAGCGCCGCGTCGATCATCGGCAGGGCCGCTCCTGGGTCAGGGCCGTTCATAAGCGATTGGATCAAAATGCGGCTGGCGGTCATGACCCCGGGCGATACCGCCAGCAGGTCGCGCGCTTTTTTCAGGGCCGTCTGTCTGCCTGCTTCGTCCGCATTCAGATCGGCCAGATAGAACTCCAGCGCGATCCCGATTCCCTTGGTCCGCGCATCCTCGGGCGCTTTGGCCATCGGAACCGATGCATATGCCGCCGCAGTTTCAGTGTCGACTTCCGCCAGGGCGATTTCGGCCATGCTCTGATTGACATCAATATCGTCGGGCTGTCGTTCCAGAAGCGCGATGAACTGTTTCTTCGCGTCCTTGATCCTGTCGAGCTTCAGGTTCAGGCCCGCCAGACTGCGAAGCGCCTCGGTGCTTTCGGGATCAAGCGCAAGTGCTTGGCGGAACGCCTTGAGCGCCGCGTCCGGATCGGCTGACTGCACGCTGGCGGTGCCCTGACGTACCAGTTCGGCGGCCTTCTCGGCGTTTGTCTTGCACCCGGCAAGCAGACCGATCATCAGACACAAGACTGCAACACGGCTTGCTGCGGAACACCGCCACCTGCGGACCATACCGGGCACCTCACGCTGGCGCCAGAATGACCCGGCAACATGCCCGCTGCAAGCGCCTTGGCCGGAAACAGAGTTTGCCCTGAAAGCGTGCTGCCTCCAGATCGTGAGGATTCACGACATCCGCGCGATCTGGAATCTGACTGACAATCCACTGCGAAGGGTTGCCCGCGGATAAACTGACGCTCGTGACGAGTACTGCGGTCCTTGTCCCGCCAGCGTGTCATGGCGAAGACGCAGTGGTTGTCACCATCGGTCGCGGCCCGCCCTCTGCCCTGACCGACCACCCGGAGCGAACCAAGCTACCCGCCAGTCCGCAGGCCCGGGTCCCAGTCCATTCCTGTTGCCAGCTGCGCGGCGAAGCCTGATAACCGGCGGGCAGGAACCGGGATCAATGCAGCGATGGGTGTCAGATCGGACCTGCCGGATGGCACCATCGTTCTGGACCCCGGCCCGTTGCAAGACGACCAACCCGGCCGTCTTGCAACGCTGCTACAGGCGCTTGGAACCGCCGTCGGGCACGGGCGCATCGTGCTGGTCCTGACCGGCAGCCCGGCCATCCCCCTGATGCCGGACAGGCAAGGGGCGCGCGATCCGGAAATCAGTGCCGCAGTCAGTGCGATTGCCGAGGCGAATCGTCCGATTGTCGCCGTCATGCGTGGCCGCATCGCCGGCGCGTCGCTGGCGCTGGCGCTGGCCTGTCACCGCCGCGTGACGACAGCGGACATGGTCATCGACCTGCCCGAGGTTGCCATGGGGACGATCCCGACGCAGGGCATCCTGTTCCGCCTGGCACATCTGATCGGGGCCGAAGCCGCCATCCGGCTGGTCTGCGAGGGGCGGCTGACGGCAGCGGATCAGGCCATCCGGCTGGGCCTTGCCGATGCCGTTGCTGACGGCGACGGGGCCTGCGCAACGGACCGCGCCGTTCAACTGGCACAGACCCTGGCCATAGCGGCCGGGCGGCCGGGCCTGCAATGCCGACCGGACAGAACGGATGATCCGGGCATTGAACGGGCCGTCGCGGCCGCCCAACGGAAGATGCCGGGCCAGACCGCGCCACTGGCGGCCATCGACCTGATCCGTGCCGCCTCGACCCAGTCCGCCGGGGAAGCCAGCCGCGCCGAGCACGCGGTGCTTGCGGCGCTCGCCGCCGCGCCGCAGGCCGCAGCATTGGATCACATCGCGCGGGCAGAGGCCCGCGCGCGCGCCCAGGACAGCGGGTGCCGCATCGGCACCGCTGTCGTTGTCGGCGGCGGAACGATGGGGGCATCCATCGCCCATGCCCTGACCATGGCCGGAATCGCGGCGACCATTGTGGAGACGGATGCGGTGGGCGTCAGCCGCGCCGTCGGCAACGTTGATGCCCTGCGCGGACGGACAGCGGCACGCGGCTTGGCACTGCCCCCTGCCCCCGATGTGCGTGCGGGCTATGACGCGCTGCCCGATGCGGAGATCGCCATCGAGGCGGCGTTCGAGGATCTGGGGGTCAAGCAGGCGATCTTTGCGCGGCTCGCGGCGGCCCTGCCGCCGACGGCGGTTCTGGCGACGAACACCTCCTATCTTGACGTGAACCGCATCGCCGAAGGCATCGTGGGGCCTGACCGCATCCTGGGCTTGCATTTCTTCAGCCCGGCGCATGTCATGCGGCTGGTCGAGATCGTCCGGGCTGACGGCACTTCAGACGGCACGCTGGCGCTGGCCTACGGCCTTGCCGCGCAGCTTGGCAAGATACCGGTCGCGGCGGGTGTCTGCGACGGCTTCATCGGCAACCGCATCCTGACGCGGTACCGCCAGACCACCGACGTGATGCTGCTGGAAGGCGCGCTGCCGTGGGAGGTCGACGCCGCGATGCAGGATTTCGGCATGGCGATGGGGCCTTACGCAGTGCAGGATCTGTCGGGCCTCGACATCGCCTATGCCAACCGCAGGCGGCTGAACCTGAAGGGAAACCCCACGCACCGGTATGTTCCCATCGCCGACCGCATGGTCGAGGACCTGCGGCGTCTGGGGCGAAAGACGGGGGCGGGCTGGTATGACTACGCAGAGGGTCGCGCCACGCCGTCACCGGAGGTCACCGCGCTGATCGAGGCGGCGTCCGCCCGGGCGGGGCTGGTCCGCGGCACCTTCACCGCGACGGAGATAGCAGACCGCGCGCTGACGGCTATGGTGGACGAGGCCTGTCGGATTCTGGACGAAGGCATCGCCGCGCGGCCGTCGGACATCGACCTGGTGATGGTGCACGGTTATGGCTTTCCGCGTTGGCGGGGTGGGCTGATGCACTATGCGGACACCGTGGGGCTTGGCGCCTTTCTTGACCGCGTGCGACGCTGGCGCGCGCAGGATCCGCTGTCTTGGTCCGAGGGGCATCTGATGGCCCGGCTGGTCGCCGAAGGCCGCAACCTGTCCAGCCTGAACTGAGGGATGCCCGAAATGCGCGACGTCTTCATCTGCGACTATGTCCGCACCCCCATCGGGCGCTACGGCGGGGCACTGGCACGGGTCAGGACCGACGATCTGGCCGCCCTTCCGCTGGCCGCGCTGATCGCGCGCAATCCGGGGCTGGACCCGGGCGCGGTTGGCGAGGTCTGGCTGGGCTGCGCCAATCAGGCGGGCGAGGACAACCGCAACGTGGCGCGCATGGCCGTGCTGCTGGCGGGCCTGCCGGAAACGGTTCCTGCGGTCACGGTGAACCGCCTCTGCGCATCGGGGATGGAGGCGGTGACGCAGGCGTACCGCGCGGTGGCGATGGGGGACATCGAGATCGCCCTCGCAGGCGGCGTCGAAAGCATGAGCCGCGCGCCGATGGTGATGCCGAAGGCCGATGCGGCGTTTCAGCGGACGGCCGAAATACACGACACGACCATCGGCTGGCGGATGGTGAACCCGGTCATGCAGGCGCGCTACGGCACGGATGCGATGCCCGCGACGGCAGAGAACCTGGCCGATGAGTTCGGCGTGACGCGGGGCGATCAGGACGCCTTCGCGCTGCGGTCGCAGGAGAAGGCGGCAAGTGCGGCGGCGCGGCTGGCGGAGGAGATCGTCGCCGTGGAGGTGCCCGCCGGGCGCGGGACCGCGACCCAGGTGGTGGCGGACGAGGCCCCGCGCAGGACGGACATGGCGGCTTTGTCGGGCCTGAAACCCATCGTGCGGGCCGACGGAACTGTCACGGCGGGCAATGCGTCGGGCATCAACGACGGGGCCGCCGCGCTGATCGTCGCGTCGGGTGAGGCCGTGGCGCGACACGGCCTGACGCCGCGCGCGCGGATACTGGGTGCCACTTCGGCGGGCGTTCTGCCGCGCATCATGGGCTATGGCCCGGTGCCAGCCGTGCGGCGGCTGATGGAACGCACAGGCGTCGCCCTTGACCGGATCGGGGTGATCGAAATCAACGAGGCCTTTGCGGCGCAGGTGCTCGTCTGCCTGCGCGAACTGGGGATCGCCGATGACGACCCCCGCGTGAACCCGCAGGGCGGCGCAATTGCACTCGGCCATCCGCTGGGGATGTCGGGGACGCGGATCGTGGGTACGGCGGCGACACAGATGCAGCGGACGGGTGCGGACCATGCGCTGGCCACGATGTGCGTGGGGGTCGGTCAGGGCACGGCGATGCTGCTGGGGCGGGTGTGAGAGAGGGGCGAAAGACCCTCGGTGAACGGACGCAGCGGGGAGACGTGGGAGACGGTGTCTACGACCCCCTTCCTGCGGGAAAGGCGGGTGCACCAGATGGGCTGTGCCCGAAGCGCCCCGGATTGCGCTCAAGCCCCGCCCGGTCTTGGCAGCGGGCCGAGAAACGCCTCGGCCAGCGCATAGCAGGCGGCGCGCGCGTCGATCCGCGCCACGGCATCCGGGTCGACCACGCATTCGACGCCCAGCCCGTCGATCAGCGCGATCAGCATCGTCGCAAGCGCTGGCGCATCGATCCGCCGCCCCGCGGCCTGCGCCTGGTCCGACAGCGCCGCCGCGAGATCCGACCGATAGCGGCCGTACTGCCTGCGGTGTTCGTCCCTCAGGCTTGGGTTGTTCGCGGCCTCGCCCCAGAGGGTCAGCCAGATCGCCAGCACCGGGCGGCTGAACTCGTCCGGTGCGAAGGCTTGTTCGATGATCGACACGATGCGCGGAACGCCCGCATCGGGCTGGGCAAGCTTGGTCAGCAGTCGGTCGTACATCCGCGCATAGGCGGCGGCCAGCAGCCCCTCCTTCGAGGCATAGTGATGCGCGATCAGGCCGCGCGACACGCCCGCCTCGGCGCAGATGTTGTCGATGGTGAAGCCCGCGATGCCGCCACGCGACAGACAGGCGAGCGCTGCGTCCTCGAGCATCTCGCGGCGGTCTGCGACCGGGATGCGGCGATAGCGCGGCGCGGGCCGCGCGCCGCCGCTGTTCTGTTTTGCGCCGGGCGCCGCCAAGGCGTCAGACCAGCCGGAACTGGACCGGATCGGGGTGCCCGTCGGCAAGGATCACGGGCGCAAGGTTCGCGTCGTGGATCGCCAGGAATGGTTCGAAGCAGATGAAGATGAAGCCGCCCGATTCCTCCATCAGGTCCTCCATCGCATTGAACATCGCCCGGCGCTTGTCCGGATCGGTTTCGGTCAGCGACTGCTGATACAGGTCTTCGTATTCCGGACTGTCGAAGAACGACCAGTTGTAGACGCCGATCTGGTCGGGGCGGAACCAGACGAGGTTTTCCGTCGGGTCGATGCCGCCCGCGAAGTTCATCAGGACCAGTTCGATGGTCTTGTAGTCCTCACCCGCCGTCTTGTCGCCCAGTGCCCAGTAAGCGGCATCCTCGGTCGGCTGGATTTCGATGGTGATGCCTGCCTCGGCCAGCGATGCCTGGATGATCTGGGCGATGGCCTGCGTGGTGCCATCGGTCAGACCGTAAAGATTCAGCGTCAGCCCCTCCGCCCCCGCCTCGGCCAGAAGCGCCTTCGCCTTTTCGACGTCGCGCGCGGGGTACAGGTTCGCCGCCCGGGCAAAGCCCGAATTCGGCGGCACCACGCCCGTCCCGCGCGGCGTCAGCCCGTCATAGGCGCCCGCCAGCACCGCATCGCCGTCATAGGCCAGCTGGATCGCCTGCCGCACGCGGGGGTCCTTCAGCGGCTCGGCATTCATGTTGATGGTCAGCCAGGCATAGCGGGTGCCCGGAGCCTCGATCAGGGTGGCCCCTTCGGGCATCGCCGATTTCACCTGCGTCGCGGCGCTGACCGCAAGGCGGGTATAGTCGAACGCATCGGCCTCATACGCCAGCTGGGCCGCCTGATCGTCCGAGACGATGTAGAATTCGACGGTCGGGAAGGCGGGCTTTTCGCCGGTCCAGTCGGGGTTTGCGGTCAGCGTGACCTTCTGGTTCTGCTCCCACCCGGTCAGCAGGTAGGGGCCACATTGCGCGGGGATTTCGGTGGTGTAGCTGCCGCCCGCCGCCTCGACCGCCGCCTTGCAGACGATATGGCCGCCGTAATAGGGCAGCGCCACGATGGTGAAGGGGGCGAAGGCCTCGGTCAGGTGGATGACGCCGCTGCGGGCGTCGATGATCTCGACCTCTTTCAGCTTCTCGAACTGATAGGCCCAGGCGCTGTCGGACCCGGCGATGCGTTCATAGCTGAACTTGACGTCTTCGGTGGTGACGGGGCCGAAGCCGCCCGTCCAGACCAGCCCCTCGCGCAGGGTGAAGGAAAAGCGCGTCTCATCCAGCCATTCGGTCTTTCTCGGCGGCCCAGTTGCGCAGCGGGTTGCCCTCGCGCATGTCGCCGAGGCGCACAAGCGTCACCTGGGTGCAGCGCGGGATGATATCGTCAAGTTCGCCGATGATGCCGAAGGGGTCGAGCACCTGAAAATCCGATTCAACCCGGATCCGCAGGGTGCCCGCATCCGCAGCCCAGGCGAAGCCCGGCCTTAGCGCGGCAGCCCCGAGCGTCACACCCGCAATCCCCAGAAAACCGCGTCTGTCCGTGTTCCAGTGCATCTGATCCTCCCTCAGGGTTCCGTTTCGGCAAAATGGCAGCGTGCAAGGCGGTCCGGCCCCACCGGGCGCAGGGCCGGTGCGCTGCTCCGGCAAAGCGCCTCGGCGCGCGGGCAGCGGGTGTGGAATTCGCAGCCCGGCGGTCGCCGCAGGATACTGGGGATTTCGCCCTTGATGGCAAGGTCCAGCCGCCTGCGGCGCGGGATCGGGCAGCGGCTCGGCCGCGATCAGGCTGGCGGTGTAGGGATGCGCGGGCCGCGCGAAGACGCGCGCCGTCGGACCCTCTTCCACGATGCGGCCGAGATACAGGACGGCGATACGGCCCGCGACATGGCGGACCAGCGCAAGGTTGTGGGTGATGATGAGATAGGCCAGCCCGAGGCGGCGCTGGAGATCGGACATCAGGTTCAGGATCTCGGCCTGGACCGAGACATCGAGGCCCGCAGTCGGTTCATCGGCGATGACCAAGGGCGGGGGTCAGGGCCAGCGCACGCGCGACGCAAACGCGGCGGGCCTGACCGCCGGACAGTTCATGCGGATAGCGGCGGGCGAAATCGGCCGGCAGACCGACACCGGTAAGAAGCTCGCGGGACTTGGCGTCGCGGTCGGGCATCGGCTGGCGGGCGATGACGAAGGGTTCGGTGACAAGATCGCCGACAGTCATGCGGGGGCTGAGCGACGCGGCGGCGTCCTGGAACATCAGCGACAGACCGCCACCGCGCGGGCCGCTGCCGCCCGCAGGCGCGGCGGTCTCGACGGACCCTGTGCTGATCGGCTGCAGCCCGGCGATGGCGCGGGCGAGCGTGGTCTTGCCCGAGCCGGATTCGCCGACAAGGGCAAGGGTCTGGCCTGGCTCGACACTCAGCGAGACGTCCTGAAGGATCGGCAGGCGGCGGCTGCGGGACAGGAATGGGACGGGGCCGCCCGACAGCGCCAGATCGACCGAGACGGAGGAGAGGCGGAGCGCTGCGGTCATGCCGCGACCCGGTGACAGAGGGCGGTACGGCCGGGGCCGAGGGCGATGCGCGGCGGCGGAGTGGCGCAGACGGCGGCCGCAGCGGCGCAGCGGGGGACAAAGGCGCAGCCCTGCGGCAGGGCGGTCAGGTCGGGCAATGTTCCCGCGATGGTGGGCAGGGCCGCACCGTTCGGCCGCAAGGATCGCCGGATCGCAGGCGAGCAGCGCCTGCGTGTAGGGGTGGCGGGCATCGTGGAAGATCGCGTCCACGGGACCATCTTCGACCACCTCGCCCGCATACATGACGGCGACGCGGTCGGCGAGTTCGGCGATGACGCCCAGATGATGCGTGACGATGATGATGGCACCACCGAAACCGGTGCGCAGTTCGCGCAGCAGATGGATGATCTGCGCCTCCATCGTGACATCGAGGGCGGTTGTCGGCTCATCCGCGATCAGCACGTCGGGGTCCATTGCCAGGGCGGCGGCGATGGCGACACGCTGGCGCATGCCACCCGACAGCTCATGCGGATAGCGCGCCATGATAGCGGCGGCGTCAGGGATGCCGACGCGGGTCAGCATGTCGGCGGCACGGGCGCTCTTGTCGGCGCGGCTGGCTTTCCGGTTGTGCTGAAAGTCCAGAAGCTGCCGGCCGACGGTCAGCACCGGGTTGAAGGCGGTCATCGGGTCCTGAAATACCATCGCGATCTTGCTGCCCCGAAGCGCGCGCATCTCCTCGGGGGACAGGCCCAGCAGATCCTGCCCGCGATAGCGGATCGATCCGCCGGTGACATGCGCATTCGCGCCGTTCAGGCGCAGGATCGCCGCGGCGAGCGTCGACTTTGCCCGATCCGCTTTCGCCGACGATGCCCAGCACCTCGCCCGCGTCTGCCCGGATCGACACGTCGCGCAGGGCATGCACGGGTCCTGCGGCCGGTCCGGTAGTCGAGCGACAGGCGATCAATCTCGATCAGCGGGGTCATCCGATCCCCCTGAGCTGGAGTTTCGGGTCGATGGCGTCGCGCAGGCCCTCGCCCAGAAAGGTGAAGCCGAGCGTGGCGAGGATCAGCGGGATTCCCGCGATGACGACCATCGACGGCGCGGAGCGCAGCGCGGTGTAGCCGTCATAGAGGATGTTGCCCCAGGACGGGGTCGGCGGGCGGACGCCGAGGTTGAGATAGCTGAGACCGGCTTCCAGCATGATGACGACGGGGATGTCCATGCTCAGAAGGATGACCAGCGGGCCGACGACGTTGGGCAGAAGGTGGCGCAGGATGATGCGCGCGGGCGACGCGCGCATGGCGCGTTCGGCCAGAATGAAATCGGCATTGGCGAGCGTCAGGGTCTGCGCGCGGATCAGCCGGGCGTAGGCGGGGAACGAGATGAGGATGACGACAAGGATCAGGGTCAGCGTGCCGGGGCCGAGGACAGTGATGACCGCAAGGGCGAAGAAGATCAGCGGCAGCGAGGACATCGCATCAAAGATCAGGACGAGGATCGCGTCGAGCCAGCGCGGGCCGTAGCCCGCGAGCAGCCCAAGAAGAAGGCCGATCAGGCCGGCAAGACCCACGGAGGTGACGGCGATGCCCAGCGCGGTGCGCGCGCCCCAGATGATGCGGGACAGAAGATCGCGGCCAAGCTGGTCGGTCCCGGCCCAGTGCGAAAGGCTGGGGGCCTGGAACTTGTCTTTCACGTTCAGGGCGACGGGATCATAGGGCGAGATCAGCGGCGCGGCGACGGCGATGGCAAGGAACAGGACGACGAGGATCAGCCCGAGCGCGCCCATCGGGTCGCGCATCAGCTTGGCGAGGGCCCCGTCACGCCCGTAGGACATCGCGCACCCGCGGGTCCAGCCGCGCGATCAGCAGATCGGCGGCAGTGACGATGAAAAGGTAGAAGGCCGTCATGAACAGGACAGTTCCCATGACGACCGGATAGTTCCGCTTGGCCACCGCTGACGTGACAAGCGTGCCGATCCCGGGACGGCCGAAGACGGTTTCGACAAAGACCGCGCTCGACAGGATGCTGCCGAAACCGACGGCAAGGATCGAGATGGTCGGGATGATCGCCACGCGCAGCGCGTGGGACAGCACGATCCGGCGTTCGGGCAGGCCGAAGGCGCGGGCGGTGCGGATGTGGTTGGCACCCATGACCTCGAGCAGCGACGCGCGGACGAGGCGGGCGATGTAGCCGACCCAGCCGATCCCAAGCGAAAGGGCAGGCAGGATCAGGGCGCGGAGCTGGCCGAGGGGGTCGCCCGGCTGCCCCGCGCCGATGGCGGGCAGCCAGCGCAGCCAGACGGCGAAGATGAGGAGCGAGTAGATGGCGATCACGAAGGACGGCACGGCGATCAGGCTGACGGAGAGGAGGCCGAGCAGACGGTCCGTCCAGGTGCCGCGCCTGACGGTGGCGACACAGCCGAGTGCTGTGCCCAGAAGGAAGGCCCAGCCGAGCGCCGTGACGCCAAGGATCAGGGTCTTGGGAAAGACCTCGAGTATCTGGTCGAGCACGGGGCGCTTGGACCAGACGTCATAGCCGAGATCGCCGGTCACGGCGTTGCGGAAGAAACGCGCGATCTGGGTCAGGACGGGCTGGTCGAGGCCCATCCGCTCGATCAGCAGCGCCTTGAGTTCGGGGGTGGCGCGGGGGCCGAGGGCCAGCGAGGCAGGGTCGCCCGGAACAAGAAAGACCATCGCATACATGGCCACCATGACCACGATCAGGATCAGGACGGCCAGCGCAACACGTTTGACGGCATAGGTCAGCATCGTCTGCCCCGGATGGCGTCAGACCATGTCACGGGGAATCCTCTCGTGCCACTCGTTGGCGAAGATCGTGGTTCCGTTCTCGGTCACCTCCAGCGCCATGTCGATGATGAAGTGGGTCGGCGTCGCAGGACATCGCACCTTTTGAGCGATGACCGAATGCGCCGTCCGGACGGTGGATCGTGACGGCATAGTCGGTGGTCATCCGCGCTGACAGGGGATCGCCGTCGATGATCGCGTAGCGCACCAGACCGGAAGAGCTGACGGTCTGACCGATGTCGGACATGGTTTTCGAGAACGTCCAGCGCGGGAAATCGACGGTCATTTCGCCGGACAGCAGATCGCGCGTCACCCGGCGGCGGTTCTGGACCGGGGGAGTGTCGACAGCCGATGGCGTGTTCGGTGCGGCGACGGGCGGACCGAAGGGTCGGAGGGACTCGTCGCCGGGGTCGGGCGGACGGACGGGCAGGACGAGGTGGCTGCGGCCCGTGTGAATGGTGAGGGTCGCGAGTTCGGGCGAGGGCCAGGCGATCGGCCAGTAGGTCGTGGAAACCGACACGGCGATCCGGTGCCCCGCCGGAAAGGCATGCGCGATGTCATCCAGATCGACCGTCGCGTCGTATGTCCGCCCCGGTTCCAGCGCCGTCGGAAATTCATGCCCGTCCCGGTGCGTCAGGTTCAGCAACCCCACCGTCACCCGCGTTGACCGCCCGTCCGGGGCCACATCGTTCAGGCGGACGGCGACCAGCGCCTGCGGGCGGTCGGACGAGAAGGTCAGGTGCAGCTGCGGTGCACCCATGATCTCTGTCTGCTCAGCCAGAGGGTTCGGTCACGAAGACCAGCGATCCCCCGTCATCCTCCCGCTGGTCGGGCGGCCATTCGGCATCCTCGCCATAGCGCCCGACCTCGCCTGCGGTCAGGCCGACCCAGAGGGGCGAGCAGATGGACAGCGGCGCGTCGTCCGACGCGGCAGGCGCAAGGCTGCGGTCAGCATTAAGGTGCAGCCTGCGCATCTCGATCCTCGGCGAGGGCCATGACGCCTCGGCGACCCAGCGGCCCGGGCGCTCGAGGTAGCAGGTGGACGGCGGCAGGCTGTCCTGCATCCAGACGCGGTACATGGGTTCCGCAAGCATCCCGGTGTCGCGGCCCTTATGCCAGTGGTCGAGCCAGCGGACCACCTCATCCAGCCAGCCGATGGCGGGTTCGACGGCGACGTCATAGGGATACGAATGCGCCCAGGGGCCGATCAGCCCGAGGCGCGGGACGACAAGGCCCGCCAGCAGGCGCGGCACGCTTTCGGAATAGTTGTCGGCCCAGCCCGAGACGGCATAGACAGGTACCTTGATGCGGGCGAAATCCTCGCAGACCGATCCCTGTTTCCAGTAGTCATCGCGCCGCTGGTGCCGCATCCACTCGATGATCCAGGGCCGGTTCGCCCGCGCCCGCGTCAGCCACGCCTCACGCCAGCCCGCACCGACGATCTCGGGGTCGGGCGGCAGGTCGTTGTGGGCAAGCATCGTCGCCGACCAGTCGAAATTGTCCTTCGACAGACACCCGCCGACCCAGTGGATGTCGGTCGCATAGCGGTCGTCGGTCGATCCGACGGTGATGACGGATGTCAGCGCAGGGGGCTGGCGCGCGGCGATCTGAAGGCCGTTGAACCCGCCCCAGGAAATTCCGATCATGCTGACCGATCCGTCGCACCACGGCTGCGCCGCTATCCACGCGATCGCGTCGCAGCCATCGGCCTGCTCCTGGTCGGTGTATTCGTCCGCGATGATCCCGTCGCTGTCGCCCGACCCCCTTATGTCGAGGCGGATGCAGGCATAGCCGTGCCCTGCGACATACATGTGCAGCGCCTGATCGCGGGTCCGGGTGCCGTCGCGCTTGCGGTAAGGGATGTATTCGACAAGCGCCGGGACAGGCGACGCCTCGGCATTCCTCCGGCAGCCAGACCTTCGCCGCCAGCCGCATGCCGTCCGGCATCGGAATGAAGATGTTCTCGATCACCTTCACCCGATGCGGAAAGCTGTCGACGGCGGTCGGCATGTCGGTGTTCAGCCGCCGAAGATCGTCGTGTCGTAGGTCACGGACAGGCCGAAATAGCTGTCGGTGTATTCCGTGCCGTCGTAGTAGCGCAGGTCGACCGCAGCCTCGTCCGTGAAGTTATAGGACGCGCCCACGTCCCATTCCTGTTCGCTGGGTGCCGCATCGACCTCGTAGGTGCCATAGTTGGCCGACAGCGTGATCTTGTCCGTCGCATAGAATTCCGCACCGACATAGGCGCTGCCAAGCTGGTTGGTGTGGTCGAAATAGCCATCAAACGTCAGCTTTGCCTTGTCCCCCAGCGTCTGGCCCAGCGACAAGGCGACTTCGCCGTAATTGCTGGCCGTGTCGTTGGGGTAGATGTAGCGGGTATAGGCAAAACCGTAGTTCAGGCCGCTGTCGAGGTCGCGGCGGTATCCGGCGTAAAGGTCAACCTCGTGGCTGACCTTGTCATCGACATACTTGGCAAGAACCCCGGCGTAGAACCCTGCGCGTTCCGCCTCGACATAGCTCGACAGGCTGGCTTCGGTGCCGCTGCCCGCCCCGTCGGGCTCGAACAGCAGTTCGGCCTCGCCGCCGCTGTAGACGGTGAAGTTCTGGGCCATGCCCTGCAGGGGCCAGAGGGCGAGGATCGAGACGGCGATCAGTGGTCGGTTCATGTCTTCCTCCGTTCCGTTCGGTTTCACTTCGGTTTCACGTTATCCGGTGCGCCGCTCAGTTCATCGGCGCACCGCCTTCAGCCTTGCGCCGGGCGACGTAGTCGTCCAGCGCTTCCGTGATCGCAGGGTCAATCGGCGGATCAACGTGATCGCGCAGCAGTTGCTTCCAGATCGTGTTTGCCCGTTCACGCGCCATGACGCCGCCATTCTGCAACCAGTTGGGATGATTGTCCCAGTTCGACAGGATCGGCGCGTAGAAGGCCTGTTCATAGCGATCCATCGTATGGGCCGCGCCGAAGAAATGCCCTGCGGGACCGACATCACGGATCGCCTGAACCGCCAGCGTGTCCGGGGTTACATCCAAAGGCGCGAAAAAGGCATCCATCATCTGTAGCATTTCGGCGTCAAGGATCAGCTTTTCGAAGCTGGCGGTCAGCCCGCCATGCAGCCAGCCCGCCGCATGTTCCAGCAGATGCGCGCCGCCCATCAGCGCGCCCCACAGCGCCATCTGCGACTCGTATGCGGCCTGCGCGTCGACCTCATTCGCCGCCGTCACGTTCGAGGAACGGAAAGGCACGCGGATGTGGCGGGCAAGCTGCCCCGAGGCGAGCGCAGCCTTGGTGTATTCGGGCGTGCCGAAGGCGGGGGACCCCGAACGCATATCGACGTTCGAGGTGAAGGCCCCGTACATCACCGGCACGCCGGGGCGGACGATCTGGGTCAGCGCGATGCCCGCCAGCGCCTCGGCATGTTGCAGGGTCAGGGCCCCGGCCAGCGTGACCGGGGCCATCGCGCCGGACAGGGTGAAGGGCGTGATGGCCAGCGCCTGGCCATGCGCGGCCATGGCGATCAGCCCCTCGGCCATCGGGATGTCGAGTTGCAGGGGCGAGTTGGTGTTGATGATGCCGAGCAGGACGGGCCGGTCGCGCAAGCCTTCCGGAGTCGTCCCCAGCATGATCGCGGCCATCTCGATCCCGTCCATCGTCCGCGCGTGGCCCAGCGTCTGGGTCTGCCAGCTTTTATCCAGAAGCGTGATCTGCGCGCGGTAGATGTCGAGGTGGCGGGTGTTGGCCGGCAGGTCCATCGGCTCGAACGGGCCGCCGCCCTCCTGATGGAGGACGTTGAGCGACTGGATCAGACGCAGGTAGTCGCACATCTCGGCATAGGTGCCATCGCGGCGGCCGCGGTCGTTGTCCATGACATAAGCCGGGCCGCCGACGGCGGCATAGACACAATGGCCACCGCCGAGCTTCAGCGATTTGGCGGGATTGCGGGCCTCCAGCGTGAAGGTCTGGGGGATATGGGTCAGCAGGCCTTCGATCATCGCAGGATCGAGCCGGACCATATCGCCGCTGACCGTCGCCCCGGCCGGCGCGGTAGAGATCGCGGGCGGGCGGGTGCAGGACGCGCAAGCCGGTTCCGGACAGGACGGACAGGGCTGCGGCGTGGATCGCGGCGACCTGATCCGCGCTGATGACCTCGATAGGGGCATAGCTGCGGGGGGTCTGGGCGAAGGGGCGCTGATGGATGTCGCCGACCGTGCGGGCCGGGCGCGCACGCCGACGATGCGGGACGGCGTCCATCATGTCGCCGCGTCCTCGGTCAGAAAACCCGCATCGCGGCGGACACGGATGCCGCCCTGCGGGGCGGCCAGTTCGCGCGCGGTGCGGTGGCCCTGATAGACGGCATGGGCGATGGCACCGGGGGCGTTGGCATCGCCGGTCAGACGGAGGGACTTGGTGGTCCCGGGCTCGCGCGTGGTGAGCGCGTCGTAAAGCGCGCTGCCACCTGCGCGCAGGCCGACGATGACGAGCGAGCGGGCCTCGATGGACCGCTCCTCGCCCGAGTAGATCTGCGCAAGATGCACCGTCTCGCCGTCGAAGCCGCGGACGATTTCCGATGTGCGGCTGGCGATCCCGCGTTTCAGCAGCGCCTGATGGATCAGGGGCTGCTCATTGGTCAGGAAACTCCACCCCGCCGCAGCGCCCGCCGTGGTGATGTAGGTGACGGCGAGGCCCTTTGCGGCGAGGTCTTCGGCGACGGCGGTGCCGAGGTAGTAGTTGTCGAAGTCGAAGACGGCCACCGGCCCCTCGGGCACCACGCCTTTGGCCAGATCGTCGGGCGTATAGACACGCGGGCCGGATGCGCGCCCGCCGGGCAGTTCGCTCGGCTGGCACAGTGTATCGGTCCAGCTTGCCCCCGTCGCCACCACCACATGATCCGCGCCGAAGGCCACCACGTCATCGGCGGTCAGATCGCTTTCGGGGTAGAGCGCGACATTCGGCAGCTTGCGCAACTGACCGAGCCGGTATTCGGCCACGCGGAACCAGGGTTTCAGGCCGGGCAGCGACGTCTCCCACAGCAGCCGCCCGCCGAAGTCGCGCCGCCGGTCGGCAAGCGCCACGTCAAATCCCCGACGCGCCAGCGTCAGCGCTGCCTCCAGGCCCGCAGGCCCGCCGCCCACCACCAGAACCGACCCTGCACCATCGCGCGAAACCTTCTCCGGGTGCCAGCCGCGCCGCCATTCTTCGCCCGCCGTCGGGTTCTGCGTGCAGCGGACCCAGACGCCGTCATGCCAGGATGAAATGCAGATATTGCAGCCGATGCATTCGCGGATGTCTTCCTCGCGCCCCTCGTCGATCTTCTGCGGCAGGAACGGGTCAGCGATGGACGGTCGCGCGCCGCCGATCAGGTCAAGCACGCCGCGCCGGATCATGCCCACCATGGTGTCGGGCGAGGTGAATCGCCCGACGCCCACAACCGGCTTGTCCGTCACCGTCTTCACGAAATTCACAACCGTCTCGTGGCTGCCCTCGGGCGTGTAGCGGGACGCGGCGCAGTCGGTCGAGGAATAGTCCATCTTGACGTCGAACAGGTCCGGAGCATCCTTGAGGATGCCGATCACCTCATGCGCCTCGCTCGCCGCGTTTTCCGATGGCCGCGCGCGCAGCTCCTGCAATGAAATCCGCAAGGCCACGGCGCAGCGCCCGTGTGTCGCCTCGCGCACCGCGTCGATCAGTTCGCCCACCAGCCGCGTGCGGTTGGCAACCGATCCGCCATAGGCATCGGTCCGCTGGTTGTTGTCGGACAGCAGGAACTGATACGGCAGATAGCCCATGCCCGCATAGACATAGAGGATGTCGAACCCCGCCTCTTCCGCCCGTACCGCCGCATCGGCGTGCCAGCGGATCATGTCGCGGATATCGCCCGCATCCATCACGCGCGGGCGCGGCGGCGGACATGAATGGCACATGCGTCGCCATCCAGGGAATGCCGGACGGCGACAGCGACGTGGACCCGCGTCGTGCGGTTCATCGCCGCCGACCCGCCGTGCCACAACTCGACCCCCGCCAGCGCACCATGCGCATGCACGGCCTCCGTCATCAGCGCATGCGCGCGGATATCGGCACTATCCCACAGGGTTGCACAGGGAAACGGGCTGTCGTCGGAACTGACATCGACCGACGTGGCACCGGTGCAGATCGACGCCCCAGCCGCCTTCGGCCTTCATGCCCCGGAACGCCGCCCGGACGCGGGGGGCGGCGTTGGTCATGCCCGATGGCATGCGGCACCTGGAAGAACCGGTTCTTCGCGGTCTTCGGGCCGATCCTGACGGGATCGAACAGGATGTCATAGCGTGGATTCCGGGGCATGGACTGCGCCCTTGCTGAACAATCATACAGTAAGACCCGATCCGCCGACCGGTCAAGCGCGCTGTTTCCCGGTGCCCGCCCTTCGTGGCAAGCACCACTGCCGGTCGGCATTGCGCAGCAACAGGTCGGCGCTGCACAATGCGCGTCGGGGCGGCGCGGAGGAAAGCGACCGGCATGGCTGAACGGAGGGGGATCGCCTGCGCGGGCAACTGGATCGTGGACATCGTCCACACCATCGACGCATGGCCCGCCAAAAGCGATCTCGTGCATATCCGCAAGGAGGTGACGGGGATCGGCGGCGGGGCGGCGAACGTGGCGCTGGACCTGGCGGCCTTCGGCACCGGCCTGCCCATACTCCCGGTCGGGCTGATCGGGCGCGACCTGCACGGGCATCTGGTGCGGCGGGCGCTGGCGCAGGCAGGTCTGGACGCGACGCATGTCGCCGATACCGACGCCCAGCCCACGGCGCATACCCATGTGATGACGGTCCCGGGCGACAGCCGGACGTTCTTCTACCACCCCGGCTGCAACGACCTGCTGGACGAAGGCGACATTCCGGTCGAGGCGCTGGCGGCGCAGGGACTGCGGCTGTTCTACCTCGGCTATCTGAACCTGATGGGCCGGATGGATACGCTCGACGCGCAGGGCCGCACACCAGCCAGCCGCGTTCTGGAACGCGCGAAAGCCGCCGGGATGACCACCTGCGTCGATCTCGTCTCGGCCGACACGCCCGAATTCCCCGCCATCGTCGCGGCATCGCTGCCCTTCGCTGATGTGCTGTTCCTGAACGAGGTCGAGGCGGCGCGCGCCACGGGTCTGTCCGTTGCCGGACCCGCAGACCGGGACGGGCTTGCCGCTGCCGCCGCCGCGCTGCGGGCAGCGGGGGCCGGGACGGTCGTGATCCACACGCCGGAGCTTGCGCTGTGGGCAGACGGCGCAAGCGACGTTTGGCAGGACGCGATCCACCTGCTCCCAGAACACATCGTCAGCCCGGTCGGCGCTGGCGATGCCTTCTGCGCCGGATGCCTCTACGGACTCCATGAAGGCTGGACGCCCGAACGGTCCCTGACCCTCGGCCACCGGGCTGCCGCCACCTCGCTCAAGGGGGCAACCGCGACGGACGGCATCCCGCCTCTGCGCGACCTGATGCCCGGCGTCTGACCGCCGCGTCAGTGCAGCGGCTGGTCAGTCACAGGACCGACGGTGAATTCCGTGAACCGCGCCGTGAAGCCGCCGCGCTTCGGCGAACAGGCCATCGGCCCCAGTTGCGCCCCCGCCGTCGCCGGGAAATCGGCGACCCGCATCATCTGCCACTCGCCCCGCGCGTTCAGGAAGTGCAGCAGCACCGCCTTGCCCTGCCGCGTCAGGCGCAGCTTCTGCGGCCCGCTGACGGCGGGCACCGCGACGACCGACCAGTCCGATCCGCCCCGCGTCACAACCGTGCTGAAGTTCGTCACCCCGTCCGAATACTCGATCCCTGCCTTCAGCCAGGTCTTTGCGTCCAGCCGCAGCATCAGCCCGGCCTGATCGTACAGCGTGTTGTAGTCGCCCTGGAACGTCACATGCGCGGTAAAGTCCGCCGGTGCCGCCGCGCCGAAGAAATGCCCGTTGTCGCGCCGGAACCCGTAGAAGGTGTCACGCCAGAAATCCGTCTCGTTGCCCGTCGTCATCGTCAGCTGCACGTCATCATGCGACAGACCGGCGGGCAGGTTCAGCCAGGTTGCGTCATTCAGAAAGGCGATGGGGCCGGACATGGCGACATTTCTTCCTCGCAAGGGCTGCGCCCATGGATTCAGGACTTTCCGGGTTTGTCCAGCCGCCCGCCGGGGGACCGGCCAATTGCCACTCATGGGGTGGCAGAGCACCCACGGAACGGAAACGGCGCCCGGGGTGTCCCGGACGCCGTCTTTTCACGTCAGAGGGGCTGCGACCTACATCTTGCCCCAGATCGTCGCATAGGCGTCACGGTAGCCGCTGTCGGGATCGAAGGCGTTGCTGTCGCCCATCTTCTCCAGGCCTTCCTTGGTCACCACGGCGGGTGCCGTGATGTAGCCGGAGCAGGCCTCGCCCTGCACCGCGCGGTTCAGTTCGTCCACCAGCTGCCAGCCCTGCAGGTTCAGGGGTTCGGCCACCGTGATCGACTGGATACTGCCCCGTGCGGATGCGCTGGAAGGCCGCTTCCGACCCGTCGCCCGCCGCGACCGCCTTGGGCTTGCCGTCAGGCGCCACGCCCGCGGCGGCCAGCGCCGGGCCCATGAAGTCGAAATAGATGTCGTTGATCGCCAGCGCATGGGTCCAGCTGTCGCCGTATTTCTGCAGCAGGCTGGTCGTCAGCGGCCCCATCCGGGTCGACGTGTCGGCGATCGGCGTATCGACATATTCCAGAACCGTGCCGCCCATCTTCTCGACCGTTTCCTTGATGCGGTCGGCCTTGTCGATGGCGATCTGATAGGTGCGAGTCGGTGAAGATCACGACGCCCGGCTTGCCGCCCGCGTCGGCGACCGCCCATTTCGCCGCCTCCTCGGACACTGTCATCGCGTCGGTCGAGACGTTGGCGAAGATGCCCCCCGGCGCATCGCAGCCGATCTTCGGCCCCGAATGCCAGGACACCATCGGAATCTTGGCTGCCGTCACGCCCTCCAGCGCCGCCTGCTGTTCCACGGCGTCAAAGCCGTTGATGATGATGCCGTTGGGCTGCAGCGCCAGCGCCTGCCCGACCGCCGCCGTGCGGCCCTGCACCGATCCCGCGCCGTCGAGCACGCGGACGGTCCAGCCGATCTTGGCCGCAGCCTCCTCGACGCCCGTCGTCACGCCCAGAATGCCGCCGTTCTTCAGGTCGGCCGCCAGAACGACGATGGTCTTGCCCTCGGCGGCCTTCGGCCCGGTCGTCGGGCCGTCCCAGGCCGACTTGCGCCAAGCGCCGGCAGGCCAAGGCCCGCCAGTATGGTGCCGGCCAGAAGTGTCTTCACAAAGGTCCGTTTCAGCATGTTGGTATCCTCCCGTTGAATGCTGTTCTCACTTCCGGGCCGCGCCCTTTTTCCGTTGCGCGTACCCGGCAATTCCGATGGCGATCAGAAGCGTCAGCCCGTTGAACATCGGCTCGACCCAGAAGCTGCCGCCGAACTGCTGGATGCCCGAAATCCCGACCGCCAGGATCACCACGCCCGACGATGGTGCCCCAGACGTTGACCCGGCCCGGCTTGATCGTGGTCGACCCCAGGAACGCGCCGACCAGCGCGGGCAGCAGGAATTCCAGCCCCACGCTCGCCTGCCCGATCCGCAGCTTCGATGCCAGCAGCACCCCGGTTACCGCCGTCAGCGTGCCGCTGGCGATGAACGCCGCCACCACGAATTTGCGCGTCGGGATGCCGTTCAGCTCGGCCGCCTTCTGGTTCGCGCCGATGGCATAGAGGTACCGCCCGACCGGCGTGTATTCGAGGATGATCCACAGTGCGAAGCTGAGCGCCAGCACGTAGAACCCGGTGATCGGCAGCCCGAACACGAAGGTCCCGTTCAGCGCGTAGAACCCGTCCGGCAGCACGCCCACCACCTGCCGCCCGCCGGTGTGCCACAGCGCCAGCGCATACAGCACCGTGCCGGTGCCCAGCGTCGCGATGAAGGCGTCGATCCGCGCGACCTCGACCAGAAAGCCGTTCAGCACCCCGGTCAGCGCGCCAAGGCCCACCACCACCAGCACCGCCACCGGCCAGGGAAACCCGTACATGGTCTGCAAGCTGATCGCCAGAATATGCCACAGAACGATGCCGTAGCCGACCGTCAGGTCGATCCGCCCCGCCACCATCGGGATCATCGCGGCCAGCGACAGCAGCGCGATGATCGACTTGTCCGACACGATGGCGCGCAGGTTCAGCACCGTGGGAAAGGTGTTCGGCAGCAGGATCGAAAACAGCGCGATCAGCCCGAACATCAGGATGACCAGCCCGTAGACCGGCACCAGCCGCCACAGCCGCGCCGCCAAGGGCAGATGCGCCAACTCGTCCCGCGTCGGTTCCAGCGCGTTGGATTCAATCGAATTCATGCCGCCTCCCCGGCCGATGCGGCCTGGATCAGCGTCTGCGTCGACAGTTGCACGCCCGTCAGCTCCGCCACCGTCCGGCCCCGGCTGAACACGATGGCGCGGTGACAGATATTCGCGACCTCCTCGAAGTCGGTGGACACGACCAGTACCCCCATCCCGCTGGCCAGTGCCTTGTACAGCAGGTGATAAATCTCGGCTTTCGCGCCCACATCGACCCCTGCCGTCGGGTCTTCGGCGATCAGGAACCGCCGTCCGGTGTCCAGCCAGCGCCCCACGACCACCTTTTGCTGGTTGCCGCCCGACAGCGCCTCGATGGCCAGCGTCGGGTCATTCGGCGACAGGCCGACGCGCGCACCCAGCGCCTGCGCCATATCCCGTTCCGCCTTGCGCCCCATCAGGCTGAACAGCCTCCGCCCCGCATTCGCCGGGTTCAGAAAGGCATTCTCGCGGATCGACAAGGCCGGGTGCGATGCTTTCGACAACCCGGTCCCGCGCCACAAGACCGATGCCCGAGACCGTAGCGCCCTTGGGGCGAGGTCAGGTCGGGTGCCGCGCCTTCCAGCGCGCACCTCGCCGCCGTGCCTCGCCAGTCCGAACAGCGCGCGGCCAATTTCCTCGTGCCCCGCCCCGCGCAGACCCGCCAGTCCCAGCAGCTCGCCCCGGTCCACCCGGAAGCTGACCGGCCCGACCGGCCCGACCGTAAGGTTCCTGACCGCCAGAACCTCCGGCCCCTCCTGCACCGCAGGGCGGCTGATCTCGCGCGCCTTGCGGCCCACGATCAGGTTCACCAGTTCTTCGGGGTTCGTATGGGCGATGTCGCGCATCCCCACCATCTGACCGTCGCGCAGCACGGCCACCCGGTCCGCGATGCGGAAAATCTCGTCCAGCCGGTGGCTGACATAGATCATCCCCACGCCCTTGGCCTTCAGCGGACGCAGCGCCGCGAACAGCCGCTCCACCTCGTCCGCAGGCAGGCTGGCCGTCGGCTCGTCCAGCACCAGAAAATCGCACTCGACCGCCAAGCGCCCGCGCAATCGCCACCAGCGACTTTTCGGTCCGCGTCAGGTTCGCGACCCGCGTCGTCGGCGCGAAATCCGCCTCGACCAGCGCAAGCGCGCGGCGCGCCACCTCTTCCGCCGCCGTCCAGTCGATCCGCCCGCCGCGCTTAGGATATCCCACCGCCAGCGCGATGTTCTCCGCCACGCTCATCCACTCGATCAGCCCAAGGTCCTGATGGATGAAGGCCACCGCCTGCCGCGCGTTCACTTTGCCCGCGACATGCGCATAGGGCGTGCCATCCACGCTGACCTGCCCGCTGTCGGCCGCGTGAATGCCGCCCAGTATCTTGATGAGGGTCGATTTTCCCGCGCCGTTCTCGCCCAGCAGGGCCACGATCTCGCCCCGCCCCACGCGCAAGCTGACGCCCTGCAGCGCCTGCGTGCCGCCGAAGCTCTTCACGATCCGGTCAAAGAACAGACCGTCGCCGCCGCCCATCTGGATGCCCTCCCGAGGCCCGGCCATCCGGCATGTTGCCATGCGCCTTGGTTTACCGGTAACGTAGGCATCATCGGCTGTTGCAAGGCGATCTGTCAAGCCGGAGAGTTATCGATAACATCAGGCTGGAAGGCCCGATTCATGGCGAAGAAAAGCAAGGCAGGGCTTGAGGATATCGCCCGCGCCGCCGGGGTTTCGAAGATGACGGTCAGCCGCGTCCTGCGCGACGGATCGGGGTTTTCCGAAGACACCCGGTCGCGCGTCATGGCGGAAGTCGAACGCCAGGGCTATCTGCCGAATCGGCTCGCCGCCGCCTTCGGCTCGGCCCGCGCCTCGACCCTTGTCGGCGTCTGCGTCCCGCGCTTCACCTCCGCCCTTTTCGCGCAGCTACTCGAGACGATGAACGCCACCTTCGCGCGGCTCGGCTATCAGACGATGATCGGCAGCCACGACCAGCTGCCGGAGGAAGAGGAGACGTGGCTGCGCGCGCTGGCCAGCTGGCAGCCTGCGGGCGTGGTCCTGGCGGGCCGCAGGCATTCGGCGGGCACGCTGCGGCTGCTGCGCGACATGACGATCCCGGTGGTCGAGATATGGGACCTGAACACAAGTCCCGTTCGACGTCTCGGTCGGCTTTTCGCACTATCGACAACGGCTATGAGATGGGCCAGTTCATGGCTGCACGGGGCCGCAGCCGCATCGGCTATGTCGGCGCGCTGGCCGCGCGCGAAACGATGGGCCGCTCACGGCTGGACGGCTTCAACGCGGCCCTCACCGCTGCGCGTCTTCCGCCTGCGGCGACCGAGGTTCTGCAGGACCACCCCGGCTTTTATGCCGGGTTCTACGGCACCGAAACGCTGCTGGCGCGCCACCCGAAACTGGATGCGCTGTATTATCACGACGACGAAATGGCCATCGGCGGACTGGCCTGGCTGACCCAGCGCGGCATCCGGGTGCCCGACGACATCGGCATCGCGGGCTGGGGCGGGATGGAGGCGGCCTCGATCCTGCCGCGCCGCCTGACGACGACCGTGGTGCCTACCGCGCGCATCGGGAAAGAGGCAGCCGAAGCGCTGGTCAGCCGCCTGCGCGGCGATCCGGTCGAAGACGTGCGGGTGATCCCGACACGGCTTGTGGCGGGCGCGACGGTGTGAAAGCGCCGGAAAACCGCAGGCTCACAGGCGTGGGGAATGTGTGAAGTTCAGGTTAACAAAATTTCTAACCATCTGTAGTTAAATGGTTTTCTGGAATGTCCACATGTGGACAGAGGCTTTTATGGCCTCTGAACTCCCTGCCGGTTCAGAATCACCGAATACAGGCCCGTCGTCGCCGTGATGAACAGCCGATGCTTCGCCCGCCCTCCGAAGCAGATGTTCGACACCGTCTCGGGCACCAGAATCTTCCCCATCAGATGCCCGTCCGGCGCGATGCAGTGCACCCCGTCCCCGGCGGATGACCAGACATTCCCGTCCGTATCGACCCGGATTCCGTCCGCGCAGCCCGGGCTGACCGTGTGGAACACCCGGCCCCCTTTCGGACGCCCCGATGCCATGTCGAACACCCGGATATGCTGCGGGTCCGCCCCGAACATCCGCCCGGTATCAGCCACGTAAAGCAGGCTCTCGTCCGGACTGAACGCCAGCCCGTTCGGGCAGGCCATGTCCGTGATCACCGCCTCGATGGTCCCGTCCGGGTCCACCCGGTAGACCTGACAGGGCAATTCCTGTTCTGACCGGAACCCCTCGTAGTCCGTCATGATCCCGTAATGCGGGTCGCTGAACCAGACCGACCCGTCCGACTTCACCACCACGTCGTTGGGGCTGTTCAGCCGCTTGCCCTGATACCCGTCGGCGATCACCGTCACCGACCCGTCCCACTCCGTCCGCGTCACCCGCCGCGTGCCATGCTCGCAGGATATCAGCCGCCCCAGCAGGTCGCGGGTATGCCCGTTGGAATAGTTCGACGGCTGCCGGAAGGTCGTCACACCCTCTTCCGTCCAGCGGACGATCCTGTTGTTCGGGATGTCCGAAAACAGCAGGCACCCCGCATCGCCGAACCAGACCGGCCCCTCGGCCCAGTCGAACCCCGCCGCCAGCCGCTTGACCGGCGCGTTGCCCATCACAAAGGACGCGAAGACCGGGTCGATGACCTCGAAGAACGACATGGTCGGGGCCTCCTCAGCTGAAATCGATTTGTGCCTTGATCGCGCGGCTGCGGTCGCTGGCCAACCGGAACGCCGCCTCCGCTTCGGCCAGCGGCACGGTATGCGTGACCAGCGGCTTCACGTCGATCAAGCCCCTTCTGCATCAGCGCAACGCCCATCGCAAACTCTTCGTGGAACCGGAACGACCCGCGCAGGTCCAGTTCCTTGGCCGTGATCGCCATCATCGGCACCGTCATGTCGCCGCCCAGCCCCAGCTGCAGCACGACGCCCCGCGGTCGCATCGCCGCGATTCCCGCCGCAAGGGCGGGTGCCGCACCCGAGCATTCATACATCACATCGAACGTGCCCTTGTCCGCCTGAAACGGCGTGAGCCCGTCCGGCGCATCGGCAAGGTTGATCGTCTGGTCCGCCCCGACGCGGCGCGCCATCGTGAGGGTGAACTCCGACAGGTCCGTCGCCACGATCCGGTCCGCGCCCGCCCGCCGTGCCGCAATGATCGCCAGCAGTCCGATGGGTCCGCAGCCTGTGACCAGCACCTGCCGGCCCAGCATTCCGCCCGCTCGCCGCGTCGCGTGCAGGGTGACCGCAAGCGGCTCGGCCATCGCAGCCTCGGCCGCCGTCAGCCCCTCCGCCCGCGCACACTGCCCCGCATCGGCCACCAGAACCTCGCGGAACGCCCCCTGAACATGCGGGAACGGCATCGCCGACCCGTAGAACCGCATGTTCAGACAGTGGTTCGCCAGCCCCTCCAGACAATACCGGCAGGTCCCACAGGGCCGGGACGGCGATACCGCGACCAGATCGCCTACCGCAAGCCCGGTCACGCCCGCACCCAGCGCCGTGACGTGGCCCGCCACCTCATGCCCCAGAATCATCGGCTCGCGCAGGCGCACTGCACCAAAGCCGCCGTGATTGAAGTAATGCAGGTCCGACCCGCAGATGCCGCCGCGCTGGATGCGCACCTGTACCTGCCCCGGACCGGGGTCTTCCTCGGCCCGGTCTTCGATGCGCAGGTCGCGCGCCGCGTGGATGACGACCGTCTTCATCGCACCCGCCCTTTACCTTGCCGCTCTCCCATCCCGTTGACAGAAGATGTTATCGATAACATAAACAACTGACCGACCTGTTGTCGAGCCTTCCCGGACCCGCGAAGGGGGACCCCCATGAGCCTTGCCCTGTTCAGCCTGACAGGCCGCCGCGCACTTGTCACCGGATCGTCGCAGGGCATCGGCCTGGCACTCGCCAAGGGACTGGCAGCCGCAGGGGCGGAGGTCGTGCTGAACGGGCGTGATGCGCCCAAACTTGCGGCCGCAGCGCAGGGCATTCCTGGGGCATGCACACTGCCCTTCGACGCCACCGATCATGCTGCCGTTCGCACTGCCGTGGACAGGTTCGAGGCGGACACCGGACCCATCGACATTCTGGTCAACAACGCAGGGATGCAGCACCGCGCACCCTTGGAGGATTTTCCGCCCGAGGCGTTCGATCTGCTGATGCGCACGAATGTCACCAGCGTCTTCAACGTCGGGCAGGCCGTCGCCCGGCACATGATCGCGCGTGGCCGCGGCAGGATCATCAACATCGCGTCCGTGCAGTCAGCACTCGCCCGCCCCTCCATCGCGCCCTACACCGCGACCAAAGGGGCCGTCGCCAACCTGACCAAGGGCATGGCCACCGACTGGGCGCGGCACGGCCTGAACTGCAATGCCATCGCGCCCGGCTATTTCGATACGCCCCTGAATGCGGCGCTGGTCGCCGACCCGGCCTTTTCCGCATGGCTGGAAAAGCGCACGCCCGCCGGACGCTGGGGGCGGACCGAGGAGCTGGTCGGGGCCTGCATCTTCCTCGCGTCGGACGCGTCGAGTTTCGTGAACGGCCAGACCATATATGTCGATGGCGGCATCACCGCGTCGCTATGAACCGCATCGTCGTCATGGGCGTTTCGGGTTGCGGCAAGACGACCGTCGGGTTGGGACTGGCCGCAGCGGTCGGCGGGCGCTTTGTCGATGCCGACGATCTGCACACAGAGGCGGCGCGGGCACAGATGCGCGCGGGGATCCCCCTGACCGACGACGACCGCGCACCCTGGCTGATCCGCGTCGGCCAGACGCTGGCCGCAACCGCCGCTGCCTGCCGTTGTCGCGTGCTCGGCATTGAAACGCCGCTACCGCGACGCGATTCGGACGGCGGCCGGGGAGGAGGTCCTGTTCCTGCATCTCGCCGGTCCGAAACACGTCATCGCCGCGAGGATGGCGCTGCGCCGCGACCACTACATGCCGGTTTCCCTGCTCGACAGCCAGTTCGCGGCGCTGGAGCCGCCCGAAGCTGATGAGAGCTTTGTCACCCTCGACCTGCGCGGAACCGAGGCCGACCTGATCGCCACGGCCATCGCTGCCGTCCGCGCGCCGGGCTGAGCGGGGGCGGTCCGCATGCGCAACGCGCCCACGATGAAGGATGTGGCGCGCGCGGCGGGTGTCTCGGTGATGACCGTCTCGCGCGCTTTCCGCGCCGATGCGTCGGTCGGCGAGGAAACCCGCGCGCGCATCCTCGCGGCTGCCGACGGCCTCGGCTATGTCATCCATGCCACCGCATCCAGCCTGCGGTCTCAGCGCACCGGCTTTGTTGCCGTCACCATCCCCTCGCTGAACAACGCGAATTTCGCCGATATGGTCAGCGCGCTGTCCGACGGCCTCGACGGGGCGGGCCTGCAGGTCCTGCTGGGTGCCACGCGCTATCTGGATGCCGAGGAAGACCGGCTGATCGAACACCTGCTGCGCCGCCGCCCCGAGGCCATCGTGCTGACCGGCGGGCACCATTCGGACCGGGCGCGCGGCCTGTTGGCGCAGGCGCGGATCCCCGTCGTCGAAACATGGGATCTGCCCGACGATCCTATCGGTCATGTCGTCGGATTTTCCAACGCGGCGGCCATCGGCCTTGCAGTCGACCATCTGGTCGCGCGTGGCCGGGGTCGCATCGCCTTCATCGGCGGCGAAACGGCCAGCGGGCCGGGGCCTGTCGACCGGCGTGGGACGGACCGCAGACGCGGCTTCCGCGAGGCGATGAAGCGACACGGGCTGCCGGACGACCGCCTGTCGCGGTCGGACCCGCCGCCGATGACGATGGAGGC
Source organism: uncultured Alphaproteobacteria bacterium (assembly GCA_963819585.1). Lineage (GTDB taxonomy): Bacteria > Pseudomonadota > Alphaproteobacteria > Rhodobacterales > Rhodobacteraceae > JAOADN01. Next base: position 514,166 of record CAWFWP010000002.1, read on the forward strand.
CGGGGCCGTGACTGCGCGGACGCTGCTGGCGCAGTGGCCCGACACCGATGCGATCATCGGCGCGTCCGACCTGATCGCCTTCGGCGCGATGACGGAATATCAGCGGATGGGCCGCCGAGTGCCCGATGACATCGCTGTTGCGGGGTTCGGGGCCTATGACATTTCCCGGCTGTCGATCCCGCGTCTGCTGACCGTCGACCCGCACGCGGCCCTGATCGGCAGCCTTGCCGCTGACCTGATCGGGGGCATCCTGCGCGGCACCGACCCCGCGGCGCGGCGGACAATCCGCATTGTCCCGACGCTAGCAGCCGGCGAATCTGCCTGACAACTCGGCATTCGGTTAACGTAAGGTAAAGAATTCACGCTAGGATCACGAAGCCGGGCAACCAATGGGCTGCGGCTCAGGGGTGGGCCGTTGGGCTGGTGCGCGGATTTCAGATGTAAGTGGTGGGCGGTCAGGGCCGCGTGACGTGACCGGTGTTCTGGAATCCGCCACCCCGCCCAGCCCCAGGTTTGAAAGTCATTCCGATGTCAAACGCTATGCAAGACCGAAACCCGGCACTCCTCCTGGCAAGCATGACAAACGCGGACCGGATTGCGGCCGCAGAAGCCCGCCGTTCCGCCGAAGCGGCGCTTGCCTGTCTGACCGGCATGCCGGACAGCATCCTGTTCAAGGACGCGACGCATGCTGTGTCCGCAACGCTTGCAGCGCTTCTGCGCCCGGGCGACCGGGTATTCACAGACCGCCTTGCCTCTGCTCACCTGTCGGACGCCGTCGCTGAGACTGGCCTGCGCAGTGAGACGGTGCCGCATGGATGGGTCGAATGCTTCGAGAACCGCCTTCAGGACGCGCGCCGCGCGAACAGGACGGCGCGCCTTGCCGTCCTCTGCGACGCGTTTTCCGCCTTTGACTGCAGGCCCGCCGATCTTGTGCGCCTGCGGTCCGCCTGCGACCGGCAGGGCGCGCTGATGATCGTCGATGTCAGCAACGATCTGGGTATCGTCGGCCGCAGCGGACGCGGCATCGCCGAGGTTCAGGGCATGGTCGGCGAGGCTGACGCGATGACCGGATCACTCGGCGCGGTCTTTGCGTCGCAGGCCGGCTTCGCCGCCCTGCGCGATGCTCTCGGCCGCGGCCGGGCTGCGCGCAGCCAGCGACCGGTCCTTGACGGTTCCGGCGGAAGAGCGCGAAGCGCCTTGAGAATGCGCTGCGGGATGCTACCACACAGAAGGGCGCATGGAGCCGCGCGCGCCTGATGTCGCATGCCATGCGCCTCCGCGACGGTCTGGCCGCCGAAGGGTTCCGGCCACGCGGAGAACCGGGTGCCATCGTCTCGGTTCCCTTGGGCGACCGGCAGCACGCGCTCGCCATGACCTCGGCCCACACTCCGCACCGGAATGCGCCCAGCTTGAACGAGTACCGTCTGGGAAACCGGCCGTGCTGCACTGGGAATATCGGATCGCGCCCGAGCACACGACCGAGGATATCGACGACATGGTTGCCATGGCCTCGCGTGCGCTGCGGCGCACGCTTCGGCTGGCGGCATGGTAGGTTCAACGAAACGGAACAGCGGACGTCTGGGAAGAAACGGGGATCGGCATGACACTCGCCAACAAATCGAACAAATCCAACAAGTCGAACAAATCCAATAAATCGAACAAATCCAACAAGTCGAACAAATCCAATAAGTCGAACAAGTCGTCCGAGGATAACGACGAATTCGCGCATGCTCGGCCAGGGCAGTTCGATCGCACTGGCCGACGCGCTGCAGTCGTCGATGCTGGCGCTGAACATGGCGCCGCCCACCACGGTGGCCAAAAAGGCGATGCACCGGCTTGACTACCGGGTGACCTATGCACGCATGAATGCTCGGCACTGCCAGCATCTGGCGGTCTCCGCCCTGTCGGCGGGCCTGTCGGTGCACCATGAGAAAGGCAACTTCGACAAGGCCGAGCTGATGGACGGCGAGGAAGTGCTGCTGACGCTGGAGGTGGACCGCACGGCGAATGTCTTCTGGCAGAAGCAGACGGATGTGCTGCGTGCGCAGAAATGGTACCGCGATGACCGTCTGGGCGAAATCGTGCTGCAGCAGTCCGACATCCTCAGCTTTCTGGGACTGGCAGTGCCCCTGTCCGCGCAGTCGCATCCGATGACCGCGATGCTGCTGGACATCGTGCAGGACATCGCCTTTTCGATCGGCGCGAAGTTCAAGGACGTTTTCGCGATGCCGCGCCCCGAAGTGATTGCGCCCGATATCGCGCCGATCATCCAAACCCCAGCACACAGCGCGTTCCCGGCCGGGCATGCCATCGAAGCCTTCTCTGCGGCAAAGATTCTCGGCGCGCTCTATCCTGACCGGTATCCGAACCTGCGGCTTCTTGCGGCGCGGGTGGCCGAGAACCGCAGCTTTGCTGGGGTGCACTACCCGATCGACAGCCATGCCGGCGCCATCCTCGGGGACATCCTCGGGCAGGTGATCCTTGGCCGGTTGTTCCAGTCCGGCTTCAAGACCCCGAAGGCGCTTGTGCACTTCAAGACCGAGGACCACGTCGGCAAAGGCGCGCCGCACTATTCATCAGTAGCTGAGTATGCACTGCACCACACCAGGATCGACCGGATCGCTTCGTCCGAGGGGAAGGTGGAGATTCTCGACTGGCTCGCCGGTGAGGTCATGAGCGAGATGGACCGCTGATCATGGCCGACATGGACGCCGCGTTCCGATTTTCCCGGGCTGTCGCCGCGCCGGACCTGCCCGTCAACTACCTGCCTGCCGCACTGATCGCACTGCGGGGCGAACCGGCTGCACGGCCCTTTGTCGCGCTGTCGCACCGCAGAACAGGCTGCCGGGTGATCGATCCGGCCGACCTGGCCGATCCGGCCGCGCTGTCGCACCGCCTGGGCCGGATTGACCGGGCAGAGCCGCCTGTGGCCGCTCCCGCCCCAACCCGAAAGCTGAAGCCGCGCAAACCCGGCAAAGCCACCGCCATCGTCATCATTGACCATGGCATCGCCTTCTGGAACCGCCGCTTCCTGGCCGCCGATGGCGACCCCAGGTTCATGGAACTGCGGTATCTCGATTATCACGCCGGGTCGCCTTCCGGCATCCGTGTGTCTGCGCTGACCTCGCCTGAAATCGCGGCCCTCTGCCGCCTTGCGGACATGCCCGGCGGCCATGCCGAGATCGAACGGCGTCTCGGCGTCCGGTTTCCGGATAGCTTCTACGGTCAGCATATCGATCCCGATGAGTTTCGCCACGGCACCGCCATGGCCGACCTTGCAGCCGGATCGGACGATCCGGGGCCGCATGCGCCGGTGCTTTACGGCGTTGAAATCCCGGCCGGATCGCTGATCGATTCGGGCGGCGACAACCTTCAGGCCCTGCTGCCAGATGCGCTGGAAACGGCGCTGTCGATGACCGATGCGCATCGCGGCCATCCCGTTACAATCGTTCTGGCCTCCGCCTATCCCGGCGGTCCGCATGACGGCACCCACCCTGTGGCCCGGATCGTCACCGACTTCATGGCACGGACTGCGGGCGATCAGGTCAGCCTTGTCCTGCCTGCGGGAAACCACCTGCAGGACGCCTGCGCGGCATCGCTGCCCGCGACCGCACCCCGCAAGAGGGCCCCGTCGGTCATCTGGCGGCTGCCGCCTGACGATTATTCCGGCAACACCGTCGAAATCTGCGTGCCCTCGTCCGACGGGGCCGAGATCGCGCTGACATCCCCGGACGGGCAGATCGCAAAAGCATCGCTGGCGGCCGCGAGCTTTGCGCCGCTCTACCTGCACGGATCGTTCATCGGCGGGCTGCACCGCCTGCCCGACCGCGACGGCACAGCCAAGTTCCGGCTGACCCTTGCGGGCACCGGATGGTCCTCGGGCGGCCAGCGCCCGGCACCGTACGGCGACTGGCGGCTGGCGGTCCGTGCCCGCAGCGCCGTCGGCCTGTGGATCCTGCGCGACGACCGGTCGCTGCCCGCCGACCGGTCCAGGCCGCACCGCCCGTCGGTCTTTGCCGGACCGGACTATGTCGAGACGGACGCCTATGGCGCACCGGTTATGGACGATACCGGTGTCGGCCCTGTGCGCCGGTCGGGCACCGCATCTGTTCTGTCGACCGGGGTCGGGGCATGGTGCGTCGAGGCGACCGAGCGGTGGCCGGGCGGACCCGAGCGCACCGCCTGGTATTCCGGCCGCAGGTCCGACGACGGCCGGTTCGACCAGCGCATTCTGGTGGATGACGGCCAGTCCGGACGCGGCACCCCCGCCGTGGGCACCGGCGGCCCGGCGCTTTACGCCGTGTCCGGCACGTCCGCTGCGGCTGCCCTGGCGGCGCGCCAAGGCTGGGACAGGCCCTCGTCTGTCGCCCACCCGCCTATCCGATGATGTCGCGCAGCCGGTCAACATGGCCAAGCGCGCGCAGCGTCTCGATCGGATAGTCCGGCGACAGCAGCAGCGCCATGTCGAAATCCGGCTCGATGGCTTTCAGCCGCCGGGCGTAGTGCTCGGCGTTGTCCTTCGCCCCGTCCAGCAGGTGCAGCGCCACCAGATAGCGCAGCGCAGGCCGGTAGGCCGGCATCTTGCGGTTCGCCGCCAGCGCCTGTTCCAGCGCCTCGGCGTGCTGATCGAGGCTGAGTGCGGACAGACAGCACTGCATGTCCCAGCTGAAACTGTGCGCCAGCCCCTCGGCCGACTGCCGTGCCAGCGTCGCTGTCCGGTGCCCCTGCTCGCGGTCGCCCCGGAAGAACAGCGCTGTGCTGAGCGCATCCAGCGCATAGGGGTTGCGGTCTGCTTCTGCAGCGCCCAGCCGGGCCAGATGCAGGCCCCGGTCGTGATCGCCGTTCAGCTTCATCTGCACCTGGGCCGACAGCGCCAGCACCACCGGATGACGCGGCGCAAGTTTCAGCGCCTCGGAACAGAACGCCAGCGCTTCGTCCCGTGCAGCCGCGCTGGTGTCGCGGAACTCCAGTGCCGAGGTCAGGCGCACGAAGCCGCGCCACGCCAGTGCCAGACCCGACAGGTCGCTGTCCTGCGCCTCGCGCAGCAGCGCATCCGCGCTTTCGAGCCCGACCTTGTCAAAGTCATAGACCCGACGCACCGCGCGCTGGATCGACGCGAAGGGCGATGACTGGCCGCCCAGCGCGATATGGTCCGTCACCGCCGACACCGCCCGCGTCACCAGATGGTTCGTCTCGTGCAATTCCCAGATCGTCTCGATCCGCATCGGCAGCCGCAGACGCCCGGTCCAGATGACGCGGTTCGACGGCTGGCCGAAGGCGCGCATCAGCACGTACCACGTCGCATCTTCGCCCAGCGTCTCGATCTCGATCCGCGCGTCGGAATGGTCGGGCGGTCCCTGCGCTGCGTTCTGCGACTGCAGGATCACCTCGACGTCACCCTGCAGCGACAGCTGTCCGACGATGCAGAGGCCCATCGCCCGCCCCAGGAACTGTCCGCGCGGCGTCTGTTCCTGCCCCGATGTCTGCACCACGACAACAGGCCGCTGGCCACGTCCCGCCGCACGGCCCCGCTGCGGTGCCGTCGGTGTCGGCTCCGTTGCGCTGTCCGCACCCTGCCGCAGGTCGCGCAGCCAGCTGTCGAATTCCGGATCGCGCACGTCCAGATCGTCGAGCATCTCGCCCGGTCCGGTGCCACCGTTCGCGGGAAGCGTGACCCTGGGGTCCAGCCACAGGGCGCTGCGGTCACTTTTCAGCCGGTCCGACAGCGGGCCGAGGGACTTGCGCATCTGCGTCAGCGCCTGGCGGAAGCTGACCGCCGCCTGTTCGGGCGGCCGGTCGCTCCACAGTTTGTCCTGCAGCCAGAGCCGGGTGCGCTTCTGACCCGGCGACAGCAGCAGAAGGGCGATCATCGCCCTCTCCTTCATGCCTTTTGGTGTCCGGTCAGTGCCGGACGCGTCATAGACCCGGAATGGCCCGCGCAGGTCCGCCTTCACCCTGGACGTTCCCCCTGTGGTTGTTGCCCCCGACCCGGGAACAGTATTGCAGATGCAGGGCTAGGCAGGAAGCCTGTGCCTTGACCTTGCGTCAGGCCCGTTACGGCCATCAGTTTGACGGGCGGGGGCCGTCGTGGTTGTGATGCGGCAGGGGCGCGGGTCGAAGCGCCGTTGAGAAAGCGCGCACCGTGAGGACCATCGATCTGAACGCGGATATCGGCGAGGGCGTCGGGGACGACGCGGCGATGCTGGATATCGTCAGTTCGGCCAATGTCGCCTGCGGATTTCATGCCGGATCGCCCGACATCATGCGGGCCACCTTCGCCGCCGCGCATGACCGGGGCGTCGCCGTCGGCGCGCATCCGGGTTTTGCGGACCGAGAGGGATTCGGGCGCAGGCTGATCCCCACGACGATTGCCGAGGTCGAGGCGCTGGTGGCCTATCAGGTCGGTGCCGCCTGTGCGGTGGCGGCGCTGGCCGGGCACCGCGTGACCTACGTCAAGGCGCATGGCGCGCTGTATAACCATGCCGCCGTCGATGCGGATGTCGCCCACGCCATCGCGCGCGGAGTCCGCGCCGCCAACCCGCATCTGACCTGCCTCTGCCTGTCCGGATCGGTCGCCCTGACGGCCGCCGAACAGGAGGGGCTTGCGACAAGGGCCGAGGTCTTCGCCGACCGCGCCTATCTGCCCGATGGAACGCTGGTTCCGCGCGACCGCGACGGGGCCGTGCTGCACGACGCGGCGCAGATCGCCGGGCGCATTGTCGGGATGATCGGCAGCGGGACGATCACCGCAATCGACGGCAGCAGCTTTGCCGCGCCGATGGACAGCATCTGCGTGCACGGCGACACGGCGGACGCGGTCGGGATCGCCGCCCATCTGCGCCGGGCGCTGCTGGCGGCGGGGCACCGCATCGCCGCCTTCGCGCCCCCATGACGGGCGCCCTGGACGCGCCGCGCCTGCTCGACGCCGGGGAAACCGCGCTGGTGGTGGAATTCGGCAGCGTCATCGGCGACGAGCTGTCCGAACGGGTCGTGGCGCTGGACCGCGCCATGTCCGTTGAGCCGCCCGGCGGCGTTCTCGAATGCGTGCCGACCTACCGGTCGCTGATGATTCACTATGATCCGCTGGTCCTGTCGCGTGACGCGCTTGCGGATGTGGTCCGCGAACGCCTTTCGCGGGCGCAGTCAGTGGACCGGAAGCCCGTCACATGGCGAATCCCTGCCTGCTACGATCCCGACTTCGCCGAAGACCTGCCCTTTGTGGCAGAAACCATCGGGTTGACGCAGGATCAGGTCATCCATCTGCACGCGACCACCCCCTACCGTGTCGCCATGTATGGCTTCGCGCCCGGCTGGGCCTATCTGTCGGGGCTGCCTGCGGCCCTCGCCCTGCCGCGCCGGACCAGCCCGCGTGCGCGCATTCCCGGCCAGAGCCTGATTGTCGCAGGCGGGCAGGCGATTGTGGCGGGTGATGCGATGCCCTCGGGCTGGCATATCCTTGGCCGCACGCCGGAACGCCTGTTCACCCAGGGCCGGACGCCGCCGTTTCTGGTCGGGGTCGGCGACCGGATCACCTTCAGACCCATCACCCGGCCCGAGTTCGATGCGCTTGCTGCCCGCGTTGCGCAGGGCGCGGTCGTCGCCGAACGCGTCGGGAACGACGGCTGATGCCGCACCTGCGCATCCTCTCCGCCGGTCCCGCCTGCACCCTGCAGGATGCCGGGCGCGTGGGCCTGCTGCGGTATGGCGTGACGCCTGCAGGCACGATGGACTGGATCGCCCGGCGCGAGGCGAATGTGTTTGCGGGCAACCAACCGGATGCTGCCGTGATCGAGGTCGGGCCGGGCGGGATCGCCTTGACGGCAGAGGGCGGCGACATACGCGTCGGCCTGTCCGCCGCCGGTTTTCTGCCGCGCATCGGTGACACTTCGCTGCCTGACCGCATCGCGATCACCCTGCGCGACACCGAAACGCTGACCCTGCGCCCCGGCCCGTCGCATGTTTGGGCCTGTCTGTCAGTCGCGGGCGGTTTCGCAATTGATCCCATGCTTGGCAGTCTCTCGACGCATCTGCGCTCCGGGATCGGGCCGCTAGGTGGCCGCGCGCTGCAACCGGGTGATCTGCTGCCGGTCAACGCCACGAGCAGGCGCCGCAGGACCTGCCCACGATGGTGGCCGCCGACCCCGGCACCGCCAGCGCTGCCGCACCGATCCGCGTCATCCCCGGCCCGCAGGACGATCATTTCACCGAAGATGCACTGGCAACGTTCCTGTCCGCCGACTTCACCCTCTCGCCGCAGAGCGACCGCATGGGGTATCGCCTGACCGGTCCGCGCCTCACCCACCGCGCGGGCCATGACATCGTGTCGGACGGAATCGCCTTTGGCTCGGTTCAGGTGCCCGGCGACGGCCAGCCCATCGTCCTGATGGCCGACCGCCAGCCCACGGGGGGCTACCCCAAGATCGCGACGGTGATCCGCGCAGACCTGCCCCGGCTGGCGCAGACCCGCCCCGGAGCGACCCTGCGGTTTCAGGCCGTGACCGTGGCCGAGGCCGTCGCCGCCCTCGCCAAAGCGACGCTGACGCCAGAGGCGATCCGCGCTGGGATGGTGCCTCTGCGTACCGGTCCGGACCTGACGCGCCTCGCCAGCGGCGACTTCGCCACGGGCTTCATCGATGCGAAGGGAAACTGACCCGCGCGCCTCAGAACTTGGCGATCAGGTTCACAAACGCGCCTTTGTCGTCCTGCACAAGGTCCGTCAGATCGTCCGAGAAACTGCCGAAGTTGTAGCCGACGCCCAGTTCCACGTTGTTCCCGAAGTGCCGGTAGACCGCGCCCAGCAGCCCGATCTCGGTCGTCTGCGCCTGCACCGCTCCGAAGGCCCGCGCCTCGATCAGCGCGTCCCATTTGTGCACGATGTGATAGCGCGCGGTCGCCACCGCCAGCCACGCGTCGTTCTGCGCGAAGGCCGAGGTCGCCGTCGCTGCTGTCTCAGACAGCCGGAATCCGACCTTTCCGCCAACGGTCCAGTAGCGGTTCAGGTCATATTCCGCGTCCAGCGTCAGCACATGCGACTTCTGCCGCGGCCCGCGCGCCGAGGTGCCGTCGATGTCCTGCCCATAAAGGTCATAGAGGTAGCGGTACTTGAACAGCACATTCAGCCGGTCGTTCAGCACCGGGCGATAGGCGTAGCCGACGCTCGCGTCGAACAGCTTGCCGTCGGGCAGGGCCGTCTGGTCGCTGTCCGTCACCGCCGCTTCAAGGTTGAACGACAGCCGCTCCGCCTCGTTCCGCTTCCAGCGCGCCGTGCCGCGCAGCACGACGGTATCGCTGTCGCGATTGACAGCACCGGACTGCCCCCGATCCCGGCGCAGCTCCAGCCGCCCGGTCGCGGTCAGGCGTTCGTCGTCCTGATAGTTCACGCCAAAGGACACGCCCTTGCGGCTGTAGTCGCCGGTCGCGGGATCGGTCACGTCGCCCAGTTCAAAGTTCGCGGAATAGGACAGGAATTCGCTGGGCGTGTAATCGACGCCATAGGCCGAGGTCAGCGACCGGCGCTGCCCGAACAGGTCATAGGTGTTCTCGCCCCAGGTCACGACCGAGGACGAGATGTTGCGCTTGCCGCCCAGCACGAAGCGCCCCTTGTCGCGCCCGACCAGCGTCACGTTGTCGAGGTCACGGTTGGGGTCGAGTTCATAGCCGAAGTAATAGCTCTGGCCTTCGCCCAGATCGCGGGTGAAGCGGGCCTTGCCGCCAATGCCGGACGTGCCGTCGGAAATCTCGCCCTCGACGGTCCAACCGCGCCCGAATTCCGCCACCGCGCCGAAACCCAGCCGGTCATTCCGCGCCAGACCCGACCGGGCCACCGTGCCCTGCGCCAGCACATACCATTCCAGCGAGTCGCTTTCCGTGACGGTGGCGCGAACCGCAACGTCCGTCCGCTGTCCGTTCGTCGTTGTCGTCCCGCTGCGGTCGGTGTGCTCGATGCCGACCGTGTAAGCCAGACGATCCGACACCCGGAACTCCGCCTCGGCGCTGCCTTTCCGTTCGGTCTTGCCGCCCGTGCTGTCATAATCATCATAGCCGAAGGACAGTCGCAGATCGTCATTCGGGCTGATCTCGCCATAGACACCCCAAAGCCGCTCATCCGTCGCCGACTGATAGTCCAGCGTCTGGAACCCTGCCTCCCGGTCCTCGAAATAGGCCCCGACATAGCCCTCGGCCGCCAGCCCGAGGTCGCTGAGCGCAGAACGCCCTTCGAACTTCAGCGCGCGGCCACGGCCTGCGATTGCGGGGTTGTTGACGATGTTCAGCCCGCCGTTGGTCGAGAAGCTCGACCCGAAGCCAGGCCCGTCGCTGTCCGCGAGTTCCAGCTGCGCATAGGTCTCCTCCGACAGCTCCCAGCGCAGATCGACACCCGTGGCCGTCTGATCCGCCGTCGCGGTCGTCTCGACCTGACCCGTCACGCCGATGCGCAGCTGGTCCGTTACCCAGGCCTCGGCCCGCGCCCCATAGCTCATGCCATCGACATTGAAGGCCGTCGGCGTCCATTCGTACTGCACGACCAAGTTGACCTGGTTCGACCCGCCAGTCACGACCCCGCCACCCGCGGTTCCCGACAGGGGCCGCGTCAGGGTCACAACGCCCTGAATGTAGTTGATGTCGTAATCACGGCCATAGGTCAGCGTCTGGCGGCTGACGACGCGGCCTGTCACCGGGTCGCGCACCTCGATGCTGAGGGTTTCCGACCCGATCGACAGGTCCTGTCGCTGCAGGAAATAGACCGACCCGCCGGTTCCGAGGAACACGTCGCGCTGCGGCAGGTTGTCGGGGCTGGCGGCGTACAGCGTCACTGCTGCCCGCGCCTCGCCATCGGTTGTCTGTGCCGCGCTCGCCCACTTGCCCTGCAGACCATAGAGCGTCGCGTTCATTCCGAAGATAGGTCGTGCCGCCGACCGAATTGCGGAAGTTGCCCCACAGCAGGTGGTTCCCGTCCTTTTCGACCTTCAGATAGAACTTGCCCGAGGTTGGCGCATCTTCCTCGAACGTCGAATCGTCGCCGTAGACCGGGTAATAGTCGTCCGGGTCGATCCGCAGGATCAGGCTGCGCGGGTCTTTCTGGTCCAGATCGCGGAAGATCGTGTCAAGATCGCCCTCGCCTGTGTCAGCGCTGGCGGTGATGTTCACGCCCCGCGCGGTCCGTCCCTTGGCATAGAAGCCGAGACGGCCCTTCTGATAGCTGCCCTTGGTCCCGTACTGGTCGCGCCAGCCGAAGGTCAGGTCGGCGACCCCGACATAGAACCATTCGCTGTTCGGGATATCGACGTCGCGCGTCAGGCTGACCGCCTCGCCGCCGCCGCGCACATCGACATCAACCGAATGCCGGCCTGCGGGCAGGATGCGCTGGATCACGAAATCGCCGCCCGGCGCGGGGCGCACGGTTTCGCCGAGCGTCCGCACCACGGCCCCCGGCGCGACATTATCGCCATGAACCGTAACCGACCCGCCCGCGACCGGAATCGCCCGGCGTCCCGTCGCGTCCGATCCGTCCTCGACTCCGTCGACCAGCCCCCGGTCGTCGCGGCGCGACAGGGCCAGCGGCACCGTCTCGTCATAGCGCCCCCTGGCATCATACACCCGGTGCACTGCCACCAGATCGTCGCCTTCTGGCAGCGTCAGGCGCACCTGCCCGTTCGGATCGACCGGCACCACCGCCACCGTGCGCGGCCCGCCGCGCGCCTCGCGGTCGATGATCCTGATCTCGCCGCGCGTCAGGAAGGCGGGGTAGTTCGTCGCACTCTGGAATTCGACGGTGTCGCCGGGTCCGGTAACCCTGCGGATCGCCCAGCGTCTCCAGGTCCAGCCGCGGCTTCACCGACAGCCCGTCGAACGTGACCTGGATATCCGCCTTCTCCAGCGCCAGATCGGTCCGCCGGATCTTGTCGGCCATCCGCCGGTCGCCCGTCACCGGCTGACCATCAACCGAGATCATGAAACCTTCGGGCGCAGGCGTTCCGGCCGGGTCGAATTCCGTGTTCGTCCCCGCCGTCGTCCTGACTGTCACATCGCGGTTCGGCGCGTCACACAGCGGCGGCACTTTGCCCCCGATGGGCTGACAGCGGTCTTCGTCCGCTGTCTGGCCGAAGGCAGGCGCAAGCGACAGGGTCAGCGCCGTCGCCCCCAGCAGCAGCCCAACCTTCGTGATCCGACCCATCGCACTCATCCTACTGCACCCGCTTGATCGTGCGTTCGATGTTCAGCTTGTAGCGCCCGTTCGCCCGCCATTCCTCGCGCAGCAGATCCTCGACCGCATCAAGCCGCGCCGTCACGGTCTTCCGCGACTCGCCGTCCTGAATGTAGCTCAGCCGGATCACTGACGGCTTTTCAGACATCTGCCGCACCAGCGCCTGGACCCCCTGCTCCAGCGCCTCTTTCGGATCGTCCGTGCCGGTCTCGAACGCCGATGCCGACAGATCGACATCGACCACATTCGCAATCGCCGCGCCGAAGTTCAGCTTGGCCATCTTGCCCGCCGTCAGCCGGATCGTGCGCGGGTTCTCGGTCGTCACGCGATACCCCGACGGCAGCGACCGTGTGTCCAGCTTCAGCGTGAAGTTCGACCCGATATCCGACGGCAGTTCCGCACAGGGCACATGATAGCGCCCGTATTCGTCCGACGTGATGCGCACACCCCGGATCGTCACCACCCGGACATCCGGCAGGCCCGGTTCGCCCTGATCCTGATAGCCGTTCATGTTCAGGTCGTCGAAGACCTTGCCGATCACGTCCGAGCAGTCGAACACATGCTCCGGCTCGACACGGACCGTCGCTGTCGCAACGTTGGACACCGCATTCCCGGCCGCGTCCGTCACGAAGCCCTGGTTCGTCAGTGTCCCGAAGGTCGCCGTCCCCAGCACGCGCGTCGTCAGCACCACCGTGAAGGTCAGCCCCGGCGTCAGGTTGTAGCTTGACCAGCCAAGGCGGTTGCCCGCGATGACAGGCTCTGTCGGCACCCCGTTCACGGTCGCCGTGCCCGGCGTATAGATCAGGCCGGGCGGCAGAAGATCGACAAAGGTCGAATTGTTGCCCGACGCGCTGGTCCCGTTGGTGAAGGTCAGCGTGAAGGTCACGGCATCGCCCGGACGTGCCGACCCGACGCTGGCCGTCTTCGACGCGGTGATCGGGGCCACGCCCGCGCAGCCGGTCAGCGCGAAGTTGTTTCCGATGACATGCGGATCGCCCGCCTGGATGTCGAAGACCAGATGCGAGGGCGTATTCGCCGCCGCCGTGAAGTCGGCCAGAACGCCGGTCGAGCCGAATTCGGTCGATCCGAAGGCCACCGGATCGGTCGGCAGGAAGGTGGTGAGATCGACCGGCGCGGATGTCGGGACGCGCACCGTCGACGCTGTTCCAGACGTCGGATAGACCGGGGTGATCGTGTAGACGCCGGCTGCCGTCACGAAGAACTGGTAGGCCCCCGTCGGACCCGTCCGCGACAATCGTGATGTTGTTCGACGTGCCGACGCCCGTCTGTGTGCCCGCCGGACCCGTGACCGAGATCGACCCGCCGATCAGGATCGCGCCGTCATCCTCGCAGTAGAAGTACCCCGTCGGGTCATAGTCCTGCGCGTCGCAGATGCCGTCGCCGTCGCGGTCGCTGGTGCAGCTTTCGACCCCGTCCACGATCCCGTCGCCGTCGGAATCGACGATCAGCGCCGTCGCGGTCGCACTGACCGGGCCGGTGAGGATCGGCGAGGTCCCCGTCACCGTATTCGTGCCCTGCGGGAAGCCGTTCGCGGTCGAATAGGTGAAGGTGATGAGACAACTGGCCCGGAGCGTCCGGGGTCGAGCGAAGATCCTGCCGCCAGCAGCGAGGTGTTCGTCGTGCCGTTGTAGCCGCCGTTCAGGCTGGCCGTCGACGCGCCGTTCGCGGCCGTGAAGCCCGTCAGCGTAACGGCTACAGGCGGCGTGGTCAGAACCGTGCCCGGTGCCGCGAAGGCCGCAAGGCTGTCCTGGATATCAAGGTTGGTCAGGGTCAGGTTGCCGCTGTTCAGCGCATCGATCTGGAAGGTTGCCTGCCAGACGGTGGGGAACAGTTCGGTCTGCGACACGACCGACTTCGCCAGCGTCAGGCCCGGTGCCGATGCGGCCGGCAGCGTCAGCGTAACCGGGGCCGAGGGCGGCACGGCGGGCGAGGCGGGGAAGCCACCGCCTGCCGGAACTGCCGGGGCCTGCGCCGTCGCGACGTTCGTGACGCCACCAGCGTTCAGGTCGGCCTGCGTGACCGTGTAGGTCGCCGTGCACTGGGTCTGCGCGCCGGGTGCCAGCGGGTGCCGTGCCGCAGGCGAAGGTGCCGATGCGGTTGATCGTGTCCGACGCGTCGGCACGCCGCGGATCGTCACGTTCGAGGTGTTCGTCACGACATAGGTGTAGGTGACGACCTGCCCCGCCGCCGAAATCGTCGTCACATCGGCCGTCTTGGCGACGAGGAAGGACGGTGCCGCCGCCGGCCCTGCCGCCGTCACCGACCCGCTGCCCGTCACCGTCGGTGCGCCCGGCGTCGCGGGCTGCGCCGTCGCGGTCGCGGTGTTGGCGATGGACCCTGCGTCGATGTCGGTCTGCGTGACCGTGTAGGTGAACGTGCAGCTGCTGTCCGTCGCCCCCGGCGCCAGCGGCCCGACCGTGCAGGTCTGCGGCGCGACCAGCGGGTCGGTCACCGTGGTCGAAGTCAGCGTCGTGTTGCCGCTGTTCGTGACCGCCACGCCATAGACGATCTGCTCGCCCACGGCGGAATAGACGGGGTTCGTCGTCGGGCTGATGACCGACTTGACCACGCTGACCACGGGCGCAGCGGGCGCGACCGGATGTGTCGTGCTGCCCGTCACCGAGACCGGCGTGCCCTGCGGCGAGACGCCGGTGACGGTCGCCGTGTTGCCCAGCGTCTGCGCGTCGATATCCGCCTGCGTGACCGTGTAGGTGCCGGTGCAGACCAGCACCTGCGTCGGGGCCAGCACGATGTTCGCCGGGGCCGGGTTGCCGCCGATGGTGCAGGCTCAGCGCGGGGATCAGCGGGTCGGTCACGGTGATGACCGACACCGTCTGGTTGCCGGTGTTCGTCGTCGTGACCGTATAGGTCAGCACGTCGCCCGCCGCCGCCGGGTTCGGCCCGGCCGTCACGGCCTTGCCCACCGTCAGCCCCGGGTTCGGCGTCGCCGCCGACCGTCGCCGTCACCGCCGGGCTTTGCACCGTCTGCGGGTTCGGCGACAGCGGCGCGTAGACGCCCTGCGCGAAGGCCGTGTTCGTCACGAACCCCGCATCCACATCCGCCTGGACCGTCGTATAGGTCGCGGTGCAGGTCGCGCTCGTCGGTGCGGGCCCCGTCGCCACCGGGCTCAACGGCACGGTGCCGCCCTGGCTGTCATGGCAGAGGATCGGCCCGGCGAACTTGTCGTCGATGATGGAGACATCCGAGGCAAAGGCCGCGTCACCCGTATTGGTGACCGTATAGGTATAGGTCAGCACCTGACCGACGCCCGTGATCGGCCCGCCGCTCGCCGCCTTCGCCACCGTCAGGGCCGGGTTTGCACCGCCGGGGATCGTGACCGACCCGGTGTTCGACACAAGCGGATTGCCGTTGAAGGTCGCGTTGCGCCGTCGCGTTGTTGGTCAGCGATCCCAGCGCCAGATCGTTCGCCGAAACGGTATGCGTGCCAGTGCAGGTCAGCGTCGCCCCGGGTGCAAGGCCACCCCCCGGACAGCTCGTCGCCGCATAGTTGTCGGCGATGGTGATCGGCGCGGGGATCGAGACGTTGCCGATGTTGGTGACGACGTAGCTGTAGGTGATCGTGTTGCCCAGCGTGAAGTCCGAAGCCGCCGTCTGCGTCGTGGATTTGGCGACTGTCAGCGCCGGGGCCTGCTGCGCGAAAGCCGTGGCGCTCGACGGGCCGGATTGCAGCGTGGGGCTGCCGGCCGGCCCGGTGAAGGCGCAGCGCCGTGTTTGCGACTGACCCGGCATCGATATCGACCTGCGTGACCGTGTAGGTGGCCGTGCAGATGGCAGTGGCTGCGGGTGCCAAGCGGACCCGCCGCGCAGATAAAGGGCGGCTGGATCAGCGGATCATTGATGCTGACCGGCCCGGTAATCGTCGTGTTGCCGGTATTGCTGACGGTGAAAGTGTAGCTGAGCGTATCACCGACCGCCGCATAGGCCGAGGGCGTGCCGGTCGTGACCGCCTTCGCCATATCCAGCGACGGGGTCTGCGATGTCGGCACCGTCTCGCTGTCGGTTGATGTCACGGTGACGGGCGTCGGCTGGCCTGCGATCGCCTGGATGACGCTGGCCGTCGCGGTGTTGACAATAGACCCTGCGTCGATGTCGGCCTGCGTCGCGGTGTAGGTCGCGGTGCAGGTCAGCGTGGCAGCGGGCGCAAGGCCGCCTGACGGCAAGGCGGGGCATGAAACCGCCGCGATCTTGTTGTCGCTGATCGTCACGGGGGCTGTCAGCGTGATGTTGCCGCTGTTCGTCAAGACATACTGATAGGACACCGTCTGTCCGGGTGCCGTGATCGTGGGCACCGGGGCCACCGCCGATTTCGCCATGCTGATCGCCGGTGTGCGTGTTGGGCCGGGCGTCGTGTCGGCGGCGGTCGTCGATGGTGATCCGCCGCCCGGCGAGGTCGCGCTCGCCGCCGCCGTATTGACGATCTGCCCAGCATTCACGTCAGCTTGCGTCGTCGTGTAGGCGGTGGAGCAGGTGGTGTTGGTCGCCCCGGGCGCCAGCGTCGGGATCGTGCAGGTGAAGGACGGGATCAGCGGGTCAGTGACCGTTATCGCGGTCAGTGTCACGTTGCCGGTGTTCCGCACCGTGAAGCCGTAGGTGATCGTCTGGCCCGGCCCGGTGAAAGACAAAGGCCCCGCCTTGGTCATCGTCAGCGCCGGGGACTGCGCAGGCCCCGGTGTTGTGTCGCCGCCGGTCGCCGCCACCGTCACGTTGCCAGGCGCTGTTGCCGAGACCGACCCGGTGTTCACGATCTGGCCCGCGTCCACGTCGGCCTGCGTCGCGACATAGGTCGCCTGACAGGTCGAACTCGATGCCCCCGGTGCCAGCGTGGCGATCGTGCAGGTGAAGGACGGTACCAGCGCGTCGGTCACCGTGATCCCGGTCAGCGTCACGTTGCCCGTGTTCTGCACGGTGAACGTGTAGACGACGTTCTGCCCGGCCGCCGTGAAGCTTGCCGGTCCGGCCTTCGCCAGCGTCAGCGACGGCGCGCGCACCGGACCGGGCGTCGTGATCGTGCTTGTCGCGTTCGCGGCCCCCGGCGCGGTCGCCGTGGCCGTGTTCGCGCGGCTGCCCGCGTTCACATCCGCCTGCGTGACCGTGTAATTCGCCGTGCAGCCGCTGTTCACCGCCCCCGGCGCCAGCGTTGCGATGGTGCAGGTGAAGGACGGGATCAGCGGGTCCGTTATGGTGATTCCGGTCAGCGTCTGGGCTGCCGGTGTTTGTCACGGCGAAAGTGTAGACAACCTTCGTGCCCACCGCGCCGAAGGGCGAGGGGTTCGCCGTCTTCGCTAGCGTCATCGACTTCGTCGCCGACCCCGGTGCCACCGGAACTGCGGTCGATCCGGTATTTGTCGCGGGCACGTTCGCGGGCGTCCGTGCATTGACCGTCGCGGTGTTGTTGATGACGCCCGCATCCATGTCCGCCTGCGTCACCGCATAAGTGCCCGTGCAGGTCGCCGTGCCCGCAGGCGCGATGTTCGTGCGCGTGCAGCTCAAGCCCGGGATCAGCGGGTCCGTCACCGTCGCCGTGGCCAGCGTCTGAGGGCCGGTGTTGGTGATCGTGAAGGTGTAGGTGATCGTCTGCCCGACCGTGGTGAACTGCGCCGGGCTAGCGGACTTAGCCACCGTCACCGCAGGGGCCGCTGCCGATGGCACCGTCACCGAGGAGGTGGGTGAGGTCACAGTCACCGGACCGCCCGGACTGGTGAACACAAAGGACGCGGTCGCCGTGTTCACCACCTGGCCCGCATCCATCTCGGCCTGCGTGACGCCCGTGTAGCTGCCGGTGCAGGTAAAGCTCGCCCCTGCCACCAGCTGCACCGGCTGCTGCGCCGCGCAGTTGTTCGCTGTCAGCTTGGGGTCGTTCAGCGTGACCGGCTGGCCGACCCGCGTGATCGTTGTCTGGCCGCTGTTGGTGATCGTGAAGCTGTAGCTGATCGTCTGTCCGACTGTGGTGAAGCTCGCCGTCGTCGCTGTCTTCGCCACCGCGATGTCAGGTGTGCCCGCTTGCGGCACCGTAACGGTATCGGTGTTCGACGTTGTCGTGCCCGAGGTGGCGAGAGCCCGGTTCGTCACGAACCCCGCCGCCACATCCGCCAGCGTGAAGGTATACGTCGCAGTGCAGGTCAGGCTCTGCCCCGGCACCAGCCCCGGCGCGCCGCAGTTGAAAGGCGCGCCGATCTTGTCGTCGGTGATCGTCACCTGCTGCGCCAGGCCGACATTGCCCGTATTTGTGACCGTATAGGTATAAGTCACCGAATTGCCGACCACGAACTGCGCCGGAGGCAGGTTCGGCGCGGATTTCACCAGGGTCATCGCCGGGCTGCGGATCGAGGGCACCGTCACGCTGTCGCTGGGCGATGTCACGGCGGCCCCGCCGCCGACCGGTGCGGCCGTCGCCGTTGCAGTGTTTGTCACGCCGCCTGTGTTCACGTCGGCCTGCGTCGTCGTGTAGACTGCCGAGGTGCAGGTGACGGATGCGTTCGGTGCGATGGTGCCCGCCGGGCAGGTCACGGCCACTCGGTTGTCCGCGACCGTCGGCGCGTTCAGGGTCACATTGCCGGTGTTGCGGACGATGTAGATATAGGTCAGCCCGACGCCCGGCGCGTTGAACGACGCCGGCGCGCCCGCGGCCTGCTGCTTGTCGATGGTCAGCGACGGCGTTCGGGTGCCCGTCACATCGACAAAGCCGCTGTTCGTCGCCGTCACCCCGCCGACCGTGATCGAGGCCGAGGCGGTATTCCTGAGCGTGCCCGCATTCACGTCGGCCTGCGTCACCGTATAGGCCGCCGTGCAGTTGATCGTGGCACCCGGTGCGACCTGCCCGGCGGGGCAGGTCACGCTGCCCCCCGCGCCCGTGACCAGAGGATCACTCACCGCCGGGGCTGCGGGAAAGGTCACGTTGCCCGTGTTCTGCACCGCGATGGTGAAATTCAGGACCGTGCCTGGCGTCGTGAAGCCGTTCGGGTTCGACGTCTTTGTCACGGCCAGAGCCGGTCCGATGGCTGGCCCCGGCAACGACCTATTCGCGGTCGCGCTCACAGTGCCGGCACCACCCGGCCGCGTGCCCGTCACTGTCGCGGTGTTGGCCAACTGCGTTCCCGCCGCCCACGCGTCCACGTCGGCCTGCGTCACGGTGTAGTTCGCCGTGCAGACCCTCTGCTGGTCCGGCGGCAGCGATGCGACGACGCAGGACAGTGACGGAATTTTCGGGTCCGTGACGGTGACATTGGTCAGTGTGACATTGCCACGGTTGCGGAAAGTGAAGGTGTAGGGGACGCTTGACCCCACTGCGCCGAAGTTCGAGAGCGACGCAGTCTTGGTCATTGTGAGGTTAGGCGCCTGCGCGGGCCCGGTGATCGTGCGCGTCGCCGTCACCTGCCCCAGCACGCCGAAATCTGCCGTCCCTGTCCCGTTGGCGACGTTGGTCACGGTTCCTGCGTCGATATCCGCCTGCGTGATGGTGTAAGTTCCGGTGCACGTCGCCTGGTCGGGCGTTGTCCCAAGATTGGTCGCCAGGATGATCGTCTTGCTGCAGGTGATACCCGTCAGCCGGTTGTCACTGATCGCTAGGTTCGTGATCCTTACCGACCCGATGTTCCGCATCACATAGGTATAAGTCACAACCTGACCGACCGTAGTGTAGGTCGGCGTGCTTGCCGTCTTGGTCAGATCATAGCCAGGGGCGATCGTCCGCAACAGCGGGTTCGCCAAGGAATTTCCGATCGTGAAGTCCCAGAAATTGTCGTTCGGATCGCTGTCGCGGACCTGTGTCGTCGTCTGCCCGGTCGATAGGATGTTCGACAGCAGCGCCGCGTTGGTCGTCGTGAACCAGCCAGTGTTGAAGGTGTTGTTGGTGAAGCCCTGCGCCGTCCCGGAACTGAGCGTGCCCGCATTGTTCGTGATCTGCGTCGCCACGTTCGACCAGTTGCCGACATTGGTGCCGTTCATGATCAGGTCAATGTTATTGAAGTCGAACTCGCCCGACCCGGTGTCACCGTCGTAGGCCGAAAAGCGGACATACATCGTGGCGATGGCACCGCCGAAATAGGTGGCGCAAGTCGTGTTGCCGCAGTTCAGCGAGATCGGATTGTTGATCGTGAAAGGGTTGCCGCGGAAGGCCGCCGGATTTCCGCTGTTCTGGTACCCCACAAAGGCCCCGCTCGGGTCCGAGAACTGGTAATAGGTGTTTCCGTTCACCCCTACCATCACCATCGCCACGCCGCCCGCCTCGGGGTACGCGCTGGGCAGCGTGATGCCGTTCGGCGTGGTCATCGTGAAAGGGGTCGCCGCGACAGGTCCGGCTGCGACCGCGATCAGGTTCGCCAGCAGCGCCCAGACCAGCAGAAACATGCGTCCGACTCGCTCTGTGCGCGTCCTGCTGTCGGCTTCGCAACCCATGCGGGCGCGATTCAGGTAAGGCAGCATTGTCAGCAACCACTTACAAAATGTCAGGATTCTCCCCAATCCTTGAATAAATGCTCGTCTCGGGGGTGAAAAGCGGGAATCTTCTTTCGTTTGTCCCTCTTCCGGCGGAATGACGCCGGATCGGACGAACCGCGCAACGGACCAATTCGGCCCCTTGCAATTTCCTGAATGAATTCAACAGACCGTCGCGCAAACTGCCGATGTGTGGCAATTCCCTTGCGGCAAATATGCATCATTCCCGATCAAGTGCCCGGTCCAGATGCGTATATCCGCCATCGACGAACACCCATTGCCCCGTCGTATGCCCTGCCCTGCCAGACAGCAGGAATACCACCGTATCAGCGATCTCCCGCGCCGTTGTCATCCGGCGTCCCAGCGGGATACGCGCCTCGATCCGCGCACGTTCCGCCGCCGGGTCGGCGTTCGACGACAGCCAGGCCGCATACATCGGTGTCATCACCTCGGCCGGGATCACCGCGTTCACCCGCACCCCGTCGCCCGCCAGCGCCGCCGCCCATTCCCGCGTCAGACCCAGCTGCCCGGCCTTGGCCGCAACGTAGGCTGATGTCCCGCCCTGACCCGTCACCGCAGTTTTCGAACTGATGTTGACGATGGACCCTTTCGCCGCTTTCAGGTCGGCAAGGCAGTGATGGGCCAGCGCGAAGTAGTGGGTTAGGTTCCGGTCGAGCGAGGCACGGAACGCCTCCGGCCCCTGATCGAGGCCCACACCGTCATTCGCCCCTGCGTTGTTCACCAGCGCGTCGATCCGCCCCCAGCGCACCCGCACCGCCGTCACCGCCGCCGCGCAGTCCGCGTCCTTCGACAGGTCCCCCTGCACCCAGCCCACCGTTGGGCAGCGCGCCGTCAGCCGCGCCATGAATTCTTCGCTCCGGCGCGCGCCGCGCGATGATCGCGGGAATCGCCCCTTCCTCGGCCAGCACTTCCGAAATCGCTCCGCCGATCCCGGCCCCGCCGCCGGTGACGATCACGACCTTGCCCGTCAGATGCAGGTCCATCGCCGGTTCCTCTCAGGTCCGCAGCACGCGCTGCAGTCTGCGTGCCCAGCCGCTCGATCCCCAGCCGCATCACCTCGCCGCCCTTCAGATAGATCGGGTCGGGCTTCTGCCCCATTCCCACGCCCGGCGGCGTCCCGGTCGAGATCACGTCGCCCGGCTGAAGCGACATGAACCGGCTGCAGTAGCTGACGATATGCGCCACGCCGAAGACCATCGTCGCCGTCGATCCGTTCTGCCGCGTGATGCCGTCCACCTCCAGCCACATCTTCAGGTTGCCCACGTCGCCCGCCTCGTCCGGCGTCACCAGCCAGGGACCCAAGGGGCCCGAACGTGTCGCAGCCCTTGCCCTTGTCCCAGGTCCCGCCGCGGTCGAACTGGTATTCCCGCTCGCTCACGTCGTTGATGACGCAGTAGCCCGCCACATGCGCCAGCGCGTCGGCTTCCTCGATATATTTCCCGCCAGTTCCGATCACGACGCCCAGCTCGACTTCCCAGTCGGTCTTCCGCGACCCGTGCGGTATCTCCACCGTGTCGTCCGGCCCGGTGATGGCACTGGTCCACTTGTTGAAGATCACCGGTTCCTTAGGCACCGGCAGATTGCTCTCGGCTGCATGGTCCGCATAGTTCAGCCCGATGCAGATGAACTTGCCGACCGACCCGACACAGGGACCAAGGCGCAGGTCCGACTGCGGCAGGCCCGGCACGACCGGCAGGCTGCCCGGGTCGATCTGCGCCAGGCGCGCCAGCGATTCCGGCAAAAGCACCTCGCCCGCCACGTCCCCGATCTCGCCCGACAGGTCGCGCACCCGGCCATCGGCGTCGATCAGCCCCGGCTTCTCTCGCCCCTTCGGCCCGTGTCTCACCAGTTTCATCGCCGATCCCTCCGATGCGCGCGCCGTTCCGGCAGCGTCAAATTCCCATCCCGCCGTCCACCAGCACCGCCTGCCCGGTCATGAACCGCGACTCATCCGACAGCAGATAGATGACCATCGGCGCGATATCTTCCGCCTCGGCCAGCTTGCCCGTCGGCTGCCGCGCCAGGAAATCCCGCCGCTGCTGCTCGGGGTCCTTCGCCTGCGCGATCCTTGACCGCAGCGACGGCGTATCGACCGTCCCGGGGCAGAGCGCGTTGATCCGCAGACCCTGCTTCACGTAGTCCGCAGCGCAGGCCTTGGTCAGCCCGATCACCGCCGCCTTCGACGCCCCGTAGACCGCGCGGCTCGGCACGCCTTTCAAGGACGACGCGATGGAGGCCATGTTGACGACCGACACGCTGCCGGTTTCCTTGGCGCGCTCCAGCATCCCCGGCAGGAACGCCTGCAGCATCCGGAACATCGCCTTGACGTTCAGATCGAAGGCCAAGTCCCACTCCGTGTCCGTCGCTTCCAGAACCGTTCCGCCATGCACGACGCCCGCGCAGTTGAACAGACCGTCCAATTGGCCGAACCGCTGCGCTGCTTTATCGACCGCCTGCCGGTCCCGCACATCCAGAAGCGCCGTCTCGATCCCGCCTGGCAGGGTCGACAGGCCCGCCGCATCGATATCCGTGGCGATAACCCGCGCGCCCGCGTCGGACGCGGCGATGGCGCTGGCCCGCCCGATCCCGGCAGAAGCAGCCGTGATCAGGACCGTCTTTCCCTCCAGCCGTCCCATCGCCGATCCTTTCCGCCGCACCGTTCGCCCAAGGCGTAAGCTGGCATGTCAGTCCGCACAAGCCCGATCCGGCCGCATTGTCATTGCCCGCCGCATGTGCGACCGAATGGCAGTCCGCCCGGTGCAGGAGACAGTAAGGACTTCGCCATGATTCCGGTTTTCGACGGCCACAACGACATCCTGCTGCGCATGTTCAAAGCTCCGGACAAGCGCGAGGCGATCTGGCTGACGGGCGAAGGCAAAGGCCACTTGGACCTGCCCCGCATGAAGGCGGGCGGCTTCGCGGGCGGCTTCTTCGCCATCTACATTCCCACGCCCGGCCCCAGGGACCTCGACGACCTCGATCGCCTGATGGCAAACCCGCCGTTCGATGTGCCTCTGCGCCCGACCGTGCCCTTCGACGCCGCACTTCCCGTCGCCATGGCAATGGCCGGGCACCTCGCCTGGATGGAACGCACCGGACACCTGAAAATCTGCCGCTCCACCGCCGAGATCCGCGCCTGCATGGCGTCCGGCACCATCGCCGCGATCATGCACATGGAGGGGGCCGAAGGCATCGGCCCTGACCTTGACGCGCTGCATGTCTGGCATGCGGCGGGCCTCCGGTCCGTCGGACCCGTCTGGTCGCGCCCGACCGCCTTCGGCAATGGCGTGCCCTTCCGCTTTCCGGGCAGCCCCGACACCGGCGACGGCCTGACCGACGCGGGCAAGCGCCTGATCCGCGAATGCAACGCGCTGAAGATCATGATCGACCTCAGCCACATGAACGAGAAGGGCTTCAACGACGTCGCCGCCATCACTGACGCGCCGCTGGTCGCAACCCATTCCAACGTCCATGCGATCTGCGCCAGCACCCGCAACCTGACTGACCGCCAGCTGGCGATGATCGCCGAAAGCGACGGCATGGTTGGCCTGAACTTCGCCACCGCGTTCCTGAACCCGAACGGCCGCAAGAACGACCACCCAGGCTGGGACCCCGTCCTGCGCCACCTCGACCACCTGATCGCAACGCTTGGCGAAGACCGTGTCGGCCTCGGCTCCGACTTCGACGGCGCGACAGTGCCCGAAGTCATCGGCGATGCCGCCGGACTGCCGCGCCTGCTCGACGCCATGTCGGCGCACGGCTACGGGCGCGACCTGCTGGAAAAGCTCGCGCACCGCAACTGGCTCGCCCTGCTTGATCGCACCTGGGGCACCTAGACCCGCCGCATGTCCCTTCCCGTCCTCCGCAACACCCCCGCGCGCCGCGAATTCCTGCACCGCCACGCCCTGGCTGAGGCCTCCTCCGGCCCGGCCAAGGGCGAAGACTTGCTGGCCCTCATCCGCCGCCTCGGCTTTGTCCAGATCGACAGCATCCCGACCGTCGAGCGCGCCCATCACATGATCCTCTGGGCGAGGCGTCAGAGCTACCGCCCCGAGAACCTGCGCCGCCCGCTCGAACGCGACCGCACCCTGTTCGAACACTGGACCCACGACGCGGCCATAATTCCCGCCGAATACCTGCCGCACTGGCGGCTCCGCTTCGCCCGCGACGCCGACCGTATCCGCCGCACCTGGGCCGACTGGCAGGGGCATGAATTCAAGGACCGCATCGACGATGTGCTCGCCCATGTCCGCGACAACGGCCCCGTCAGTTCGGGCGACGTGGCAACCGGCGAGGACCGTCCGAAACCGGGCATGTGGCAATGGCACCCGTCGAAGACGGCGCTGGAGTTCCTGTGGCGCACCGGTGTCCTGACGGTCTGTCACCGGCGCGGCTTCGCCAAGGTCTACGACCTGACCGAACGCATCTATCCTGACGCCTTCTCCGGCAACGGCCCGGCCCCCGAAGACAGCATCGACTGGGCCTGCAACGGCGCGCTCGACCGGCTCGGCTTCGCCACATCCGGCGAAATCGCCGCCTTCTGGCGCAAGGTCACGCCGGACGAGGCAAAGGCCTGGTGCGCCCGCCGCCCTGAAGCGCGGCGAGATCGAAGAAATCGCCGTCGAATGCGCGGACGGTAGCGTTGCGCAAGTCCTTCGCCCGCCCCGGACTTATCGCACTGGCAGACGCACAGCCCGCCCCGCCGTCCCGCGTGCGCATCCTGTCGCCCTTCGACCCCGCGCTCCGCGACCGCAACCGCGCCGAACGCCTCTGGGGCTTCTTCTACCGCATCGAAATCTACGTGCCCGAAGCCAAGCGCCAATACGGCTACTACGTCTTCCCGATCCTCGAAGGCGACCGCATCGTCGGGCGCATCGACCTCAAATGCCACCGCGACACGGGCCGCATTGCCGTCCGCGCCGTCTGGCCCGAACCCGGCCTACGCTGGGGCGCAGGCCGCACCGACCGCCTGATGGCCGAATTGGACCGCCTCGGGCGCTTCACCGGATGCCCAGAGGTTGTGCTGGCCGACGGCTGGCTCCGCGCCGGGTGAAGCCCGTAACGGTTTTGTAACACGGCAGTTGCAACGCCCGCGATTCAGGGATTAGCTGACCCTGCCCGGCGTGCAATGACGCAATTCTGTTGCAGAGCGTGCCTAAAGCAGTCCCGGCGTCCGCATCGGATCCGAGAGACACCAGAACGGGGAGACGACCACGACATGATGACCAAGAGATTTCTGCTCGCCACCAGCGCTGCCGCGCTTGTCCTTTCGCCGACCTTCGCCCTTGCCGACGCACATATGGCCGAACTTGAGGCTGCCGCGAAAGCCGAAGGCCAGCTGACCACCATCGCCCTGCCGCATGACTGGTGCGGCTACGGTGCCGTGATCGACGGCTTCAAGGCGAAGTATCCCGAAATCACCGTCAATGAACTGAACCCCGACGCGGGTTCGGCGGACGAGGTCGAAGCCGTCAAGGCCAACAAGGACAACAAGGGCCCGCAGGCCCCCGACGTCGTCGACGTCGGCCTCGCCTTCGGTCCGCAGATGAAGGACGAAGGGCTGCTGATGCCCTACAAGGTCTCGACCTGGGACGAGATTCCGGACAACGTCAAGGACGCCGACGGCGACTGGTACGGCGACTATTACGGGGTGATGTCCTTCGGCATGAACAAGGACATCGTGGCGAACTCGCCCGCCGACTGGCCCGACCTGCTGAAGCCCGAATATGCCAACACCGTTGCCCTGACCGGCGATCCGCGTGCCTCGAACCAGGCGATCCTCGCGATCCTCGCCGCAGGCATGTCGCGCGGCGCGGCACCGGGCAAGGACTCGGGCGACAAGGGGCTGGAGTTCTTCGCCGAACTGAACAAGGCGGGCAACTTCGTTCCGGTCTCGGGCAAGACCGGCACCATCGCCCAGGGGGCGACGCCCGATCGTCATCGGCTGGGACTACAACCTGCTCGCCTGGCGTGACGGCATGGCGGGCAACCCGCCGATGGACGTCGTCGTTCCGGCATCCGGCACGCTCGCCGGCGTCTACGTCCAGGGGATCTCCGCCTACGCGCCGCACCCGAACGCCGCCAAGCTGTGGATGGAATACCTCTACAGCGACGAAGGTCAGCTCGGCTGGCTCGCCGGCTACTGCCACCCGATCCGCTTCAACGCGATGAGCGCGGCGGGCAAGATCCCGCAGGAAATGCTCGACAAGCTGCCGCCCGCCGAAGGCTACGCCAAGGCCGTCTTCCCGACCGTGGAAGAGCAGGGCGCGAACAAAGAGGCTGTTGTGGGCGGCTGGGACACCGTCGTCGGCGCAGTCGTCGAGTAAACCGGATCATGGCCGCCCGCCGCTGTCACAGGCGGCGGGCGGCCCCTTCCGATGACCGATACCCCAGCGCCCGGACGCCCTCGCCGTCCCCTGCCATTGAACTGGCTGGGCGTCGTGCCGTTTCTGGCCTTTGCGCTGCTGTTCCTGATCCTGCCGACATTGAACATCGTCATCGGCGCGTTCCAGACGCCCGAGGGCAGCTTCACCCTGGCCAACATCACCGGCCTGTTCACCCCCAAGATCATGGCCGCCTACTGGATTTCGATCAAGATCAGCCTCGCCTCCGCCCTCGGCGGCTGCCTGATCGGCTTCGGAATGGCCGCCGCGATCTCGGTCGGCAAGGCCCCCGCATGGGTGCGCGGGCCGCTTCTGACCTTTTCCGGCGTCGCCTCGAACTTCGCGGGCGTGCCGCTGGCCTTTGCCTTCCTCGCCACCTTCGGCCGCGTCGGCCTTGGTCACGGTCCTGCTGCGCGACTGGTTCGGCATCAATATCTACGGCATGGGCTTCAATCTTCTGTCCTTCTGGGGCCTGACCCTCACCTACATGTTCTTCCAGATTCCCCTGATGATCCTGATCGTCACCCCCGCCCTTGACGGCCTGAAACGCGAATGGCGCGAGGCGGCGGCGATCCTCGGCGCGACCAGCTGGCAGTACTGGCGCATGGTCGCCCTGCCGATCCTGTTTCCCGCCCTGCTCGGCACCTTCGCCCTTCTCTTCGCCAATGCCTTCGGCGCCGTCGCCACCGCCTTCGCGCTGACCGGATCGTCCCTGAACATCGTCCCGCTCCTGCTGTTCGCGCAGATCCAGGGCGACGTGCTCGGCAACCGCCAGCTCGGCTATGCGCTGGCCTTCGGCATGATCGTGGTCACCGGCATCGCCAACTTCCTCTACATCTGGATGCGGGCCCGGTCCGAGAGGTGGATCAAATGACCCGCCTCTGGTCCGTCTTGATGCTGGCCTTCGGGGCCGCTCTATTTCTTCCTGCCGCTCATCAGCACCGTCGAATTCTCGCTCCGCATGCGCCGCGGCGAGTATTCCCTCGACGCCTATGCCTCGGTCCTGGCCGACCCGCGCTTTCAGGCCACCTTCGGCTATTCCGTCGTCATGGCGCTGTTCACCATCGTCTTCGGCGTCCTCCTCGTCGTGCCCACCGCCTACTGGGTCCGCCTGAAGCTGCCGCACTGGCGTCCGGTCATCGAGTTCATCACCCTTCTGCCGCTGGTCATCCCCGCCGATCGTCATCGTCTTCGGCTACATCCGCCTCTACAACACCTCGTCCTTCCTGCCCCTGACCGGCAGCGCCACCGGCACCAACATCCTGCTGATGTTCGGCTACACCGCCTTGGCGCTCCCCTACATGTACCGCGCCGTCGACACCGGCCTGCGCACCATCGACGTCGGCACCCTGACCGAGGCCGCCCAAAGCCTCGGCGCCGGCTGGGTCACCATCCTGTCGCGCCTGATCCTGCCGAACGTCCTTGTCGCCGTCCTCTCCGGCGCCTTCCTGACCTTCGCCATCGTCATCGGCGAATTCACCTATGCCGCCCTGCTGAACCGCCCCGCCTTCGGCCCCTACATGCAGCAGCTCGGCGCCAACCGCGCCTACGAGCCCGCCGCCCTCGCCGTCATCGCCTTCGCGATCACCTGGGCCTGCATGGGCCTGATCCAGCTTCTCACCCGTTTCTCGAAACACGCACAGGTCCCCCGCTGATGGCTTTCCTCGACCTCACCCATCTTGAGAAAGTCTTCGGCACCAACCGCGTCGTGAAGGACTTCAACCTCGGCGTCGAAAAGGGCGAGTTCGTCTCGCTCCTCGGCCCCTCCGGCTGCGGCAAGACCACCGTCCTGCGCATGGTCGCCGGGTTCGAGACGCCGACCACCGGCTCGATCCGCATCGACGGCAAGGACGTGACATCCCTTCGCCCGAACCAGCGCAACATCGGCATGGTCTTCCAGGCCTATGCGCTGTTTCCCAACCTCACCGTGGCGGACAACGTCGCCTTCGGCCTGAAGGTCAAGGGCGTCGACAAATCCGAATCCGATGCCCGCGTCGCCGAGATGCTGTGCATCATCGGGCTCACGGACTACGGCCCGCGCTATCCCTTCCAGCTCTCCGGCGGCCAGCAGCAGCGCGTCGCCCTTGCCCGCGCGCTGGCCGTCCGCCCGCAGGTCCTGCTGCTCGACGAACCCCTGTCCGCTCTCGACGCCAAGATCCGCGTGAGCCTCCGCGAGGAAATCCGCGCGATCCAGCGCAAGCTCGGCATCACCACGATCTTCGTCACCCACGACCAGGAAGAGGCGCTGTCGATCTCCGACCGCATCGTCGTGATGAACGGCGGCATCGCCGATCAGGTCGGCACACCCTTCGACATCTACAACCGCCCCGCCACCCGCTTCGTCGCCGGCTTCGTCGGCACCCTCAACCTGCTCGAGGGCGAGGTGACGGACCCTGCAAGCGGGTCCGCAACCATCGCCGGAACCGCCGTCCAGCTTGGCCGCGCTGTGCCCAAGGGCAAGGTCACACTCGCCGTCCGCCCTGAAATGGTCAGCCTCGGTGCGCATCCGGGGCGCGAAACCATCCTCTCGGGTACCATCACCGACGTCGACTTCCTCGGCTCCGTCATCCGGCTCAAGGCCCGCACCGGTGCGGGCGTTCTGGCTTTCGACACCTTCAACGCCGCCGACGCGCCGCCCCCGAAGGTCGGGGCCGAGGTGCAGCTGTCGCTGGCCGCGCGCGATCTTCTTGTCATCGGCGACTGAAACCGTCGCCGCCGCTGTCGGCTTTGTGCCAGACGAAGCGCCGTCCGCACCGTCAAGACTGGCCCTGAAAGGCGGGGCGTCATGCGCAATTCGATCACTTACCGGCAGGGCGTTGCGCTGATCATCGCAGCAGGCATCCTCTGGTCGCTGATGGGCCTGCTGATCCGCCTCGTCGGCGATGCGACGACCTGGCAGGTGCTGTTCTACCGCTCGCTCGGGATGATCCCCGTCCTGCTGATCGCCCTGACCGTCAGGACCGGCGGCCACCCCCTTGCGAGCGTCGCCCGAAGCGGAATGACCGGGCTGATCGGCGGCATCAGCCTGATCGGGGCTTTTGCCGGGGCGATTTTCGCCATCCAGTCCACCACCGTCGCCAATGCCGTCTTCCTGTTCTCCGTCACGCCGCTTCTCTCCGCGCTCCTCGGCTGGCTTGTCCTCGGCGAACGCGTCCGCCCCACCACGTGGATCGCCATCGCCATCGCTCTTGCCGGCATTTTCCTGATGGTCCGCGAAGGCCTGTCGCTCGGCGCGGGCTGGGGCAATCTGGCCGCCCTGTTCTCCGCCGCCTGCTTTGCCGTCTTCACAGTCCTCACCCGCTGGCGCAACATGCCCGACGCGACCCCTGCCATCCTGATCGGCGCGGTTCTCTCTGCTGCCGTTGCCGCCGTGATGATCGGGCTCCGCAGCGACGGATTTGCTCTGCCGCCGCAGTCGATCCTGATCGCCATGTGCATGGGGGCGGTCATCCTCGGCCTTGGCCTCTCGATCTTCGCCCTCGGCGGTCGCGTCGTGCCCGCCGCCGAGATGAGCCTGCTGGCCCTCCTTGAAGTCCTGCTCGGCCCCGTCTGGGTCTGGCTCGTCCTTGGCGAGACCACAACTTCGGCCACCCTAGTCGGCGGGGCCGTTGTGCTTGCCGCGCTGGTCTTCAACACCCTGGCCGGTCAGCGCACGCGCATCTCGGCGACCGCACCGTCCTGATGGGCACCCGTATCCGCGCGCCCCTACACCTTGCCCGACCAGCCTGCTAGGGTAGGCCTCAGACGCGGGACACATCGCGCAACCGACAGGGAACGGAGGGGCGACATGCCCGCTAATCTGACATTCGACGACCTCAAGAAGGCCGTGAAATCCGGCGAGATCGACACCGTGCTGACCTGCATCATCGACATGCAGGGGCGCATGATGGGCAAGCGCTTCCACGCCCAGCACTTCATCGACTCTGGGTACGAGGAAACCCACGGCTGCAACTACCTGCTGGCCGTGGACATGGAGATGAACACGGTCCAGGGCTACAAGTCCTCGAACTGGCAGACCGGCTACGGCGACTACGTCCACAAGCCCGACCTGAAGACGATCCGCCGCGTGCCCTGGCTGCCCGGCACCGCGATGGTGATGTGCGACCTTCTCGACCACCACACCCACGAACTGGTCCCCCACGCACCGCGCTCCGTCCTCAAGGCCCAGATCGCCCGCGCCGAAGCGATGGGCTTCACTCCGATGATGGCCTCCGAACTTGAATTCTTCCTGTTCGAGAATTCCTACAACGCCCTCTTCGACGCAGGGTATCGCGGCCTCGTGCCGCTCTCCCGCTACAACATCGACTACTCGATCCTCGGCACCTCCAAAGAGGAAGGCGTGATGCGCGCCATCCGCAACGGACTCTACGGCGCAGGCATCCCGGTCGAGAATTCCAAGGGCGAGGCCGAGGCGGGTCAGGAAGAGATCAACGTCAGGTATTCCGACGCGCTCGACACCTGCGACATGCATTCCATCGTCAAGAACGGCGTCAAGGAAATCGCCCACCAGCAGGGCCTCGCCGCCAGCTTCATGGCGAAGTGGAGCCACAAGCACGCCGGGTCGTCGTCGCACATCCACCAGTCGCTCTGGAAAGGCGGCAAAAACGTCTTTCAGGACGCCAAGGGCAAATACGGCATGTCCGACACCATGCGCCAGTACATGGCCGGGCAGCTGACCCATGCGGGCGAGATCACGGCGTTCCTCGCGCCCTACGTCAACAGCTACAAGCGCTTCGTTGTCGGCATGTTCGCCCCCACGAAAGCCGTCTGGAGCTGCGACAACCGCACTGCGGGCTTCCGTGTCTGCGGCGACGGCACCAAAGCCGTCCGCGTCGAATGCCGGATCGGCGGGGCCGACCTCAACCCCTACATGGCCTGTGCCGGGCTTCTGGCCGCAGGGCTGGCGGGCATCGAGGGCAAGCTGGAACTGGAACCCGAAATCTCCGGCGACCTCTACCAGACCGGCGGCGTCCGCGAGATTCCCCATACCCTGCGCGACGCTTCGACCCTGCTGAACGGCTCAAAGATGCTGCGCAGCGCGATGGGCGACGACGTGATCGACCACTACGTCCACGCCGCGCGCTGGGAAGTCAGCGAAATGGACCGCGTGGTGACGGACCACGAGGTGCACCGGGGGTTCGAGCGGGCCTGATCAGAACGCGCCGCACGGGCGCGAAGCGAGGAAGACATGACCACCATCAAGTGCATCTCGCCCGTCGACGGGCGGGTCTACGCCGAGCGTGCGGCGCTGACCGCCGACCAAGCCTCTGCCGCCGTCGCCCGCGCAAAGGCGGCGCAGCCTGCCTGGGCCGCCCACCCCCTCCATGACCGCATCGCTCTGGTCAACGCCGCCGTGAAAAACCTCAACGCCGACAAGACCCGCATCGTCGAGGAACTCGCCTGGCAGATGGGCCGACCGACCCGCTTCGGCGGCGAATTCGGCGGGCTGAATGAACGCTCCGACTATATGTCAAGGATCGCCGCCGAAGCCCTTGCCCCGATGATCGTCGAGGAAACCGACCGCTTCGCCCGCCGCATCGAATTCGCCCCGCAGGGCGTGGTTTTTGTCATCGCGCCCTGGAACTACCCCTACATGACCGCGATGAACACCGTCGTCCCCGCTCTCATCGCCGGGAACGCCGTCATCCTGAAACACGCCTCCCAGACCCTGCTCGTCGGCGAACGCATCGCCGACGCGATGACGCAGGCAGGCCTCCCCCCGGACGTCTTCCAGAACATCGTCCTTGACCATGCCGGCACCGAAAAGCTGATCGCCGACCGGTCCTTCGGCTTCGTCAACTTCACCGGCTCGGTCGCGGGCGGCCAGGCCATCGAACGCGCCGCCGCAGGCACCTTCACCGGCCTCGGCCTCGAACTCGGCGGCAAGGACCCCGGCTATGTGATGCAGGACGCCGATCTCGACTGGGCCGTCGATGTGCTGATGGACGGGGCCATGTACAACGCGGGCCAGTGCTGCTGCGGAATCGAGCGCATCTATGTCCACCACAGCCTCTTCGACGACTTCGTCGAGAAGTCGGTGAAATGGGTCAACACGCTCAAGCTCGGCAACCCCTTCGACGCCGACACCACCCTCGGCCCGATGGCCAACAAGCGCTTTGCCGAAACCGTCCGCGCCCAGACCGCCGAAGCCGTCGCCGCAGGCGCAAAACCCCTGATCGAACGCCAGAATTACCCCGCCGATGACGGCGGCGCATACCTCATGCCGCAGGTCCTTGTGAACGTCGATCATTCCATGCGCGTGATGACCGAGGAATCCTTCGGTCCGGTCGTCGGCATCATGCCTGTGAAGGACGACGCCGAAGCCTTGCGCCTGATGAACGACAGCCCCTACGGCCTGACGGCCAGCCTGTGGACCCGCGACCCGGACCGCGCCTGGAACCTCGCCCGCCAGATCGACACCGGCACCGTCTTCCTCAACCGCGCCGACTACCTCGACCCCGCCATCTGCTGGACCGGCACCAAGGACACCGGGCGCGGCGCGGGCCTGTCGCCGCTCGGCTACCACGCCGTCACCCGCCCCCGCTCCTACCACTTCCGTAAGGTGAAACCCCAATGACCGTTCCGAAAGCCAACTGGTCCTACCCGACCGCGATCAAATTCGGCGCGGGCCGCATAGCCGAACTCGCCGACCATGTGAAATCCGCCGGGATCAGGCGCCCGCTCCTCGTGACCGACAAGGCGCTGGCCGCGCTGCCCATCACCGCGCAGGCGCTGGGCATCCTCGACGCCGCCGGTCTAGGCCGCGCCGTCTTCGCCGAGGTCGATCCGAACCCCAACGAGCGTAATATGGCCGACGGCATCGCCGCCTTCCGGGCCGGGCACCATGACGGTGTCGTCGCCTTCGGCGGCGGATCGGGTCTCGACCTCGGCAAGATGATCGCGCTGATGGCGCATCAGCGCCCCGACCTGAGCGTCTGGGAGCTTGAGGATGTCGGCGACTGGTGGACCCGTGCCGACGCCGCGAACATCGCCCCGGTCATCGCTGTGCCGACCACCGCCGGAACCGGGTCAGAAGTCGGCCGCGCGGGCGTCCTGACCAATTCCGCGACCCATGTGAAGAAGATCATCTTCCACCCCGGCCTGATGCCGAAAGTCACGATCTGCGACCCTGAACTGACCGTCGGGATGCCCCGCGCCATCACCGCAGGCACCGGCATGGACGCCCTCGCCCATTGCCTGGAAGCCTACTGCACGACGTTCTACCACCCCTTCAGCCAGGGCATCGCGCTGGAAGGCATGCGACTGGTCTTCGAGAACCTGCCCAGGGCCTACGCGAACCCGAGCGACCTCGAGGCCCGCGCGCACATGATGTCCGCCGCCGCGATGGGGGCAATCGCCTTCCAGAAGGGCCTCGGCGCAATCCACGCCCTCAGCCATCCGGTCGGCGCGCTCTACAACACCCATCACGGCACCACGAATGCCGTCGTCATGCCGATGGTGCTGGACTTCAACCGCGCCGTCATCGAACCGAAGATCGAACAGGCCGCCGCCTATCTCGGCATCGCGGGCGGCTATGCCGGGTTCCATGAGCGTGTCATGCAGTTGCGCGCCGCGCTCGGCATTCCGGCCGGCCTTGCCGCGATGGGCGTCGAATATGGCGAGACTCGACGAGCTGACAGCGATGGCGCTCGAGGATCCGACCGCCGGCGCCAACCCCGTGGCGATGACGCGCGACAACACGCGCAGGCTTTTCGACGCCTGCATGTGATCCGGCCAGCCGCTCATCGGCCGCCTCCGGCCACTTCGCTTTGCGCTGCGATAACGCCCGAAAGGGCGGCGGAGCAGCCCTTGTGACCGACACCGCCGAAATCGCCGTCATCGGCGCGGGCGTCATCGGGCTGACCATCGCCCTCCGCCTTGCCGCCGAGGGGCGCGAGGTGCTGGTCATCGACCCCGCCGAACCCGGATCGGGCGCGTCCTATGGCAATGCGGGCACCATCGCCGACTATGCCGTCCAGCCCGTCGGCACGCCCGGCCGTGCTGCGCGCGCTGCCCTCGCTTCTGTTCGACCGGAACTCGCCCTTCGCCCTCCGCCGCGCAGCGATCCCGGCCCTGACACCCTGGCTTCTCCGCTTCCTGCGCCAGTCGCTGCCCGGCCCCGCCCGCCGCAACGCCACGGCCCTTGCGCATCTCTTGGCCGAAGCGGGTCCGCGCTGGGACGACCTCGCATCGCAGATCGGGGCCGGCCCGCTGCTCCAGGATCGCGGCTGCCTCTACCTCTATGAAACCGACGCCCAGCGCCGCGCCGCCGAGGCCGACCTCGCCTTCCGCCGCAGCCTTGGTGTCACTGTCGAGATTATTCGATTCCGGATCCCTCGCCGCCCTTGAACCCGGCCTGCCGCAGATGCAAGGCGGGGCCGCCCTGTTCCCCGGCGCGCGTTTCCTCACCGACCCCGGCCGCGCCGTGGCACTCATCGCGCTCGCCGCCCGCCGCGCCGGTGTCCGCTTCCTGCGCGATGCCGCAATCGGCCTGTCGCGCGGCACGGGTCGTGTCAGCATTGTGACAAAGTCCGGCAACAGTATCGCCGCCAAGGACCGTCATTGTCGCCGCCGGCGCGCATTCTCGCGCCCTCGCTGTGCAGGCGGGCGACCGCATCCCCCTCGATACTGAACGCGGTTATCACCTCGAATGGGACAATCAGCAGACCCGTCTGACCCGCCCCGCCTGCCCGACCGCGCGCGGCTTCTACCTCTGCCCGATGACGAACCGACTGCGTGCCGCAGGAACCGTCGAACTCGGCGGCCTCACCGCACCGCCCTCGCAGCACCGCCTCGACCGGCTGCTGGACGCCGCGCGCACTATTTTCCCCGATCTGCCCGCGCCGTCCCGCACCTGGATGGGCTTCCGCCCCTCGATCCCCGACAGCCTGCCCGTCATCGGCCCGTCATCCGCAGGTCGCGACATCATCCATGCCTTCGGCCACGGCCATATCGGCCTGACCCTCGCCCCCGTCACGGCGGAAATCGTCTGCGATCTGGTCATGGGCCGGACGCCCGGCGGCGACATCGCCGCCTACGCGCCGGGGCGCTTCTAACGCCTTTCAGCCAGCGTAGTTCTGCGCGATGTAGAACTGCCCGCAGTAAGGCGCATTGCCGTTGAAGGATGCCGCGCTTCCCACCATCGACACGTCCCGGGCCAGAACGTTCCGGCGGTGCGACGGCGAGGCCATCCACAGGTCCACGACATAGCGCGCCAGCGTCGCATAGCTGTGCGCGCCGACGGCCTTTCCGTTCGACCGCACAAAGCTGCAGCTGCCTGTCTTGCGCACACTCACGCCTTCGACCCGGAAGCGGTGCACCATCGCCAGGTTCTCCGCCCCGACCGAGAAGCTCACGCCCGATGTCGACATCCGCGCCCGCAGTGTCGACTGTCCCGGCGCGCTCGACCGGTGCGACACCGTCATCGTCTTCGCCATCCAGCCTGAATACTTCGCCGCGATCGCCCGCAGGCCAGCATTCTTCGTCAGCGGACTGACGCCGATGCGGCAGCGCTGATAGTTCATCTCGGACAGAATAGCCGCATCGACCAGCGCGGCATTGATGCCCTGCGACGGTTCGATTCTGGCATTCGCCCCGGAAACCTCGGTCCGCGTGCAGGCAGCAGCGGCGCTTGTTACGCACAACAGAACAACGGCCGCGATTGCGGCAGCAGCACGAGCAGACTTCACCTCTGACGCTCCTTCCCGGATTCGGGATCAAGGGGCGCCCCCAGGGTCAATTGTTAACTGAACTGTGGCGAAACCTTGGCAGCCACAGGTTGAATCAGACACTCAGCGTTGACAGTCTGTTGCCCATTGGGCCATTCCGCAGGGGAAATTGAGCGGAAGGACGCCCATTCATGAAAATCGCGATGATCGGCACCGGCTATGTCGGACTTGTCTCGGGTGTCTGCTTCTCGGATTTCGGGCATGACGTGATCTGCGTCGACAAGGATCCGCGCAAGGTCGAGATGCTGAAGGCGGGTCAGGTCCCGATCTACGAACCCGGCCTCGACACCCTCATGGCGAAGAACGTCGCCGCCGGCCGCCTCTCCTTCACGCTCGACCTCAAGGCCGCCGTTGACGGGGCCGATGCCGTCTTCATCGCCGTCGGCACCCCGACCCGCCGCGGCGACGGCCATGCCGACCTGACCTATGTCTATGCGGCAGCGGAGGAGATCGCGCAGGCGCTGACCGGCTATGCCGTCGTCGTCACCAAATCGACCGTCCCCGTCGGCACCAACGCCGCCGTCGCCGACATCATCCGCAAGGCCGTCCCCGATGCCGCATTCGACGTCGCCTCGAACCCCGAATTCCTCCGCGAAGGCGCCGCCATCGACGACTTCATGCGCCCTGACCGCGTCGTCGTCGGCGTCACCACCGACCGTGCCAAGGGCGTGATGGGCGAGGTCTACCGCCCGCTCTTCCTGCGCGACTTCCCGGTCATGTTCACCGACCTCGAGACGGCCGAGCTGATCAAATACGCCGCCAACGCCTTCCTTGCGACCAAGATCACCTTCATCAACGAAATCGCCACGCTCTGCGAAAAGGTCGGCGCGGACGTCAAGCAGGTGTCCAAGGGCATCGGCCTCGACGGCCGCATCGGCAACAAGTTCCTGCATGCCGGTCCCGGCTATGGCGGCTCCTGCTTCCCCAAGGATACCTCGGCCCTCGCCCGCATCGGCCAGGAACACGCGGCCCCGATGCAGATTGTCGAAACGGTCATCAAGGTGAATGAAGAGGTCAAGCGCCGCATGGTGCAGAAGGTGCTCGACCTCTGCGGCGGCTCCGTCAACGGCAAGACCGTCGCCATCCTCGGCGTGACCTTCAAGCCCAACACCGACGACATGCGCGACGCGCCGTCGCTGACCATCGTGCCCGCGCTGGTCGGCGGCGGCGCGAAGGTCCGCGTCGTCGACCCGCAGGGGCGGCGCGAGGGCGAGCATCTGCTGCCCGGCGTGACATGGGGCGACGATGCCTATCAGGCGGCCAAGGGGGCCGATGTCGTGGTCCTGCTGACCGAATGGAACGAATTCCGCGCACTCGACCTCGCGCGGCTTGCCAAGGGCATGGCCACGCCCGCGATGGCGGATCTGCGCAATGTCTATTCGGCAAAGGACGCGCTGAAGGCCGGGTTCACGGAATTTGCGGGCGTGGGGCGGTAGGACCGTCCCCCGCACTGGTTAACGAAACCCTTCAAGGACCTTATGCTGAAAATCCTTTAATATCAATGATTTGACCCTGTGTCCACATGTGGACACCGCCGAATCGCGCCAAAATCGGCCCGAAGTCACCCCCCGAACACCCCCTGCATACCTCTCCCGCAGCACGTTCTTCTGCACCTTGCCCATCGCATTCCGCGGCAGGTCCGCCACCACCGCCACATGCTTCGGCTGCTTGAACCGCGCCAGCACGCCCGCGATCCCCGCCATCACCTCTGCCTCGCTCACCGAGCCCACGACACAGCCACCACGCCCTCGCCGAAATCGGCGTGCGGCACGCCCACGACCGCGCTCTCTACCACCCCCGGCAGCGCGTCGATCGCCATCTCGACTTCTTTCGGATAGACGTTGAAGCCCCCTGAAATAATCAGGTCCTTGCCCCGCCCGACAATCGTCAGATAGCCGTCCTCGTCCATCACCCCCAGATCGCCCGTGATGAAGAACCCGTCTCCGCGCAGCTCCGCCGCCGTCTTCTCCGGCATCCCCCAGTAGCCCTTGAACACATTCGGCCCCCGCACCTCGACCATCCCCGTCTCGCCACGCGCCAGCTCCGCCCCCGCGTCGTCGCAGACCCGGACCTCCACCCCCGGCAGAGCCATCCCCACCGTCCCCGCCCGCCGGTCGCCCCTCAGCGGGTTCGACGTGTTCATGTTCGTCTCGGTCATCCCGTAGCGTTCCAGAATCCGGTGACCCGTCCGCGCCTCCCACTCCCGGTGCGTCTCGGCCAGCAGCGGTGCCGACCCCGAAACGAACAGCCGCATATGGTCCACGGTCGCCTTCGTCAGCCCCGCCTCGCCCAGCAGCCGCACATAGAACGTCGGCACGCCCATCATTGCCGTCGCCTGCGGCATCAGGCGCAGCACCTCGCCCGCGTCGAACTTCGGAAGGAAGATCATCGGACAACCCGCGATCAGTGCCACGTTCGTCGCCACGAACAGCCCGTGCGTGTGGAACACCGGCAGCGCATGCAGCAGCACGTCGCGGTCGGTGAACCCCCAGACCTCCGTCAGCGCCACCGCATTCGACAGCAGGTTGCCCTGCGTCAGCATCGCCCCCTTCGACCGCCCCGTCGTGCCCGACGTATACAGCAGCGCCGCAATGTCATCGCGCCCCCGCGCCACGACCGGCCCCGCATCGCCCGCCATCTCTGCGAACGACCCCGACCGGTCCGCGCTCAGCGTGGCGAGCAGCGCCCCCGCCGCCTCGGCAACCGGACGCAGTTCCGCTTCCCGCGCCCCGTCACAGACCAGCAGCTTCGCCCCTGCATCGGCGATGAAATAGCTGACCTCGGCCGCCGTGTAGGCCGGGTTCAGCGGCAGGAACACGACCCCCGCCCGCACCGCCCCAGCAATCAGCGCCAGCATCGCCGGCGACTTCTCCAGAAGCAGCGCCACCCGGTCGCCGGGCCGCAGCCCAGCCGCCGCCAGCGCCCCCGCGAACCCCGCCGCCTGTTCCAGAAACGCCGCATAGGTCACGCGCCCGCCATCGGGCAAGATCAGGAAATCCCGCCTGCTCCCCTCATGCCGCCCGAACAGCCCGTCCCACAGATGGTTCATCGCCGAGCCCCGCGCTTTTCCAGTGAGGTGCAAATATCCCCGCCGAAGGCGGAACTCTACCCTCTCGCCCGCCCGACCCCCAGGCTGACCACGAACAGCGCCGCCGCCGCGACCACGATCGACGGCCCCGCAGGCGTGTCCCACCGCAGCGACCCGGCCAGCCCCGCGATCACCGCCGCCATCCCTGCCAGCGTCGCGCCCAGCGCCATCCCCTCGGGCGTCCGCGCCACCGACCGCGCGGCAGCGGCTGGCACGATCAGCATCGCCGCGATCAGCAGCGCGCCCGACGATCTTGATCGCCACCGCCACGACCAGCGCCAGCGCCACGGTCAGGACCAGCCGCTCGCGGCCCGGGTTCAGCCCCGCCGCCTGCGCCAGATCCTCGCTGACCGTCGCCGTCACCAGCGCCTGCCAGCGCCAGGCCAGCAGTGCTAGGACCGCCAGCGACCCGCCCCAGACCCAGACCAGATCGGCGCGCGTGACCGCCAGAATGTCCCCGAACAGGAACGCCGACAGATCGACCCGCACCGAATGCAGGAACGACACCGCCACCAGCCCCAGCGCCAGCGCCGAATGCGCCAGCACCCCCAGCATCGTGTCGCTCGACTGCCCCCGCCCGGTCAGCGACGCCACCGTCAGCGCCATCGCCAGCGCGACGGCCAGCGTGCCCGCATAGACCGGCAGGTCCGTCGCCAGCGCCAGCGCCACGCCCAGGATCGCCGCGTGGGCGGTCGCATCGCCGAAATACGCCATCCGCCGCCAGACGACGAAGGACCCGAGCGGCCCGGTCGCAAGGCACAGCCCCAGCCCGGCCAGCCCCGCGCGCACAAGGAAGTCGTCAAGCATGTTCGTCCTCGGCGCGGGCAGGCTCGTGGTGGTGATGCCCGTGCCCCGCATGATCGTGGTCATGGACGTGGCGGTACAGCGCCATCGTGCCTTGCGTCCCCAGCCCGAACAGCGCGCGGTATTCCGGGGCCGCCGACACCACCTCGGGCGCGCCTTCGCAGCAGATATGGCCGTTCAGGCAGATCACCCGGTCCGACGCGCGCATCACCACATGCAGGTCATGGCTGACCATCAGCACCGCCGCGCCCGTCTCGCCCCGGATCTCCTCGATCAGCCTGTAGAACCCCGCGACGCCCGGCTGATCCAGCCCCTGCGTCGGCTCGTCCAGGATCAGGATGTCCGGCCGCGACAGCAGCGCGCGCGCCAGCAGCACCCGCTGGAACTGCCCGCCCGACAGCCGCGTCATCTGGGCCGGCCCCGCATCCGGCACTCCCACCCGCGTCAATGCGGCGACCGCCTCCGCGTCCGTCACCCTGACCGGCAGCGACAGGAACCGCCGCACCGTCATCGGCAGGCCCGCGTCGATATGCAGCCGCTGCGGCACATAGCCGATGCGCAGACCCGCCTGCCGCGCCACCCGCCCCTCCGCCGCCGGTTCCAGCCCGATCAGCGCCCGCACCAGCGTTGATTTCCCCGATCCGTTCGGGCCGACCACTGTCACGATCTCGCCCTTGCGGATCGCCACGGTCACACTCTCCAGCACCGCCGCGCCACCGTGCCGCACCGTCAGCCCCGTTGCCGCGATCAAACTCATACCGAAGCCTCCCGGCAGGCCGGGCAGGTTCCCAGCGCCTCGATGTTCGACCGTTCGATCACGAACCCCAGTTCACTCGCCGATCCTTCCAGCGCCGCCCGCGCCGCGCCCGCCGGGGCCTCCGCCACCGCGTCGCAGACCTTGCAGATCAGGAACGCCGCATGATGCGCCTCGCCCGGATGCATGCAGGCCATGAAGGCATTCAGCCGCCGGATGCGGTGCGCGAAGCCCTGTTCGACAAGGAAATCCAGCGCGCGGTAGGCAACCGGCGGCTGCCGCCCGAAGCCCTCCGCCCCCAGCCGCTCCAGCACCTCGTAGGCCCCCATCGCCCGGTGCGCCTCGAGCAGGATCTCCAGCACCCGCCGCCGCACCGGCGTCAGCCGCGCACCGCGCTCCCCCGCCAGCGCATCCGCCTTGGCAAGCGCGTCGCCCGCGCAATGCGCATGATCGTGGCGGGCAAAGGCCAGCCCGCCGCCAGTATCCGGATGATCGTGCATGTTACCCTATCACATTTCTCTTGCGCGTTATGATATTACATACGATAGGACGTCCGAACCCGCAACCTTGACGGTTTTCCCATGTCCCGCGCTGCCCTGCTTGCCCTTGCGCTGTCCGCCTCGGCCTCCTGGGCGGATGTTCCACGCGTTGTCACCGACATTCCCCCCGTCCACTCGCTCACCGCCTCCGTCATGGGTGACCTGGGGCAACCGGCACTGCTGCTCGGGCAGGGGGCCGATGCGCATGACTATCAGATGCGCCCGTCGGACGCCCGCGCGCTTGCCGGGGCAGACGCCGTCTTCTGGATCGGCCCCGAAATGACACCTTGGCTCGGCCGCGCCCTGCAGGATGGCGATTCCGCACGCGCCATCGCCCTGCTTTCGGCCCCCGGCACGCAGACCATCACCTTCGCCAAGGGCGGGACCGATCCCCACGCCTTCCTCGACCCCGGCAACGCCACGCTCTGGTTGAACATCATCGCCGACCGCCTTGCCGCGCTGGATCCCGGCAACGCGGTCGCCTACCGCGACAACGCCGCCGACGAGGCTGCCCGGATTGCCGCGGTGGACGGCGAGCTCTCGGCCAGACTCGCCCCGGTCGTCGACCTCCCGATCATCGTATTTCACGAAGCCTTCGGGTACTTTGCCGCGCATTTCGGCCTGACCGTCGCGGGGTCCGTTTCTCTCGGCGATGCCGCCGATCCCGGTGCGGCCCGCCTGTCCGCGATCCGCGAACACCTGTCGGACGTCGCCTGCATCTTCCCGGAATCTGGCCATGACCCGAAGCAGATCGCCCTTCTGGCCGAGGGCACGCCAGCGCGGATCGGCCAGCCGCTCGACCCCGAGGGCCGCGACCTGCAGCCGGGGCCTGATCTCTACACAACCCTGCTGACCAATCTGGGCGCGGCCATCGCCGACTGCCTTGCGATGCCCTGACCCCTTTCGAAATGCGCCGACGCATGGCACAAAACCAGTGCCCTCGCCGCGTGGAGATTCCCTTGGCCGCCATCTTCGACGACCGGCCCTGCGAACTGGGCGAAGGCGCGTTCTGGCACCCCGAACGCCGCCAGCTGTTCTGGTTCGACATCCTGAACCGCAAGCTGATGACCCGCACCGCGTCCGGACCGTCCGAATGGATCATGCCGGACCTCACCTCCGCCGCCGGATGGATCACCCGCGACCTGATGTTTCTGGC
Source organism: uncultured Alphaproteobacteria bacterium (assembly GCA_963819585.1). GTDB lineage: Bacteria > Pseudomonadota > Alphaproteobacteria > Rhodobacterales > Rhodobacteraceae > JAOADN01. The sequence continues at coordinate 557,317 of CAWFWP010000002.1, forward strand.
TTCCGAGACCGGCTTCTTTACCTTCGACCTGTCCACCGGAAGAACCGAGAAAATCGCGCGGTTGGAAGCCGCCAACCCTGCGACGCGGTCGAACGATGGCCGTGCCGACCCTTGGGGGGGATTCTGGATCGGCACCATGGGGAAACGGGCCGAACCTGGCGCGGGCGCGATATACCGTTACTACCGGGGTGAGGTGCGCCAGCTTTTCGCCCCGATCCGCATCCCGAACTCCATCAGCTTCACCCCCGACCGCCGGTTCGCCCACTTCTCTGACACGCCTACCGGCATCGTCCGCCGCGTTGCCCTGGACGCCACCCACGGCTGGCCTGCGGGCGATCCCGAACCCTGGCTCGACTTGACTGCGGAAGGGCGCGAACCCGACGGGGCCGTCTGTGATGCCGACGGCAACCTCTGGGTCGCGCAATGGGGATCGGGCCGCGTCGCCTGCCATGCGCCCGATGGCCGGTTCCTGCGCGCGATAACGGTCGGCGGTCGCAACTCTTCCTGCCCCGCCTTCGGCGGAGACGACTTGTCGACGCTCTATGTGACCACAGCCCGCGAACACCTTTCGCCGGACATCATCGCCGCAGAACCGCTGAACGGCTGCACCTTCGCAGCGCCTTCGGGCACGGTCGGTCTGCCCGCGCCGCAGGTCATCCTTTAGGCAGCGTCCGCCCTTTTCCTTGACACCGCGCGACCCAGCGGGCGACGCTTCGCGCCGTGTCCGGCTGTCCGGGCAAGGGAGCGTGCCGATGCCCGACAGCCTGACCGCGATCTGCGCCGATGCCGCCGCCGACCTCGGCCTGTCGCGCCCTGCCGGGCAGTGCTTTGCCGCGATCTGGCAGGCATCGGACGCGCCCTGCGCCGAGGATCTGGCTGCGTCGCTCGGTCTGTCGCGGTCCAACGTCTCGACCGCGCTGAAGGACCTGCGGGCCTGGGGGCTGATCTCGGTCCTGCGCCGTGCGGGCGACCGGCGCGAATATTTCGCGGCACCCCCCGACCCTTGGGAGATTCTGCGCCTGATCCTTGCGGCCCGCCACCGCCGCGCCCTTGCCCCGATCCTCGACCGGCTTCTGACGGCCGAGGCGGATGCAGGTGACGCCCGCGTTGCGGCCATGCACGATGCCGCCAGCCGAGTTGGAAACTGGTTGTCCTCGCTGGCGAAACTCGACGCGCGGACCCTGTCCATGTATGTTGACAAAGGCCCTGCGCTGCAGGCCCAGGAAGAAAGGAAGAAAAAGAAGAAACGGAAGACGTGACGACGGATTGCCTTGCCCCGATGGGTGTCGGGGGGTGATTGACATATCCGAGTAATTCAATCAGGTTTTCGCCGCGCGCGGAGATCCTAGTATATTTTTGGAGACACCCATGATCCGCACCCTAACCGCCTCGTCCGCGCTTGGCCTTGTGCTGATGGCGACCTCGGCCACTGCCTCGCCGCAGGGCGATGTGCTGACCACCTACGCGAACATCGCCGAGGCCGCCTACGGCGACAGCCTGACCACCGCGCAGGCGCTTCAGACCGCCGTTGCCGCCTTCCTTGCCGCGCCCTCGGACGGAACCCTGACCGCAGCGCGCCAGGCCTGGACCGACGCCCGCGTGCCCTATCTTCAGACCGAGGTCTTCCGCTTCGGCAATCCCATCGTCGATGACTGGGAAGGGAAAGTGAACGCCTGGCCGCTGGACGAAGGCCTGATCGACTATGTCGATGCCGGGTATGGCGGGGCGAGCGATGAAAACGCCTTCCGCACGCTGAACGTCATTGCCACGCCCTCCTTCGATCTGAACGGCGCGACGGTCGATGCCGCCGCGATCACGCCCGCCCTGCTGTCCGGAACCCTGCAGGAAGCCGACGAGATCGAGGCGAATGTGGCGACCGGCTATCACGCCATCGAGTTTCTGCTGTGGGGGCAGGACCTGAACGGCACCGGCCCGGGCGCAGGGGCGCGCGCCTTCACCGACTACGTGCAGGGTGACGGATGCACCAACGGCAACTGCGACCGGCGCGCGCAGTATCTTCAGGCCGCAGCCGACCTGCTTGTCACGGACCTGACGGAAATGGCCGCGAACTGGACCGCCGAAGGCCCGGCCCGGCTCGGCCTTATGGCCGACGAAAAGGCGGGACTTTCGGCGATCCTGACCGGCATGGGCAGCCTGTCCTACGGCGAACTGGCGGGCGAACGCATCAAGCTCGGCCTGCTGCTGAACGACCCGGAAGAGGAACAGGACTGCTTTTCCGACAACACCTACAACAGCCACTACTACGACGGCCTCGGCATAAGGAACGTCTATCTCGGCAGCTATACCCGCCCCGACGGCTCGACCGTCAGCGGGCCGTCGCTGTCCGCGCTGGTCGCAGCGGCCGATCCTGCGGTTGACGCCCAGCTGACAGGCGAGCTCGATGCCTCCGTCGCTGCCTTGACGGCGCTCAAGACCCGCGCGGAAGGTGGCATGGCCTATGACCAGATGCTCGATGCCTCGAACGCCGAGGGCGCTGCCCTGATCACGGCCGTCGTCGATGCGCTTGTCACCCAGACCCGCAGCATCGAACGCGCTGTCACCACGCTCGGCCTCGACGGTGTCACCATCGAAGGCTCGGACAGCCTCGACAATACCGACGCTGTCTTCCAGTGATCGACATCGCCGGGAGGGCGGCAGCGCCGCCCCCCGGTTTCCCTTTTCAGGACAATCCTCACCATGCGCCCCTTTTGTTTTCTGTTTACTGGTCTCGTTTTGGCAATACTCGCGCCGCTGCCCGGCAGCGCGCTCGATCTGACCGCCGATGCGTTGGCCACGCTTCCCCGCACGCCCGAGGAAGCCGCCCGCATCGCGCACGTCACCGCGCCTGCCACCGAATTCCACCACCCCGAGAAGTTCGAGGACAAGCCAGCGGGTGCTGCCACCGTCCGCATCCGCGACACCGCCGACGCCTTCTCGCTGCCCTCGGCCAACCTTGATTTCGACGGGCTGAGCGACTTCAAGGTCGGCAACGGCATCTTCACCCGCACCTGGATCGCCGCCCCTGCCTCGACCCTTGCCTCGGACGGCCTCGGCCCGATCTACAACGCCCGCGCCTGCCAGCGCTGCCACCTGAAGGATGCCCGCGGCCGCCCGCCGCTCGACGCCGACGAAAACGCTGTGTCGATGTTCCTGCGCGTCTCGGTTCCCGGCGACCCGTTCGATCCGCGCATGGCCGGTGTGGAAGGCTATGTCGCCACCCATCCCGACCCGACTTACGGCACCCAGCTGCAGAATTTCGCCACCCCCGGCCTGACCCCCGAATACCGTCTCGGCATCACCTATGCCGAACAGCCCGTCGATCTGGCGGGGGATGAAACCGCGTTGCTCCGCGTCCCCACCTATTCGGCTGACCAGCTCGGCTATGGTCCGCTTGCACCGGGCGCGATGTTCTCGCCCCGCGTCGCCCCGCAGATGCCCGGCCTCGGCATGCTCGAGGCGATCCCCGCAGCCGATATCCTGGCCCTTGCCGATGAAGATGACGCGGACGGCGATGGTATCTCGGGCAAGGCGCAGGTCGTCTGGTCCGATGAATTCAGCAAGCCGATGCTGGGCCGCTTCGGCCTGAAGGCCGGGGCACCGACCGTCCGCGCCCAGTCGGCCGGGGCCTTCGCGGGCGACATGGGTCTGTCCAACGTCCTGCATCCCGGCGGTTTCGGCGAATGCACCCCGGCGCAGACCGCCTGCGCCGCCGCCCCCGACGGGCAGGAAGACGGCATCCGCGACGGGTATGAGGTCGGTACCGATGCGCTGGATCTTGTCGCTTTCTACGCCCGCAACCTCGGCGTTCCGGCACGTCGGCATCTGGACGACCGCGACGTGCTGCGCGGCAAGCAGATATTCTACGAGACCGGCTGCGTCGCCTGCCATACGCCGAAATTCGTCACCGCCCGCACCGATCCCAAAACCGCGCAGAGCTTCCAGCTGATCTGGCCTTACTCCGACGTCCTGCTGCACGACATGGGGCCGGGCCTCGCCGACAACCGCCCCGAGGGTCGCGCCTCGGGCAGCGAATGGCGCACGCCGCCCCTTTGGGGAATCGGCCTGACCGAACGGGTCGCGGGCCACAGCTTTTTCCTGCATGACGGCCGCGCGCGCAGTCTGCTCGAGGCCGTCCTGTGGCACGGTGGCGAGGCGCAGGCCCAGCGTGATGCAGTCGTAGCGATGTCGCCTGCCGACCGGGCCGCCCTGATCCGCTTCCTCGAAAGCCTCTGATGCGGATACCGCGTCCATTCCAGCGTGCCGCCGCGGCCCTGTTTCTGGCCGCAGCGACAGTCCTGTCCGCTTCGCCCACCCGCGCCAGCGACCCCGTCATTGACGCCGTCATCGACACCGTCGCGCTTCCGCGCTTTGCAGCATTCGCCGATGCGACCTCCGCTCTGTCCGACGCCGCCGCAGCCGACTGCGCCCCCGGCCCGCAGCTTCTGGTCGCCTGGAATGCCGCCTTCGACGCCTTCGTCCCTGTGCAGGCTTTCCGCTCCGGTCCGATGGAAGAAGATGGCATCGGTCAGGCCATCGCCTACTGGCCCGACCCGAAGGCATTCACCCAGAAGCAGCTCCGCGCCCTGCTGGCCGGCGATCTGCCCGCCGACTATTCCGTCGTTTCGGTCGCTGCGCGCGGCCTCTTCGCGCTGGAGGTTCTGCTCTACGATCCCGACTTCCGCACCGCCGACGCCGCATGCGCCCTTGTCCGTGCCGCCTCCGCTGACCTTGCGGTCAGCGCTCGCCGCCTGTCCGACCGCTGGTCCGGCAGCTATGCCCCGCTTCTGCGCAGCGCGGGCGACCCCGGAAACACCCGATTCCTGACCCCGCAGGAGGCGCGCCAGAGCCTGTTCACCCAGCTTCTGACCCAGCTTGAATTCGACAAGGACGAACGCCTCGGCCGCCCCCTCGGCACGCTCGAAAAGACCCGCCCCGCCCGCGCCGAGGCGCATCTGTCCGGACGATCCTTGCGCAACCTGACGCTGTCACTGGCCGCGAACGAGGGCCTCGCCCGCGCCCTGGGCGCCGACCAGACCGAAGGCGTTCTGCCCGCGTTCGCCTATGCCGCGACGGCCCTTGGCAAGCTGACCGACCCGGCGCTGGGTGAAGTCGCAACGACCGGCGGGCGGCTCCGCGTGCAGGAAGCCGCCGATGCCATCGGGCGCGCCGCCGAAGCCGCATCCGCCGAACTCGGCGCCGTGCTAGGGGTCGCCCCCGGCTTCAACGCGCTGGACGGGGACTGACATGACCACGCGGCGCGGCTTCCTGACCACGCTCCTTGCGGCCACCGCGGCCCCGGCGCTCAGCTGGGCCGATGCGGGCGACCCCGCCTTCCTCGCCGCCGCGCGGGAACCGGATGACAGCTTCGCCCTCTACGGCGTCGGGTCCGACGGCACCGACCGCTTCCGCATCGTCCTTCCGGCGCGCGCCCATGCCGGGGCAGTCCACCCGCGCCGTCCGCTCGCCGTGGTTTTCGCCCGGCGGCCCGGGCATTTCGCCATCGTCCTGAACTGCGTCACCGGCGCAGCCGACGCGACGCTGACCCCGCCCGCGGGGCGGCTGTTTCAGGGCCACGGCACGTTTTCAGCCGACGGCGAGACGTTGTTCACCAGCGAATGTGACTACGACACCAGCGTGGGCCGCATCGGCATCTGGCGGCGCAGGGACTGGATGCGGATCGGCGAGATCGCCACGCATGGCATCGGCCCGCATGAAATCGCGCGGTTGCCCGGCACCGAAATGCTGGTTGTCGCCAATGGCGGCATCCACACCACGCCCGACACCGACCGCGACAAGCTGAACATCGCCACGATGCAGCCGAACCTCGCCTATCTGTCCCCTGACGGGCGGGATGCGCAGATCATCGGCCTCGACGCCGACCTGCATCAGAATTCGATCCGCCATCTGGCGCTGTCAGATGACGGCCTTGTGGCCTTTGCCATGCAGTGGGAGGGCGACAAGGGCCTGACCCCGCCGCTGCTGGGCCTGCACCGGCTGGGCGAGCCGGTCCGGCTGGCCACCGCCCCGGAGCCGAGCCACCGCGCGATGAACAACTACGCAGGCAGCATCGCGCTGTCAGGGTGACGGCGCGCGGCTGGCCATCACCTCGCCCAAGGGCGGGCGCGTGCAGGTGTTTGACGGGGCAGGGGCTTTCGTCGCCGAACATCTCAGGGCCGAGGTCTGCGGGGTGGCGCGCCTCGGGCAGGACCTCGTTACGACGGACGGGTCGGGCGGGGTGTTCCGCCTGACCGACAGTGGGCTGGAAAAGCTGAGCCTCGCCAGCCGCGCATGGGACAATCACGTGGTGGCGCTGCCCTCATAGACCGTGTGACCGCGGTCCGCGGGGTGTGTGATTTCAACCATCAGACCCATCGACCAACGCCCAGCGTCGGCCGCGCAACACATTGAAAACACATAACCTTGGAAATGTCCCGCCGCGGGACACCCTCACACGATCCCCCCGCCCCCACCCGTCACCTTCGGTCTGACCGCTGCTACCTTCGCCCTGTATCCCGCCGCACGGTAGGCCGCGACCGGATCGACCGCCCCGCCCGCCTCGGCCCGCGCCATCGCCAGGATCGGCTCCACATCCGTCCGGAACGCCGCCTTCAGCGCCCCGGTCGCCATCAGCGCATCATTGCTTTCCTGATGCGCAGCCAGCGCCACCCGATCCACCAGCAACGCCTGCGCATAGGCCCGCTGGACCTCCATCGCCGACACCATCAGGCTTTCGATCGGGTCCGTGACATTGTGGCTCTGGTCCAGCATATGCGCCGGGTCGAACCCCGCCGCCCCCTCCGCCGCGACCAGCTCGTTGAACACCAGGAACAACCGGTAGGGATCCACCGACCCGGTATCCAGATCGTCGTCGCCATACTTCGAATCGTTGAAATGAAACCCGCCCAGCTTGCCGAACCGGATCAGCCGCGCCACGATCATCTCGATGTTCACGTTCGGCGCATGGTGGCCAAGGTCGACCAGACAGAACGCCTTCGGCCCCAGTTCCTGCGCGATCAGATAGTTCGTGCCCCAGTCCTGCACCACCGTCGAATAGAACGCCGGCTCGAACATCTTGTGTTCCGTGAACACCCGCCAATCGTCGGGCAGGCCCGCATAGACATCCTTCATCGCCCCCAGATAGCGGTCGAACGCCCGCGTGAAATCCGACTGGCCGGGAAAGTTCGATCCGTCGCCGATCCACACCGTCAGCGCCTTCGACCCCAGCGCCACGTCCGATCTCGATGCATTCGAGTTGTGCTCCACTGCCTGCGCCCGTGTCGCCGCGTCCGTATGCGACAGCGACCCGAACTTGTAGCTGTGCGCCTGACCGGGCTGGTCCTGGAACGTGTTCGAATTCATCGCGTCGAACCGCAGGCCCAGTTCCGCCGCCTTGCCCAGCAGGTCCGCCGCCGGTGCCTTGTCCCACGGAATGTGCAGGCTGACCGCAGGCGTCGCCCGCGTCAGCGCCTGGATGACCCCGCAATCCTCCAGCTTGTCGAAGATGTTGCGCGGCTCGCCCGGCCCCGGGAACCGCGCAAAGCGCGTGCCCCCCGTGCCCACGCCCCAGCTCGGCACCGCCACGCCATACGCCGCGACCTTCGCCTTGACCGCCGCGATGTCGATGCCGCGCCGCGCCAGCCTGCTCGCCCAGACTGTCATAGTCCGCGCGCAGCGCTGCCATCCGGCCCGCATTGTCCTGCTCGATCATGCCCCGCTCGATCATCGCCCTACCTCGTGAATGACTGCACGTTGCCCGCATCGACGTTCAGGATGTTGCCCGTCGATTTCGCCGAAAGATCGCTGGCCAGGAAATACACCCCCTCGGCGATATCCTCGGGGAACACCGACCGCTTCAGCATCGACCGCTGGCGGTAATGTTCCTCGAGTTCGGCCTTGTCTTTGCCGTATGCCGCCGCGCGTTCCTTGAGCCAGTCGCCCGACCATATCTTCGACCCGCGCAGCACCGCGTCCGGGTTCACCACATTCACCCTGATCCCCGCCTCGGCCCCTTCCAGCGCCAGACAGCGCGCCAGATGAATCTCGGCCGCCTTCGCCGTGCAATAGGCCGCCGCGTTGGGGCTGGCGGCAAGGCCGTTCTTCGACGCGACGAACACGACCGCGCCGCCGATCCCCTGCGCACGCATCGTCCGGAATCCTTCGCGGCTGACCAGGAAATAGCCGGTGGACAGAATGTCCATGTTCTTGTTCCACAGCGCCAGTGTCGTCTCCTCGATCGGTGCTGACGACGCGATGCCGGCATTCGATACCAGAATATCCACGCCGCCGAACTCCACCGCCGTCTCCGCCAGCGCGCGCACCACCGCCGCCTCGTCGGTCACATCCATCACAACCGTGCGTACGACATCACGCCCATGCATCTGGACAAGCTGCTCTGCCGTCGCGTCCAGCGCCTTGGCGTCGATGTCGGCCAGCATGACGCAGGCCCCCTCGCGCAGCATCCGTTCTGCCGTCGCCGAGCCGATGCCGCCGGCGCCGCCGGTGACAAAGGCCACACGACCCGCAAGCGATTTCGGTTTCGGCATCCGCGCCAGCTTGGCCTCTTCCAGCAGCCAGTATTCGATGTCGAACGCCTCCTGTTCCGGCAGCCCGCGATAGGTTGATACCGCCGACGATCCGCGCATCACGTTGATCGCGTTTAGGTAGAACTCGCCCGAAATCCGCGCCGTCGCCTTGTCCTTGGCGAAGGTCAGCATGCCGACACCCGGCACCAGCTAGACCACAGCGTTCGGGTCGCGCAGGGCCGGGCTGTCGGGGTGCTTGCAGCGGTCGTAATAGGCGGCATAGTCGGCGCGATAGGCGTCCGCCTGCCCGGGAAGCGCCGCCACGGTCGCGTCAAGGTCGGGTTTGGCTGGGTCGAAACCCACCACCAGCGGCCTGATCTTCGTGCGCAGGAAGTGGTCGGGGCAGGACGTGCCCAATGCCGCCAGCGGCTCCATCCCCTTCGCGTTCACGAATTCCAGCACCGCGTCTGAATCATCGAAATGCCCGACCATATGCGCGGCCCCCGACACGATCCCGCGTATTTTCGGCATCAGCCGCGCCGCAACCGCCCGCCGCTCCGCCGGGGCCAGCGCCTTGTGTTTCGCGCCGCCGAACGCGGCCTTGCCTGCCGTCTTCGCATCCAGCCAGTCCTGCGCCTTCTGGATGATCCGCAGCGTCAGCGCGTAGCAGTCCTTGGCGTCGTCATCCCAGGTGAACAGCCCGTGGCTTTCCAGCACCACGCCCTTGGCCGCGGGGTTTTCCAGGCAGAATTTCTCCAGCCACAGGCCCAGCTCGAACCCTGGGCGTTTCCACGGCAGCCAGCCGATCTCGTCGCCGAAAATCTCCGCCGTCAGCGCGCGGGAGTCCTTCGACGCCGCAATGGCGATGATCGCGTCGGGGTGCATGTGGTCGACATGCCGCTTCGGCACAAAGGCATGCAGCGGCGTGTCGATGGTGGCGGCGCGCGGGTTCAGGTTGAAGGTGCAGTGCGGCAGAAGCCCCACCATCTCGTCCTCGAAGGCAACGCCCCGATAGATTCCCTTCAGCGCCCGCAGCTTGTCCATGTAGAGCGTCGCGAACCCGTCCATCTTGATGGACCCGACGTCGCCGCCCGACCCCTTGACCCACATCACCTCGACAGGTTGCCCGGTCAGCGGGTCCGTTTCCATCACCTTCGCGCTGGTGTTGCCGCCGCCATAGTTGGTGATGCGCTTGTCGGACCCCAGAAGGTTCGACCGGTACAGAAGCTTTTCCGCCTCGGTCATGCCTCTGGCTTTTGCGTCGTCCCAAAGGTTCTGCAACCCGGCGGCAGCGGTCATGGCATCCTCCCTCGATTTGCCGGTGACTTCTGACAATCTGCCCCCGGTTGTCAATCAAAAACGATCATCATCAGTCATGCTGCAACTGCAAACATGATGCTGTGACTGAAAATGATTGACAGTGATCGGATTCGGTGGAAGCTTCCTGGTCACAGGGGGGCACATGCACGAAACCGAACGCCACAGGATTATTCTGTCCGCCGTGCAGGATCGCCCGGTGGCGACCGTGGCCGATCTCGTGGAGATGACCGGCGCGTCCGAGGCGACGATCCGCCGCGACATCGCCACGCTGCATGTCCAGAAAAAGCTGCGCCGCGTGCGGGGCGGGGCCGAATCGATCGCACCGCCGCAGTTCGTCGGGCTGGCCGGGCGGCCCTTCAGCGTCAACGAAACCATGCACATCGCCGCCAAGCGCGCCATCGCCCGCGCGGCGGTCGATCTGTGCGAGGACGGCGACGCGATCATCATCAACGGCGGCACCACGACGTTCCAGATGGTGCATCCGCTGTCCGCCCGCCGCTGTCAGGTCTTCACCAACAGCTTTCCCATCGCCGAACACCTGCTGAAGCATTCCAAGAACACGATCCTGCTGTCCGGCGGCACCATCTACCGCGAGCAGAACATCATCCTGTCGCCCTTCGACAACGACGTGACGCGCAACTTCGCTGCGCGGCGCATGTTCATGGGCGCCCAGGGGCTGTCGCCGCTTGGGGCTGATGGAGGCCGATCCGCTGCTGATCCAGGCCGAACAGAAGCTGATCGGCCAGGCGGACGAGCTGGTCGTGCTGGTCGATTCCTCGAAATTCCGGAACCGGTCCAGCCTGATCCTCTGCCCGCTGTCGCGCATCCACACCGTCATCACCGATGACGGCATCACCGACCGCGAAGCCGAGATGCTGCGCATCGCGGACATCCGGCTGATCGTCGCGCCCGCTGGCGCAAAGGAACGGCAAGACACCGCGCAACTTTAGACCCCGCGCGGCACGAACAATCGCTCAAGGGAGGAAAACATGAGCATCTGGAAGAAAGCACTCACCACGGCCGCCGTCGCCACGGCGCTTCTTGCGAACGGCGCCTATGCCGAAAACGTCAAGATCGCGCTGGTCGTCAAGGCGCTGGGCATCGGCTTCTTCGAAGCCGCCGCCAAGGGCGCGGAAGAGGCCGCCAAGGAACTCGGCGATGTCGAGATCATCTACACCGGCCCGACCGACACCACGGCCGAAGGCCAGATCGAGGTGATCAACAGCCTGATCGCGCAGGGCGTCAACGCCATCGCGATTTCGGCCAACGACAAGGACGCGCTGGTCCCCGCGCTGCAGAAGGCGATGGAACGCGGCATCACCGTCATCTCGTGGGATTCGGGCGTCGCCAAGGAAGGCCGCGCGATGCACCTGAACCCGTCGTCCAGCGCGCTGATCGGCAACACGATCATCAAGCTGGCGGCCGACCACATGCCGGACGGCGGCGATGTCGCCATCCTGTCGGCCAGCGCCACCGCGACCAACCAGAACACCTGGATCGAGGAAGCCAAAAAGGTCCTGCCGAACTATCCGGGCGTCAACCTGGTCGCCACCGTCTATGGCGACGACCTGGCCGACAAATCCTACCGCGAAGCGCAGGGCCTGATGTCCACCTACCCGAACCTCAAGGCGATCATCGCGCCGACGACCGTGGGCATCCTTGCCGCGGCGCAGGCCGTGACCGACGCAGGCAAGATCGGCCAGATCAACGTGACCGGCCTGGGCCTGCCGTCTGAAATGGCCGGCGCGGTGGAGTCGGGTGCGACCGAATCCTTCGCGATCTGGAACCCGATCGACCTCGGCTATGCCGCGACGATGCTGGCCTACAACATCGTCAAGGGTGCCAAGGCCGAACCGGGTGCCGAGATCGGCATGGGCCGCATGGGCAATGCCAAGCTCGACGACAACACCGAAGGCGCGATGGCCGACCCGTTCACCTACGACAAGTCGAACATCGAACAGTTCAAGTCGATCTTCTGATCGGACCTGCTGCTGACAACCCGGCGCGGAACGCTCGCGCCGGGTTCCTTTTTCCCCTGAAGGTTCATGTCCCATGACGGACCCCGTCCTGACCCTGTCCGGCATCTCGAAATCCTTCCCCGGCGTCCGGGCCCTGTCGGACGTGACGCTTGAGCTTTACCCGGGCGAGGTGACGGCCCTGGTCGGCGAGAACGGCGCAGGCAAGTCGACGATGGTGAAAATCCTGACCGGCATCTACCAGCCCGACGCGGGCGAGATTCGGCTGGACGGGCGCGCGGTGCACTTCGCCTCGTCCGATGCGGCGGCGCGCGCCGGCGTCACGGCGATCCACCAGGAAACCGTGCTGTTCGACGACCTGACGGTGGCCGAGAACATCTATCTGGGCCATGCGCCACGCGGTCGCTTCGGCCTGATCGACTGGGCCGCGATGCGCAAGGGCGCGGTCGATCTGCTGAACCGGATCGGGGCAAAGCTGGACCCTGACCTGAAGCTGCGCGACCTCGGCATCGCGTCGAAGCATCTGGTCGCCATCGCGCGGGCGCTGTCGATCGACGCGCGCGTCGTCATCATGGACGAACCGACGGCGGCGCTCAGCCACAAGGAAATCCAGGAACTCTACGAACTGGTCGAACGGCTCAAGGCCGAGGGCAAGGCGATCCTGTTCATCAGCCACAAGTTCGACGAGATTTTCCGCATCGCCGACCGCTACACCGTGTTCCGCGACGGGGCGTTGGTCGGGGCGGGGCTGCATGGCCGACGTGACCGAGGGCCAGATGGTCCGGATGATGGTCGGCCGGTCGGTCGATCACATCTTCCCGGACCGCGCGCACGACCTCGGCGCGCCGGTGCTGACAGTCGCGGGCTACAGCCACCCGACCGAATTCGCGGACATCGGCTTCACCCTGCGGCGCGGCGAGATTCTCGGGTTCTACGGCCTCGTCGGCGCCGGCCGGTCCGAGGTCATGCAGGCGCTGTTCGGGATCACCAAACCCGCAAAAGGCGCCTGCCGGATCGACGGCCACGTCGTGGCCATCCGCTCCACCGCCGAGGCCATCGCCAACGGCATCGTCTATGTGCCCGAGGACCGCGGCAAGCAGGGCGCCGTCAAGGGCCTGCCGATCTTCCAGAACGTCACGCTGCCGTCGCTGCGGAAGACCTCTCGCAGCGGGTTCCTGCGGCTGGCGCAGGAATTCGCCCTGGCGCGCCGCTACACCGAGCGGCTCGACCTGCGCGCCGCCAGCCTCGATCAGGACGTAGGCCTGCTGTCCGGCGGCAACCAGCAGAAGGTGGTGATCGCCAAATGGCTGGCCACCGAGCCACGCGTCATCATCCTCGACGAACCGACCAAGGGCATCGACATCGGGTCAAAGGCCGCCGTGCACGCCTTCATGGCCGAACTCGCCGCACAGGGGCTGGCCGTCATCATGGTCAGCAGCGAAATCCCCGAGGTGCTGGGCATGTCCGACCGCGTGATCGTCATGCGCGAGGGGCGGATCGTCGGCGAATACGAAGGCGACGCGATGACCCCGGAAACGCTGGTCGCCGCAGCCATCGGCCTGACCGCAAAGGCCGCCGCATGAGCGCCCTTCTGAAATCGCGCGAGGCGCTGCTGATGATCGTCATCGCCGTGATGACCGCGCTGATCGCGCTGCGTTTTCCCGGCTTCGTGGCACCCGCGAACCTCGCCTCGGTCTTCAACGACACCTCGCCCCTGATCATCCTGGCGCTCGGCCAGATGTGCGTCATCCTGACCAAAGCCATCGACCTGTCGGTCGCCGCCACCCTCGCCCTGACCGGCATGGCGGCCGCGCTGCTGAACGGCATGGGCGTGCCGCTGGTCGTCATCGTTCCCGCCGTCACGGTCCTTGGCGCGATCCTCGGCGCGGTCAACGGCATCCTGGTCTGGAAGCTCGACATCCCGTCGATCGTCGTGACGCTCGGCACGATGACCATCTACCGCGGCATCATCTTTCTGATGACCGACGGCAAATGGGTGAACGCCCACGAGATGACCGACGGTTTCAAGGCCTTCCCCCGCCACGTCATCCTGGGCCTGCCGGTCATGGGCTGGATCGCTATCGGTATCGTCGCGGCCTTCGCCGTCCTTGTCAGCCGCACCCCGCTTGGCCGCGCCTTCTTCGCGGTCGGCGGCAACCCCAACGCCGCCGTCTATACCGGGCTGTCGCGTCGGCCGGACGCAGTTCTTCGCCTTTGTCCTGTCCGGCGCGCTGGCGGGCCTGACCGGCTATCTCTGGGTCGCGCGCTACGCCGTGGCCTATGTCGATGTCGCGGGCGGGTTCGAGCTTGACGTCGTCGCGGCCTGCGTCATCGGCGGCATTTCCATCGCCGGCGGCGTCGGGCTCGGTCGGCGGGCGCCGTTCTCGGCGCGCTCTTCCTCGGGGTCGTCAAGAACGCCCTGCCGGTCATCGGCATCTCGCCCTTCTGGCAGATGGCGATATCCGGCACCGCGATCATCCTCGCCGTCGCCTTCAACGCCGGCCCAGTCGCGGACCAAGGGCCGGATGATCCTGAAAGAGGCCGCCGCATGACCGACAGCGCCGTCACGTCCCCGACCGGCTGACAACGCCCTGGCAGCGCCGCCTGCGCAGCTGGGAGGCGCTGCTGCTGGTTGTCGCGGTGGCGATCTTCATCGCCAACAGCTTTGCCTCGCCCTATTTCCTGAATGCCTGGAACCTGTCGACGCCACCTTCAACTTCACCGAAAAGGCGATGATCGCCTTTGCCATGGCGATGCTGATCATCGCGGGCGAGATCGACCTGTCGGTCGCTTCGATCATCGCACTTGCTTCGACCGCGATGGGTCTTGCGCATCAGGCCGGGGCCGATACGCCGGTGCTGGTCCTGACCGGCATCGCCACGGGCGTCCTCTGCGGCGCGTTCAACGGCACGCTGGTCACCGGCTTCGGCCTGCCCTCGATCGTCGTCACCATCGGCACGATGAGCCTGTTTCGCGGCCTCAGCTTCATCATCCTCGGCGATCAGGCCTTCACCGGCTATCCGAAGTCGCTCGCCTTCTTCGGGCAGGGCTATGTCTGGTGGGTGATCTCGTTCGAACTGGCCCTGTTCGCCGCCGCCGCCGTTGCCTTCGGCATCCTGCTGCACCGGACCAACTTCGGCCGCGCCGTCTATGCCATCGGCAACAACCCGACCGCCGCGCTCTTCTCCGGCATCCGCGTGGACCGCGTCCGCTTCATCCTGTTCCTGCTGACCGGCCTGATGTCCGGCATCGCCGCCGTCTGCCTGACCTCGCGCCTCGGTTCCACCCGGCCCACCATCGCCACGGGGATGGAGCTGGAGGTCGTGACCATGGTCGTGCTCGGCGGCGTCAGCATCCTCGGCGGGTCGGGCACGATCCCGGGCGTCGTCATCGCGGCCTTTGTCATGGGGCTTGTCACCTTCGGTTTCGGCCTGCTGAACGTGCCCGGCATCGTGATGTCGATCTTCATCGGCCTGCTCTTGATCGGCGTCATCGCGCTGCCCCGCCTCTGGTCACGGCTGAGGAGCGCATGATGCAGAAATACGCTTTCAAAATGCAGCTGAACCCGGGGATGGAGGACGAATACCGCAAGCGTCACGACGCGATCTGGCCGGAACTGGTCGCGCTTTTGAAGGATGCCGGGGTCAGCGACTATTCGATCCATCTCGACCGCGCCAGCAACACCCTCTTCGGCATCCTCTGGCGCACCGACGATCACGGCATGGACGATCTGCCGAACCATCCGGTGATGCGGCGCTGGTGGGCGCATATGGCCGACATCATGCAGGTGAAGCCCGACAACGAACCCGTCGCCACACCGCTGGTGACGGTGTTCCACATGCCCTGACCGGCAATGGAGGCTCCGCGCCACATCGCCGTCATCGACATCGGCAAGACCAACGCCAAGCTCGCGCTGGTTGATCTGGACAGTCTGGCCGAGATCGCAGTCACGACGACCCCGAACCGCGTCGTCCCCGGCCCGCCCTGGCCGCATTTCGATGCGGACGCGCTTTGGGGCTTCATCCTGACCAGCCTCCGCGACCTTCACGCAGCCCACCGGGTCGACGCCATCGCCGTCACCACCCACGGCGCGTCCGCAGCTCTTGTCGCCGCCGACGGCCGCCTTGCCGCGCCGATCCTCGACTACGAACATCCCGGCCCCGACCAAGCATCCGCAGCCTATGACGCCATCCGCCCGCCCTTCGCCGAAACCGGCAGCCCGCGCCTTCCGATGGGCCTGAACCTCGGCGCGCAACTGTACTGGCAGATGCTGACCGACCCGGGCCTGTCCGCGCGAACCGCCTATGTCCTGCCGTTGCCCCAGTACTGGGCTTTCCGCCTGACCGGCGTCGCGTCGGCCGATGTCACATCGCTCGGCTGCCATACCGATCTCTGGAATCCGACCGCCCGCGCCTTCTCGTCCCTCCGCAGCCGTCTGCCCCTGGCCGCGCAGATTCCCGACCCGCGCAGACCCGGCGACGTCCTCGGCCCGGTCCTACCCGCAATCGCACGCGCCACCGGCCTTGCGCCCGGCACGCCCGTCACCTGCGGCATCCACGACAGCAACGCCTCGCTCCTGCCGCACCTGCTCGCCCGCAGACCGCCCTTCGCGGTCGTCTCCACCGGCACCTGGGTCATCTGCATGGCGATCGGCGGCCACGCCGTGACGCTCGACCCCGCACGCGACAGCCTGATGAACACCAATGCCCTCGGCGATCCGGTGCCTTCCGCACGTTTCATGGGCGGGCGCGAGTTCGACCTGATCCGCGACGGTGCGGCGGCTGTTCCCACCGAGGCCGACCTCGCCGCCGTCCTCACCTCACGGACGATGCTGCTTCCTGCGGTCGAGCCGCGATCCGGCCCTTTCCCCGGTCGCACCCACCGCTGGACGGCGGACCCCGCGACGCTGACGGGTGGCCAGCGCATGGCTGCCCTGTCGTTCTACCTCGCGCTGATGACCACGGAATGCCTGACAATCACCGGCGCGGACGGCCCGACCGTCGTCGAAGGCCCCTTCGCCCGCAACGCCGCCTATCTCGCCATGCTGGCCTCCGCCACCGCCAGGCAAGTCATCCCCAGCCCCGGCAGCACCGGCACCAGCATCGGCGCAGCGCTTCTTTACGCAAAGGGACACCGGATGCAGGCACCTGCGGGCGACCACGTCGTCCGGCCCGACCCGGCGTTCCACACCTATGCAGAAGCCTGGAAGTGCGCCGTGCCGCTCAGTCCCGCTGGATCAGCACTGCCCTGAAGTCGTTGACGTTGGTCAATGTCGGCCCCGTCACCACCTGCCCGCCGACCGCCGCGAAGAAGCTGTGCGCGTCGTTGCGCGCCAGATGGTCCGCCGGGTCGATCCCCGCGCTCCGCGCCCGTGCCAGCGTCTCCGGCCCGATCACCGCGCCTGCCACCTCTGCCGCGCCATCCACCCCGTCCGTGTCGCACGCAATCGCGTGCACCCCCGCCACCCCGTCCAGCGCAATCGCCAAGGCCAGCGCGTATTCCGCATTCGGCCCGCCCACGCCATCACCCCGCCGCGTCACCGTCAACTCGCCCCCCGAAAGGATGACCAACGGCCCGGCACTCCGCTCCGCCCGCACCCGCGCCGCATGGTCCGCCGCCACCTCGCGCGCCTCGCCCTCCAGATCGTCGCCCCAGACCTGCACCGCGCAGCCCGCAGCCCGCGCCATCTCTGCCGCCGCCGCCAGCGACTGCGCTGGGGCCGCGAACACCACGTTGCGCACGCGTGACAATCGCGGGTCGCCCGGCGGAACCACGCCCGACCTCCGCGACAGCGCCGCATCCACCGCGTCCGGCACCGCAACATTCCAGCGCGCGAGCACCGCGCGCGCGTCGTCCGGCGTGGACGCCTCGCCCACTGTCGGCCCCGACCCGATCATCGCCGGATCGTCCCCCGGGACGTCCGAGATCATGAGTGCCAGCATCTCGGCCGGATGCGCCGCCGCACCGAGTTGCCCGCCCTTCACCTGGCTCAGATGCTTGCGCACCACGTTCATCTGCCCAATCGGTGCCCCCGACGCCAGCAGCGCCGCATTCACCGCCCGCTTGTCCGCAAGTGTCAGTCCTTCCGCCGGGGCCACCAGCAGCGCCGATGCCCCGCCCGAAATCAGCGCCAGCACGAAGTCGCCTTCCCCCAGCCCGCCCAGCAGGGCCAGCATCCGCGCCGTTGCGGACGCGCCCTCTGTGTCCGGCACCGGATGCGCCGCCTCGACGATCTCTACCCCCCGGCAGGGGCGGCCATAACCATAGCGCGTGATCACCAGTCCCTCGCAGGGTCCCCAGGCTGCCTCGACCGCCTCGGCCATGCGCGCGCTGGCCTTGCCCGCGCCCACGACGACCACGCGGCCCGCCGGTCTGGGCGGCAGATGCCGCGCCAGCGACCGCATCGGGTCCGCCACCTCGACCGCACGCGCGAACAGCGCCCGGAGGAACCCTTCGGGGTCGCCAGGCCCGGTCATTCCGGCACTCCCGTGCTCGACTGCCGGACCACCAGATCGACCGGCAGCCGCCGTTCCGGCACAGGTTTCACGCCGCCCTCCAGCCAGTCCATCATGGCCGCCGCCGCATCCCGCGCGAACCCCGCCACGTCGCAGCGCACCGACGACAGGCGCGGAAACACCTGCACGCAGTCCTCGATGTCGTCGAACCCCACCAGCCGGAAATCCCGCCCCACCACGCGCCCCATCTCGGCCAGACCCGACATCATGCCCAGCGCCACCAGATCGTTGAAGCAGAGCGCTGCGTCGCAGTCCGGATCGTCGAGCGACAGGTCCAGTGCCGCCTGCCGTCCGAAGCCGCGCGAACTCCGTCCCGGCACCGCAATCACCGGCAGCCCGCGCTCCTCCATCACCGCCCGGAACCCCGACATCCGCTCATCGGTGATCGGGCGGCCCGCCACGCCACCCACAAAGGCGATCCGCCGCGCGCCTTCGGCGATCAGATGCTCCGCCGCCCGCCGTCCCCCGCTGACGTAGTTGAACGATGCGAAGGGAAAGCCGCCGGTATCTTCCGTCCCCTGCCGCAGCACCTGCAAGGTCGGGATGCCCGCCCGCGCCAGAGGCGCGAAGGTCGTCGCCTCGCCGCCATAGGCGGGCGAGATCACCAGCGCCGACACGCCGTGCTCGATCATCGATCCGACCACCTGCGACTGCACCTCCGGGTCCTCGTCGGTGTTGCCGATCACCGTCGCATAGCCCCGCGCCGCGAAGGCCATCTGCGCCGAGGTGGCAAATTCGGTGAAGAACGGGTTGCGCAGGTCATTGATGACCAGCCCGATCAGCCCCGCATTCGCCGACCGCAGGTTCGCGGCCGCCCGGTTGTAGACATAGCCTATCGCCGCCATCGACGCCCGGACCGTCACGCGGGTGTCGGCCCGCACCAGCGGGCTGTCCTGCAGCACCAGAGACACAGTCGACTTCGACACGCCCGCATGCCGCGCCACATCGACGATGGTGGGCCTATGCCCCATGCCCTAGGCCAGCCCGTGCAGCGCCAGCAACGTGCGCATCCGCGCCTCGGCCAGATCGGGCCGCAGCAGCAGCCGCGCGCCGTCGGCCAGTCGGAACACCTCGGCATAATGCGTGATGTCGCGGCTCGACTGGAAGCCACCCGGCATGACGAAATGCCGCTGGTATCCATTCAGCCAGGCAAGAAAGGCTATGCCCGCCTTGTAGAACCGCGTGGGTGCCGCGAAGATTTCGCGCGCCAGCGGGACGGTCGGGTCCGAGCAGGGCGCGGTATGCGGAGGTGTCTCCCTTCGCCAGCGCCTCGAGCGCCTGCGAAGCGGCGGGGGCGATCGCCGCAAATATTCCGAGCAGCGCATGCGAATGATGCGTCTCATCGCCTTCGATCAGGGCGGGATAGTTGAAATCATCCCCGGTATAGAGCCGCACACCGGACGGCAGGCCGCGCCGGAATTCCTCTTCATGCGCTTGATCCAGAAGGGATATCTTGATCCCGTCCACCTTGCCCGGATTGGCCGCGATCAGGCCCTGCACGAAGACGCTGGCGCGGGCGACGTCCGTGCTGCCCCAGTAGCCCGTCAGTGCCGGGTCGAACATGTCGCCCAGCCAGTGCAGGATCACGGGGTTCTGCGCACCGTCGATCAGGCGGCGGTAGACGCGGGCATAGACGCCCTCATCCGCGCCTATCGCGGTGAAGGCGCGGGATGCCATCAGGATCACCTGCCCACCCGCCGCCTCGATCACCTCGATCTGGGTCTCATAGGCCGCGATGACCGCATCTTCGCCGTGCAGGTCGGACAGCGGCGCATGGTCGGTCCCCGCCCCGCAGGCGACGCGGGGTTTCAGGGGATGCGCCCTAGCGGCCACCATCGTCCGTTCGATCAGTTCGCGCGCCGTGGGCCAGTCGACGCCCATCCCGCGCTGTGCCGTATCCATCGCCTCGGCCAGCCCCAGCCCCTGATCCCACAGCGAGACTCGGAAGGCCAGTGTCGCGTCCCAGTCAACTGCTGGCCGCGTGTCCCAGGGGTTCCGTTCGCGCAAGGGGTCGGACACGACATGCGCGGCGGCGAACGCGGTCCGCGTCAGAGGCACCTGCGGCGCGCGCAGCACCAGCGGATCGCCCGTCAGCCGATAGCGTTCCAGCGTGCCGGCATAGGTCGGAAGGGTCAGCATCATCTCAACTCCTCACACGACCGGCAGGTCAAAGACCAGAATCCCGTCAAGGCCGCCTTGCGCGTTATCGACCAGCGCCGCGCCGACGCGGCGGTGATCGGGGTGGTCCTGATAGGCGGCCAGCGCGTCCCAATCGGCGAAGTCCGCGACAAAGCCGTGCAGGTATCCGCGTTCGATCCGTTCTGGGCTTTCACTGCGGCCAGAGGTGATCGACAGGACGCCCGGCAGCTTGGACTTGATTGCGTGCAGGTCGGCGAAGATCGCCGCGATGGCATCCTCGCCCACATCGGCGCGGAACCGGATCAGGACGATGTGACGGATCATGGGCGCGCCCCGTTGTCTGCACGGATCATGTCGCCGGCCTTTTCGCCGATCATGATCGCTGCGGCGTTGGTATTCGACGAAATCAGCGACGGCATGATCGACGCATCCGCCACCCGCAGTCCCGCGATCCCGTTGAACCGCAGCCGCGTATCCACCACGGCCCCGGCATCCGCGCCCATCCGGCAGGTGCCCGCCGGATGGTGATCCGTCTTGGCGTTGGCGGCGGCATAGGCCGCATAGTCGTCGTCGCTGCGCACATCCGGCCCCGGCAGGCGTTCGGTCAGGACATAGGGCTTCAGCGGGTCCTGACGCATGATCGCCTGCGCCAGCTTCAGGCCGCGGATCGACATCTCGCGGTCATGCGGATCGGACCAGTAGTTCGGATCGATCAGGGGGGCCGCCGCCGGATCGGCACTGGCCAGCCGCACGGTGCCGCGCGACCGGGGGCGCATATAGGCCGAATTCAGGGTGACGCCGCCATTCGGCATGCTCGCCACCCCGGCCTCGATCCCCGATCCAAGCCCCAGATGAAACTGCATGTCGGGTGACCGCGCGCCGTCCTGCACGTACCAGAATCCCCCTGTCTCGAACAGGCTCGACGCCGCCGGTCCGCGCCGGGTCAGCAGGTACTGCGCGCCCGCGACAGCCGACCAGAACGGGCGCGCATAACGGTCATAGGTATGCGGGCCGGTGCATTCGGCGATGACGAACAGGTCCAGATGATCCTGCAGGTCGGACCCCACGCCGGGATGGTCCAGAACCGGGGTCACACCGACCGACCGCAGGTGATCGGCAGGGCCGATCCCCGACAGCATCAAGAGGCGCGGCGACCCGATGGCACCGGACGACAGGATCACCTCGGACGCCGCAGTGATGCGCGTGCCGTCGGTCAGTTCGACATCCGTGGCACGGCCCGCTGCAACTGTGATCCGACGCACCTGCGCGCCCGTCCGCACCGTCAGGTTCGCGCGCCCGCGCGCCGGGCTCAGATAGGCAGTCGCAACCGATGACCGCCGCGCATGGCGCTGGGTCAGCTGATAGTAGCCGACGCCATCCTGCGAGGCGCCGGTCATGTCCATGTTACACGGAATGCCGAGGGCGGCGGCGGCGGCAAAATACGCCTCGCAGATCGGCAGCGGCGCGCGCGGTTGGCTCACGCCCAGCGGGCCGCCCTTGCCGTGATAGCGGTCATCGAACGTGTCGTTATCCTCGGCTTTCCGGAAATACGGCAGCACATCCTCATAGCCCCAGCCGGTGCAGCCCATCTGCCGCCATTCGTCATAGTCGAGCGCATTGCCCCGCGTGTAGATCTGCGCGTTGATCGTCGATCCCCCGCCGATCACACGCGCCTGGGTGAAGCGGAGCGACCGCCCCCGCAGATGGCGCTGCGGCACCGTGGACCATCCCCAGCTGCCCAGGCCCTTGGTCAGCTTCGCAAATCCTGCGGGCAGGTGATAGAACGGATGCCGGTCGCGCCCGCCCGCCTCCAGCAGCAGTACGCGCGCGGCGGAGTCTTCGGACAGGCGGGCGGCGATGACGCAGCCTGCAGAGCCTCCGCCGATCACGATGAAATCATACCCTTCGGCCATGCCCGCCCCCTACAGTCGCGCGATGGACAGGCCGCCATCAACTGGGATGACGGCACCGGTCGCAAAGGCCATGCGGCCCTCGGCGATGGGCACGATAACCTGCCCAATATCTTCGGGCTGACCCCAGCGCGCGACGGGCACAAGGCCGCCTTCGATACGCGCGGTGTACTTATCCTTGACCCCCGCCGTCATATCGGTGGCGATGATGCCCGGGCGCAGTTCGAAGACCCCGATCCCAAGGGGGGCCAGACGCACTGCGAACAACTGGGCCATCATCGCGGCTGCCGCCTTCGATATGCAGTATTCGGCGCGTTCAACCGACACCATAGCGGCACTGACCGACGTGACGAAGGTGATCGACCGGTAATGGCGTCCGGGACGCGACTGCATCCGCCTTGCGACATCCTGCGCCAGAAAGAACGCGCCGCGCAGATTCACATCCATCACGAAGTCAAAATTCTCGGGCAGGATGTCGAGCATGTCGCCGCGCATCCGGGCAGGAACGCCCGCGTTCGAGACAAGCGTGGTCACCGGCCCGAGATCGGCCTCGACCGCGTCCAGAAGTACCGGCACATCGGCGATGTCCTGCAGGTCATGCCGGTAGTACCGTGCGGCATCGCCCAGTTGTTGCAGCGCACTTTCCACAGTCGGCGCGTCCGCTTCCGACCGAGAGGCGAGCGCCACGCGGAAGCCAGCCGCAACAAGCGCCTCGGCAATCCCCAGCCCGATGCCCTGCTGCCCGCCGGTGATCAGCGCTACCTTGGTCATGCCGCAAAGTCCGTTTCCCGGATGTGCCGACCGGTCCGCAGCGCCAGTGCCGCCACGGTCAGCGACGGGTTCGCCGCCGCCGATGTCGGCAGGACCGAAGCGTCCATGATGACAAGGTTCGGGTGGTCATGCGAACGGCAGAAGGGGTCCACGACGCTGGTTGCCGGATCAGACCCCATACGCGCCGTTCCGCACTGGTGGCTCGGCGTGCGTTTCTCGAAGGTCTTCGCCAGCACCAACGGCCAGCCCGCCTTCCGCAGGGCCGATTTCAGCCGCGCGTTCAGCGCCAGATGCGCCTGCCAGTTCGACCGTTCCCATTTCAGCACGATCTGCCCGTCGCGCAGCGCCACCCGGCTCTCCGGCGTCGGCAGATCTTCCGACATCGTCATCAGATGGACCGAGTGGTCCGCGATCCAGCGCGCCAGGGCCAGCGGCATGCCGGTTTCCGCCGCCATGATCGCCCCGGTGATCCGCCCCAGCATCTGCACGTTGCCGAGGGGCTCGCCATTCGGACCGCCGGTCAGATACCAGTCGTTCAACTGGATCGTCTTTTCATAGACTGACCGGTTGCGCCGGAACGGGCTGAAACCAATCATCGCCGTGATGTTGTGGTTCATGAAGTTGCGCCCGACCTGATCGGACCGGTTCGCCAGCCCCGCCGGATGGGCCGCGTCCGCCGAGGCCAGCAGCAACGCCGCCGATTTGACCGCCCCGGCGCAGAGGCAGACCAGCGGTGCCGACACGGTCTGGTTCTGCCCCGCATGAACATATTCGACCCCGGCGATCCGGGTGCCCTCTGCCACAAGCCGCGTCACGCGCGCGCCAGTCATCAGGGTCACGTTCGGATGCTTCAGCGCCTCGGCCAGACCCACCGTTTCGGCATCCATCTTGCCGCCGCGCGTGTTCGGAAAGCCGTCGAAGGTGATCGCCCCGCCTTTAAGCCACAGGTCGATGTCGACGCCGAGCGGCAGCGCCCCCGGGTGCAGCCCCTGCGCGGCCAGCCTGCGGCAAAGGTCGATCATGTCGGGTTCATGCGGTACCGGCGGGTGCGGATAGTCCCCGGAATGGGGCGGCTCGCTCGGGTCCTCGCCCAAGACACCCCGCACCTGATACATCGTCTCCGCCGCCTGATAGTCCGGCTCCAGATCGTTATAGGTGATCGGCCAGCCGGGCGTCGCGCCGCCGATATGGTGCATCGGCGCGAAATCCTGCGCGCGGTAGCGCATCAGCACCGCGCCGTAGAATTTCGTGTTGCCGCCGGGGTGGTAGTAGTTGTTCGGCGCGAACGACCCGCCGCCCGCATCAAACCAGGTCTCGTCCGGGCGGAAGAACCCCGTGCCGAACACCGCCATCGGGTCGCGCGCCTCGGGGCAGTCCTCCAGCCGCTCGCCACGCTCCAGGATCAGGATCGTCCGCCCCGACGGGGCCAGCGCCGCCGCCAGCGTCGCGCCGCCCATGCCCGACCCGATGATGATGACGTCGGGCTGGCTCATGCCCTGACCCAGTTCGCCCGCGTCCGCCCCACCCGAATCGCCACCGTCTTGACCTCCAGGAACTCCTCGAACCCATAGCGCCCGATCTCGCGCCCGATCCCGCTCTGCTTCATGCCCCCGAATGTCATCTCCGGGAATCCGTCCATCCAGGTGTTGGTCCAGACCGTCCCCGCCTGCGCTCGCCGCGCAAAGTCCAGACAGGTATGCACGTTCTCGCTCCACACCCCCGCCGACAGCCCGAAGCCCGAGTCATTCGCCAGCGCCACCGCCTCGTCGAACGTCCTGAAGGCCAGCACCGACAGCACCGGCCCGAACACCTCTTCCCGCGCGATGGCCATGTCCGGCGTCACGCCGGTGACCACCGTTGGCTGATAGAACCTCCCCGGCAGCCCCTCGATGCGCAGCTCCGCGCCGCCCAGCCGCACCCGCGCCCCTGCTGCCACCGCATCCCGCACATACCCCTCGATCTTGCCCTGATGCGCGTCCGAGATGATCGCGCCGACC
This sequence comes from uncultured Alphaproteobacteria bacterium, assembly GCA_963819585.1. Classification (GTDB taxonomy): domain Bacteria; phylum Pseudomonadota; class Alphaproteobacteria; order Rhodobacterales; family Rhodobacteraceae; genus JAOADN01. The sequence goes on from CAWFWP010000002.1 coordinate 582,467, forward strand.
TGCGTATCAGGGTGCAGCGGATCACCGAAGGCCACCTTGCGCGACAGCGCCACCACCCGCTCGATCAGCGCCTCGGCCACATCCTCGTGCACGATCACCCGGCTGCCCGAATTGCAGCACTCGCCCGCGTTGAAATACACGCCGAACGTCACCGCATCCGCAGCACTTTCCAGATCGGCATCCGCAAAGACCACCTGCGCGTTCTTGCCGCCCAGTTCCAGCGCCACCTTCTTCAGCGTCCCCGATGCCGCCGCCGCAATTGACCGGCCAACGCCCGTCGATCCCGTGAACGTCACCATGTCCACGTCCGGATGCGACGCCATCACCGAACCCACCGGCTGGCCATATCCCAGCACGATGTTCACGACGCCCGCAGGCACCCCCGCCTCCACCAGCAGTTCGCCCAGCATGACCGTCGTCGAGGGTGTCATCTCGGACGGCTTGACGACGCAGGTGCAGCCCGCTGCCAAGGCGAAGGGCAGCTTCTGGCTGACGATCCAGAACGGAAAATTCCAGGGCGTGATGATCGAGACGACCCCCACCGGCTCTTTCAGCACCACACCCAGCATGTCGGGGCCGAGGGAGTTATGGCTGTCGCCGTGCATCGTCCGCGCCAGCGATGCCGCATAGCGCCACAGGTCCGCCGCCCCCGACACTTCGCCGCGCGCCTGGGTGATCGGCTTGCCCGATTCCAGCGTCTCGATCAGCGCGATGCGGTCCACATTCGCCTCGATCAGGTCCGCCACCCGCAGCAGCACGCCCGCCCGCATCTTGCCTGTTCCCCGCGACCAGTCGCCCCCGTCGAATGCCGCCCGCGCCGCCGCGATGGCCGCCACGAGTCTCCGCCTGGCCCCCCAGCGCCGACCGGCTCACCACCACGCCATGCGAGGGTGAAATGCGGTCGAAACTCCGCCCGTCCGCGCTGTCGTGCCAGACCCCGCCGATCAGATGCCGCCCCCGGAACGGGGATGCCGGAAGGGCCGTGTCGGTCGCAGCGATCAGCGTCAGGTCATTCATCGTCAGGTCCCCGGAAACTCTGGTTTGCGCTTGCCGCGGAACGCCGCGACCCCCTCGGCCTTGTCGCCGCTCGCCGCCATCATCCCCCCGGCAAGCGCCTCGATCAGGGCGGACGTATCCTCGCCCGCCCCCGCATGGATCAGGTATTTCGCCACTTCCGTCGCGCGCGGCGATGTCGTCGTCAGTCGCTCTGCAATTGCCAGCGCCGCACCACGCGCGTCCTCCGCCACCTCGGCCACGAAGCCCAGTTGCAACGCCCGCTCCGACGTCAGCCTGCGCCCGAACAGCGCCATTTCCTTGAGCACCGACTCCGGCAGCAGCCGCGCCAGCCGCTGCGTTCCCGACCAGCCCGGCACGATCCCGACCAACGTCTCCGGCAGGGCCAGTGTTGCGCTGCGGCACCATGACCCGGATGTCGCAGGCCGCCGCCAACTCCAGCCCCCCGCCGAATGCGGGGCCCTCCAGCACCGCGATGGTCGGCACGGCAAGGCGCGCCAGCCGGTCGAACACCCGGTGCCCGTTCCGCACCCAATGCCGCGCGAAGTCCCCCGCCGACAGATCGCCCCAGGCATTGATGTCCGCTCCAGCACAGAAGGCCCGAGTGCCTTCCGCCGTCACCAGAACGCCGCGCAAGGCAGCATCCCGTTCGATGGCGTCGCAATGCGCTGCAATCTGGTCCAGCATCCCGACCGTGAAGGCGTTCAGCCGCGCCGGATTGTCCAGCCGCAGCTCGGCCACCGGCCCCGATACAATCAGATGCACCGCGCTCACGGTGCCCATCCCATCGGTCCGTCCGTGAACAACGATGCAGGCATGACCGAAGCATCCGGCGCAACCTGCACCCGGCCTCCTGACGCCTCCACGATGTCGCGGCCCGGATCGATCCCCGGCATCACCTCGACCGCGACCAGCCCTGCATCCGTCGCCCGCATCACGCAGCGTTCCGTCACATAGATCACGTCCTGTCCCTGCGCCCGCGCCCGCGCGCCCGAGAAGGTCACATGCTCGACCTGATCCACCATCTTGGTGAACCTCCCCGGCTTCGCTACGCTCAGCCCCGTGTCCGACAGCGCAATCTCCGCCCCCGCCTCGAACCAGCCCGAAAAGACGATCTTCTTCGCATGGGCCGTGATGTCCACGAACCCGCCGCAGCCCGCCGTCAGATAGGGCTTCTTGCCAAGCTTCGAGACGTTCACATTGCCTTCCCGGTCCACCTCCATGAAGGACAGAAAGGTCACGTCGAACCCGCCGCCCTGAAAGTAGGTGAACTGCTGCGGCGAGGGCATGTAGGCATCCGCATTCGACGCGCAGCCGAAGGCAAATCCGGTCAGGGGCATGCCCCCCACCGCCCCCTGCTCGATGGCCCAGGTCACCGCCTCGGCGTGGCCCTCTTCCAGCAATATGCGCGGCACCATCGCCGAAATCCCGAAACCGAGGTTCGCCGTCATGCCCGGCCCTCAGTTCCATCGCCGCGCGCCGCGCGATCACCTTCTCGACCCCATGCTCCGCCAGCTTGAAGCTCGCCCAGGGCCGCATGATCTCGCCGCTGATCGCCGGATCATGTAGTGTCTCGGTCGTCTGCTTCTGGTCCGGGTCCAGCACGATCAGGTCCACCAGATGCCCCGGCACCCGCACGTCATGGGGGCGCAGCGACCCCGCCGCCGTCACCCGCTTGACCTGCGCGATCACCAGCCCGCCGTGGTTCCGGACCGCAATCGCCTGCTCAAGGCCGCCCAGATACGCCCCTTCATGCTCATAAGTCAGGTTGCCCCGTTCATCCGCCGTCGTCGCCCGCAGGATGCAGACATCGGGCACGATGTTCGGGAAATGCAGCCATATCTCGCCGCCAAACTCCACCCGCGCGACGATGGGGGCCGCCGCACCGCTGGCGTTCATCGCGCAGCCTTCGCGCACCGGGTCGGCGAAGGTCTCAAGACCCACCTTGGTCAGCACCCCCGGACGCCGCGCCGCCACGTCGCGGTGCATGTCGAACAGGATGCCCGAAGGCACGTTATAGGCCGGGATGCGGTCTTCCGTGACCATCTTCCAGATCTCCGGCATCGGCAGGTTCGACGACCCCGACGGATACGACCCCGCGATCACCCGCGCCAGAAGTCCGTCCTTGGCGATATGGTCGATGCCCTTCACGCCATACATGTCGCCGGCCGCGATCGGGTGGATTGTGGTCAGCCCGCGTGGATGCCCCTCGCGGTCGAACCGCTCGCCGATGGCGCGCAAGACGCGGTCGGGACAGCCGAGAGCAGAGGAGGAGGAGACCGTGACAACCGCCCCGTCCGGGATGTGGGATGCGGCGTCGTCGGGGGACACGAGTTTGGTCATCTGAACGTCACCGGTGTCACCGCAGGCCTGTTTCTGCTATTGGAACGCTCCAAAATTATATGGAACGATCCAAATCTGTCAAGACGATTCGCCTGACTGAAGTAGCCGACACTCGGCTCACACTGCCGCACTCTAGCGAACGCCGCATGAAAGTGGGGGATTTGGTGGTGGCGAGGGGGGGACTTCGAACCCCCGACCCCGCGATTATGAGTTGCGTGCTCTAACCAGCTGAGCTACCTAGCCATCCGGCGGCTGACCTATGCCAGCCCGCCCGTCCCGTCAAGTGCGCCCGGTCCGGCGCGGCGGCAGCCGAACCGGGGTCCGGAACCGGTCGTGCGGACCGCTGCTTCATGCTCCGCAGGACAGAACTCCCTGTCCTGGCCTGGCATCGCCCGCCGTCGCCGTCGGTCTGCCCGCCTCTGCGCCATCATTGCGGCGCGCGACCCATCTCGCAGCTGAGCAACAGGTTAACGGAATCTCTCATTCTGGATTTTCATTTAAAATCAATATATTGACCATGTGTCCACATGTGGACACGCCCGAATCCTATCGAATCCGGTGATTTTCACGGTCCCTCAGACCCCTGCATAGCCCCGGTACCAGTCCACGAACCGCGCCATGCCGTCCCTGATATCCGTCTGCGGCGCATAGCCCGTCAGCCGCTGCAGCAGGCCCGTGTCCGCCCAGGTCGCGCGCACATCGCCCTGCTGCATCTCCATCATCCGCCGCACCGCCTTCCGCCCCACCGCCGCCTCGATGGCCGCGATGAAATCGCCCAAGGACACCTTCTCGCCGTTGCCGATGTTCACCACCCGCCAGGGCGCGACCGGCGACAGGCTGTCGCCCGCCTCCACCGCGCCCTCCGGCCTGACCGGCGGCACATCCATCAGCAGCCGGATCGCGCGCACCAGATCGGTCACATAGGTGAAGTCCCGGAACATCTCGCCCTGCCCGTAGACGTCGATCGTCTCGCCCGACAGGATCGCCTTGGTGAATTTCCACGGTGCCATGTCCGGCCGCCCCCAGGGGCCATAGACCGTGAAGAACCGGAATGCCGTGACCGGCAGACCATAGAGATGCGCCCAGGAATGGCTGATCGCCTCGGTCGCCTTCTTGGTCGCCGCATACAGGCTGACCTGCGTGTCGGCCTTGTCGGTCTCGCGGTAGGGCATCTCGGTGTTCGCCCCGAACACGCTGGAGGTGGAGGCCAGCAGCAGATGCCCGACCTCGCAGTCGCGCGCCGCCTCCAGCACGTTGAACGTGCCCTCGATATTCGACGACAGATAGCTGCGCGGCGCTTCCAGCGAATAGCGCACCCCCGCCTGCGCCCCCAGATGCACGATCACCTCGGGCGCGAAGGCGGCGATGTCGGCGGCCAGATCGCCCGCATCCTCAAGCATCCCCCGGTGAAAACCGAAGCCCGGCTGTTGCGTCAGCTGCGCCAGCCGTCCCTCTTTCAGCCGCAGATCGTAATAGTCCGTCATGCCGTCATGGCCGCGCACGGCATGGCCTTCGTCCAACAGAAGCTTCGCCAGATGGAACCCGATGAAACCCGCCGCTCCGGTGATGTAGACCCGCATTCGCGTCCCCCTCGTTCGCGCGATGCATACGCGCCCCGGCCCGCGCATCCAATCCCCGTCGCCAATCCCGCCGCGTTTCGCTATCCAGCGCCGGATGGATCACCCGCTGCCCCTCACCCGCGACCTCGTGCTGATCGGCGGCGGCCACACGCATGCCCTGATCCTGCGGATGTGGGGCATGAATCCCGTCCCCGGCGTCCGCGTGACCGTCATCAACCCCGGCCCCCATGCCGCCTATTCCGGGATGCTCCCGGGCTTCATCGCCGGTCACTACGGACGGGACGACCTGAACATCGACCTTGTCCGCCTGGCGCGTCACGCCAATGCCCGCCTGATCCTCGCCCGCGCCGCCGGGATCGACCGCCACGCGCGCCACGTCATCCTGTCCGACGGCCCGCCGGTCGCTTATGATATCGCCAGCATCGACATCGGCATCTCCTCCGACATGCCCGCGGTCCCCGGCTTCGCCGACCACGCCGTCCCGGCTAAGCCGCTCGACGCTTTCGCCGACCGCTGGGCCGCTTTCCTGACCGATCGGCCGCCCGCGCCGAAGATAACCGTCATCGGCGCGGGCATCGCCGGGTGCGAGATCGCCCTGGCCGCCGCGCACCGCCTCGGAACCTCCGCCGCCGTCACGCTGATCGAGGCCGCGGAGCCGCTCGCCCTCGCCGGACCCGGCGCGCGTCAGGCGATCCTGTCCCACCTCGTCCGCGCCCGTGTCGCCGTGCTGCCCCATGCGACCGTCACGCATCTGACAGCCGAGGGCGCGCTTCTCGGCGACGGCCGCACCGTCGCCGCCGACCTCACCATCGGTGCCGCAGGAACCCGCCCCGGCGGATGGCTGACCGGCACCGGCCTTTCACTGACCGACGGCTTCCTAACCGTCACCCCCACACTCCAGACGTCCGATCCTGCGATCTTTGCCTGCGGCGACATCGCCCATATGCGCGACAGCCCCCGGTCCAAGGCGGGCGTCTTCGCCGTCCGTCAGGCCCCTGTCCTCCTTCACAACCTCACTGCCGCCCTGACCGGTCAGGACACGATGCGGCCCTACCGACCCCAGCGCGACTACCTCAAGCTCATTTCCACCGGCCACAAAAGCGCCGTCGCCGACAAATGGGGCCTGCGGCTCGCCGGCCCCCCGCTCTGGCGCTGGAAAGACCGCATCGACCGCCGCTTCATGGACCGGCTGAACGACCTGCCCGCGATGCCGTCCGCCCCCATCCCGGCGCTCCACGCCCTCGGACTGACCGAGGAACTGCACGGCGGCCAGCCGTTCTGCGGCGGCTGCGGGGCCAAGATCGGCCAGTCCGACCTCGCCGCCGCGCTCGTGGACCTGCCCCCGCCGCAGCGCCCCGACATCCTCACCGGCGCGGGCGATGACGCCGCTGTCCTGTCCCTCGGCGGCGCGCGACAGGCGTTCACCACCGACCACCTGCGCGCTTTCACACACGATCCCGTCGCGCTGACCCGCATCGCCGCAATCCACGCGATGGGCGATATCTGGGCGATGGGGGGCGTCCCGCAGGCGGCGCTGGCCCAGATCACCCTGCCGCACCTCTCGCCCCGCCTGTCGCGCGAGACCCTGCGCGAGATCATGGCGACGGCCAGTGCCGCCTTTCGCGCCGAAGGGGCCGATATCGTCGGTGGCCACACCAGCGTCGGCGATGAGCTGACCGTCGGCTTCACGGTCACCGGCCTGCTCGACCGCCCCGCCATCGGTCACTCCGGTGCCCGGGGCGGCGACGTGCTGATCCTCACCAAGCCGCTGGGCACCGGCGTGATCCTCGCCGCCGAAATGGCCCGAGCCGCGCGCGGGGCGGATGTGGCAACTGCCTTCGCCTCGATGCGCGCCACCTCCGGCCCCGCCGCCGCAGTCCTGGCCGATCACGCGACCGCCTTGACGGACGTCACCGGCTTCGGCCTTGCGGGGCATCTGCTGAATATCCTGACCGCGTCAGGCCTCTCGGCGACGCTCGACCTCGCCGCCCTGCCCATCCTGCCTGGGGCCGAGACGCTCGCCGCGCGCGGCATCGCCTCCACCCTCGCGCCCGCCAACCGCGCTTCGGCCGCCGACCGCATCGAGGCGGCCGCGACGTCCCGCGCGGCGCTGCTCTATGACCCCCAGACCGCAGGCGGCCTGCTCGCCGCCGTCCCCGCCACCAGGGCTGCTGCTATTCTGGAGACGCTCCGCAAAACCACCCCGCAGGCTGCCATCATCGGGCATCTCACCGAAGGCCCGCCGCGCATCGCCTGCGTCTGAGGTTACGGCAGGTCCAGCAGAACCCGCCCGCCTTCTTCCTTCGCCTTGTAGGTCCGCAGGTTCACGCAGACCGGCGCGCGCATCGCCTCGCCCGTCCGGTAGTCGAACTGGCCGTTATGCTTGGGGCACTCGATCATGTAGTCCATCACCAGACCCCCTGCCAGCAGCACGTTCTCGTGCGAACAGTGGCCGTCCGTGCAGAAGAAATCGCCGTCCGGGCTGCGATAGACCGCATAATCCCGCCCCCCGTGGGCAAACGCCATCACGTCCTCTTCATCGATATCGTCCGCCGCGCAGGCATCGATCCAGGGCATTGCAATCTCCTCCTGTTTATTCCGCCGCGCCCAGCGCAGCCACATGCAGATCCTCGCGGTAGGGCCGCGCCGTCTTCGGCAGATCACGCCGGATATAGTAGTCCTCATAGCGCAACTGCCGCTTCAGCGCCGGCCACAGTTCGCAGTAGGCCGCCCAGATCGACGGCGTCGGGTCCGGCAGGTCGTGCTTGATCATCTCGTGCAGCTCCGGAAGCCGGTGATACGGCACCATCGGGAACATGTGATGCTCCACATGGTAGTTCATGTTCCAGTAGACGAAGCGGCTGATCGGATTCATCAGCACCGTCCGGCTGTTCAGCCGGTGGTCCGTCACGTTGTCCGCCAGCCCGCCGTGCTGCAGCAGACCTGTCATCACATGATGCCACGCCCCGTAGAGCCTTGGCAGGCCGACCACCATCAGGGGCAAGATCGACCCCATCCAGACCGCCAGCCCGATTGTCGCCGCATAGATCGCCACCCAGATCCGCGCAATACGGACCACCTTGTGCTTCTCGCTGTCCGGGATGAACGTCGCCTCTTCCGCGTCGAGCCGCCCGGACGCATTCAGCAGCATCCGCGACCAGCCGTTCCAGGCATCCACGAGCCCGACGAAATTCGCAGCCGCACGCGCCAGTTCCGGCGGCCGCATCAGCGCGATTTCCGGGTCGCGCCCCACGATGACGGTATCCGTGTGGTGCCGCGCATGGCTCCAGCGCCAGGTCACCGGGTTCCGCACGATCATGAAGCAGGCGACCTGATAGACGACGTTGTTCATCCAGGGCGTGCGGAACGCCGTGCCATGCCCGCATTCATGCCAGCGCGAATCGGACGCGCTGCCGTACAGCACACCGTAAGCCAGCCAGAACGGCACCGACCACAGCGTCGGCCAGAGCCAGATGCCGATCCCTGCCAGCACGATCATCGCGCCATAGTAGATCGCGGTATCGCGGATCGCCGGTCCGTCGGACCGCTGCATCAGCGCCTTCATCTCCTTGCGGGAGATATCGGTGTGGTACCAGTCGGCCGTCGCCAGTCCGATCTCGACCGCCCGCTGCGCGTCGGGACCCAGAAGATCATATGACCGCTTGCCCATCTCGGATGTCCTTTTGGCACGTTCGCCCTGACCTAGACCGAAGCAGGCAGAATCGCCAAGCATCTTGCTTGATTGTCTCGTCAAAACGCATCAGACAACTGCATCAAACCTGACGAAAGCTTGCAGGACATGTCGCGGCGTCCGACCATCACCGATGTGGCAGCGGCGGCCAGGGTCAGCATCGCCACGGTTGACCGCGTGCTGAACGGGCGCGAGCGGGTGCGCGAGGACACGGCGCAGCGGGTCTATGAAGCGGCGCAGAAGCTGGGCTATCACGCCACCGCCGCGATCGAACGCCGCCTGCGCGCCGATCAGCCGGTGGTGCGCTTCGGCGTCGTTCTGCACAAGCAGGGTCAGGATTTCTACAAGGCCTTTGCCGAAGAACTGCACCGCGCCGTCGCCGGTCTTCCCGGGATCCAGGGGCGGCTGGTGCTCGAATTCTCGGTCTCGCAGGCCCCCTCCGACATGGCAACGACCCTGCGCTCGATGGCCGGGCGCTGCGATGTGCTTGCCGCCACCGCTGTCAACCACCCCGAAGTATCGGCAGCGGTCGAGGACCTGCGCCAGGGCGGTCTCGACGTCTATTCGCTGCTGTCGGATTTCGCGCAGGGCACCCGCACCGGCTATGTCGGCCTCGACAATCTCAAGGTCGGGCGCGCCGCCGCATGGATGATGACGCTGGCCGCGCGCGGGCCGGGCAAGGTGGCGATCTTTGTCGGCGGACACCGCTGGCATGGCCACGAACTGCGCGAAATCGGCTTCCGCGCCTACATGCGCGAAAACGCGCCCGAGCTTGAGGTGCTCGACCCCCTTGTCAACCTCGAAACCCGCCAACTGACCTATGAGACGACGCTGGGGCTGCTGACCCGAAAGCCCGACCTGCGCGGCGTCTATGTCGCAGGCGGCGGGATGGAGGGTGCGATTGCCGCGATGCGCGAAGCGCGGGGCAACCGCGACGTCTCGCTGGTCGTCAGCGCCCTGACCGCCGATTCCCGCGCCGGGCTGGCCGAGGGGCATGTCACGATGGTCATCGACACGCCCCTGGAAAAGCTCTGCCGCGAACTGATCGCCCAGATGGGCCGCGATGTCAGCACCCCCCGCACCGGCGGCGAGGCCTGGCAGCTGTTCCTGCCCCCCGATATTCACCTGCCGGAATCGGTCTGACGATCCGGCAGCGCCGGAATGATGGTTTTTGACGTGTTTGGAACTATCCGATTGTATGGAACAAAAAACAGAATAATAATTCCATAATGCCCCGGAACATGGAATCGGGGCGAACGGGACCGGGGGGACCAATGGCTGCCTTTGCGCTGAACCACATGGCCGTGCCACGCCTTGGCGCTCTGGCATTTCTCGATGCCGCCCACGCGCTGGGCTGTGTCGGCGTGGAATTCCGCAATGACCTGCCGAAGCCGCTGTTCGACGGTCTTGCCCCGGAAGCGATCCGCGATGCTGCCGGGTCGCGCGGCCTGCGCGTCCTGGCGCTGGCCGAGGTCAAGATGTTCAACGACTGGTCCGATACCAAACGAGCCGAAGCGCTGGCCTTGATGAAGATTGCTGTCGCCGCCGGGGCCGAGGCGATCAGCCTGATCCCGCGCAACGACAATCAGGGCATGGACCCGGTCGCACGCAGGGCCATCCTGGTCCGCGCGCTGACCGACCTGAAGCCGATGCTGGAAGATCACGGGCTGACCGGCATGGTTGAACCGCTCGGCTTTGAAATCTGCGCGCTCCGCTGGAAAGCCGAGGCTGTCGAGGCGATTGAGGCGGTCGGCGGCACCGGTCGCTTCCGTCTCGTGCACGACACCTTCCACCATCATCTGGCCGGCGAAACCGTCCTGTTCCCGGCGCATACCGGCATCGTCCATGTCTCGGGCGTCACCGACCCTGCGTGTCAGCGTCGCCGACATGCGCGACGGGCACCGCGTTCTGGTCGATGCGCAGGACCGGCTCGGCAACCTTGCGCAGTTGCGCGCGCTGTACGCCGCTGGCTATCAGGGTCCGATCTCGTTCGAACCCTTTGCAGCGCAGGTCCACGATCTGGCCGACCCCGTCGGGGCACTGGCCACGTCCATCGAATTCATCCGCAGCGGGCTCGCGGCACTAGCCGCCTGACCCGCTGGCGGAGGAATAAGCGTCGGCGCAACCGCGCCCGACGCTCCGGCAGGGAGAACGGGCGCGCCGGCGCCCCTAGTGGAGGAAGACACATGAAAACGACCCTGTTCGCGGCAGGTCTGACCGCATTGATGTCCACGTCGGCCATGGCCGACGGCATCGGCGTCTCGATGGCCCTGTTCGACGACAACTTTCTGACCGTCCTGCGCAACGGCATCCAGTCCACGGCTGATGCCGGCGGCATGAAGGTCCAGATCGAGGACGCCCAGAACGACGTCGCCAAGCAGCTTGGACCAGATCAACAACTTCATCGCGTCCGGCGTGTCGGCGATCATCGTCAACCCGGTCGATACCTCGGCCACCCAGGCGATGTCGGACGCGGCCGCTGCAGCCAGGCGTGCCGCTGGTTTATGTGAACCGCCAGCCGATCAACGTCGACACGATGCCCGACAACCAGGCCTTCGTCGCGTCGAACGAAGTGGACTGCGGCACGCTGGAAACCATCGCGCTCTGCGACAACTGGGCGGCTGAGGGCAAGACCGAAGTCAACGTCTATGTCATGCAGGGCGAGCTGTCGAACCAGGCCGCCGTGCAGCGCACCGCCGACATCTACGACGTGATCGAGGCCGGCAAGTGCAAGGTCAAGGTCAACGTGATCGACCAGCAGACCGCCAACTGGTCGCGTGACCAGGCCCAGAACGCTGATGACCAACTGGCTGTCGACCGGCACCGCGTTCGACGGCGTCATCGCCAACAACGACGAAATGGCCATCGGTGCCATCCAGGCGATGAAGGCAGCAAGCATCGACATGGCGACTGTTCAGGTCGGCGGCGTCGACGCCACGCAGGACGCGCTGGCCGCGATGCAGGCGGGCGATCTGGACGTGACCGTGTTCCAGGATGCGGCCGGTCAGGGTTCGGGCGCTCTGGATGCCGCGACCAAGCTCGCCGCAGGCGAAGCCGTGGAACAGAAGGTCTATATCCCGTTCCAGCTGGTGACGCCCGCGAACGTCGCGGACTATCTCGCCAAGAACTGATCCGCCTCGGCGGTGACAGGAAGGGCGGCGCAGGCCAACGCGCCGCCCTTCAGGCTCTTGCGGCCGACCGCCCGATTGGGCGGATGATCGGATCAGGCACATTCGGGGAAAGGGGAAATCGGACATGGCACAGGCCGTCCACGGGACCGGCGGGCAGAAATACGACCCCGCCAAACGCACCCGTCCGCAGGAACTGAATGTCCTTTTCGCGCTGATCGTCATCACCGTGATCTTCGAAGTTCTGAACCGCCTGAACGGCGGCAGCTTCCTGTTCAACATGCGCGACAATGTCGATTCGCTGTTCAACCAGCAGCGGCTCGACATCATGGCGCTTCAGGTCGCCATCACCGGCATCATCGCCATCGGCGTGACGCAGGTGATCATCCTCGGCGGCATCGACCTTTCGTCGGGTTCCATCGTCGGCGCGACCGCGATGATCGCCATGAGCTTCGCGCAGACCGCGCTGGTGAACGGCAACCCCAACCCCAAGGCCATTTTCGGCGACTGGGCCATGGACCTGCCCGTCATCGTGCCCATCCTCGTCGGCCTTGCCTGCGGACTGCTCGCCGGTTTGGTCAACGGCCTGCTGATCGCCTACACCAGGATTCCGCCCTTCATCGCCACGCTCGGCATGATGGTCTCGGCGCGCGGCGTCGCCCGCTGGTGGTCGAACGGCAACCCGATCTCCTTCCCGACCGAGAGCTACGCCCACCTCGCCAACGGCGACATCCTCGGAACGCTCACCTTCGGCCTTCTGTCCTGGCAGGGCCAGAACCCCGCCATCATCTTCTTCGGTCTCGCTGCCCTGTTTCAGGTCATCATGATCTACACCCGCTATGGCAAGCACAGCTATGCCATCGGCTCGAACGAGGCTGCCGCGCGGATGTCCGGCATCGCCGTCGACCGCCACAAGGTCCTCGTCTACACCATCGCCGGCATGCTCGCCGCCGTCGCCACCGTGCTGCTCACCTCGAAGAACCTCACCGCGCAGGCCGGCATGGGCATGATGTACGAACTCGACGCCATCGCCATGGCAGTCATCGGCGGCGTCAGCCTGTCGGGCGGGCGCGGATCGATCATCGGCACCGTGCTCGGCGCGATGATCTTCTCTGTCATCATCTCCGGCTTCACCTCGATCCAGCTCGACGCCTACTATCAGGACATGGTCAAGGGCGCGATCATCGTCGGAGCCGTCGTGCTCGACCAATGGCGCCAGCAGCGCAGAAGCAGGGGATAGCGCCATGACCGATATCGTTCTGGAAACCCGTGGCCTCACCAAGCATTACGGCGGCGTTCAGGCGCTGGAGGACGCGAACTTCACCCTGCATGCGGGCGAGCATGTGGCGGTCGTCGGCGACAACGGTGCCGGCAAGTCCACCTTCGTCCGGCAGATCACGGCGGTCGAACAGAAGACCTCGGGCCAGGTCTTCTTCGGCGGGCAGGAGGTGAACTTCTCAGGCCCGCTCGAGGCGCGCGAGGCGGGCATCGAGACCGTGTTCCAGACGCTCGCCCTCGCCGACGACCTCGACGTGCCGTCGAACCTCTACCTCGGGCGCGAGCTGTTCAAATTCCGACTCGGACCGTTTTCCTGGCTCGACCATCGCACGATGCGCGAAAAGACTGTCGAGGCGCTGAAGACCACGGCGGTGAAAATCCCGAACGTGGACAACCCGATCCGCAATATGTCGGGCGGGCAGCGCCAATGCGTGGCCATCGCGCGCACGGCTGCCTTCGCGTCGCAGCTCGTCATCATGGACGAACCGACGGCGGCGCTGGGCGTGCAGGAAACCGCGCAGGTCGAAAACATCATCCGGGGGCTGAAGGAACGTGGCGTGCCGATGGTCCTGATCAGCCACAACCTGCGGCAGGTCTTCGATCTGGTGGACCGGATCGTCGTCTTCCGCCGTGGCCGCATCGTCGCATCGCTGAAGCGGGACGAGACGGACGGGAACGACATCGTCAGCTACATCACCGGCGTCAAAGGCGCGGTCGAAGGCGCTTACGCCTGACCATCACCGTCCGGTCCCGGATCGGACTCCACCACAGATATGCCCGGGCCTCCGCCCGGACCAGAGCAGAGGACAGCATGACAATTCGGTTCGGACTTCTCGGCGCAGGGCGCATCGGCAAGGTGCATGCCAAGGCCGTCACCGGCAATCCTGACGCGACGCTTGTCGCCGTCGCCGACGCGATGGCTCCTGCGGCCAAGGCAATCGCCGACCAGTACGGCTGCCGTGTGTCGTCCATCGACGACATCCTTGCTGCCAAGGACATCGACGCGGTCGTCATCTGCACGCCGACCGACACCCATGCCGACCTGATCGAGGCCTTTGCGAAGGCGGGCAAGGCGGTCTTCTGCGAAAAGCCCATCGACCTGTCGCTGGCCCGCGTGAAGGCCTGCCTGAAAGTCGTGCGCGACACCAAGGCGACGCTGATGGTCGGCTTCAATCGCCGCTTCGACCCGCATTTCAAGGCGGTCCGGGCCGAGATCGACAAGGGCACCATCGGCACCGTCGAGATGGTCACGATCACCAGCCGCGACCCCGGGGCGCCGCCGATTGACTACATCAAGCGGTCGGGCGGCATCTTCCGCGACATGACGATCCATGATTTCGACATGGCGCGGTTCCTGCTGGGCGAAGAAGTGACCGAGGTCGCCGCGATGGGTGCGATCCTTGTCGACAAGGAGATCGGCAAGGCGGGCGATCTCGACTCGGTGCAGGTGATGCTGAGGACAGCGTCCGGCAAGCAGGCGCTGATCTCGAACTCGCGCCGGGCCACCTATGGCTATGACCAGCGGATCGAGGTGCACGGCTCGCTCGGATCCGTGTCGGCCGAAAACCTGCGCCCCGTCAGCATCGAGGTGGCAAGTGCCGCAGGCTATACCCGCCCGCCGCTGCATGACTTCTTCATGACCCGGTATCTCGATGCCTATGCCGCAGAAATCGCAGCCTTCGTGACGACGGTGTCGTCCAAGGGCAGGGCCTCGCCGTCGGGCGAAGACGGTCAGACGGCGCTCCTGCTGGCCGACGCGGCCGTGCTGTCGGTCAAGGAAGGCCGCACTGTGAAGGTCACCGAACTGGCCTGACAGCGGATGCGCCCGGCACCGTCCGGGCGCATCCGCTGCCGGGGCAGCAGAAAACCCCCGTCTAACGGAATGCGGTCTGGCTCAGGAAATACTTCGACAGGATCGGCAGTGCCGCTGACCCGATGACCCTGGCATTCCGGCCGACCGACGCCTCCTCGATCCGCGGCATGGCGATCCCGCGCGTGTCCACCAGCGCCAGTGCCGCCCTTGCGCCTTCGACGATCCGCGCCCGGACAGGCTCCGGAAATGCCCCATCGATCAGAACCGCCTCGAAGTCGATCACAGAACAGACCGCCGCCGCCGCCAGCGCCAGCGAGGCCGCCGTCCGATCAACCCAAGGACCGACCTGGGCCTCGAACTCCGTCCAGTCGCGCGGAAACGACCAGAGCCCGCGCGGGTCCAGCCCGGCATCGACGATGTCGCGTTCCAGGGTGTAGATCGACGCATTGCGTATCAGCTGCGTCGCCTGCCCGGTGCCCTTGTCCGGAACCGGCAGAGACCCGTAGGCTGCGGCATTCCCGCTGCGCCCGGAATGGACTGTGCCGTTCAGAACGATCCCGCCGCCGATAAATGACCCGACATAGAAGTAGGCGTAGTCTTGGAACTCCCGCCCGCGTCCATACAGATGCTCCGCCGTGCAAGCCGACGTGGCATCGTTCTGGAACACGACGTCGAGACCCGAAAGCCGCGCCACCTCGCCGGCGATGTCGAAGCCGCGCCAGGCATCCATCTCTTCGGCGGGCGCGTTGACCGAACTCAGCCAGTTCCACAGCTGGAATGGGGCCGAAACCCCGATCCCGGCCAGCCGCCCGACCGCCTCGGGGCCGAGAACGTCGAACAGGGCAGGCAGACTCGCCTCAAGAAATCCCATCACCCTGTCGGGTGTCGGATAGGCATAGACGATCTCGCGCCGCGCGATCATCCGTGCATTCACGTCGATCACGGCGATCTCCGACGCGCGCCGTCCGATGATCATGCCGACCGCCTGAATCCCGTCAGGATTCAGCGCCACGGGCGTCCTGGGTTTGCCGACCTTGCCCCGGACCGGATCGCTGCGCGTCAAAAGACCGTCGGCTTCCAGACTGCGGATGATAACCGAGACGGTCTGAGGTGACAGCCGTGTCGCTGACGCGATTTCAGCCGACGACAGACTGCCATGCCGGTGGATCAGCGACAGCACCAGGCGTTCGTTGTGGTCCCGCAATCCGGTCTGGTTTGCACCGCGCAATCCCGGATTGTCGCCGGGGCTGCGGTCGCCCGCGTGGGCAACGCCGTCGCCTGCATCCGTCACGCCGGGCGGTCCCCTGCCGGAATCACGCCCTTGCGCAGGATGACGTTTGCAAAGAGAGCGCGTTCGCTGGTTGCCACAATGGTGTGCGCTGCGCGGATACGCGGGTACAGCGCTTCGCCCGGCAAGGCCCGCACTGGGCGTTCCGGCCGCATCCGCGCGCACAGCGCATCGATCGCACGATGCACCTCGCCCTTCTGCGCCGGGTCATTGTTCAGACTGGCACGGAATATTCCGTCAGGCACAGCCATGTCGATCGGGAGCAAGGTCAGTACCGCTTCCAGCACCGCAAGCAGGCCGTGGCCATCCGCCCTTACCAGCCGCCGTGCATGTTCCTGCGCCGGATAGTTCCCGTCCACGATGGCGATCTCGTCGCCATGCCCCATTGCGCGGAGCGTGAACAGCAGGTCCGGCCCCAGCAACGGCGGCACTCCGATCAGCATGATTCGGTCTTCCCCCCTGCCGGTCCTGCCGTCTGCGCGGACCGCCCGCCCCGTTGCCCGGCCCGTACGCTGCCGTGAAACGCGCGTTCGGCCACGGCAAGGCTGATGTTCCTTCCCGCAGACATTCCAGCTTCCTCCCGGCATCCACACTGCGCAGCCCCGGTTAGGCTGTCAATAATAAATCACTGAGATTTATTTATCTTGACGCGACAGGCCGAATCGGTTTCCTTCGCGTGGCGCGGCAGGCCTGATCCGGCCGCAAACCGGGAGAGAGGGTGCCCGGTTCATATATCCACGGGAGGATACAGACTTGAAAAAATTGCTCGCTTGCACTGCGGTGCTTGCCGTGTCCGGCTTTGCCTCGGCTGCGATGTCCGCCGACCTTGCCTGCCTGATCACCAAGAACAACACCAACCCCTTCTTCGTGAAGATGAAGGAAGGCGCCGAGGCCGCCGCGACCGCCGCTGGCCTCGACTTCCAGGCCTATGCAGGTGAAAAGGATGGCGACGCCGCCCCGCAGATCACCGCAATCGAAAACTGCGTCGCGGCCGGTGCCAAGGGCATCCTGATCACGCCGTCGAACGACTCGGTCGGCCCTGCACTGAAGGACGCCCGCGCTGCAGGCATCCTGGTCATCGCGCTCGACACGCCGCTGGCGGACACCGAAGCCCAGGACATCACCTTTGCGACCGACAACTTCGAAGCAGGTCTTCTGATCGGCAAATGGGCCGCAGCGACGCTGGGTGCGGAAGCGGCCAACGCCAAGATCGCGATGCTGGACATCAACAAGGACAACATCTCGGTTGACGTGCAGCGCGACACCGGCTTCCTGAGTCGGCTTCGGCATCGAAGTGCCGGATCTGTCGGTCATGGGTTCGGAAACCGATGCCCGCGTGATCGGCCACGAATCGTCGGACGCCAACAACGAAGGCGGACTGCGCGCGATGGAAACGCTGCTCGCCAAGGACCCGGACATCAACGTCGTCTACACGATCAACGAGCCCGCAGCTGAAGGTGCCTTCCAGGCGCTCAAGGCAGCCGGCAAGGAAGGCGTGCTTGTCGTTTCGGTTGACGGCGGCTGCCCGGGCGTCGCTTCGGTCAAGGACGGGATCATCGGCGCTACCTCGCAGCAGTATCCGCTGCTGATGGCGTCCAAGGGCATCGAGGCCATCGTGGCCTACGCCAAGGACGGCACCAAGCCGACCGTGTCCGAAGGCCTGACCTTCTTCAACACCGGCGTGAACCTGATCACCGACAAGCCCGCCGAAGGCGTGCCGTCGATGGACACCGTCAAGGGCACGGAACTCTGCTGGGGCTGATGCGCCGAAACGGATGAGAAAACATCTGGCTTGATTACTGGAAGGGCGGCTTTACAGTCGCCCTTCTGTTTTAGGGCCGGTCAGCGCACGCCAAAATCCGCGCACCGGTAAAAAATCGCCGATCCGATGAAGGGGGACATCCGGAGCCATGAGCGACCAATCCGCACCGACCAAGACAATCTCGGACTTCGAATCGACGCTGGCGAAGGCAGATGTTGCCGTGGCCACATTCCAGAAGGACGACAAGACCTTCAGCCATGTCGCCCGAGGCTACCTGCGCAACTATCCGACGATGATTCCGGCACTGGTTCTGTTGTTGTCGATCATCGCATTCTCGATCATCGCGCCGCGCTTTCTGGGCGTCGGGGCGCTTTCGACAGTTCTGAAGCAGGTGACGGTGACAGGGTTTGTCGCTCTTGCGCAAACGCTTGTCATCCTGACGGCGGGCATCGACCTGTCGGTCGGCGCGATCCTTGTGGTGTGCTCTCTGATCATGGGCAACCTGGCCGTCATCACCGGGCTGCCTGTTTTGCTGGCCATTCTGATCGGCCTGTTCTTCGGCGGCCTGATGGGCTTTCTCAATGGCGTGCTGGTTGCGCGGATGAAGCTGCCGCCCTTCATCGTGACGCTGGGCACGCTGTCGATCTTCAATGCCTTGAAGCTGTGGTATTCGCAGTCGGAATCAATCCGGAATGTCGACATCGACGCGAAAGCGCCGTTTCTTCTTTGGTTCGGCAAGGGGTTCAACTTCGGCGGGGCCAGCATCAGCTTACGGCGGCATCACCCTGATCCTTCTCGCCGCCTTCCTCTGGTATGTCCTGAACCACACGGCCTGGGGCCGACACGTCCATGCCATCGGCGATGACCCGGATGCGGCGATGCTGTCGGGTATCCGCGTCAACCGCGTTCTGATCTCGGTCTATGCCGTCGCGGGCCTGATCTGTGGCTTTGCGGCCTGGATCGCCATCGGCCGCGTCGGGTCGGTATCACCCATCGCGTTCGACACCGTGAACCTCGGCTCCATCACCGCCGTTGTGATCGGAGGCACATCGCTGTTCGGCGGGCGCGGATCGATCATAGGGTCGGTCCTCGGGGCCTTCATCGTAGGCGTGTTCAACACCGGCCTGTCGCTGGCGGGTGTGGATGACTACTGGCAGATGTTCGCGGCGGGCTGCCTTGTGATCATCGCTGTCGGACTTGACCAATGGCTGCGGAGGGCTTCGCAATGAGTGACGTTCAACAGTCTGCGAAACCTATCCTTCGAGCAAAGGGTCTGATGAAGCGCTACGGCACCGTCGTGGCCATGAACGGTGCCGATTTCGAACTGATGCCGGGCGAGATCTGCGCCGTCATCGGGGACAACGGCGCGGGCAAGTCGACGCTCATCAAGGCATTGTCGGGCGCGGTGACACCTGACCACGGCACCATCGAGCTGGAAGGGAGCGAGGTGCATTTCCGCAGTCCGGAAGATGCCCGCGCGCTGGGCATCGAGACGGTCTACCAGAACCTGGCCATGTCGCCCGCATTGTCGATCGCGGACAACATGTTCCTGGGGCGCGAATGGCGCAAACCCGGCATTGCCGGGTCGCTGTTCCGCATGATGGACCGCAGCCGGATGGAAAAGTTCGCCCGCGACAAACTGAGCGAGCTTGGCCTGATGACGATCCAGAACATCAACCAGGCGGTGGAATCCCTGTCGGGCGGCCAGCGTCAGGGCGTCGCGGTGGCGCGGGCGGCGGCCTTCGGGTCAAAGGTCGTGATCCTCGACGAGCCGACGGCGGCCTTGGGCGTCAAGGAAAGCCGCCGGGTGCTTGAGTTGATTCTGGACGTCCGGTCGCGCGGTATCCCGATCATCCTGATCAGCCACAACATGCCGCATGTCTTCGAGGTGGCGGACCGCATCCACATCCACCGCCTTGGCACGCGGCTTTGCGTGATCAGGCCGAAGGACTATTCGATGTCCGATGCGGTGGCCTTCATGACCGGTGCGAAGGCACCCGAAGGCGTCGTGGCGGTCTGACGCATCGCTGGTCTATGCTTCGCGGGCCTGTCCGAAGGGGCAGGCCCGTTCGCTTTGACAGGGTCCGATATGACAACCGAAGAGATTCTGGCGCAACTGGTCGGCTTCGACACGGTGAGCTTCAAGCCCAACATGCCCCTGATACACTGGGTCGGATCGCTGTTGCGCGATGCGGGCATCGACAGCACGGTCATCGCCGACGCGAGCGGGCACAAGGCGAACCTGTATGCAACGGTGGGGCCGGGCGACCGGGGCGGTGTGCTTTTGTCCGGGCACACCGATGTGGTGCCGGTGGACGGGCAGGCCTGGACCAGGCCGCCGTTCGCGTTGACGGCGGCGGACGGGCGACTTTTCGGGCGCGGCACGGCGGACATGAAGGGATTTGTCGCCTGTGCGCTGTCGGCGATGATTTCAGCGTCAAAGCAAGAGCTTACCATGCCGCTGCACCTGGCCCTGTCCCATGACGAAGAAGTCGGGTGCATCGGCGTTCACAGCCTGATCGATATGCTGTCAGCGGCCCCCTTCAGGCCCCGGATGTGCATCGTTGGCGAGCCGACGTCGATGCAGGTGGCGACGGGACACAAGGGCAAGATCGGGATGCGCGCGGTGTTCACCGGGCGCGAAGGGCATTCGGCGCTGGCCCCCCTGGCGGTGAACGCGCTGCATATGGGCGCAGATTTCATCAATGAGGTCAGGGCGCTTGCAGGCACGGATCGAGGCGACGGGGCACCGGGATGGCGACTACGACGTGCCCTACACGACGCTGCATGTCGGGCGGATGGCGGGGGGCGGGCCCTTGAACATCGTGCCGAACCGCTGCGAGGTGGACTATGAGGTGCGTAACCTGGCGGAGGACGATCCCGTTGAAATCATGGAGGAATTGGCAGGAATCGCCCGGCGTCTGGCAGCGGCGACGGGGGCGGCCGAGGCGGGGGTGAGTTTCGAGAAGATCATGGAGTATCCGGGTCTGGGCACGCCGACGGATGCCGACGTGGTGCGGTTCGTGCAGTCGCTGACCGGGGCGAACGGGACGATCAAGGTGGCCTTCGGGACGGAAGGAGGCCTTTTCGATCAACGGCTTGGCGTGCCGGTGGTGATCTGCGGGCCGGGGTCGATGATGCAGGGGCACAAGCCGGACGAGTATGTCACAGTCGAGCAGATGGGGCTGTGCGAGGCGATGCTGGGGCGGCTCGTGGAAAGGCTGCGGGCGGGGGGTTAACCCGCCCCGTTCCGGGGGCTGGCGGGGTGCCAGCAACCTGCCAGCAACCGTATGGCATTGCGCCATACGCTGCGGTCGGCGGGGTAAGGGCTAACTCCATGACCCGAAGGCAGAGCAAGGCGGCGCGGGCGGTCTGGCTCCCCGCTTCCGCGGGGATGGCAGGATGTCGGGATGTGGCTGGGGGCGAACCCCGCCCTACCGGTCGAGAAACGCCCGCACCGCGGCGTTGTATTCCTCCGGGGCCTGAAGCATGGCGAAGTGGCTCGCGTCCTTCAGGATGATCTCTTCCGCCCCCGGAATGATAGACGCCATATGGTCGGTATGCGCTCGAGTGATCATCTCGTCATGGTCACCCAACACGATAGCGGTGGGCACGGTGATCTTGGCGACGTCGGCATCATGCCAATTCGGTTCGGTCGCCCACATGTTGGATATCTGCGTGACGAAGGCATCGAACTGGTCGGGAGTAGGCGACATATTCACAAAGTCCTCGCCCATCCAAATGATGCAGGCACTGAAGACGGCATTCGTGGCTACGGCAGGATCGACCCCGCCCACGGTGATGTTGGCTGCATGCGCGAACAGTCTGTTCAGACGCTTGGGGTGCTTCATCGCAATGTCGAGGCCGATGATGCCACCATCGGACCAGCCGACAAGATCGACCTTGTCGATCTTCAGGTAGTCCAGCAACGCGACATAGTCCGACGCCATCAGGTCATAGCCGAAGGGATCGACCGTCCGCGTGGACCGCCCGTGACCCCGGCTGTCGGCCACGATGACATAGCGGTCCGAGGAGAGGTCCGCGACCAGCGCGGACCAGAGGTCGGCATGGCCGAGACCGCCATGGATCAGAAGGACGGGCATAGCGCCGGTGTCGGGGCGGCCATAGGTGGCGAAGTACATTCTGATACCGTTCACCGGGGCCATGCCGGTCGCGGCAGAGCCGGGCATCGGCCCCGGCTTCGGGACCGTCATCCAGCGGTATCCGGCATCGGCGGAAGCGGCGTTGGCAGGGCTCTTGCGCATCTGTGATCTCCTTTTGCCGGGACGACCGGTGGGAGCCCGGTCCGACCCGGGAAAAATCGGCAATGCAGAAGTCAGGCTGGAATGCGTCCGGAGATATAGCGGGCGAATTCCCAGTTCGGGCGTTCGAGATGGCTGAGCGGGCCGGGAGTGGACAGTCCGGCGGACAGGCCCCGGTAGACCCGTTCTGTGCAGCCCTTGTCCTCGTCATTGACCTCGTCGAGGAGCGTCTTGAGGCGGGCGAAGTGCTCGGCCGCCTTCGGGTCGGTGACGAATTCGGGTGCGAGGCCGCCGCCGTAGAGGACGTTGACGTGGCCCGGTCCGTCGGGGGTCAGCGAGAGATACCAGAAGTATCCGGGCGTGAGCGTGATCATCAGCGACGGGTAGATCGACAGCAGCCAAGTCGTGCGCCGCATCTCGCCCGTCAGGCGGGTGTTGGTGGGGTGGGCCAGCGTCAGGTCCAGCGCGTCGTTCTTGATGATGAAGTGGTAGTTGAAGGCGGGGTCGCCCTCGGGGCAGGTCATTTTCAGCAGGTCGACATGCCCGCCGATCGTGTCCTGATGGCAGACCGGCAGGTGGTAGCTTTCCATGAAGTTCTCGGCCAGCACCTTCCAGTTCGTTGCCCAGCGGAAGGTTTCGCGGAAATCCTCGCGGTAATGCTCCATGCCATAGTCGCCGACCAGCGCGTCGATGCCGCGCAGGCGTTCCGCCGGGTCGGGCGCATCGGGGTTGAGCGTGACCATGATCCAGCCCTGCCAGACGACGCATCTGATCTGCGGCAGGGCGATGTCGGCCTTGCAGAAGCCTTCGTTCAGGGTCATCGCGGGGGCGCCGCGTAAGCGTGCCGTCGAGGTTGTAGGTCCAGGCATGATAGGGGCAGACGATGGAGCGGGCGTTGCCGCGCCCTTCCAGAAGCGTGGACATGCGGTGGCGGCAGACGTTGGACATGGCGCGGACCTGCCCGTCGCGGTCGCGCAGCACGATGACGGGTTCGCCGGCGATGGTCATCGTCAGATAGTCACCGGGGTTCGGCAGCGCCTCGGCCCGCCCGGCGCAGAGCCATTCCTGCGCGAAGATGTGCTCCTGCTCCTGGCCGAGGAACTCGGGCGAGGTATAGACCGACTTCGGCATGGCGCGGGCCTGCGCGAAGGGACCGGCGACATTGGCGCGAAGCTCGGCGGCGGGGGAAAGGGGGGCGTTCATGGTCGGACCTTTGCGGCGGAACGTCAGCAAGTGTCGCGGGAAACCGGCGCGAAGAAAAGGTGAATCCGCAGTGTGGCAGGGCCGCACTCAGGCCGCGTCATTCGGATGCGCCCGGTTGCGGCGGCGGTTGGATTATTGCAAGTTTCCCGCGCCCCGCTGACCGGGTCGGCGGCAGCGAGGTTCGGGAGTCAGAGTATGGATCGGCGCAGTTTTCTGGGTACCGGCGCAGCCCTTGCGGCAGGCCTCTGGTCGGGCGGGGCGGAGGCGGTCGAAACGGTCATCGCCAGCGCCGAGGCGGACGGGGTGAACCCCGCGACGCTGAAAGGCCCCATCGTGCTGCCGAAGGCCCCGATCGAGGGACTGACCATCGCGGAGGAGCTGTATCCCGCCGTCGTGCCGGTGAAGCGGTCCTTTCCGGTCGGGTCGATCATCGTGATCTCGTCCAAGCATTTCCTGTACTTCATCGCGCGCCCCGGCACGGCGATCCGCTACGGGGTTGCTGTCGGACGGGCGGAGCTGGTCTTCCGGGGCGAGGCTACGGTGTCGGTGAAGAAGGAATGGCCGACCTGGAAGCCGACGCCCGAGATGGTCGAGCGCAGCCCCGAGCATTACGCGAAATGGGCGGACGAGGCGATGCCGGGGGGGCCGGGCAATCCGCTGGGCGCGCGGGCGATGTATCTGTTCCAGGGCACCACGGACACGGCTGTGCGCATCCACGGCACGGTCGAGCCGAATTCCATCGGCACATCGGTATCGAACGGCTGTCTGCGGATGGTGAACGAGCACGTGATCGACCTCTACAGCCGCGTGGCACTGGGCGCGCCGGTGACGGTCTACTGAATGAGAGCCGCGCTCTGGCAGGGCGCGTCGCCGGGCGGGGATGTCACCCGCGCGTTTTCGGACATTGAACGCGGTCTGGCCGTCGCTGCGGCGGCGGGGGCTGCGGTGGTCGTGTTCCCGGAGCTGATGCTGCCGGGATACAACTCGGACCGGATCGAAGAACTGGCGCAGGCCGCCGACGGGCCCTGGGTGGCGCGGCTTCGGGACATGGCGCGGGGGGCGGGCTGCGGGCTCTGCGTCGGCTTTGTCGAACAGGCGGGGGGCGCGCTCTACAATTCGGCGCTGGTCCTCGGGGCGGATGGCGGCGTGCTGGCGACCTACCGGAAACGTCAGCTCTACGGGCCGCGCGAGAAGGCGCTGTTTCAACCGGGATCGGACTATGCGGTCTTTGGCCTGAACGGGCGGCGTGCGGCAGTGCTGATCTGCTATGACGTTGAATTCGCTGGACATGTCGCGGCGCTGGCGGCGCGGGGGGTCGAGGTCATCCTGTGTCCCACGGCGAACATGGAGCCGTTCGGACATGTCTGCCGCGTGACGGTTCCGGCGCAGGCGGTAATGCACGGCGCCAGCGTGATCTATGCGAATTACTGCGGGGCCGAGGGCGACCTGACCTACTGCGGTGGGTCGGTGATCGTGCGGGGGGACGGGGCGATTCTGGCGCAGGCGGGACCGGAACCTGCGATGCTGATGGCGGACCTGGGCCAGGCGGATGCGCGGCTGATGAGCACGCAAGGCGTGGACTGGCGGCCTGTCTGACGGGAAGCTAAGAGGGTCGCATGGCAATTGCGCTGTCCTCTCTGGCCGACCTCGCGTCGCATGGCTTCGACACGATCATCGACGTGCGGTCGCCGAGCGAGTACGCCGAGGATCATCTGCCGGGGGCGGTCAGCATGGCGGTGCTGGACGATGCCGAGCGGGCGCGCGTCGGGACGATCTACAAGCAGCAGTCGCCGTTTCTGGCGCGCAAGGTGGGTGCGGCGCTGGTCGCACGAAACGCGGCGGCGCATATCGAGACCAGGCTGATGGAGATGGGCGGCGGCTGGCGGCCCTTGGTCTATTGCTGGCGGGGCGGGCAGCGGTCGGGGTCCTTTGCGACGATCCTCAAGGCCGTGGGCTGGCGGGTCGAGACGCTGGAGGGCGGCTACAAGGCGTGGCGTCGGCTGGTGGTGGATCAGGTGCAGAACCGGGCGGTGACACCGCCGGTCGTGGTTCTGGACGGGAATACGGGTTCGGCAAAAACCGAGATTCTGGGGCTCCTGGCGGCGTCGGGGCATCAGGTGATCGACCTCGAGGGGTTGGCGAACCATCGCGGGTCGCTGTTCGGGCACATGCAGGGGGGGCAGCCGTCGCAATGCGCGTTCGAGGGCGCGCTGGCGATGCGGCTGGCGGGGCTGGACGCGGGGCGGCCGGTGGTGGTCGAGGCGGAAAGCAGCAAGATCGGGAACCTGATGGTGCCGAAGATGCTGTGGGCAGCGATGGTGGCGGCGCCAAGGGTGCGGATCGCGGCCGAGGTGGGGGCGCGGGCGGCGTATCTGGCGCGGGCCTATTCCGATGTGACGGGGGCAGAGGGGCGGCTGACCGAAGTGATCGGGTTGCTGAAACCCCAGCATGCCAAAGAGGTCATAGCGGACTGGCTGGCGATGGCGGCAATGAGCGAGCACGAGGCCTTGGCTGCGGACCTGATGCGGCGGCACTACGACCCGAGATACGAGAAACACCGGGCACGGACAGAAAGCGCACGGGATGTGACGGTCGCGGCGGATGGGCTGGGGACGGACGATCTGCCGGGGGTGGCGCGCCTGGTGGCGGAGGCGGTGGCGCGGGTCGGCAGGTCTTAGTCGCGCGCGCGCAGCACCTGTGCCGGACGGGCGGCCAGTGGTCGCAGAGCGAAGGCGAGGCCGGCGAGCAGCGTGGCCAGCGCGCCGCCGATCACGATGACGAGGGCCGAGACGGGTTCGAACCGGTAGGGGGCCTCCATCACGAAATGCATCACCGCCCAGCCCGCAAGCGCGCCCGCGACGATGGCGACCGCCCCCGCCGCCGCGCCCATCATGCCCGCACGCAACGCGAAACTGCACAGGATGGTGGCGCGCGAAGCCCCAAGCGTCTTCATCACTGCCGCCTCGTAGACGCGCGCGCGTTCACCCGCTGCGGCAGCGCCGATCAGAACGACCACGCCGGTCAGCAGCGTCACGCCCGCCGCGATGGCAGTGGCGCGGGCAATCGCTCCCAAAGCTTCAGCCACGCGGTCGATGGCGTCGCGGACGCGGATCGCGGTGATGTTGGGATAGGCGTCGGACAGGTCGCGCAGGATCGCAGCCTCGCCCTCCGGTTGGGCATAGACCGTGGCGATCCAGCTGTGCGGGGCACCGGCAAGGGCGGATGGGTTCATCGACATGACAAAGCCGATGCCTGCGGTTTCGAACTTCACCTCGCGGAAGGAAGTGATCGCAGCTTCGATGTCGCGGCCAAGGACGTTCACGGTCAGCCTGTCGCCGAGTTTAAGGCCGATTTCGGCGGCTTCTTCCGCTGCAAAGCTGATCTGCGGGTCGCCGGTATAGTCCTTCGGCCACCATTTCCCGGCCGTAATGGTGGTATTGGGCGGCGGGTCTTCAGAATAGGTGACGCCCCGGTCACCCTGCAGGACCCAGTGATCGCCCGCGACTTTGCGGGCGTCCTGACCATTGATCTTCGTGATGATCCCCCGAAGCATGGGTGCGGCATCGGTGCGGCTGACGGTCGGGTCATCGGCCAGCCGCTTGCGGAAACCGTCGATCTGGTCGGGCTGGATGTCGACGAAGAAATAGGTTGGCGCGACCTTCGGCAGGTCAGTGTCGATGGCGGCGCGGAGGTTCGCGTCGATCTGGCCAATGGCAGCAAGGACCGAGAGGCCGAGGCCGAGGGAGAGGATCACCGCGGTTGCCTCCTCGCGCGGGCCGCCGATGGCGGCGAGGGCGAGGCGCAGGCCGGGGCGACCGCGGACGCTGCGTGACAGGCGGCGGACAAGGCGGCGGAGACCGGCAGCGGCGAGAGTGAGGATGACCAGCGCCCCGCAACGCCGCCAAGCGTGCCGAGGGCGAGCGAGGGCACGCCGGTGAACCAGAGGGCAGCACCGACAAGGGCGGCGAGGATCAGGGCCAGCGCCAGGATCAGTCCGGGGCCGGGACGGGCGCGACGGCCAGCACCAAGATCGCGGAACAGGGCGGCGGCGCGGACCTCGCGCGTGCGGGCAAGAGGCCAGAGCGCGAAGAGGAACGCGGTGAGGGTGCCGTAGAGCGCGGCCTCGGCGAGCGGTGCGGCATGCAGCGTGATGGCAACGGGGATCGGCATGCTGGCGGCGATGGCGGGACCGGCGAGCAGCGGAAGGAGTGCGCCAAGGGCAAGGCCGAGCAGCACGCCGATGACGGTCAGGACGGCGACCTGCATCAGGTAGGCCGCGAAGATGGTGCCGCTTTCGGCCCCCATCGCCTTGAGCGCGGCGATGCTTTCGATCTTGCGGTCGAGATAGGACCGGATCGCGGCGGAAATGCCGATGCCCCCGACGGCAAGACCGGCGAGGCCGACCAGCACAAGGAACGACCCCATGCGCTCGACGAAGCGTTCGACCCCGGGCGCGCCGTCGCGGCTGTCGCGCCAGCGCAGACCCTGATCGCGGAAGCGCGCCTCGGCTTCCGCTTCCAGCGCAGGCAGGTCCGTCCCGGGCGGCAGGGTCATGCGGTAGCGGGTGTCATAGAGCGTGCCGGGTTCGAGAAGGCCGGAGGTGGCCAGATCGACGGTGCGGACGATGCTGCGGGGGCCGAGGCCGAAGCCGCCTGTGGCAGAGTCGGGTTCGCGGATCAGGCGGGCACGGTAGGTGAAGGTGGCTGTGCCGAGGCGGAAGGTGTCGCCGATCTTCAGCCCCATGCGGTCGGCGAGCACGCCATCCAGAACCGCGCCGCCCCTGGACAGTGCGCTGATCGAGCGTCAGCGGCGGATCAAGGTCGACGCGTGCCGACCAGCGGATAGACGTCATCGACAGATTTGACCTGCGTCAGGGCGCGGACGGCGCTGGTACCCTGCCCCGCCACGGCCATCGAGCGGAAGTCGTAGATTTCGGAGAGGCCGGTGGAGAGCGATTTCCAGGTATGCGCGTTCCTCCGGGCTGGCGGCGCGGTAGGTGAACGAGGCCTGCGCATCGCCGCCGAGCAGGACAGCGCCCTGTTCATCCAGCGCGGCGCGGATGGAATCGCGGACGGTGCCGACGGCGGCGATGGCGGCGACACCGAGGATCAGGCAGAGCAGGAAGACGGTGAAGCCCGCCGAGTCCGCCGCGCATCTCTCGCCTTGCGATCTTCGCAGCGACGCCATGGGTCATTCGGCCGCCTTGCGCTGGCTGCCGTCGGCGACAATCGCCCCGTCGCGCAGCTGCACGATGCGGTCGCAACGTTCGGCGAGTTCTGGCGCATGGGTGACAAGCACCAGCGTCGATCCGTGCCGGTCACGCAACCCGAACAGCAGGTCGATGATCGCGGCCCCGGTCGCGCCGTCGAGATTGCCGGTGGGCTCATCGGCGAGCAGGATCGCAGGCCGGGGTGCCGCTGCGCGGGCAAGCGCGACACGCTGCTGCTCGCCGCCCGACATCTGCGCGGGGTAGTGGTTCACGCGGCTGCCAAGGCCCATCGCGGTCAGCTCGTCCGCCGCGCGGTCGAAGGCGTCGGCCTTGTCCCGCCAGTTCCAGCGGGATCGCCACATTCTCCAGCGCCGTCATCGTCGGAATCAGGTGGAAGGATTGGAAGACGATGCCCATATTGCCCCTGCGGAACCGGGCGAGCGCATCCTCGTCCATCCGCGTCAGGTCCTGGCCCAAGCGCCGTGACCGACCCGGATGTGGCGCGCTCCAGCCCGCCCATCAGCATGAGGAGCGAGGATTTGCCCGACCCCGACGGCCCGACCAGCCCGACGCTTTCGCCGCGCGTGACCGACAGGGTGATGCCGCGCAGCACCTCGACCGGACCCGCATTGCCGTCGAGCACAAGCCCGGCATCGGTCAGGGTCGATGATCGTTTCGGGCACGCGCGGGGTCCTTCGAGGCTTCGGTAAGCATGGCATATGGCGCGGCGCGGGGCTTCCGCAACCTCGCAGTTGCAGCAATCTTTATCGGATCGGCTGCGGGGGCAAATGCCGAACCCGTGACGCTGGCGGCTTTGGGCGACAGCCTGACGCAGGGCTACGGGTTGCCGCCGGAGGACGGTCTGGTGCCCCAGTTGCAGGAATGGCTGACGGCACAGGGCGCGGATGTGACGGTGGTGAATGCCGGCGTGTCGGGCGACACCACGGCGGGCGGGACTGTCGCGGACCGACTGGACGCTGACGCCGGAGGTGGATGCGATGATGGTGGCGCTGGGGGGCAACGATATGCTGCGGGGAATCGACCCGGCGGTCAGCAAGCGCAAATCTGGCGGGATACTTGAGAAGGCGGCGGCGAAGGGGGTGCCGGTGCTGCTGGTGCCGTCTGACCGCCCCGGGGAACTACGGACCGGACTACAAGCGGGATTTCGACGGGATGTATGCGGCACTGGCGGCGGAGTACGGGGCTGTGCTGGCGGGCGACATGTTCGCGCCGCTGATGGCGGCGCGGGAGGCGGGGACGCCGATGGGCGACCTGATGCAGGCGGACGGCATTCATCCGTCGAAGGCGGGGGTGGCGCTGATCGTGGAAGCGCTGGGGCCGAAGGTGAAGGAACTTCTGGCCCTTTTGAAATAATCCTGGGGGCCGCCCAAGGATTGCACCCGCGCGCGCGTCCCATCTATCGTCATGCGGATGGA
The DNA here is from genome assembly GCA_963819585.1 of uncultured Alphaproteobacteria bacterium. Classification (GTDB taxonomy): domain Bacteria; phylum Pseudomonadota; class Alphaproteobacteria; order Rhodobacterales; family Rhodobacteraceae; genus JAOADN01. The sequence goes on from CAWFWP010000002.1 coordinate 612,474, forward strand.
GACACCTGACGAAGCGCTTGCGACGGCCGCTGCGGGCGGAGACCGTGAGGCATTTTCGGCGCTGATCTCACGCCACTATGACCGGGTGTTCGGGCTGGCCTTCCGTCTGACCGGATCGCGGGCCGAGGCAGAGGACCTGACGCAGGACATCTGCTGCGCCCTGCCGGGAAAGCTGGCGACTTATCGGCGCGAGGCGCGGTTTTCGACCTGGCTTTACCGCGTGACGGTGAACGCCGCACATGACCGTCGGCGGCGGTACGCAACACGGACCAAGGCGGCCGAGGGCTGGGGTGACTGGGAGATTTCTCGGCAGGCCGAGATCGCGGTCGCGCGCGACGCGGCGGACTGGCTGGCGCGTGCGATGGCGGACCTGACGCCGGAGTTGCGCGACACGGTCGCGCTGACGCTGGGCGAGGAGCTGACGCAGGGCGAGGCGGCAGAGGTGCTGGGAGTCAGCGAAGGCACGGTGGCCTGGCGCATGAGCGAGGTGAAAAAGCGTCTGCGCGGACTGGCGCGGACAGAGGGAATGCTATGACCGGTGATCTGGACGATCTTCGCAAGGCGCTGAAGGCCGCCCCCCCGGCCAGCGACCCCGCACGCAAGGCAGCGGCGATGGCGACAGCGATGCAGGCTTTTGACGCGCATCAATCGGAGCGGACCCAAGAAAACGCGGGGGCAGTGCGTCCCATGTCGGACCGTCCATCGGGGACGGGATTTCTGACAGGAGTTCTTGGGATGCTTGCGAACCTGACCACCAGACAGGGACTGGCCGCCACCGCCTCGGTCGCGGCGATTGCCGTGGGGCTTGGCGTTGTTCTGACGACGATGCCGAAGGGCCTGGCACCGATATCGAAGCCGGACGTTTCGGTGACGGCGGATGCGCCTTCGCCGTTGAAGCCGGTGGCGGAGCCGCCTCTGCCGCCCGCCGAAACGGTTGTCGGGCAGGACGCTGCGAAGAAATCGGCGGATGCTGCGCCCGCCCCGGCCGAAACAACGGCAACGGTCGCCGAGACGAAGCCCGAAGCGGACGGCACCGTGATCGCGGGGCAGGCCGAAATCGCCGCAGCGGAGGAACAGGCATTGGCCGAAACCGCCCCCGCCGACGCCGAACTGCGCCGCGAGCGGGTGGATCAGAGCGTCATGGCCGATGCTCTGGCGCAGAGCGCACCTGCCGGAAGCATGGCTGCGGGCGGCGAATCCTTCCGCGCGCAGGCCGAGGGCGATTTCGGGCTTGCGACCGTCGCCCCTGCCCCCGCGATGGAACCAGAGGTCATCGTCCCCGAACCGAACACCGAAGCCTTCCCCGAGGCCGACGCCAACCCCGTCAAGATCGCCGCAACCGACCCCGTCTCGACCTTCTCCATCGACGTCGATACCGCCAGCTATTCCGTCGTCCGCTCCTCGCTGATGTCTGGCTACCTGCCCCCCGCCGATGCTGTTCGCATCGAGGAAATGGTGAACTACTTCCCCTATGCCTATCCTGCCCCGAAGGCCGACGAGGCCCCCTTCAAGCCCACGGTCAGCGTCATCCAGACCCCGTGGAACGCAGGCACGCGCCTTGTCCACATCGGCATACAGGGCCGGATGCCCGCGCTGGCCGACCGTCCGCCGCTGAACCTCGTGTTCCTGATCGACACGTCAGGGTCGATGGAGGACCCGAACAAGCTGCCTCTGCTGATCCAGTCGTTCCGCCTGATGCTGGGCCAGCTTCGCCCCGAAGATCAGGTCGCCATTGTCACCTATGCCGGATCGGCGGGTCTGGTGCTGGAACCAACGGCTGCGAAGGAGAGCGCCCGGATAACGGCCGCACTGAACAACCTTGCCGCAGGCGGATCGACCGCCGGGCAGGAGGGGTTGCAGCAGGCCTATGCAGTGGCCGAAGGCATGGCGGATGACGGCGAGGTCACGCGCATCCTGCTGGCCACCGACGGCGATTTCAACGTCGGGATCAGCGACCCCGAGGCGCTGAAGGACTTCGTGGCCGACAAACGCAAGTCGGGGACCTACCTGTCGGTCCTGGGCTTCGGACGCGGCAATCTCGACGACGCGACAATGCAGGCGCTGGCGCAGAACGGCAACGGCACGGCGGCCTACATCGACACCCTCTCCGAGGCGCAGAAAGTGCTGGTGGATCAGTTGTCGGGCGCCTTGTTTCCCATCGCGGACGACGTGAAGATTCAGATGGAGTTCAACCCGGCGGTCATCGCCGAATACCGCCTGATCGGGTACGAGACCCGCGCGCTGAACCGCGAGGATTTCAATAACGACAAGGTCGATGCGGGCGAGATCGGCGCGGGAACTTCCGTCACGGCAATCTACGAGGTGACGCCGGTGGGCAGCCCCGCCGTCCTGTCCGACCCGCTGCGCTATCAGGCATCCGACGCCCCCCCCGCGCAGGCCGATGCCCCGACCGAGCTCGGCTTCCTGAAACTGCGCTATAAGGAGCCGGGCGCATCATCCAGCACGCTCATCGAGCTGCCGGTGTCGCCCGAACCGGGCGAGGCCGGTGCCGATACGCGCTTTGCGGTCGCGGTCGCAGGCTTCGGCCAACTGCTGACAGGGCGCGACCTATCTCGGCGACTGGGGCTGGGACGAGGCCATCGCGCTGGCGAACGGAGCGCGGGGCGACGACCCCTTCGGTTACCGCGCCGAAGCGGTGCAGCTGATGCGGCTGGGGCAGAGCCTGTCGGCGAACTGAGAACCCGTCAGCGGTCCGGCCCCGGCCAGAAGACCGGGACCGGGACCGGACCCTTTCTGCATTTCGCGGCGCGTCGTATAGTCCGGCCATGCCGGATGCAGACCACACCATCGGAGCCTTTGTGTTCGACCCCTCACGGGGCAATCTGCACCGCGACGGCGCGACCACGGCGCTGGGACAGAAAGCATCGGCGCTGCTTTCGGCGCTTCTGCGCAGCGAAGGGGCTGCGGTCAGCAAGTCCGACCTGATGGACGCCGCCTGGCCCGGCACCGTGGTCGAAGAAGGCAACCTGACCGTGCAGATTGCCGCGCTTCGCAAGGCGCTCGGTCAGGACAGTGACGGGCGCGACTGGATCGTAACGGTGCCGAGGGTGGGCTATCGGCTGATCGTGCCGCAATCGACCGGTCCCGAAGTCTCCGACAGCCCAAAACCCGCCCTCGCCGTCCTGCCGTTCGTCAACCTCAGCGGCGATCCGACGCAGGACTATTTCGCAGACGGCGTGGTCGAGGACATCATCACCGCTCTGTCGCGTTTCAAATCCTTCGCTGTGATCGCGCGCAATTCCAGCTTTACCTACAAGGGCTTGTCCGTCGATGTCCGTCAGGTGGGGCATGACCTCGGCGTGCGGTATGTGCTGGAAGGCAGCGTCAGGCAGACCGGTGCCCGCCTGCGGATTTCGGCGCAGCTCGTCGAATGCGAAAACGGCCAGCACATCTGGGCCGAGCACTTCGACGGCAGTAGCCAGGATGTGTTCGACTTTCAAGACCGGATCACCGAAAACGTGGCGGCTCTGGTCGAACCGAACATCCTGCGTGCCGAGATCGAGCGGGCGCGGCGGTCGCGACCCGAAAGCCTTGATGCCTACGATCTGTATCTGCGGGCCCTGCCCGATGTCTTTGGGGCGCGCCCCGAGGCAAATCTTCGCGCCATCGCCGTACTGGAACGCGCCATCGGGCTCGATCCGGAATTTGCCCAGGCGAAGGCCTACGCCGCGCATGCCTATCTGCTGCGCATTGTGTTTCAGTTCGACGGCACTGGACCGGACGACATAAAGCGGGCGGTTGAACTGGCCCGCGCCGCCCTGGATCTGACGCGTGACGATGCGACCGTCCTTGGCTATGGCGGTTTTGTCCTTTTGCAAATCGCACACGAATACGAAAGTGGACTGGCGGTGTTGCGCCGGGCATTGCGAGAAAATCCAAACAATAGCGAGGTGCTGAATCTCGCCGGAATCGGCGAGTTGATGGGCGGCGATCTGACCCTCGCTGAGCAGTGTCTGGAACGGGCGTTGCGGCTGGACCCCAACGGATTTGGCACCCATTGGCAGATGACCGGAATGGCGCATATCCGGATGGCCGAAGGCCGCTATGATGAGGCGCTTGACTGGGCAAAGCGTTCGCAAGCTATCAATCCGCACTACGACGCGACCCATTGGATGCTGATCGCCGCCAACGCCCATCTCGGCCGGCTGGACGAGGCACACGGCCACATCGCCGGGCTGCTGGCGATATCGCCCAATGCCAGTCTGACGCGCATCAGACAGGGCCAGCACCCGCGCGACCCGCACCGCATCGAGGTGCTGATCGACGGCATGCGGCTGGCCGGGCTGGCCGAAACATGACTGGCCCCAGCGCGCATTTCCCGTTCTATGTCGATCTTGCGCAGGGCGAGCTGCTGCGCGACGGACAGGCCTTGCCGGTCGGTCAGCGCGGCGTGGCCCTGTTTGCCGCCTTGCTGGCGGCACAGGGCAAGGCGGTTGCCAAAGCCGACCTGATGGAGGCGGGCTGGCCGGGGCTGGCGGTCGAGGAAGGCAACTTGACCGTGCAGATCGCGGCCCTGCGCAAGGCGCTGGGCACCGGCACCGCATGGGCAGGAGTGGATCGTGACGGTGCCGCGTGTGGGGTATCGGCTGGTGCAGAGCGTCGCAACGCCACCCGAGGCAGGATTGAAACCCGCGCTCGCCGTCATGCCTTTCGCCAATCTTGGAGACGTAGCCACACAGGATTACTTCACCGACGGCGTGGTCGAGGACATCATAACGGCACTATCCAAATTCAAATCCTTTGCCGTGATCGCGCGCAATTCGACCTTTACCTACAAGGGTCGGGCGGTGGGGGCACGGCAGGTCGCCGACGAACTCGGCGTGCGCTATGTCCTGGAGGGCAGCATCCGTCAGGCGGGAAGCGAGTTGCGAATCGGCACTCAACTGGTGGAGGCGACCCGTGGCCAGGCAATCTGGGCCGGGCAGTTTGAAGGTCGGATCGATGAGGTCTTTGCCTTTCAGGACCGCATCACCGAAGCCGTCGCAATGCTGGTGGAGCCCCTGATCCAGAGCGCCGAGATTGAACGGGCGCGCCGCGAGCGACCGACCGGCATCGCGGCCTATGACCTCTATCTGCGCGCGATGCACAAGTCTGTGGAAGTAACCGCCGCCGGACAGTTGGAAGCCCAGCGCCTGATCGGCCTTGCGTTGGAGATGGAGCCGCAAAACCCGCTTTTTAAGGCGATCTGGGCCTGGTGCGCGCTGCATCAAAACATCATGGGCTGGGCCACGTTCGATGCAAGCGACCGGCAGAACTTGGCAAATCTCGTGCGCCGTGCCTTGCAGGACGGCGGTCAGGATGCCACGATCATGACGATCTGCGGCGATGTGCTGCTCCACGTGGTCAAGGACTACGACTGGGCTATCGACGTGATCCGTTCAGCGGTCGAACTAAACCCCCACAACCAACTGGCGGTGATGCATGCGGGCGTGATGCATTCCCATTGCGGCAGCATCGAAGAGGCACAGAACCTGTTTCACCGCGCGCTCCGGCTCAGCCCGCTTGACCCACACATCTGTGTTTCATTGACCGGTCTTGCACATTGCTGCATCGTGCTGGGCGATTTTGAACAGGCCTTGGTCTGGGCCAGACGATCGCTGACCACCAGCCCGCATTTTGTCTTTACCTACTGGATGCTGATTGCTGCGAATGCCCATCTCGGCCACATCGCGGAGGCCAAGCGCTATCTGGCCGAATACCGCGTCATCGTTCCCGAGGCGACCATCGCGCGCATCGTGGCAACTCAGCCGGACCGCGACCCGACCCGGCTCGCCTCAATTCTCTCCGGGCTGCGGATGGCAGGGATGGCGGAACAATGACTGATCGATCTTCGATCGGCCCCTTTACCTTCGATCCGGTTCGCGGCGCCCTGACCCGCGACGGAACGGTGACCCCGCTCGGGCAGCGCGGTACAGCCCTTCTGACGGCCCTTTTTGCAGCCGGAGGGAGCGCGGTCTCCAAAGCCGATCTGATGGAGGCAGGCTGGCCGGGGCTGGCGGTCGAGGAAGGCAACCTGACGGTCCAGATCGCGGCACTGCGCAAGGCGCTCGGCACCGGCCCGCAGGGGCAGGAGTGGATCGTGACGGTGCCGCGTGTGGGGTATCGGCTGATCGTGCCGCCCGCCGACGCGACCATCGCGGAACCGGCAGGCCGCCCGGTCTTGGCCGTGCTGCCGTTCCAGAATCTCAGCGGTGATGCGGATTCAGACTACTTCGCCGACGGCATCGTCGCCGACATCATCACCGCGCTGTCACGCTTCCGGTCATTGGCCGTCCTCTCGCGCAATTCTTCCTTCGCCTACAAGGGCCGCGCCGCCGACACGCGGACCATCGCGAAGGAGCTTGGCGCTGGCTATCTGCTGGAAGGATCGGTGCGCCGCGCGGGCGACCGGCTGCGGATCACCGCGCAGCTGGTGGACGGCGCCAATGGCACCACGCTCTGGACCGACCGTTTCGACGGCGACTTTTCCGAGATCTTCGACTTTCAGGACCGCATCACGGAAAGCGTCGCCACATTGGTCGCACCGGCCATCGAAGCCAGCGAGCTTGCGCATTCACGGCGGGAACGTCCCGAAAGCGCAGCTACGTATGACCTCTTCCTTCGCGCGCGGGAATGCATCAACGACGAATCGGTCGCAGGGAACGCCAAGGCCATCGCCCTGCTGACCGAAGCTCTGAAGCGCGAACCCGACAATGCCCTGCTTCTGTCCCATGCCGCCTGGGCGCTGGAGCATGGCACCGCGATGGGCTGGCCGCATATCGGCCCCGAGGAACGTGAAAGATGCGTCGAATATGCCCGGCGGGGAATCCGGCTGGCCGATGGAAACCCAAGGGTAATGGCGCATTGCGCCGTCGCACTCGTCCAGACCGGAAAGGACTATGACGGTGGGATGGCCGTGATCGAGCAGGCGGCACGGGCCAACCCGAACGACCTCTATGTGCTGACAGCCGCAGGGGTCCTGACCATGCATTGCGGTGACCTGGACCGGGCGATGGACTATTTCGAACGCGCGCTCCGCCTGGGGCCGAACGACCCGTTTTCACGATTTGCGCTGACCGGAACCGCGCATGTCCACGTCCTGCGCGGGAATTATCCGGCAGCGCTGGATTCCGCCGCCCGCTCGCTGGCGATCAACGACCGTTTCGACGCGACCTACTGGATGCTGATCGCGGCAAACGCCCATCTCGGCCGGATGGAACAGGCGCATCATCTGGCGCGAGGCGTTGCTGGCCGTCGCTCCGGGCGTCAGCCTTGAGCGGATATTGCAGGGTCAGCCAGCCAAGTATCCGGAACGCTTCGGCGCAATCCTCGACGGGTTGCGGCTGGCTGGCCTTCCCGAGCGCTGACGCCGCATCGGCATTTGCAGCAATTAGGAACTCTTAACCGCCGCAGCAGGACATAAAACGCCCGCTTGCGCCCATCCTGTCCTCATCAGGCCACACCCGGCCCGCAGATGAGGAACCAGACCATGCTGACCACCCTGTCGATCCTGTCGCCCGATCAGGGCAAACTGCGCGCCAGCCCGCGCAGCGACGACGAATACTTCGCACGGTTCGCGTCGGCGCGCCCGGCATCCGCAACGACGTCCCGGCACACTGCGTCGCAACGCACGCGCAAGACCGCCGAATGGCTGTCACGGATCTTCCACCACGTGGTGCGGAGCGGCCCTGGGCATTGAAATAGATGTCATCCCGTCTTTTGGATGCCCTCAAGTCCGCCCACGAAGCCGATGAAAAAGGCGCGCAGCCCACGCCGCGCGCCTTTCCATTTGCAACTGCCGAAAGATCAGGCGTCCAGCTTCTCGACCGCTTTCGCTTCGACCGTGGCACCATTCGCCACGTCGCGCGCGATCTCGATCCGGCGGGGTTTCAGCGCCTCGGGCACTTCGCGCACCAGATCGATATGCAGCATCCCGTCGGCATGGGCCGCACCCGTCACGCGGACATGGTCGGCAAGGGCGAAGCGACGCTCGAACGCGCGGGTCGCGATGCCGCGGTGCAGGTACGACTTAGCGGTTTCCTCACCCGCTTTGCGGGCGGCCACGGTCAGCGCGCCTTCCTTGACCTCGACCGAGAGTTCGTCGCCTGCGAAACCGGCGACGGCGACCGAGATGCGGTAGGCATTCTCGGCGGTCTTTTCGATGTTGTAGGGCGGATAGGCGGGCTGGGCCACGTCGGCCGACAGAACCCTGTCCATCAGGTTGGCGATCTGGTCAAAGCCGACAGTCGCGCGGTAGAGCGGTGCAAAATCATAGGAACGCATGGTCATCCTCCGATGAGCGATGTGTGGGTGGCCCTCCCATCATGGGCCGGGCCGGCAACGTCCCGGGGCCCGTCATGGCACCCCGGTATGCGTCAGATGGGAAGCGGAACCGACTGCGTCAAGGGGGCGTTTTCCGACAGATTCAGGGGCTGGCCGGACGGAGAAAGCGTGCCGATGTCCGGGCACCGTCACCGGTGGTGCGCGCGATTTCCACTTTGGCCTTCGCATCGGTCGCTTCGATCACCCCGTGCCCGCTGCGCAGCTGCCCCTTCAGCGCGTTGACCAGATCGGGCAGTTCCATGCCGTAGGCGACGGTGCCGCGTTCGTCGCGGTTGCCCGCCGAGATGATCGACACAATCCGCGCGCGCCGTCCGGACCAGTCGAAGACGGGCGCGCCGCTGGACCCGAAGCTCACATCGCAATTGAACGCGAGCAGACCCTGCTGCCGCCAGAGGATGTTGCAGCCCCGCTGGATCGCCAGCGCGTTGTCGCGGCCCTGCGCATAGGAAACCACGCTGATCTCGCCCCCGCCTGTCCCGCCGTCCGAGATCAGGAAGGGCGCGGCCTCACCCGCAGTGATCGCGCTGTCGAGCTGCAGGAGAGCGGCGTCGAGCCGGATGTTCTCGGCCGACGTCTCAGCCCCGCCGACATAGCCCTTTGTCACGGCAACCCGCGCCACTGTTCGTTCAGCGATGGCCCGGCCATCCCGCAGACCCGCGCGGAAGGTCATCGCGGCCGGGTTGCGCGGCGCTCCGTCCGGACTGAAAACGCAATGCGCGGCGGTCAGGACGAGGTCGGGCGCAATCAGCGTACCGGTGCAGTAGCCATCCTCACCGAGGTCGACGCGACCGACGGCCTCCCAGCCCAGAAGGTCGTCGCGTTCGGTCAGACGGCGCAGTCCGGTCGTATCCGCCGCAGCCGGACCTGCGATCAGTGTGGCCAGCAGGGCTGCGACGGCAAGCCGCATCAGGGTTTCAGGAATTTCGCGCCGTTCGCGCTGCGGGCCGTCAGAACGCCTGTCTCGCCATTGGCCGGGGCCACGCGCGTGACCTGGCGCGACCCTTGCGCGAACACCGCCATAAGTTCGGCCAGCGGCTGTTCCATGGCGGTGCCCAGCGCCACGACCTTGCTGTCCATCTCGGCCTTGGCCGACACGACCGAGACGATCTTGGCGACCCCATCGCTGCCGATGGTGAAGACCGGCGCGCCGGACGACCCGAAATCGACGTCGCAGGACATCACGAGGATGCCGGGTTGCCGCCCGATGACGTGGCAGCCCTCCTGCAGCGACGGTGCCTCGGACCGGTCTAGCGCGTAGGACACGACATCGACCGGGTCGCCGTCCTGCGGATCGTGGAAGGTCTCGAAAGGCTTGATCGACGGCAGGCGGATCGGCTGGTCCAGCTGCAGGACGGCCAGGTCGAAGGCGACGCGGTCCATCTTGTCGGGGCCTTCGTAGATGTAGTCCGGATGGGCCACGGCGCGGCGGATATTGCGGTAGGCGGCGGCGCGGCCATTGCGCCATCCCGCCAGGAATTCGATGTCGGCGGGGGCATAGGCGGCCCCGGTGGTCTTGTCGAACAGGCAATGCGCTGCGGTCAGGACGAGGTCCGGGGCAATCAGCGCACCCGTGCAGAAGCCGCTGTCGCCGAGGTTCAGCCGCCCGACGGCTTCCCAGCCCTTGGTCTCGTCCGCGGTGATCAGGGCGCGCAGGCCGCTTTCCTGGGCCGAGGCGAGGCGAAAGCCATGCCGCCAGCACTGCAAAGGCTGCGAAAAGCGTGCGCGTCACCTGCATGTCCCCTCCGTCTTTCGGCCGGGTCTAGGGATCAGTTGCGGCAAGAATATGACCCCTCTGCCGGTCAGGCCGCTGTCTGGGCGCGCATCAGCGCGGGCGGCTTCGGCCCGCCGGTCGCCCAGTCGAGCAGTTCGACCGTATGCACCACCGGAATGCCGGTGCCCGACCCGATCTGCATCATGCAGCCGATGTTGCCCGCCGCGATGACATCCGGCTTCACCGCTTCCAGCGTCGCTACCTTGCGGCGCTTCAGCTCGCCCGAGATCGCGGGCTGCAGCAGGTTGTAGGTGCCCGCCGACCCGCAGCAAAGATGGCTGTCAGCGGGCGTCACCACGCCGAACCCGGCGCGGTGAGAAGCGCCTTGGGGGCGGCTGTGATCTGCTGGCCGTGCTGCAGCGAGCAGGCGGCGTGATAGGCGACGCGCAGGGCTTCGGGCGCGCGGGCGGCGGGGGCGAGAGTTGCCAGCACCTCGGTGACGTCCTTGGCCAGACGCCGCGATCTCTGCGGCGTCCGCCGCAAGCGGATCGCCCGCGAACATCATGGCCGTAATCCTTGACCGTCGTGCCGCAGCCGCTGGTGTTGATGACGATGGCGTCGAGGCCTGCGCCCTCGCTTCTCCGCCATCCAGGCCCGGATATTCGCCGCCGCAAAGCCATGGCTTTCAGCGGCGCGCCCCATGTGATGCGTCAGCGCCCCGCAGCAGCCCGCGCCCGCGCGCGACCACCACCTCGCAGCCAAGGCGCGTCAGCAGCCGGATCGTCGCGTCGTTGATGTCGGTGTTCAGCGCCCGCTGCGCGCAGCCGGTCATCAGCGCCACCCGCATCCGCCGGGTGCCCTGCGCCGGGAAGACCTGCGGATCGTCGTTGCGGCTGACCGGCGGGATGCATGCTTCGGGGCCATGTCCAGCATCGCGCGGAGGCGCGCGTCGGGCATCAGGCGCGCGAAGGGGCGGGCGAGTTTCGCCCCGGCAAGCGCCAGCCGGAAGCGCCCGGGATAGGGCAGGACGCGTGCCAGCACGGCGCGCAGCAGGCGGTCCATCAAGGGCCGCTTGTAGGTCGCCTCGATATGCGCGCGGGCGTGATCGACCAGATGCATGTAGTCGACACCCGACGGGCAGGTCGTCATGCAGGCAAGGCAGGACAGGCAGCGGTCGATATGCTTGACGGTCTTCTCGTCCGCGGGCCGCCCGGCTTCCAGCATGTCCTTGATCAGGTAGATGCGCCCGCGCGGGCTGTCGAGTTCGTCGCCCAGCACCTGATAGGTCGGGCAGGTCGCGGTGCAGAAGCCGCAATGCACGCAGGTCCGCAGGATTCGCTCGGACCTTGCGGTTGGCGGGGTCTTTCAGCTGCTCGGGGGTGAAGGTGGTCTGCATGTCAGTCCATCAGCCCCGGATTGAGAATGCCCCGCGGGTCGAACTTCGCCCGCAGGCCCCGCGTCAGCGCCGCGACCGCCGGGGCTTCGGGCTGGAACGGCGCGACCCGCCTGCGGGTCTCCTCCGACGCCCGGATCAGCGTCGCGTGGCCGGTGAGCGGCGCCGAGGCCGCGCGCGCAGATCGGTGCCTTCGGGGACAAGCGCCCAGATCAGCCCGCCGCCCCAGTCCAGCAGGACCTGCGCCGCCGATCCGCGCGACCAGCGCCGGGGCGTCCGACGGCCTGACCGAAATCCGCCAGACGTCGCCCTGCCGACCGTGGAACGCCGCCGACGTCCCGCACGCCCGCCCAGATCGCCGCATGCGCGTCGTGCCGGTTTCCACCGCTGACCGTGCCGAAGGCGGCCAGCCGTTTCGCCAGTTCGCCCGACCGGTAGGCGACCGACCCCGCAAAGCCCTCGACCCGGATCAATACACCGGTGCCCGGCAGCCAGGCCGCGCCGCTGACGTCGAAGGGCGAGGTCAGCGCCGATGTCATTGCCGCGACGGCGGCCCCGGCATCCGCCGCCGCCACGATCAGCGTCGCCGCCGCACCCGCGCGCGGCAGCACCTTGAAGCTGACCTCGGTCAGCACGCCCAGCGTGCCCCATGACCCCGCCATCAGCTTGACCAGATCATAGCCGGTCACGTTCTTCATCACCCGCCCGCCGTTCGAGACCACCGCGCCGGTGCCGTCGACGAACCGCACCCCGATCAGGCTGTCGCGGCAGGCCCCCGCCTGCACCCGGCGCGGGCCGGAGACATTCGCCGCGACGACGCCGCCGATGGTCGGCTCGCCCTTGGTTCCCAGCAATCCCCGCCAGTCGCCCGGCTCGAACGGCAGCCGCTGACCCTCGGCCGCCAGCGCCTCCTCGATCTCGGCCAAGGGCGTGCCCGCCCGCGCGACCAGCGTCAGCGCGCCCGGTTCATAGAGCGTGATGCCTGTCAGGCCCGAGACATCCAGCGTCTCGCCCGCCGACAGGGCGTCCGACATCCCGCGTGCCGCCGCCGCGGATGCGCAGGGGCCCGTCGCGCCATCGCCGGCAGTTCGCCTCGGTCCAGGCCATCCTCTGCCTCGTCCGAACCGGGTTGGTCACGGCCGCGCGCCCGCCGCTTCGCTGACCGGCAGCGGAAAGACCTTGGCCGGGTTCAGCAGCCAGCGCGGGTCGAACACATCCTTCACCCGCATCTGCGCCTCCATGTCCGCCGGACTGAACTGCACCGCCATCAGGTCGCGCTTCTCGACCCCCACGCCATGTTCGCCGGTCAGGCAGCCCCCCACCTCGACACAGAGCGTCAGGATGTCCGCGCCCAGCCCCTCGGCCTTCTCCAGGTCGCCGGGCTTGTTCGCATCATACAGGATCAGCGGATGCAGGTTGCCATCGCCCGCATGGAACACGTTCGCCACCGCGAGCCCGTAGTCCGCTGTCATCTCGCCGATCCGGCGCAGGACAAAGGGCAGCTCGGACACCGGGATCGTCCCGTCGAGGCAGATGTAGTCGGCGATCTGGCCCATCGCGCCGAAGGCCGACTTGCGCCCCAGCCAGATTTTCTTCGACTCCTCCTCGGACCGGCTTTCGCGCAGTTCGACCGGGTCGTGCCGCCGTGCGATCTGCGCGATCAGGCCCAGCTGTTCGTCGATCTCGGCGGCGCTGCCCTCGACCTCGATGATCAGCAGCGCCTCGCAATCCGGGTATCCGGCATGGGCGAAATCCTCGCAGGCGCGGATGCAGGGGCGGTCCATGAACTCGATGGCGACCGGCAGGATGCCCGCCCGGATGATGTCCGCGACACAGGCCCCCGCAACCTCGTTGCTGTCGAAGCCGATCAGCACCGGCCGCGCGCCTTCGGGCTTCGGCAGGATGCGCAGCGTCGCCTCGGTCACCACGCCCAGCTGCCCTTCGGACCCGCAGATGACGCCCAGCAGGTCCAGCCCGCCCGCGTCCATCTGCGGCCCGCCGATCTCGATCACCGTGCCGTCCATCATGCACCATCGTCACGCCCAGCAGGTTGTTCGTCGTCACGCCGTATTTCAGGCAATGCGCCCCGCCCGAGTTCATCGCGATGTTGCCCGCGATGGCGCAGGCCAGCTGGCTGGACGGATCGGGCGCATAGAAGAACCCCTCCGCCTCGACCGCACCCGTGACACGACAGGTTGGTCCGGCCCGACTGCACCCGGATGAAGCGGTCGGGATAGTTCGTCTCGATCACCGCGTTCATCCGCGCCACGCCCAGGATCACGCAGTCCGCCGTCGGCAGCGCCCCGCCGGCAAGCGAGGTGCCCGACCCGCGCGGCACCACCGGCACGCCTTGCGCGTGGCAGATGCGCAGGACCGCCGCGACCTCGGCCGTGGTGCGCGGCAGGACCACGGCAAGCGGCGGGCAGCGGTAGGCGGCAAGCGCGTCGCATTCATAGGCCCGCGTCTCGGCCGGATCGTCGATCACCGCGTCGGGCGGCAGGACCGCGCGCAGCGCGGCGACCAGATCTGCGGCTTGGCCCCGATCAGGCGGGCATCGGGCACGGGCATCTGCATGGTCGGCATCCTCCCTGTCTTCGCATCAGAATGTTCGCAATCCGCCCCATTGGCAACCGCCCTGCCCTGCCGCTAGGGTCGCGCGCATGTGGACGCGCTTTCATCTGGGTCTGTTCGACACGGCCGATCTTGCCGCGCTCGGCTGGCTGGTGCTGGCCTGGTGGCTTCTGGGCTGGCTGACCGAACATCCCCCGACAGGCCGGCCGTCCGTATCGGTGCTGATGAACGGCATACCGGCGCGAATGGATGCGTCAGATGGTGACGCGCGATCCGCGCATCTTCGATTCCGGCGCCCTCGACAGCCTGCGCGTGGGCAGCACGTTTTACGCGTCCGCCTGCATGATCGCCATCGGCGGCATCGTGGCGACGATCGGCAACCCGGACAGCCTGCTGGGACTGGCGCGGAACCTGACCGATGTCAGGCCAGCAGCCATTGTCTGGCAGATCAAGCTGATGATCGTGCTGGCTTTCGTCATCAATGCTTTCCTGAAATTCGTCTGGGCGCACCGGCTGTTCGGATACTGCCTGATCGTGATGGCAGCGGTGCCGAACGACGTGACCGATGCCGCAGCCTATCCGCGCGCGGCACAGGCGGCCGAGATCAACATCTCGGCCAACCGCGCGTTCAACCGTGGCCTGATCTCGGTGTATTTCGCGCTCGGCGGGTTGGCCTTCGTGCTTGGGCCGCTGGCGCTGGCGCTGGCGACCACGGCGACCTTCGCCCTGATGATGCGGCGCGAATTCCTGTCGCATTCACGGATGGTCCTGCTGGAAAGCACGCCAAAGTGACGCCGGTTTCAGGGGCGATGTGGCAGGGTGCGGGCATGAAGACCCTGCTGACCGCCCTGACCCTATCTGCCGCCCCGGCGCTGGCGGATGCGCCGCAAGTCATCTCTGCCGAAATGTCCCGGAACGGTGATCACTGGTCGGTGAAAGTGGTGATGTCGCACGAAGACAGCGGCTGGGATCATTTCGCCAGCGGCTTCGAGGTGGACATGCCCGACGGCACGCGGATCGCCTACAAGGAACTGACGCACCCGCATACCGACAGCACCCGGATCGAAGCGTCGCTGGGCGGATTGACGATACCGCCGGGGACCGATCACGTGATGATCCGGACGCGGTGCAGCCTGGTCGGATGGTCGGCAGAACCCTACAGAGTGACCCTGGCGAAATAGCGGCCCGACCACCATCACGCCGGATTGTGCCCGCGTCCTCTGCCCCGCCCCTCGACCAGCCAGGCCGCAACGCTGAGCAGCGCGGCCAGTGCCAACAGCAGCCAGGGCGGAAGCATGGGCACCACACGCAGGTCAGTCGTCACATAGGCATTGCGCGGCGTGATGCCCGACCCATCCCCGGCCCGCTGCAGGGCGCCCGGCGCGTACGGTCCGGATGTCGGGCGCGCCCTCCTCCAGCCGCACCGCGCCGCCGTTGGTCGGGGCCATGACCGGGTCAAGCCGCTCGGCCGTCGCTATCGTCTCCTCGAATTCGCGCGGGTGCAGAGGGGCCCAGCGCGTAGCACCCGCTCCAACTCACCGTCCGACAGCCGGTAAAGGCCGATGTCGGCGCAGTCCATTCGGCGGTGTAACGGCCCGGCTCGGTCTCGGTCAGCGGCAGCACCGTCTCCGTGCCGTCGGGTGCCGTGATCGTCACCTCGCGCGGGCCTTCCTTCAGGGTCCGTCGGGTGATCGTCAGCGTCTGGCCGCGCGCCTCGGCCAGAAGCGCCTCTTCCTCCAGTTCCGGCTCCTTCATCAGCCAGTGCGCCAGACGGCGCAGCAGTTCCAGCTGCGGCCCGCCGCCTTCGAACCCCCGGCTCCACAGCCAGGCCTGATCCGAGGTGAGCAACGCGACGCGCCCCTCGCCCGCATGGTCAAGGATCAGCAGCGGACGTTCCCCCGCACCCTCCATCACCACCTCGCCGCGCGCATCCGACACTTCGATGACCCGCAGCCAGCGGCCCCAGGGCGGGGCCGCGTCCGCCCCTTCGCCCTGCGGTCGGCGCGGTTGCCCGTTGCGAATTTCTCCAGACCCTCCGGTGACCGGGTGCCGCTTGCCAAGGTCAGTGACGGCGGGCGTGTAGCCTTCGTCCACCACGCGTCCTGTTGGTGCGGCGGGCATCACTTCGCCGAGGCCCGAGTAGTACAGACTCTCGACCGAAGCGAAGTCGGGCCCAGCCGAGATCAGCACCGCGCCGCCCTTCAGGACATAGTCGCGGATATTGTCGAGATACGCCGAAGGCAGGATGCCGCGCATCTTGTAGCGGTCGAAGATGATGAGGTCGAATTCGTCGATCTTGTCGACGAACAGCTCGCGCGTCGGAAACGCGATCAGCGACAGTTCCGTCACCGGCACTCCGTCCTGCTTTTCCGGCGGGCGCAGGATGGTGAAATGCACAAGGTCCACGGCGCTGTCGGATTTCAGAAGGTTCCGCCAGGTCCGTTCGCCCGCATGCGGCTCGCCCGACACCAGAAGCACCCGAAGGCGGTCACGCACGCCGTTGATCTGGATGACGGCGGCATTGTTGCGGTCGGTCAGCTCCCCCTCCGACGGCTCGAGGTTCAGCTGGATCACGTTCTGGCCGCCGTGGTTCAGCGTGACGGGCAGGTCGAGGTCCTCATTCACCGGCACCGCGAAGGTCTCGGCCGGGCTGCCATCCACCGCGATGGCCAGTTCAACGGTGCGGCCCAGTTCCGACGCGGGCATCCTGCCCTGTTCCTCGATCCGCAAAGTCAGAGTCAGCGGTTCACCGATGATCCCGAAGGCGGGCGCGGTCTTGACCATCAGGCGGCGGTCCCAGTCGGCTGCGCGCCCGGTCAGCATCAGGGTCAGAGGGGCCGGCATGTCTGGCACAAGCTCCAGATCGTGGATCTGCCCGTCCGAGATCAGGATGCCGCCCGCGACCCGCGCGCGCGGCTCTTCGGCCAGCGCCTGAGACAGGGCCGTCATCGCCAGGCTGCCCGCATTGTCGTCGCCGTCGCGGACCGTCACCTTGCGCAGTTCGGTGTTGGGGATGGCGCGCAGCTCTGCCTCGACCCGGGCCACCGCGGCGGCTGTCTGCTCCGCGCGGTCGGGTAGCGACTGACTGGCGCTTTCATCGACGACGAGGATGACGATGTCGGACAGGGGCTTGCGCTCCTCGGTCTGAAGCGCGGGCTGCGCCAGCGCAGCAAGAAGAGTGATGGCCGCGAGCGCACGCAGCGCCCAGCCGCGCAAGGACGCGCCAGATCGCGAAGGCCAGCAGTGCGGCAGCGGTCCCGGCGGCGGCCCAGAGGAAGGGCCAGGGCAGCAGCGGATCGAAGACGATGCTGGTCCCGTTCACTGGCCGAGCCTTTCGAGCAGCGCAGGCACATGCACCTGATCGGACTTATAGTTGCCGGTCAGCACATGCATGATGAGGTTGACGCCGAAGCGGTAGGACACCTCGCGCTGACGCTCGCCCGCCAAGCCGCGCCCGACCGGGAACATAGCCATGCCGTTCTCGTCAATGGCCCAGGCGGAGGCCCAGTCATTGCCGCCGATCACCACCGGCGTCACGCCGTCGTTCAGGTTGCGGAACGGCATGCCTTCGGCCAGTTCGGCATCGGGCGGCGCGGCCTCGACCCAGAGCGTGGAATTGGCGTAGCGGCCGGGGAAGTCGGTCAGCAGATAGAAGCTGCGGGTCAGGACATGGTCCTTGGGCAGGGGTTCCAGCGGCGGCACGTCCAGGGGTGCCGCCAGCGATTGGAGCCGCCGCGCGGCGGGCGATCCGGCACCGCCGATATCGGCGTCCTGCGTATCGAACAGAATCATGCCGCCCGACCGCAGATAGCGGTTCAGCCGCGCATAGGCGGCTGGCGAGGGGGCTTTCTGGTCGGCGGTGATCGGCCAGTAGAGGAAGGTCAGGACGGAGAGTTCATCCGTCTCCACGTCGACGCCGACGGGCAGACCCGGTTCGACCGATGTGCGGGCATAAAGCACCTCGGACAGGCCCAGCAGCCCGGCCGCCGACACCCGGTCAACCTGGGCATCGCCGGTCCGGACATAGGCCAGCACGACATTCCCCGCGGTCTCGACCAGCCGCGCCTCGGCATCGGTCAGGGCTTGGGCGCGGGCGGGTTCAGGGGCGAGCGCGGGCAGGATCAGCGCCAGCAGCAGCGCCGCAAGCGACCCGGCACGCGGACCGGTCAGCTTGCCCGCAACCCAGAGCGCCGCGAGGATGTCGGCCAGCAGCAGGGCCAGCGCCACCGACAGCAGCCAGCCTTTCAGCGGTGTTTCGCGGGCGACCGACAAGCCTTCGACCGTGACGCCCGCAGGCCAGACCGCCGCCGCCAGAGTGCGCTCAGAGCCAACCGCGTTGACCGCGACGCGCCGGTCGCCGTCGGAATAGAGGCCGGGCGGCAGGGTCGGCGAGGGCACCGGCCCGCCCTCGACAGCCAGCTTTTCGCCCGGAATTCCGGGCAGGTTGTCCGCCTCGGACAGGGTGCCGTAGGCGTCCATCACCCGGTCGGCAACCCAGACGGTGCCCGCGAGGTCTTCGGCTGTCATCGCATCGGGCCGGGTCGAGACGGCGAGCCGTTCCAGCATCTGGACGAACAGGCCCGACAGGGGCAGGCCCGACCACTCGGCATTGGCGGTGACGTGGAACAGCACCACGCGCCCGTCGCCTAGCGGCTTCGACGTGACCAGCGGCGTCCCATCCGACAGGGCCGCGATCGTGCGGTCCGACAGGTCGGGGCCGGGTTCGGCCATCACCTGCGCGCTGACCGCAACTTCGTCCGGCACGCGCAGCCCGAAGAAGGGCGAGCCTTCCGCGAAGGGGGCCAGCGTCTTCGGCTCGCCCCAGCTCATCGCGCCGCCCACCGACCGGCCCCCTGCGCGCAGGCGCACGGGCAGCAACGGGTCCTCGACCACTCCGCCCGTCATCCGATGCGGCCAGCCGCGGGCCCGCGAAACGCACCAGCAGCCCGCCTGCATCTACCCAATCGGCAACGGCATCGGTCTCGGCGATCTTCGCGACGTCGGACAGGATGATGACATCTGGGTCCGCCAGCAGCACATCGGTGATAGTGCCGCCGATCAGGTCGGCCGTCGGCTCCAGCGCCTGCCGCAGGTAGTGGGTGGGCGACAAAAGCTCCAGGCCTTCGCGTTCCGACCCGCCATCGATCACCGCCACCTTGCGACGCTTCAGCGCGTCGTCGGTCAGGCTGACAGCGCCCGCTGACCGCTGGCCCGCGATTTCGAAACGCGTGACACGGTTGCGCAGTTCGGGTGGCAGGTCGAAGGTGACGGCGGTTTCGGTCTGACCAGCGGCAAATGTGGCCGTGGCGCGGGCCAGTTCGCGCGGCGTGCCGCCGGGATCGGCACCTTGCGCCGATACCTCGGCCTCGGACGCTGCGGCAGAGCGTGACCGGATGACGGTCGCGGATATCGCGCCGTCGGCGAACACCGCAGGACGCAGCCCCAGCACATCGCGCTGCGATTCGATCACGGTGACCGGGCCTCTCGCCGCCAGCGCGTCAGCCAGCGCCCTGCGGCTGTCGCGCGCAAGTCCGTCGGACAGCCACAACGTCTCGAAGCGTCCCTGCGGCAGGGTTTCGCCCAAGGCAGCGACCGCAGTCGGGTCGGGTTCATAGGGTGCCGGACGCAGGGACGGCAGGGTTGCTGTCAGAGCATCGGCGGCCTGAAACACCGGACCGCCTTCGGGGATGTCGGTCAGGCTGAGAACGGCGGCCGTGCGGCCATTTCGCGCCGCATCGGCCAGCGCCGTCGCAATGCGGTCGCGCCGCGCTTCCCAGTCGCGCGCATCGGCCCAGGTCGCGTCCGCCACGATCAGCAGCGGGCCGCTTCCCGTCGGCTTCACGTCCGGGTTCAGCACCGGCCCGGCAAAGCCGGTGATCGCGGCGGCGATGGCAACTGTGCGCAGCAGCAGCAGCCACCAGGGCGTCTTGTCCGCCTCGGTATCTTCGTCCGCAAGACCGAGAAGAAGGGCGACGCCGGGGAACCGGCGCCGGATGGGCGCGGGCGGGACCGCGCGCAGCAAAATCCACAGGATCGGCAGCGCGACGAGAGCCCCCAGAAGCCAGGGCGAGGCGAAACCCAATGGCCCGAGCACCCACATCAGATGCGCCCCTCCAGCGCATGATACAGCCACAGAAGCGCACCCTGCGCGGGGCTGCCGGTGTGGTGCGCTGTGTAGAGCCAGCCCGTGGCGCGGGCGAGCCGGTCGAGATGGTCCTTGCGCTCGGCCAGCCGGTCCAGATAGCGGCTGCGCAGATCGCCCGCCTTCTTGGTCTCGTGCCGGATCGCGCCGGTCATGCTTTCGAAGATCGTGCGCCCGTCGAACGGAAACGCCTCCTCAACCGGGTCCAGAACCTGCAAGCAGCGCGCCGCGCACGCCCTTGTCCGCCGCCTGAGTCAGGGCCGCGTCGATGCCGGACGGATCGCCCATGAAGTCGCTGATGAACACCGCCCGCGCATGCGGCAGCATCGCGCGCGCATCCGGCGCGCCATAGTCCGCCTCGCCCGGCGGGGCGGTGAAGGTCTGCGCCAGCCGCATCAGCTGCACTTCGCCCGGGCGCGGGGGGGCGACCGGATCGGCCAGACCCACGCGCTCGCCCGACCGGATCAGCAGCACTGACACGGCCAGCGCCAGCAGGCGCGCGCGGTCTGCCTTGGTCTGGCGGCCCTTGTCGCCGGTGAACTCCATCGACCGCGCGTCATCGACCCACAGATGCACCGACTGCGCCGCCTGCCATTCCTTTTCGCGCACATAATGCCCATCCGCCCGCGCCGACCGACGCCAGTCGATCATCCGCGCCTCGTCACCCGCATGCGCCGGGCGGTACTGCCAGAATTCGTCGCCCATGCCAGACCGCCGCCGCCCGTGTTCGCCCAGCTGCACCGCCGCCGCCAGCTGCTCCGCCGCCGCCAGAAGCGGCGGCAGCGCATGCGCAAGACCTTCGGCGCTGCGCCGAAGGCCCGCAGGACGTGCCGAGGCCGGGATCGGTGCCAAGGCTCATGCAGCCGCCTGCGACCGCGTGACCGACTGCGCGACCCGCTCGATGATCGCGGGCAGGCTGTCGCCGCGCGCCCGTGCCGCGAAGTTCAGCGCCATCCGGTGCGTCAGGACCGGGCGCGCCAGCGCCAGCACATCGTCCGCCGACGGGGCCAGCCGCCCGTCCAGCAGGGCCTTTGCGCGGACCGTCAGCATCAGCGCCTGCGCCGCGCGCGGCCCCGGACCCCAGCTGACCGATCCGCCGACACCCTCTGCCGCCTCGGGTTCGCCCGGACGGCAGGCGCGCACCAGGTCCAGGATCATCTCCACAACCTTTTCGCCGACCGGCATCCGGCGCACCGTCGTCTGTGCCGCCAGCAGCTCCTCGCCCGTGAAGACCTGATGCACCTCCGCGCGTCTCGACCCCCGTCGTCGCGATCAGGATGTCGCGTTCCGTCGCGCGCGTCGGGTATTCAACGTCGATCTGCACCAGGAACCGGTCCAGTTGCGCCTCGGGCAGCGGATAGGTGCCTTCCTGCTCGATCGGGTTCTGCGTCGCCAGCACATGGAACGGCAGGCCCAGCGCGCGGTTCTGCCCCGCGATCGTCACGCGCTTTTCCTGCATCGCCTGCAGCAGGGCCGACTGTGTGCGCGGGGATGCCCGGTTGATCTCGTCTGCCATCAGAAGCTGGCAGAAGCACCGGGCCTTCGATGAAGCGAAAGGCGCGCGTGCCGTCCTTGCCGGTCTCCAGCACCTCGGACCCGAGGATGTCGGCCGGCATCAGATCGGGCGTGAACTGGATACGGTTCGACTTCAGGCCCATGACGGTCGACAGCGTGTCGATCAGCAGCGTCTTGCCCAGAGCCCGGCAGGCCGATCAGCAGCCCGTGCCCGCCGCAGAGCATCGCCGCCAGCGACAGGTCGACGACCTTTTCCTGCCCGATGAACCGCCGGTAGATCGACCGCTTCGCCGCATCCAGCTTTTCCGCCAGCGCTTCGATTTCGCTTACCAATACGGCAGCCTCGGCCATGACAATGTCCTTCCATCCGCTATAGTCCGGATCATAGAGGCAGATATCGCATCCCGCACCAATGGCAAAAAGAACCTGCGACACAGTATCGTGACACCGGACTCACCCAAAGCGAATGCCGATACCCTTGCGAAGGCCGCAGCCGCCGCGGGGAAACGGGGGCCGCCCCCTGTCCACCTCTGGAACCCGCCGTTCTGCGGCGACATCGACATGGAGATCAGGCGGGACGGGACGTGGTTCTACCTTGGCACACCGATGGGCCGGATCGGGCTGGTCAAGCTCTTCTCCTCGATCCTGTGGCGCGATGGCGACGCCTATTTCCTGGTCACGCCGGTGGAAAAGGTCGGCATCCGCGTCGTTGATGCCCCCTTCGTCGCCGTCGATTGCGCCGTTGAGGGTTCGGGCCCCGACCAGACCCTCACCTTCACCACCAATGTCGATGACACCGTGACCGCAGGTCCCGCCAATCCCGATCCGCGTCACCCGCGACCCGGTCTCGGGCGAGCCGTCGCCTTACGTCCTGATCCGTCGGAACCTGGAGGCGCTGATCGACCGCAAGACGTTCTACCGCCTGATCGACATCGGCAGCCACGCGCCGCATGACGGAGAAAGCTGGTTCGGCCTGTGGTCCGGCGGCGTGTTCTTCCCCGTCATCCCCTCGTCCGAGCTGCCCTGATGCCGAAATTCGCGGCCAACCTCAGCCTGCTGTTCACCGAACTGCCCCTGATGGACCGCTTCCGTGCGGCGAAGGAGGCTGGCTTTGACGCGGTGGAAATCCTGTCGCCCTATGACGCCCCGGCGCAGGACATGCGCGACCAGCTGGTCTGGAATGCGCAGACCTTCGTCCTGATGAACGCCCCGCCGCCGAATGCCACCGGCGGACCGCGCGGCTTTGCTGCGGTTCCGGGCGGTCAGGACCGGTTCCGCCGCGATTTCGACCGCGCGCTGCGCTTCGCGGGCGTGCTGAAACCGCGCCACATCCATGTCATGGCGGGCGAGGCGGCAGGGCCGGAGGCCCGCGCGGCCTTCATCGCCAACCTGCAATGGGCCGCTGCCCGCGCGCCGAAGCAGAGCCTGACCATCGAACCGCTGAACCCGGCCGATTTCCCGGGATACTTCCTGAACGACTACGCGCTTGCCGCAGAGGTGCTGGACGAGATCGCCGCGCCCAATATCGGTCTGCAATATGACACGTACCATGCCGCGATGATCCACGGCGATGCCGCAGCAATCTGGGAAACCCATGGCCATCGCGCCCGGCACATTCAGATCGGGTCGGTGCCGGGGCGGCAGGAACCCGACCAGGGCGCATTCGACTTTCCCGCCTTCTTCCGGCGGCTTGATGCCGAAGGCTATACTGGATTCGTCTCTGCCGAATACCGGCCCCGCGCAGGCACACTCGCTGGGTTGGGGTGGTTGCCCCGCGCACCCTAACAGTCCGCCCCGGAACAGCCCCCCGCCCGCGTCTCGATCTCGAACGTCGTGTGCGCCACCCCGAACTCCGCCTGCACCAGCCGCCTGATCCGCGCCGCGACCGCCCCGAAATCCGCGCCGTCGCCCACGACCAGATGCGCCTCGAGCGAGGTGCGACGTTCGTCGATCTGCCACAGATGCAGGTGATGCGCCTCTTCCACCGCGCCGTCCGCCTCGATCCGCATCCGGATCGCCGATCACATCCGCCCCGTCCGGCGCAGCCAGCATCAGCATCCGGATCACCGGCCCGATCTCGGTCAGCGCATGGATCAGGATCCACACCGAAATGCCCAGCGTAATCAGCGGATCGACCAGCCGCCAGTCGTACAGCAGGATCAGCGTCCCGCCCACGATCACCGCCAGCGAGGTGCCCGCATCCGACAGATTGTGCAGAAACGCCGCGCGGATGTTCATGCTGTCCTTCGCCATCGCCCAGGTCAGCAGCGCCGTCGCCGAATTGACGATCAGGCCCAGACCGGCCAGCGCCACCACGATCCAGCCGGTCACGGCGGGCGGATCGACCATCCGCGCGACGGCCTCGTAACCCAGCCAGACCGAGATCACGATCAGGGTTGTGTAGTTGAAGAACGCCGCGACGACCTCGGCACGGCCATAGCCGAAGGACATCGCGGGTGTCGCCGGACGCCGCGCGATCCGCCGTGCCGCGAAAGCCACGATCAGCGATAGTGCATCCGAGAAGTTGTGCACCGCATCCGCGATCAGCGCGACCGAGCCCGACACCAGCCCGCCGATGAACTGCGCGCCCGACAGGATCAGGTTGACGCCGACCGCCCCCGCGACCCGCAGGTCGCCCGCATCCGGACCGGGGCCGTGCGAATGGCCGCGATGCGGATGGCTTGCGCCGTGGCGAGGCCCGGATGCCGGATGATCGTGCCCGTTGTGATCGTCGTGATCGCTCACCGCAGTCTCCCTCTGCACCGAAATGCGGCTATGTGCCTGCACAGTCAAGGATCGCCCTTGCGACGGACGCGCCGCCCCGCCAGAACGCACGGAGAAGGAGCCAGCCATGATCCCCAAGACCTATACGCCGATCCTGTTCGGCTTCTTCCTGTCCTGCTTCATGTCGTTTCTCGTGTCGGGCCTGTCCACGTTTCGGGCTGTCGGCCTTGCCGATCACTTTCTGCGCCTCTGGATGGGCAACTGGGCGATTTCCTGGGCGACCGCGTTTCCCGTCGTCCTGATCGTCGCCCCCGTCGTCCGCCGCATCGTCGCGCGCCTGACGGTCTGACTGTCAACGCCGGAACGGCTTGGGCCGCAGGGCCGCCGCCGCCGACCCGGTCAATCTCTGCCCGCAGCGACACCCGCGTCGCTTCGACATGCGCCCTGATTATCGCCGACCATGCCCAGCCCAACTTGCGGGGCGCGATCAGACGCATTGTCCGGGTCTCGTCCAATGCGCGCGGCAGCGAGTCGATCCCGCCCCATCAGTGGAACCGCTCCCCCCGCTCCATCATCGCCACGAACTCCGCCACCCGCTTCGCTCGCGTCTCCGCCCGCTTCGCCGTCGTCAGCCGGTAGTAGAGCGCGAACAGGTTCTTCCGGTTCAGCCCCCCGTAGTGTGCCCGCGCACTGTCGGATGCCGCCGCCAGCGCATCCAGAAACTCCTGCGGAACCTCGAAATCCTTGCCCGCATAGGCCGCGTCCCAGCGCCCGTCCGCCTTCGCCGCCGTCACCTGCGCCAGACCCGGCGGCATCATCCGCCCCGCTGCGATCAGCCGCTCCGCATGGTCGCGGTTGCGCTGGCTCCAGCCGCTCCGCGCCCGGCGCGGCGTAAAGCGCTGCACCCAGGACTGCGCATCGACCGACCGCTTCACCCCGTCGATCCACCCCCAGACCAGCGCCTCGACGACGGCCTCTTCCCAGGTCACGCTCGGCACACCGCTGCCCGCCTTGAACATCCGCACATGGGCTTCGGACGCTTTGTCATGGTTCTGCGCGAGCCAAAGCGCCCAGTCCTGTGCGTTTGCGAAAGCGATGAAGTCGGCTATCAATGCGCCTCCGCCCAGTTCGCCCCCGCGCCCGCATCCACCACCAAAGGCACGTCCAGCTGCACCGCCGGATGCGCGGCCCCTTCCATCGCGGCCTTCGCCGCCGCAATCAGCTCCGGCACTGCCGCTTCCTCGACCTCGAACAGCAATTCGTCATGCACCTGCAGCAGCATCGTCGCGGGCAGACCCCTGATCGCCGCAGGCATCCGGATCATCGCCCGCCGGATCACATCCGCCGCCGCGCCCTGGATCGGCGCGTTGATCGCCGCGCGCCGGGCGAAGCCCGCCGTCGGTCCCTTGGCGTTGATCTCGGGCGTGTGGATCTTCCGCCCGAACAGCGTCTGGACAAATCCGTTGGCCTTGGCGAAGGCGATGGTCTTCTCCATGTATTCCTTGATCCCCGGAAACCGCTCGAAATAGGTGTCGATGAACTTCTGCGCCTCGTCGCGCGGGATGCGCAGGTTGCGCGCCAGCCCGTATCCCGAAATCCCGTAGATCACCCCGAAATTGATCGCCTTCGCCCTGCGCCGCACATCCGATGTCATCTGGTCCAGCGGCACGCCGAACATCTGACTTGCCGTCATCGCATGGATGTCGATCCCGTCGCGGAACGCCTGCTTCAGCGCCGGGATGTCCGCGACATGCGCCAGAATCCGCAGCTCGATCTGGCTGTAGTCCAGCGACACCAGCTTCATCCCCGGCCCCGCGATGAACGCCTCGCGGATGCGCCGCCCCTCCTCCGTCCGGACCGGGATGTTCTGCAGGTTCGGGTCGGTCGAGGCCAGCCGCCCCGTCACCGCCCCGGTGATCGAATAGGACGTATGCACCCGCCCCGTCTCGGGGTTCACATGGTCCTGCAGCGCATCCGTGTAGGTCGATTTCAGCTTCGATATCTGCCGCCAGTCCAGCACCCGCGCCGCCAGCTCCGCCGGTACCCCCAGATCGGTGTTGGCCGCGATGTCCTCCAGCACATCCGCGCCTGTGGCATAGGCCCCCGTCTTGCCCTTCTCGCCGCCCGGCACCTGCATCCGGTCGAACAGAATCTCGCCCAGCTGCTTGGGGCTTCCGACATTGAACGGCCCGCCAGCCAGCGTGCCGATCTCGTCCTCCAGCTGCGCCATCTTCTGAGCAAAGGCGTTCGACATCCGGCTCAGCACCTGCGGGTCGATCCGCACCCCCGCCATCTCCATATCCGCCAGCACCGGCACCAGCGGGCGCTCCAGCGTCTCGTAGACTGTCGTCACCTGCGCGCGGTGCAGATCCGGCTTGAACGCCTGCCACAGGCGCAGCGTCACGTCCGCATCCTCGGCCGCGTACTTCACCGCATCGTCCACCGGCACCTTGTCGAAGGTCACCTGGCTCTTGCCCGACCCCAGCAGGCTTTTGATCTCGATGGGTTTGTGGCCCAGATACTCCTCGGACAGGAAATCCATGCCGTGGTTGTGCTTGCCCGCATTCATCGCCGACGACATCAGCATGGTGTCATCGAACGGGGTCATCCGGACGCCGTGGCGGGCGAATATCTTCCAGTCATACTTCACGTTCTGGCCGATCTTCAGGACCGCATCATCCTCCAGCACCGGCTTCAGCGCGTTAATGACTTCGTCCAGCGGCATCTGCCCCTCGGCCATCGCCGAGGCCCCGAACAGATCGCCCGTTCCTGTCTTGTGGCCCAGCGGGATGTAGCAGGCCTGCCCCGGCACCACCGACAGCGAAATCCCGACCAGCTCCGCCCGCATCTCGTCCAGACTGGTCGTCTCGGTGTCTATCGCCACATAGCCACGGTCGCGGATCAGCGTGATCCAGCGGTCCAGCGCCGCGCGGTCGCTGACCCGCTCATAGGCGGCGTGATCGAACGGCGTCGCCACCGTTTCGGCCGCCGCAACCTCGTGATCCGGCATCCGGATCGCCGTTTCCGAAATCACGGGCGCCGCGACCTCCAGCTTGTCGGCCACGCGCTTGGACAGCGTACGGAATTCCATCGACGCGAGGAATCCCAGCAGCGCCTCGGGCTCCGGTTCCCGCACCTCAAGGCTGTCGAGCGTGAAGTCCAGCGGCGTGTCGCATTTCAGCGTCACCAGCCGCTTCGACAGCCGGACCTGGTCGGCGAAGGCGATCAGCGTCTCGCGCCGCTTCTCCTGCTTGATCTCGCCCGCCCGCTCCAGCAGCGTCTCCACGTCGCCGTATTCCTTGATCAGCAGGGCCGCCGTCTTCAGCCCGATGCCCGGCGCACCCGGCACGTTGTCCACGCTGTCGCCTGCAAGGCTCTGCACGTCGATCACCCGGTCCGGACCGACCCCGAAATAGGCCTCGACGCCTTCAGGCCCGATCCGCTCGTCCGGCTTGCCGCCCATGCCGGGGCGCAGCACGTCCACCCCGTCGCCGACCAGCTGCATCAGGTCCTTGTCGCCCGACACGATCGTCACGCGCCCGCCCGCATCCCTCGCCTGGCAGGACAGGGTTGCGATGATGTCGTCGGCCTCATACCCATCGATCTCGATGCAGGCCACGTTGAACGCCCGCGTCGCCTCGCGCGTCAGCGGGAACTGCGGGCGCAGGTCCTCCGGCGGCTCGGGCCGATGCGCCTTGTAGTCGGGGTAGATTTCGTTGCGGAAGGTCGTGGCGGAATAGTCGAAGATCACCGCCAGATGCGTCGCCGCATCCTTGCCCTTGTTCGCCTCGATGTAGCGGAACAGGATGTTGCAGAACCCCTGCACCGCCCCCACTGGCAGCCCGTCCGATTTGCGCGTCAGCGGCGGCAGCGCGTGATAGGCGCGGAAGATATAGGCCGACCCGTCGATCAGATGCAGGTGGTGGCCCTTGCCGAATGTCATTCCTTGGCTCTCTTTTTCGGCACATGCGGTTCTAGAACGGGGATCGCACGCTTCATGAATTGATCGAACAGTGGAACCGTGAAGGCGGTCTCGCCATGACGCTGTGAGTAGATCACGCCAGACTTAATCAGGCGTTCTCGAAAAACACCGACTTGGCTGCTGCTGACCTGAAGAACCTTGGCGATGTCGCCGGTCTGGTGGGGACCGCGACCGAGCTCGGCCATGGCGCGCAGATAGCGTTGCTCATTCGGGTTGCAGCGGTCGAAGCGTACGCGAAAGAAACTCTGGTCTAGGTAAGCGCGGATCGCCTGCTGCGCGCGCGCTACGTCGTCGTCGCGGATCGGGGCCGTGTCGGCCTCGTCCCAAGAGAACTTGCCCCAAGTTTGCAGAAAGTATGCGTAGCCTTGGGTTTCGGCGACGATTCTGTCGAGGGCTTCGGGCATGATCCTGAAACTTGCCCGGTCCAGTGGTTCACGGATTGCTGCGCGAGCTGCTTCGGTACTCAGAGCGCCGACCTCAGGAAAAAGGAACAGTCTTTCGGCATAGGACTTGGCATCGCCGACAAGAGCCGCAATCTGTGGCAGACCAGCCCCGATGACAATCAGCCGGAACCCGGACTGCGCCGCTTCGTGCAGAGCGCGCGTCAGGGCCGACAGTTCCGGCTGGGTGAGATACTGAACTTCGTCGATGAACAGGCCGACTGCACGCTTGCGGCCACTTGCAGCTTCGCAAACGAGGCGCAGAAGTTCGGGTAGGTCGGCTTCGAGGCTACCGCTCCCAGCGTCAGCAGACGGAGCGGCAACGCCGAACGACAGCCCTTCGACCTCGACCCGGAAAACCGAGGCAAAATTCTGCAGCGCGCCCCAGGCAGATCGCAGCTTGTCCTCAGCTGCTGCGATCCGGTCCAACCGACGCAGGATGACCGACAGGCCGGGCACGAGAATCCTTGCGAGGTTTGCGCCGGAGTTGTCTGGAACTTCGACCTTTAGGGTTTCAAAGCCCTTTGCTCTTGCGTCCTCATGCAAACGGTTCAGTAAGACTGTCTTGCCGACGCCACGCAACCCCAGAAGCATAATCGAATTCGCATACAGCCCGCCCAAAACGCGGTCATAGGCAATCGACGCCTGCTCGATCACGTCGTCGCGCCCAGCAAACTCAGGTGGCTTGACGCCTGCGCCGGGGACGAATGGATTTCGACGCGGGTCCAACTTTATCCACCTTATCCGAGTTTAACAAAAACTGATAATATGGAGTAATTTCGATAAAGCAACGCCCCTGCGCTCCAATCAGTGCCCGCTCGTCGCATGCGCCCGGTCGATCTCGTACCGCTTGTCGCAGTACCCGCACTCCACGAACCCGGTGTCATGCGGGATCGTCAGCCACACGCGCGGATGGCCCAAGGCGCCCTCGCCCCCGTCGCAGGCGATCTTCCAGGTGCGGATCACCTCGGTTTCAGGGGCGGGAATGGGCATCGGTCGGACTCCGGTTCAGGACGGGCGCAGCATACCGCAAGCGGACGGGCGGGCAAGTCGCGGAACGTCG
This sequence comes from uncultured Alphaproteobacteria bacterium, assembly GCA_963819585.1. Lineage (GTDB taxonomy): Bacteria > Pseudomonadota > Alphaproteobacteria > Rhodobacterales > Rhodobacteraceae > JAOADN01. Next base: position 642,358 of record CAWFWP010000002.1, read on the forward strand.
TTCCGCAGGGCTCCGGATTCGGCGGCAAATCGTTGAAATCTGGTTAAAAACGTCCGGAAAACTGTTCTAATTCAATATGTTGCGGATTTGTCCACATGTGGACACGCCAACACCCGGCTAACTTTCCCGCTCCACCAGCCGCCCCAGAACCCGCCCGCCCATGATATGGATGTGGTAATGCGGCACCTCCTGCATCCCGTCGGTCCCTGCGTTGCTGATCGTCCGGTATCCGGCCCCGCCTGCATCGGTCGCCATGCCCGTCATCGCCAGAACCCGCGCGCAGGCCCGATGAAAATCCACCATCTCCTCCGCCGACGCCTCGGCCGCGAAATGCCCGAAATCGACGTATGCGCCCTTCGGGATCACCAGCACATGAACCGGGGCCTGCGGATGGATGTCATGGAAGGCCAACGTATGCGCCGTCTCCAGCACCGTCTTGTTCGGAATCTCGCCCCGCAGGATGCGCGCGAAGATGTTCGTTGCGTCATAGGTCCAGGCCATGTTCCGCCCTCAGTCCGAAAACAGATAGTCCATTGCCGCGATCTCGCGCGCAACGGCCACCTCTACACCCAGAAACTGCGCCAACGGCAACGCATTTTCATCCGGGCCCGCGTCCTGCCGCATCCGCAGATGGTTACGGAAGCCCGCATCGCGGATGCGCTCGCTTTCATGCCGGAAGTCATAGCGGATCGTCGGCAGCAGCCGGTCGAGCGTGTCCTTCGGCGTCCGTTCGCCCGCCAGTCCGACCCGCTTCGCATGCCCGATCAGGTAGTCGTCGGTAAAATCACATTCGATTTCCAGCATCCGGATGGTCGACCGGTCCGAGAAGAAATCCTGCATCAGGTCAATCATCGCGGGATCGAGGCAGATCAGCAGCCGGTTGCCCTTGTAGTAGTCAAACAGCATCCGCATCAGTGACCGCCGATGGCGCGTCCGCTTCTCCAGCGTGGCCTGAATGCCGCCGAGATCGGGCATCGCCGCGGCCTCTTCGTTGAACAGGTATTCGATGACGGGGATGTCGGTCTTCGCCCGGATCTGCCCGACCAGGCGTTTTGCCACATGCCACTTCTTGCAGGTCACGATCATCAGCTCGCGCTCGCGCCCGAGCGTCGATTCCGTTTCCCAGAACCGCGGCGCGAAGCGACGCCCGATCCGCCCACGCCCGGTCAGGAACTTGTACAGGCTGCGCCCTTCGTTGGACACCTGGAACGTCGCGCCTTGGGACGCCCATAGATCACCCAGCCGCGCCTTCAGCTCGGTCGCCTCGCCGCTGATCTTGCGCGCGAACAGGAAGTCCTGGGACAGCAGAAGGTCGTAGTGATCGTTGTAGAACGTCACCGGCATCCCGTAGTCCGAGAAGATCAGGAATGTCAGCGTCCGCGCGCGGATTTCGCGGTCCGGCACCAGATGGCGCACCAGCGTCTGAAAGAAGGTCTCATCCGGGATCCAGGTCGTCTTGAAGAACCGAACGACGTCAGGGCGTTTTGCAATGAAGTCCAGTATCCATTCGACGGTGCGGCGGCGGAGACACCACCACTGGCTGCCGATCATCATCTGCAGGTCGCCGGGAATGGCCCGAGTCAGCTGCAGGCGCTTCTGCATGTTGTAGCTGGCATAGAACAGTCGCTTCTGCGTACGCTCGTTGAACCAGTGCCGGTAGATCAGGCGTTCTTCCTTCATCCCGGTCTTGATCCAGTCCGACGCGAAATAGTCGAAGCTTTCGATATAGTCGCAGTCCTCTGCGTCGAGGAAGTCATGTGCGAATTCAGCCGACTTGATCGCCATGCAGTCACCCGACAGCATGTAGAAATGCGAGGCATCCGGAAATGCCTCGACCGCGGCCTCGGTGGCCAGCAGCGTGGCACCAACCAGGCTCCACGCCCCCCAGCCGCATTTGATCCGGCGTTTCGCGAAGGCGACGCTGGAGTTGTCCGCCAGCGCCGTCCGGATGCGGTCATAGTCCGACTTTTTCGCCCGCGCGTCGAAATGGATGGCGATCGCGTCGCCTGCCGCCGTCAGCCGGCGCGCCTGCGCGATGATGCCGTCGGGGTCCTTGTGGCAGAGCAGGATGAAGGCGATTTTTGCCATTCGGGAAACGCGACAGGCCCCTGATCGGTGATTGTGCGGATAATTAGCGTTATCAGACGTTGAAAAGACAGCGTTTCTTTGCTTCTTAGGCGCATCAGTTGCGTGGGCGTCGCGTCAGGCGGTGTCGCAGGATGTGAGGGCCTATGGGTTTCCCCGGAACCTGGATGACCGAAAGCGAAAGCGTCGTCTATCGTGTCGTCCCGAAATGTGCCTGCTCGACCATCGGGCAGATCATGTTCTATTCCGATCACGGCATCTTCTTTGACGGCGACATCCACGACGCGACCGGCGGGATGCACAAATGGGCGATCGAGAAAAGCCAGCCGCTGATCGAAAAGAACGTGAAGTCACACAAGTCCTACGCCTTCACCTGTGTGCGGAACCCCTACACGCGCATCCTGTCGTCCTTCTTTGACAAGATCTGCGGCGTGCAGAGGAACGGCAAGCGCTATCGCGGCAACATGGTGCCGATGCTGACGCAGAAATACGGGATCGATGTCGGCGGCCCCGACGGGACAGCCGAATTCGACCAGATCGCGTCGTTCCGGCGCTTCCTGCTGTTCGCGCGCGATACCATCCGCTGGCGCCGCCCGATGGAGCCCGACATCCACTGGTCGGCGATGTCGGGCCATGTCTCGACCTTCATCGTGAACGGCGGGAACTACGACCACATCTTCTTCACCGAAGCCTTCGACGAAGGGATGCAGGTCGTGCTTGACGCGATGAAGCCGAAGCACAAAATCGACCTGAAGAAGATCCCGCGCTTCAACGAAAGCGAGGGCCACGGCCCCAAGCGCCTGCATCCGGTCGAGGACTACTTCGACGACCTGTCGATGCATCTGGTCTGGGAAATCTACAAGAAGGACTTCCAGCTGTTCCGCTATGACTTCGAGAACCCGGGCAACAAGATGCCGAAGGGACCCGTGGACCTGAGCGAGGTGCATGCCAAACTGGGCGACTGACGGGGCAAGCCCCTCAGATCAGCCCTTCCGCCCGAAACAGCGCCTTCACGTCCTTTTCCGGCCTTGCCCCGAAATGGCTGATGACCTCCGCCGCCGCGACGCACCCCATCCGCCCCGCGACCGAGAGCGTCTGGCCCGTCGCCAATCCGTACAGGAACCCCGCCGCGAACTGGTCGCCAGCCCCCGTCGCATCGACCGGCACAACCCGCCGCACCGGCACTTCGGCGCGTTCCTCCCCGCGCAGGATGATGATGTCGTCGCCCGAACGGGTGCAGACGACCACCGGACAGTCCGCCCGCGCCTGCGCCAGCGCCGCCTCAAGGTCCTCGGTCTGGTACAGCGACAGCCACTCGTGCTGGTTGCCGATCACATAATCCATTTCCTCATGCACCAGACGCCGGAAATCCCCCCGGTGCCGGTCCACGCAGAACGGGTCCGACAGCGCGATGCCTGCCTTGCCGCCGCCCTTGTGGCAGGCCGCCGCCGCCTTGTGGAACGCGGCCTTGCCCTGATCCTTGTCGAACAGATACCCCTCGAGGAACAGGTAGTCCGTCCGCCCCGCCACATCGTCCGACACATCGTCCGGCCCGACATCCGCTGAGATGCCCAGATAGGTGTTCATCGACCGCTCGCCATCCTTCGATACGAAGATCATCGACCGTGAGGTCGGCAGGTCCGCTCCCTTGACCGGCGCGTTCGGGAAGTCCGTCCCCTCGACCGTCAGCGATTTTGCGAAGAACCGGCCAAGCGCATCATCCCGCACCCGCCCGATGAAGGCCGTCGCCAGCCCCAGCGCACCTGCCCCCGCGACGGTGTTGCCGACCGATCCGCCCGGCGCTTCGGTCCGGTCCCACATCGCGGCGTAGAGCGTCTCGGCCCGTTCGCGCTCGACCAGCTGCATGATCCCCTTGGTGATCCCCATCAGGTCGAGGAACGTGTCATCCGCCTGGCTGAGAACGTCCACAATGGCATTGCCGATGCCCACCACCTGATAGCGCTTGGTCATGCTGTCTTCTCCGTAAACCCGCAGAGATCCCGGATCAGGCAATCGCCGCATCGGGGCTTTCGCGCAAGGCAAATGTAGCGGCCATGCAGGATCATCCAGTGATGCGCATGCATCTGGAACTCAGCGGGAACCTGATCCTCAATGGCGCGCTCCACCGCCACCACGTCGCGTCCCGGCGCGATGCCGGTCCGGTTCGCCACCCGGAAGACATGCGTATCGACCGCCTGCCCTGGGTGGCGGAACCACATGTTCAGGACCACATTCGCCGTCTTGCGCCCCACACCGGGCAGGGCGATCAGCGCCGCACGGCTGGACGGCACCTGCCCGTCGTGACGTTCGATCAGCAGACGCGACAGCGCCATCACGTTCTTCGCCTTGTTGCGGTAAAGGCCGATGGTCTTGATGTGGCCGATCAGCCCCTCTTCCCCCAGCGCCAGCATCGCCTCGGGCGTGTCCGCAACCGCAAACAGCGCCCGCGTCGCGCGGTTCACGCCGACATCGGTCGCCTGCGCCGACAGGGCCACCGCCACCAGCAGGGTGAAGGCGTTCAGATGGTCGAGCTCGCCCTTCGGTTCGGGCTCCGCCGCCTGAAAGCGCAGGAACATCTCTCGAATAGTGGCGTAGGACAACTGCGCGGTCATGACTGCCGTTCTGCCCGGACGCGGGTCATGCGGCAAGTCTGACAACGGACCCGCCGCGCCAAAGCGCAGAATCCGGGTCGCGGTGCGGGGTCGCCGCGCCTAGATTGGCAGCAACAGGAGATGCGCCATGCTGACCAAACCGATCCCCGCCGACGACGACCCCCGCTACCACTACCGCGTCATCGAACGTGCGCTGGACGCCATCGACGCGGCGGGCGGGGCAGCCCTGTCGCTCGACGACCTCGCTGCGCGGCTGCGGATGTCGCCCACGCATTTCCAGCGCGTCTTTTCGCGCTGGGTCGGTGTGTCGCCGAAGCGCTATCAGCAATACCTGACGCTCGGCCACGCCAAGGCGCTGCTCGCCGACCGCCACACGACGCTCGGCACAGCCATCGACACCGGCCTGTCCGGCTCCGGCCGCCTGCATGACCTGTTCCTTCGGTGGGAGGCGATGACGCCGGGGGACTACGCGCGGGCGGGCGATGGCCTGACAATAAGATGGGGATGGTTCGACAGCCCCTTCGGACCGGCCATCGTCATGGCGACCGACAAGGGCATCTGCGGCATCGGGTTCGCCGATGAACCGGGGGCCGAGGCGGCGATGGCCGACATGATCCGCCGCTGGCCCAAGGCAGATTTCGTGGAAGACGCGACTGCGCTGCGCCCGATGGTCAATGCCGCCTTCGGCCTCACCCCAGGTGCTGCGGGCAAGACGCCGCTGCACCTGATCGGTGCGCCCTTCCAGATCAAGGTCTGGGAAGCCCTGCTGACCATCCCGTCCGGCCACGTCACGACCTATTCGGACATAGCCACGCGCATCGGCAGCCCGCGCGCCGTCCGCGCCGTCGGCACCGCAGTCGGTCGTAACCCCGTCAGCTGGCTGATCCCCTGCCACCGCGCCCTGCGCCGCGACGGCACGCTCGGCGGCTATCACTGGGGCCTGCCGCGCAAGCGCGCGATGCTGGCATGGGAAGGCGCGCGGACGGATGCCGAGGAGACGCTGATCGCCGGAATGTGATGGGCAGGAAACCGCCGAGTCCTGCCTGCCTCTGTGGGCGGGTCAAAACCTTTGATATAAGGCCCGGCACAGCCGCCGAAGCGCGGATCAAAAGAACGAGGCAGCAGAATGTTCCTGAAGAAACCCCTTATTCTGGCGACCGCCAGCCTGGTGGCGCTTGCCGCCTGCGATCCGAACACCGCCGGTCCGAACACCCAGGGCGCGGCTGTGACCGGCGCCGTCATCGGCGGCCTGTTCGGCGCGACGCGCAAGGGCGATGACAAGTTTGCCAAGGCCGCCATCGGCGCTGCGGTCGGCGCGGGCATCGGCGGGCTGATCGGCCAGCAACTGGACGCGCAGGCGGCCGAACTCGACCGCGACATCCAGAACGGCAATGTGCGCATCGTCAACGAGGGCAACCAGCTGCGCGTGACGCTGCCCGAGGGCATCCTGTTTGCCACCGACAGCGCGGCCGTGCAGCCTGCGATCCAGAACGATCTCTTCACCGTCGCCGACAGCGTGAACAAATACCCCAGCACGCGGGTCGAGGTGATCGGGCATACCGACAACACCGGGTCGGCCGCCCACAACCAGGACCTGTCCGAGCGTCGCGCGGCGGCGGTGGCGGCGATCCTGCGGTCGGGCGGCGTGGCGGGCGGTCGTCTGCGCAGCTTCGGCCTGGGCGAGGATCAGCCCGTGGCATCGAACCTGACGCCGGACGGGCGCGCGCTGAACCGCCGGGTCGAGATTCTGATCATCCCGACGCAATAAGCGGACGGACCCTTAGAAACGAAAAGGCCGGGCACACTGCCCGGCCTTTTTCATTTTTGTTCGACCGCCGCTCAGTGCAGCCGTGACGCGACCTCGCCGATGGCGTCGTCGATCAGCTTGCCCTTGTCGCCCGCGCCGAGGTTCCTGCCGATCAGGTCGCCCGCCGCCGCCACCGCGACACTGACCGCGCGGTCGCGCACGTCGCGGATCGCGGACTGCTCGGCCGACTTGATCTGATCTTCTGCAGATGCCAGCCGACGCTTGATCGACGCCGCCAGATCGGCCTTGGCCTGCGTGGCCGCATCCTCGGCCTCGCGCCTGGCCTGCGCCACGATCCTGTCGGCCTGCTCCTGCATCTCGCGCCGCTTCGCCTCGTAGCTGTTCAGCACCGCCTGCGCCTCGTCCCGCAGCTTCTTCGCCGCCTCCAGATCGGCGCGGATGCCGTCGGCCCGCTTGTCCAGCAGCCCGCCCAGAAGTGCCGGAACCTTGAAGTACCACAGCACCGCAAGGAACAGCAGGAAGGCCAGCGTCACGACGAACTCGGTCGACCGCAGCGTGAAGAACGGCTCACCTTCAGCCGCGAACGCCGGACCGGCCGTCAGAAGGGCCGCGACTGTCAGCTTCTTCATCGCCTCACCCTTTCATCCGGTCGGCGACAGCCGCCGCGATGGACTTTGCGTCCGCCTTGCCGCCCAGCCGTGCCACGATGGCCCCGGCGGTATCGTTCGCCACAGCCAGCACGCTGTCGGCCATGCCCGCGCGGATGTCCGCGATAGCGCGTTCCGATTCCGCCGCGCGCGCCGCGATCTCGGCATCCGCCTTGGCAATAGCCTTGTCGAGATCGGCCTGTGCCCCGGCCTTTGCCGCCGCGACGATCTTGTTCGCCTCGGCCCGCGCATCGGTCAGCGCCTGCTGGTACGATTTCTCGGCCTCGACCGCTTCGTCCCGCATCCGGGCAGCCGCTTCGATGTCACCGGTTATCCTGCCCTGCCGGTCGGCCAGCGTCGCTGCGATGCGCGGCAGCGCGGATTTCGACAGGATCAGGTAAATCGCCACAAGCGCCACCGCGAGCCAGAATATCTGGTTCGGGAAGGTCGAAAAATCCAGCTGCGGCATGCCGCCCTTCGCAGCTTCCGCCGCGTGGCCCGCTGCCTCGACCGCGCCTGCGGCTTCGGTTTCTGTCGCCATGTCGTCCTCCGTTCCCTTTCAATCCGCGAACGGGCTGTATCGCCCGTCCGGCATGAGTGAGGGATGGGTCAGACCGCGAACATCAGCAGAAGTGCCACGAGGAACGAAAAGATCCCCAGCGCTTCGGCAAACGCGATGCCGATGAACAGCGTGGCGGTCTGGCCCGCAGCCGCCGACGGATTGCGCAGCGCGCCCGCCAGGAAGTTGCCCGCCACGTTGCCCACGCCGACAGCCGCGCCGCCCATGCCCATGCAGGCAAGTCCGGCACCGATGTACGCGCCCATCTGAACGATATCGCCTTCCATTCGTCTCTCTCCTTGTTGGTATTCAGTCAGATTTCGGAAGCCCGGCCCTAGTGGTGCGGATGCAGCGCATCCTTCAGATACACACAGGTCAGGATGGTGAAAACATAGGCCTGGATCGCGCAGACCAGGATTTCGAGGCCGTACATCGCCGTGATTGCCACGACCGAGAGCGGCGTGACCAGAACACCGATCCAGTTCATCAGGATCAGCGGCGCGAAGGCAGCGAAGACCTTGATGACGGCGTGACCGGCCATCATGTTGCCCGCAAGTCGGATGGAATGGCTGACGGGACGCACGAAGTAGCAGATGACCTCGATCAGCGCCAGGATCGGGCGCAGCGCAAGCGGCGCGGACGACACCCAGAACATCCCCAGAAACCCGATCCCGTTGTTGACGAAGCCGAGGATCGTCACGGTCAGGAACACCAGCATCGCAAGGATCGCGGTGACGGCGATGTGCGACGTCGTGGTGAACGCACCGGGGATCAGCCCGAGGAAGTTCGAGAACAGGATGAAGCAGAACAGCGTGAAGACATAGGGGAAGTATTTCAGCCCGTCATGCCCCGTCACGTCCTCGACCATCTTGTGGACAAAGCCGTAGGCAAGTTCGGCCATCGACTGGATGCGGCCCGGAATGATGCTGCGCTTGCCGGTGCCGAGGACGAACAGCAGGAAGATGCAGACAACCGACAGCGCCAGCCAGAGTGTCACGTTGGTGATGGTGAAGGTGCCGATGTGATCCCCGAACAGGGGCTTCACGATGAACTGGTCCATCGGGTGGAACATCAGGCCTTCGCCATGCGCTTCCTCAGCCACGTCCGTCCCCTTCGTCCCTCGGCGGTGCGCCCGCCATATTGCCCTTCTGGATTTCCTGCGCGGTGCGGAGCATCGTCTTCACCCCAGCCGCGAAACCCAGCAGTGTCAGTCCGACCAGAAACACGGGCAGCGTGCCCAGCAGCCAGTCGATCCCGTAGCCCAGAACGAACCCTATCCCCAGACCCGAGACGAGTTCGATCACCATGCGCCAGCCCTGATTGGCCTGGCTGAAATGCTCTTCCCGTTTCGGCTCCGGCGCGGTCGCGCGCCTGACCTCGGCGATCCGCTCCTCGAGCCGCTTCAGGCGTTCGGGATCGGGTTCTTCGGCCACGTGGAAGCCCCTTCGGAATTCGACTTGGTGCTACGGTCAGCAGGTTTGTGAGTCAAGCCGGTCAGTTGACTTGGTCCCGAACTCGGGACCTGCCGTTTTCTCAAACATAATCAATATGTTGGAGTTTTCATTCAGGATTTGCTAACGAATTGGGAGCCAGGCGCCACGCGGTGCTGGCCGATCCGCATATTCAACCTTTCGGTTGACCATCCAGCGCAGGCACCGCATTCAGAGGCTATGCAGGCCCCGCCCGACCCCCGCCTTGACGCGATTTTCGCGGCTCTCGCCGACCCGACGCGGCGGGCGATCCTGGTCATGCTGCTGGAGGATGACATGGCCGTCACCGACGTGGCAGAACCCTTCGACATGTCGCTGGCGGCGATTTCCAAGCATCTGGTCACGCTGGCCGACGCAGGTCTGATCGCGCAGGAAAAGCGCGGGCGGGTGAAGTGGTGCAAACTCGACCCCGACGCGATGCGCCGGGCCTCGGTCTGGATGCAGGGCTTCGGACAGTTCGAAGCGCTGGATTTCGACGCCTTCGAGCGGTTTCTGGAGGGCGAACTTGCCGATGACACGGCAACTGTGCCGTCACCGCCGTCCTAGACCTGCATCGTTTCGTCCTTCAGCATCAGCGCCAAGGCCCCGGCCGTCAGGACGACCCCCGGCAGGACACGCAGCGGCGGCAGGTCATTGCCCAGTGCTGCCTCCCACAGGATCACGAATGCCGGTGTCAGATACGTATAGGCCATCACCTTGGCCGAGGGCAGGCGCAGGGTGGCGAACTGCAGCAGGATAAGCGTCAGCGCGCTGGTCACGACCGCCAGATAGGCGAGCACGACCCACACCAACGACGGCAGCGCGAACCAGTCTGTCGCCGCGATATCGCGCGCCCCGAACAGTCCCACGATCACCGAGCCCGCGAGGAAGGTGCCGACAGGAAAAACCACTGGGCTTTCACCCCGGTTCAGCCGCCGCACCAGCGGCGTATAGAGCGCATGTGCGGTGCAGCCCACAAAGAACACCGCCTCGCCTCGCCCAACCTCGAACCGCGCCAGCGCGGCCATGTCGCCCCGGAAAATGACCCACAGCGCCCCCGCTGCACCGATCCCCAGCGCCAGCGCCAGCCGCCCCGTCATCCGTTGCCCCAGCAGCAGATAGCCGAAGCCCGCCGACATCACCGGCGTCAGCGTGAAAACCGCTGCCGTCGAAACCGGTGTCGCGGTCTTCAGCCCTTCGAACATCAGAACGAAGTAGATCGCAAAGACCCCACCCAGAATGACGAAGCGCCACGGCGCGCGGAAGGTCGCCAACGGAAGCCCCGTGGTGGACAAGGCCAGCGCCGCGATGGTGAGGGCCGCCAGCGCAAACCGGACAGCCGTCAACGCCAGCGGAGAGATCAGGTTGGCGATCAGCCCGCCCAGCGCGAACGATCCGGCGACCAGCGCCGAAAAGGCCAGCATCGCCGCATGGCCGGCCAGGTCCGCCCTCATGCCGCGTCGAGTGCCCGCGCATCCTCTTTCAGGGCCGCCAGCACGGCCTGGATTTTCGCAGTGCGATGCAGGTCGATATGCGTGACCAGCCACAGGTGGATGCTCCAGTCCTCCGACGACAGCGGGGCCGCCCGCAGCATGTCGCGCACACCCCCGGGCAACATCGGCAGAAACCCGATGCCAAGCCCTTCGCGCACCGCATCGACATAGACCTCGTTGTCGTTCGTGCGGAACGTCATCTGACCGGGCGGGACATGCGCCATCAGCCAGCGGAAATAGGGCGCGCGCGATTCCAGCGCGTCCTGCCCGACGCCCACGAACCTGTGGCCGCCCAGATCGGCGACCGTCCGCGGCAACCCGAATTCGGCGGCATAGCCCGGCGAGGCATACATCGCCATCCGGATGTTGGTGAACGGCTGCACCACGTTGTCCGGCTCCTGCGGACGCGCGCCGGCCCGCACCGCCACATGCGCCTCGCCATACTCCAGCCGCAGCACGCGCGGATCGGTCAGATAGCGTACCGCCAGATCGGGGTGGCGCTGCTGCAGCCGCGCAAGCGTGGGGGTGATCAGCGCCGACAGCCCGGGCACCGATGTAACGATCAGTTCGCCCGACATTTCCGAGCCGACACCGTTGATCTTGTTGGCCAGCTGCGCGAACTGCTCTTCGGTCGTCTGCGCGACCTTCAGAAGCTCGGATCCCGCCTCGGTCGGCGTGTAGCCGCGCGCATGGCGCTGGAACAGGCGCGTGCCAAGCCGCTGCTCCAGTGCATCGATATGGCGGATGACTGTGGCGTGATGGACGCCCAGAACCTCGGCCGCACCGCTTACTGTACCGATCCGCGCGACCTGATAGGCCGTCCGGACCTCGTCCCAATTCTCAAAACCCATCAGGCCTCCGCCGTTGCCTTGTCCGGCACCGCTTCCCCGTCCCCTGCGGCGAACCCTAACGGCATGGTCACGAATTTCAACCGCGAGGTGAAGGCGGGGCGAAATCAGGCGGTTCGCCCCGATCAAACCGCCACAGGGCCGCTGCGCACAGTGCCTGCGCGGACTTGACTCGCGTCGCGCTGCGGCGTAATCGCGCGCCATTCCGGAAGTGCCATGCTTCCGGTCCCGGGCCTGTTCCGGGATCGCCCCCCGTCAGCGAGCTTTCGCCCACGGGGGCGATTGGCGTTGCGAAATGCCCCGCCCATATCGGTGGGGAAGGACCTGGGACCGGAGTTTAGGCGATGTTCGAGAATCTGTCGGAACGGCTTGGCGGCGTATTCGACCGCCTGACCCGGCAGGGCGCGCTGTCCGATGCCGACGTGGCGACCGCATTGCGCGAGGTGCGCACCGCGCTCTTGGAGGCTGACGTCTCGCTGCCCGTCGCGCGCGATTTTGTCTCGCGCGTCCAGACTGCAGCCACCGGTCAGTCGGTCACCAAATCCGTCACCCCCGGCCAGCAGGTCGTCAAGATCGTCCATGACGAACTGATCCGCGTCCTTGCGGGCGAGGGCGACCCCGAGGCGATGAAGATCGACAATCCGCCCGCGCCGATGCTGATGGTCGGATTGCAGGGGTCGGGCAAGACCACCACCACCGCCAAGCTGGCCAAGCGCCTGACCGAGAAGAACGGCAAGCGCGTGCTGATGGCCAGCCTCGACACCAACCGCCCGGCCGCGATGGAGCAGCTGCAGATCCTCGGCCGCCAGATCGGCGTCGATACGCTGCCCATCGTCAAGGGCGAGACCGCCGTGCAGATCGCCAAGCGCGCCAAGCAGCAGGCGACGCTTGGGCGGCTATGACGTCTACATGCTCGACACCGCCGGGCGTCTGCATATCGACGAAGTGCTGATGGACGAGGTTCAGGCGGTCCGCGATGCCGTGAACCCCCGCGAGACGCTGCTGGTCGTCGATGGCCTGACCGGCCAGGACGCGGTCAACGTCGCGTCCGAATTCGACGGCAAGGTCGGGATCACCGGCGTCGTGCTGACCCGGATGGACGGCGACGGGCGCGGCGGCGCGGCTTTGTCGATGCGCGCAGTGACCGGCAAACCGATCCGGTTCGTCGGCCTCGGCGAGAAGATGGACGCGCTGGAAACGTTCGAGGCGGAACGTGTCGCGGGCCGCATCCTCGGCATGGGCGACATCGTGGCCCTGGTCGAAAAGGCGCAGGAGACGTTCGAGGCCGAACAGGCCGAACGCATGATGCGCCGTTTCCAGCAGGGCCGGTTCAACATGAACGACCTTCGGATGCAGCTGGAACAGATGCTGAAGATGGGCGGCATGCAGGGCCTGATGGGCATGATGCCCGGCATGGCCAAAATGTCGAAGGCGGCGGAAGAGGCGGGGCTCGACGACAAAATGCTGCGCCGCCAGATCGCGCTGATCCAGTCGATGACGAAGAAGGAACGCGCCAATCCCGACCTGCTGCAGGCCAGCCGCAAGAAGCGCATCGCAGCCGGTTCGGGGCTGGAGGTGTCAGAGCTGAACAAGCTGCTGAAACAGCACCGCCAGATGGCCGACATGATGAAGAAGATGGGCAAGGGCGGCATGATGAAACAGGCCATCCGCGCCATGATGGGCAAGGGCGGGATGCCGGGGATGGAGGGCATGGACCCTTCGAAGATGGACCCCGCCGCCATGCAAGAGGCCGCGAAGCAGCTGGCGGGCAAGCTGCCCGCGGGCGGCATGCCGGGCCTCGGCGGCATGGGCGGGCTCGGCGGGCTGAAACTGCCGGGCGGCCTGTCGGGTCTCGGCTTCGGGAAGAAGAAGTAGCGTGCCGATGACCGCCCCCACCCTCACCACCCAACGCCTGACCCTGCGCGCTCCGGCGCTCGCCGACTTCGAGCACCATGCGGCCTTCCACGCCAGCCCCCGTGCCGGATGGGAGGGGGGCGAGAAGTCGCGCAAGGAGGCCTGGAAGATCTGGGCGGGTGATGTCGCCGTGTGGCATCTGCGCGGCTATGGTGCATTTTCGGTCGATATGGACGGGGCTTTCGTCGGCGAAGTCGGCATCTACCATCCCGACCACTTTCCCGGCCCCGAATTCGGCTGGATGGTCGTGGCCGAAGCCGAAGGCAAGGGCGTCGCCCACGAGGCGGCCAATGCCGCCCTTGACTGGGTGCGAACCAGCTTCGACTGGCCCTCGATCACGTCGATCATCGACCCCGGCAACACCCGCTCCGTCGCGCTCGCTCTGCGCCTCGGCGGCGTGATCGACCAGAGCCTGCCCGGAGTCGATCCCGGCGACGTCGTGATCCGGCATGATCTGAGGCGCAGCGCATGACCGCCCCCGCCCTCACCACTGCCCGCCTCAGCCTCCGACCTCCCCGCGCTGCGGACCTTGATGCGTCGCTGGTCTTCTGGGCGTCCGACCGCACCCGCTTCATGGGCGGCCCGCTCGACGCCGCCGCCGCGCGGTCGGAATGGGATGAGCTGTCCGCGCAATGGGCGCGCCACGGCTTCGGCATGTTCGTCCTGACACGGCTCGGCGACGACGCGCCCATCGGCCTTGCGGGGCCTTACTATCCAGAAACCCACCCCGAACCCGAGCTTGGCTGGAACCTCTGGCACAGGGCCGACGAGGGTCAGGGCCTCGCAAGCGAAGCCGTGATCGCCGCGCGCGACTGGTTCTTCGCGGCCACGGCCCACCGCACCGCCGTCAGCTACACCCATCCTGACAACAAGCGGTCGCATCGCCTTGCCCAAGCCGCCGGGGCCGTCCGCGACCCGGACGCCGCCTGCCCCTACCCGCCGCCTGTCGTGATCTGGCGGCATCATGCAGGGGGCGCTGGATGACCGCCCCTACACTCACCACCGCCCGGCTGACCTTGCGCCCGCTGCGCTACGAGGATTTCCCGGCCTATGCCGCGTTCCTTGCGACTCAGCGGGCATGGGGCATGGGCGGGCCGCACGGGGTGCGGACCGCCTGGGAGTATTTCTGCAACGACACCGCGCAATGGACGCTGCTGGGCATGGGCGGCCTGATGATCGAGACGAAGGATGGCAGCGTGATCGGCCAGTCCGCCGTCTGCCACGGCCCGATCTTCCCCGAACCCGAGCTTGGCTGGTTCCTCTACGACGGGCACGAGGGACAGGGCTATGCCACCGAGGCCGCCGCTGCGATGCGCGACTGGGCTTTCGGCCCGCGTGGCCTGACCGCGCTGGTCAGCTACATCGAGCCGGCGAATGCCGCCTCGATCCGCGTCGCCGAACGCCTCGGCGGGATCATCGACCCCGATGCCGCCACGCCCTTCGACGAGCCCGACCTCGTCTACCGCTACCACCCCGGGGGCCGCGCATGATCGCCCTCTCCGGCATTCCCGTCCTGACGACCGAACGCCTGACGCTGCGCGCGCCGGCCGCATCGGACTGGCCGTCATGGCGCGACTTCATGGCGTCCGACCGGTCGGCCTTCATCCGGCCCGACGACATCGACGATGCAAGGGCATGGCGCGCCTTCGGCCATGTGATCGGCATGTGGGTGCTGCGCGGCTACGGCCAGTTCGTCTATTGCCTGAACGGCAGCGACGAACCGCTCGGCATGTGTGGGCCCTGGCACCCGGTTGACTGGCCCGAACGGGAGATCGGCTGGCATGTCTGGACGGCCGAGGCCGAGGGCAAGGGTTATGCCTTCGAGGCCGCATCAGCCGCGCGGGACTATGCCTTCGGCCCGCTCGGCTGGGACACCGCCGTCAGCTACATCGACCCGGCGAACGACCGCTCCATTGCGCTTGCCCTGAGGCTCGGGGCGAAACGCGACACGGAAGCCGCCTTTCCGCATCCCGAGGAGCCGACGCTCGTCTACCGGCATCCGAAACCCAAGGTGCTGACATGACGCACCCCTGGGAACTGCCGCTTTCCGGCCCTGCCGCAGCCATCGCAGACGCAACCCGCGCCGCCGTGCCGGTGCTGACGACAGAACGCCTGAATCTGCGTGCGCCGCGCGTGACCGACTTCGATGCCTACTCCGAAATCTTCATGTCGGACCGCGCGGTCCATATGGACGGCCCCTATGACCGCGAAGGCGCGTGGGCCGACTTCACGCAGGCCACGGCGGGCTGGATGCTTCGCGGCATCGGGATGTGGACGATGGAACGCCGGTCGGACGGCGCGGTCGTCGGCTTTGGCTTCTTCTGGCAGGAATTCGGCGACCCGGAACCGGAAATCGGCTGGGCACTGACCGCCGAAGCCGAAGGGCACGGTTATGCGACCGAAGCGCCCGGGCGATGCTGCCCCATGCGCTGGCGCAGTTCGGGCCGGGCGGCGTGGTCAGCTATATCGACGCCGCGAACGCGGCCTCGCTCCGGATCGCGCAACGTCTCGGTGCCCGGCGCGATCCCGCGCTCGAGGCCACCATCGGCGACCCTGATCTGACCGTCTGGCGGCATGGCGAAGCGGGGGTGCAGCCATGAGAGTTGCCATTCAGCGTATGGCACAATGCCATACGGATGCTGGCAGGTTGCTGGCACCCAGATTCACCGCCCGGAGGACCCGATGACGGACACAACCGCCCGCGCCGCCGAGCTGCTGCGCGACCACCGCGAGGCCATCGACCGCTTGGACGCGATCCTGGTCTTCACGCTGGCCGAACGCTTCAAGCAGACCCAGGCCGTGGGTCGGCTGAAGGCCGCGCACAACCTTCCGGCGTCCGACCTGACGCGCGAGGCAGCGCAGATGGCGCGGCTGGACCAATTGGCGAAAGACGCCGATCTCGACCCCGAACTGGCCAAGAAATTCCTGACCTTCATCATCTCCGAAGTCATCAGGCATCACGAGAAACTACAGAAATAACAGGGGCTTGTCCCTGTTCAACGCCATAGCATCCAAGGAGAAAACGACATGGCTATGAAAATCAGACTGGCACGCGGCGGATCCAAGAAACGCCCGTTCTATTCCATTGTCGCGGCAGACAGCCGCATGCCGCGCGACGGGCGCTTCATCGAGAAGCTGGGCACCTACAACCCGCTGCTGGCCAAGGACAGCGAAGACCGCGTGAAGATGAATGTCGAGCGTGTCCAATACTGGATCGGCCAGGGCGCGCAGCCGACCGACCGCGTGGCACGCATGCTGGAAGCGGCCGGTGCCCGCCCGAAAGCCGCCCGCGCCAACCCGGTGAAAGGCGAACCCCACGCCCAGGCCAAGAAGCGCGTCGAAGAAAAAGCAGCGAAATCAGCTGCTTCCGTGGCCGCTGCGGCCGCGCCTGCGGCGGTGGTTGAAAAGCCGGTGGTCGAGGCTCCGGTCGAAGAGCCGGTTGCCGAGGTTGCGGTCGAAGCTTCGGCGGCTGAGGTTGCAGCGGAAGAGCCCGCAGCCGAGGCTGCGGCGGACGCTGAGTAAGGCGCCAACCAGAGGGAATGGACGATGACTGCGCACTATATCGGCGTTGTCCATTCCACCCATGTGGAACGTGGGAAGGCGGCGGGTTTCGTCGCCTTCAGCCACGGCCGCGAGGCGGCAGTCCGGTCGCTGAACCCGGGCGACCGCGTGGTTTTCTACGCACCGAAGACCGGGTTCGACGGCGATCCGGTGCAGGAATTTGTCGGCCACGCGACGGTGACGGGCGACGCACCCTATCTCACGGACTACATGGCCGGGTTCCCGGCCTGGGTGCGCACCGCGGTCTATGACGCGGTGACGCCGGTACCGGTCCGGCCGCTTATCCCTCAATTAACTTTCATCCGCGACAAGGCCCACTGGGGCATGGCTTTCCGGCAGGGCAAGTTCCGCATCACCGAGGCGGATTATGCCCTGATCGCGGACCGGCTTCTGGGGCGGACATGACCGACCCGCGCATCTTGGTGGGCGCAATTGCCGGTGCCTTCGGCGTCAAGGGCGAAGTGCGGCTGAAAAGCTTCTGCGCCGATCCGGCGGCGATTGGCAGTTACGGACCGCTCTGGACCGAAGACGGTGCGCGCAACTTCACCGTGAAGATCGCGCATGCGATTCCCGGCGGGCTGGCCGCACGACTGTCCGGCGTGACGACGAAGGAACAGGCGGACGCCCTTCGCGGCGTCACCCTGCATGCCGACCGAGCGCGCCTGCCGTCGCTGCCGGACGACGAATACTACCATGCCGACCTGATCGGACTGGTGGTCAGCGATCCCGGCGGGGCGCGGCTGGGAACCGTGCGGGCGGTGCACAACCATGGCGCAGGTGACATTCTCGAGGTGAATGATCCGGGCCGGAAATCTGCCTTACTTCTGCCCTTCACCCGCGCCATCGTGCCGACAGTCGATCTGTCGGCGGGACGCATCGTGGCGGACCCGCCCGAAGAGGTGACGGTCAAGGACGATACGGGCGAGGGTTAAGTCGATGGCGCGATTGCAGAATGCCGGTTTTGCCGTGGTGACGTCATTCCTGTATTTCGCGCCGTTTCTGGCCGGGCTGACCTATGCGCCCCTGTCCCTTCTGGCGGTCTTCGTCGCGGTCTATGTCATCTGGCTGGCCGCCAACCGCCCGGCGATCTGGGCCGAGGCGACGCGCGGCGGAACACCCGTCTCGCTTGCCGTGCATCTGGTAGGATCAACCCTGACGCAGGTTCTGACGATATTCCTCGCCTTCGGTCTGGGACGCGGCTTCGCGTCGCTCGCCGGGCCTGCCACCCTGCCGGTCTGGATTCCGATTGTGCTGGCTGTGGCCGCAGTTCCCCTGTCACGCCTGATCGGCCACCCCGAACGCGACGCGCCGCAGGCGTGACGCCTTCCGCCGAGCCGTCCCGTCCTGT
The DNA here is from genome assembly GCA_963819585.1 of uncultured Alphaproteobacteria bacterium. Taxonomy (GTDB): domain Bacteria; phylum Pseudomonadota; class Alphaproteobacteria; order Rhodobacterales; family Rhodobacteraceae; genus JAOADN01. Next base: position 660,662 of record CAWFWP010000002.1, read on the forward strand.
ATGACGCGGCGGTCATGACCGACCCGACCCCGAAATCCCACGGCCGCCTGAAAATCCAGGTCTCGGACCGCCCGCGCGACCTGCTGGAGGAACGTCCCCGTCTGGTCGGGGCGTGGACAGCCAAGATCATCACGCTGTTCCCCGACGCTTTCCCAGGCACACTGGGCCTGTCGCTGACCGGCAAGGCGCTGGAGATGGGTCTCTGGGCGCTGGAGACCATCGACCTGCGCACCTTCGGGGAGGGCAAGCACCGCAACGTCGATGACAGTCCGGCGGGCGGCGGCGCGGGGATGGTGCTGCGCGCGGATGTCGTTGCGCGCGCCCTGCGCATGGCCGCAACCGGCACCCCCGCAGACCGCGCCCGCTGGCCGGTTGTCTACCTATCCCCGCGCGGGCAGACCCTTCACTCAAGGCATTGCCCGCGCCTGGTCGGAGGCCGAAGGAATCACCATGCTCTGCGGCCGGTTCGAAGGCGTGGACCAGCGCGTTCTGGACCATTTCGGGGTCGAGGAGGTCAGCCTCGGCGACTTTGTCCTGACGGGCGGAGAGATAGCCGCACAAGGCTTGATCGACGCGACGGTCCGCCTTATACCCCGCGTGCTTGGGAATCAGCAGTCCGCGCTGGAAGAATCTTTTTCGGACGGTCTGCTGGAAGCCCCGCACTACACACGACCCACCCTCTGGGAAGGCCATGCGATACCGGACGTGCTTCAGTCCGGGCATCATGGCCGGATTTCCGACTGGAGGGCGGAACAGGCCGAAAGGCTGACGAAAGAACGACGACCTGACCTCTGGCGGGCTTGGTGTGCGGCGCACAACAGGGACCCGGACGAAGACCGAGAGCTCTGAGGCCGCGCAAACCACCGCCGCAACAGGCGGGCAACATAGGAGACCGCGATGGACCTCATCGCCACGCTCGAGGCCGAACAGATCGCGGCACTCGGCAAGACCATTCCCGATTTCAAGGCGGGCGACACCGTGCGTGTCGGCTACAAGGTGACCGAAGGCACGCGCACGCGCGTCCAGAACTACGAAGGTGTCGTGATCGGCCGCAAGGGCGGCGCCACGATCTCGGCGTCGTTCACTGTCCGCAAGATTTCCTTCGGCGAAGGCGTGGAACGTGTGTTCCCGCTCTATTCCACCAACATCGACGCGATCGAAGTGGTCCGCCGCGGCCGTGTCCGCCGCGCGAAGCTCTACTACCTGCGCGATCGTCGCGGCAAATCGGCCCGGATCGCGGAAGTGGCGAACTACAAAGAGAAAGCGGAGTAAGCGCGATGAAGGACGGAATTCATCCCGAGTACCACACCATCACGGTCAAGATGACCGATGGCACCACCTTCCAGATCCGCACGACCTGGGGCAAGGAAGGCGACACGCTGGCGCTGGACATCGACCCCCTGTCGCATCCGGCCTGGATCGGCGGCAACGCCAAGCTGATGGACACCGGCGGGCGCGTGTCGAAGTTCAAGAACAAATACGCAGGTCTCGGGCTTCTGACGCCTCGCGTTGTGCTTTCCGAAAGGGAGCACACAATATATGGTAAGGGCGTGCCGGAAACGGCGCGCCTTTTGATTCGAAGGGCCGGGGACAGGGCGTGGCGCATATCATCGTTGTCGGCAACGAAAAGGGCGGGTCGGGCAAGTCCACGACCTCGATGCATGTGGCAACCGCACTGGTGCGGATGGGCCACCGGGTCGGCGCGCTCGATCTTGATCTGCGGCAGAAGAGCTTCGGGCGCTATGTCGAAAACCGCCGCGCGTTCCTGAAGCGGCAGGACGTCAGCCTGCCATCCCCCGACTACCGCGATCTGCCCGAGGTCGATGCCAAGGCGCTCGCCGCCGACGAGAACGTGAACGATCACCGCCTGTCGGCCGCCGTGGCGGGGCTGGAGACGGAAACCGACTTCATCGTCATCGACTGCCCCGGCAGCCATACGCGGCTGAGCCAGGTCGCCCATTCGCTGGCCGACACGCTGGTCACACCGCTGAACGACAGTTTCATCGATTTCGACCTGCTCGCCCGGATCGACCCTGAAACCAGCCGCGTCACCGGCCCCTCGATCTATTCCGAGATGGTCTGGAACGCGCGGCAGCTGCGCGCGCGGGCGGGGCTGAAACCCATCGACTGGATCGTCCTGCGCAATCGTCTGGGCGCGCAGCAGATGCACAACAAGAAAAAGGTCGGCGATGCGCTGGATCAGCTGTCCCGGCGGATCGGGTTCCGCGTCGCGCCCGGGTTTTTCCGAACGCGTGATCTTCCGCGAATTGTTCCCCAGGGGGCTCACCCTTCTCGACCTGCGCGACATCGGGGTCGAGGGGATGAACATTTCGCACATCGCGGCGCGGCAGGAACTGCGTGACCTGATCCGCGCGCTGAACCTGCCAGGGGTGTCCGTCACATTCTGACGGATCCGGGCCGGCGCGTCAGGCGTGCGAACGGCTCTGGAATGCGAACAGCGCGGGCGGCGCGACGCGGCGCAGGCGCGGCCCGGTCGATGCGGGCGAGATCATCGAATTCAGGCGGATGTCGAACAGGTCCTGCTTGTCGTTCCCGCCAAGTGCGAACTTCGTGAAGATGGCTACTGCGTATTTCATGTCCGTCGTCCTGATCTTGTGTCGCGCCCCTCACCGTTGTTTTTGCCAAAGGGACTGGGCAAAAAAAGGGCGGCCCAAAGGTCATTAACGGTCATTAACAGGCCCGGGCCGGGTTGCGGATGCGCGGATTCGCTACAATCCGCCGTTGAAAAGCCAAGGTCGGCAGGCTTCCGCCGGTTTCCGCGAAACAGTCACAGGTTGAAAAGTGGCATGAACCGGAACGACTCGGCTGGCCGCACCACACGGAATCGACCGTCGTGCCGATCAGCCGCCTGCATCGGCGGAGAAGGCAAACTCCATCCGGTGGCGATAGGTCTGGCCGGGATCCAGCCGCCCTGTCGGAAAGTGCCCGAAGCCCGGCGTTCCGGGAAACCGCTGGGTTTCCAGCGTGAAGCCCGCGTAGCGGCACAGGTGTCTGCCCTGCTTGCCGATCATGTCGTTTGTCAGGTAGCCGCCGGTGTAAAACTGCACGCCGGGTTCTGACGTCGTCAGTACCATGCGGCGGCCCGAGGCCGGGTCCCAAGCCTCGGCGCAGGGATGCATCGGGTCAGCGGATGCCAGGCAGAAGTTGTGGTCATAGCCGCTCCCGCCCGGAACCAGGCCGATATCCCGTCCGATGGATTTGGCGGCGCTGAAGTCGTGAGGCGTCCCCGCCGATGACAGCACCTCGCCCGTCGCAAGAAGGGCATCGTCCACTGGCGTATGGAACCGGCTGTCGAACCGGATCATCTGGTCCGTGACCGGACCCGACCCCTGCCCCGCGAGATTGAAGTAGGAATGATGCACCATGTTCATCACGGTGGGCTTCGACGTCTCGGCCTCCATCGTGACCGACAGACGGCCCGCCGGGTCGAGTGAATAGGTGCAGCGCAGATCGCAGCGGCCGGGATAGCCCATCTCACCGTCTTCGGACGTGGCCACAAACGTGACCGACAGGTCGGTCAGCTCCGCGATTTCCCAGACCTTCCGGTCGAAACCCGCCTTGCCGCCATGCAGGTGGTTCGGCCCCTCGTTCCGGTCGAGCTGGTGCACCTGCCCATCTATTACCAGCCGCCCGTCGGCCATGCGGTTGGAGAAGCGCCCGCAGGTCGCGCCGAAATAGGTGGTGCTCTCCACGTAGTCCTGCAGCCGGTCATAGCCCAGAACGACATCCGCCAGCCGCCCAGCGCGGTCGGGCACATGCAGTTCGGTCAGCCGCGCGCCGAAGCTGATGAGGCGCGCATGAAACCCACCGGGTGCGCCCAGTGTGACCGAATGCACCGTCCTGCCATCAAGTGTTCCGAATTCTTGTAGTGATGGCATGGCAGGCTCTCCCCGATGCCTCGCGGGATAACGCGGCGCCGCGCTGACCTGCAAAGGCCTTTTTGCCTCCTGCGCGGGCGCTCTGCGACCGTGGCAGATTACTTCAGCCCGGTTGTCCCCAGACCCGCCACGAAATGCCGCTGCGCCAGCAGGAACACCAAGATCATCGGCGCGACCGATACCAGCGCCGCTGCCATCATCAGCGTCCACTGCGCGGCGTATTGCTGCTGGAAAAGCGCCAGCCCGACGGTCAGCGTGGTCTTTTCAAGGTCCGAGGGCAGATAGATCAGCGCCGAGAACAGGTCGTTCCAGGAAAACAGGAAGGCGAAGATGGCGAAGGCCGCGAGTGCCGGTTTCGAAAGCGGCAGGTATATGGTGAAGAAAATGCGGGCGAGCGAGGCCCCGTCGATCCGCGCGGCTTCGGCCAACTCAAGCGGGATGGTCCTGAAATACTGCCGCATCAGGAACGTGCCGAACGCGCCGCCAAGGAAGCTTGGCAGATAGAGCGGGGCCTGCGTGCCGTAGAGCCCGAGGAACTTGAAGATGATGAACTGCGGGATCGCGGTGATCTGCGCCGGGATCATCAGCGTGACGAGCAGCAGCACGAACATCACATCGCGCCCCGGAAACCGCACCACGGCAAAGACAAAGGCCGCCATCGAGCAGGTGAGCAACTGGCCGAATGTCGAGATGATGGCGATCTTGGCGGAGTTCCACAGAAGCAGATGAAACGGCATGATCTCCATCAGCCGTGGATAATTCGCCAGCGTCGGTGTCGCCGGGATCAGCCGCATGTCGAACTGTTCGGCCGCCGGTTTCAGTGACGTCGAGACCATCCAGAGGAACGGTCCGACCATTAGGACCGCGCCAGCCAGAAGCGCCGCAAGGGCGAACAGGTCTGCCAGGCGGAGCTTCATGTCGACCCCCAGCGGCGCTGCAGTCGGAAGTAGACCCAGGTGAAGACCAGGATGATGACCGTCAGCACCACCGCCTGCGCCGCCGCGTCGCCCATCCGGAAGAACCGGAAACCCGACCGGTAGATCGAGAAGACAAGCGTCGGCAGGCTGGAATTGCCGTTCCCGGTGCGGGTCAGGATGTAGATATAGTCGAATGCCTGAAAGGCATGGATCGTGGCCAGCACGGCCTGGAAGAACAGGCTGGGCATCAGCGCTGGCAATGTCACATAGCGCAGCCGCTGCCAGACCGTCGCGCCGTCGATCCGCGCCACCTCGTAGTGCTCCTTGGGGATCGCCTGAAGACCGGCCAGAAAGACGATCATGCCTTCGCCGATCGCGCCCCAGACGTTGGCGATGACCACCGAATAGAGCACCATCTTCGACCCGAGCCAGCGCACCGGTTCGGCCCCGAACAGACCGATGACTTCATTCAGCGCGCCATGATCCTCGGCATAGATCCATGTCCACAGCAGCCCGACGGCGGTGGGCGACGAAACGACAGGCAGGAAATAGAGAACACGGAACAGGCCCTCGCCGCGCACGCGCCGGTTCAGCGCCATCGCCACGGTCAGCGACAGGACCATCGTCAGCGGCACGTAGAGTGCGGCGAAGGCGACGGTGTTCCAGAGCGACTTGACGAACATCCGGTCGCCGGGAAGCCCCTGGTAGTTCGACAGGCCCGCGAATTCCGGTGGCGTCAGCAGGTCCCAGTCATAGAGGCTGAGGCCAAGCGTCGCCAGAACCGACCCGAAGGTGCCCAGAAGCAGCCCTATCAGCGTGGGTGCCAGCAGGACCAGCACCCACCACCGTTCACGTCCCAGGGGTTTCAGCCCCCCCATCACCTGTTGTTCGCAAGCGCCGCGTCGCCGTTCGCCACCGCTTCGGCCAGCGCATCCTCAACCGAGGATTCCTCGGACCAGATCAGCGACAGCGCGTCGCCGACAGCGGCCGACCATTCCTCGTAACCTTTGAAGACAGGCTTCACCCGCGCATAGGCCAGCGCATCGATGAACATCTGGTGGTTGATCTTCGTCGCCTGACCCAGATAGGCGTCCGATCTCGCCACGCTTTCCCGGATCGGCACCGCAAAGCCGATCTTCGCGAGTTCCGACTGCCCGGCGTCGCTGGTCGCATATTTCACGAATTCCCAGGCGGCATCGGGGCTCTTGCTGTCCTTCGCGATCACAAACCCCGCCGAGTTCACCCCAGTCACCCGCCCCGCCGGACCGGACGGCATCGGTGCCACGTCCCAGGCGAACGGTTGGGTCGCATAGTCCGGCACCGACCAGTGGCCCGACACGCCCATCGCCGAAATTCCGGCCAGGAACCCGTCATATCCGTACTGCGCAAGCTGCGACTGCGTCGGCATCGATTTGTCGTCCAGCCACATCGCGCGGATGAACTCGAACCCCGCCGCCGCCTCCGGCGACCCGATCAGCGTCTTGCCCGCCGCCGCGTCCACGATGTCGCCGCCATGCGACCAGATCACCGACCCCCAGAAGGGTTCCTGATCGTAGGCTTCGGCCCAGAAGCCCCACTGATCCGTCGCGCCGTCGCCGTCCTTGTCCAGCGTCAGGGTCTTGGCCGTCGCGCGCAGGTCGTCCCAGGTCCAGTCCTCGGTCGGGTAGGCGACGCCCGCCGCATCGAACATATCCTTGTTGTAGTAGAGAACGATGGTCTGGAAGTCGCGCGGCAGGCCGAAATAGCCTTCGGGCGTTTTGTAGGCTTCCAGCGTGATCGGATAGACGCCGTCCAGCGCCGACGGGTCGGCATCCAGATAGGGTTGCAGGTTCAGCAGCACGCCGCGCGACTGCCAGTCAGGATACAGCGGCGCGTCCATCGCAAAGACGTCAGGCGGGGTGCCCCCTGCCATCTGCACGCGCAGCTTTTCCCAGTAGCTGTCCCAGTCGGACAGCTCGATCTTCACTTTGATGTCGGGATGCGCGGCCTCGAAGGCCTTGGCGATCCCGGCCCAAACCTCCCCTTCCTGCGGGCTGCCCCAGAGCTGGAAGGTGATTTCGGTTTCCGACAGGGCAGCGCCCGCCGACAAGATCAGTGCAATCGCGGAAAGTCTCAGTCTCATGGCATGTCCTCTCCCTGATGTTCGCCCAGAAGCAGCCGGGCGGCGTTATGGTGGTAGATTTTGGCAAGCACGTCTCGCGGCAGGCCGAGACCGCAGATGTTCCAGCGCCCCTGACCTGGGATGCCGTCGGGGCTGTAGGGGAAGTGTTCGTCGAAGGTTTCCAGAAACCGCCAGTAGGTCCGCCAAGTGTCGATATCCGGCCCGGCATCAGTGCCGAAAAGGATCCGGTCGGCGTGGCGCAGGAAGAAGGCGCGCGCCGAATAGGGCTGGCGGCCGAGTTCCGCGATGCGGGCGCTGAAGTCTATGTTGAAGTTCGGGCATTCATCGAGCAGCCCCGACACCCAGGCAAGATTCTCGGCATAGCAGCCCACATGCGCACCGATGAAGGTTGTGCCGCTATGCCGCCGGACGAGGCGGGCAAAGGCTTCGATCAGGGTCTTGAACGACGGAAAGGGTGGTGAAGGAAACTGCCAGTCCGGGTGCTCGTGCAGCTCCTCCCAACGTTCATTTTCGGGTGTGACGGGGTCGAAAAAGGCGACCGGATCGGCGATATGAATGACGACGGGCAGGCCAAGCTCGCCCGCTGTGGCCCAGATCGGATCGAGACGCGGATCATCGATCTTTGCCAGCCGCCCCGCATCATCCGTTACGGTCAGCCCGAAGGGCTTCCAGATTTTCAGCCCCTCTGCCCCCCGTGCCGCCTGCGCACGCAGCCTTGCCGCCGCCCGGTCGGCAAAGGCATGACCTTCCTCCCCCCAGAGCGCCCAGTTCACCCCGCCGAACAGGATGAACCGCTCCGGCGCGGGCTCCTTGAACTTGCGCAGGCGGTGGTCCAGCACATCCTCGCCCCAGCCGCCGTCCAGATCGACGTAAGCTCGGACATGCCCCTCATCGAGACGGTCGATCAGGTCGGACAAGGGCCGGTCGGCCCACATCCCGCCGAAGTCGCCCAGATGATTGTGCGCCTCGATGACCCGGTGACAGGGCTTGTCCGGGGCTGATGACGCTGTCACCAGCTTCGGCACCGGCCGGAAGGCGGACAGCGGCAGGTCAGCCATCAATCCGCGCCCCCGTGGCCTGCGTCGAAAAGATGGGCCCTGCCCGCGCGCGGTCGCAGCGCGACCCTGTCGCCCCGCGCCAGATCGTGACGCTCCGAGAAAAGCGCCGTCAGAGCGGGTCCGCCGGTGTCCACCCGGATGAATTGCGTTGCCCCGGTGGTTTCCAGCGTCGTCACGGTGCCTTCAACCGAGCCCGTCGTGCCGAATGAAGCAAGCTCCATATCCTCGGGACGTATCCCCCAGATCACTTCCCGGCCCGCTGCGGCCGGGGGCAGGGCGACCCCGGGAAACGGCGGCGCGCCCCTGCACGTCACCAGGTTCATCGCCGGGCTGCCGATGAACCCTGCCACAAAGGCATTGGCCGGTCGGTCATACAACTCCAGCGGCGGACCCGCCTGTTCCAGCTGCCCGGCGCGCAGAACGACAATCCGGTCCGCCATCGTCATCGCCTCGGCCTGGTCATGCGTCACGAAGATCGAGGTGGATTTCAGCCGGTCATGCAGCGCGCGGATTTCACCGCGCATCAGCACCCGCAGCGCCGCGTCAAGGTTCGAGAGCGGCTCGTCGAACAGGAACACCGCTGGCTGCCGGACGATGGCGCGCCCCATCGCCACGCGCTGGCGCTGCCCGCCCGACAGCTGTCCCGGCTTGCGGTCCAGAAGGTCCGACAGGCCCAGAACCGCCGCCGTCTCCTCCACCCGCTGCGCCAGCGTCGCCCGGTCGCCCCCACGCAGTTTCAGCGAGAACCCCATGTTCTCACGCACCGACATATGCGGGATAGAGCGCGTAATTCTGGAAGACCATGGCGATGTCGCGTTCCTTCGGCTCGACATCGTTCACGACCCGACCCGCGATGGACACTGTGCCACCTGAGATGTCCTCGAGCCCCGCGATCATCCGCAGAAGGGTCGATTTTCCGCAACCGGACGGGCCGACCAGCGCCACGAATTCCCCGTCCGCCACTTCGAAAGTCAGTCCCGGAATGACCCGCAGCTTGCCGTAATCCTTGACCAGCCCGCTGACGGAAACCTGCGCCATACGCCTACAGACCCCGGAAACAGGTTGGGCCGGACGCCGGGTCAAACGGGACACATCATCGCCAAGTCACTTCCCTCCCCTTCAGGCCAGCACGACCACCTTGGTCAGGTGGCGCGGTGCCGTCGTGTCGATCCCACGGGCACCCGCCACCCTCTCACCCATCAGCTGCAATGCTGGCAGCGCCGCCAGTGCCCCGGCCAAGCCCGTCAGCCCGGTTTCAATCCGCACATCGCCCGGTCCGTCGATGCCCAGCACCAACCCGCCCTTCGACTGCACCTCGCGCGCCACCGCCGCCTCCTCCGCCGCCGTCTCGGAACTGTAGAGCAATACAACCACGCTGCCTTCGTCGATCAGGCTGATCGGCCCGTGCCGGTATTCCAGCGGGTGAAAGGCCTGCGCAGGCGTGATCGACATCTCCATCAGCTTCAGCGCGCCTTCGCAGGCGATCCCGTAACGCGTGCCGCCGCCCAGGTAGGCAAAGTGCCGACGCCGCCACAGCGCCGCGCCGCCCGCATCCAGCGCCAGCATGGCCGCTTCTGCCCGGTCCGGCAGGTCGGTGGGCAGCGCGACGCCTGCCATCCGCAGGCCCGCCAGCAGCATCAGACTGGCAGATGCCGACATGACCACGCCCTCTTCTGGATGGGTCGGCAGGTAAATCGCCGCGTCCGATGCTGCGGCAATCGCGCTGCCCTTCGCGCAGGTCAGCGCCAGCGTGGCATGTCCGCGCGACCGGCTTGCGGCCATGGCGGCGACCGTCTCTGTCGTGGCACCCGACCGCGACAGGCCGAGGATCGTGCAACCCGCCGCATCGGCCAGATAACTGCCCGGACGGCTTATCCATTCCGCGGCGGGCACCGCGACGCCCGCGCGCCCGCCCTCGTTCAGCGCCGCCGCGATGGACTGCGCCAGATAGAAGGATGTCCCGCAGCCGATCACCACAACCCGAGGGCCGGGGTCCGGCATCGGCTGCGCCAGCGCCGTCCGCCAGAAGGGGAACTGGCCACGGATCACCTGTTCGGTCGTCGATCTCGTCATCGGATCAATTCCTTTACTGTCCCGGCCGCCATCCGTTGTGCGCCCCCGGACATCGCCGCAAACCAGTCTTCCCCCGGCAGCCACCCCGCTTGCCGCGCCGCCAGCATAAGCGCGCCCCCGACTGGCGTCAGACACGGCGGCGCGGGCATGGACCCCATTCCTTCCGTCACCAGCCGCAGCATCGCCTTTGACCGGAACAGGCCGCCCGCATGGCTCCACCGTGCGGCTCCGGTCAGCCCCGCCCGGCCCGCCGCTGTCCGACCCGATTGCACCAGATACCCGGCCGCATCGCGCGTCAGTCCCAGCGCCGCAACATCGCCTGCATCCGCCAGCTGCCCGGCCACCTGCGCCAGACCTGCCACACGCTCCCGCGTCGCCTGCGGCCCGCTGGCCCAGCCGATCAGGTTCGCCTGACCGAATCCCAGATGCGCCAGCACCGCATCCGCAAGTGCCGCCGCCTCGGCGCGCCCGTCCAGATGCTGGCAGGTCAGCCGCAGCGCCGCCTGCCCCAGATCATGGGCCGAGCCTTCATCGCCGATCAGCGGCCCCCAGCCGCCGACCCGGACCTCGCCCGCAGGGCCGCGCGCCCAGGCCATCGACCCGGTCCCGGACAGGATCAACACCCCGTCCGCACCGCCCAGCGCCCCGGCAAAAGCCGCTGCCACGTCGTTCACCACCTGAACCGGGCCGTCGATCAGCCGCGCTGCCAGCGTCGACTGCTCAGCCGTCACTTCGGGGATTTCTCCGTGAAACGGCAATCCCAGAACCGCCGCCGCAACCGACCCCGCGTCCAACCGTGTCAGCACCTCCGACAGCGCAGCCTGCCAGCCCGCCCCCGCTGTCGGGTCAAGACCCGGCCCCGTTACCTGACGCAAAACCCGTCCCGACGCATCCGCCAGCGCGGCCACGGTCTTGGTGCCCCCTGCGTCCAGCCCCAGAATCTGACCGCGTGACATCCCGGTCCCCTAAGCCACGGCTCTGGCCGCAGGCGCAGCGCGTGTCACGGGCACACCGAATGCTGCCAGCCGTCCGGTCCATTCAGGCCCGAGCCCGGAATCCGTGATGACTTCAACCGGCGGGCGCAGACGGTCCACGCGGTAGGTCAGCCGCTGCCCGAACTTTCCCGCATCGGCCAGCACCAGCACCTGATCCGTCCGCATCATCATCCGCGCGTTCAACCGCGCCTCCTGTTCGTCGACCGAGGTCACGGTTCCATCGTCGGCAATTGCCCCCGCCCCGAGGAACAGCTGCGAAAACCACAGGCGTTCCAGCGTCTCCTCGGCCAGCGCCCCCACCATCGAGGCGTTCTCGGCCCGCAGACCGCCGCCCAGCAGCGTCACCTTGATCGGCGTCACATCCATCAGAATCTGCGCGACCGGCAGGCAGTTCGTGAACACCGTCAGCGGCATCGGGTCCAGCCGCATCCGGCGGGCCAGCTGCAGAACTGTCGTGCCCGCGTCCAGAAACAGCGCCGTGCCGGGAACAATCCGTTCATAGGCAGCGTCTGCGATGGCCCGTTTCTGCGCGATCTGGCGACTTTCCCGAAGCCCGAAAGCCAGTTCTGTCGTAACCCGTCCCGCGATCCGCGCCCCGCCATGCGTGCGCTCGATCGCGCCCCCCGCCTCCAGCTCCATCAGATCGCGCCGCACCGTCGCCAGCGACGCGCCGACCGCATCCGCGATGTCCTGCACCGGCGAATGCCCGTTTGCGAACAGATACTGCCGGATCACGGTGGCGCGGTCGTCCTTCACATCGGCCCCTTCGCTCCTTAGCTACCGGCAGTATTCTGAGTCTAAAAGTTCATTGTCAATCGTAACCATGATTGATATTGATCGAAAAGCCTCGAACGGATGCCATAATGCGCGCGAGTTTTCCCGACCTCACCGGCACCGGCCCGGTCAAAGGACTTGTTTCGGTCTGCTCCGCGCATCCTGTGGTCATCGAAACCGCACTGGTCTCAGCGCGCGACCGGGGCCTGCCGATACTGATCGAGGCGACCTGCAATCAGGTCAATCAGGATGGCGGCTATACCGGTATGACGCCCGCCCGGTTCTGCCGTTTTGTCGCGGGGGTCGCGGAAAAACTCGCCGTGCCCGATGATCTTGTGATCCTTGGCGGCGACCATCTGGGCCCCAATCCCTGGCGACACCTGCCTGCTGCCGATGCGATGGACAAGGCGGTCGTCATGGTCTCCGACTATGCCACCGCGGGGTTCCGCAAGCTGCATCTGGACTGTTCCATGCCCTGCGCCGACGACCCCTCGCCGCTGCCCGAACAGCTGATCGCAGCGCGCGCCGCCCGTCTGGCCGGACACGCCGAAACCGCTGCCCGGTCCGCCGGTCATCCGCCCCCGGTCTACGTCATCGGGACCGAGGTTCCGGTCCCTGGCGGTGCGACGGAGACGCTGGACCCGCTGCATGTGACATCGCCCGCCGCCGCCCGGATGACTGTCGATCTGCATCGCGCGGCCTTTGCCGGGCTTGGTCTTGCCGACGCCTTCCGGCGCTGCATCGCGCTGGTTGTCCAGCCCGGAGTCGAGTTCGGCCAGACCGAGATTCTGCGCTACGATCCCGCCAGTGCAACTGATCTGTCGCGCGCGCGCCACAGCCTTTCCGGAGACGGCCTTTCCGGATTTGTCTACGAGGCGCATTCGACCGACTATCAGACGCCGCAGGCGCTTGCTGACACTTGTCCGCGACGGCTTCGCCATCCTGAAGGTCGGTCCGGGCCTGACCTTTGCAATGCGGGCCGCACTTTACGATCTGGCTGAACGCCTTGGTCCGGTCGGGGGCGAGCCTGCCCTGCCTGCGGTCATGGAGCGTCTGATGCTTGCGCGCCCGGCCGACTGGTCCGGTCATTGCGGCGGCGATCCTGCGGAGCAGCAGCGTCAGCGTCATGAGGGTCTCAGCGACCGCATCCGTTATTACTGGACGGAAGCGGATGCGCAGGCAGCGGTCACGGGCCTCCTGCGTCGCGCGGATGCGGCGGCGGGGACAGAGCAGCTGTCACTGAACGGTGCGCCAACTGCGCACGACTTTGTCTGCCGCCGGGTCGCACGGGTCCTGGATGACTACTGGGCCGCCTGCGCGCCCGCCCCTGGTTGATAGCGCCGCCAGCGACGCCAATCAGCGCTGGTGCGACGGTCAAGCCAACGACTGGGCACCATGGCCCGACACATGAAGTGCTGCGGCATGTGCGGCCGCCACACAGGCCGGGCGAAGCCCATCGCCTTCCGCAAGGCGTGCCGCCAATGCCCCGATGAAGGCATCGCCCGCACCGTGGCTGCTGACAACGCGGACCTTTTCGGCGGGCAGCAATAGGAGATCGCCGGTCCGGTCAATCGCCGCCAGCCCCTCAGCCCCGGCCGTCACGATGACCGCACCGAACTGCGGCGCAAGTATGCGCGCGGCGTCAGCGGCCTCGGCCAGCGAACTGACGCGGCCCGCCCCCATCATTTCGGCCTCGACGGCATTCACCACAATTATGTCGACCAGCACCGCGAGCTCTTCCGACAGGGTCCTCGCGGGTGCGGCGTTCAGAACCGTGCGTATGCCTCTGACGCGCGCAGCGCGCGCAGCGGCGATGTTCACTGCCTCCGGTACCTCATTCTGCAAGACCAGAACAGCCACGTCCTGCCACGGCCCATCCGCAGCCAGCCCCGCCGGATTGATCGCAAGGTTCGCTCCTGACACGATCGTCGCGGCATAGTCGCCACCCGAATCCATGATCGCCACGCTTATCCCCGACCCGACCCCCAGCAGCGTGGCCACCCAAGCATCGTCAACGTCTCCACCGCGCAGGCGCCCGCGCAGGAACCGTCCGAAATCATCGTCACCCACCGCGCCGAACATACGTGACGCGACGCCCGCGCGCGCCACTGCCACCGCCTGATTGCCACCCTTGCCGCCGAACTTCGGGTACCAGCGGCTGCCGACGGCGGTTTCGTCGCGGCGCGGCAGATGATCGGCTTCGACCATGATGTCGTAGTGCAGGCTTCCGACAACAAGAACGGCAGGTTTACGCACAGCGGCCCCTCACATCCTGCGTTTGGCGGCGACGGCGCGCATCGTGCGCGACAGGTTCACGTCCGCCGCAGCACGGTCGCGCTGCGCCACCGCCACGAACAGCGCATCCAGAAGGTTCAGCTGCGCGATCCGGGCAGTCGCGTTTTCACCCAGCAGCGGGTTGTTCTGTGCCGTCGAGGCCAGCACCACATCGACAACTCGCGCCAACGGACTGTCGGGATAGTTCGTGACGGCGATGGTGCGCGCGCCCGATCTTCGGGCCAGCTCCACTGCGTCGATGACCGCAGACGTGCTGCCGGAATGCGAAAACGCAATCGCCACATCATCGGAGCCGAGCAGGGCTGCCGACATCATCATCATGTGCGCATCATCAAAGACCGAGGCGCGGATGCCGATGCGCAGGAATTTGTGGCTGACGTCGCGGGCGATCTGCGCCGAGCCGCCCAGCCCGTAGAAATCACGCTGCTTTGCCTTGTGCAGATAGTCCGCGGCACGGTCGAAAGCGGCGAGATCAAGGATGGCGAAGGTTTCCTCAAGCGCCTGCATCGCGGTGCGGAAGACCTTCTGCACAATCTCGCCCGAGGTGTCGTCGGCGGCTATTTCGGAATGCAGGGCGGCGGTGTCCGACCGGTAGTAGTCCACCAGACCCTGCCGGAATTCGCGGAACCCGCCGAAACCCAGCTTCTTGGCAACCTTCACCACCATGGCCTCCGATACGCCCGAGCCCTGTGCCACGTCCCGCAGGGGCATCGCCTCATCGATGTCCTTGCGTGCCAGAATATCGGCTGCGACCTTCGCCTCGAGCGGCGTCAGCCCCGGCAGCTTCATCCTGATCTGCGCACCCACGGCCCTTGGATCGCCCATGCATCATCCCTCTTTGCCACTCGCGACCTTGTCGATCAGCATAGCGACAATGATGATGATGCCGGTGGCAAGCAACTGGTAGAACGCCTGGACGTTCATCAGGGTCAGGCCGTTGCGCAGCGTTCCGAGGATGATGCAGCCGATCAGCGTCCCGGGGATCGACCCGCGCCCGCCCATCAGGCTGGCCCCGCCGATGGCGGCGGCGGCAATGGCGTCAAGCTCCCACAGCGTGCCGAGCGTGGGTTCAGCGGCCCCCAGCCGCCCGATCAGGATCAGCGCCGCGACGGCGGCCATCAGGCCCGAGATCATGTAGGCCGAGAGCTTGGTCAGCGTGACGGGAACACCCGCGATGCGCGCAGCATCGGGGTTGCCGCCGACGGCCATGAAGTATTCGCCCAAGGGCGACTTGTTCAGGATCACCCAGGCGAGCGTCGCCAGCACCGCCACCGCGATCACCGGGTTCGGCACGCCCGCCACGCTGCCGTTGGTCAGCGCGCGGAATCCGTCGGGCAGGCCGAAGATCGGCGTGCCGCCGGTGTAGATGAGCGCCAGCGCCCGGTACAGCGACAGCCCGCCCAGCGTGACGATAAAGGGCTGCAAGCCGCCCCAGGCGATCAGCGCGCCGTTGAACAGGCCGCAGACCACGCCGACGCCGAGTGCGCCCAGGATGGCCAGCGGCACCGGCACGCCGCCGACCAGCATCGCCGCCCCCAGCACGGCCGACAGCGCCGCGACCGGACCGACCGACAGGTCGATCCCGCCCGAGATGATGACAAGCGTCATTCCCAGCGCGATGCAGGCGTTGATCGACGACTGCTGCAGGATGTTGATCAGGTTCGGTCCGGTCAGAAAGGTCGCTGACTGCGACGCGAAGACCGCGCCGATCAGCAGCAGACCCAGCAGCGTTCCGGCATCTCGGAAGCGCGCCTTGGAGAAGAGGGCGTTCATGTGTCCTGACCTTGCTGCGTGGCGGGAATGGCATTGCGGGCGATGTTCGCCTCGGTAATCTCAGTGGCGGAAAGCGTGGCACTGATCCGGCCTTCGCGCATCACCAGCACGCGGTCCGACACGCGGATCACCTCGGGCAGTTCGGACGAGACGACGATGACCGCGCGGCCTTCGCGGGCCAGCCGTTCGATCAGGTCGTAGATTTCCGCCTTAGCGCCAACGTCGATTCCGCGCGTGGGTTCATCGAACAGGAGAATACGCGTATTCGCTGCCAGCCAGCGCCCGATGATCGCCTTCTGCTGGTTGCCGCCAGAAAAGCTGCCAATCGCCCGCGTGACGTCCGGCGGGCGCAGGCCGACCTCGCGCATCAGAACCTCAGACCGGGCCTTCAATGCCTTTTGCCGGATCAGTCCGAACCGGGAAAAGGCACTCATCGCAGGCAGCCCGACATTGCTGGTGATCGGGCGGTGCCGGACGATGCCGTCGCGCTTGCGCTCTTCGGGCACCAGGCCCAGTCCGGCCCTGATCCTTGCGCGGGGCCCGCTCCCGGCGACTGCAGCGCCGTCCACCATGACCGTTCCGGCCTCTGCACGGTCAACGCCCGCGATCAGCCGCAACAGCTCTGTCCGCCCCGACCCGACCAACCCGGCAATGCCCAGCACCTCGCCAGCGTGCAGCGTAAGGGTCGCGTCCTGCACCGCCTTGCCGCGCGATAGCCCCTGCACCTCAAGGACCACGCGATCTGTCGCAAAGCTGTGGTGCGCCGCATGCGCCAGTTCCCGCCCGACCATCTGTTCGATCATTTGGGCCACCGGCGTCTCCGGGATCGGGAACTGACCGATCAGCCGCCCGTCACGCAGGATCGTCGCGGTGCTGCACAGGCGGAACACCTCGTCCATCTTGTGGCTGACATAGATGACCGACACGCCCTGCGCCGCCAGCTTCCGGATCACCACCACCAGCCGTTCGAACTCTGCCGGCGTCAGCGACGATGTCGGCTCATCCATCGCGATGATGCGGGCATTCGCGCGCAGCGCCTTGGCGATCTCGACGATCTGGCGCTGCGCGACGCGCAGCGACCGCACCGGGGCCGTCACATCGATGGCGGGATCAAGCGGGGCCAGCAGACGCCTCGCCTCGGCTTCCTGCGCGCTGCGGTTCACCAGCAGGCCGCCCGCGCGGCGCAGGGCGGCCCCCAGATAGATGTTCTGTGCGACCGTCAGTTCCGGGACCTGCTGCAATTCCTGATGGATCATCGCAATCCCAGCGGCAGAGGCAGCACGCGGGCTGCCAATGATGACCGTCTCGCCGTCGATCTCGATCGTTCCGGCATTGTGCGACAGGACGCCCGACAGGATATTGAGCAGGGTCGATTTGCCCGCCCCGTTTTCACCCAGCAGGCCATGCACCTCGCCCGGGGCCACCGTCAGCGAAACGCCGTGCAGGACGGTGATCGGACCGAAGCTCTTGGTGATGCCGGTCAGGGACAAGCGGGGCTGCATTGCGTTCTCCGGACTGGAAAGCGACCCGCCGGACGTATCCGGCGGGTCGCAGGTGCCTCAAGTCACTTCGGCATCAGCGCGGCGCGAAGCGCGGCCATGTCCGAGGTGGCATAGGTTTCCACGTTATCCTTGGTGATCAGCGCCTGCGGCGTCGCCACAACGCGGGGCAGTTCCTGTCCCGCCAACAGACGCAGCGCGACTTCCATCGCCACCTCGCCGGTCAGAACCGGAAAGCTGTCGACGGTGCCGGTCAGATCGCCCGCCCGGATCGCCGCATAGGCGTCCGAGATGCCGTCAGTGCCGAACACGACAACGCTGTCAGCCTTTCCTGCCGCCTTGACCGCCTCGACCACGCCCAGCGCCATGCCGTCGTTGTTGGCATAGAACCCGATCAGGTCGGGATACTGCTGAAGGATCGTGGCAGCGGCGTTGAACGCCTCTTCGCGGCTCCAGTTCGCGGGGACCGAGGCGACGACTTCGAACTTGCCCGCAGCGGTGATGGTTTCGGTGAAGCCTGCCGTGCGCTGGCCTGCGGCATAGACGCCGGGCTGGCCTTCGATCACGGCGACCTTGCCGCCGTCGGGGCGGTTCGCGATGAACCAGTTGGCGACGTTGACGCCGTTGCCCTTCTGCACGTTGCCGACATAGTGCTCGGCCGAAGGGATCACCGCATCGTTGACGTTCAGGATCGGGATGCCTGCCGCCTTGGCCGCCTCGACGGCCGGGATCAGGTTGGCATCAGTCTGCGGTGAGAACAGCAGCGCGGCAAAGCCCTGACTGATCAGATTCTCGGCGGTGGACAGCTGGCCGAGCTGGTCGCCTTCGTTCTGGGCGGCCTGATAGACGAATTCGAGGCCCAGCTTGTCGGCGACATTCTGATAGCCGACGCCCAGTGAGCGCCAGTATTCGTTGGTCAGCGTCTTCGAGACGCCGCCGACCTTGGTGCCTGCGGCGGGTGCGGGCAGCGGGCCGAATTTGGCGTCAAGCTCGGACCAGTCCATGCGGTCGGGTTCGCTATCAGAATTCAAGGGTGCCAGGTCCTGTGCCATCGCGGCGCTCAGGGTCAGGGCGAACGCACTGGCAGTCAGCGCGCCTTTCAGAAAGTGTTGCATTGGTTCCTCCCATTTTCAACACGAACGGTGGTCTTGGTCGTAAAGTATCAGGGTGCGGCAACAGCCCTGGCCAAGGCCAAGCGGGCGTGTTCCTGCGCCGAGATCGGATCCTGTCGGCTTTGCGCGTCGGCAAGGCCGTTGTCGCCATCCATCCGCCGCACGGCATCCAGCATCCGGCGAACAGTGCGGATGTTGGCCGTGCATTCGGCGACGGGGTCGAGGCCCGAGGCGTCGGGAAAGGTGTCGAAATAGATCGCCCCGTCATAGCCGCCGCGATGCACCGCGCGCAGCAGCTCCAGCGTCGCCTGTTCATGCACCGCCCCGACCATCAGCCCGTCGTCGCGCTTGGCGTAGCCGTCGTTCAGGTGCAGCCCCAGCAGCCGGGACCGGCGCTGGATCAGATTCGCGGCAAAGGCGGGCTGTTCGTCAGCATAGAGCGCATGGGCGAAGTCGATGGTGACGCCGAGGTTGGGCAGGCCGACCTCATCAATCGCCAGAAGGGTGGTGGCCGCATCGGAAAGGACCGAGTAAGCCCTTGGTTCATTTGGCTTATACTCTATGGAGATCAGGCAGTCTGGATCATGCGCAGCTACCTCGGCGATGCCCGCAATCTCGGCATCCCACAGTGCTGCGTAGTCGCACTGGAAGGTGTAGTCCCAGCCGTCCTGGCCCAGCCACAGCGTCATCATCGGCGCGCCCATCGCGCGGGCCGCGTCGATGCCGCGCTTGGTCAGTTCAATCGCCTCGCGCCGCACGGCCGCATCGGGGTTGGTGAAAGCCCCCATCTTGAAGCCCGGATTGCTGTAATAGCGCATCGCGAGGCCCGACACCTGCAATCCGCAGTCACGGACCAGGTGCCCGACCTGCGCTGCGTCCTGTCCGATATGGTCGGGATAGTTGAGATCAAGTTCCGACAGCCCCTCGACCGTCGCGGCGCGGCGCACCATCTGCGCAAGTGAAGGCTTGTCTGTCTGGTCCGGCCAATAGGCTGCGGCCGCTGAGGCAAACGAATTGATCCGCGTGGCGAAGCGTTGGCCGAGCATTCCGGTCTCCCTTACTTTACAGATATCTTGTGAGTTGTGATGTTGTCAATGATTCTGACTTCGTGTCCCGCTGACACGCATCGCGCGAAAGCGGGATATGGCCTTCCGCCTGCGGGGGCTATCGCGCTGTCGGATCATTTCGGAGGCATGCCAAACGCAAACCGGGGGCGAGCGCGGGCCAAGTGCCCTGATCCGGACCATCGTCCCGCCGGTTCACCCGAACACCTGACGCAGCGGCTCAGATGCGCTGGCCGCTTGCCTTGTCGAACAGATGCGACGCCGCAGCATCAGGCGACAGCGTCACGGAATCGCCCGGCCGGTGACTGATCCGGTCGCGGAACACCGCAACCATTTCGCGGCCTTCGATCCGCAGCACGACATGGGTTTCCGACCCGGTCGGCTCGACCACAGCCACCGTGCCGGTAATACCCGTTGCCGCCTCGTGCAGGTGTTCGGGCCGGATGCCGTAGATCACCTCGCGCCCCTCTTCCACCTTTGCGCCAGTGGGTATCGGCAGTCGGGCTCCGGCCACGTCGATCATGCCGTCCTTCACCTTGCCTTCGATCATGTTCATCGACGGGCTTCCGATAAAGCTGGCAACGAAGATGTTGGCCGGGTGATCGTAGAGGTCCAGCGGTGCGCCCACCTGCTCGATCCGCCCGCCCTGCATCACCACGATCTTGTCGGCCATCGTCATCGCCTCGATCTGGTCATGCGTGACGTAGACCGTCGTGGTCTTCAGGCGCTGATGCAGTTCCTTGATCTCGGCCCGCATCTGCACCCGCAGCTTGGCATCCAGGTTCGACAGCGGCTCGTCGAACAGGAACACGCGCGGGTCGCGGACAATCGCACGACCCATCGCCACGCGCTGGCGCTGGCCACCCGACAGCGCGCGCGGAAAACGGTCAAGATAAGGTGTCAGCCCCAGAATACCTGCCGCGCGCTCCACCTTTGCACGGACCTCCGCTGCGCTGATCCCGCGCATCTTCAGCGCAAACCCCATGTTGGCGGCAACCGTCTTGTGCGGGTAAAGCGCGTAATTCTGGAACACCATCGCAATGTCGCGCTCGGAGGGGGGCAGGTTGTTCACGCGCCGCTCGCCGATGCGGATGTCGCCCGCGCTGATCTCCTCCAGCCCCGCGATCATGCGTAGAAGGGTCGATTTCCCGCAGCCGGACGGCCCGACCAGCACGACGAATTCTCCGTCTGTGATGTCGAGATCCAGTCCGTGGATGACCGTCAGACCGCCGTATTCCTTGCGCAGCGCGCGGATCGTGAACTCCTGCCAATCCCGTCCCCTCCCCGCTGCCTTGACCAAAGACCTAGCCGAGGCGGACCTGCCTGTCCATCGGCAGGCAATACTGACATGTTAGAAACTTGACAGGTTCACGGCACCTTGCGAAGCTGCCGCCACGACAAGCCGCCAGGGGCGTGGGGGACCCCTGACACAGTTTCGGCGCGGACATGCCCCCGGCCCTTCGGCAGCTTGGCCCGATATCCGTTCAGACTGACGATCCGAGGCGGGCCTACCGCCCGGACACTGTTCAATGGGAGGAATGCATCTTGAAGGTAGAACTCTACGAAGCCGTGACGCGCGGCATGACCCGCCGTCGGATGCTGCAGGGCGCGACTGCGCTGGGCGCGGTGTCGGCGCTTGCCGGTCCGCTGAAACTGGCGGGACCCGCCTTCGCGCAGGACGATCTCCGCGCCCAGATACTGGCCATCCCCGGCGTCGGCAAGGGCAGCCCGACGGATGCCGACTGGCAGAAGGTCGGCGAGATGTGCCTGGGCGCCACCAAGGCGAATGTCGCGGAAGGCGAGTTCGCGGGCGTCGAGCTTACCTTCCTGGGCCTCAACAACCAGAACCAGCACAACTTCCTGTTCCGCGGGTTTCCTGAAATCCTGGGAGACCTACACCGGCGCCAAGCTCAACTGGATCGACCTCGCGCAGGCCGACTACAACCCGCGCCTGCAGCAGGCGATCGCCACCGGCACAGTCGATTTCGACATCATCGAGATGGGCGCGCCGTTCGAAGGTGACACGGCCAGCAAGGGCCTCCTGGACGAAATGCCCGACTGGGTGAAGACCCAGATCGATGCGGACGACCTGGTGAATTACCTCAAGGCCCCTGTCGGCACCTGGGACGGCAAGACCTACCGGATCACCATCGACGGCGACTGCCATACCTTCGCCTATCGCAAGGACTATTTCGGCGAAGGCTCGATTTCGCGGCATGGCAGAGCCGCCAAAGTTCTGGGACGAAGTGAACGCGATGTCGCTGGCCGTCATGGGCAAGACCGATCCGCTGACCGGGGCGCCCGCCTACGGCTTCCTTGACCCGCTGAAGGGCTGGGGCGGTTTCGGGTTCTACTTCCTTGAAGATCGCGCTTCGGCCTATGCCAAGCATCCGTCCGATCCGGCATGGCTGTTTGACGTCGACACGATGAAACCGCGTGTCAACAACCCGGCCTGGGTGCAGGCCATCCAGGACGTGATGGACCTGATCGCAGGCCAATGCCTATCCGGCCGACCAGATCAACGCCGACCCCGGTGCCACCGCCTTCTCGCAGTTCCTTGCGGGCACCGGTTCGGGCGTCACCTGGTGGGGCGATGTGGGGTCCAACTCGCGGACCTCGGACACGTCTGTTGTCGGCGATGTCGTCGGGTTCTCGATCAACCCCGGCGCCAAGAAGGTCTACAATTCCGCCACAGCAGCCTGGGAAGAAACCGAGAACTTCGCCCCCAACATGGCCTACATCGGCTGGGGCGTCTACGTGACCAGCCGCGTGTCGGGCGACGAGAAGAAGCGCAAGGCGGCGTGGTCGGCGGCGGCACATCTGGGCGGCAAGGACCTGTCGCTCTGGACGGCGGCCTATCCGTCCGGCTTCCAGCCTTACCGCAAAAGCCACTTCCAGTATGACGAATGGGAAGCGGCGGGTTACGACCGTGCGTTCATCGAGGACTTCCTCGGCTCCAACGCCGACAGCTACAACCACCCGAACGCCGCGATCGAACCACGCATCCCCGGCATCTTCCAGTACTACTCAGTCGCCGAAGATGAATTGGCCAAGGGCTACGCAGGCACCTACGCATCGGCACAGGAAACCGCAGACGCCATTGCCGCCGCCTGGGAAAAGATCACCGACCAAATCGGTCGGGACAGCCAGATCGCGCTCTACAAGGCGTCGCTGGGCATGTGACCCGGTATCATCCGCCTTGGGCACTTGGGGCGCGCCGGGCAACCGGCGCGTCTTCTTCATAAAGTCGGCGCAGATGGCGGACCTGCCCACCGCCCGGCAACTTCTGCTTTCCAGCCTCCCTCCACCCGGATAACAAATCGGTCATGGCCATAGGCGACCTCCTCCACGTCGTCACCAACGACGACATCTCCGCCGCCCGCCGAAGGCTTGGCCAGGGTCTCATCTGGGGCGCCGCCGCCCTCCTCGCCATCGTCGCTGCGGCGCAGGCGCTGCAGGCGTCGGGTCAGGTCGAGTTCGGCTTCACGACATGGCGGCCGACGCTCTATGCTTATGTGCTCTGGAGCGGTTGTCTCTGCTGGGGGCAGGTGCTGATCCGGGGCGAACAGGGCAAGCGCACGCTCTTCGTGCTGCCAGCCGCGCTGTTCGTCATCTCGTTGACCGTTTTCCCGCTGCTCTTCGGCCTGGTCATCGCCTTCTCGAACTGGAACCTCTCCTCGGTGGAAGGGCGACAGTTCAACGGCCTCGACAACGTCCGCCAGATGTGGGCCGACCCGTTCTACTGGAACGCACTCCTGAACATGGTCTGGTATTCGCTCGCGATCATCGTCGAATACGCCATCGCCTTCGGTCTGGCGCTGATGCTGAACAGCCAGATCCGCGCGCGCAAGTTCTTCCGCGTGGCCTTCCTGATGCCGCTGATGCTGTCGCCCGTCGCGGTCAGCTGGATGATCGGAAAGTCGATGCTCGAAACGCGCTTCGGCCCGCTCGCGCGGCTCGCGCGCTGGCTCGGCTGGGACAATCCGTCCTTCTTCGGCAGCCCCTGGATCGCCAAGCTGACGATCATGCTGCTCGATGCCTGGACCTTCATCCCCTTCATGATGATCATGATCCTCGCTGGGTTGCAGGCGATCCCGAAGGAGCTGACCGAGGCGGCGAAAGTTGACGGCGCGAACGGCTGGCGGAACTTCTGGGAAATCACCTTCCCGCTGATGCTGCCGGTCTCGGTCACGGCCGTCCTGATCCGCATCATCTTCAAGCTGAAGCTCGCCGATATCGTCATCACCGTCACCTCGGGCGGCCCGGGCGGGGCGACCGACACAGTGACAAGCTTCATCTTCCGCGAATACCGCGACCGCTCGAACGTCGGCTATGGGACGCTGCTTGCAATGGTCTATCTGGTCATCATCATCGTTGCCATGACACTGCTGATGAAGCTGGCCGACCGCTGGACAAGGCCACGGACATGACCGACCAGATTTTCCGCGACAGCCCGGCCGACCGGTCCTTCCGGGCCGCGTGGTTCGCCAACCGAACGCTTGTCTACGGCGCGCTGATCCTCTGGGCCGTCATCTGCCTGTTCCCGATCTACTGGACCGCCACGACCAGCTTCAAGATGGCCCCGAACGTGATGAAGGGGAACATGATCCCCTGGGTCGATTACCAGCCTGCCTGGCTCGGATGGCGCTCGCTCGGTCTGTCACCCGACACCATCGGCACGGAATCGACCGTGCGCGCGGAATTCGTGAAGCGTTTCATGAACTCCGTCGTCGCGGCGCTGTCGTCCTCGACCCTGGCGGTCATCCTCGGCAGCCTTGCCGCCTACGGGCTGTCACGCTTCAGCTACCGCTTCCTGTGGATGCGCAACGGCGACATCCTGTTCTTCTTCCTCAGCCAGCTGATCCTGCCGCCCGTGGTCCTCGCCCTGCCGGTGCTGGTTCTCTACAAGGAACTGGCGCTGCTCGATACCCGGATCGGGCTGATCCTGCTCTACACCCTGTCGGTCCTGCCCATCGTGATCTGGATCATGCGGGATCAGTTCGCCTCGATCCCGACCGAACTGGAAGAAGCGGCACTTGTCGACGGTCTAGGGATTTGGAGCGCGTTCTTCACCATCATCCTGCCGATCGCGCTGCCGGGCATGGTCGCGGCCTTCATCTTGTCCTTGGTGCTGACCTGGAACGAATACTTCTTCGCCGCGCTCCTGACCTCCACCTATGCCAACACGCTGCCGGTGATGGTCGCCAGCCAGACCGGCAGCCAGGGTATATCGTGGTGGTCGATGGCCGCCCTGTCCTTTGCGGCGATCCTGCCGCTGATGGCCATCGGGATCGTGCTGGAGCGCTACATCATCAAGGGCATGGCTGCAGGCGCGGTGAAGTGATGCTGAAAGGCATTGACCAGCGGCTGTCGGCCGAAATCGTGCATGTCCTGATGCTCATGGGTCACGGCGACGATCTGGTGATCTGCGACGTGAACCATCCCGCTGCGACCATCGCCGCAGAGACGACCTATGGTCGGCTGATCGACATGCCGGGCTGCGACATCCCCACCGGCGCGGCTGCCATCCTGACCCTGATGCCGCTCGACACCTTTGTGCCCTCGCCGGTGTCGCGCATGCAGGTGGTCGGCGATCCTGGCGGCGTGGTCCCGATCTTCGCGCGGATGCAGACGGTGATCGACGCCGCAGAGGGGCGCTCTGTGCCGATGCAGGCGCTTGAAAGGTTCGCATTTTACGAGGCCGCGAAACGCAGCTTCGCCATCGTCCGGACGGCCGACAGCGGGCCTTATGGCTGCTTCATCCTTAAGAAGGGCGTGGTGGACCTGCCGCCGCTGTGACGAATTGGTCGGATCAGCCCGGACACAACCGAAAAAGCCGCCCCTGAAACCGTAGAGCCCGATGCAGACAGCTCGCGCGGCAGGGGCCCGAGTTGCCTGGCAAGCACAAGGCTGACGTCGAAGAAGGGCCGATGCATGCTGGGGAATTTGCCCTGAAGTCTGGCTTTTCTGCTTCAGTCAGCACAGCTCTGTTTGCAAAGCTCAGCACATCATTTAGAACATATAGTGAACATCCAGAGGGATTCTCTGTGCGGTGCCTATCAGAACACATATCGAACCTGTATCCGGAACCGGCACAGGCTTTGCTGCAGGCGCGCGCTTGCATGCTGTCAGAGATTTTTCCGATGACCGCGGCCGAGGGAAGTGTTTCTGGGTTTGTCCTGTCCTGTGCACCCAGGACAAGTGCGCCAATTCTGTGGATTCAGGATTCTGTGTCGCAGAAAGAGGCGGGGCGCCCATATCTGCCTGGTCTTTTCGCAAAGCGCTCATTGATCCACCTCACACTGCCCCGTGCCGACGATGTTCTATGGGCGATGGAGGAAGGCTTGCGCTGCACGGCACTGGCTTTGGTGATCGGCGAGATTTGGGGCGATCCGCCTGTGCTAGATTTTACCGCCACAAGACGGTTGGCGACCCGGTCCGAAGCCAGCAGGATACCCTGTTGGCTTGTGCGCCGTGGTGCCACCCCCGATCTGAGTGCTGCAAGGAACCGCTGGCGAATTTCCTCTTTGCCATCGCTGGCACACCCTTACGATCCCAAAGCCCCCGGCGATCCGCGCTGGCGGGTGGAGCTGTTTCGGTCGCGGCAGGCCCTTCCTGGGCTATGGGTGGCAACTTATGACAGGGCGGCGGATCGTATCGATTTCGCTGCCCCATTTCGCCGTGGAACGGTGGCAGAAGACGAAGGAACGACAGAACGACGCAGCGCCGGATAACGTGGCTGCGATCCTGGCTGTTGAAGGGCCACATGGCCCGGTCATTCATGCAGCCAACCGTGCGGCCCGACTTGCCGGGGCAGCCCCCGGTGCGCGGGTTGTTGATATGCGGGCGATCTGCCCCGATCTGCAGATCGAATATGCGGATCTGGTAGGCGATATGCGGGCTCTGAGCCGACTGGCGCTATGGGCGCGCCGCTGGTGCCCCTGGACGGTCGTGGATGGGCCGGATGGATTGATTTTGGACACCACAGGATCGGATCACCTGCTGGGGGGTGAGGCTGCTATGTTGGTGGACATGGAGACGCGGCTATCGCTGCTGGGGTTGACCGCGCATCTTGCAGTTGCCCCGACATGGGGGGCGGCGTGGGCCTTGGCACGGCATGGAATGGTCCGGGCGATCTGCCCGACAGGCGGGATCGCCGCAATGCTTGCTCCGCTGCCGGTTGCGGGCCTGCGTCTGGATGGGGATACACTCCTTTTATTGAACCGGCTGGGTCTGAAGACCATCGGCACTTTGGCCGGTATCCCGCGCCTGTCCTTGGCGCGCCGTTTTAGCCGCAGCGCGCCGTCTGCCAATCCGCTGCTGCGGCTGGATCAGGCGATGGGAACTGTAGCCGAGCCTGTGTCCAGCGCCAGGATTCAAGATCGGATAAGGGCAGAAGCGCGTCTGGCCGAACCCATTCAGGATCCGACGCATTACTTGCCATCTTTGTGTGGCCGTCTTTGTGAGCAGCTGGCCCATCGCGGATTGGGGTGCCGAAAACTGCATCTGACGGTCTATCGCACCGATGGTGAGGTCAGCACTGTAGATTTGGTCATCGCAAGCGGCAGCCGGGATGCGCAGCATCTTCACAGCCTCTTC
This sequence comes from uncultured Alphaproteobacteria bacterium, assembly GCA_963819585.1. Classification (GTDB taxonomy): domain Bacteria; phylum Pseudomonadota; class Alphaproteobacteria; order Rhodobacterales; family Rhodobacteraceae; genus JAOADN01. The sequence continues at coordinate 687,842 of CAWFWP010000002.1, forward strand.
AAGGGCCGGCTGGATCGGATCAACCCCGGTTTCGGCTTTGACCTTATCACCCTCGACGCCGACATGGTCGAGCCTTTGGGGGCAATGCAGACCCAGCTGGATGGAGGAGGAGAGGAAGAACTTGGACTCTCAAGGTTGATTGACCGTCTTTCCGCGCGCTTTGGGTCAAACGCGATCAAACGGCCAGTAATGGAGACAAGCCATCTGCCGGAACGTGCGGAACGTTGGGGTGCTTCCTTGACCGACATGGGTCAGATAGCCGACCTTCCCACCAAGGAACGCCCGATCCGCCTGCTGGCCGCACCAGAAGAAATACATGTCCTTTATGCTGTGCCTGAAGGCCCGCCAGCACAGTTCATCTGGCGCAGGCAGACCTGCCGAATGGCAAGGTATGAGGGGCCCGAGAGGATTGCCCCCGAATGGTGGAAGGACCGCCCCGGCACGCGGCTGCGCGATTACTTCAAGGTCGAAGATCACAGTGGCAGACGCTTTTGGATGTACCGGGAAGGCCTGCATGAGGACGGGCGCGGCGGTGATCCGCGCTGGTTCATGCACGGGATGTTTGCCTGATGCCCGAGACGGACAACCAGCGCCCTAGGCGCACATTGGCTGGTGACGGGTTTGCCCAGAACCCTCGTGCGGCCTTCGTTGAACTCGGGGTCACGAGCTGCTTTTCGTTTCTGCGTGGTGCGTCCGATGCCGTCGATCTTTCTGCGACGGCATCGTCAAAAGGCTATGACGCAATCGGCATCGCCGATCTGAATACGATGGCCGGAGTCGTCCGCCTGCACTGCGAGGCGTTGAAGGCCAGATTGCGCCCGGTGATCGGGTGCCGCTTGCAGCTTGTAACGGGTGAGGCGTTTCTGGCGTATCCACGCGACAGGGCTGCTTATGGCCGCCTGTGCATGTTGCTGTCCAAGGGCAAGATGCAGGATGTGAACGGCGATTGGCAAGCCAAGGGGCACTGTCACATCACGCTGGACGATCTGGCGGAACATGCGAATGGCGTGCAGCTGATCGTCTTGCCTGCAGAAAACCTGGAAACTTTCGCGGTTGATCTTCGCAGCTTGACTCGTCGCTTGCCGACCCTGCGCCACATCGCGGCAAGCTACCTCTACCGCGGTGATGACCGTGCACGAATCAACCGGCTGGACGCATTAGCCCGTGCGCATGGCTTGTCGATCCTCGCCACCAACGACGTTCACTATCACACACCGGAACGGCGACCGCTCCAGGATGTGATGACGTGCATCCTTCATAAAAGAACCATCGCCCAAGCGGGATTTCTGCTCGACGCCAATGCCGAACGGCACCTGAAATCGCCCGCACAGATGATCCGGCTTTTTGCGCAATGGCCTCATGCAATCTCGGCCACGCGCACCGTTGCAGATGCCTGCACCTTTGATCTGCGTGAGCTGTCGTATGAATACCCGAAAGAATGCGTCCCCCAAGGCCGAACTCCGCAGACATATCTGGAGGAGCTGACGTGGCGGGGTGCGGAATGGCGCTATCCGGATGGCCTGCCGGACAAGACCCGCGCTGTTCTGCGTAAAGAGTTGAAGATGATCGAAAAGCTGGAGATTGCTCAGTATTTTCTGACCGTACATGACATCATCAAGTTTGCCCGCGCCGAAGTGACCCCACCCATCTTGTGTCAGGGGCGCGGGTCGGCGGCCAATTCGGCGGTCTGCTACATGCTGGGGATCACGGCGGTTGATCCATCGAAACACAGCCTTCTGTTTGAACGCTTCATCAGCGAGGAGCGTAAAGAGCCGCCCGATATCGACGTTGATTTCGAACATGAGCGGCGGGAAGAGGTCATCCAGCATATCTACAAGAAATACGGCCGTCATCGCGCCGGTCTGTGTGCCACAGTTATTCACTACCGCCCCCGCATGGCCATCCGGGAGGTTGGCAAGGTCATGGGCCTGTCAGAGGACGTGACGGCTGCCCTGGCAAAAACCATCTGGGGCAGTTGGGGCAAGGATATGGGGGCAAAGGAAGCCGCTGAGGCAGGTTTGGATCTGAACGACCCGCTTTTGGCCCGGGCGATCAGACTTGCCGACCAGATGATCGGCATGCCACGTCATTTGTCGCAGCATGTGGGCGGATTCATCCTGACGGAAACGCCACTGATCCAGACGGTTCCCATAGGCAACGGTGCCATGCCCGACCGCAGCTTCATCGAATGGGACAAGGACGACATCGACGAATTGCGCATCCTCAAGGTGGATGTACTGGCCTTGGGAATGCTGACCTGTATCCGCAAGGCGTTTGATCTGATCCACGCGCATTATGGCAAACACTTCGATCTTGCGACCGTGCCCAAAGAAGACCCTGACGTCTATGACATGCTCTGCAAGGGTGACAGTCTGGGTACATTCCAGGTGGAAAGCCGGGCGCAGATGAACATGTTGCCCCGCCTGAAACCGCGCGAGTTCTACGATCTGGTCATTCAGGTGGCCATCGTCCGGCCGGGACCTATTCAGGGCGACATGGTCCACCCGTATCTGCGTCGTCGCAGCGGCAAAGAGATCGTGGCATACCCGTCACCCGGTCCGGAACATGACCCCGACGAGTTGAAGAATATCCTCGGCCGCACGCTTGGGGTGCCGATATTCCAGGAACAGGCGATGAAGATCGCCATTGACGCCGCCAGGTTCAGCCCGTCCGAGGCGAACGAACTGCGCAAGGCGATGGCAACTTTCCGGTCTCGCGGTACGATTGAACAGCTCCAGCAGAAAATGGTCGGTCGGATGATTGACCGTGGATATGATCCAGAGTTTGCGCAGCGCTGTTTTAATCAGATCAAAGGTTTCGGCGAATACGGCTTTCCGGAAAGCCACGCCGCCAGCTTTGCGCTGCTCGTCTACATCTCGTCATGGATCAAATTGCATTACCCGGATGTATTCTGCGCCGCCCTCTTGAACTCGCAACCTATGGGGTTCTATGCGCCTGCGCAGATTGTCCGCGACGCACGTGAGCACGGGGTTATCGTCCATGCGCCGGATGCGAACTACAGCGACTGGGACAATACCCTCGAGCCCACCGTGCGCCGGCACTTCGCTGTTCGCCTGGGGCTGCGGCAGGTGGACGGCATCGCACAGACAGCTGCCACTCGAATGATCCAAGTCCGGGATACTCCGTTCATCGATCTTCAGGACCTGAAGACGCGTGCAAATGTCGATGCGGGTACCATGCGGAAACTGGCGGCAGCCGATGCGTTCCGATCGATGTCTTTGGATCGCAGACAGGCGCTTTGGGATGCACGGGCTTTGCGCGATACGCCTGACTTGCCGCTATTTTCAAGGACGCGGGACGAAGGATTGGAGGCACAGTTTATCCTGCCGCAGATGCCGACCTGCGAACATGTCGTCGTCGACTACCAAACCCTTCGCTTGTCGATCAAAGCCCATCCCATGGAATTTCTCCGTAAAAGCATGGCCCGTCAGGGCTATGCTGCCGCCAGCGATCTGCCCCGTATGCGCAACGGTCATACGGTGACGCTGGCCGGGATCGTGCTTGTCCGCCAACGCCCCGGCAGTGCGAAAGGCGTGTGCTTCATTACGCTGGAAGATGAAACCGGCGTCGTCAATCTTGTGGTCTGGCCAAAGATATTTGAGGCATTTCGCAAGGCTATCATGACCGCCCGGCTGCTGGAGGTGCGCGGTCATGTCCAGCGCGACCCGGGTTCGGGCGTCACACATGTTGCGGTTGCCAGCCTTCGGGACCGCTCAGACGCGCTCTGGCGGTTGTCAGGACAGCACTTTCAGCCGGAACTCTCTCCAAGAGACGAGGTTTTGCGGCCGATCCCGCCTCCCCGTGCCGGACACCCCCGCGATGCCCGCGTTATTCCAAAATCGCGGGACTTTCATTGAAAGCGCCAGATACAGTGCAGGACAAATCCTGCGAAAGCCCGTCCTCAAGACATGAAGGTCAGTACATGGTGGATCATCAGAGCCGCGAGGTGGCCGCCGACCGCTTCATCCACAACCTCTACTTCGCTGCGATCCCGCCTGTGGAAATCAAGAACCGAATCGCGGCGGTCTGGCAAAAGGATGGAACAGGCGAGAAGCTCCGCTGGGATGTATTGCATCTGTCTCTCCAGAACATCTGCCCGCCCGGCGTTCTCGACAGGTCGAAGGTGGCCATGGCGCAGACCGCCGCCAGCCGCCTGCGCCATGCTGAATTCACACTGACTTTCGACCGGCTGATGACCTTTGGCGGTCGTGCCGGCAACCGCGCCCTGGTGCTGGGAACCGACAACAGCAATCCTGCAGCAAACGACCTGGCCATCGAGTTGCGAAGGTTGCTCGCCGAGGTCGGCGTCAAATGCCCGACCAAGGCAAAAGTCACACCGCATGTGACGCTTTCCTACGGGCCTGGTTTTGCCGGAACAAGATTCCTCGCGGACCCTATCCGCTGGACGATACAGGACATCACCTTGATCGACAGCCTGATCGGCCAAGGCCGTCACGTGCATCTTGGGACCTGGCGGTTGATGCCCGATTGATCCAACCTTCAGTCGGACCCTGTCCGCGTCGACTATAATCGGAATGTGGACGCTCGAGGGGGTCGCTTCGTGATCCACTATGTGCATCGTGCGGATGGGGTTCGCCTCTGCTCTCCATGAAGGCAGCAGCTTGGTCGGTCAGGATCGTTTCGGGATTTGGGTGGCCACCGTAGTGCGGATCGGTCAGCGACAGAGCGCGGGCAAGATCGGCGACCGTCTCTCGCCTGTTATGTCAGACGATTCAACGGACTGGCCTGTTGCACGACCGGCCAAGAAGGCTGGTTGACGATGCTGGCCCGGCCGAAGAAATGGAGGTTTTGTCTGGCGGATGGTGCGATCTACCGGTTCGTGAGGCGGGGAGGGTAACTGAAGATAGCCGCCGGTGATCTCGCTGGAATGCTTGCGGGTCCCCTAAAAAAGCAAACCCCGGCCACAAGGGCCGGGGCATTGCAAACTACAGTGGTTGCGGGAGCAGGATTTGAACCTGCGACCTTCAGGTTATGAGCCTGACGAGCTACCGGGCTGCTCCATCCCGCGCCAATTCTGCAAATCCATCGCCGAGAGATACACCGGGCAGGCCCGGATCGTGTTTCTTACTAGGTGAGGCAGTGACCTACTCTCCCACATCTTGAGATGCAGTACCATCGGCGCGGCTGCACTTAACGGCCGAGTTCGGGATGGGATCGGGTGTTTTGCTAGCGCTATGACCACCACACCAAGAAAGAAACACGACAATCATCGTCCAAGTCGGTGCTTTTGACGATCCAGAAGCGAACCTCGCTTCTACTGGATCAAATCAAGCCTATCGAGCAATTAGTACCAGTCAGCTGAATGCGTTACCGCACTTACACCTCTGGCCTATCGACGTGGTCGTCTTCCACGGCTCTCAAGGGAGACCTTGTTTTGAAGGGGGCTTCCCGCTTAGATGCCTTCAGCGGTTATCCTGTCCGATCATAGCTACCCTGCACTGCCGTTGGCACGACAACAGGTCCACCAGTGGATCGTTCACCCCGGTCCTCTCGTACTAGGGGCAACTCTTCTCAAGTCTCCTACACCCACGGCAGATAGGGACCGAACTGTCTCACGACGTTCTAAACCCAGCTCACGTACCTCTTTAAATGGCGAACAGCCATACCCTTGGGACCTGCTCCAGCCCCAGGATGAGATGAGCCGACATCGAGGTGCCAAACACTGCCGTCGATATGGACTCTTGGGCAGTATCAGCCTGTTATCCCCAGCGTACCTTTTATCCGTTGAGCGATGGCCCTCCCACTTGGGACCACCGGATCACTATGGCCGTCTTTCGACTCTGCTCGACTTGTCAGTCTTGCAGTCAGGCTGGCTTATGCCATTGCACTCAACGAGCGATTTCCGACCGCTCTGAGCCAACCATCGCGCGCCTCCGTTACGATTTGGGAGGCGACCGCCCCAGTCAAACTCCCCACCACGCAGGGTCCCGGATCCGGATAACGGACCGCGGTTAGACATCAAGAGTGCGAAGGGTGGTATCTCAAGGTTGGCTCCACGAAAACTGGCGTTCCCGCTTCAAAGCCTACCACCTATCCTGCACATCACAATCCTGATGCCAGTGCGAAGCTAGAGTAAAGGTGCATGGGGTCTTTCCGTCTAACCGCGGGAAGTCTGCATCTTGACAGACAGTTCAATTTCGCTGAGTCCACATCAGAGACAGCGGGGAAGTCGTTACGCCATTCGTGCAGGTCGGAACTTACCCGACAAGGAATTTCGCTACCTTAGGACCGTTATAGTTACGGCCGCCGTTTACTGGGGCTTCAATTCAAAGCTTGCACCTCTCCTTTTAACCTTCCAGCACCGGGCAGGCGTCAGACTGTATACGTCGCCTTGCGGCTTCGCACAGCCCTGTGTTTTTAGTAAACAGTCGCCACCCCCTAGTTTGTGCCCCCCTCCGACACTTGCGTGCCAAAGGGGCCTCCTTCTCGCGAACTTACGGAGGTATTTTGCCGAGTTCCTTTGATGTGGTTCTCTCAAGCGCCTTGGTATTCTCTACCAGTCCACCTGTGTCGGTTTAGGGTACGGTCTGATGGAGGGCTATTTCCTGGAACCTCTGAACGGCCCGCCCAATCCGATAAGGGCGAACAATCTTCGAGATCCGTCACATCCTCCTGGCCCACGAATATTAACGTGGTTCCCATCGACTACGCATTTCTGCCTCGCCTTAGGGGCCGGCTCACCCTGCTCAGATTAGCTTTAAGCAGGAACCCTTGGACTTTCGGCGACAGGGTCTCTCACCCTGTTTATCGCTACTTATGTCAACATTCTCACTTCTGATCTCTCCACCGGATGCCTTACAGCCCGGCTTCACAGAAAGCTTCGCGTCTCCGACCAGCCCGAAGGCTGAGAAGAGACATGAAGCTGTATCACAGAACGCTCCGCTACCACGCGCATTGCTGCGCATCCTAAGCTTCGGCTCGTGGCTTGAGCCCCGTTACATCTTCGCCGCAGGACAACTTATCTAGACCAGTGAGCTGTTACGCTATCTTTAAAGGATGGCTGCTTCTAAGCCAACCTCCTGGTTGTTTTGGTCGTCCCACATGCTTTCCCACTTAGCCACGAATTAGGGGCCTTAGCTGTAGGTCAGGGTTGTTTCCCTCTTCACACCGGACGTTA
>CAWFWP010000003.1:0-98390 GCA_963819585.1 uncultured Alphaproteobacteria bacterium
GGCTCGACCCCCGTCTCAAGACTGAGCCGCGCGAACCCCGCCGTCCGGGCCTCGGTCATCAGATGATCCAGCATCACCCGCGCCAGCCCGCGCCCGCGCGCCTCGGACAGGATGTGCATCGACTTGATCTCGGCATGCCCCCCGTCGATCCGCTTGAACGCCCCCATGCCGACCGGCACACCCGCGTCCCGCATCACGAAGAACGCGACCTCGGGCACCGCCAGTTCGCCCGCGTCCATCATATGGATGCTTTCCGGCGGCGTCTCCTCGTGCATCGCAGCCGTGTGACGCGCGAAGAGGTTCGACAGGTCAGGCGTCAGCGGGCTTTCCCGCGCGATCGTGACGCTCAATGCGTCCAGGCCCCGCGCCGGTCGGTGGCGAAATTCTCGCCGTAGCCGCGCGTGACGGATGATCGGGGCCCGGCTTTGCGGCTCGGTCACCGACGCCTCGATGCCCTTTTCCGCCGCATAGGCCAGGGCCGCCTCTTTTGTCCAAAGCGCAAACGCACCTGGCTCTGGGTGTCATCCGACGACGTCCAGCCCATCAGCGGATCAATCGCCCGCGCATCCGCCTGCACGAATTCCAGCACCCAGCCATGCATCTTGGCCGTTCCCGACTGCATCGCCGTCTTCGCTGGCTGATAGATCCGTGCGCTCATCTTACGTCTCCCATTTCACCCTCACTAGCGTTGTGTCCGCAGTCCGGCAAGACCAGCCTGCAGACCGTCACCGACCCTGCGCCAGTCGCCCGCCCCGACCGGTGTCTCACCACTGCACCCCGAGCGTTTTTTGTGCTATTCTGAAGGCCTATTCCAACCAAGGATATTTCCCATGAACTATCTTGAACGCATTCCTGCGCCAACTTCCGCAATCGTCAACCTCGGGCTGACCAGCCCCTCCGAAGCCTTCATGCTCGGCATCCTTCCCGATCCGCGCAGTTCTTACACGGGCGATTGCCAGAACCCCAACAATCCGCTCTTCCAGCGCCTCGCGGAAACCCGTCGCGTCGGGCCTTTCCGGGCCACCGGCATCAAACCCGCGCTCGATTCCCTTACGGGCGTGATGGCTGCCGTCAATGCAGAGCTTCCCGATCTGCACGACAAGCTCGGCAGCAACGGAATGCTCTGCTGCCGGTTCCGCCGCGTGAGGGGGACTATCGTGCGCAAGCGGTCCAACCATTCCTTCGGCACCGCAATCGATCTGAAGATCGACGGAAAGACCGACGATCAAGGCGACGGCTTCGCCTTCCGCGGCCTTCTCATCCTTGCCAAGTACTTCAATGCCGCAGGCTGGTTCTGGGGCGCGACCTTCCCGACCGAGGATGCCATGCATTTCGAGGCTTCGAAGGAGCTGCTGCAACGCTGGAAGCGTGCGGCGCTGATCTGACACAACGCCCAGCGGCGCAGTCCTGACAGGTTCTGTCAGGACTGCGCCTTGTCTTGGAACAAAAAGCGACCATTCTTAGGGGTGCGAAAGGAATCGCCGCCCCATGCCCCACAACAACGCCAACGCCCTGACCCCGCGTCCCGAGGTCCTGACCCGCCCCAAGCTCGAAGGCGGCCGCCGCTTCGTCATGCAGACCGACTACACCGCCGCAGGCGACCAGCCCACCGCCATTGCTGAGCTGTCAACCGGCGTCCGGAACGGCGAGCGCGATCAGGTGCTGCTGGGGGCCACCGGCACCGGCAAGACCTTCACCATGGCGAAGGTGATCGAGGAAACCCAGCGCCCCGCCATCATCCTCGCCCCCAACAAGACCCTCGCCGCCCAGCTTTACGGCGAATTCAAGGGCTTCTTCCCCGAGAACAGCGTCGAATATTTCGTCAGCTACTACGACTATTATCAGCCCGAAGCCTATGTCGCCCGGTCCGACACCTACATCGAGAAGGAATCCCAGATCAACGAACAGATCGACCGGATGCGCCACTCGGCGACCCGCGCCCTGATGGAACGCGACGACGTCATCATCGTCGCCTCGGTCTCCTGCATCTACGGCATCGGCTCGGTCGAGACCTATTCCGCGATGACCCAGGACCTTGTCACCGGCCAGTCCTATGACCAGCGCAAGGTGATGGGCGAACTTGTCGCCCAGCAGTACCGCCGCAACGATTCCGCCTTTGCGCGCGGCTCCTTCCGCGTCCGGGGCGACAGCGTCGAGGTCTGGCCCGCCCACCTCGAAGACCGCGCCTGGCGCTTCAGCTTCTTCGGCAACGATCTGGAATCGATCACCGAATTCGACCCCTTGACGGGCCACAAGACCGACGCCTTCGACAAGATCACGGATCTACGCGAACTCCCACTACGTGACGCCCCGGCCCACGCTTCAGCAGGCGATCCAGGGCATCCGCAAGGAACTGATCCTCCGCCTTGCCCAGCTGCAGGGCGAAGGCAAGCTGCTCGAGGCGCAGCGGCTGGAACAGCGCTGCAACTTCGATCTGGAAATGCTCGAGGCCACCGGGTCCTGCAACGGGATCGAGAACTATTCCCGCTATCTCACCGGCCGCGCCCCCGGCGAACCGCCGCCCACGCTCTTCGAATTCATCCCCGACAACGCCATCGTCTTCGCCGATGAATCCCACGTCTCCGTCCCGCAGATCGGCGGCATGTTCAAAGGCGACTACCGCCGCAAGTTCACCCTCGCCGAACACGGCTTCCGCCTGCCTCCTGCATGGACAACCGCCCCCTGAAGTTCGAGGAATGGGACGCGATGCGCCCGCAGTCGGTCTTCGTCTCCGCCACCCCTGCGGCGTGGGAGCTTGAACAGACCGGCGGCGTCTTCACCGAACAGGTCATCCGCCCGACCGGCCTGGTCGATCCGATGATCGAAATCCGCCCCGTCAGCATGCAGGTCGATGACCTGCTGGACGAGGTGCGGAAAGTCGCCCTCGCCGGTTACCGCAGCCTTGTCACCACGCTGACCAAGCGCATGGCCGAGGACCTGACGGAATACATGCACGAACAGGGCATCCGCGTCCGCTACATGCATTCCGACATCGACACGATCGAACGCATCGAAATCCTGCGCGACCTGCGCCTCGGCGCCTTCGACGTGCTGATCGGCATCAACCTTCTGCGCGAAGGCCTCGACATCCCCGAATGCGGGCTGGTGGCGATCCTCGACGCCGACAAGGAAGGCTTCCTGCGGTCCGAAACCTCGCTGATCCAGACCATCGGCCGCGCCGCCCGCAACGTCGACGGCCGCGTCATCATGTATGCCGACCGCATCACCGGCAGCATGGAACGCGCCATGCGCGAAACCGACCGCCGCCGCGAAAAACAGGTCGCCTACAACCTGGAACACGGCATCACGCCGCAGACCATCCGCAAGAACGTCGATGACGTGCTGTCCGGCCTCTACAAGGGCGACACCGACATGGCCCGCGTCACCGCGCGGATCGACAAGCCGCTGGTCGGGGCCAACCTTGCCGCGCATCTCGACGCGATGCGGACCCAGATGCGGAAGGCGGCCGAGAACCTGGAGTTCGAAGAGGCCGCGCGGCTGCGGGATGAGGTGCGGCGGCTGGAGGCGGTGGAACTCGCGGTGGCCGACGACCCGCTGGCGCGGCAGTCGGATGTGGAGGAGGCGGTGGAGGCCGCCGGGGCCGCGCGGGGGCGGAGCACGGGGGGACAGAGGGGGGATGCGCGGGGGGAAGAGCAGGAGGGGGCGGTGAGTGGAAACGCACACGACGTAGAATTGTTGACTACCTCGAACCCGAGCAATTTTGCAGGTCTTGATATTGCCACTGCAGAATTCGCCAGCTACGTTGAGAGCTTGATCGAGGAATGTCTACTTTTGCAAGTCAGCACGACGAGCCTCGATGTTTGCGGCTCATCCGGATATGCATAATGGAAATTCATGACGTGCAATTACTGCGGCGCGGATCGTAAGGTATTCAGGTAATTCGAAACAACAGGCGTCACGGACTTTGAACTGCGCGATTTTAAGAGTTACTAGCGAGAGGAATCCACAGAGCAGCGCGTCATGCGCAATTTCGTCGCCCACGGAGCTGGACTACACGAAAGATTGGTGTCACAAGCTGTCTCATATCGGACGATGCCGGTCACGTATGTCAACCAAACTTGTCACGCAAGAGGTCTGTAATTCTCGAAATCGCGACGTTTTGCGGCTAACCTAATGGTTGAAATGCAAGGCTGCTCTTCGATTTCAGACGGTCTACTTTCGGCCATCGGTCCAATGGTCAGGTTGCGCTAGCGAATACCGAGCCGTAGGGTGGGCGATTCCGCCCACCATCTTACGCGGCATGGTGGGCGGAATCGCCCACCCTACGCGGCCCAATCGATCCGTCCCGCGCGCCGGTCGCGGTGCACCGACGAATACGGCCAATCCTCGGCCCGCTCCACGAACCCGTGCTTCACCGGATTGCCGATCACATAGCGCATCGCCCGCGCATACTCGTCTTCGTCCCGCACCAGATGCTCCCAGAACCGACGCTGCCAGACTCCGCCATCACGTTTGTATTCCTTGCTCGCCGCCCGGTCCCCGGCAGCGCCCGACCGCGTGGGTGAACCGACCCTTGATCTTGCGCCACCGGACGGAATAATCCGCGTCGCCCTGCGGCAGCGTCCAGACCGCATGCAGATGATCCGGCATCACCACCATCGCGTCGCAGAACACGGGATGCTCGGCCACTGTCGCGCGATAGGCCGCGCGCAAAATCCCGATATTGTCGGTCAGCGTCGTCCGGCCCCTGTCCGCCAGATTGACGGTGAAGAACCAGGTGGCCCCGGGAACGCGCAGGCGGCGATAGCTGGACATAGGCCAACCATCCGCGACCATGGTTAATCAATCGTTTCGTAGGGTGGGCAATCCTGTCCACAATGTCGCAAGACGGTGGGCAGGATTGCCCACCCTACGCGGGTCGAAGACCCACAAACCTTACCACGCGGTTAATCCGCCCCCGCAACCCATTGAAATCATTACCCCCGAAAACGGTCCCAACTCGGGACCGCCCCTTACGTCGCGCGTTTCACCAGCCGGATCCCGAACAGCAGGATCACCGCCCCGATGGTCGCATGGATCACCGATGCCAGAATCCCGCCGCCCATCACGAACCCGATCCGCGGCAGCAGCAGCCCCGCCACGAACGCGCCGACGATGCCCACCACGATGTTCCCGATCAGGCCAAAGCCGTAGCCCTCCATGATCTGTCCGGCCAGCCAGCCTGCGACGGCCCCGATCAGCAGAAAGACGATCAGACTTTCGATACCCATGACGGTTCTCCCCGTTGGCCCAATCCCGCGACCATTCGCGGAGGGGCACACAACACCAACGCGGGGGGCGGGCATCCGGTTCCCTGTTGCTGCACGAAAACGGTTATGGCTGTCCTTTCGCGCCCTTACCTGTAGGCTGGATCAACACACCATCATCGGAACGCCCGCCGGACAGGTCATGCCCCACCCCATCCATATCGGCATCGGCGGCTGGACCTTTCCGCCCTGGCGCGGGCGGTTCTTTCCGGCGGGCCTGCCCCACGCGCAGGAGCTTGGCTTCGCGGCCCGGGCCCTGACCGCCATCGAGATCAACGGCACCTTCTACCGCAGCCAGACCCCCGCCACCTTCGCCAAATGGGCGCGGGAAACGCCGGCGGGCTTTGTCTTTGCCCTCAAGGCCCCCCGCTATGCCACAGCCCGTGGCGAACTCGCCACGGCGGGCGAGTCCGTCACCCGTTTCCTGCAGTCGGGCCTCGCCGAACTCGGGGACAGGCTCGGACCGATCAACTGGCAGCTGCCGCCGAACAAGTCATTCAATCCGGATGACATGGCGGCCTTCCTCGACCTCCTCCCCGACAGCCTCGGCGGGCTTCCCCTCCGCCACGCCATCGAGGTCCGGCACGAAAGCTTTGTGTCGGACGCCTTCGCAGCACTTCTCCGCCCGCGCGGCATTGCGGCGGTGCAGGCGGGCGACAGCGAATACCCTGCGATCACAGCCGCGACCGCCCCCTTCGCCTATCTGCGCATCATGGGCACCAGCGAAGACGCGCCACAGGGCTACGCCCCGGCCGATCTCGACCGCTGGGCCAGCGCCGCCCGGACCATCGCCAAGGACAGGGAGGTGTTCCTGTTTGTCATCTCCGGCCACAAACCCGCCAACCCCGCTGCGGCGACTGGGCCTTCTGGAACGCCTCGCATGAGGCGCGGTTTCCGGTCCGTTAACCCGCACTCGCAACCGATTGAAATCATTACAACCAGAAACGGTCCTTGCGTGGGACCGCCCCTCAGACCCGCTTCACCAGCCGGATCAGAAACAGCAATATCACCGCCCCGATGGTCGCGTGGATCACCGCGCCGATCAGGCCGCCGCCCATCCCCATGCCGACCCCCGGCAGGATCGCCCGCGCGATGAAGGCCCCGACGATACCCACGACGATGTTGCCCGCGAGGCCAAAGCCGTAGCCCGACACGATCTGCCCCGCCAGCCAGCCAGCCAGCGCGCCGACCAGCAGCACGACGATGATGAACCCCAGACCCATGATCCGCCCCCCCTTGATGCGGCCCCAGCCTAGGCCGGCCCGCCCGCCTTCGCAACGCGTGACAGGCCAAAGAAATAGGGCGGCGCAGTTGCCTGCGCCGCCCCGGAATTCTGCAGGCCGATCCTTTCGGATCAAGCCATGGCGAGGTTCGTCGCCAATTCGCGGCCGTCACGGCCAGCTTCGATGTCGAACGTCACCTTCGCGCCGTCAGCCAGCGTGGACAGACCTGCCCGCTCGACTGCCGAGATGTGAACGAACACATCCTTGCGCCCGCCTTCCGGCTCGATGAAACCGAAGCCTTTGGTGGCGTTGAACCATTTCACGGTGCCCTTGGCCATCGTGATGTCTCCTTCTAGATGCCGCCCGCGAGAGTGCGGCGGCCCGGCTTAGTCATCGCAGATCGAGGGACCGTGGCCGAAAGTCGGAGACAGCGGGTCGAAAGGGGTAACGTTCGCAGGGGCGCATATGGGCGCTGGGGCCGCGATTTGCAAGGGAAATCGGGGAAGCGGCGGAAACCGGCAGGGAACGGCCGGTCAGAGCACGTCGTAAGCGGTGCTGGACAGGGTCGGATAGGCCTGGCCGACGGCGGCGGTGAAGCGGCGGTCGGTTTCGGCCAGCAGGGTCTTGGGGACGGCGTGCCAGTGGTCGTGACAGGACCAGCGGATGATCAGATGCAGGGCGTCAGGATCGGCCGCGTCGGCCCAGGTTTCCTTGCCCAGAAACCCCGCCTGCGTGGCGAGGGTCGCGGTCCAGATTTCGGCATCCAGCGCAATGTAACGCGCCTGAAGGGCCAGAGGGATTCGGAAACTGAGGTGCTCGACGACCATGCCCCGTTCTAGCCGGAACAGGGGATTTGGCAAGCGCGGACTGGGGCGGCGGGCGGGAAAGCCGTCAGAACACGTCGAGGAAATAGAGGATGATGATGATCGGGATCGGGATGCCGATGACCCAGGCGAGGATGCCCTTCATGGTGACTCTCCGTTTGGTTGCAGAGGGCAACGCGGAGGGGGGCGGGATGGTTCCCGGGGGGAGGGGATGGCATGGACGGCGGCTGTATTTTCCGGCGGGATAACGGGGGGTAAGGGGGCAAATCGGGTGTGTCCACATGTGGACATTCTGAATTATGTATTTGAATCAGATGGTTGCGGACCGCGTTAACCATAACGAAAGGATTGGGGGTGTGGGCGGAGGCTGGCGGAAAGGCTCCTGTTGCCCTTGCGCAGGTGGGGACGGGACCGGCTGGAGGCGCTGGGTCCCAGCATGCGCCGGAGCGAGGCGGATGTCCGGCCGCCGGGCCGGTCAGCCCTTGGTCCGGGCGAGGGCCGCCGCCTTCATCCGGGCCAGCAGCTCGGCCCTGGTCGCGCGGCCGCCGGGGGTCGGGGGCTTGCCCGCGGGTTTGCGTTCCTGATGCCGTGGTTCGTTGCGGGCGGGTTTGGCGGTGCCGGATTTTCCGTAGTCCATGGGGTGGCCTTGGGTTGGGGAGGAGTTGAGGGGGGTATGGGGGGAGATGAGATCGCCGACTTCGGTGGAACGCCCGAGGGTAAATGCCGCGCTGAAGCCCAGTCCACGTGTTGCAGGAGGTTAGTAAGTAGTTTCCAAAGTATATCACTCACATAAGTGCTTTGACACCCTCAACTATTTTGACAGTGGATAAGATGCTAGGAATTGCCGCAACAATAGTATTCCAGAAACTAAATATTTTTCCCCTGTTGGGCGTGTTTTTTGTAGCCTCGGCAGCCATTTCCTGTGAAGCGGATATCGCAACACTGTTTCCGGTTTCCTGACAGTAAGCGATTAAAAGCGCTAAGCTTTTGATTGTTTCTGGATCACCTTGGACAGTTTTTGTTTGACGAACATCTGACACTGAACTTCCGTCAATTGCGAGAATCGCATTGTCGCCGTGAAGTGTTATAGTGTGCCCGGCTCTTTTCTCGGCTTGTTCCAGAATCTTTTTATTCATCTTAGTTGCCTCACCTCTGAATGAAATAGTATTTATTAGTGCGTTTTCCGTCTTGGAAACCTGCAATTTAACAAAGTCACCGCAGAAGTCTTCAGCAAGCCAAACTAAAACAGCAAAGTTTAGAATGGTTGGAACGGACTGGAGGAGGGCAAGTATTCCGCTACCATCAAATAAAACAACAATGAGGCAAATTAAAAAAAGTGTTAGAGTCCCATATAAGAAAAGCAAGCCAGTAAAGAAATGGCGAAAACTAGAAAGATTTGATTTCAAAGCTAACAAGTAGCCTTCAGCAAAATTTTCAAGGCTAAGATCTACCTGTAGTGAATTCTCATTTCTATCTCTTACCTGTTCCTCACCCCGTGGCCCAGCGTAATATTCATACATTATAGCACCACGCCGATATATTCGGCTTTTAGAGTATCATACTTTCCCTCATCTCGCAAACCTCTTATATGTCATGTGCATCATCCCAGTGCGGTTCAGCCCCAACCGCTGCACCTTGTCCTGTTCATGCGCCTCGAAGCTCCCTGAACCATTCCAAATGCGTGTCGCCTTCGTAACCCGCTTCGGACAATCCCCTCACGCCCCCTTCCGCCCGACTTCCCGCTCCAGCGCCTCCCGGATCAACCTCTGGTACGGCACGCCGCGCGCCGCCGCGCGGGCCTTGACGGCCTCGATCGGCCCCTGGGGCAGGCGCATGTTCCACGCGGGCGGTCTTGGGCGCGGTTTCCCAGACCAGCGCCCTGACCTGCGAGAAGCCGAGATCGGAACGGCTTTGCGCACGGAACGCTCCCGCCTCACGTCCCGCGCGGCTTCGCCCGCAGCGTCGGCTCCGCCTGTGTCGGATCCTCCGGCCAGGGGTGGCGCGGATAGGCCCCGCGCATGTCGCGCCGGACATCGGCATAGCTGGTCCGCCAGAAACCCGGCAGGTCGTTCGTGACTTGCACCGGACGCTGGGCGGGCGACAGCAGCGTCACCCGGAGCGGCAGGTTCTTCGGGCCGACCGTGGGGTGGACGGTCACCCCGAACATTTCCTGCAGCCGCACCGTGACCGAAGGATGATCGCCTTCGTAGTCAATCGGGATATGCCGCCCGAGCGGGGTCGTGAAATGTGCCGGGGCCTGACGGTCGGCCAGCTGGCCCTGATCCCATGAAAGCAACGACTTAAGCGCCGCTGTCAGGTCCAACGCCCGCAGATCGGCCTCGGTCCGCTTGCCGCCAAGCCAGGGCAGCAGCCAGTCGGGGTCCGCCAGAAGTGCGGCATCCGACAGGTCGGGCATGTCCGCCCCGTCCCGCGCCAGAAGCTGAATCCGGGCGCGGAACCGCCGGGCGGTGTCAGTGAACGGCAGACCGATCACGCGCAGCCCGTCGAAGGCTGCGCGGGCGACGGCATCGGCCTCCGGCTTCGGCAGCGGGGCCTCGGACAGGACCAGCGCGCCCAGCCGCTCCTCGCTCCGCGCGACGACCCGGCCCTCCCGCCGCGACCATTCCACGATGTCGCGCCGCCGGATGCGGTCCGCGAACAGCCGCCGCACCGACGCCTCGGCAATCTCGATCCCCACACGCAGCCGCGCCTCGCGCGGGTCGCCGTCAAGGTCCGTGGCGACCAGCATCGGTGCCCGGGAAAGCGGGTCCGCCGCGTCGATCAGGGCACCCTTTCCACCTGAGAGCACATAGCGCGGTGCATCGCCGGTGCGGCGCAGGCCGATCCGGTCGGGATAAGCGAAGGCCGCGCAATCGGCGGGCGTCAGGGCGCTGCGAGTGGACGGCGCAGGAATCGCCCTGGCCAGCCGCGCAGCCTCGGCCCGGATGCGTTCGATGGCCGCGCGGTCAACATCGGGGCCGGGGCGGTCGATGGCGGACAGGCGCAGCGTCAGGTCGGCCCCCGCGCCGCGCAGGGGGTCGCGGTCGGCCAGAAGGGCCGCCAGCGGCGCGGCCTGCGGCCCCGCGACTGCCAGCATATGCGCAAGGCGCGGATGCAGGGGCAGGGCCGCGATCTGCCGCCCATGCGCCGTGATCCGCCCCGTGTCGTCCAGCGCGCCGAGGTCGGCCAGCAGGGCGCGCGCCTCGGCCAGGGCCGCTTCGGGCGGGGCCGTGAGGAACCGCAGGCCCTGTGCGCCGCCCCAGAGTGCGAGGTCGAGCGCGAGGCCCGCCAGATCGCCGATCGCGATCTCGGGTGGTGGAAAGGCGGCCAGCGCGCCCTCCTCGCCCTTCGTCCACATCCGGTAGCAGATGCCTTCCGCCACCCGTCCCGCCCGGCCCCGGCGCTGATCGGCCTCGGCCCTTGTGACCCGCTCCGTCACAAGCTGCGACATGCCCGACGCCGGATCGAACCGCGCGCGACGGGCGCGGCCGCCGTCCACGACCACGCGGATGCCGGGCAGGGTCAGCGAGGTTTCAGCGATGGATGTGGCGAGGATGACGTGGCGGAGGCCGGGCGGGGCGGGGGTCAGCGCCTCGGTCTGCGCGCCGAAAGGCATCGCGCCGTACAGCGGCAGGATGCGGCAGTCCGGCGGCAGACGGCCTTGCAACATCGCGCTGGCGCGGCGGATTTCGCCTTCGCCGGGCAGGAAGGCGAGGAGGCTGCCATCGGTTTCGACGAGGGCGGCATCGATCAGGCTGGCGATCCCGGCTTCAAACCGCACAGCAGGCCCGACAGGCTTCGCCAGCCAGCGCGTCTCGACCGGGAATGCCCGGCCCTCGGACCGGATCAGGGGGGCGTCATCCAGCATCGCGGCGACCGGGGCGGCGTCCAGCGTCGCCGACATCACGATCAGGACCAGGTCGGGCCGCAGCGCGCTGCGGACATCCCAGGTCAGGGCAAGCCCCAGATCGGCGGTCAGCGCGCGTTCGTGAAACTCGTCGAAGATCACCGCGCCGATGCCGGTCAGTCCGGAATCGGACTGCAGCATGCGCGTCAGGATACCCTCGGTCACGACCTCGATCCGGGTCGCGACGCTGATCCGCGACTCGCCCCTTATGCGGTAGCCGACGGTCTGTCCGACCTTTTCGCCCAAGGTTTCGGCCATCCGCGCGGCGGCAGCGCGGGCGGCGAGGCGGCGGGGTTCCAGAAGCAGGATGCGGCCCTGGACCACCGGCAGCAGCGCCAGCGGCACGCGAGTCGTCTTGCCCGCGCCGGGTGGGGCGACAAGCACGGCGCGGCCGTCCGGCGCGGATCGCCATAAGAAGGTCCGGCAGGGCGGCATCAATCGGCAGCGTGGCCGGTTCAGAGGTCGGGTGACGGTCATAGCGCGCCGCTTATCGCCGTATCAGACGCGCAGGGCCATAGAGCGTCTCGCCCCGCGCCTCGGCCAGCCGGACGAGGCCCGGACCGGCGGCGCGGTAGGTCAGGCTGAAGGCAAAACGCTGGCGTTCGTTCATCTCGGCAGGGCTGAAGCCCTTCAGACGGCGGTATTCACCCCGGCAGCCAATTTCGCCGTCGGCAATCTGCGGCTGGAACAGAACCACCTGCGACAGCCGCCGTCCGTCAAAGAGATAGGCCTTCAGACGGCACGCCTCGGGGATCGGCTGGTCGCGCAGCATCACATAAAGCGCAGTCACAGGGTCGATGGCACCGCCGATCAGGTCCGGGTTCACGTCACCCGGTGCAGGAGCCTGCGGGGGAAGGTCGCGCGTCGTATGCGGGAGACCCGCTGCGAACTCGACGGCGTTGTCGGATTGCCGCCGCCCGGAATTTGCGACGGCGCTGAAACGTTCCGGAACAGGCCCCCGGTCGGTGAGGCGGCCCGAGGCGGCGGCATTGTAGATCAGCGGGGCAGTCGCCCCGAAAGGCGGTTTGCTGCGCAGTTGCACCTTTGCGTTGTAGGTCTCTGCCTCGGCCTGCACGTCAAGCCTCAGCCGCCCGTCGATCTTGCCGGGGAACAGAATGTCGAACGCGATCTGGTCCGCGCGGGTCGGGGAAGCCAGGACAAGCCCGGCAAGCAGAGTTGCGGCAACGCACATGATCACGCGGATCATCGGGCCGGACAGCTGCATGGACTTCATCTGGCGGTTTCTTTGGCTGCTTGGAAAATGACCGTCGCAGGCAGGATGTGGCAGCCCCGCATGAGTTGAAAGTGAATTCTGGGAAGAAGCGGACGGCAGCTCAGCCCTTGCGCCAGCCCGACGCAAGACGGCATCCCTTGTCACCATGGCTCTGCCCGCTAGGGTTCCGCCTGACCGAAGCGGCGGAGACCCCCAGATGCAAAGAACCACCCTTGGCCGGTCCGGCCTGTCCGTTTCTGCCCTTTGCCTCGGCACCATGACCTGGGGGACCCAGAACACGGAGAGCGAGGGTCACGCCCAGATCGACATCGCGGCGGATCATGGTGTGAACTTCATGGACACGGCCGAGATGTATCCGGTGAACCCGGTGCGGGCCGAGACGGTCGGCAATACCGAACGCATCATCGGGTCATGGGTCGCGCGGACAAAGCGCCGGGCAGACTGGATCATCGCAACCAAGATCGCGGGCGAGGGGAGCGCGACGCGGGGCGGCGAGCCGATCACACCCGCCAGCATCCGGCGCGCGCTCGAGGCATCGCTGAAGCGGCTGCAGACGGACTATGTGGACCTGTACCAGTTTCACTGGCCGAACCGGGGCAGCTATCATTTCCGCCAGATCTGGGGCTTCGACCCGTCGCGGCAGGACGCGGGCGAGACGCTGGCAAATATGGCGGAGTGCGTGGAGGAGATCGGCGCGCAGATAGCGGCGGGGAAAATCCGCCACTGGGGCCTGTCGAATGAAAGCGCCTGGGGCATGGCGCAATGGCTGCGCCTGTCGGATGCGGCGGGCGTGCCGCGCCCGATATCCGTGCAGAACGAATATTCGCTGCTCTGCCGCCAGTATGACGCTGACATGGGCGAGCTCGGACACAATGAGGGGGTCACACTGCTGGCGTTCTCGCCGCTGGCGACGGGCCTTCTGACAGGGAAATACCGGGGCGACGTGACGCCACCGGCGTCGCGGCGGACGCTGAACCCGGACCTGTCGGGGCGGCTGACGCCGAGGGTCTGGGGCGCGGTCGAGGCCTATGCGGCGATTGCGGAAGGTGCCGGGCTGGACCTTGGGCAGATGGCGATCGCCTGGACGCTGCGGCGGGGCTTTCCTTGCGTCCCGATATTCGGGGCGACGAACGAGACACAGCTGAAGACGGCGCTGGGGGCGGCTGACCTGCGCTTGAGCGACGATGTTCTGGCGGCCATCGCGGCGGCGCACAAGGCGCATCCTATGCCGTACTGATCGCCAGCCAATGCTGGGTGCCGAAGGTGTACTGAGCGCGGCTTAGAGGCCTGAGTTCACCTGAAGAATTTTCACGAAAACTCTTCGGTCTGGAAAATCGTTCGTGACGGACTTTCAGAGATCGGCAAGCACCGATCCGAGAGGACCTTCAACCGCGCGCAGGGGGCGGATTCATCGCCAGCATGTCGCGCCCGGGCCTTGCCCTTGCATCCGAAATCCCCTCTCCTGTAGCGGCATTCCCCGGGGAGGGACGACCGATGCCGCTGACCATGAACCGCGAGGTTTTCATCACCTGTGCCGTGACCGGGTCGGGGGGCACGCAGGACCGCAGCCCGCATGTGCCCCGGTCCCCGAAACAGATCGCCGACAGCGCCATCGCGGCGGCGAAGGCGGGGGCGGCGATCGTGCATTGCCATGTGCGCGATCCGGAGACGGGCAAGCCGTCGCGCCGTCTGGACCTCTACCGCGAGGTGACGGACCGCATCCGCGACAGCGGCACGGATGTGGTTCTGAACCTGACCGCGGGAATGGGCGGCGACATGCTGTTCGACGGGACCGAGGCGATGAACCGGATGTCGCAGGCGTCCGACATGACCGGTGCGACCGACCGCGTGGCGCATGTGGTGGAATGCCGGCCCGAGATATGCACACTCGACTGCGGCACGATGAACTTCGCCGAAGCCGACTATGTGATGGTCAACACGCCGGGCATGCTGCGCGACATGGGCGCGCGGATGGTGGCGGCGGGGACGCGGATCGAGATCGAGGCGTTCGATACCGGGCATCTTTGGCTGGCCAAGCAGCTGGTCAGCGAGGGGATCATCCCCGAGCCGGTTCTGGTGCAGCTGTGCATGGGCGTGCCCTGGGGCGCGCCGGATGACCTGAACACCTTCATGGCGATGGTGAACAACGTCCCCGCTGGCTGGACCTTCAGCGCCTTCGGCATCGGGCGCAGCGAGTTGCCCTATGTAGCGGCGGCGGTGCTGGCGGGGGGGAATGCGCGCGTCGGGCTGGAAGACAACCTGTGGCTGGGCAAGGGCCAGCTTGCGCGGAACGAGGACCTGGTGGAGCGGGCGGTCGGGATCATCGAGGGGATGGGCGCGCGGGTGATCGGGCCTGCCGAGGTGCGCGCGAAGCTCGGCCTGACGAAGCGCGCCCCGGTGGCGGCGTGAGGCAGGCGCTGGCTGCGGGAGCGCTTGCGGTCCTGACGCTGCTCGGCTGCCAGCCGACCGAAAAGCCCGGTGATCTGCCACCTGTGGGCGCGGAATTCATGGCGATCCAGATGCAGGACTGCGAAAAGCAGGGCGGCACGTTCCGGCCGGTCAAGCCGGGCGGCGCGCTTGCCTGCTTCACGGTACCGAAGGATGCGGGGCAGTTCTGCAGCGTGTCAACCGACTGCGAAAGCGCCTGCCTTGCCCGATCGCGGACCTGCGCGCCGGTCAAGCCGTTGTTCGGCTGCGATGAAGTGTTCAACAGCGGTGGATTCCGGGTGACGCAATGTATCGAGTGATCGCGGCGCTGCTGCTTCTGTCCGCCTGCGCGGCGGCTCCGCCAGATACGGGGTTCCGGACGGGTGAAGGTCAGATCGCCTCGGCCGCCCTGTTCGACCCGTCGCGGTTCGGGGATGTCTGGCATGTGGTTTCGGCCTTCGGCCCGGATGCGGGCTGCGGGCCGCTGGCCGAGACCTGGGTGGCGACGGGGCCGCAGTCATGGGCCGTGACGGGAACAGCCTGCGGCCCGTCCGGGATCGCGGGCTTTCTCGGGCGCGGCGCGGGTGACGGGGCCGGGGCGGATCACGCGGGACGGTCTGCGTGGACCCGAGGAATTGTGGGTGATGTGGGTCGATGCGGACTACCGGGTGGCGGCCATCGGGACGCCGGACGGGTCGTTCGGGCGCATCCTGTCGCGCAGCCCCGACCTGCGCGCGGACCTCGACACGGCGGCGCGCGAGGTGATGGATTTCAACGGCTATGACGTGTCGCGTCTGACGCGGCTTTGATGGGGGCGGGAATGGCGCGGAAGGCGGCACTAGCCCCGCCGATAGACTGGAATATGGCGGTGTTTCATCAGAGAGTGCAGCGGTGAATTCGGAATTCCTGTGCACACCAGAAGGTGCCCAATGGGAACTCTTCTTCTGATTGTGGTTGCTGCGCCCTTCATGCTTGCAGCTTGGGCAGCTACGTCCTTTCTCAGAACGCTGCCTGAATTGGCGGTAATATGCGCTCTGGTGTGGATTCCGGCCGCTTTGGTTGGTGCCTATCTAAATATCAACATCCAACACGAGTACGAGTTATTGAGCCTCTGGGGCGTGCTCCTCGTGCTGACAATGCCACTCGTCTACGCCTTCACTGTCGGGGCAATTGGGCAGTTCTTGATCCTCGCGACCACGCGCCGCGAGTCCGATCAAGAGAAGGCGCTGAGGTTAGTCAGCCTGGCCGTCATGGTCGGGCTTCCGGTATGGTTTCTAACTTAGGAAGGGGTTGGCGCATGGCGCGGAAGGCAGCGGTTGTCGGGGGGGGCGTGATCGGCGGGGGCTGGGCGGCGCGGTTCCTCATCATGGGCTGGGATGTGCAGGTCTTTGACCCCGACCCGGAAGCGGCGCGCAAGATCGGCGAGGTGCTGGCCAACGCACGGCGGTCGCTGCCGGGGCTGTTCGATGCGGGACTGCCGCCTGAGGGGCGTCTGAGCCTGCACAAGACGCTGGCCGAGGCGGTGGTGGGCGTCGAATGGGTGGTCGAGGCGGTGCCAGAGCGGCTGGACCTGAAGCACCGGGTCTACCGCGAGATTCAAGGCGTGAATCCTACGGCGATCATCGGCTCATCCACCAGCGGCTTCAAGCCAAGCGAATTGCAGGAAGGGGCGGTCGCACCGGGGCAAATCCTTGTCGCGCATCCGTTCAATCCGGTCTATCTGCTGCCTTTGGCAGAACTGGTGCCCTCGCCCGCGAACCCCGCGACCCTCGTGGACCGCGCGAAGGAGGCGCTGACCCACATCGGCATGCACCCGCTGCACATCCGCGCCGAGATCGACGCGCATATCGGCGACCGGTTCCTCGAGGCGGTCTGGCGCGAGGCCCTCTGGCTGGTCAAGGACGGCATCGCCACGACCGAAGAGATCGACAACGTGATCCGCTACGGCTTCGGCATCCGCTGGGCGCAGATGGGGCTGTTCGAGAACTATCGCATTGCAGGTGGCGAGGCGGGGATGCGCCATTTTATCGAGCAATTCGGGCCCTGCCTGAAATGGCCTTGGACCAAACTGATGGACGTGCCGGATCTGACCGACGAGCTGATCGAGGCGGTTGCCAGCCAGTCGGACGCGCAGTCGGGCATGCACACGATCCGCGAGCTGGAGCGGATCCGCGACGGCAACCTGGTGGCGATGATGCGGGCGCTGAAGGGCAACGGCGGCGCGCAGACGGCAGGCTGGGGGGCGGGCGCGCTGATCCGGCAGCACGACGCGCGGCTGCGGGGTGCGCCGCCGGACCTGTCGCGGCCGTTCGTGACGCTGGACCGGGCGGTGCCGCTCGATTGGGCGGACTACAACGGCCACATGAACGAGGCGCGGTACCTGCAGGCCTTCGGTGACGCGACGGACCGGTTCATGGAACTGATCGGGATCGACGCGGAGTATGTTGCAGCCGGGCGAAGCATCTTCACGGTCGAGACGCATATCCGCCACCTGGCTGAAGTGAATGCGGGCGACCGGATCACAGTGACGACGCGGGTGCTGGCGGGGGAGGGGAAGAAGTTTCACCTGTGGCACGAGATGCGGGCGGGGGAGGTGCTGGCGGCAACGGGCGAACATCTGCTGCTGCATGTCGATCTGGCGACACGGAAGACCAGCACGCCCGCGCCGCATGTCGCGGAGACGCTGGCAAGGGTCGCGGCCGCGCATGCGGGGAACTGGCCCGAGGGGGCGGGGAGGTCAGTCGGGCAGGGAAGATAGCGCGGGACAAGCAGAGTTTTCACAAAGGTTCTGTGACCAAGAAAGTCATTCGTGAGTGATTTTCTATTCAGGCGAGGGGGTTAGTCCCCGACGTCATCGCGCAGCCCCCGCAGCATCGCCGGAAACTCCCGTGCGCTGACCTCTGCCTCGCGCACCAGCCAGTCGAAATGCGCCATCAGGCTCATCACCCGCGCGGAGTCGCGGAAGGCGAGATAGTGGCGTCCCAGATAGACGACGCCGAGGAGCGGCCCGAAAATCGTGACCGGTGCCGAAAACACCCGGCGCGCGTCGAACAGATAGATGCGCAGGCCTGGGTAGATCTGGTCGTAAAGCGCCAACCAATGGTCGATCTGTTCGCGGCGGATCGCGGCGGACAGGCCCCGGTAATAGCCCTCAGCGCGGGCAAAGGCCTGAACCTCGTACAGCGGGAAGGCCATCTCATAGTCCGACCGCGCCTGCCGCATCCAGCCGAGCCGGTCCTCGGAGGCACCGATCGCCTGTTCCGCAGTGCGACCAAGCTGGGGCTCATATTCCCACTGCAGCATGGCGCGTGTTTTCAGCATGTCGGGCAGGGTCGCCGGGACATGCCTGATCTTGTATCCCGCCGCCTCGCGGTGCCAGCCGAAGATCGTCTCGTCGATCAGCGCGCGCGGGGCCTCGGTGATGGTCAGCGAGGTCGCCATCAGGTCCGCGAGCGGCTCCGGACGGTCAGACAGGCCGAGCAGCCAGTCAGCAGAGACACCAAGCGCCACGGCGCATTCTGCGACAAGCTGGCCGTTCGGCAGGCGCGCCGTCGCGTCCGACAGCAGCTGCGAGATGGTCGAGCGGTCGACCCCCGCCGACCGCGCGAGCGCGCTCTGGTTCACCGCGCGTTCCGCCATCGCCTGCGCAAGACGGTCGCGGAACAGGTCGGTGCGGTCGCGTCTGTCTATTGAACTCACCATATGCGGCGATTCCTTAACAATTGTGAGATTATGTTCGCATGTTCGGAATTCACACGCCAGCGGGTCAGGCGTAGATTTGCGTGCAAGGCCAAAGATTTGGCCGGAAGTTGTCGAAGGGGACGTTGTGCGTAACGGTGCGGATGACGGGGTCGAATGGCCGACCCTTGTGTTGATCGCGGTGTGCTACGGGGGATGGGCCCTTGCCACGACCTGGCTGGTCGGCTCTGGTCACTGCCGCTTGCGATGATCCTGATCACGCTTCTCATTACGCTGCATTCCTCGCTTCAGCACGAGGTTCTGCATGGCCACCCGTTCCGCGCGCGCTGGCTGAACGAGGCGCTGGTGTCGCTGCCGCTGGGGCTGGTCTATCCCTACGGACGCTTCCGCGACCTGCATCTGGCGCATCACCAGGATGAACACCTGACGGACCCCTATGACGACCCCGAGACGAATTTCCTGTGCCCCAAGGTCTGGGCCGAGGCGTCGGCACTGCGGCGCGCGGTCTGCACGGCGAACAACGCGCTGCTGGGGCGGATGCTGATGGGACCGGCGATCACGGTGATCGAGTTTGTCCGGGCCGATGGCGCGGCGATCCTGCATGGCGACCGGGCGGTCGCGCGCGACTGGCAGCTGCATCTGGCGGGTGCGGTGCCCGTGGTGGCGTGGGTCTGGCTGGCACCGATGCCTGGCTGGGCCTATGCGGTCTGCTGCTATGCCGGGCTGTCGATTTTGAAGGTGCGGACGTTCCTGGAGCATCGGGCGCATGAGCTGGCGCGTGGAAGATCGGTGATCGTAGAGGGCGGGGTCGTGCTGCCGTTCCTGTTCCTGAACAACAACCTGCATGCGGTCCATCACGCGAAGCCCAAGGTCGCCTGGTACCACCTGCCGCGCGTCTATGCCGAGAGTCGGGCCGACTGGCTGCGGCGGAACGACGGCTATCTCTACCGGTCCTATGGCGAAGTGTTCCTGCGTCACTTCCTGCGCCCGAAGGACCCGGTGCAGCACCCGCTCCGGGATGCGGACGGCATGTCCGTCAGCGTTCATCCGGCGGAATAGACCGCGCGGTCAGTCGCAGCCAGCGGAAAGCCGGGACCGGCCCGGAATTGTCGAAGAACGGTACGCGGAGCGGCGGGCCTGAAAGGCCGGACGACAACCGGTGCGCCACCTCGGCCAGCACGATTTCGGTGATGAAGGGCAGGTTCAGCCCGCGTGCCTGCGCCAGTGGAACCCATCGCAGGAAAGACAACTCGTCCTGCGCGCGCGAGAAATCGTCAGGATCGCCTGACAGGTCGGCGGCATCTGCCAGAAAGAAACGCGCGTCGAACCGGCGGCTGCGGCCGGGCGGGGTAATGGCGCGGAAGACGAAGATCAGAGACGGCACCGGTCCGGGGGCAGAGCGTCAGGCCGGTCTCTTCGGTCAGTTCCCGGCGGGCGGCAGCGGCAAGGGTCGCAGGGGACGGTGCGTCGCACGCGATCCTGAGCCGCTGGTCGCAATCGGGTGACAGGGGCGGGGCATCGGCCGCGACGCCGTCCTCCGGGTCGGTCGCGCCGCCGGGAAAGACCACCTTGTCGGGCATGAACGCCGCCGCCGCCCCGCG
Organism: uncultured Alphaproteobacteria bacterium; assembly: GCA_963819585.1. Lineage (GTDB taxonomy): Bacteria > Pseudomonadota > Alphaproteobacteria > Rhodobacterales > Rhodobacteraceae > JAOADN01. The sequence goes on from CAWFWP010000003.1 coordinate 20,183, forward strand.
TTGACCCATCAGCACCGCAGGACCGGCTTGCATTCGCCGCACCAGGATGACCGCAGCAGCGTCGCGGACAGACGATACGCCGTCAGTCATCCTGCCCGGTGCCGAAGCCGTGCATCCGGCGCGACCACTGGATCGCCAGGAACATGCCCTTCATGCGCGGCAGAAGGAACAGGGTCAGCGCGATGCTTCCCGCCAGAAAGACGCTGGCAAGCGTGACGGGTTCGGGTCTCCAGCGCACGAAGGCCCACAGGATCGTCGGCGCCATCAGGTGGCCGACGATCATCACTGTCGCATAGGCCGGGCCATCATCGGTGCGTGCGTGGCTGAAATCCTCGCCGCAGGACGCGCAGGCCGGGCGCAGCGTCAGATAGCCCGACAGCACCCGCCCGCGCCCGCAATGCGGGCAGCGCAGAGCAAGGCCGCGCAGAATTGCGGGGCGCATCGGGCGGTCGTCCGCGTCAAGGGCGGCGGCGGTCATCGGTTTTGTCCCGGCGGTTGTATCGCCGCGCTTATGGCATCTTTCGGCCTCCACTTGAAGGACTTGCAGAAGGCCCGGACGGAATGCCGCGCCGGTCCGCGACGGAAATCCGGGACCGCTCCGTTTGACCCACCATGAGGCAGGCACGGTGCCAAGACCTTGAGCAAAACGACGGAGACGACGATGACCAGAACGAAACAGATCCTTGCGGCACTGGCCGTGATCATGGGGACAACCGCGATCGTGACGCCCGTGATGGTGACGGCGCAGGATGCCACGGTTGCGCCCGAGGCGGCCCCGGCAGAGACACCTGCGCCAGGCCCGATGGCCGATATGGGCCGCGGCCATGGCGGCATGGGGTTCGACTTCACCGCGATGGACGCCGACAAGGACGGCAAAGTGACCGAGGCCGAAATCGCGGCCTATCGGGCGGCGCAGATCGCCGGGCTTGATGCTGACGGCAACGGCCTGATCAGCGCGGCAGAGATGACGGCGCAGATCGAAAAGCAGATGTCGCAGCGTGCCGCCGACATGGCGGCGAAGCGGATCGCTGCGCAGGACGTGGACGGCGACGGGTCGCTGAGCGTCGAGGAACTCGCCTCGCGTCCGGTGCCTGCGGACATGTTCGACCGTGTCGATACGGATGGTGACGGCGCGATCACCCAGGCCGAGGCGGACGCCGCCGAGGCGAAGATGCGCGACCGGTTCGCGGATATGCGCGACGGCGGCGGCAAGGGCTGGGGCAAGCGTCATGGCCGTCACGGCGGCGGCGACGATCCGGTTCAGAACTGAGGCAGGCACGGCCGGTCGGGGGATGTCTCCGACCGGCGATCCGCCCCGGTTTGCGGGGCGCGGGATTTCGGGATACGGCTTGCCGGGTGATGGACATGGCCCTTGATGACGGCGCAGGCGTACAGGACGCCGAGTTGCTGGCGCTTTACGCGCAGGGCGACCGTGCGGCGGCACGGTCGCTGACGCTGCGTTTCACGCCGCTTGCGCTGCGCGTCGCGGTGCGGATGCTGGGCGACGGGACCGAGGCCGAGGATGTGGCGCAGGAAGCGATGCTGCGGCTCTGGCGCGTGGCACCGGACTGGCGCGAGGGCGAGGCGAAAGTGTCGACCTGGCTCTACCGCGTCACGGTGAACCTCTGCACCGACCGGCTGCGCCGACGCCGCCCGCTGCCCTTGGAAGAGGCGGGCGACGTGCCCGAGGACCGGCCGGGCGTCCTGTCGGCGATGATCGAGACGGACCGGCAGGCGACGGTGCAACGGACCGTGCAGGACGCGCTGGCGCGGCTGCCGGAACGGCAGCGGCAGGCGGTGGTGCTGCGCCATCTGGAAGGGTTGGGAAACCCCGAAATCGCGGCAGTGATGGGGATCGGGGTGGAAGCGGTGGAAAGCCTGACCGCGCGGGGAAAACGGGCGTTGGCTGCGGCCTTGTCGGGGCAGCGGGACGAATTGGGATTTGACGATGAGTGACGCGGAGAAAATGCCGGGACGATCGCGCGGACGATGCGCTGGACGCGGTCTTTGCGGCGATGCGGCGCGATGCGCCCGACGCGCAGGCGGGCCTTCTGGCGCGGGTCCTTGCGGATGCCGAAGATCAGCAGGACCGCATGGCCGAACAGGCGCGGGTGTCGGCAGCGCGGGTGGCAGCCCTGCGGATCGGGGCGGGCGGGCCGGCATCGTCCGGCGGCGGTGCCAGAGGCATCTTCGCGGGTCTTGGCGGCTGGGGCGGCCTGGGCGGGATGCTGACGGCGACGGTGGCAGGGGTCTGGATCGGGCTGACGGGCGGCTTGCCGACTATCGCCAATGCGGCCTACTGGATCACGGGCGACAGCGCAGCTGCGGTCGAGCTGCTGCCGGGGTCGGCGGATTTCACCACGGCTTTGGTGCCGGAGGACGAGGGATGACGGACAAGGACACGGATAAGGGCATGGCAGAGGGTCCGGGCGGCGCTGTGCAGGGTCCTGCGGGCCAGGGCCGTGCGCCGCGCTGGATGCGCTGGCTGCTGATAGGGTCGCTGACGGCGAACCTTCTGGTGATCGGAACGGTTGCCGGGGCGCTGTTCGATGGTGACGGACCGCGCGGGCCGCGCGGCGGGATCACGGATATCGGCTATGGCCCCTTCACCGAGGCGCTGTCGCGCGAAGACAAGGCCGCCCTGCGCGACGCCTTTGTAGCCAGGGTGCCGAACTTCCGCAGCGAACGGCGGCAGGACCGGCGCGATGCCGTCGCCCTTCTGGCACAGCTGCGGGCACCGACGCTGGACGAAACGGCGCTGCGGGCGACATTCTCGGCGCAGCGGGCGCGGATCGCCGCGCGCGTCGATGTCGGACAGGATCTGCTGATCGCGCGGATCGTGGCGATGTCGCCCGAGGAACGCGCGGCCTTCGCGGCACGGCTGGCCAAGGCGATGCGCGGCAAGGGGGCGGCAGAGGACGCGCCCGGCACGGACGCTGCCTCACCCTGAAGCCTCGGCAAGTGCGGGCCTCCCTCAGACCGGCGCGGATTCAGGCCGCAGTGCGAAAGACCGACACCTGATTGCGGCCGTCCGATTTTGCCCCCATCAGAGCGCGATCAGCGCAGTGCACCAGGCGGTCCACCTCGGCTTCGGTGAAATCGGCCCCGGCCGCCATCGCAAGGCCGATCGACAGTGTTACCGGAATCCTCTGCCCTTCCGGCAGACATACCGGCCGTTCCTCGATCACGCGGCGCAGCCGTTCGGCGGTGGCCTTTGCCGCGTCGATGCCGATATCGGGCAGGGCCACCAGAAATTCCTCTCCGCCGATACGCGCGACAAGGTCGATGGCGCGCAGGTTTGACCGGAACCGGGCAGCGACCTCGACCAGAACGGCGTCGCCTGCGGCATGGCCCCAGGTGTCGTTCACGTCCTTGAAGCGATCGAGATCGAGAACCATGACGGCAAAGTCGCGCCGCGAGTCATGTGCGCGCCGCGCGATGCGCGACAGATGCGGCAGCGCGTAGCGGCGGTTGTGCAGGCCGGTCAGGGGGTCGGTCATGGCCAGCTTCAACCCGTCCTCGAGCGAGGCGCGCAGCCGGTCGGACTGGCGCTTCCTGCGGATCTGACCCTGCACGCGCAGCACGATCTCCTCGGCCGTCGCATCCGCTTCGATCAGGTCGTTCGCCCCGATGTCGAGCGCCATGCTGGCGAGATCCATTTCGCCGGCAGGTGCCACGACGCAGACATTGGCGAAGCGGGTGGCACGACGCGAGCGCAGTTCGGACAGCAGCCGCAGACCCTCGCCGGCGCGGTCGCCCCGGGTCCGCAGGATGACGACATCCGGGGTCGGACGGTCATCAAGCAAGACCAGCGCGTCATCCGGGGTCATTGTCTGCACCTCGCCCCGGATCGCGGCGGACAAGTGATCGGTCCAGCGGCGGGCCTCATCGAGGTCGGCATTGATCAGGATCACCGTCGCGGGCCGCTCGAAGCCAGCCGCAGGTTCCGCGAATCCGAGTTCCCGGTAGGTCTGATGGCGCAGGCCAAGTTCGCGCTCGGCTTCCCGCGCGCGGAGAATCGCGCGCACCCGGGCCAGAAGCACGACGTCTTCGAAGGGTTTCCAGAACACATCCTCGGCCCCGGCCCGCAATGCGCGGATGCGAAGGTCGAGATTGCGGGACGAACTGACCATGACGACGGGGATCACGCGGGTGACGGGATCGGCCTTGAGCCGAGTGCAGACCTCGATCCCGCTGAAATCGGGCAGGTTGATGTCGAGAAGGATCAGGTCCGGGCAGTCATCGCGTGCCAGTTGCAGCGCCTCGGCACCGGTGGCCGCCTGAATGGTGTCGTAATAGGCCGAAGCAAGTTTGACCTTCATCACGATCCGGTTCGTCGACACATCGTCCACGATCAGAATTTTCCCGGTCATGGCGGTTCTCCGTCGGCTTTACTTTGCGTTTGCCTGCACTCATCCTTTCTTCGCAAAGGTTAAGAATCCCTTTCCAAAGACTGGATCGCCTGCATGACCAAGCGGGAAGCTGCCGAAGTTCTGGCGCTTGATGCGCTCGGCTGGCTGGTGGCCGACGAGGCCCTTTTGCCGCAGTTTCTGGACGCCACGGGAATGTCGCCCGACGAGATGCGTACCCGTGCCGGTGAAGCCGATATGTTGCTGGCGGTGCTGGATTTTCTGATGGGGGACGACGCCCGGATCATCGGATTTTCAACGGCCACGGGCCGGGCACCCGCAGCGACGGCCGAGGCTTTGTCCCAACTGTCCGGCGGGGCGGATCGTCACTGGACTTGACGGGTACGTCAACTCGGCCCAGCCGTTGAACCGGCTTGTCGAGGCAGCATTGCATGACCCCTGTCGTTCCGGCATGACACTGGCCGGAACAAATGCTGCCCGTGACGGGACGGAAGCAGCCCGGGAAGGAGCAGTTTGTGACCGCAATCCAGGCGATCCTGTTCGACAAGGACGGCACGCTGTTCGACTTCATGGCGACGTGGGGCGCATGGACGCGGAACCTGATCGCCGATCTTGCTGCGGGCGCAGGGCAGAATGCCGACCTGCTTGCGCGCGCCGTCGGCTATGATCTTGCGACGGGAGCTTTCGACGCCGACAGCCCGGTCATCGCCCATACGCCCGCCGACATCGCCGCAGCACTGCTGCCGCACCTTCCGGGGGCGAACCCGGTGTCGCTGGTCGGGCGGATGAACGCGCTGGCATCCGAAGCGACGCTGGCCCCGGCGGTGCCGCTGGTGCCGCTTCTCGGGCATCTCAGGGCGCGCGGCCTGAAGATCGGCCTGGCGACCAACGATGCCGAAGCCCCGGCTCGCGCGCATCTGTCACAGGCGGGTATCGCGGAGTTCTTCGATTTTGTCGCGGGCTGGGACAGCGGCTATGGCGCAAAGCCCGGCACCGGGCAGATGATCGCCTTCGCGCAACAGTCGGGCGTGCCTGCAGGGCGGGCGGTGATGGTCGGTGACAGCAGGCACGATCTGGTGGCGGGGCGGGCGGCGGGAATGCGGACGGTCGGTGTTCTGACGGGCCCTGCGCGCGAGGAAGACCTGATGCCGCTGGCCGACGCGGTGCTGCCGGATATCGGGCACCTGCCGGGCTGGCTGGACAGGCAGTCGTCCGGGGCGGGCTGAAGCCGTCCGTCAAAAACGACTGCATTTGGTCGCAAAACCTTGCGAAGCAGCCTGCGTCCTTCCCGATGCTTCATCGTCAGGGGCATCGGTCGGCCCGGAACCGGAGGATTGCGACAGTGGCGGATGACGCAAGGCGCAAGCGGGCAGGTGGCCGTGCAGGCAATGCGCAGCGTGCAGGGACAGCGGCGATTGACCAGATGCCGTGGCGGATCCCGCAGAACCACGACCGCCCGACCGAGCCTTTGGGACCGGAAGGTGTCGAGGCGATCCACAACGGCGCGATGCGCATCCTGTCCGAGATCGGAATCCGCTTCCTGAACGACGAAGCGCTGGCGCTGTTCCGCAAGGCGGGCTGCATCGTCGATGGCCAGAACGTCCGCATGGACGAGGGTTTCGTGATGGAGATGATCGCGCGCGCGCCGCGCACCTTCACCGTCACCCCGCGCAACCCTGACCGCGCGCTGCCGTTCGGCGGCAAGGCGCTGCTGTTCGGCAACGTCTCATCCCCGCCGAACTACTGGGACATGGAGCGCGGCAAGGTGTCGGGCTTCATGGACGGGTTCCGCGACTTCATCAAACTGACGCAGTATTTCAACTGCATCCATTTCGCGGGCGGCTATCCGGTGGAGCCCGTCGAAATCCATGCCTCGGTCCGGCATCTGGACTGCCTCTTCGAAAAGCTGACGCTGACCGACAAGGTCGTGCATGCCTATTCGCTGGGAAAAGAGCGGATCGAGGACGCGATGGAGATGGTGCGGATCGCGGGCGGTCTGAGCCACGAGGAGTTCCGCGCCAAGCCGCGGATGTTCACCAACATCAACTCCGTCTCGCCGCTGAAGCACGACTTCCCGATGATTGACGGCGCGCTGCGCTGCGCGCGGGCGGGCCAGCTGGTTGTGGTCACCCCCTTCACGCTGGCGGGCGCGATGGCCCCGGTGACGATGTCGGGCGCGGTGGCGCTGTCCATCGCCGAGGCGCTGTCGGCGATTGCCCTGCTGCAATACGCGGCCCCCGGCTCGCCTAGCATGATCGGCACCTTTACCTCGAACGTGGACATGAAATCAGGCGCGCCCGCGTTCGGCACGCCGGAATACATGCGCGCGACGCAGATGACCGGGCAGATGGCGCGGTTCTACGGGTTGCCCCTGCGGTCATCGGGTGTCTGCGCGGCGAACATCCCCGACGGACAGTCGATGTGGGAGACCTGCAACAGCCTATGGGCGGCCGTCCAGTCAGGCACCAACATGGTCTATCACGCGGCGGGCTGGCTGGAGGGCGGGCTGATCGCCAGCCCTGAGAAGTTCATCATGGACTGCGAGGTCCTGCAGATGATCCAGCGCTATATGGAGCCTGTGACCTGGGCCACCACGCCCGAGGACATCGCGGTTCAGGCCATCGCGGATGTCGGGCCGGACGGACATTACTTCGGCGTCCAGCACACCCAGGACCGCTATACGACAGCGTTTTATGCGCCGATTGTCAGCGACTGGCGCAATTATGAGGCTTGGGAACTCGACGGGTCGGTCGAAACGCCCGAGCGCGCGCATCGCATCTTCAAGGCGATCATGGATGAATTCGTGCCGCCGCCGATGGATGCGGGGGTGTACGACGAACTGACGGACTTCGTTGCCCGGCGAAAAGCCGAAGGCGGCGCGCCGACGGACTTCTGACGCGCCATCGGCCCGATCCCGGGCAGGACCGAAGGCGCATCCCGGTCGGCACTTCAGCGTTCCTTAAGGTGCACTTGCTAGACCGCGCGGGCCAGCATCGCGGGGCATGGGCCAGTGCACGGACTAGTCAACAGATCGATCCAGACCTTTCTGCGCGACACCTACGGCAGCGACCTTTGGCACAAGGTGGCGGGTCAGGCTGGCGTTCCGCTGAACGGGTTCGAAGCGATGCTGACCTATCCGGACGACATCACCGAAGCGGTGCTGTCCTGCGCCGCGGACGAACTGGACAAGCCGCTCGACATCCTGCTGGAGGATTTCGGGACGCATCTGGCCTCGGTCGAGGCGCTGCGTCGGCTTCTGCGGTTCAGCGGGGCCGAATACGCTGGATTTCATCGAAGCGATCGAGGAGCTTCCGGGACGCGCGCAGCTTGCGGTGCCGGAGATTGACCTGCCGCTTCTCGACCTGCAATCCGATGCGCCGGGCTGCTACAGCCTGACCGCAAGCGGACCGCGCAGCGCGTTTGCGCCCGTTCTGGCGGGTGTGCTGCGCGCTATGGCGGATGACTACGGCGCGCTGGCGCTGATCGACGGGCCGGTCAGCGCGGGAGGCCATGCGACGATCCGCATCGAACTGCTTGATATGCGCTTTGCCGAAGGGCGCGCTTTCCAACTTGCCATGCCGCGGGCCTGACTATGGATGGGGGCGGTCTTCACGATGTGACATTCTGCGACAAGGCCGCGCTCGATGCGCTGATGCCGATGCATCTCAGGATCGGGGCCGACCGCCGGGTCATGTCCGCCGGTCCGACTCTGGCTGGAATTGCACCGCGGGCCGCAGTGGCCGGGATGACGTTCGACGACGTCTGCACCGTGCTGCGCCCGCGCCCGGCAGGACCGGCCGGTTCGCCCGGCTCCTATGTCGGGCGGCGTCTGCACGTCGCTCTGCGCGCGCGGCCCGACACGGTGCTGCGCGGACATCTGATCGCGCTGCCGGACGGATCAGGCTGGCTGATGAACCTGTCCTTCGGCATCGGGGCCATACAGGCCGTCCGCGACCACAATCTGAACAGCGGTCACTTCGCGCCGACGGACCTGACGGTCGAACTGCTGTATCTGGCCGAGGTCAAGGCCGCCGTCACTGCCGAACTTGCGGCGCTGAACCGGCGTCTCGACAGTGCCCGCAAGACGGCCGAGACCCAGGCGCTGACCGATCCGCTGACCGGCCTCGCAAACCGCCGTGCCTTCGACGAAGGGTTGGCGGACGCGCTCTATTCCGCCGGGCGCGGTCAGTCCTTTGCGCTGGTGCATCTGGACCTCGACTATTTCAAATCGGTCAACGACACACTGGGCCATGCCGCTGGCGATGCCGTTCTGGCGCGTGTCGCGGCCATTCTGCGGGCCGAAACACGCCGCCACGACCTTGTCGCACGGGTCGGGGGTGACGAATTCATGTTGATCCTGCGGCTCCCGTCCAGCGATCTGGCGGTTGCCGGGCTCTGTCGCCGGATCATCACGGCGCTCGAGGTGCCGGTGCCGTTCGAAGGCTCGATTGCGCGGATATCGGGCAGCCTCGGCGTGGTACTGTCGGACGACTATCCGGGCAGCAGCGCCGAAACCCTGATCGCCGACGCCGACACCGCGCTTTATGCGGCCAAACGCGCCGGGCGCGGCCGGGTGTTCCTGCATCGGGCGGGGTCCCTGACCGATCACGGTGGGGCCGTCGCAGCCTGAACCGGTCGCGTGGTGTCTTCAGTCCCGTGTCCTGAACAGCCGGATCAGCGTCCAGATCGCCGTGCCCCCGAAGAACACCGATGCGAGGCCCACAACCTCGACCCAGGCCACGCCCTGCACGCCGCGCGCCGTGACCGCGACGATCATCAGCGCCAACCCGAAGACCGACACGATCAGGCGGAACCAAAGCTCACCTCGGGTCGGGCCGAACTTCATCGCATCCTCCCTTTCCGCATCGCATGGAACGGATGGTGACGCGCCGCGCGGTTCCGTCAAGCACGTCTGGTCAGCGTGATGGACCTCGGGCGGGACAAGCCGCGCAGTGCCAGAACAAGCGACACCAGCGCACCGGCAGCGGCCGTCAGAAAGAAGGCGGTGCCGGGCCTGGTTCCAATGGTCATTGCGCCACCCGCGATCAGAGGTGCGACGACGCCGCCGGCCATGCCCGCGACGATGATGATGGGCGCCACATGCGCGGCGCGGCCCAGACGTGCGGACGCGGTGACGAAGTAGGACGGAAAATACAGCCCGGCAGGAACGCCGCAAAGCACGAAGAACAGGCCGGGCGACAGCGTCGCACAGAGCGCGAAAACCATGGTCAGCATCAGTGCGCCCGCCAGCAGGCGCAGCGATGCAATGCGCGATGCGAGCCAGAGAAGTGACATTCTGGACGCAAGAAAGCAGACGAAAAAGCCGCTCAGCAACCCTGCGGCGCGGGCCTCGGTCATGCCGGCCGCGATCAGGGCGCTGGGGCCGAGGCCGACCAGGATGGATTCCAGCCCGATCGCGATGCCGCCGATGGCAAGGATCGCGGGTGCCGCGATGGCAGCCCGGTCCGACACGGCCGTGTCATCCTGCGCGTCCGGTTTCCCCAGCGGAGCCTCCGGGGCAACGGCGCGCCAGGCGTAAAGGCACAGGATCAGGCTGGCGGCCGACGTGACTGCATAGGAATGATCGGGGTCCGCGCCGAGCGCCAGATAGATCATCGGTCCGGTGATGGCGCCGACTCCGTACAGGGCGTTGATCGCGCCGACCATTGCAGGCCCGCGCGATCCGAAGGCCGCCAGCACGCGACGGTTGAAGACGACCGTGGCAAAGCCGCCGCCGATGCCGAACAGGGCGGCACCTGCGACCTTGACCGGCCAGGCGGGACCGAAGGCGATCATTGCCTGCCCGGCTGCGGCAAGGGCAACGGCGGCCCAGGCCGGGAAACGGTGCCCGATGCGCAGCATGGCAACCACGGCCACGATCGCGCCCACCCAGTACGCGCTCAGGATCAGGCCCGCTGCCGTCTGCGTCAGGCCGAAGTCGCGCATCCAGGCGGGCAGTGCCGGTCCGTAGACCGATTGTCCGACGCCCATCATCCCGAACCCAAGCGCGCCGGTCACAAGCAGGCCCGGCTGGGGGGAAAGAAAACTGCGCATGACGGGTGTCCGGAGAGGCCGTCCGGCGGGGATTGACCGGGGCCGGTGTTCAGTGCCGGAGGCCCGAGGCGCTGTCAATGCCGCGGTGGGCGGCAGGGACTTGCGGCGGCGGGGTCCGCACGCCCTTTCGCGCAGGGACCTTTGCCGCTAGCGTCCCGGCGGGACAAACCCGCGCGAGGGACGGACCGGTGGCGCAACCGATTTCACCTGCTGAAGATGCCGATCTGCGGCTGGGGCGCAGATGACTGCGGTTCCCCCTTTCACCCTCGGCGTCGACATCGGCACCTTCGAATTCGAAGGGCGTGCTGGTCGACCGGTCGGGAAACGTCATCGCGCAGGCCAGCCGCGCGCACCGGATGATCGTGCCGCGCTCTGGCTGGGCCGAGCACCGCGCGGACGAGGACTGGTGGGGCGATTTCGTTTTCATCGTCAGGGCCCTGCTGGAATCGTCACAGGTCCGCCCCGGCGACATCGCCTGCATCGCCACTTCGGCCATCGGGCCCTGCATGCTGCCGGTCGATGCGGCGGGCCGCCCGCTGATGAATGGGGTGCTCTACGGCGTCGATACCCGCGCCAGCGCCGAGATCGGTCTGCTGACCGCCGCGCTCGGCGCGGACACCATCCTCGCCCGCTGCGGCAATGCCCTGACCTCGCAATCCGTCGGTCCGAAAGTCCTGTGGCTGAAACGGACCCATCCTGATCTCTATGCGCGCACCGCCTGCGTCCTGACCGCCACCTCTTACCTCACCTTCCGCCTGACCGGTGACTATGTCATCGACCATTTCACCGCCGCCGGTTTTGCGCCGCTCTATGATGCAGTGCGCATGGACTGGGCCGACGATCTGGGCGCAGACATCCTGCTGCGCGACCGCTTGCCCCGGCTGATGTGGTCGGGCGACATCGCTGGGCATGTGACTGCGGCTGCGGCAGCCGAGACCGGGCTGGCCGTCGGCACGCCGGTCACCTGCGGCACCATCGACGCAGCGGCAGAGGCGGTCAGTGTCGGTGTCACCGGCCCCTCCGACATGATGATGATGTATGGATCGACGATCTTCACCGTCGCGCTCACCGAGACGCCGGTGCGCGATGCGCGGCTCTGGTATGCGCCGTGGCTCTTTCCCGGTCTGCACGCCAGCATGGCGGGTCTTGCGACGTCAGGGACTCTGACCCACTGGTTCCGCGACCATCTGGCGCGCGACCTTTCCGGCGAACAGGTATGGGAGGCGCTGGCGGCCGAGGCCGCAGCATCCGAGCCGGGTTCACGCGGATTGATCTGCCTGCCCTATTTCTCGGGCGAGCGCACGCCGATCCACGACCCCTTGGCGCGCGGCGCGTTCTTCGGGCTGAACCTGACCCATGGGCGCGGCGATCTCTACCGTGCGGTGATCGAGGGCATCGCCTTTGCGACGCGCCACCTGATTGAGACCTACGCCGATGCCGGCCAGCGCCCCACGCGCATCCGTGCGGTCGGCGGCGGCACGAAGAACCACCTGTGGCTGCAGACGACGTCGGATGCTTCGGGCCGGGACCAGGAGGTCTGCGGGCAGACCGTCGGGGCCAGCTTCGGCGACGCCTTTCTGGCCGCGATGGCAGTAGGGTCGGCGGACCTGCCCGACATCCACCTCTGGAACCCCGTGACCGATACCGTCCGGCCCGAGACATCCGATGTTCTGGACCGCCGCTATGCGGCGTTCCGGCAGTTGTACGAGGTGACGAAGGACATCGCGCACGGCCTCGGATAGCGCAAAGCGGATGGTCCGGAATTTCTGAGGGATATCCGTGGCAGCCCGTAGGGGAGTCGAACCCCTCTTCCCAGGTTGAAAACCTGGTGTCCTAACCGATAGACGAACGGGCCACGCGGGACGAGGCGGTTCTTAGGGCAGGGCACCAGGCTTCGCAAGGGGGATTCTGGCTGCGGTCGGACGAAGCCGGACAGGTCCGGCGTTACTCCGGTGAGACAAGGAAATCACGCTGTGGCGGGGGCCGCGTCGTCGATGCGCAGTTGCACCCGGGTGCGCCCGCCCCAGTGGTTGAGGTCGAGCTTGCCCGCCACATGCAGTCGCCCCCCGGCACGGGACTCGAGGAAGCTGCCAAGCGGTGTGCCGCGTGCGCCGAACAGGATGCCGTCCAGCCGTGCCGACAGGCCGTCCGACAGCGTCAGGCCCAGATGCGCCTCGCCCAGCTGCCGGGTGGCGGTGACGGTGACATCGGGAAAGACAAAGCGCGGTGCGGGGGCGGACTGGCCGAACGGCCCCGCCTTCTCCAGCAGCTCAACCAGATCGACGCTTGCCGCACCCGGCATCAGAACTCCGTCGAGCATCAGGTCTCGCGGCCCGCCCGCCCCCGCGCCCTGCCGGGCCAGCAACACGCCAAGACGCTCCATCGCGGCCTCCAGCCCGTCGCGTGCGACCGTCAGGCCCGCCGCCATCCGGTGCCCGCCACCCTTCAGCAGCAGGCCTTCCTCGGTCAGCAGATGCACGGCGGCCCCCAGATCGACGCCCGCGACCGACCGGCCCGACCCCTTTCCTATATCCCCGTCCAGCGCGATGACCACGGCCGGGCGGTTCGTCGCCTCTTTCAGCCGCGCCGCGACGATGCCGACGACGCCCGGGTGCCAGCCTTCGGCGGCGGCCCAGACCAGCGGGCCATCCGTGCCCCGCGCCTCGGCCTGCGCCAGCGCCTCTTCCCGCACGCGCGCCTCGATCTCGCGGCGCTCCGTGTTCAGGTGGTCCAGCCGCGCGGCAAGCGCTGCGGCCTCGGCCGGGTCTTCGGTCGCAAGGCAGCGCGCGCCGAGGTCGGCGGCCCCGATCCGCCCACCCGCATTCACGCGCGGCCCGATGAGGAAGCCGAGGTGGTAAGCGGTCGGCGCACGGTCCAGCCGGGCCACGTCCGCCAGCGCCACCAGCCCCGCATGTTCGCGCCGCGCCATCACCTTCAGGCCCTGCCGCACCAGCGCGCGGTTGACACCCGTCAGGGGGGCGACATCGGCGACCGTCGCCAGCGCAGTCAGATCGAGCAGCGCCAGCAGGTCGGGGCCGTTTCGGCCAGCTTCCCGCAGCAGCCGGTTTGCCTCGACCAGCATCAGGAACACGACCGACGCGGCGCAGAGATGCCCGAGGCTGCCGTTTTCGTCCTGCCGGTTCGGGTTCACGACGGCAAGCGCCGGGGGCAGGGTCGCGGCCCCGAGATGGTGATCGAGAATGACGACATCGGACCCTGCGGCAGCGGCGACGGGACCGTGGCTGAGTGTCCCGCAATCGACGCAGAGGATCAGGGAGTGGGCCGCAGCCAGCGCCCGCCATGGCGGCGTCGTTCGGGCCATAGCCTTCGTCGATGCGGTCGGGGATGTAGAGCGTGGGCTGGATGCCGAAGGGCCGCAGCCAGTGGATCAGAAGTGCCGCGGACGCGCCGCCATCGACGTCATAATCGGCGAAGATCGCGATCCGTTCGCGCGCTTCCACGGCCCGCAGAAACCGCGCAGCGGCGACGCCCATATCCCTCAGCGAACGCGGATCGGGCAGCAGGTCCCGCAGTTGCGGCTCCAGAAACGCCGCCGCATCCTCCGGTGCCACGCCGCGCGCTGTCAGGACGCGGGCCAGCGGCAGAGGCAGGCCGGTCTGCTGCACCATCGCCTCGGCCAGCCGGTCTTCCTCGGCGGTCGGGCCGACCCAGCGGCGTCCGGTGACCGAGGCCTCGACGCCCAGATAGGCGCGGCTGCCGGTCACTTCACCGGATTGCGGTAGGTCATCCGGCGGATCGATCCGGTCTTCGACCGCATCAGGATCGTCTCGGTCGTCAGATAGCCGGGCTCGCGCTTGATGCCCGCCAGCAGGCTGCCGTTCGTCACACCCGTCGCGGCGAAGATCACGTCGCCCCGCACCAGATCGTCACGGGTGTAGACCCGGTCGAAGTTGGTGATGCCCGCCTTGCGCGCGCGACCGCGTTCATCGTCGTTGCGGAACAGCAGCTTGCCGAAGAACTGCCCGCCCATGCATTTCAGCGCCGCCGCCGCCAGAACCCCCTCGGGCGCGCCGCCCGACCCCATATACATGTCGATGCCCGTCATGTCCGGCTCGGCGCAATGCATCACACCCGCCACGTCGCCATCGGTGATCAGCCGGATCGCGGCGCCCGTCGACCGGATTTCATCGATCATCGCCTCATGCCTCGGGCGCTCAAGCACGCAGACGGTGATGTCGCGGATCGAGCAGCCTTTGGCCGAGGCGAGGGCCGAGACACGTTCGGCAGGGCTCATCGCCAGGGTGACGGTGCCGGTCTTGAAACCGGGACCGATGGCGAGCTTTTCCATATAGACATCGGGCGCGTGCAGCAGCGTGCCGCGCGGGGCCATGGCAATGACGGTCAGCGCGTTCGGCATGTCCTTGGCCGTCAGCGTGGTGCCTTCCAGCGGATCGAGCGCGATATCGACGGCGGGTCCGGTGCCGGTGCCGACCTCCTCGCCGATATACAGCATCGGGGCCTCGTCGCGCTCGCCTTCGCCGATGACGACTACACCCGTGATGTCCAGAAGGTTCAGCTGGTCGCGCATCGCGTTGACGGCAGCCTGGTCTGCGGCCTTCTCGTCCCCGCGGCCGATCAGTTCGGCGCTGGCAAGCGCCGCCGCCTCGCTGACACGCGCGAGGCCCAGCGACAGAAGCCGGTCCTGGAATTCCAAGCGTTCACGCACGGCACTGTCCCTTCGTCACCATGATCTTGTTGAAATCTGCATAGCCCGCTGCATGGGGGCGCGGCAAGGACCGGCGGCGGTAACGGGCGGGTGCTCAGACCTCTTCGATCCTTATCGCCACCGGGTCGCCCAGCACGACGCCTGTCGCGGGCAGGCGCGAGATCGCGTGGTCAATCGTGTCGCGCGTTGTCTTGTGGGTGACGAACAGGACCGGGGCAGAGGTGTCCGCGTGCCCATACTGCCGCATCCGGTCGATGGAGATGCCCGCATCGCCCAGTACCGTGGCGACCTTGGCCAGCGCGCCGGGTTTGTCGATCAGCGTCATCCGCAGGTAATGCGGGGCGGGGGCCGTGACCTTCGCCGGGGTCGGTTCCACCAGTGTCGCCGCGGGCTGGCCGAAGGTGGACAGGCGCGTGCCCCGAGCGATTTCGATCACATCGGACATGATGGCGCTGGCCGTCGGCCCCTCGCCCGCGCCTGCGCCGCGCAGCACGATCTGGCCCGCGCTGTCACCTTCCAGCACGACCATGTTGGTGCCGCCCTGCAACTGGCCCAGCGGACTGTCGGCGGGGACAAGGCAGGGCGACATGCGCTGTTCCAGCCCGCGCCCGGTCATCTGCGCGACACCCAAGAGCTTGATGCGGAAGCCCATGTCGGCGGCATGGCGGATGTCCTCGATGGCGATGCGCCCGATCCCTTCCAGCTCGACATTGGCAAAGCTGACGCGGGTGCCGTAGGCGATGGCGGCGAGCAGGGCCAGCTTGTGGCCCGCGTCGATGCCACCGACGTCCAGGTTCGGGTCGGCCTCGAGATACCCCAGCTGGCGCGCCTCCTCGAACACCGTCTCGTAAGGCAGGCCTGCGGACTCCATCCGCGTCAGGATGTAGTTGCAGGTGCCGTTCATCACGCCCATGACCCGACGGATTTCATTGCCGGCAAGACCTTCGGTCAGCGCCTTGACGACGGGGATGCCGCCTGCGACCGCCGCCTCGAACCGGATCACATGGCCCTTCGCCTCGGCCGCCTCGGCCAGCGACTGGCCGTGGATCGCCAGCATCGCCTTGTTGGCCGTCACCACGTCCTTGCCCGCCGCGATGGCCGCACGGGTCGCGGCAAGCGCAGGACCTTCGGACCCGCCCATGACTTCGACCAGCAGATCGACATCGGGGCGCCTGGCTAGCGCGACCGGGTCATCCTCCCATGCGAACCCCGACAGATCGACATCGCGGTTCTTTTTGCGGTCCCGGGCCGAGACCGCCGAAATGACGATGGGCCGCCCGGCGCGCCGTTCCAGAAGCCCGGCATGGGCCGCGACGATCTTCATCACGCCCCGGCCCACGGTGCCAAGCCCGGCAATGCCAAGGCGCAAGGGGTCGGGCATTGGGGGCACTCCGCAAGCATCAGGTCGCGGGCGGTGTTAGCGGGTTCGGCGAGGTCATGCAACGACCGCGCCTGTCGCATTCGGCGCGGCCTGCGGCTGTCCGATGCGGGATGGTCGGCGAAACCAAGGGGGACAGGATGCGGGTCGGCTTCATCGGACTGGGCAGCGCGGGCGGACGGCTGGCGGGGACGCTTCTGCGCAACGGGATCGACCTCGCGGTGCGCGATCTCGATCCCGCGCGGGTCGCGGATTTCGTCGCGCGCGGCGCAAGGACGACAGATACGGCCGCCGCGATGATGCGCGACTGCGAGGTCGCCATTACCTGCCTGCCGACGCCTTCCGCATCCGCCGCAGTGGTCGAAGGTCCGGACGGTCTGCTCGACGGAATGGCACCGGGCAAGATCTGGCTGGAAATGTCGACCACCGACGCGGATGAGGTGAAGCGGCTTGCTGCCAAGGTTCAGGCGCTGGGCGGTCGCGCTGCCGACGTCCCGGTCTCGGGCGGCGTGCACCGCGCGGCAACCGGCAACATCGCGGTCTTTGCCGGGTGTGACCGCGCGACCTTCGATGCCGTCCTGCCGCTGCTGACCGTGATCGGGCGCGACGTTCTGCATACCGGCCCCCTGGGGTCGGCCAGCGTTCTGAAGGTGATGACGAACTATCTGGCGACGGCGAACCTGCTGACGCTGTGCGAGGCGTTTGTGACCATGAAGGCGGCAGGCATGGACATGTCCACGACCTATGAGGCGATCCGGATTTCGTCGGGCAATTCCTTCACCCACGAGACGGAAAGCCAGCTGATCCTGTCGGGGTCGCGCGACGTGAACTTCACGATGGACCTGGTGCAGAAGGATATCGGCCTGTTTCAGAAGATTGCGTTGGATCATGGCGTGCCGCTGGAAATCTCGCCGCTGATGATCTCCATCTTCACCGATGCGCAGGCCCGCTGTGGGCGTCAGGCGCAATCCGACCGGGTGATCGAACGGCTGGAGGGGGCGACGGGGCTGAAGGTGCTGGCACCGGGTTTCCCGACCGACCTGGCCGACGACCAACCGGAGGGACGCGGGGCCGAAGTTCATCCCAGACGCGGCTGACGCCTGTCACGGCACCGCAGTTTGCAGTCCGGCAGCGCGTCCGCGCAGGCGTGCAGCGCGGGCCGCAAGCGCCTCTGCGCCGCCGTCGTCCTGCGGGGCCGCCCAAAGCGACGGGTCAAGCGCGATCAGTCTGGGATAGCCGTCATCCGCTGAGCCGCCGTCCGTGCAGCCCGCCAGCATCCCGACCGCGATCAGGGCGTGCAGTGTCCGGCGCATCTGGGGCATCACGTTCCATCTGAAGGCAAGCTGACGCGACCCTGCTCGCCGGGGTGCCGGAATGCAACGGGGGCCCGCGTCGCGGACCCCCGGCAATGCGTTCCAAGGAAAGTCCTCAGGCGTTCGGGTCGTAGGGCACCTGGCTGGCAAAGCGCGGCCGGGTCGTGATGAACGTGTCATAGATCATCGCGTTCAGCCCGATCGAGAAGATCGGCTCGTACGCCATGAACGACTCGACCAGGATCACCGTGTCACCGACCGGCATCGCCGGAATCTGCGCCCGTTTCGCATTGATCGAGGCATCCGTATGGGGCGGAATGCCTGCCGTCGTCGCATACGACCACGTCTGCTTGAACGTGTCGTCCGCCGCGTCCCAGTAAACGCTCGTCACGCGGATCGAGGTCGGCTTGTTGGACGACGTCAGATAGTCGAACACGACGCCCAGTCCCTCGATATAGGTCGGCCCGATCGTGTTCGTCTGACGCGAGACCATGTCGGCGATCGTGTAGGCGGCCTTCAGGTTGATGTTCTTCTGCCGGAAGGCATCGAAGAACTGGAACGAGGCGATGTACCACCAGATCAGGAAGCAGAAGGCCATCACGCCTTCGGTCGGGATCGAACCACCGGTGTCACGCCCGAACAGGCGGCCTTTGAGTTTCAGCGACTGGTACATGGACATCTCAGGACCCCCCGGGATCGGGTTCATTGACAAAGGCAGTGGCCGAAACCAGCGCGTAAGCGCCGGTGTTGTCTTTCGGCAGGTGGAACCCAAGGCCCGTCATCGGGAAGATCGGGTCGAATTTGGCGCAGGCACGGATCAGCATCATGTTGTCGCCCACGCCAGCGTTGAACGTCGTGACCGGCATGATCGGGTTCGCGCGGTCGACGCAGGTTGGCCCCGACGACAGCGGCTGCCATGTCACCGTGTCCACAGGGCGCAGTTCGACCAGCAGCGTGTTCATGCAGTTCGGGATCACGCCCGCCAGATTGCAGATCGTCCGCTTGAGTTCGGTATGCGTGGGCGGCGACCAGATCCCCAACCGCAGGCCACGCACCGACATGTCGAGCGCACGTTCCAGCATCACGTGCCGGATCATCAGCATGCCCATTTCCAGCGACGACATCACCAGGAACAGGAAGAAGGGCATGAAGATGACGAAGGGGATCGTCGCCGTGCCGTCTTCTTCGCTGGCCGCGCGGCGCAGCTTGCGGCGGAAAAGCTTCATGGGATTTGCCATCAGTTCGTCAGCCGCAGTTTGTTGATCGACGATGCGATGGCCGAGAAGGCCGTCGAGATGTTCGTGCCGGCCGCGTTGTAGTAGTGGGCGGGCGAACTGGCGCACTGCTTCAGAAGGGCGATACCGGCCGTGGGTGCCTCGAAGCCGATGGCGAAGACCGTCACGCCCTGATTCTTGGTGGCCGTGCAGATGTTCCGCGTCAGGTCATCCTTGTCGAGCGGGGTCGTGGTCGGGCCCATCCGAGACACCACCGTGTTCCCGCCCGACCGCCACTGGTTGCGGACGGTCGATCCATAGGGTTTCGCAATCAGCTTATCGGCGACAAAGTTGATCGACATACGGTCCCAGACTTCCTGCCAGGTCAGCGGCACCGAGTCGCCGGGGTCCTGCGTGGTCGTGCAGCGCGACCCCGAGCAAGTCGTGATCTGCCCGTCACCCCAGGGTTCGTTCCGCCAGGTGCTCTTGGCGATCAGATAGTACTGGTTGCGTGTCGCGTCATAGACCGAATAGCCGGCCGGGTCCGATGCGGCATAGTTGGTGTTGCCGTGGATGATCGCGTTGCCGGACCGGTAGCCCGGGTTCAGCTTGTATTCCGTAGTGTTCTCGCCGTCGGTCATCACGACGATGACCTTGATCGCCTCGCGGTTGCCGTAGGCGTACGGCCGGTCGGAGAATTCGGAAGGCGAGCGGTTCGTCGCGATGTAGTCGTCGACAACCGGCTGCATCGAGGGGTCGACCAAGGCCGCGCCCCATTTCATGCCGACGTCGATCGAGGTGTTGCCGCTTGCGATCAGGTTGTCCACGTAGCTCTTCAGGGCATTCCGGTTGCCCGAGAAGGCGACGACATCGCGTTCGGGTTCCAGCGGGCAGTTCAGCAGCGACGGGGGCGCGACAGTATTGAACGGGTCGAAATGGCCGTTCCGCTGGTACTGTGCCGCGATGCCGGGAGTGAAGCGCATTGCAGTCGAATTGTAGTCGGATGTGTCGAACTCGATGCAGTCAGACTTCGAGTGTTCGCTCGACACGTTAAAGTAGCCCAGCAGCGTCGGCCCGACGCTGGTCTGCGTCGAATAGGTGATGATGTTCATCGACAGCTTGCCCGCTTCGACCGAGTCGAACATCGTGTCGATGAAGTCCTTCGCGGCGGGCTTCAGGTTCGTCAGGCGGCTGTTCGAGTTCATCGAACCCGACACGTCCAGCACAAGCGAAATCTCGACCTGGCCGATGCGTTCCTCGGCCTGACCCGCTGCCGGCGTCATCAGCTTGGGGATGCCCATCATGTTCATGAACCATGTCGGCATCTCTTCGGTCACGTTGGCGGTCACGGTGCGCCATTCGTTGAAATTGCCGGCCTGGACAATGATGTCGGAGTCCTTCGGCGGGGCCAGGCCCGCCTTCTGGAAATAGTCCTTGACCACATCTTTGGGGTCGAGCGTCTGATTCAGGTCGGCCGCTGCCAGCACGGCACGGTCCACGGTGTTCTGGAGTTTTGTGCGGCGTTCCTCGAAGCGCATCAGGTCAAGTGCGGCGCCTGCCAGAAGAAGCATCATCACGAAGCAGAACAGGCCGAAGATCAGAAGCGATCCGTCCTCTTCCCTGCGAAAGCGGCTGACCGTCCGGGCAAGACCCGACCGACGCGCCTCGATGGCCAGCAAGGCAACCCCCGATTTCGTCGTTCCGAGACGTTTCATACTTCGTCCTTTCCCCAGGCAGCACTCAAGCCGGAAGCCCGGCACACACGCACATCACAGACCCTATGTTTACGAATCCAGTTGCGGCGAAAATGAGGCACGGATCAGGGAAAATGGCCCGTATTCTTTCCATTGACGGAACGAAGACGCTGCGTCGCCCGGATTGGATTGCGACTCGGTAACTACAGCTGCGAATCACCCGATTCCCCTGCAACTTGCCGCGGAAGGATCGCGCAGGCGTTTTCCGTCGCGCGGCCGGCTGTCCGGCCCGAGGTCCGGCCCGCAGATTTGAGGTGCTTTGTTCATGGTTGCGGCCTAGGGTGCGTTCGCTGATTGCCTGAAAAACGGGCGATCTGAACACGGGATGTGCCGGCGCAGTCCGGCCGATTCTTGGGGGGAATAATGTCCGTAGCCGCAGGTGAGCCGAGCTTCCGCCAATCCGTCGACCTGATGTTCGGCCGAGCCGCCAAGCTCATGGACTTGTCGCCCGGCCTGGAAGAGAAAATCCGGGTCTGCAACTCCACCTACACGGTCCGCTTCGGGGTGCGGATGCGCGGCGCGATCCATACTTTCACCGGCTATAGATCGGTGCATTCGGAGCATATGGAACCGGTCAAGGGCGGCATCCGCTTCGCGTTGTCCGTCAACCAGGACGAGGTCGAGGCGCTGGCGGCGCTGATGACTTACAAATGCGCGCTGGTCGAAGCCCCGTTCGGCGGGTCGAAAGGCGGGCTCTGCATCGATCCCCGCGCCTATGACGAACACGAACTGGAACAGATCACCCGCCGCTTCGCCTATGAACTCATCAAGCGCGACCTGATCCACCCGTCGCAGAACGTGCCCGCCCCCGACATGGGCACGGGCGAGCGCGAAATGGCGTGGATCGCCGACCAGTACGCGCGGATGAACACGACCGACATCAACGCCAAGGCCTGCGTGACCGGCAAACCGGTCAGCGGCGGCGGCATCCAGGGCCGGACCGAGGCGACGGGGCGCGGCGTGCAGTATGCTCTGCGAGAGTTCTTCCGCCACAAGGATGACGCCAAGGCGGCGGGCCTGACGGGCACGCTCGACGGCAAGCGGGTGATCGTGCAGGGCCTTGGGAACGTTGGCTTTCACGCGGCCAAGTTCCTGTCCGAAGACGACGGCGCAAAGGTGGTTGCCATCATCGAACGCGACGGCGCCGTGATGAACGATGCGGGTCTTGATGTCGAAGGCGTGCGGCACTGGATGAACCAGTCGGGCGGACTGCTCAAGGACTGCCCGCATGGCACCTATTCGCCTGATGGCGCTGCCGCGCTGGAGGGCGACTGCGACATCCTGATCCCGGCGGCGATGGAAGGCGTCATCAACCTGACCAACGCCGCGCGGATCAAGGCACCCCTCATCATCGAGGCCGCGAACGGCCCGATCACGGCGGGGGCGGACGACATCCTGCGCCAGAAGGGCTGCGTCATCATCCCCGACATGTACGCGAATGCGGGCGGCGTGACGGTCAGCTATTTCGAATGGGTCAAGAACCTGTCGCATATCCGCTTCGGCCGGATGCAGCGCCGCCAGGAAGAGGCGCGCCACCAGCTGCTGGTCGATGAACTGGAGCGCCTGTCGTCGGACAAGGGCCTGGGCTGGACGCTGGCCCCCGGGTTCAAGGAGAACTACCTGCGTGGCGCGGGCGAGCTGGAACTGGTCCGCTCCGGTCTCGACGACACCATGCGCGCCGCCTATCAGGCGATCCAGGCCGTCTGGCGCGGGCGCGAAGATGTCGCCGACATGCGCACGGCGGCCTATATCGTCGCGGTCAGCCGTGTCGCGCAGAGCTACGCCAGCAAGGGGCTGTGACCGACCCCACCAAGGATGTGCTGAATTGGATCGCGGCATCCGCGGACCCCGACGAGCGCGCGAAACTCGCCCGCTACGGCATCCCTGATGGCAATGCGGTGGGCATTCCGATGCGAACGCTGCTTGCCAAGGCGCGCGCGGTCGGGCGCGACATGGCGCTGGCGCGCGCGCTCTGGGCCTCGGGCGGATACGAGGCCCGCACGCTGGCCGCCATGGTCGCCGATCCGGGCGATCTGACCCCGGACCAGATGGACGCATGGGCCGCCGATTTCGATAGCTGGGCGATCTGCGACACTGTCGCGTTCCGGCTGTTCAGGCACAGCCCCCACGCATATCCCCGCGCCACCGACTGGACGCGCGACAGCCGCACGATGGTCCGCCGCGCGGGCTATGCCACGTTCTGGGCACTGGCGTTGGCGGATCGGACGGGTGACATCGCGCGCTGGCAAAGCGTGCTCGACCGCATCGCTGACGCCCCGCCGGAACCGGAACCGATTGTCGAAAAGGCGATCATCATGGCGCTGGGTGCCATGGCCCGCCTGTCCCCCGCGCTGCGCGCCGCCACCCATGACCTTGGCACGCAGCTCAGTTCCGACCCCGCCCGGCGGCGCGTTGCCAAGGCTGCGCTGCGGACCTGACCGGGTCGCCCTCGCGCGCCCGCAACCGTGCGCAAAAACCCCCGAAACGACACATCCTGTCGCTGCGGGCAAAGGGCGAGAGGCCCCTCCCTTGCATAACAACCGGACATCCCGGACCCTGCGATAGGGCAATTGAGGCAAGGCGATGCGCTATTCAGGGTTAAAGGTCATCACCGAAGGCCTGTTCGGCAACAAGGGCTGGAAACCGGTCTGGCGCGACCCCGAACCGAAGGCCGAATATGACATCGTCATCATCGGCGGCGGCGGGCACGGGCTTTCGACCGCCTATTACCTGGCCAAGAACCACGGGCTGAAGAACATCGCCGTGCTGGAAAAGGGCTATCTCGGCGTCGGGCAATATCGGGCGCAACACGACCATCGTGCGCGCCAACTACTTCCTGCCCGGAAATTCCGAATTCTACAGCCATTCCCTGAAGTTATGGGAGGGGCTGGAGGCCGAACTGAACTACAACGTCATGCATTCGCAGCGCGGCCAGATCGTCCTGTTCCATTCCGACGGCCAGCGCGACGCCGTCGCCCGGCGCGGCAATGCGATGATCAATCAGGGCGACGACGCGATCCTGCTGGACCGCGAGGGCGTGCGGCGGCATGCTGCCCTATCTCGACTACGACAACACCCGGTTCCCGATCTACGGCGGTCTGCACCACCCGCGCGGCGGCACGGCGCGGCACGACGCCGTCGCCTGGGGCTATGCGCGCGGCGCGGACAGCGCGGGGCGTCGATCTGATCCAGAACTGCGAGGTGACGGGGATCGACATCGCGGGCGGCAAAGTCACCGGCGTCCAGACCTCGCGCGGCGCGATCCGCGCGAAGAAGGTCGGCGATCATCGTCGCGGGGCGGTCCAGCCAGGTCGCCGCGATGGCCGGGATGCGCCTGCCGATCGAAAGCCATGTCCTGCAGGCCTTCGTGACCGAGGGGCTGAAACCGGTCATCGACCACGTCATCAGCTTCGGCATGGGGCACTTCTACATCAGCCAGTCCGACAAGGGCGGATTGGTGTTCGGCGGCGACCTCGATTTCTACGCCAGCTATGCCTCGCGCGGCAACCTGCCGATGGTCGAACATGTGATGGAGGCGGGCATGACGCTGATGCCGATGATCGGCAAGGCCAAGGTGCTGCGGTCCTGGGGCGGGATCATGGACATGACGCCCGACGGATCGCCGATCATCGACAGCACGCATATCGACGGGCTGTTCATCGACTGCGGCTGGAACTACGGGGGGTTCAAGGCGGTGCCCGCCAGCGGCTGGTGCATGGCGCATCTGATGGCGACCGGCGAGCCGCCACCCCGTCGCGCGCCGCTACCGCCTGGACCGTTTCGCAACCGGGCATCTTCTGGACGAAGAAGGCACCGGGTCGCAGCATAATCTGCATTAGGGGACGGGACATGCGTATCACCTGCCCCCTCTGCGGCCCCCGCGACCGGCGCGAGTTCTACTATTACGGGCGGCCGACTATCTCGACCGCCCCGCCGCCGATGCACCGCCGGAGGCGTGGGACAACTACCTGCATCTGCGCGACAATCCGGCGGGCGAGGTGCGGGATGTCTGGTATCACGAACTGGGCTGTTCGGCCTGGATCGAAGTCACGCGGAACACGGTGACGCATGAAATCCATGCGACGCGGCTGGTCGCGGACCGCGCGGCCTCCGGCGGGGATATTTCGGCCAAGATGAAAACGACAACGCCCAAACCCCGCGCACCCCGCAAGCCGAAAGGCCCCGCCGCATGAGGATCGAGGGCAAGGGCCTGATCGACCGCCGCCAGACCGTCGGCTTCCGCTTCGACGGGCGGGATTATCTGGGGTTCGAGGGCGACACGCTGGCCTCGGCCCTGCTGGGCGAGGGCGTCCGCGTGATGGGCCGGTCGTTCAAGTATCACCGGCCGCGCGGCGTCCTGACGGCGGGGTCGGAGGAGCCGAACGCGCTGGTCACGGTCGGGCAGGGTGCCGCGGCAGGTGCCCAATGTCCGCGCGACGGTGCAGGAGATTTTCACGGGGCTGGAGGCGCGCAGCCAGAACCGCTGGCCGACGCTCGGCTTCGACGTGATGGCGGTGAACGACCTGATCCATCCCTTCATCGGCGCGGGGTTCTACTACAAGACCTTCATGTGGCCGCGCCGGTTCTGGGAAGGGCTCTACGAACCGATCATCCGCCGCGCGGCGGGTCTGGGCGGGCTGTCGCGGCAGCACAACGACCAGCACTACGAAAAGGCCTTCGCGCAGTGCGACCTGCTGGTCATCGGCTCCGGCCCCGCGGGCCTGATGGCCGCGCTGACGGCAGGCCGCGCAGGGGCGGATGTGATCCTGGCGGAAGAGGACAGCCGGTTCGGCGGGCGTCTGCTGGCCGAGGAGGAAGAGGTCGGCGGGATGCCGGGGCACCTCTGGGCCGCCGGGGTCATCGCCGAACTGCGCGCCATGCCGAATGTCCGGCTGATGCCGCGCACGACCGTCACGGGTGCCTATGACGACGGCACCTACGGCGCGCTGGAGCGGGTCGGGCTGCACCTGGCCAGGACCCCGGCGGGCCTGCCGCAGGAATGCTTCTGGCGGATCACGGCGCGGCGCGCGGTTCTTGCCACCGGCGCGCACGAACGGATGATCGCCTTCCCCGACAATGACCGGCCGGGGGTGATGACGGCAGGCGCGATGCGCGCTTACCTCAACCGCTGGGGCGTCGCTGCGGGGAAAAAGGTCGCGCTGTTCGTGAACAACGACAACGCGCACCGCACCGCGCGCGACCTGGCGGCGGCGGGCGTGCAGATCGCCGCGCTGATCGACGTGCGCGCGGATGCGAAGCCCGACGGCGATTTCCCGGTCTATGCCGGCGCGCGCGTCGTCGGGACCAAGGGGCGTTCCGGCCTGAGCCAGGTGATGATCCGATCGGCTGCCGGCCTGCGCACCATCGACGCCGATGCGCTCGCCGTCTCCGGCGGCTGGAACCCCGCGCTGCACCTGACCTGCCATATGAACGGACGCCCCGTCTGGGACGAGGCCCGCGCCGCCTTCCTGCCCAGACCCGGGATGATTCCGGGCCTGCTGACCGCAGGTGCCGTGAACGGCACATTCTCGACCGCAGGCGCGCTGGCCGAAGGGGCGCGGGCGGCGGCCGAGGCGCTGGATCTGATCGGCGTGACGCCTGATCTGCCGGACGCGCAGGACGACCCTTACCGCATCCTGCCCTATTGGGAGGTCGCGGGCGAGAAAGGCCGCGCCTGGCTCGACTTCGCCAATGATGTCACGACCAAGGACGTGCGCCTTGCCGCGCAGGAAAACTTTGCGTCCGTCGAGCATATGAAGCGCTACACGACCCAAGGCATGGCCCCCGATCAGGGCAAGAATTCCAACGTCGCCGCCCTCGCCATCCTCGCCGATGCGACGGGCCGCACGATCCCCGCGACCGGCACCACCACCTTCCGCCCGCCCTACACGCCCGTCTCCATCGCCGCGATGGGCGCGGGCGGGCAGGGCGCGGGCTTTGCGCCGCAGCGTTTCACGACATCGCACAAGCCTTCGATTGAACGCGGCGCGCCGATGATCGAGGCGGGGCTGTGGTACCGTCCCAGCTATTTCCCGCGTCCGGGCGAGACGACATGGCAGCAATCCTGCAACCGCGAGGTCGGCCATGTCCGCACCCGCGTCGGCGTCTGCGATGTGTCAACCTTGGGCAAGATCGACATTCAGGGCGCGGATGCGGCGCGGTTCCTCGACTTCGTCTATACCAACACCTTCTCGACCCTGCCGGTTGGGTCGCGTCCGCTATGGCCTGATGCTGCGCGAGGACGGGATGGTGCTGGATGACGGCACCTCGGCACGCCTCGGGCCGAACCACTACGTGATGACCACGACGACTGCCGCCGCCGGTCTGGTCATGCGGCATCTGGAATTCGTGCATCAGGCGCATGTGCCGGGCTGGGACGTGCGGATGATCTCGGTCACCGAGATCCTGGGCGCAGTTCGCCGTCGCGGGACCGCTGGCGCGCACGCTGCTGAACACTGATTCTGGCCGATCCCATCGATGATGCGGCGTTTCCCTTCATGTCCTGCGGCGCGGTCAGCCTGATGGGTGTCGATGCACGGCTGTTCCGGATCTCGTTTTCGGGCGAGACGGGTTTCGAGATCGCGGTGCCCGTCGCGCTATGGCGAGGCGCTGTTCCGCGATCTGATGGCGCGGGCGGAAAGCCTCGGCGGCGGGGCCTACGGGATGGAGGCGCTGAACGTCCTTCGGATCGAAAAGGGCTTCATCACGCATGCCGAGATTCATGGCCGGGTGACGGCATTCGACATCGGGATGCAGGGGATGGTCAGCACGAAGAAGGACTGCATCGGCAAGGCGTCCAGCCAGCGCCCCGGCCTGACGGGGCCGGAACGCGAGCAACTGGTGGGCCTCCGGCCGATCCAGGCGGGCAAAGCGCTGACGGCGGGCGGGCATCTCTTTGGACGGAACGACCCCGCCACGCGCGAGAACGATCAGGGCTATGTCACATCGGTCTGCTGGTCTCCGACGCTGAACGCGTCGCTGGGGCTCGGCTTTCTGAAGAACGGACGGGCGCGGAAGGGTGAGACGGTGCGCTTCGTCGATCACCTGCGCCATTCCGACATGCTGGCCGAAGTGACCGACCCGGTGTTTTTCGATCCCGAAGGGGGGCGTCTGCGTGGCTAGCTTGATCGAGAAATCCGCTTGCGACGGGCTGCTTCCCATCAGTATCGGCGGCATGTCCCTGACTGAAGCGCCACCGACCCGGATCACTTCCGTCGCGCCCTTCGCAGGGCAGGACAGGGCTGTCGCCGCCGCGTTGAAGGCTGCTGGGCCTTGGCTGGCCCGCGCCGAACCGGTCGGTCGCAAAGGGTGACGCCGCCTGTCTCTGGTCCGGGCGGGGTCAGGCCTTTCTGCTGAACGCCGCGCCGGCCGGGCTTGAGGGGATCGCGGCGCTGACCGATCAGTCGGACGGCTGGGCGGTGATGCAGCTGACCGGACCCGGACATGTCGACGCACTGGCGCGGCTTGTCCCGATTGATCTGCGCGCGCGCGTCTTTGCGCCCGGCCATGTCGCGCGCACCGGCCTCGGTCACATGATGGCGGTCCTCCGCCGCCTCAGTGCCGACACGGTCGAGGTCATGGTTTTCCGCTCGATGGCGGCGACAGCGGTGCACGAAATCACTGTGGCGATGCAATCCGTGACGGCGCGGGCGCAGGTCTGACGTGGCCCGTCAGGCGGTGAACCTAACCGCATCTGAGTTGGCGGAACGATCCCGGGGGTCGTTCGGCACCAGATCGATCTCGAAAGGTTTCAGGGATGCGATCCGGAAATGGCATCGCCCGGCCCCGAAGTGGGTTTCAACGCTGATTGATCCGTCTTCGGCGCATGAACCGGTGGCGTTCGGTCCAAAGTAGTGGACGAGTTCCGCCTGCCCACGCTCGATGGTGACGTGGCCGTACGTTCGCCAAAGCTCGGTCGTCTCTCCCCGATAGGCGAAATGCAGGGTCTGCGGCGCGTCGCCCGCGGTTGTGACGATCCGCGCGCGCTGATAGAACGGTGCGTCCTGCCCCGCATTCAGGAAGTCCTTGTGACGCCAGCCGCTCCCGTAGATCGCCCGGACTAGGCCCGGAGCCGGCCAGTCGGGTCTTGGTCCGAACAGATCGACGATGCCCGCAGCAGGAATTCCACGCGTCTTCAGCCCGGCGAGGGATTGCCGCAGCAGCCAATCCAGCACCGACGCGACTGACGCGCCCTCGGCAGCGAGAGCCGCCATCGGATCCATCTCCAGACAGGCGCACAGGCGGAGAATATCCTCTATCGATCGCGGCAGGCGTTTGCCGTTCGTCCAATCATACAGTGTGGTCCGGTCCGGCAGGTCACCAAAGCGCTTGCCCCAACGGTCGGCCAGA
The DNA here is from genome assembly GCA_963819585.1 of uncultured Alphaproteobacteria bacterium. Lineage (GTDB taxonomy): Bacteria > Pseudomonadota > Alphaproteobacteria > Rhodobacterales > Rhodobacteraceae > JAOADN01. The sequence continues at coordinate 49,302 of CAWFWP010000003.1, forward strand.
CCCGAAATGCCGCCAATTCCGTGAAGCAGGGCCGCGACCCGGCTCTTGTTCACGATTAGGGTCGGGCGACGCATGTGGGATTTAGCCCTCGTCCGATCCGACAGCGATCCGGTCTGTCACAGGTATAGTCACCGTGCCGCCCCTCCTCGGCGGTGTATCGATGGAAAGGTAACGCGATGTCCAAGACCAGTTCCAGTCTGCACGTGCGCGATGGGGTCATCACCGGCAAGACGGTGACCACACGCTACGACGACGGCGGCTCGAAATCGACCTCCTACAAAGCGACGGGCAGCGGCCTCAGCCGCACGCTGCTCGGACCGGGCTATGCGGCCAGTTCGACCACATCGACCGACAGCAAGGGCAACACCCGGACGACGACCTACAAGAAGTCCTCCTGGTGGTGATATCATCATGGCGGCCTCCGAAGCGCTCGGGGGCCGTCATTTGCACGGAGCGGGCCGCTACCTCTCGACATCACGACAGGGCGGACCGATATGTAGGCCATGTCCACACTGCCCCCCGGCTTCCTCGAGGAACTCCGTACCCGCGTGACCCTGTCGTCGGTCGTGGGCCGCAAGGTGACGTGGGACAACCGCAAGTCGAACCTGGCCAAGGGCGATCTCTGGGCACCATGCCCGTTCCACCAGGAAAAGACAGCTTCCTTCCACGTCGATGATCGCAAGGGCTTTTACTACTGCTTCGGCTGCCACGCGAAGGGCGATGCGGTCAGTTTCCTGCGCGAGACGGGCAACATGTCCTTCATGGAAGCGGTCGAGGACCTCGCCCGCACTGCCGGAATGCCGATGCCCGAACGCGACCCGCGCGCGGTCGAGGTCGCGGACCGGCGCACCAAGCTGGCCGAAGTGATGGAGGCGGCTGTCCGGCATTACCGGTTGCAGCTGAAAACTGGCGCGGCTGCGGCGGCGCGGGATTATCTGGCGGGCCGCAGGCTGTCCGAGGCCGCACAGGACCGGTTCGAGATCGGCTTTGCACCGGATCAGCGTCAGGGGCTGTTCGCGGCGCTGACGGGCAAAGGCATCGCGCCCGACCTGATCGTCGAGGCGGGTCTCTGCGCGAAGCCCGATGACGATGGCCCGCCCTATGACCGGTTCCGGGGCCGGATCATCTATCCGATCCGCGACGCGCGCGGGTCGGTGCATCGGCCTTGGCGGACGGGCGATGGACCCGAATGCGCGCGCCAAGTATCTGAATTCGCCCGGAAACGCCGCTTTTCGACAAGGGCCGCAGCCTCTACAACCACGGCCCCGCACGCGAGGCGGCGGCCAAGGGCAAGCCGCTGATCGTCGCCGAAGGCTACATGGACGTGATCGCGCTGAGCGAGGCCGGGTTCACCGCCGCCGTCGCCCCCCTCGGCACCGCAATCACCGAGGATCAGTTGCGCCTCCTGTGGCGCATCCACCCCGAACCCGTCGTGGCGCTCGACGGCGACAAGGCCGGCATCGCGGCTGCGATGCGCCTGGTCGATCTGGCACTGCCCCTGATCGAAGCCGGCCAAAGCCTGCGCTTTGTCATCCTGCCGGGCGGAATGGACCCGGACGATCTGATCCGCGCGCAGGGACCGGGGGCGATGCAGGCGCTGATCGACGCGGCGCAGCCGATGGTGCGCCTGCTTTGGCAGCGCGAGACCGAAGGGCTGGTGCTCGACAGTCCCGAACGCCGGGCAAGCCTCGACAAATCGCTCCGCGCCAGCCTCAAGCGCATCGCCGACCCGTCTGTCCGCGCGCATTATGCCGACGCCATCCGCGACCTGCGGACCGATCTGTTTGCGGCGGGGCGTCCGCAGCGGCCAGCCACGCCCGCCATGCAGCGACGGCCCCGAACCGGGCAAAGCAGGGGCTGGCCCGCCCCGCCCGGCCCCGCGCTCGCCGCTACCAAGGGCACGATGCTTGCCGCTGCCGGGCAGGGGGTGGAGGACCACCTGCGTGAGGCGATGATCCTCGCGATCCTCATCGCGCATCCCTCGCTGGTCCCGCAGTTCGAAGCCGCCATCGACCGTCTTGACCTGACCGGCCCCGGCCACGTTGCCCTGCGCGACACGCTCCTGCACCATCCCGGCCGGTCCCCCGACGATTTCCGCGCCGCACTTGAGCCCGCCGCGCTTGCAGCCCTTGAAAAGCTTGCCGCACTTCCCCACGTCCGCATCGCACCACCGGTGCAGAATACCCAAGACCACGCGCTTGCCGCGCTTTGCCTCGCCGAAGAGCTGGCGAAACTGTCGGCGCGGCGCGGCATCCGCGCCGAGATCGAGGAAGCGATGCACGACATCGAGGGGATCGCGGATGAAGGCGTCACCTGGCGTCTGGCCCAGGCCGCGGCCGCCCGCCACGACGCCGAACGCAGCAAGCTGGACGCCGACGACACGGCGCTTGGCGACCGCGCCGCCCTTTCGGCGCATCTGCAGGACCTGATCGATGCCGAGGTCTGGGTGAAGAAGAAACGCTGAACGGATCGCGCGGCCCTTTCCGGCCCTGTGATTCGCACTAATGATTCGCTATGACCCGCGGATTGATTCGCGCCCCCGCCGATGATTCGCAAACCCGCAGGAGTTCCGATGGCCGCCAAGGACAACGACGACCAGAAGCCGGAAGCCGAGGAAAACGAGCACACGCTCGACATGAGCCAGGCGGCCGTCAAGAAGATGATCGCCGATGCCCGCGAACGCGGCTACATCACCTACGACCAGCTGAACCAGGTGCTTCCGCCCGCCCAGGTCTCGTCCGAGCAGATCGAGGATGTGATGTCGATGCTCTCCGAGATGGGCATCAACGTCATCGAAGAGGAAGAGGGCGAAGAGGGCGAAGCGGCCGAGGGCGCGCTGGTCGAAACCTCGTCCACCTCGCGCGAGGTTGCCGTCTCGACCTCCACCGGCGAGGCGCTCGACCGCACCGACGACCCGGTGCGGATGTATCTGCGCGAAATGGGGTCGGTCGAACTGCTGTCGCGCGAAGGCGAGATCGCCATCGCCAAGCGCATCGAGGCCGGGCGCAACACGATGATCGCGGGTCTCTGCGAAAGCCCGATGACCTTTCAGGCGATCACCATCTGGCGCGACGAGCTTCTGAACGAAGACATCCTTCTGCGCGACGTCATCGACCTCGAGGCGACCTTCGGGCGCAGCCTCGACGGCGAAGAGGACGGCGCGGTCGCGCTGGACGAAACGGCTGTCCCCGGCGCGCCGATAGCGGGTGCCGAGGCCGAACCCGAGCTTGACGCTGACGGCAACCCGATTGTCCGGGGTGACGACGAGGACGAGGATGAAGAGGCCAGCGCGATGTCGCTGGCCGCGATGGAGGCCGCGCTGAAGCCGCGCGTGCTGGAAACGCTGGAAGTCATCGCGCGCGACTACACGAACCTTGCCGAAATGCAGGACCTGCGCATGTCCGCGACCCTGAACGAGGACGGGTCGTTCAGCGCCAAGGACGAACTGGCCTATCAGAAGCTGCGGTCGGAAATCGTGCTTCTGGTCAACGAACTGCACCTGCACAACGGCCGCATCGAACAGCTGATCGACCAGCTCTACGGCATCAACCGCCGCATCATGTCGATCGACAGCAATATGGTGAAACTCGCCGACGGCGCGCGCATCAACCGCCGTGAATTCATCGACGAATACCGGGGGTACGAGCTTGACCCGACCTGGCTGGAACGCATGTCGCAGAAGGCGGGCCGGGGCTGGCAGGCGCTGATCGAACGCAGCCGCGACAAGGTCGAAGACCTGCGCGCCGAAATGGCGACGGTCGGCCAGTATGTCGGCGTCGACATTTCCGAATTCCGCCGGATCGTAAGCCAGGTCCAGAAGGGCGAGAAAGAGGCGCGTCAGGCCAAGAAGGAAATGGTCGAGGCGAACCTGCGTCTGGTGATCTCGATCGCCAAGAAATACACCAACCGCGGCCTGCAGTTCCTTGACCTCATCCAGGAAGGCAATATCGGCCTGATGAAGGCGGTCGATAAATTCGAATACCGCCGCGGCTATAAATTCTCGACCTACGCCACATGGTGGATCCGGCAGGCCATCACCCGGTCCATCGCCGACCAGGCCCGCACGATCCGCATCCCGGTCCACATGATCGAGACGATCAACAAACTGGTCCGCACCGGCCGCCAGATGCTGCACGAGATCGGCCGCGAACCGACGCCCGAGGAACTGGCCGAAAAACTCCAGATGCCCTTGGAAAAGGTCCGCAAGGTGATGAAGATCGCCAAGGAACCGATTTCGCTGGAAACCCCCATCGGGGATGAGGAAGACAGCCAGCTCGGCGACTTCATCGAGGACAAGAACGCGATTCTGCCGCTGGATTCCGCGATTCAGGAGAACCTGAAGGAAACCACGACGCGCGTGCTGGCGTCCCTGACGCCCGCGCGAGGAGCGGGTCCTGCGGATGCGCTTCGGCATCGGGATGAACACGGACCATACGCTGGAAGAGGTCGGGCCAGCAGTTTTCCGTGACGCGCGAACGCATCCGGCAGATCGAGGCGAAGGCGCTGCGGAAGCTGAAGCATCCGAGCAGGTCAAGGAAGTTGCGGAGTTTCCTGGATCAGTGAAAGTTGGTAGAAGAGAGAAGCTGGATGAGCGCAACCTTAGACTGAGATAATACGTGCTTTTGCTACGAATGCTCGGGTCGTGGGACTCGACATGATTATTTCTGATACGGACGGGATCTCTGGAGAACGACGGATGTCGTTTGAGCTCGAGTTACCTTTCCCAGTTGTCGAGAATTGGAACTCATCACAGATACGGTTTCGGTTCTTGGATGGATCAGCGATCAAGGTGGCAAATCCTGGCTTAGACATACGTTCCGAGATGCGAGTATTTGGGTTCCAATTGGCCGGTCAGATTCGAACCCTTTAATCCGTTCGCCAATACGGCGTACCTCAATGTGCGGCTACAGATGTCAATTGCGTTGTGAAGACTTTGCATGGATGGAGCTTCGCCATCTCAAGATGTCTGCCGACCAGTCTTGCTTCTCAAAGTCGAGCGTAGCAACTAGTCTTTCAGGCCGCCTGTTTGTCGTAGCCTTTCTGGTCTTCCTGAGTGCCATGCGGGGTTGCCAGCGACACGGTGCAGACGTCGCTGAGGGTGCGTGCATGCCCCGCCTACACCTCTACCCATCCACCGCGCTCTCCGGCGCCGGCACCGGCTCCCCGCCCGCCCTCAGCCCGTCAGATGAACGGAATACCTCCGCCAGCGCGGCCTTCACCTCCCCCACGCTCGCTCCTGCCGCCACGCACCCGGCAGCGGGCACATAGCCGGAATACCCCGCAGCTTTTCGACGACCCATACCGCATGTGCGTCCTTGCGATTCAGCCCGCCAATGGAGTAACGCGCCAGCGTAATCCACCCGCCCCGGCGACCCAGGACTGCTCGGCATGCCGTATCGCCGCCCACACGGTCACCCCTCCTCCGCAACTCACCCTCGTTCGTGCTATGCTCGCGTCGCTCTGTCGCAACGGGGGAGGCTGCCATGACAGCGATGAACGTGGTGCATATGCGGGTGAAACCGGGCAAGGAGGACGAGTTCCTCCGCATCCACAAGGAGCTGGACCCCCGCACGATGCCGGGCGGGCGGAATTTCTGGATCGTCCGGTCGGGCGAGCGCAGTTTCATCGTGGTCGCGGAATGGGACAGCATGGCGGCGCTTGCCGCTTCCCGCCCCGCGATGATCGGCAGCCTCGACAAGCTGCGCCCGATCCTCGAGGACCTCGGCGGCGGCCGCGGCGTGACCGAGCCCTGGTCGGGCGACGTGGTGCTGAACCTCAAGCCGTGAGGTGACGGGCGACCTGCGGCCCCGGCCGTTTTGCGTAAGGAGAAAGCGGTGCCCGTGGGGCACCGCCTGTCTGGGTCTTTCGGCGCCTGTTCCTTAACAGCGCGCCGTAGGGTGCGTGCTTGCACGCACCATGCCCCAGACCGGCCTCTCCCTGGTGCGTGAAATCACGCACCCTACACCCCCACCCATCCCACCACCCCACCATCCCCCGCCCCAGGGGTGACCCAACACGGCCGCCCCACACCCTGAATTAACCCTTACCCCGCAGCCCGCTATGTATGGCAGGTTGCCATACGCTCGCTGGCACCTTGCTGGCACCCCGCTGGCAAACGTCCGGCGGCGGTTAACGCAGCGGCCGCAGGGGGTTAGGGGCGCCCCACGCCTTTCCCCCTGCCCATGTCCACACCCCCCGGCTATAATCCCGCCCCATGACCACAGTCCTCTTCTCCGCCCTCTACGGCGACCGTGAACCCCTGAACCCGGATGTCTTCGGAGGCTTCCGGGCGGACCGGACGGTGCTTGTCTCCGACCGCCCCCGTGACGTGCCGGACGGCGTTGAACTGATGCTCGATCCCCCGGGCGGCCTCGACCCCGCCCGCGCCTCGCGCCGGTCCAAGCTGATGCCGCACCGGTTCTTCCCGGATACCGACTGGTCGATCTGGCTCGACAACAAATCGCGTCTGCTGCGCGACCCCGCCGGGATCATCTTGGCCCTTAAGTCTTCGTCAGATAGTGATTTTTTCGCCTACCCGCACTTCCGCCGCGACTGCGTCTATGACGAAGGCCAGGTGGTGCGCGAGAACGGGCTGGACGATCACCGGGTCGTGCTGGAGCGGATGCGGACCTACCGGGCCGAGGGGATGCCGCGCCATTTCGGACTGATCGAGGGGCATTTCATCGTCCGCCGCCATACGCCCGAAGTTGCGGCCTTTGGCGAGCAGTGGTTCGACCATGTGCTGCGGTTCAGCCGCCGCGACCAGCTGTCCTTTCCCTATCTCGTCTGGAAGACCGGTTTCCGCTATGACCTGATCACGTCCCTGCCCCGCGCGGAAACGGTGAAGCTGGCCGAACTGGACCGCGTGCACCGCGCCCCCGATTTCCCCCGCCACAACCTGGCCTATCAGCGCCTCCGCGGCCTCTACCACCGTCTGCGGGGGCGCGCCTGAAACGTCCCTATCTGGTGGCCCCACATCCCCCCTACCCAATCCCTTGCGGCGGTCCTATAGTGCCGGTGGTGAACGGGGATCGGGGGCCGAGACAAGATGCGCTGTCCGTTTTGCGGAAATGTCGATACGCAGGTGAAAGACAGCCGCCCGGCCGAGGATCATGTCGCGATCCGCAGGCGGCGGTTCTGCCCGTCCTGCGGCGGGCGCTTCACGACCTATGAACGGGTGCAGCTGCGCGATCTGGTGGTCATCAAGACGTCGGGCAAGCGCGAGGATTTCGACCGCGACAAGCTGGAACGCTCGATCCGCATCGCCATGCAGAAGCGCCCGATCGACCCCGAGCGGATCGACCAGATGATTTCCGGCATCGTCCGCAGGCTGGAATCGATCGGCGACACGGACATCCCGTCGAAGGTCATCGGCGAGATCGTGATGGAAAGCCTGGCGCGGATCGACACCGTCGCCTACGTCCGCTTTGCCAGCGTTTACAAGAACTTCCAGGCGGCGGACGACTTCGACAAATTCGTCTCGGAACTGCGCCCGGGTGGCGCGGACGGCGAGTGAACCGAGGCTGACCGGCGGTTCATGGCGCTTGCCCTGACGCTGGGCGCGCGCGGGCTGGGGCAGGTCTGGCCGAACCCCGCGGTCGGCTGCGTCATCGTGAAGGATGCCCGGATCGCCGGGCGCGGATGGACGCAGCCGGGCGGGCGGCCCCATGCCGAGACGATGGCGCTGGCTCAGGCGGGCGCGTCCGCCCGCGGCGCGACCGCCTATGTCACCTTGGAACCTTGCGCGCATCAGGGCGTCACACCGCCCTGCGCCGCTGCGCTGATCGCGGCGGGCGTGGCCCGGGTGGTGTCCGCGATGCAGGACCCGGACCCGCGCGTGGCGGGGCAGGGGCATGCGATGCTGCGCGCTGCCGGGATCGCGGTTGAAACGGGTGTGCTGGCGGCCGAGGCTGCCGAAGCGCATAGGGGATTTCTGACGCGGGTGGCCGAGGGACGTCCCATGGTCACGCTGAAGCTGGCGACCAGCCTCGACGGACGCATCGCCACCGCATCAGGCGAAAGCCGCTGGATCACCGGTCCCGCCGCGCGGCGCGCCGTCCATGCGCTGCGCGCGCGCCACGACGCGGTACTGATCGGCGCGGGCACGGCGCGGGCCGACGACCCGATGCTGACCGTCCGCGACATGGGTGCCGTGCGCCAGCCCGTGCGCGTCGTAGCGTCGGCCGGTCTGAACCTTCCGCGCGACGGTGCGCTGGCGCGGTCGGCGCGGGATGTGCCCTTGTGGCTGGTGCACGGACCGGGGGCGGATGTGGCAGGCTGGGCTGAAACCGGCGCGGAGCTGGTGCCGGTTGCGCTGTCAGGCGGACGGATCGATCCGGTGGCGCTGCTGGCGGCGCTGGGTGCGCGGGGACTGACGCGGGTGCTGTGCGAAGGCGGCGGACAACTGGCTGCGTCGCTTCTGCGGACCGGTCTGGTCGATGAAATCGCGGCCTTCACTGCCGGTCTGGCGTTGGGGTCCGAGGGACGGCCCGCGACGGGCCCGCTTGCGTTTGCGGCGCTGGCCGACGCGCCGCGATACCGGCTGGCAGGGGTCGAAGCCATCGGCGGGGACATCAAGCACCGCTGGATCAGGGACTGATCCGACCGGCGCGGGTCTCAGCGCCAGAGCCAGCTTTGCCCGGCAAGCAGGCCCTGAAGTTTCGACAGGCTGCGGTTCCAGCGTCCGGGCGCCGGTATCTCGCCCTTCGCCAGCCGCTCCACCACCACTTCGGGCGGGCAGACCAGCCCTGACACCGGATCGACATAGCGCGGATAGGCGATCAGCACTGCATGGGCAAACGCGGCCAGCGTCGGGCGCGCCCTGCGGCGGGTGGGTTGCGCGAACATGTCCTGCGTCAGGCCCCATCCGGCGTAGAAGGGCATCCCCGTCGTGACCACGCGCTTGCCGCGCAGAAGCGCCTCGAACCCCAGACCGCTGGTGATCGTCCAGACCTCGTCCGCCGCGTCGATGGCTTCGACCGGGCTGCACTCGTCAGAACGACATCCGCCAGCCCCTTCAGGTCAGACGGCTCGACCCGGCCGAGACGCAGCCCGGCTTCGACATCCGGATGCGGCTTGTACAGGACGACAGCCGCAGGGTTTTCCCGCCGGACGCGCTGGAGAAGCGCGAGGTTCGTGTGCTCCGCCCCCGCGCCCAGCAGGACCGAGGCGTCATCTTCCACCTGACCCGGCACAAGGACTGTGTAGCCCTTGGGGACCAGCGGCAGGCCGCCTTTTTCCAGATTGTACTTGGTCAGCCCCGCCCGCAGCATGCGGGCCACCAGCCGCTCTGCCCTCGCCTCGCCGCCGGGCGGCGGACCTTCGGCGATCAGCCGTTCCAGACGGCTTTCGCGGGCGGGGTCGTGGGCGATGCCAAGATCGTCGGCCACCAGCGACAGCGGCGGCACCAGTTCGGCCCCGAGGCCCTTCGATCGCAGCATCCCGTCCTCGACACGCAGCACGGAACGTCCGCCGCGTCGCGCAGCAGTTCGGTTTCGTGCCCGGCCCAGACGAGCATCCGCCGCCCATCCTTTCGGGCACGGGCCAGCGCGCGGCCGGGATCGTCGTCGAACGACCAATCGCCGCTCGTCCGCCGAAGGCGCGCTGCAGATGCGCGCGCTTCCACAGCCGCATGCCGGTCGCCACATAGCCTGCGCGATCCTCGCGAAAGGCGCGCACCTGCGCCTCAAGCTGGTCGAGCGCGTCTTCAAAGCTGCAGAGCCGGTCGCGGGCGGGATCGAACCAGGTCGGTGCCAGGATCATCGCGGCGGCGAACAACTGGTTGCGCGTCAGCTTGCGTTCACGCCGCGCGACGGGGTTTTCGTCCGCTGTCAGACCCCAGCCCGCATAGAAGGGCTGGCCGAAGACGCGGGGTCGGTGACCGGCAAGGATCGCCTCGAACCCCACCTGGGACGACACGGTATAGACCGCGACCGCTCCGTCCAGCAGGTGCCAGATCGACACCGGACCCTGTGACAGGCTGATCCGGCCATGCGCGTGGCCGTCGTTGAAGTGGCCCGGGCGATGACCGAGGTCGGTTTCCGGGTGGGTCCGGATGACGATCCGCGCGCCCGGGTGTTCTTCCTGCGCGAAGACCAGCATCTCGCGGAACGTGCTCTCCGTCGCCCCGCCATAGGTGATCGACGCATCGCCGCGGGTCTGGTCGATGACCAGCACATAGCCGGGTTCGGGGGCGCGCAGGGCGGGGTCGGTCAGGTTGTATTTCGACAGATGATGGTGTTTCAGCCGCTCGATGCCTTCGCGGGCGCGGGCAAGGACCGCGCCGTCGTCCAGCGGGTCGTGCGACAGGATGTGTTCCAGGTCGGACGGGACAGAGGAATCGAAATGCACGCCGCGCCGGTCGAGCATCAGGCCCAGCGGCGGTTCGCCGCCATCGCGTCCCGGACGGATCGACCGCAGGAAGGCGTCCTCGACACGCAGAATGGGCGCGTCGGTCGCGCCTGCGACAGCCTCGCCGCGCGGGCTGGTCGGGCTGCGCCCCCAGACGCCGACCAGATCGCCGGACCTCGGTTTTCCGACGCGGATGTCGTAGCCCGCAAGTGTCAGAATGCGGCGGACGCGGCCTTGGGTCAGAAACCCGCCGTTATAGACAAAAACCTGCTGGCGCTTGCGACCGGCCCCTGTGTCATCGCCGGTCCCGGCCATCAGTTTCCGGCAAGGCTGTTCACGGAATTCGCGGTCCCAAGCGTGCCGGTCAGTGCGGCCAGCGTCTTCTGCCACTGCACATAGGGGGCTTCGGTCACGAACACCGTGTCGCCGTCGCGGATCACGAAGTCGCGGGCGTTGAACATGCCTGTCGGCTCGGTCAGATCGAGCACATAGACCATCCGCTGATCGCCGGTCAGGTCGCTGCGGCCCAGCACGGAATTGGCGATGTCCGCAGGTTCATTGCGGAAGACGAAGACACCTTTCGGGTCGGCAAAGCCGGTGTTCAGGCCCCCCACCTGCGCGATCGCCTCCAGCGCCGAGATGGTCTGCGAGGTGAACTGGACGCGGTTCTGCGCGCCGGTCGCGCCCAGCGCGGTGAAGGCGCGGGTGTCCTCTTCGACCAGGATCACGTCGCCGGGGCGCAAGCGCGATGTCCATCGCGGGATTGGAATAGAGGTCCTTCAGCCAGACCTTGCCGGAGTGATTGCCGCGCGTGACGGTGATCTGCGCGACTTCGGGCTCGATCACGACGCCGCCTGCGCGGGCGAGCATGGCGGACAGGTTCCGGGTCGGGCGCTCGATGGCATAGACGCCCTGGCCGCCGACGCCGCCCATGACCGACACGGTCGCGCCGTCGCCCGCGATGCGCGTGACAGAGACCTGCGGGTCGGGTGTCTGCGGGTCCAGCTTGCCGGTAATGATCCGGCGCAGGGCTTCGGGCGAGTTTCCGGCGGCCTTGATGCGCCCCGCATAGGGCACGAAAATGAACCCGGCACCATCGACCTGAACCTCGGTCAGCGCCGTGGCGTTGCTGCCCTGGCTGGCCAGAAGACCGTCATCGACGTTTTCCCAGATCGTCAGCCCCAGACGGTCGCCGGGGCGGATGTCGTCCGATCCGACCAGCCCTGCATTCTGGAATGCCGGCGAAAATCCAAGGTCGGGCTGCAGTGCCGTCGCGCGCGACACATCGCTGTTCACGGCGACGATGAATGCATCGCCCTGCTTCTGCACCGAGCCTGCAAAGATCTCCCGCTTGTTCGGGCCGGGGCGCGGCAGGCCGCATGCGGCAAGGCTGCCCAAAACGGCAGCGAGGACCAGATATCTGGCCCTGCGGGTCGTCAGGATGTTCACTGCGCGGGCTCCTCTTGCCGGGAACTGCCTCAAGTTTTTCTTTTAAGCCTAAGCGATGACGGAAGAAAAACCAAGCGCGCCGTCAGCGCACAACCAATAGGTGTTGCCTTGGTGCCGCTTTGCCTGACGTCAGTGCATCGTAGGGGTCTTCGGGTGACAGCATCATGTCGACGACCTGCCGGATCAGGCGGCGGCGTCCGGCGGCAGCATAGAAGCCACCGGTGATCTGCGAGGTTTCCAGAAGGTAGTGGCGGAATTCCCGGTAGGCGCGGCGGATCCGGACGCACGGCACCCGCAAAGAAATCTGCCAGCGGCAGGTCCGAGACCAGACCCGGCTTGGCATAGATCGCCTCGCCCAGCGCCTTCAGCGGCACCCCGCGCCAGAGCGCCTGATGACCGGCCGTCGAATTCACGGTGACGGCGCTGCGTGCGTGCGCCAGCATCCGCGCAAGCTTGCCGCCGCGCAGGAAGTGCACGCGCCGTGTCAGGCCAAGGCGCGCCGCCTCGGTCCGGATCGTCGCGGCGATAGCGGCACGCCCGTCTTCCAGCGGATGCGCCTTGAAGACGAGGTGGTGATGCGGGGCTGCGCCTTTGGCAAAGGCGTCGAGAACGGCGCGGATGAAGTCGGTCATCGAGGCAAAGGACGAATGCGCGCGAAAGCTCGCATCATGTTCCAGCTGCAAGAGGACAAGATGGTAGGGAAAGCCGCCAAGCCGGATGCGCGCCGTGGCCAGCGCACGTTCCGCGCTGTGCAGCGGCATCAGAAGCAAGCGGCGCAGATACAGCCGGAATTCGGACCGCGACGCCGATGTCACGGTGCGGTTCCAGCGCGCGATACGGGCGGTTCGCCACCAGAACGGCGAAATGATAGATCGCCCCCCAGAAGATATGCTGGCGCATCTCGCCCCAGCGGGCAGGCGGCATCGGCAGGTCCGTCGCGCGGGCCGCCAAGGCGGCCTGCATTTCATCAAGGGTCATCCGCATCAGCCGCGAATGCCCGTTCGACCCGCCGCGTTCATACGTGACCCAGAAGGGCCGGATGTAGCCTTCCTCGAAGACATGCACGGTCAGACCTGCGTCGCGGGCAAGCCGGACTGCCGCGGCATGGACCGGCCGTGTATCGCCATAAAGCACGATATCGGTGATGCCGTGCTGTGCGACCAGGGCCGACAAGGCGTCAGGCCAGTCCGCAGCCGTGCCAAGATAGGGGATGTAGCCCCTCCGCAGGCCCCACATCAGGCGGTCGCCCCGGTTGAAACCGACACGCCAGACCCCGCATCCGGCCTGTCGCAGCATGTCGGCGAGACTGTCCGAAGAACGGCCCGTGCGGCCCCTGAAGCATCAGAAAGCGGCGCTTGCGTCGCAAGCAGGGGCAGTGCCGGTTCTTGCATCGGGTCTTCCGCAGGGCGTTTGCCGCGACACTGCGCACGCGTCCCGCCGCCTGTCACGGGGAAATCGGTCCCGTCCGGACCCGTGGTGCGCCGGTTATGGCGGCGGTGCCACGGGCTTGCCTGCCGGGACATAGGCCGCTACCCCTGACCTGCCGGGCGGCAAAGGGGCATAGGCGCATGTTCACGGGCATCATCACGGATATGGGCACCGTCCTGTCGGTCGTGCAGGAAGGCGATCTGCGCGCGCGGATCGGCACGTCCTATCCGGCGGCTGGAATCGCGATGGGCGCTTCGATCTGCTGCGACGGCGTCTGCCTGACGGTGGTCGCAACCGGCACCGACCCGCAGGACTGGTTCGACGTGCAGATTTCGGCCGAGACCGTGTCCAAGACCAATATCGGCCACAACGGATGGGCCCCGGCCCGGAGGCTGAATCTGGAACGGGCGCTGAGGGTCGGCGATGAGTTGGGCGGGCATATCGTATCCGGCCATGTCGACGGCGTCGCCGAAATCATCGCCATGCGGGACGAAGGCGACATCGACCCGATTCACCTTCCGCGCGCCGGACGCTCTGGCCCGCTTCATCGCGCCGAAGGGGTCGGTCGCGCTCGAACGGCACCTCGCTGACCGTAAACGAGGTCGACGGCGCGACCTTCGGGGTCAACATCATCCCCCATACGAAACAGGTCACGACCTGGGGCCGGGCAAGGACCGGCGACATGGTCAACCTCGAGGTCGACACGCTGGCCCGCTACGTCGCGCGGCTGAACGACTGGCAGGCAGCGTGACCGGGATCGGGCACAACCGCGGCCCGTCGCTGGCCACCGGACAATCCTGGCGCGCGCATTGCTGGCGTCAGGCGCGGGCCGACCTTCTGCCGGTCCTGCCGCTGGAGGTTGTGCGCCTGCGGGTCCGCCGCGCGAAGGAAATCGGGCTGGACTACCGGACCTACGCGGGCATCCGCGCCACGACCGGGCACGATCTGGTTGCGTTCCTGTTCTCGACCAATGCGCTGCATGTCTTCCGCGACGGACAAAGGCTCGACGACGCGCGGCGCGACCGGCTGATCGCGAACCGGAACATCGGGCATTTGGTCGCAGCGCTACCTCCTGTCGAGCCCGTGCGGCTTCTGCGGACGCTGGCGGATCAGGGGGTCGCGGCCAGGGCGGCACCTGCGCCGACGCTAAGGCAGGGCTGGGCCGAGACGCGCGACATGATCGGCGACCTTCTTCGGGCGGCGGGCTGTCCGGCGGATCGTGTGTTGATGATCGGTGAGACCGCCTTGGAACGCGACTGGGTCGCAGCGGCGCGGCTGGCGGGTTTTCTGCCAGGCGCGCGCTATTTCGAAGGGTCTCCGTCGAACTGACCGGACAGGTTCGACATCCGGAACCGGGGGGTGCAATCCGCACACGACCTGCGCCATCCCGCCCACTGGCCAATCCGGCAGCCCTTGTGTATGCCGACCCCGACAGCGAGCGGACCCATGACCGAAGCCAGCCCCAGCATCTATCACGACGCGATTTCTTCTGTCGAAGAGATCATCGACGACGCGCGCAACGGCCGGATGTTCATTCTGGTCGACCACGAGGACCGCGAGAACGAGGGCGATCTGGTGATCCCGGCGCAGATGTGCACCCCGAACGCCGATCAACTTCATGGCGACGCACGGGCGCGGGCTGATCTGCCTGTCGCTGACGGGCGAGCGGATCGACGCGCTGGGGCTGCCGCTGATGTCGGCCGAATAACGCCTCGCGCCACGAGACCGCGTTCACGATCTCCATCGAGGCGCGCGAAGGGGTGACGACCGGCATTTCGGCGGCGGACCGGGCGCGGACGGTCGCGTGGCGATCGACCCGTCGAAAGGTCCGCAGGACATCGCCACGCCGGGCCACGTCTTTCCGCTGCGCGCCCGCGACGGCGGCGTGCTGGTGCGCGCCGGGCATACCGAGGCGGCGGTGGACATCAGCCGTCTGGCCGGGTCTGAACCCCTCGGGCGTGATCTGCGAGATCATGAACGAGGACGGCACGATGGCGCGGCTGCCGGACCTCGTGGCCTTCGCGCAGAGGCACAACCTGAAGATCGGCACGATCTCCGACCTGATCGCCTATCGCCGCCGCCACGACAATCTGGTCAGCGTGTCCGACGAACGGACGGTCACGGCCGAGATCGGCGGCGACTGGCCGATGCGGGTCTATACCGACGAGACGCAGGGGGCCGAGCATATCGTCCTGATCAAGGGCGACATCACCACGCCCGAACCGGTGCTGGTGCGGATGCATGCGCTGGACCCGCTGCAGGATGTGATCGGCATCGGCGCCAAGGGCCGCGCGCATGAATTCCGGCGAGGCGATGCGGGCCATCGCCACCGAAGGGCGCGGCGTGCTGGTGCTGCTGCGCGACCTGCACGATGAAGATCGTCGGCGCGTCACGAGGTGTCGCCGCAGACGCTGCGGCAATACGGGCTCGGCGCGCAGATCCTGTCGGCGCTGGGTCTGCAGCGATCTGATCCTTCTGACCAATTCGCCGAAGCCGCAGCGTGATCGGCCTTGAAGGCTACGGCCTGACCATCGTCGGCACCCGGCCGATTTCCGCGGAGTAGAGCATGGCCGTGCCACGAGACACACACGACGCTGGCGCTGCCGCGTTCGACAGGCCGGTGAGGCTGCTGATCGTCGTCGCGCCCTATTACCGGACATCGCCGACGACCTGATCGCCGGCGCGAAGGCCGTCGCGGCAGCGGCCGGGGCCGGCGCCGAGGTCGTCGAGGTGCCCGGCGCGCTGGAAGTCCCGACCGCCATCGGCATGGCCCAGCGCATGGCCGACTATGACGGCTATGTCGCGCTCGGCTGCGTCATCCGGGGCGAGACGACGCATTACGACACCGTCTGCAACGACAGCGTCGCGTGCGCTCAGCCTGCTCGGGCTGCAGGGGCCTGCATCGGCAACGGCATCCTGACCGTCGAAAACCGCGCTCAGGCCGTCGGTGCGCGCCGATCCGGCCGGCCAGAACAAGGGCGGCGGCGCGGCCGCGGCGGCGCTGCACCTGATCGCGCTGTCCCGCAAATGGGCCCGCGCGACCAAGGGCATGGGCTTCCGCCCGGAAGGCAGCAATTCCGCGTGGCCGGCGCGAGGAAGGCCCGAGACCGCATGACATCGACCGAAGCGGACCCAGGCCGAAACGACTGCAGGCCAAGCGCCAGATGAAGTCGGCCGCGCGGCTCTATGCCGTGCAGGCGCTGTTCCAGATGGAGGCGGCGGGCCAGACGGTCGATAACGTGCGGCGCGAGTTCGAAACGCACCGCTTCGGCGCGGTCTATGACGACGACGAGATGGCCGAGGGCGACCCCGACCTGTTCCGCGCGGTGCATCGAAGGTGCGGTGAACTGGCAGGCCCGGATCGACCAGATGACCGACCGCGCGCTGGTGGCCACCTGGCCCATCGACCGGATCGACCCGGTGATCCGCGCGCTGTTCCGCGCGGCGGGCGCCGAGATGTTGATCCGTCGGCACGCCGCCCAAGGTCGGCATCACCGAATTCGTCGATGTGGCCAAGGCCTTCTTTCCCGATGGCAAGGAGCCGAAATTCGTGAACGCCGTTCTCGATCACATGGCGCGCGAGGCGAAGCCCGAGGCGTTCTGACCCGGTGTTCCCAGGCCCGGTCAGGCCCCATTTCCGCTCGTTCGCCTCGATAGCGGCGATCCGGTCGGCCGCCTGCGGGTGGCTGAGCAGCCAGGCTGGCGGTGCCTTGCTTTCCGTGCCGGTCAGCCGGCCCAGCTTGGCGAACAGGATTTCTGCGGCCCGGTGCCGATGCCCGCCTTGAGCAGCAGGGCCGAGCCCACTCGTCGGCCTCATACTCGTCCTGGCGCGACAGGCGCGCTGCAAGAAGCGAGGCCGCCAGTCCCGCGATATAGACGCCGACGCCGGGGATGAACCGGCCCAGCACGGTCGCCAGCGCGACGCGGATCGCGTTCTGGCCTGTGAAGTTGATCATCCGCCGCCGCGCATGGCCGTGCGCCACATGGCCAGTTCGTGCGCGATGACCGATGCCAGTTCATCCGCCGTCACCTCGCCCTCGCGGAATGTGCGGTAGAAGCCGCGCGTCAGGAAGATCCGGCCATCGGGGGCGGCAAGGCCGTTCACGGGATCGACCTCGTAGATGTTCACCGGGATGCGCGCGACGCCAAGCGCGTCCGCCAGGCGGCGCAGGACGATTCGAGCTGCGGGTCGGCCAGCGCAACGGATCGCGCATCGAGCTCCTTGCGCGTGCGCCAGGACGAGAACTGCCACATCAGTAGGCCGTAGAGGACGGCAGGAGGATCGGGATGAGTTTCGGCATGACTAACGGACAGGGTGACAGCCCCTTCACCAGATCGCTATATCAGTCCGCGGAACCGGACCGCGCTGAACGCAGCAACCACCAGCCGAGCCGGGGCCGCCCCCGCCAAGACGAACCAGAAGGTTCCGATGCCGATGACGCCGCTTCGATCTGCAGCAAGGGCCTGACCATGCCGACATAAAGGCCACCCAGATCACCTCGCCCGCGATGCCTGCGGCGCTGAAAGCGGGCCAGGTCATCCCTGGCTCCGGCCACGAAAATGATCCCGGCCCCAGCGGGCTGAGCAGCCAGCGCGACAGGAACCACCGCGATGATCCCGCGGCGGTTGGCATAGTCAGTGGCTTTGGCGATCATCGCGGCGCGCGCAGGATGCGCTGACTGTCGACGAAGCAGCGATCCACCGCCCACGCGCGACAGGTGAAAGCCGATCTGGTCGCCCGCGACGGCCCCGCCGATGCCGCCGCGACAACCGGCCACACGACAAGATCACCCGCGCCGCAAAACCGCCCGCCCGCGGCATGACGACCGAGGTCGGGAAAAGCAGGGCAAGGCAGGACAGATAGGTGACAGTCGCGATCAGCCCAACTGGTTCGGGACCAGCGCCAGAAGCCATCGGTCATCGGGCTCATTTCACATGGTCTTCGTTTTTCGGGCATCCGCGC
The DNA here is from genome assembly GCA_963819585.1 of uncultured Alphaproteobacteria bacterium. GTDB lineage: Bacteria > Pseudomonadota > Alphaproteobacteria > Rhodobacterales > Rhodobacteraceae > JAOADN01. The sequence goes on from CAWFWP010000003.1 coordinate 67,492, forward strand.
TTCGGCCATCGCCAGCTTCGGCCTCGACCAGCGCCGAACATCTCGGCCACGGTAATCCCGCGTGCGGTCGCAATGTCCCGCAGGTTCTGCGGATATTGTCCCGGTTCCAGGGGGTTCAGGTCCAGCGGCCGGCAATTGTCTTTCTCGGTAGGTCCCATATCGCTCGACATACCCACGGTCATTCCGGGTTGATCGGCTCGATCGGATGATTGGCCCAATAGATCGCTTGCGGGACGATCCCCAAAGAAAAACAAGGTCAGCGAGGCGCGATCAAGAAAGCCGAAAGCAGCAGTTTCGGCGACTGCAGAGGGACCGAACGTTTCATCGCGAGTCCCCTCTTCGCGCGGGTCAGTCCGTCGAGCGTCAGGGGCACATCCTGTCCTCGAACATCTGCGAGCATCGCCACGGACTGCGTATGCCCCCAGGCGCCCGGGCATGGGGTTGATCCAGATAGCGCCCGGCCATGCGTCCTTCACGCGGGCCAGCCAGATCTACCGGTTTCGGCGTTCCAGTGCTCGTTCGCGCCACCGGGATGGATGATCTCGTAGGGGCTCATCGCCGCGTCGCCGACGAAGATGCAGCGGTACTGCCGCCGTAGGTGCGCAGGAGGTCCGCCGGTCGGGGTCTGCGCGTCCCAGCGGCGGCGGTTGTCGCGCCAGACGCCCTCGTAGAGGCAGTTGTGGAAGTAGAAGTGCTCCAGGTGCCTGAACTCCGCCCGCGCGGCGCTGAACAGGTCTTCGACCACCGCACATGGGCGTCCATCGAGCCGCCGACGTCGAGGAACAGGAGGACCCTCACCGCATTGCGCCGCTCCGGGCGGGTCTTCACGTCGAGCCAGCCCTGCTCCGCGGTCGCGCGGATCGTGGCGGCAAGGTCAAGCTCGTCCGCCGCGCCCTCGCGCGCCCAGCGGCGCAGGCGGCGCAGGGCAATCTTGATGTTGCGGGTGCCGATCTCGCGTGTGTCATCCAGATCGCTGAAGTCGCGGCGGTCCCAGACCTTGACCGCCCGCTGATGGCGGCTTTCGTGCTGGCCGATACGGATGCCTTCGGGGTTGTAGCCGTAGGCGCCGAAGGGCGAGGTGCCCGCCGTACCGATCCATTTCGAGCCGCCCTGATGGCGGCCCTGCTGTTCCGCCAGACGCTTGCGCAGGGTATCCATCAGCGCGTCGAACCCGCCGAGCGCGTTGACGGCCGCCTTCTCCTCCTCGGTCAGGCTACGTTCGGCCAGCTTCTCCAGCCAGTCGGCGGGCAGGTCGGCGCGGTCGATCAGCGTGGCGATGTCAAGGCTTTCAAGGCCCTGAAACGCTTCGGCAAAGGCGCGGTCGAAGCGGTCGAGATGGCGTTCGTCCTTGACCATCGCGGTGCGGGCGAAGTGGTAGAAGCCGTCGATGTCGTAGGTCGCAAGACCCGCCGCCATGCCGCCGAGGAAATCGAGGTATTCGCGCGGGCTGACCGGCACGCCATTGCGGCGCAGGGTGTCGAAGAAGGGCAGGAACATGCGCGCCCCTTTCCGGTCCTATCGCACCATCCGGTCAATGCCGATGGTCAGGATCATCCCGATTGCCGCGAACAGGATGGCGTGGACACCGGCATACTGCAGCCGGTCCAGGCGGTTCCCACCGCGCCGCCCGGCGCGAATCCAGCCAAGGAGAGCGCCGAGCCGAAGTCCTGCGATGACGATGATTGTTTGGCGCACCTTCGCGAGGGGACAGCGGTAGCGATTCGTCGAGCCGCCTCGCGGGCGCCTTCGGACGACCGAAGCCATAGCGCGCCCAGCCCAGGCTGTCGAGCCGCGGGGCCGTGGCCGCTGCGGTCTTCCCGGTCAGGCCAGCGCCTCGGCCTTGACCATCATCAGGGTCGCCGTCAGGGCCGCGTTCTGCGCGCGCAGCGCCTGCGGCAGCGCGCGGTCCGCTGTGGCAATTGCGCCGTCGGCATCGCCCTGCGACAGGGCGAAGGCGGCAAGCTGCATGTCGACGTGCACCAGTGCACCCGCACCGGCTGGTCTTCCAGATACGCCTGGGAGCGGAAGATCCAGCGTTGGCTGGGCGAGGTCGTCAAAGCGGTAGCCCTTCAATTTGAGCTGTTCGAGCGGGTTGGGTTCCTTAGAACAGCGCCAGCAGCGCTGGCAGGTGCTCATCGAACAACTCGAGGCGCTGTTCGAGGTCGCCGATCTGGTTGGTGGCGGTTTCGTACCTGGGGCTCATGGTGATGGCCTTTTCGGGGCAGACCTCGGCGCAGCCGCCGCGATCGGTGCAGCGGCGGCGCGGGTCTTGGCGACGGCGTTTGCCACACGCGCGTGTTGGCTGCGCGGACGATGGCGTTTGCCGCGATGGGGCGGTATGAAGAGGCGCGGCAGTGGTGGGTATTGAGCGCCATCTGCACCGCTCGCTGATCGCGCCGCGACGGGACACGACAGTCTTGTGCATTTTAACGAAGCGCTGTCTGCCGAGCTGACTGGCAACGCGGCCATTCGCCAAGACCGGTTCGGCACTGCCTCGTTGCAGACCGGACGGCTTGACGCACCGAGCGCCACGGCAGATCCGCTATGGACGAAACTGCTTGAACAGGTCGCCCGTGCGGTCGAAAGCTGGGCCAATCCCCTGCCGCTCGACGGTCACCCTTGGCTCGGTGCCGCCCGGAACGGGCATTGCTACGCAGCTGGTGCGTGATTACGGAGGCTGAAGGCCATGAGCGCTGGCACATGCATCCCGATGGTTGGCTCAGCGGCGGATATTACCCCATTGTCCCGCCGGGAATGGGCGATGATCACGGAAAGGCCGGCAACATCGCTTTCGGGTTACCCGATGGTTTGCCCGGAGCGAAAGCAGCGGCGCGTTTTGGCGAATTGCAGGTGCTGCCGGAGCCGGGGGCAGCTCATGTTGTTTCCCTCGCACGCCTATCACCGTACTTATCCGCATGGCCGATCAGCGCAGCGATATGCATGGCTTTCGACATCATTCCAGCCTGAATCCCGAAATTTTCAGAACGGCCATTGGCCAATTATCGCGGTCAGAAAAAGCGGTGGCGCGCACCGGCATGCTGTGCCACATTTACATAGTAAAACATGGGTAAGGGGTAGATTCTTTGAAGCCGAGCGAAAATTCTCGGCGCAGCCCTGATTGCAGGCATGATGTTCATCTCCAACCTGCGCTTGCGGCGATCCCCGCTGACCCGGCAGGATCGGGTGTCATTGTTGATGCGGTCAATTGGCTGCAAGGTACGCTGCTGGGCACGGTCGCTACGGTGGTCGCGGTGATCGCCGTTGCCGCTGTCGGCTTCATGATGCTGACCGGGCGGATCAATTGGCGCCACGGCGCAGTTGTCATATTGGGATGCTTCATCCTGTTTGGTGCGGCCAGCATCGTCGCCGGTATCCGCGCGGCGAGCGGCGGGTAAGCGGCGGTTATGGCAGGGCTTTTTCGGCGAGACACGGTATTTCTGGCGTTAACCCGTCCGCAAATGTTTGCAGGCGTAACCTATAGCTTTTTCATCGTCAATGCGATTATTTCGGCGGAAGTCTTTCTGATTTTCAAATCTTTCTGGGCGCTGGGCGTGGCGCTTTTGCTTCATCTTGCTGGTATGGTGTTGTGCCTGCGCGAGCCGCGCATTTTCGACCTGTGGATCACCCGCATGAGCCGTTGCCCCCGCGTTAAAAATTATGGGCTGTGGGGATGCAACTCTTACCGCCCCTGACCCAGGACCCGCGCATGATTGCGCGCGAACAGTCCGCAGGCATACATTTGCCTTATGCCCGTCATGTCGATGATGTGACTCTGGAAACGCGCGACGGCCTGTTGATGCAGACGATCCGGCTCGGCGGACTGCTGTTTGAAACTGCGGACACCGAAGAGCTGAACTACCGCGCCGAGCTGCGCGACGCGATGTTGAAGGCCGTCGGTTCGTCGCGCTTTGCGCTATATCATCATGTCGTCCGCAGCCGTGCCGATGCCGCGCTGGAGGCGCGATTTCCCGACGAATTTTCGCGCAATCTCGACGCGCGCTGGCGCGAACGTCTTGCCAAGCGCGAGATGTATGTAAACGAACTTTTCCTGACCATTGGTGCGTCGTCCGACGCCGGGCAAGGCCGGGATATTGGATCGGTCTGCGCGATATGGCGACGCGAACGACAATTGATCGTGCTGCAGCCTTCGCTGCCGAAAAACGTGCGCTGGATGCCGCAACCGAGGCGTTGATGGCTTCGCTTGGCAGCTATTCCCCGCGGCTTTTGAGCGTCTATGAGGACGAAGACGGGTTACCGGTCGGAACCGCTCGAATTTCTGTCGTGGCTTTACAACGCCGATATGCGTCCGGTGGTTTTGCCGCACGGCGATGTTGGCCACCATATTCCGTTTCGTCGTGTCAGTTTCGGTCAGGAAGCGTTTGAGCTGGGCGCGACGGGCAATCTGGGCCGGAAATTCGGCGCGGTGGTTTCGATCAAGGATTATCCGGCGCAAACCATGCCGGGAATGTTCGACGAGCTGTACCGGATGCCGTTTGAAATGACGATCAGCCAGTCCTTTGCCTTTGTCGAACGCGGCGAAGCGCTGGGGCGGATGAATTTGGCTTTGCGGCGGATGCGGTCAACCGAGGATGAGGCACTTTCGTTGCGCGACGAGCTGGCCGATGCCAAGGACGAGGTTGCAGCGGGCACGGGCGGGATTTGGCGAGCATCATAATAGCATCACCATCCACGCCGCATCGCTTGCCGAACTCGACCGGCAAGTGGCCGAGGTGACAGCGGTGCTTGCCGATTTGGGTATCGTCGCGGTGCGTGAGGATATCGGGCTGGAACCGGCATTTTGGTCGCAATTTCCGGGAAATTTCAAATATATCGTACGCAAGGGGTTGGTTTCGACGAGCAATTTTGCCGGCCTTGCCAGCCTGCACAATTTTCCCGTCGGCCAGCCGCGCGGCAACCATTGGGGCGATGCGGTCACTTTGTTTGAAACGACCGCTGCTGGCCCGTATTTTTTCAGCTTCCACCATAATGATCTGGGCAATTTCACGATTATCGGTCCATCGGGATCGGGCAAAACGGTGGTGCTCAATTTCCTGTTGGCGCAGGCTCGAAAATTTTCGCCGCGTATCGTGTTTTTTCGACAAGGATCGCGGGGCCGAACTGTTCATCCGGGCAATTGGTGGGCAATATGACCGGTTCGGACCGGGCTCGCTTTCGGGCCTCAATCCGCTGCAAATTGACGATAATGCCGTCAACCGGCAGTTCCTGATCGAATGGCTGTCGATGCTGGCGGGCGGTGCCGATGGTGACGAGATCGAAACGATCAAGGATGCGATCGAGGCCAATTTTGCGCAGCCGCGCCCGCACCGGCGGCTTCGGCATATGGTCGAACTGTTCCGCGGGCATAAACGACCCAAAGTCGGCGATCTTTATTCGCGGATGCGCGCTTGGTGGGGCGATGGCGAACGGGCATGGCTGTTCGACAACGAGGTAGATTTGACCGACCTGTCGGCGCAGACCGTCGGCTTCGATATGACTGCGATCTTGGACGATCCGGTCGCGCGCACGCCGGCGCTTCTCTATTTCTTTCACCGCGTCGAAGAGCGGCTCGATGGCAGCCCCGCGATTATCGTCGTCGATGAAGGCTGGAAGGCGCTGGATGACGATGTGTTCGTGCGCCGGATCAAGGATTGGGAAAAAACCATCCGCAAACGCAACGGCATTGTCGGCTTTGCGACACAAAGCGCGCAGGATGCGCTGGAAAGCCGGATAGCCAGCGCGATCATCGAGCAAGCCGCAACGCAGATATTCATGATCAATCCCAAAGCCCGGTCCGAAGACTATGTCGATGGCTTTGGCCTGACCCAGCATGAATTTGAACTGATCCGCACCTTGCCCGACAACTCGCATTGTTTCCTGATCAAGCATGGCAATGAAAGCGTCGTGGCGCGGCTCAACCTTTCGGGTGAAAATGATCTGCTCACCATCCTGTCGGGCCGTGAGGCCACCGTGCGCCTGTTCGACGAATTGACCGAACGCAGCAGCCTCAATCCCGTCGACTGGATGGCCGCCCTGATGGAGCGCAGCCTGACATGGCCTGCGAACGCCGTCCAGACCGGCCAGCGTTTCGTTGCGCAGATGGTTGCCCATGTCGATTGCCAGGCGCAGGCGATAGGCGCTTATGGTTTTGGTGCATTGTCCGATCCGGCTTCATCGGTTGCGGTTGCGTTGACTGGAATGCTGACGCTGTTTGTCGCGCTCTTCGGATTGCAGGCTGATGATGGCCGAGCCGCAAAACGGGCGCGATCTTGTTGGTGATGCGTTGCGCATTGGCATTGTCCTGACGCTTGCGACAAGCTGGCCCGCATGGCGCACATTGGGATATGATCTGGTGATGGAGGGACCATCGGAGCTGGCGACGACGATAAGCGGTGCTGCTGACCTGCCCGGTGGTAGCGAAACGACATGGTCGCACGACTTCAGATCTGCCGATGACAATATCGTTATATTGACCATTTTTGGGACGGGCCGGAATACTGGCGGTGAAGAGCGCAGTGACCAGATCGGCGACAGCTTTCGCGGGATTGCACTTGCCGATCAGGAGGGACTGGCAAATGGACGAATGGTATTCCTGACAGGCGTGATCGGACCACTGGCGATCGTAAAGCTGGGCGCAGGATTGATGCTGGCGCTGGCACCTTTAATGGCTGGGTTGCTGCTCTTTGCCGGCACGCGCGACTTGTTTTTCGGCTGGTTGCGCGCGCTGGGTGCGCTGGCGCTCGGGGCGTTCGCGCTCTACGTTGTTTTTGGTGTGCAGTTGGCTGTGCTGGACCCGTGGCTTCGCAACGCGGTCGCATTGCGAGAGGCGCAAGTTGCTGACACCCTCGGCACCGACTGAACTTAGCGTTATCACTCTGGCATTCGCACTTGCCAGCTTCGGAATGCTTTTCATCATCGTCCGTATCTTCTTTTTTGGCGGGTTTCGGCGTGCCACGCTTCATCGCGCGGCTTAATCCCGGCCCATATGCCGAACGCATGTTCCAACATCGAGGTCCGGAAATCGCGAATAGCGAACGGCAAGCACCAACGCGAGCGTTGCTGGTTGCCGACGCCGTGGCTCAGACAATGCGCCGTGAAGAGCGAAGCTCGGATCGTTCCGAGCAAAGCCGGGTGATAGATCGCAGCTTGCAGGGGGATGGTGGCGCGTGCAACATGCCAATCGTTGCCGCTCCAATCAACAATACAACCGCTCTTGGCAACAGTTTCCGGGCCAGCGATTCCGGAAGTTACCGCCGCACCTCCGCTGCGGGCGAAAAAAGAGACAATAAGGCATGAATGAAAGCGACACCAAAATTCGGGACGAATATTACAAGGCTGCTGAAAGCTGGACCGAAGATCGTGATCGCGAAATCGAAATCGTCGCGCCGGATTGCGTGGATCGTTGCGGCTGTGCTTGGCGGATCGCATTGCTCGAAGCGATTGCTTTGATTCTGCTGGTGCCATTGAAAACAGTTGTACCTTACACGTTGCTGGTCGATCGGCAGACCGGCTATGTCGAGGCATTGCAGCCGCTCGAGCGAAAAACAATCGCTCCCGATACCGCTCTGGTCCGCTCATTCCTTGTTCAATATGTCATTGCCCGCGAAAGCTTCGATGCCGATTCGCTGAAGGACAGCTACCGTAAGGTCGCCCTGTGGTCCGCCGACGGTGCAAGGTCGCGATATGTCGCTGCAACACAGGCATCGAATCCACAGAGCGCCGTTGGCGACCTTGCCGCGCCGCGCCATTGTCGAGGTTCAGGTGCGCAGTGTTTCGTCGCTAGACGAGGATAGTCGCTCGTGCGCTTCACGACCAATCGTACGGATCCGGGTGCGCAGGCCGGGACCACCGCAATATTGGGCTGCGGTCGTCAAATACCGTTCAGCGGTGCCGCGATGCGCGCCGAAGACCGGATGATCAATCCGCTCGGGTTTCAGGTGATCCGATACCGCCGCGATGCCGAAACATCTGCCAGAGCAATCACCGGTGCCGGTCAGTGGGCAGGTTCCCATCGCGCCAGCACAAATGCCGACAAACATTTTACCAACAGCGCCGGTGCCCGGTCAGTGAGAACAGCATTTGCAGCACTGCTCCTGATATTGGCGCACGCTGCGCAGGCAAGCGCCATGCAAAGCGATGATCGCGTGGAAACGATTCCCTATCCGAATGGCGAGGTTGTGCCCTTGCGCAGCGCAGCGGGGGGTGGCGTGATGATCATATTGGCGCCCGGCGAACAGGTTTTGGGTTTCGATATTGTTGATCCGGAATTCGATGAGCATCGACGCATGGGCAAACCCGGGAAGCCTGTTCGTCAAAACGGCTCGCGCCCCGAATGACCCGAAACTGACGGTTCGCACGCAATTGAGAAACTATGTCTTCTCGGTCGAAACTGTATTATCTGAGGCTGCCACGTCGGTTGTCCGATTAAGCTATGCCCCCGATCCGGAACCCGATGAATCGAAACGGCGTTTGTGGTCAGCAGGCCGCAATATCGTGTCTCCGGCGAAAAAGCGCTTCGGCCTGAACAGATCAGCGACGATGGCGACAAAACCTATCTGATTTGGCATCCCGATCAGGCGTTGCCTGCGGTCTTCGCAGTCAACGCGTTCGGCAGTGAGGAAATTGTCGATGGCTATATGCGCGAAGGCGTGTTCACCATCGACAGAGTACACACGAATTGGTGTTCCGCATCGACCGAAAGGTAGCAAAAGCCAACCGGCTTTCGCAATAGAGGGGAAGAAATGGTCGCAACAGACACAGTTCCCGAAGACGATCACGCCCCTGGTCGGTCGGGAACGTCAATAGCCGAGTGTATGGATATTCGGAGGATATCTGTTGCTAGTCGCGATCGGGTTGTTTTCGATACTGGAGGCGCGGCGAACCACCATTGCCGGCTTTGCGCACGGAACCTACTGGAACATGTCCGCGACGGCATCATCTCACCACCGCCACCGAACTGGCAATGCCCGACGCTTAGCAGGGATGCTTTTGCATTTCAGCCAGACGTATTGACGTCGGGCCCAAGACGCCGTCGTTTAGGGTCAGAACCTTGCCGGAGTCCCAAGCACGCCGAACATGGGCCGGTACGTAAATACCGTCCGGCGCCGTTTGTGCGCGTCCCTCAATATTCCGACTCTGGCTCGCCAGACCCTGTCCTGCCACTTCAGGTTCAGCCAACCGCAGTTCCGTCGCCAGACATAGACAATGGTCCGGCTGTTCCACGGCCGTTCGGCCTGACCCGGATCGCCAATCCGTCGACAACAGTTCCGCAAGGCGCGCTGATTCAGGCTGTACTTGAAACGGCGCTCGACTTCCAACCGTCCGGGATTTGTTCGTGCCGTGGTTTCACGCGATGTTCACAGCTTTGATGGGACCAGAATATTGATCCCGCGCGGCAGCAGGTTATTTGGCGAATATAAGGCCGATCTGGTCGATGGCCAAAACCGAGCATTTGTCGTCTGGCAAAAGCTAACACGGCCCGATGGTTCGCAGATCGTCCTCGAATTTCCTGCCGCCGATCCACTTGGTCGCGCTGGGATCAAAGGGCAGCGTAAACACGCATTTTTCGAACGCTTCGCAGGATCAATTTTGCAATCGGCGCTCGATGTCGGTGTCGGCTTGGCTCGCGGAGCGCTTCCAACGGTTCGGTGGTTATCGGCCTGCCGGGAAGCAGCCAGACAGTCGTCAATCCTTCGCAGGCGACAATAAAGCCGACACTGAAGGTCAGGCACGGATCGAGCGTATCGGTATTTGTCGCGCGTGATCTTGACTTTTTCGCTGCCGGTTAGGCTACCGATGAACGCGCCAGCCCACAACGTTTATCTCGACAGTTATGTCGCGCCGTTGGCAGGCTGGCTGGCGCGTCCTGACGTCACCGACATCTACATCAACCAGCCCGGTGAAATCTGGCTTGAAACGCTGCGGTAAGTGCCCGAAAAAATATCGGCGCCGATTATTGTCGCGAAAAATGCATTTCCCGATTGGTCCGGCAGATCGCGGCTTTGAGCGCGCAGGGCGTGAACCGTGAACATCCGTTATTGGCGGCAAGTCTGCCCGGAGGGGAGCGGGTGCAGGCGATCATCCCTCCAGCGACACGGGGCGAGATCGCGATGGCCATCCGCAAACATGTGGCTGTCGGACTGGAACTTGAAGATTATGGACGAGCGGGCGCCTGAAATGCTGCTCGCCAGCGAACTGCCCAAGAAGCGCGCGCAAATTGACGCCGAGGCCGATATATTTGCGCTGCTGCGCGAAGCGGTAAAGCAACGGCGCAACATCCTGATTTCTGGCGGAACGTCGAGCGGCAAGACCACTTTTGTCAATGCGCTTGCTCAAGGAAATCCCGCAAGAGGAGCGACTGATCCTGATCGAGGACACGCCCGAGCTGCAGATGGTGCATGAAAATGCCGTTGGCCTAATCGCGGCGCGCGGTTCGCTTGGTGAGGCAGAGGTTTCAGCTGAAGATTTGCTGATTGCGTCGCTGCGGATGCGCCCTGACCGTATTATCCTTGGCGAAATTCGAGGGCAAGGAAGCGGTGACGTTTCTTGCGCGCGGTCAACACCGGGTCATCCGGGATCGATGAGCACGATCCATGCCGACAGTCCGCTGCGTGCTATCGATCAGCTGGCGTTGCTGGTGCTCCAAACCGGCACGCGGATGGCATGGGACGACGTGATCAAATATGTGCGGAGTTCGCTCGATATCATCGTCCAGCTGCGTCATCGCAACGGACGGCGCGATATTGAAAGCGTGCTCATTACCGATTAGGGTCCGGACCCATTAAGAATGCTTTCGAGGTTTGAGGCCATTTTGTTCATTGCCCATCTCGGTATATTTGGGCGGCAAGCGACGGGAATATGTCGATATTTCCTAGCTTGCCAACGCAGCAATGGACAAAATGGGTCAAATCCGAAGGACGACAAAATGGCTTCGATCTCAACGCAAAATGACCTTGCTGATAGAATGACTATCAGCGGCGGCCATTTTACGTCGATATCTTTGCCATTTTGTCGCCTCGAAAGCATTCTTAATAAGTTGTACCCTAAATCGTGAAAGCGCCGAACATCGGGTCCAGCCGACAACAAACTGCTTTTAGCATGCCATTTTACATGGTAGCATAGCGCGTTGTTTCGCATAAGCGGACAGCTCAGGGGAAGGCTACTCTTCGTTGCGCATTTAGGTGGGTCGCTGCACCTTTTGACAATCCTCCCGCTGAATAAATTTTTGGGCCCATTTTAGCTTGAGCGACGCTCGAGTGGAGGATTTGGCAGAGGAGAGTATGATGCACAGATACCTGACCAAGATATTTGCCACATTGGCTGTGTTGTTTGCGCTGATGGCGACCCCGGCGATGGCCCAGGCCACACGGACCTGGATTTCTGGCGTTGGCGATGACGCAAATCCTTGCTCGCGCACGGCACCTTGCAAGACATTTGCCGGGGCCATTTCGAAAACAGCCACAAACGGCGAAATTAACGTTCTCGATTCGGGTGGATTCGGTGGAGTTACCATCACCAAGTCGATCACGTTGAAGGCGGAAGGCGCATTGGCCGGAATGCTGGTCGCAGGGACCAGCGGGATTATCATCAACGCTGGGGCTGACGGTGTAGTCGTGCTCGACGGTTTGGATATCGAAGGACTTGGGGCAACTGGTAATTCCACGAACGGCATCAACATTTTGAACGCAAGGCTCGTTTATGTCCGCAACACCAGCATCCGGGGTTTCACCAATGCCGCGTCGGGTAATGGCATTGCGATAAACAGCGCAAACAAGATCGCGTTAACGGTTGAAAACTCGTTTATCTTTAACAATAACAACGGGATAAATGTGTTTTCGCCGGGATTGAATGCTACAGCGCGAATTTATAATTCGCAATTATTTTTCAATGTCTTTGCGGGTGTCCGCGTGTCCGGTGCGGGCAACGTCGCAGAAATATCGAATAACGTCATAGACCGCACTACCAAATCGCTTGATCTCGTGGCTGGCGGGATCGTTAATTCCTATGGCGACAATATCCTTTCGCCGGGTGACGCGCCGATAATCGTTCCAAAGGGGTGATGCACGCTTGCGCGCAGCAACAATTGTCCTTGCTACAGGAATGCCATTTGCTAGACTGTGAACCAATGATGATGACCAGAGGGAGTGCTGCCCGTGCCTGAAATCTTCAAAAAAGTCTGCCGGAACCCAAATGTTCAACCCTACGCGTCGGCAATTTGCGGCCTTTGGCTCGGTTGCAGCGCTGTGGAGCGGCAGCGCCGGCGCAGCAACGCTGACGAACACTGCGTCACCGGCCAAGGCTGCTTCGCACAATGTTCAGCGTCAGGGCAATTTGTTTCAGCCCGAAACGGGCGAGCATCCGGGGCTGGTGATGTTCGCGTCCGCCGCCGCATCGCGCTCAGCCAATGCCGCTGTCGCCCAACAGCTCGCTTCGCAAGGCTTGGCGGTGTTGCTGGTTGAAGCGCCGGTGACTGACGATCCGGACCGGGTCATCCATGATGCGCGCGTGCATATCGATTGGCTGGTTTCTCAATCAGGTGTTGCCGCAGAATCCGGCCAAAGAAAACGCTTTGAACCATGGTTATACGCTGCGCAGTTTTTGCGCCGCACAGCCTGCGCTCAGCCTGGCCAGTCGCGAGCAAAGGCGTGCGGCGTCCGCCAGTGGAGTGTTGTTCGCCGGCCCAGCAGCGGAGTTTGCCAAGCGGAGCGAAAGCCTGAACGCAGCGGCGCGCGCGCTGCACCGATTGTCTGCCTGACGCTAACCGCAAACGGAGCGGATCATCGCAATGCTGGGTTGATAGGGATCACCGGTCGCAACAAAGCCAAGCCGACTATATAGGTCTTTGGCGCGGCTGTCGGCAGCCACTTGAAGCCAGCAATTGCGATTCAGGTCGTCGGAGATCTCTATCCACGCGCTGAGCAATGCCGTTCCAATGGCTTTGCCTTGCTCTTCCGGAATGATGGCAACATCAATGCAGTGGCTTTCGCCATCAATATCCCAATCGATGATCATTCGACCGATCGGGTCTCGCATCACGCCAAATGATCCAGCGTGAGGCCGTGGGATGGTTTTCGAGATAGGCCTGATGTTGAAACCGCGCTTGCTGTTCGATCATCGGCTGCGGCAAGGATGTGACGAGCGGTGAACAGGCCATAAAAAGCGCGAGCAGAAATGGCTGGTCCGCTCCGTTCTCAGCGCGCAGGTCAAGGTCGGGGTAACGGGCTGCAAAGTTGGCGGTAAATTGCCCAGAGGGGTCGGTAATATTTGTCATTTAGGGACTTGCCCTTTCCATCGCCTTGGCTGTAGGTTTTTCCCATGCCCGACACTGAAGTCGCTTTTCGTCCAATGCTGCTCGAAGAATTCACGCCCTTGATTGGCCGTGTTTTTACCGCCGATTGCGAGCCAAAGGCTGTCGAAATTACCCTGGTAGAAGCGTATCCGCTTCGCCAGAGCAGGATGGACCTGCGCCCGCCGTTCATGCTTATTTTTCATACGCCGGTCGAGGTGTTTTTGGTCGAAGGCACCTATACACTGAGGTGCGGTCGTTGGGGGCCAGACCGTATTTCGATCTGGCATACAATGACTCCGCCTGACGGAGAATCCGGCCAATATTATCAGGCGGTGTTTAACTAGGGTTTTGAACCCTCGCGCACGGAACCTAGCTGCGTGACGGAAATATGCCCTGCGTTGCAATCACATGTGTAATGCCCAGATAGGGGCTTCGATTGGTGTGTGGCTGGCTGCCGCCGGTCGGATTGACCGAAATTGTTCCTGCGATGTTGAGACCACCGAGCGTTGCACCATCCGGTGAGCCAGCAGGCGCATAGATCAACGGAACGGCCGTTCCCACATTATCTGCCGATCGACCGAGTTTCGCACCCGCTGTCCCGATCTGCTCGGTTGCTTTTGTGTTGGTGGATTTGAGCGTTGACGTTGTTCCGTCAAAATTGGCTACATGCGTGTGCTGGGGGATCTGCGTCGTGGCCAGCGTCACATTTTCAACTCCTCCGGCTTCGCCCAATTGCACAGCCGACAGGCCCGGCCCTGTGCCCCAATGCATCATAGACCGGCTTTGCAGATTGGGGAGTGCATAGGTGGTCTGACCATTGCCGCCAAAGGTGGTGCCCAATAGCGCGAACAGCGCCGAGTTTTGGGCGATCGAAAGTAGCTGTCCGTTGCACAACGCAGTGCCGCGCGGGGCAAAATTCCAGCCGCCCTGGATGATTTGACCGAGATAGATGGTTTGACATGATTTTTCTCCCGTTGCCCAAAACACGTTGCTTGATACCATAGCGGAACTCGCGAACTCCGAAACAAAAGCCGCAGTTACCGAGCATCGAACCCATGCCAATCTAACGACACCGAGCTTATCGAATTGTAAATCGGAGTCAATCACCCAATCTTGCTTTTGCTTCGTTTGGCTGCTTATTTCGCAGTTTGTGATAACTGCCAAAGGCACTGCTCAACGGGTTGCAGCCACCGAGCTGTCGCCGCCTGCACAGGGCCCGTTGCCGCAGCATGTTTACGCGCCACATCATTGGCAAAGCTGTGCTGCGGATCCTTTGCATCACGTCCCGCTACCGCGTTCATCATGGTCACAGCATGGGCATCAAGCGAAAGCGAAAAGTGAGCCGCAATGGTGCCTATCGCAGCCTCTGCAATGTCTGGATAGGCGATCACCATCCCACCGCCCAAATCCTGATGCGCGATGATTGCTTCGCCAATCCGGGCAAGAACGCGGGCGGCAAAATCCTCTATCGACATGCTCGCATCGGCGACAAAACCGATGACTTCGTCTGGCAATAAGCCGGGTGTCGTGTGCAACCCGGGCTGTTCCATCGATGAAACCATCACCTCGACAGAATTGCGAAAAAGGTGGACCCAGTTCACCGCCGGAAATGCGGCGCGGATAAGCGGCAGCGAAAAAGCTTGCCAGGGTTCAAGCTTGATAATGTGGCGCGCCGCTCCGGTCCCGCGATCGCGCCCCAATGCTGCGACCATCGCCCAAATCGCGGTGCTGGCATTTTCTGGCTCGACCTGTGCCAGTCGCGCCCATTGGATGACGGCATCAAGTGGCTCAGGCTCGGAACTGACCATATTTTCCGGAACGGCAGCATAGATCTGCGCCAGCAAGGTCGATCCACAGCGCGACATATGATAAATCAGTCCGTGCAAAGGAATTTCCGGTTCGCGCCCCGCTCCCGCAACCAGCGCATCATAGCTGGTCCGAATACGGAACAGCCAATTGAACGGCATCGCCCCGGCACTTCGCACCTCATCCTCAAAAAAGGGCATTGTCAGGGGGCGAACGCCAAACCATAGCCAGTCGAACGCCGGCGCTCCGTCGGTCGACACCGAACGCGTCGGGAGCCAGCCGGCGGGCGGCCATTTGCTGCAATTAATCGGCGCCGCGGCAAAGCGTCCAAGTCCAAGCGGATCGGGACGCAAAACACCTTTCAAAATGGCCGGATCCAGGGCAATTCCATGTTCAGCGGCGATCCGAACCGCATCAGCCGCAAAGGCATCAGCCTCTGCAATCGGGCTTAGCCGCTGTTGCAATGGCGGCGCATTCAGCACTAGCGCGACAAAGGCGTGTAATTCGGGAGGGAGCGAAACCTCCCATTGCAAGTCAATCAACGCCATGTTGCCACTGCTCCCCGTTCGTGCGCCTAAAGCTGATACCGGTTATTCTCATTGGCGAAAGGCTGATCTTCTGCGCTGGCATAATAGGTCATCGGAAAGGAAAGTCGCCGTGTTGCGGTTTTCAACGGTGCCACTTGGTGATCGCATGAACCATTGAAGCAGACAAAAAGGCCGGCGCGAGGCCGGATTTCAGCGAATTGTCCGTCGGATGAGCGAAACTGCAATTCTCCACCATCGCCCTCATTCAAGCTGGTGGCGAAAAACAGACCAGAGACTGGATTGGCATCATTATGCCATTCATTGCCGGCGCCGCGCCCTTCCAGGATATTGAGCGTGGTTGTCGCATCGAGGCGATTTGCCGGATACAGCGTAGCGCCGAAATGCTCACTGGCGAAAGCTTTGAATTGCCCGTGGTACAAAGCCCACAGCCAATCGAGCTGCGCCCGGAGACGATCACCCGTCACAACCGAAAAACTCCAGCTTTCGCCGTTGGCTGGTTCGGGCGAAGGCTCAGAGATAAGAATTTGGCAGTCGCTACTCCGGGAAAGCAAATCGACACCTTCTTTCCACCCCGATGGCAATAGCTCCATGGGATTCAGGTCCATGACAAAAAAAGGAGGCCAGCGCATCCGTCTCGCTCAATTCCGAATAGTGGTCATAATTGGAACTGCGCCCCCAAGACAATCTTCATCCTGCCGCCAGCTATCGGCCGCTCATCCACCGTTCGGCAACCGTTGCGATACGGTCGGTATAATCGTGCGTTTCTGGTCCAATCAGTGGCAGCCCGAATGCGGCGATTGTTTCGGCGACCCCGGCGTCGTCGAGCGTGCGACCCGAAGCCTTGGCATGGCGGGCAATCTCCAACTCCTGACCCCAGAAATAGATTGACGTGGCTTTCACATTGGCCTGCATCGCCTGAACCTCGGCCACGCGCCCATCGGAGACGAGCGGCAACCAGATGTCGGGCATCAATAAATCAACAGGGCCAGCTGACTGCCAGTCATAGGCGTCGCCTTGTAATATCTGGATTTTGGATTGTGCCTCCGGTGGGAGCTGGCTGAATATGTCGAGTTGGCGGTGCAACGCGATGACCTTTGTATCAAATTCCACAACGGTCACTGTTGTTACCCGTTCCTGGAGTGCGGTTGCCGCAGCAGCCCAGCCCATTCCCAGCCCGAAGATGACAACATGGCCCTGCGCCAATGCTATGCCAATATACTGGCTTTCCAATTCCATCGGCGTGATCGACATCCAGACATTGTCGTCGCGGAGCAAGGCCGAGATTGACGGCACCAATTGCGCTTTGCTCCAATAGCCTTGGCAAAGCACGTTTTGCGTCTGCCTCAATTCCCATGTGCCCGATTGCATCGGCCGATATTCCGGAACAAAAAAGCCCGGCTCAAAAATTTGCAAGTCGGTCAACGACATTTGTCCACTCAATTTTGTTCACGCCACCAAAACAGAAATTCGGCGGCAATTGCGGTTAACTGCACTTCGTTGGTATCGCTGTTATCAGTGGCACCATGCTGCTGCAACCCGCAGCAGCGCTGCATCGAGCCAGTCGAGATCGATCCACTCGTCGATCTCTGCCTTGCGAAATGCCGCGATCCTTGTCCGGGCCTCGCTGGCCTGTCGTTGCATCCGGTAATAACGATCCGGTTCAGCGGGCATGCCACTGCGACGAAGACGGATTGCGTCGGGAAGGCGCCCCTCCAGCATCGCCCGCCCGACAGGAGCGGTCGTCCCCGCCCTGTAAGGAGCATCGCGACCGGAAAGCCTGCAAATAGGCGATAAAGCCGCAGGTCACGAAACGGGAGTTCCATCCGCAACGCGCCCGGATAAAATTCATTGGGCTGTACCAGTGCTTTTTCGGCCCCGGAAATATAGCCAAGTAATCCCGTTCGTTCGGGCACGAGCAATTCGGCTTTGCGTGGTTGCTTTAGCGCAGCCTATATCGGTTCGGGCAAATTTGCATAACAGGTGCGGTGCTAGCCGGACATGAAACGGATAGTCGTCGGGCTGCCCGTTATCGGGGTACGCGAGGAGTCCATGATAGAATTGCGCCGCAGCGGCGCGCAATCTTGTTGCCAGACCTGTCTGCGGCAGGCGCGCAGTTGCCGTCATCTCGCCAAAGGTGCCGTCGAACATCTGGGTGGCACCACCCGCCTTTGCCGCAATCTGCAACGCTTCTGTCAGGCAGTGCCGGTTGGACAGGATCGGGCCGCTCGCGCCCGAAAGGATTGCGTCGGGCGGTCGAAAAAAATTGGCGTCATGGGCAGCGACGGCAGGGGTGCAGCCAATTCCGATGATGGTCGGCAACCTGCATCGCAAAGGTTGTTTCATCGCCCAGTCCCGCTGCCAATGGGTGCCGCCGAGGTGACAGAATTCACGATATGGCCATTCGCCACATGTCTTCTGCCGCCAGCCACGCCAACAAGGAGAAATCAAGGCCGCCGCTCAGCATTACTGCCGGACTGCGCCGTGTGGCAATTATCCGCTCCCGCATGATTGTCCGCAACAATGCCTCGCTTTCGACAACGGCGTCTTCAAATTTTCCCTGCCAGCGGGGTTGCGGGGTGAGCGGGTCGCATTGGGCTTTGAACCACTTGGCCATCTGGTTCGATCACGACGCTTCCGCCTGTGGCCGATCTGTTTGACCCGGGAAAGCATCGTATGATCATTTTGACCGTGCGCACATGCACCCGTCCCCAGCGGAACAGCATGCCTGCTTCGTCAACTTCGTTTCCGATCCAACCGATCCGTGCAAGCCTGAACAGGTCAGGCGCGATTGCGACCTGCGAACCGACAATCGCATAATGCAGCCGATCACGCATTGCGGGGCCGACCATCAGCGTCAGTTGCCCATCAACGGCCCTGTGCATCAGCGACCATTCGCCGAGCATTTCGGCGGGTGTATCCGATCCGAAAATGCGCAAGTGCGGCCTGCGCGATTTGCGCGGTCGGGGCGTTCTGCACCAGACCAAGCCGGGCAGCGAACTCTCCAGAAGCGAAAACTTGGCCGACCAGCAGAGTGGTTCCGCAGGCATCGGAATGCCGGTGGACAGCAGAGGGAGCGAAACCATCATGACCTTCGATCAGCCAACTGCAAGGCATTTGCGGCAGATCCATGCCCAACGTGCGCGCATCATCTGCAGCAATGGGTGCACCGTCGAGGCGGAAAAGGCCATAAAGCCCGCTTGAACGCGGCTGAACGTCAGCCATATTTGTGTCCTTCGAAGCCCAGATGGGTTGATCCGAAATCGCGAAGCGTTAAGACGCCGGTAATGGCGGAATCTTTTTGATCCCGACACGAAACGTTCTATCAAGATGGCATTGGCGCGCGACGCCTATGACCGCAATCGGGTGCGTATCGCTGAACCAGATATATCGACTTATTCACTGGCTCGTTGCATCGCAACGCGGCATTTTTGCCGTGGCGGAAAATCGGGTTTGCGCTGCCATACACGGCTGGTTTTTTGGTATTTGTAGCTACCGAAACCAAGTCTATCTTTTCGAAAATTGCGGATTGCGCGACCAGACATCCGATATGGGGCGAATTGTCCGGATCGATCATGGTGAACGGTATGCTCACCAATCCAGTGGTGCTGGTGACTGGTCTGCATATCAAATGCCACCAGATCAGGGTCATTGACGGGATGCTTTGCGTGGTAGATACAGCCAATCAGGCGATCCGCCGCTATACTCTGACGGGCGAACTGGTCGATGTGAAGCATCCTTTTTCCTATTGCTCGTTTCACCGATCGGAGCGGCGCTTATCTGCACCTGAACGCAATCGCAAAGGTGGGTTCACGGATAGCAATCATGCGCCACAACGGCAAGGCACAGCCCGAAAAGAAGAGCGAACTGGCATGGCTCGATTCAGACTGGAACCTAATTTCGACCGATCAAATCGCGGGCCATTGGTGCCACGATATCGTGGAAGACGATGAAGGCGTGCTTTGGCATTGCGGTTCAAAAGCCGGCGAAATATTGACGTCCGACGGGCGCCGGTTTGGAGTTTCCAACGACATGCTTACGCGCGGTCTGGCAGTTTCTGCCGACCGGATGATTGTAGGTCTTTCAACCTTTGGTCCGCAAGAAGCCCGCCACGCGCTGGGAGGGAAATTGGTGATATTGGATCGCGGGTTCAATCGCATCAATGAAATGCAACTAGACGGTCCGCCAACCGATATTACCACCATTCAGCCCTGAAAATGGACCGCAAGGCAACCGTGAAACTGGAAGCGCGAATTTTACGAGCGCTGGCAATCCGGAAAAGTATTGCCGCCGACATCGGCGCCGAGTTTTCCCAAGGCAAATGTTTCCTTCACGTCGAGCTCGCGAATTTCGGGTTCAACCCATTCAGCCTTTGAGTTGTTCACATTGTTCATGGTCGTCATATCCTAAACCCCTATTTTTAATCGACTAATTTTCTGCCGACGATATCGCTCCACCAAAAAACTTGCGCACCTCTTTTTTTGCGACCATCTTCACTCTATCATGTTTGCAACAAGTTACAACCCGCTCTCATATAGCATTGCAATTTGGCCTTTGTGGTTCTGAAAATATGCTGACATCGATCCACCTGAAATTGGAAAAAGGCGCTGAATCTGCAACTTGAGCGGCGATATCTGATGGTTCCGTCTGATATTTTTGCATTCGGACCGTTTACAAGGCCGGCCCACGATAATGGCCTGGTGCGCTTTCGGTGACAGACAAGGATCGCATCTCCGGTCAGCAGACTTCATCGCCAACGCAAGCCATTCGGATTGATGTTTTGCAAGCGGTGCGCGCTTTTGCGGCGCTCGCGGTGTTATTCTACCATGCAGGACATGCCGCCCATAAGCATGGCGGCCCTATGCCCTTTAACACATTGTTTAATTTTGGTGTTGTCGGGGTTGATCTTTTTTTTGTCGTGTCAGGATTTATCATTCTGCATAGTACGATGGGGAAAATGCAGACCGTCAAAGACTATGCTTTCAGAACCTATGCGTTGGCGCGCATTCGCAGAATTTTTCTCCCATATTGGCCGATAGGGTTGGTGATGGCGGTGATGACTTATGGCTTTTTCCCTTATGACAGCCTCACACTTCGCGGCTGGGTGGCAAGTGCAACGCTGCTTCCAGTCGGGAAAACCGGCCTGAATGTTGCGTGGACATTGCAGCATGAAGTCGTGTTTTACGCTTTGGTCGCACTCGGACTTTTCAGCGGCTGGTGGCGCATCGGATTGGTGCTTTGGAGCGCGGCAATCCTGTCCTTTTGGCTTGGCAACTTAAATGCCCCCGTTGGACTGCAACCAATTGATTCAGAGTTTTTGATGGGCATTGCTGCCTGGGCCGCATGGCGGAGCGAAAATCGACCTACCATGATCGCGACGAGTGCGGCACTGGGTCTGCTTTCGGTGTTGCTATACACAAACGGCGCAAACTTCGGGTTTGATCGAAGCGAACCAATCGCCGCTGCAGCTTTTTTTGCAGCAATCCTGCCTTGGCTCGTGAATGCGGAAACGGCTGGTGTATTTCGCACGCCGCCCGTGCTCCGATTTCTCGGCGATGCCAGCTACTCCATCTATATTGTTCACGCGGTAACGCAGCTTTTGGCAATCAAGCTTTTGGCCGGCCATGGCTGGGAAATCATCTTGCCGACGATCGCGTTTACCGGATTGGCAACGGGGATTGCTTATCATATTCTGGTAGAACGGGTGCTTCTCCGCCTCAATATTCTTCGTCCTGCAAAAAATTATCAACGCCAACCGGCTCCGCAGATTTCCATCCAGGAACTAGAAGAAGTCCGGACCTAAGAAGTGACGGAACAAAGCCCCAGGCCGAGTGACGCAGCCCCTTGCTTCGATTTATTACACGTGCAACAAAGACATTGAGGCTCAAATCGCAACCGGATAAAAGCTGGAGGTCGCGTCAAATCCGATCCAATGTAAGAGCGTCCAACCTCGGTGGAACTGATATCATGTGGGCATCGCCAATAACGATCCGCGCGGAATCGGATAAAGTGCTAACAACGGGCCAGGAGGCCGATTTGTTACGCGCCGCCTATAGGCGGTCTCCCACCTCCCTGATGCGCGAACGTCTTTTGCCGTTGCTGATACTTGAAGAAGCGTTCGATGAAGCGATTGAAATCCTCTCGTCCGGGGATTCGCCCGACTTTCAGGGCGAAATTACGTTGGTCGATTCTCACCTTTCCGCTGAAACCCGTGCTTCAGATGTGCGAGCGTTCGCGGCGGCGGAGCGCGCATTGGATTTGGCACAAAGCGACGTTCAACGTGCTATTGCACTTGCGATTCGCGGCAAATGCGAAACGCGTTTGGGCGATCCCGAAAAGGCGCGAGCAACGCTTGCCAGCGCTCTTTTGCTCGATCCGCATAACCGCGATGCCTGCAAACGAATGGCGGCAATCGAGCTTGCGGCAGATCAACCCTTGTCGGTCGTGGAGCTAGCTGGACGGCTTCAAGAAAATGGCGTCAATCATGCCAGGTTGTTTGCGGCACAATCTCTCGCCCATGCGCGTGCAGGCGAAATATCCGCCGCACGACTGGCAGACGGATTTGAGCTTTTTCACCATAGCGAGCGGCTCGCCCCCCCTGCTGGCTGGGAGACAATCAAGGCCTTTAACGCGGCGTTGGCGGGGGAATTGCTGGACCATCCGGGTACCCGTTATGAACGCTATGGCAGTGCCTCAGAATTGAGCTGGCGGATTGAAAATCCGGCGCGGTCCGACACACCGCTGTTCAAGCTATTGCTCGAACAGATTATCGCGGCGCTGAAAATGCGGGTTGCGGCGATCCGGCAGGTCAGTCACCCTTGGGCCGCAGCCACGCCGCAAACGGCCATTTTACGAAACTGGTGCGTAATTACTGAAAGCGATGGTTTCGAAACCTGGCATGTCCACCAGTTCGGCTGGCTCAGCGGAGTTTATTATGTGCAAATTCCGGATTCAATCGCCATAGGCAATACAAAGGAAGGATGTCTGGCCTTTGGACTGCCCGATGATCTGGCAGGAACCGATGGCGCATTGGGCTTTGGCGAACATCTGGTCCGTCCATATGGCGGAATGCTGATGACCTTCCCGTCACAATGCTATCACCGCACCTATCCGCACGGCACCGGCGAAAAACGGATTTGTGTGGCGTTCGATCTGCGGCCCGAATGATCCCATGAAACTATCCGACAAACATTTCGTCGATCCGAAGTTGATGGCACGAAACGTCGTCGAAGTGGATGTCCCCGAAAGCCTGATCCGTTCGCTTGGCACAATAACCGAAGAGGCGCGTGCCGTGACCGTCACGGGCGGGCAGATAAAGATGCACGGAAACCGGGACTTTTTTGTCTTGCAACTCCCCGACTGGAACAGCGATCTGCGCTGGATTTCGCAAGCCAACCAGAAAACATATGACTTTTTTGAAGAATTGTTCCGGCTTTCCGGTGCTGCGGGCCATGTTGAGCGCTATGTCGATTTTGCAGAGAAGATCCGGCTTTATTCGGGTTTTTTTGTGACGCGCAGCTATTGCACTGCACCCCATTTTCATGTCGACTGGATCGAAGGACATAATGACGCCTTCCAATTTATCACGCCCTTGTCTGACAATTGCGAACAGCTCGGTCTGCTTTACCGCGACATGCTCGGCCGCGAGCAGAAATACACCTACCGCCTTGGCAAGGCACTTATCATTGGCGATAATTTTCTCCATTCGGTCGAGCCAGGCAAAGCACAGGAGCCGGTGGTCTTGCTGAGCTTCACCTTTGGGACCGACAAGATGGACCGTTGGCCGCAACTGTCGCAGACGGCGGCCAACCAGGGGATTTTTCATCGCCGCCCCGACGGCGTGTTCGTCACGGTCGGATCAGAAATTAGCCCAAAAGCCTGATATAGCATCGCCATGACAGTGAGGCAAAAAAACCTGACATCAGCAAGCTTTGCGTCAATTGCGGCTTGTGTTGTTACGGTATGCTCTATCCCCATGCAAATCTTGTTCCCGAAGAGGTTGGTCGGGCCCAGGCGGCAGGGTTCGAAGTCGTCGCGGCACCATCCGATGTGGCGCAATTGCCCGCCTTCGCCCAGCCCTGCCAGCATCTATCAGGAACCGCCTGTTCGATTTATGACCAATGGCGACCCAAAGTCTGTTCGGCTTATTTCTGCAAGCTGGCGGTCGATTTGGAGCATGCGAAGCTGAGCATGTCAGAGGCTGAGATCAAAGTGCGGACAGCCCATGACATTCAAACGCAAATCCAGCCGTTGCTTGCAAAGGGAGAAAGCTGGACGGCTGCCAACGAGCGCTGGCGCTCGAAAAACCGAAATGGCGTGCACCCCAGACACCGCACGTTTCCATTTGTTGATGACCGCCCTCAACCTCCATCTCGATCGCCACTTTCGCCGGGACAACGAACCGACAATCAGGCAAAAAATGGCTGAATGAATAAGGCGCGCGCACAGCCTTTGACTTTGCCGCACAGCGAGGCCGTGATACTATTCCCTATGGTAATTGTCTTCGACGGTGTGTGCAACATATGCAATCGCTGGGTCCGGTTTCTCTTGCCGCGCGATCCGGCGGGAAGTTCCGGTTCGCGCATTGCCAGTCGGAATATGGCTCTGATATCATGCACAAGCTTGGCGAAAACCCCGACGATCCCTCGACCGTGGTGCTGGTCGATGGCGAGACGTTTTACCTGCGATCAACTGCGGTCGTGCGTGCTTTGGCTGCACTGGGCGGGGCATGGCGGCGGGTATGGCTGTTGCTGATCATTCCGCGCCCGATCCGGGATGCTGCCTATTCGCATTTCGCCCGACGTCGTTATCGCTGGTTTGGCCGGACCGAGCATTGCGTGCGCCAGAGGCAGGCTGGCGCGACCGGTTTTTGCAGTGAAGCTGACCATCAAAGAGTTGGCGCAGGTGGAGGACTTGATTGCGCGCGTTGACGTGAAACTCTGTGCAGCCGGTGCGAATTTGTTGCCAGCTTTGGAAAAGCCGGTCAGCTATAACGAGCTGGTAACGCGGCGACGCATAAATATCGGCAAGCTTCATGGCTGACGTAGCGCGCAATGCCGCTTTGTCTTGGGCATTGCCTTGCTGGGACTGTCAGTGTGGCGACAATTCAACATCCTAGGACCGCGGGGCCAGATTTTGGACAGCATCGGTATATTGCCGCAATGGAAATTTTTTGCCCAGAATGCAATCGCGAGCAGCGACGAGATGTTCGATGATTTGCACCTGTTAATTCGTTTGGCAGATAGCAATGGCAATGCAGGGCATTGGGAAGAAATTTTCTGGAATAACGAACGCACTTGGCTTGAAATGTTCTGGAATCCAGATTCGCGCCCAAGGGGGGAAATCCAATTACGCATGTGGCAAGTCAGCAGTAATAGGTTCAACGCCGATGAGTTACATTATCAGACGTCACTGTCCTATCTGACCTTGCTGCGCCATTGCCTCGACTGTGTTGAGCTAACTCCGGCTCAGGCCATCCAGTTTTCAATTGTTGCGACAACGGGTCGGGATGTTCGGCCAGTAGCAGTCAAATTTATGTCTGCATGGCATACAAACTGATCAATCTTACCCTTATGCTGCCGCTCAGCTGTTGGCTATTGGGGGCGTGGGGCATGCTTGATGCGCTGCAATGGCTGACACGGGCAGAACAATGGGGCACTTCCGGCGCGCTTGGCTGGGATTTGCAAGGGCTGCGCCAAAGGAGGCTGTATCGAGCGGGTTTGCTAGCTCGGATTTATAAGCCGCGGCCCTTGCGGATCCTGATCATTGCGCATTTCTTGGCGTCTTTGAGCCTTTGCTTTACGCTTGTTTCATGGGGTTCTGTTGCCGCTCTGGTCGTGCTGATTTTGACGTCGCTACTTCTGAATTTGCGTTCAACAGCAGATGGTGCCGACAAAATGGCGTTGGTGGTGGCCTATGGTCTGCTGCTTCAGATAGCGGGTGCTTCGGCCGAATTGCCGCTGTTGAGTGTTGCCGGGATATTGTGGGTCGGCGGCCACCTGACCTTGGCGTATGTGACCTCTGGCATTGGGAAAATTATACTGAGCGGATGGCGCAACGGCGACGTACCCCGTAAGACGCTTTCGTCATATTTGCATGGCCACCGCATGGCTCATGGCTTGATCACCCACCCAGGGCTGGCGGTGACGCTGGCCTGGTCGGTAATGTTGATCGAGACGCTCTTTCCATTGGCGCTGATTTCGCCTTTGCCGGTGTTGGCAGGCGTGCTTTGCGTCATGGCGTTGTTTCATATGGCAACTGCGATGTTCATGGGTTTGAACACCTATCCGATTGCGTTTGTGGCGGCCTATCCGTCGCTGCTGCTATTAGCGCAGTGGTTGAACGCGTTTATCAATTGAGCCGTGCTTCGATCATTGCTGAATATGCCTCCTGCTCGACATTAGACAGATGTCATTTCGCCCTCGCGTCTTCGCCATATAAAAACGGGAATGCGATCAGCGATTATGGTGGCCTGCGCCAATACCGGGCCGATCCGTCCCAGCGCTGCAGGGATGCGGGGCCGATGCTGATGAGCGATGATCTTCTCGCATGCGAGAACTTTGTTCAGTGCGGTGGAAGCGAAGGTATCGGCGAAGTCTTCCAGCAATAGGATTGCCCCCAACGGGGCCGAACGCACCGACAGGTGCGATGCTACAGGCTCAAAACACCGTTCATCGCCCTGTCCGGACCGACGATGAATGCCTCCGGGCAGGCCACTCGCGATTATACCGGCAGCCGTGATCTCCAAGGCAACGCTATCGTCGGCCAAAAGGCTGGCCCGTTGCTCCAGCATTTGCCTCGCAAGGACTGATTTGCCCACGCCGCTCGTCCCTGCAATTGCGATGGCGTGGCTTGCCCCTTTCGGGACAATGGCGGCGGCATGTAGGACGAAACGGCCCTGCATCCATAGTGCCGCCGGAATGGCTGTCGCGATCAGCAGACTCGTGACCCATTCGTGGTCCGATCCGGGGCAGGGGCGCACTTCAATCGTATCGGGCGTGCAACGATAGTTTGCGACCTCCGGTGCATGAAACAGCAGGGTGTCGTCCTGGACGCTATAGAGCGGGGCAGTGGCATCCAAATGCTCTGGTCCGTAGCCAATATAAATACTTTGCCCGCGCGCAGTTGATTGGTCTGACGGAATCGCACCCGGAATCAAAAGGTCTGAATCGAGAATTTGGTTGAAACCGAAATTTATTGTCATCGCGTCGCTTTTCCACCTAACGACGGTCGAAAGCAAATGCGGAGTACTTATGGCGCGGGCAAAATTCTTAAGGGCTGACTGATGTCAGCGCGCGACGGCTTGAGACGCTTTTTGACCCGGTTTCCCCGGCTGCTATCATTCGTGCGGACGATCCGATCTATGTTGTCTCCCGACGAGAGAATAATTCGCCGACTGCAACGCAATCAGGGAAAACAATTTTTACAGCCTTCCCCCACGACAAGATTTGACCGGCATCCGGCACTTTTTGCTTTTGCACAGCAATGGCTGGCGGGAAAAAGCGATATTCGCATATTGTCCTATGGCTGTTCCACCGGAGAGGAGGCGTTATCATTGGCAAACTATCTGCCCGATGCCAAAATCGACGCCATTGACATCAATCCACGCAACATCGCCATTGCCCGCCGAAATGCAGCGAGCATGGTAACAATCACATAAATTTTCTGAAGTCAATGGACAACCCCCCGACCGTAGTCGAATATATATGATGCGGTATTTTGTCTGTCGGTGCTTCGCCACGGGCAACTCGATGCGGACCAGCCAAGAATATGCAGCGAAATTCTCCCATTTGCAAAATATGAAGCGGTGATCGTCGCGCTCGACCAGATTATCCGGCCTGGCGGATTGCTGTTCATCTGGGGAAGCAATTTCCATTTCCCGATAGCGTCGCTGCAGAACGATACCGACCACACGAAATACCCGGGATGCGTCCGCATTTCGGAGCATTTTATGGTCCGGATGATGTTCTGCTCAAATCGAGCAAAGCTGTCACTTTCGTTTTTGAAAAGCTGCGATGATATCCGAAATTGGGCAGATGGAATGCGCGCTTAAGGCACAGCCGTTAACTGCTCGCATCGTTATTGGGTGACCCACGGGCCGGGTGCTAAGCAGAAATGATGGGCGGCTAAGCCGTCTCGATAGATTGTCATCACCTGTAAATGGCCTTACGACTGCATCCATGCTGGCGCGCCCCTACTTTCTGGCAATCGCGCTTGTTGCGAATGTTCTGGGATTCGTAGTCGATGCCAGTAAAAGACAAAGCTCTGTTCATTGCCGCGTGGTGCTTCTTGGTCTCGTAGCCGCTGCTTTGCTCTACCTTATTCCATTTCGTCGATTAGCTCCATTCCTTGGTGAGCCAATTGGTGCTGTCGCCTTTTTCCCGGTAGTGGAACGCGGATCAGGCCGTTCGCGCCCGATGGTCCGAATGCGCCATATTGCGGGCGGCGCAGGATTGCTCCGTTTCGCTCTGATTGTCTGCCCCAGGCCTTCGCCGCCGTCATATTGTGCCGCATTTTAGGTGTCCCAGCATCGAGCCATTTGGGTGTCCGGCTGACGATGGTGACAAGCAAATGTCCGCCCATGCATGGGTCTGCTCTGGTCCTGTTGCGGTAACGGGCGGGCATTCGTTCGACGCTTATACCGCGGTCGCTTGCTTTATTTCCCCGATATTTCCAGATGACGGCGTGCTATTGCAAAGGATGATTGTCTCGTTCGCCGCCGACATGCGGGCCGTCCGCGCCCTAATCGGACTGATACGGCGAAGCGTCGAGAAAGCGGTTCCTTATATCTGTTGGTGTTGATGGTCTTGGCCGCATTTGCCGAAAGTATTGGTATCATGCTGCTTGTCCCGTTGCTCAGCGTGGCAGGGAAATTCGGAACGACCCGTCGCCATTGACTGAGCGCATTTAATTGGCTCGGCCTGTCGGATAGCCTTCCCATTTTGCTTGGTCTGTTCGTCGCCCTCGTCGCGCTCCGGGCGTTGTTGCAATATGTTTTGAGACAAGCACGGAATTCGCTTGAATTCGCTGTCATAGATGGCTTGCGAGAGAATTGTTTCAGCGGATTGATGAATGCGGAATGGCGCTGGATGGCGGCGCGGCGCGCGTCTGATTTCAGCGCATTGCTCATCACCAATATCGGACGCGTCGGATCGCCGGACTTACCTCTGCAACAGAACTCATCGCTACGGTGCTGGTCGCGATGGCATATCTTGCAACGGCTTTGATCTTGTCCTGGCAAACGGCGTTGGTCGTGGGCATTGGTGGCGCGTTGGTGATCTTGGGTTTTTCAGGTTTAAGGCGGCGTGTGACGCAGCTTGGCCACAGTTTCGGGCTTGCCAACAGAGCGATGCACCAACAGGTACAAGAAGGCGTTGCTGCCATCCGCATGACCAAGCTGACCGACAATCAGGAGCAACAATCCTCTGCATTTATGCGTGTCATCCAATCTGTTCGCGCGCAACAAAGGGCTTATACCAGACAATCGTCGATTGGGCATGCTGCATTGCAGATCGGCGGTGCAGCGTTGATTTCGATGATCGTCTATGTCGGGTTGGAACTCTGGAAGCTTCCGGTTCCAATATTGTTGCCGCTGTTGCTGGTATCTTTGCGGTTGATCCCCATATTGGGTTCGCTTCAACAAGGCTGGCAAAACTGGCTCTATGCAGTTCCGGCCTTGGCCGAAATTCGCTCATTACAAATGAGGTGAACAGAATGCCGAACCCGAAGATGTGAGAATGGAGCCACTAACCCTCAATCACGAAATTGAATTTAAAAGCGTATCGTTGACATATGAGGGCCGAACAACGGCGGCCTTAACCGATGTTACCTTCACGATGAAAGCCAATCAGACATTGGCCATCATCGGCGAATCCGGTGGCGGAAAAAGCAGCCTTGCCGATATTATCACCGGCCTGATCGAGCCTGACTTGGGAAGATTCACTGTCGACGGCGTTGAAATTTCCGGAGCCATGCGGCGCCGATGGCGAAGGTCTATATCCTATGTGCAGCAAGACGCGTTTTTGTTTCATGCCTCGGTGCGCGAAAATTTGCTTTGGTCGAGCCGAGGGCGAGCGAAGCCGATTTGAAAGTGGCAATCCATGCTGCCGCTGCCGATTTCGTTTTCGCTCTGCCACTTGGCCTTGACACCATCGTCGGCGATGGCGGCGTGCTGCTTTCGGGCGGTGAACGTCAACGAATCGCGCTTGCCCGTGCTCTTTTACGTTCGCCCGGCGTTGCTGGTGCTCGACGAAGCGACCAGCGCGCTCGATCCGACCAATGAGGCGGCGATCCGCAGTGCGATTGCCAAAATACAAGGCAATCTGACAATCGTTCTTATCGGTCACCGTTTGGCGTTTCTCGATCAGGCCGACCAGGTGATCGAACTGCAAAACGGGAAGATCGTCCGTAGTGGATTGCCGGTGGAGTTGGGCAGCTGAGTTTCGTCCTGTATTCCGGTGGTCAATGAAATTGAGGGGCTTCTGTCTTTTTGCCGACGCGAGCTGTGGCCAGTCGGGTCCACAATACATCCTCTGGGTCTGGCTCCTGCACCCAATAGCAGAGCGAAAAAAGTCTGCTGGATTCTCTGCAGGAAAAGCTGGAGGCTCAGCATGCTATGGCTCGATCCAGATTGTGATCAAACGGGGTGTGAATATCCAAACCGAAACGGCTCAAAAGGAAATGATCAAGCGGGCGGACTTTATCGTAAAGCAGCCCGTGAAAAGCTTAACGGTTTGCAAGCTGATGGCACTCAAAGGTATTGAATAGCCCGGAAAAATCGATCGGCTTCCTGTTGGAGAGCTGAACGATCTCATCCTTCGTGATCCAGCGGACTTTAACATGTTTGTCGGATGTGTTTTTCGGGATCCCGCTTTCCCATCCCAGCACGGCGAAAATGTGATGAACTGCTGTTCACGGCGACGATCAGTGGTCCAAGGCCCGGAGCGCTAAAGTCTGATGGCCGAATGCATCAACCATATTGTGACCAACGAAGCAAAAACAGGGAAATCGCCTCAACACTCTCGAACAAATAACACCTGCTTATATTTCATATAAGAAAAAGCCATAGCCAGATTTTCGGCGGTGCAATCGGGTTGCAGCAGTGCAAATTTATCTGACATAGCGACGCCATTGCGAAGTTGGGCGGATAAAATGAAGAATACGGCACGGGCAGTGGTAATTGGTGGCGGCGTTGTTGGCGTCAGCACCTTGTACCACCTGGCCAAAATGGGGTGGAGCGATGTCGTCTTGCTTGAACGCAAGGA